>NZ_VFVL01000001.1 GCF_006442815.1 Mesorhizobium sp. B2-4-3
CTCCATGATCTCAAGCGGCTTTCCGGCGGCAACGGCAACGGCGGCTCGCGTCTTCATGAGGCACTCCTCCCAGGGCAGTCGAAAAACTTCACGTTCCGGCGGACGTGACGCCCGCCGGACAACAAAAAATACCGTTTCCAAGCCGTAGTGAGGTCGCAATAATCGAACGGTCTAACTCATAAGTCTATTCTACCAAGGTCCCCCCACCCTTCACCTGTTTCAAGGTGGCCACCCGATAGACGTGTCGCTTGATCTCGAGGATCAACCCGGAACTTTCCGCGCAGTTCGGTATGCCGTGATCGACTTGATCGCCGGCGGCGGCGAATAGGACTAAAGCAGAAGTGGCAGGTCAGCTTACAAGGTTTGATAAATCCAACACGTCCGCTAAGTTTTCGGCGGGCACCTTGGCTTGGCGCTGGTCCGATAGGATTGGACCCGGCACGAGAGTGGGTAATGTTATCGATGACGAGCGCGGTGCCGAGCACTCTCACGACCTTTTTGTGCTTTCTTTTCCTGGCCGCCACCATTTCCGGTGCGGCGGCTCAGGAAGCGAGCAAGCAACCGGCCGCAACGGCCAAGCCTGAAAAGAAGATCACCGAAATCAAGATAGGCTATTTGCGGGCATACGCGCCGCAGCTGACGCTTTCCCTGCTCGACCTGCCGCCAAGGGACGAGGGTGTTGCCGGCGCCAAGGTGGCGATCGGTGACAACAATACGACAGGAGCGTTCCTCGGCCAGAAATTCAGCCTCGACATCACCGAAATAAAGCCGGACGCCGATGTGGTTCAGGCTTTCGACGACCTGATCGCCAAGGGCGACCGCTACGTGGTCGCGGACCTCTCGGCCAGGCAGCTGCTGTCCATCGCCGACATCGCGCGCGACAAGGGCGTCCTGATCTTCAACATCGGCGCCACCGACGACAGCCTGCGCGAGGAGGACTGCCGCATAAACGTCTTCCACATCGCACCGACGCGCAGCATGCTGGCCGACGCGCTGGCGCAATATCTCATGGTGAAGAAATGGCCGAACTGGGTGCTGCTCTACGGCTCGCATGAGCAGGACCATCTCTACGCCGATGCGTTGCGCCGCGCGGCTGCCCGTTTCGGTGGCCAGATCGTGGCGGAGAAAGAGTTCAAGGACTCCGGCACGGCAAGGCGCACCGACACCGGCGCCACGCAGATCCAGCAGCAGATTTCCGTGTTCACGCAGGACCTGCCGGAGCACGACGTGGTGCTGGTCGCCGATGAGAGCGAGGTATTCGGAACCTATGTGCCCTACCGCACCTGGACGCCGCGGCCGGTCGCGGGCACGGCCGGGCTTGTCGCGTCGTCATGGCATCCCGCGAGCGAGCAGTGGGGCGGCATCCAGATGCAAAGCCGGTTCCTGAGGACGACGGGCCGGCGAATGTTGTCCAAGGACATGTCGGCCTGGACGGCCGTGCGGGCCGTCGGCGAAGCCACCACGCGCACCAATGGCGACGATCCGAAAAAGATCGACGACTATATCCGCTCGGACGATTTCTCGGTCGCCGCCTTCAAGGGCCAGAAGCTGACTTTCCGCAAATGGAACCTTCAGCTGCGCCAGCCGATCCTGCTCAGCGACGCCAAGTCGGTCGTCTCGACCTCGCCGCAGGAGGGCTATCTCCATCAGGTTTCCGAGCTCGACACGCTCGGCGTCGACCAGCCGGAGACGAAATGCGCCCTTAAGTAGAAAGCAATCGGGAGGAAAATCGGTGCAAGGACGAGCTTGTGCACTCGCCTTTCTCGCGACCGGCCTCATGGCGGGTCCGGCATCGGCCTATACGGCCTATGTCTCCAACGAGAAGGACAACACCATGACCGTCGTCGACACGGCGACGATGAAGGTGGTCAAGACCGTCGATGTCGGTCAAAGGCCGCGCGGCATTGCGATTTCGCCCGACGGCAAGTTCGTCTATCTGTGCGCCAGCGACGACGACACGGTCCAGATCATCGATACCTCGAGCCTTCAAATCGTGGGCGATCTGCCCTCCGGGCCCGATCCTGAATTGTTCGTGCTCTCGCCCGACGGCAAGACGCTTTATATCGCCAACGAGGACGACAATCTGGTGACCGTCGTCGATGTCGCGAGCAAGGCGGTGCTCTCGGAGATCCCGGTCGGCGTCGAGCCAGAAGGCATGGGCGTCAGCCCCGACGGCAAGACCATGGTCAACACCTCCGAAACCACCAGCATGGCCCATTTCATCGACACTCAAAGCCATGAGGTGACCGACAACGTCCTGGTCGACACGCGCCCGCGCTTCGCCGAATTCAAGCCCGACGGCTCCCAGGTCTGGGTCAGCGCCGAGGTCGGCGGCACGGTAAGCGTCATCGACAACGCCAAGCGCCAGGTGGTGAAGAAAATCCAGTTCGCGATCAATGGATTGCGGGCCGAGACCATCCAACCCGTCGGCATCGCCATAACCGCCGACGGCAAGAAGGCCTATGTCGCGCTCGGCCCGGCAAACCATGTCGCGGTGATCGACACCGAAACCTACGAAGTGGAAAAATACATCCTCGTCGGCCAGCGCGTCTGGCATCTCGCCTTCACCCCCGACCAGAAGACGCTGATCACCACGAACGGCAACTCGAACGACATCACCTTCATCGACACCGCGACCGATGAACCGGTCCAGTCGCTCACCGTCGGCCAGCAGCCATGGGGCGTGGCCATATCGCCCAACTAGCGATATCCCAAGCAAGCCAGGAGGTTCGTTCCATGAAGACCAGTCGCGTGATTGCCTTCGCCGTTCTTGTCGGACTGCCGGTTGCCCCGCTCGCGGCCAGTGCCGACGACGATGATGCCCCGAAGGTGACGCGATCCAGCAAGAACCTCCCCGAGCTGGTCCTGGGCTCGGACAAATCCAGCTACGACGTCAATCGGACCGATTTTGAACTGGTCGCCGGCCAAGGCTATCGCTGGAAAATCACATCCCACGGCGGCTTCGAATACAAGTTCATGACCGATCTCTGGCGCAACGTCTGGATCGACCAGATCGTCATAAACGATCTCGAAGTGCACATGGCCGGCGCACCGGCCTGGCTCGAATTCGACGATGCGGGAACCATATTGGTTCAGTTCCACACCGTGCGCCCTGGCGAATACACGTGGTCTGTCCCCGACCTTGCCGACAAGGGCCTGAAGGGAAAGATCACGATCAAATGAGGACCGGCAGATGAGGACCGGGCGCAGATGAGAACAGGGTGATGAGCGTGCAGCATGTACGGACAGGCGGTTCGGGAAATGAGGTGGCGGCGCTCGACGTCGTCGGCGTCAGCCATTCCTACGGTCCCAAACGGGCGCTGAACAACGTGTCTTTCTCGATCGCGCCGGCGACCTTTACCGTTCTGCTCGGCCTCAACGGGGCGGGCAAGACAACCTTGTTCTCGTTGATCAGCCACCTTTACGACACCCGCCACGGATCGATCCGCATCTTCGGCCATGACATCCGCCGCGCTTCCGGCGAAGCGCTCAGATGTGTCGGCATCGTGTTCCAGGCACGTACGCTCGACCTCGATCTCAGCGTGTACCAGAACCTCTCCTATCACGCCTCGCTGCACGGTATCGGCGGCGGCGAGGCCCGGCAGCGCATCGCCGCGCTGCTCGAGACGGTCGACATGCAGGGCCGCGAGCATGACAAGGCCCGTTCCCTCTCAGGCGGTCAGATGCGACGGATCGAAATCGCCAGGGCGCTGCTCCACCGCCCCTCCCTGCTGCTGCTCGACGAGGCGACCGTCGGTCTCGACGTCCAGTCGCGCGCCGGCATCCTGGCCACCATCCGCAGGCTCGTCGAAATCGAAGGCATCGGCGTTCTGTGGGCCACGCATCTGATCGACGAAGTCGACGACGGCGACCATGCCGTCGTGCTGCGACAGGGCAACCTTGTCGCCAGCGGCACGGTGTCCGATCTCATCCAGGCCAGCGGCGCCGATTCGATCCGCGACGCCTTCTCGAAGCTCAACCGCGCAGAGACGGCCGGCATTGCGGAGATTTCGCCATGAGCACGTCCGCGATGCCGCAAAAACTCGCCTCCGTCACGCCGGTGAGATCCGGCGCGTTCGGCCTGCGCCACTATCTCGTCTGCCTCAAGGGCATCGTCCTGCGCGAGTGCCTGCGTTTCCTGCATCAACGCGAGCGCTTCATCTCCTCGCTGGTCAGGCCGCTCGTCTGGCTGTTCATCTTCGCCGCCGGCTTTCGCCAGGTGCTCGGCGTCTCGATCATCCCGCCCTATAAGACCTACGTCCTTTACGAGGTCTACATCACGCCCGGCCTGTGCGGCATGATCCTTCTGTTCTCGGGCATGCAGTCTTCGCTGTCGATGGTCTACGACCGCGAGATGGGCAATATGCGCACCCTGCTTGTCAGCCCGTTTCCGCGCTGGTTCCTGTTGGTGTCCAAGATGCTCGCCGGCGTCGCCGTATCGATCGCGCAGGTCTACGCGTTCCTGATCGTGGCCTGGTTCTGGGGCGTCAAGGCGCCGCCCCTTGGCTACCTGTTCGTGCTGCCGGCGCTGTTTCTGTCGGGCATGATGCTTTGCGCGCTCGGGATGCTTTTGTCCTCTGTGATCAAGCAACTCGAAAACTTTGCCGGCATCATGAACTTCGTCATATTCCCTGGCTATTTCGCCTCACCCGCCTTGTATCCGTTGTGGCGCATCCAGGAAGCCAGCCCTCTCCTCTACAAGATCTGCATCGTCAATCCGTTCACCTACGCGGTCGAACTGATCCGCTTCGCTTTTTACGGTCAGGTCGATTGGGTGTCGCTGGGCGTCGTCGCCGGATGCACGCTGCTGTTTCTGGCCGGAGCCATCATCGCCTACGACCCCTCGCGCGGCCTGATGACCCGCAAGCAGGATACGGGAGGAAATGCCTGATGAGGAGGATGCTTGCTCGCAGCCTTGTTGTGGTCGCCATGCTAGCGCCGGGCGCAAATGCTGGGGCGGCGACCGCCGATCCGGACTGGCCCTGCGTCCAGCGCAAGGTGCCGCAATTGTCGCTCGGCCAGGTCTGGAACGGGCCGGACCTTCCACCGTCGGCCAAGGACTGGTCAAACGACGCATCGGTCTCCGCCCTTGTCGAGGACGTCTCGGCGCGGCGGTTGCCGCTCGGCGACGCTCAGAAGGAGATCAGGGATTTCGCGGCATCGCTTCCGGCCGAGCAGCTTGCGCCGAAAATGGCGATGCTCGTGCAGGGCATGTTCGACCACATGGACGCCGAGCGTTCGCACGTCATTTCCGGCATTTCCCGCTATGCCCACAGGCAGCTCGAAATGGCCGCCGACTTGCGCAAGCAAGCGTCCGACGTCGATGCGTTGCGGGCAAAGCCCGACGCGGATCAGGACGAGGTCGAGCGGCGGACCGACCAGCTGAATTTCGCGACGCGGATCTTCACGGAGCGCGCGCAATCACTGACCTACGTCTGCGATGTGCCGACGATAATCGAGCAGCGGCTTTACCAGCTGGCCAAGACCGTCTCGGAGACGCTTGCCGCGAAGAAATAACTCTTCCTGGAATTGCTCTAGCTGCTCCGGCCGGGCAGCACGCGCCAGCGCTGCACGAAATAGCCGGGATGTGTGTCCAGCCAATGCGCGACCAGCGGCTGCGCCTGCATGAAGGCCACTCCGGGATTCATGGCCAGGCCGTCCGCCATTTCCTCGCGTTGCTCACAGGTCTGCGGCACGGTCGTCATGCAGACCATCATCACGATTGTATAAAGCATTGCCCCTTCCCCTTCGAAATCCCGAACCCCACGCCGGGACGCATGGCGATTTGCCTGCAGGGTTGGCTGCCCTTCCGCCTTGTGTGAATTGCTGCCCTACCCTTCCATTAGCAACAGGAAATATATCATGCGGGCCCGCAGACCACCATGGCGATGACCTCTTGCTCACGCCCTTCCCCAACCTTTTCGCACGATCCCGACAGTCGATATGTCAGGCGTTTCACTTGGGCCGCCTTGCAGGCCTTCTCGCTTGCCGTGTCGGCGCTGCTTCACCCGCTTCGGCGTGTGGATACAGTTTGCCGAACAAGGGCAGGTAAGTCGCGCCCTTGCGCATCAGGAAATCGTTGAAGGTCGCCATCGCCGGCGAGATCACGTGATCGGTGCGCATCACCGAAAACCATTGCCGGCGGATCGGCATGCCGGCCACGTCGAGAATGACAAGCCGACCGGCTTCGGTTTCCGCGGCGATGGTGTGGGCGGAGATGAAGGCAATGCCAAGGCCCGCCATCACCGCCTGCTTGATCGTCTCGTTCGACCCCATCTCGACGCCGAGATCGTCGATCCGGCCAGGCACGTCGCTCAGGAATATCTCCAGCGAGATGCGCGTGCCCGAGCCTGGCTCGCGGATCAGGAAATGCTCCTCGGCGATCCTTTCCTTGGAAATGTCGCGTGCCGAAACCAGTTTGTGTTCGGGCGGCGCGATGATGACCAGCGGATGGTCGCCGAAGACCGAAGCGCGCACCGAAACTTCCTTGGGTGGACGGCCCATCAGCGCGATGTCGATGTCGTGATTCTTCAGCCTGTCTATCGTTTCGGCTCTATTGCCGATGGCAAGCCGCATGTCGATGTCGGGATGCTCCTTCATGAAGCCGGCCATCAGCCGCGGCGCGAAATATTTGGCGGTGGAGACGACGCCGAGTCTCAAGCTGCCGGTACGCACGCCCTTGATGGCGTCCATCTCGTCCTCAAGCATGCGCAGCCTCTCCTCGATAGCCTGCGCCGCCTCGACGAAGGCCAGCCCTGCGGTAGTAGGACGCATGCCGTCCGACGTCCGGTCGAACAGGGCCAGCTGGAACTCCTCCTCCACTTGTCGCAACTGGATCGTAACCGCTGGAGGTGAAAGGCCTAACACCTGGGCCGCGCTCACGATTTTCCCGTGGCTGACGATGGCCTGGACGGTCTTGAATTGCTTGAGCGTGAGATTCCTCATGCAGCATACTAAATTATTTTTAGCGCATTGGTAAAGTTATTAAATTTTACTTATCATGGATCGTTTGGTTTCATCGCTCCATCCGGCGCCTGGGAAATACGCCGGACCGGGAGGTTACGATGCCAGCGGCAACGCTCGACGCTTTTCTGAATTCCTATCTCGGCGACCAGCCGGACGAACGCCGATCCGCGGTCGTCGCCACCGTCCGTCAGTTCACGCAGGCGGCCACCAAGGTCCGCAATGCCATCAACCAGGGGGCGCTCGGCGCCGCTTTTGCCGGGACCCGCGGCGCCAATGCCGGCGGCGATGTCCAGAAGGATCTCGACGTCTTCGCCGACGACATCTTCCTCGACGCCATGCGTCGCGCCCCGGTCGCGCTCTATGCCTCCGAGGAGCTGGAGCAGCCTGTCCTGCTCGACAGGCAAGCCCCCCTCGCCGTCGCCATCGACCCGCTGGACGGCTCTTCCAACATCGACACCAACGTGTCGGTCGGAACGATTTTCTCCCTCCTCCCTGCAATTGGCGCGCCGGACGCCGATCCGGCCGCCTCCTTTTTGCAGGCAGGGGTGAGCATGCTGGGCGCTGGCTTCTTCATCTACGGGCCGCAGTTGGCGCTCGTTCTGTCGCTCGGCAGCGGCACGCACGTCTTCGTGCATTCGACCAGGCTGGGCACCTTCGTCCAGGCCTACGAAAGCCGGATCATTCCGGAGCGGACCCAGGAGTTCGCCATCAACGCCGCCAACTACCGCCACTGGGACGAGGCCGTGCGCCTCTATGTCGACGACTGCCTGGAAGGCACCGAAGGCCCACGGGAGAAGGATTTCAACATGCGCTGGATCGCCTCGCTGGTCGCCGAATGCTACCGCATATTGATGCGCGGTGGCGTGTTTCTGTATCCCGGCGACCAACGCCGGGGTTATAGCCAGGGACGGCTTCGGCTGGTCTATGAGGCCAATCCGATTGCCTATCTGATCGAACAGGCGGCCGGTGCCGCGACCGATGCGATCACCCGCATCCTGGAAATCGAACCCGAGAGCCTGCACCAGCGCGTACCCGTGGTCTTCGGATCCGCGCGGGAAGTCGCGCGGATCGCCCGCTACCACACCGAACCCAGCGCCATCGGCGAGCGTGCGCCGCTGTTCAGCCGCCGCGGACTCTTCAGAGCCTGAGCGGAACCATGTCGGCGAAGCACCCCATCATCACCATCACCGGATCGTCGGGCGCGGGCACGACCTCGGTCAAGCGCATCTTCGAGATGATCTTCCGGCGCGAGAACATCGAGGCTGCCTTCATCGAAGGCGACGCCTTTCATCGCTACGATCGCGCTGCGATGAAGTCGGAGGTCGCCAAGCAGGAAGAGGCCGGCAACCCGAACTTCACCCACTTCCATGCCGAGGCCAACGAGCTCGAGATCCTCGAGGGGGTTTTCGAGCAATATGGCCGCCGGGGGAGCGGGAAGACCCGCACCTACATCCATGACGAGGATGAGGAGAAGCACTACGGCACACCGCCCGGCCATTTCACCGAATGGCGCGAATTCGCGCCGAGCGACCTGCTCTTCTACGAAGGCCTGCATGGCTGCGTCGTCACCGACAAGATCAACCTGGCCAGGCACGCGGACCTCAAGATCGGCGTGGTGCCGGTCATAAATCTCGAGTGGATCCAGAAGATCCATCGCGACCGCGCCACGCGCGGCTATTCGACCGAGGCGGTGATGGACGTGATCCTGCGCCGCATGCCGGACTATGTCCGCTACATCGTCCCGCAATTCTCGCAGACCGCGATCAATTTCCAGCGCGTGCCGATCGTCGACACGTCGAACCCGTTCATCGCGCGCTGGATCCCGACCCCCGACGAATCGATGCTGGTCATCCGCTTCGCCAATCCCCGCGGCATCGATTTCCCTTACCTGCTTTCAATGATCCACGACTCCTTCATGTCGCGGCCGAATTCCATAGTGGTGCCGGGTAACAAGCTCGACCTTGCCATGCAGCTGATCCTGACACCGCTCATCCTGCAATTGATCGAACGCAAGAAACGTGTGTCGTGAGGAGGATGCCATGACCAGCCTGGCAGCATTGAAGTCCGCGGCCGCCATGTCCGAGAGCGATATGGCGAACGCCATCCGCGCGCTGGCCATGGACAGCGTGCAGAAAGCAAGTTCCGGACATCCGGGCATGCCGATGGGCATGGCCGATGTCGCGACGGTATTGTTCAGCCGCTTCATCGCCGTCGACCCGGCGGCTCCGGACTGGCCCGATCGCGACCGCTTCGTGCTCTCGGCCGGGCACGGCTCGATGCTGCAATACGCGCTGCATTACCTGCTCGGCTACCAGGACATGCCGATCGAGGAGTTGCAGCGGTTCCGTCAGCTGGGCAGCCGTACCGCCGGGCATCCAGAGCATGGCCACGCGCTTGGCATCGAGACGACGACCGGTCCGCTCGGACAAGGCATTTCCACCGCTGTCGGCATGGCACTAGCCGAACGCATGCTTGCGGCCCGCCACGGCGCCGATCTCGTCGACCACTACACCTATGTGATCGCCGGCGACGGCTGCCTGCAGGAGGGCATCAGCCACGAGGCGATCGACCTCGCTGGACACTTGAAGCTCTCCCGCCTGGTCGTGCTTTGGGACGACAACGCGATCTCCATCGACGGACCGACCTCGCTGTCGACATCGATGGATCAGCCGGCCCGGTTCAAAGCCGCCGGATGGCATGTGCAGTCGGTGGACGGCCACGACATGGAAGCCGTCGCCGCGGCGATCGAAGCCGCGCGGCGGTCGGACCGGCCGTCGCTGATCGC
The DNA here is from genome assembly GCF_006442815.1 of Mesorhizobium sp. B2-4-3. Lineage (GTDB taxonomy): Bacteria > Pseudomonadota > Alphaproteobacteria > Rhizobiales > Rhizobiaceae > Mesorhizobium. Next base: position 9,752 of record NZ_VFVL01000001.1, read on the forward strand.
CTGCCGCACGGTGATCGGCAAGGGCGCCCCCAATCTCGGCGGTTCGGAAAAGACGCATGGCGCGCCGCTGGGCGATGCGGAGATCGCCGCGACGCGCGAAAACATCGGCTGGGCCCACGCGCCGTTCGAGGTGCCGGACGACATCCTTTCGGCCTGGCGCGAGATCGCCGAACGCGGCCAGGCGGCGCGGCGCGCCTGGGAGCGGCGGCTTGCCGCCTCGCCGCGCCGAGAGGACTTCGAGCGCGCGCTTTCCGGCAAGCTGCCCGATGCGGTCTTCGAGGCGCTGGACGCCTTCCGCGCGGAGCATGTCGAGAAGGCGACCAAGGTCGCAACGCGCAAGGCCTCCGAAATGGCGCTCGCCGCGATCAACGGCGCAACCGAGCTGACGGTCGGCGGCTCCGCCGATCTCACGCACTCGAACCTGACGATCACCAAAGGCATGGATCGCATCGTGCCCGGTGGTTATGCCGGCCGCTACATTCATTACGGCATCCGCGAGCACGGCATGGCCGCAGCCATGAACGGCATCGCCCTGCATGGCGGGTTCGTGCCTTATGGCGGCACCTTCCTGTGCTTCGCCGACTACGCGCGCGGCGCGATGCGGCTCTCGGCGCTCATGGAGCAGCGCGTCGTCTATGTGATGACGCATGATTCCATCGGCCTCGGCGAGGACGGGCCGACCCATCAGCCGGTCGAGCATCTGGCGATGCTGCGGGCTACGCCGAACCTCAACGTCTTCCGCCCGGCCGACATCATCGAAACGGCGGAGTGCTGGGAACTGGCGCTGAAGAGCGGGACGCGGCCGAGCGTGCTCGTGCTCTCGCGCCAGAACCTGCCGATGCTGCGCCGGGCACACAGCCACGACAACCGGTCCAGCCGGGGTGCTTACGTCTTGCGCGAGCCCTCCGCGCACCGCGCCGTGACGCTGATCGCGACCGGCTCGGAGGTCGAGATCGCCGTTGCCGCCGCCGAGCGGCTGAAAACCGGACATGGCATCGCCGCCGCAATCGTCTCGATGCCGTGCTGGGAATTGTTCGAGGAACAGGATGCCGACTATCGCAAGTCCGTACTCGGTTCAGCGCCGCGCGTTGCCGTCGAGGCGGCCGCCCGTCTCGGCTGGGACCGCTGGATCGGCGACACAGGCGCTTTTGTCGGCATGACCGGCTTCGGCGCCAGCGCGCCCGCCCCGGACCTGTACCGGCATTTCGACATCACACCCGAAGCCGTCGCCACGGCGGCGCTGAAGCTCATCTTCTAGGAGGACCGACAATGGCCCGCATCACCCTTCGCCAGCTTCTCGACCATGCCGCCGAGCACGGTTACGGCGTGCCGGCATTCAACATCAACAACATGGAACAGGGCCTCGCCATCATGGAGGCGGCCAGGGCCTGCGACGCGCCGGTGATCATCCAGGCCTCGCGCGGCGCGCGCTCCTATGCCAACGACATCATGCTGTCCCGGATGATGGAGGCGTTGACCGAGATCCATCCAAACATTCCGTTGTGCATCCACCAGGATCACGGCAACAACGAAGCCACCTGCCTTTCGGCGATCCGCCACGGCTTCACCTCGGTGATGATGGACGGGTCGTTGATGGCGGACGCCAAGACCCCGGCGAGCTACGCCTACAACGTCGCCATCACCGAACGCGTCGCGCGCATGGCGCATTGGGTCGGCGCTTCCGTCGAAGGCGAGCTCGGTGTGCTCGGCTCGCTGGAAACCGGCCAGGGCGAGGCCGAGGACGGTCACGGAGCGGAGGGCGCGCTGTCGCACGACCAGCTCCTGACCGATCCCGATCAGGCGGTCGACTTCGTGACCGCCACCCGCGTCGATGCGCTGGCCATCGCCTGCGGCACTTCCCACGGCGCCTACAAGTTCACGCGCAAGCCGGACGGCGACATCCTGGCCATGCAGGTGATCGAAGCGATCCACGAGAAGCTGCCGAACACGCATCTGGTCATGCACGGTTCGTCCTCGGTACCGCAGGAGCTGCAGGACATCATCAACAAGTATGGCGGCGAGATGCCCCAGACTTTCGGCGTTCCGGTCGAGGAGATCGAGCGCGGCATCCGCTACGGCGTGCGCAAGGTCAACATCGACACCGATTGCCGCATGGCCATGGCCGGGCAGTTCCGCCGCGTAGCTATGCAGGACCCGCGCGAATTCGATCCGCGCAAATTCCTGAAGCCCGCCATGGACGCCTTGCGCGATCTCTGCCGCGATCGCTTCGAACGCTTCGGCACCGCGGGCAACGCCTCGAAGATCAAGGTCATCGCCATGGACGAGATGGCCAAACGCTACGCCGCGGGAAAGCTCGACCCGCAGATCGAAACCGCGAAAGCCGCCTGAGCGGCGGTCCGCCAAGCAAGGAAAGGACCAGCCTGATGCCCAACAAATCCGAAACCGTCACCGGCAAGGACCGCTACAGATCCGGTGTGATGGAATACAAGAAGATGGGCTATTGGGAGCCCGACTACGAGCCCAAGGACACCGACATAATCTCGGTGTTCAGGATCACGCCGCAGGACGGTGTCGACCCGATTGAGGCGGCGGCAGCCGTCGCCGGCGAATCCTCGACCGCAACCTGGACGGTGGTCTGGACCGACCGGCTGACGGCGAGCGAAAAATACCGCGCCAAGGCCTATCGGGTCGACCCCGTGCCGAACGCGCCCGGACAATACTTCGCCTATATCGCCTACGATCTCGACCTGTTCGAGCCGGGCTCGATCGCCAATCTTTCGGCCTCGATCATCGGCAACGTCTTCGGCTTCAAGCCGTTGAAGGCATTGCGGCTGGAGGACATGCGCTTTCCCGTCGCCTATGTGAAGACTTTCCAGGGCCCGGCGACCGGCATTGTCGTCGAGCGCGAGCGCCTCGACAAGTTCGGCCGCCCGCTGCTCGGCGCCACCGTCAAGCCGAAGCTCGGCCTTTCGGGCCGCAACTACGGCCGTGTCGTCTACGAGGCGCTGAAAGGCGGGCTCGATTTCACCAAGGACGACGAAAACATCAACTCGCAGCCCTTCATGCATTGGCGCGAGCGTTTTCTCTACTGCATGGAGGCGGTCAACAAGGCGCAGGCCGAGACCGGCGAGATCAAGGGGACCTATCTCAACGTCACCGCCGCCACCATGGAGGACATGTACGAACGGGCCGACTTCGCCAGGGAACTCGGCTCCAACATCGTCATGATCGACCTCGTGATCGGCTACACGGCGATCCAGTCGATGGCGAAGTGGGCGCGCAGGAACGACATGATCCTGCACCTGCATCGCGCCGGGCACTCGACCTACACGCGGCAGAAGTCGCACGGCGTTTCCTTCCGCGTCATCGCCAAATGGATGCGGCTTGCCGGCGTCGACCACATCCATGCCGGCACCGTCGTCGGCAAGCTGGAAGGCGACCCGGCAACGACAAAGGGCTACTACGACATCTGCCGCGAGGACCATAACCCGATGCGGCTGGAGAACGGCATCTTCTTCGACCAGCACTGGGCCTCGCTCAACAAGCTGATGCCGGTGGCGTCGGGCGGCATCCATGCCGGCCAGATGCATCAGCTCATCGACCTGCTCGGGGAGGATGTGGTGCTCCAGTTCGGCGGCGGCACCATCGGCCATCCGATGGGGATCGCGGCCGGCGCCACCGCCAACAGGGTGGCCCTCGAAGCGATGATCCTTGCCCGCAACGAGGGTCGCGACTACCTGCGGGAAGGGCCTGAGATCCTCGAGCGCGCCGCTCGCTCATGCCTGCCGCTGCGACAGGCTCTCGATGTCTGGAAGGACGTGACATTCAACTACGCCTCGACCGACACGCCGGACTTCGTTCCGGTGGCAACAGCCGCCGAATAAGGAGACAGACAATGCGCATAACCCAAGGGGCCTTTTCCTTCCTGCCCGACCTGACCGACGATCAGATCCGCGCGCAGGTGCAGTATTGCATCGACAACAAATGGGCCGTCAGCCTCGAGTTCACCGACGACCCGCACCCGCGCAACACCTATTGGGACATGTGGGGCCACCCGATGTTCGACAATCCCGACGCGGCGGCGCTGATCATGGAGCTCAACGCATGCCGCAAGCTCTATGGCGATCGCTATATCCGCGTCGTCGCCTTCGATTCCTCGCAGGGCTGGGAATCGGTGAAGCTCTCCTTCATCGTGAACCGCCCGGCCGAGGAGCCCGGCTACCGGCTCGACAGGCAGGAAACCGCGGGCCGCATGATCCGCTACACCACCAGGCCCTACGCCGCCGACAGGCCGGCAGGGGCGAGATACGGCTGATCATCGCGACAGGAGGAAAATGCCATGCCGGCGCCAGCCTTAGCCGAAACGCAAGTGCCGCAAGCCGCCGCCCCGGCGGCGATCGATCTGCGCGAGGAATTCGAAACGTCCGGCGTCAAGGACGTCCTGGCCGAGCTCGACCGCGATCTGATCGGGCTCGCCCCGGTCAAGCGGCGCATCCGCGAGACGGCGGCGCTCCTGCTGGTCGAGCGGGCCCGCCGCCGCATGGGTCTCGCGCATGAAACGCCGACGCTGCATATGAGCTTCACAGGCAATCCGGGTACCGGCAAGACGACCGTCGCGCTGCGCATGGCCGACCTGCTGCATCGCCTGGGCTATATCCGCAAGGGCCATCTGGTTTCGGTTACCCGCGACGATTTGGTCGGCCAATATATCGGCCATACGGCCCCGAAGACCAAGGAGATCCTGAAGAAGGCGATGGGCGGCGTGCTGTTCATCGACGAGGCCTATTATCTCTACCGCCCCGAGAACGAACGGGATTACGGGCAGGAAGCGATCGAGATCCTGCTGCAGGTGATGGAGAACCAGCGCGACGATCTCGTCGTCGTCCTCGCCGGCTATGCGCAGCGCATGGATCGCTTCTTCGAAAGCAATCCGGGATTCCGTTCACGCGTCGCCCACCACATCGATTTTCCCGATTATTCCGACGACGAGCTTCTCAGGATCGCGGAACAAATGCTCGAAAAGCAGAACTACCTGTTCGACACCAAGGCAACCGCCGCAATGGCCGACTACATCGCGCGCCGCCGCGCGCAGCCGCATTTCGCCAATGCCCGCTCGATCCGCAACGCGCTCGACCGGACACGGCTGCGGCAGGCCAACCGCCTGTTCGAAAGCGCCAGGGGACCGCTCGACGCCAAGGCGCTGTCGACGATCTCCGCCGAGGACATCACCGCCAGCCGGGTCTTCGCGCTGAGCTCCGGCGAAGGAGAAGGCAAATGACCGCAAAGACCATCATCGCCCCTTCCGTTCTGTCGTCGGATTTCTCGCGGCTCGGCGACGAGGTCGAAGCGGTCGCGCGGGCGGGCGCCGACTGGATCCATCTCGACGTGATGGACGGACATTTCGTGCCCAACATCACCTTCGGCCCGCCGGTGATCAAGGCAATCCGCAACCGAACCGACAAGATCTTCGACTGTCATCTGATGATCGCGCCGGCCGATCCCTATCTCGCCGCCTTCGCCGACGCCGGTTGCGACATCATCACGGTGCATGCCGAGGCCGGGCCGCATCTCGACCGCTCGCTGCAGGCGATCAGGAACCTCGGCAAGAAAGCCGGCGTGTCGCTCAACCCGTCGACGCCGGAAAGTGTCATTGAATATGTCCTCGACCGGCTCGACCTGGTGCTTTTGATGACCGTCAATCCGGGTTTCGGCGGTCAGGCCTTCATTTCGGCGGTCATCGACAAGGTCAGGCGTGTCAAGGCGCTCGTCGGCCAGCGTCCGATCGACATCGAGATCGACGGCGGCGTCACGCCCGAGACGGCTCCCCTTGTTACCGCGGCCGGCGCCAATGTCCTCGTCGCCGGCTCCGCCGTCTTCAAGGGTGGCGCCGAGGCCGCCTATCGCGCCAATATCGGCGCGATCAGACAGGCGGCCGACGGAGCGGTCCGACGAGCCGCATGAACCACTTGCGGAGGATGACATGGCGGCAATCCCACCGGTCTGCGATTTCGGCTGGCAAGGCGTCGACGCCGTCTTGCCCGGCATCGACGGCAAATCGCATTCGATCTTCGGCCAGGCCGGACCCAACGGGCTGGTCGTCGCCTTCATCTGCAATCACTGCCCCTATGTGAAGGCGGTGATTTCGCGCATCGTGCGCGATGCTAACGACCTGAAGGCCGAGGGGATTGGCTTCGTCGCGATCAACGCCAATGACGCCGACGCCTATCCGGATGATTCCTTCGACAACATGAAGCTCTTCGCCAGGGCGAACGCCTTCAGCTTCCCGTATCTTCACGACGAGTCGCAGGCGGTGGCGCGCGCCTATGGCGCCGTGTGCACCCCGGATTTCTTCGGCCTCAACGGCGAGCTGACGTTGCAATATCGTGGCCGGCTGGATGCATCGCGACGCGAGGCCGGACCGCCTGGGCTGAGACGCGATCTGCTGGAGGCGATGAGGCAGGTTGCCCGAACCGGTAACGGACCGCGCGACCAGATCGCTTCGATCGGCTGCTCGATCAAATGGAAGGAAGCCGCATGAAAGGCGCAAGCAAGCCGTTTGGGTCGCCAAGGGCGATCCTGTTCGATCTTGACGGCACGCTGATCGATTCGGCGCCCGACATCGCGGCGGCCGTGAACGAGCTGCTGGCCGGCCGCGATCTGCCGCCGCTCGGCGTGGATCGGGTCAGGGCGATGATCGGCGGCGGTGTCATGAAATTGGTCGAGCGGGCTTTCGCCGCCTCGGGGTCGCCGCTTGCCGGCAGCGCTCTCGAGGAAGCCAATCGCGATATGGCGCCGATCTATCGCAGACATCTGACCGGCCTGACGAGGCTGATGCCTGGCGTCAGGGAAGTTCTCACCCACTTCCATCTGAACGGAACGGCCATGGGCGTCGTCACCAACAAGCCGCAATTGGCGACGCGCGAAATCCTGCTGCATTTCCACTTGACGGAATATCTCGGCGCGATCGTCGGCGGAGATGCCGTGACAAAGCTGAAACCGGCGCCTGACGCTCTACTTCTGGCGCTCGACCAGCTTGGGGTCGAACCATACGAGGCGCTGATGGTTGGAGACAGCATCAGCGACGTCGGCGCCGCGCGCACGGCCGGCATGCCGGTCGTTCTGCTGCGCGGCGGCTACACGCATGTCCCCGTCGAGGAGCTGGGCGCGGACCTCGTGTGCGACAGCCTGCTCGATCTGCCTTCCGCCATGCGGAGGCTACAAGCCGCTGCCTGAAGCGCGTCGCGATTAAAGAGGCGGTCTCCGTCCGATCGCGATCGAACGGCCCGCTCTAAGCCTTCACTTCGAGAATTGCCCCTACTTTGAGAACTGCTTGAGATAGGCGATGACGTTGGCCACGTCCTTGTCGTCCTTGAGGCCGACAAACGCCATCTTCGTGCCTTTCACCATGGCCTTCGGATCATGGAGATAGGTCGTCAGCGTCGGTTCGTCCCATTTGACGCCGGACTTTCCAGCCGCGACCATGGCCTGGGAATAACTGAATCCCGGATGCGTGCCGGCGGTGCGGCCGATGACCCCGTTCAACGACGGACCGACCTTGTTCTGGTCCTTGTCCGCGATGTGGCAGACCTTGCATTTGGTGAAGACCTTCTCACCCGCCGCCGCATCCTGCGCGTAGGATTGGTTCGTGATCAAAGTCACCAGAAATACAACGGCGAAAAATGCGATAGCACGCATGGCAATTCCTCATTAACCGTCAAAATGCCCGGCGCCAGCAAAAAGCTAACCGGCGGATGGCGGAAGTCAATCGTACGAAGGTCCAGACTCCGGCATTCGAGAGAGCCTATCCTGTACTTTCGCCTTTGTTGACGGTCTTGGGACGAGCGCGTAGCGTCATCATTCTGGATTCCCAAGGGCACCTCGGGATATCGCTCAGCCTGGTTTTCATTCGGGCTGAGATTTGCCAAGGCAATGGGGCGGCGGCATTTCGCCAAAGCGGGCGTCTTCGCGCGCAAGAGGTGCTGAATGAATATGGTCGACCTCATATTGACGGTTTGCCTGAGTGCCAATCCCGGCGATTGCCGAGACGAGCATCTCTATTTCGAAAGCCGCGGCTCCCTGTTCCAATGCATGATGCTGGCGCCCAGCGAAATCGCGAAATGGTCGCAGGAACACCCGGCCTTGAAGGTAAGGCGGTGGAAATGCGCTTTCCCGACGAAGGACCGAGAGATCTGACCGGCGCCCCTGGTTTGTTGCAGTTCCGGGAGGATGCAGCATGATTTCGCGGCGGGAGACGCTTCGTTTGGCGGCCCTTGGAACAGTGGCGATTATCGGCTCGCACCCCATCGCCGCCTCCGCCGCGTCCAAGCTTCGCATTGGCGTGCTGAAGTTCGGCACGGTGAGCTGGGAGCTCGATACGCTGAAGCAGCACAAGTTCGACGCCGCCAACGGGATCGATCTGGACGTCATCAATTTCGCCGGGGAGGATGCGACCAATGTGGCGATGCTGGCAGGCGCGATCGACATGATCGTGACCGATTGGCTGTGGGTCTCGCGCCAGCGCTCGGAGGGCGGCGACGTGACATTGGCCCCCTATTCGACCGCCGTCGGGGCGATCATGGTGAAGGACGCATCGCCGATCCGCACGATCGCCGATCTGAAGGGAAAGAAGATCGGCGTCGCCGGCGGAGCGCTCGACAAGAGCTGGCTGCTGATACAGGCGCTGGCCAGGCGCGATCACGGCATCGACCTGCCGGCGGTCAGCGATGTTGTCTTTGGCGCGCCGCCGCTGATTTCGCAAAAGGCCATTCAGGGCGAGCTCGATGCCGTGCTCAATTTCTGGCACTTCTGCGCCAGGCTCGAGGCCGACGGCTTTCGTCGGCTGATCGGTGCCGGCGACGCGCAGATGGCGCTCGGAGCATCGGGTCCGGTATCCGCGCTCGGCTATGTCTTCCACGACAAATGGGCGAACGAGAATCCGCAAGCCGCCCGCGGTTTCCTCAAGGCTTCCGCGCAGGCCAAGGATCTGCTGGCAAGGTCCGACGAAGAGTGGCTGCGCCTCGCGCCGGTCATCCGCGCGGACGGCAAGGAGCTGGCCAAGCTGCGCGACCGCTACCGCGAGGGCATTCCCAGGCGGCCGGTCGCCGAGGAGGCGGTCGATGCCGGCAGGCTCTATCGGGTGCTGGCCCGAATCGGCGGCGAAAAGCTGGTCGGCAGCGCGCCGGAGATGGCGCCCGGCACATTCTGGCGGGAGCCGTCGCAATGACCGCAAGAGACGGCGGCGATCGCACGCTCGGCGAAGCGGCCGGCATCTCCAGCCGTTCCAGCTCCGCTGCGACGGTGATGCCCGCGCTGACGGTGACGATCTCCCTGCTCGGGCTTGGCCTGCTGTGGAGCCTGGCGGCGAATACCTGGCCGAGCCGCGCCTTTCCGGGACCAGGTGAGGTCTGGCAGGTGTTGCTGAGAGAGGCGGCGAGCGGCGACCTTTTCTACCACCTCGGCGCAACGCTGGGCCGGGTCGCCGCCGCATATTTCGTCGCGATGATTGTCGGATCGGCGATCGGCATCCTCCTCGGCAGCTACCGCCGCGCGGACCGGTTCTTCAACCCCTGGGTCATCCTGTTCCTCAATATCCCCGCGCTGGTGATCATCGTGCTGGCCTATATCTGGTTCGGCCTCAACGAGGCGGCGGCGATAGGCGCGGTCGCCGTGAACAAGATCCCGAATGTCGTGGTGACCATGCGCGAGGGCGCCAGGGCGCTGGACCCGAGTTACGCCGAAATGGCGGCCGTCTACCGCTTCGGTCCCCTCGACCGCCTTCGCCATATCCTGCTGCCGCAATTGCAGCCCTATCTGGCCGCGGCCTCGCGCTCCGGCATCGCCCTCATCTGGAAGATCGTTCTGGTGGTCGAACTGCTCGGTCGCTCCAATGGCGTGGGCTTCCAGATCCATCTCTATTTCCAGCTTTTCGACGTCGCCGCCATTCTTGCCTACACGCTGGCATTCGTGGCGGTGATGCTCGTGATCGAACTTCTTCTGGTGCAGCCCGTTGAACGACATGCAACCCGTTGGCGCCGCCGCCCCGCTTAGGGTCGACATCGCCGAAAAAACCTTCAGGTCCGCGCAGGGCGTCTCGGTCATGGCGCTGAAGAACCTTTCCTTCGAGGTCCAGCAAGGCGAATTCGCCTGCCTGCTCGGGCCATCGGGCTGCGGCAAGACCACGACGCTGCGCATTCTGCTTGGGCTCGACAGGCAGTTCTCCGGTTCTTTCCAGTTGCCCGAAGGCGGCTCGAACCGCATAGCCGCCGTGTTCCAGGAACCCACCTTGCTGCCCTGGCGCACGGTGGAACAGAATGTCAGGCTGGCGCTGCCGAAAGACCTGCGCGCGAAAAATCTCGACGCGCTGTTTGACACGCTCGGTCTCGCCGGCATGCGCTCGCTCTATCCGGCGGAGCTTTCGCTAGGCCTTGCGCGAAGGGCGGCGCTTGCGCGGGCCTTCGCGACCGAGCCGGCGGTGCTGTTCCTCGACGAGCCCTTCGTGTCGCTCGACGGACGGACCGCCGGGCAACTCCGGCGCCTGCTTCTCGACGTCTGGTCGGCCAGGCCTACGACCGCCCTGATGGTGACGCACAACCTGACCGAGGCGCTGACGCTGGCGGATCGCATCATCGTGCTGGCGCCGCGGCCCTCGCATGTGCTCGGCGTTTTCGACATAGGGCTGCCCAGGCAACACCGCGGCCCCGACGCGACGAACGGCCTTTTGCGATCATTCCATCAGAAATTTCCGGGCGTGACCTGAGCGCCCTGGTCTATGCAGTTCCTGACGGAAAACCGCCGCGGACTTTCCTGGATGCTTCAGAAGCAACGCACGTCGGCTTCGGCCTGCGCCTGCTTCAGCTCCGTCCGCGCGGCTTTCGCCGGCGCGCTTTCGCGGAACAGACCTGCATTCTCGCCTGTCGTCAGGGACAGGCTCTTGAAGGTCTCGGCCCTCTCATAATGGTCGTAAGGGAGAATCGAGGCGATGACATCGATCGAGCACGAACAACTCTCCAGCGCCTGACGCGTCTGGCCGTTCGTCCGCATGCAGCCGAGCACGTAGTCGACAATCGTCGCCGTCGGGTAGTCCCCCGCGGCGCCGGCCGGGTTTGCAAGGACCATTGCCGGCGAAAGGAGGAGCGGAAGGATCGAAAATCCAACATATCTGACCATGAGAAATTCCTCCTATTTGCCAGCGCGCGCTGCGGCGAGGCAGCACCATCGTGCCCAGTTGGCGGCATGCCGCAAGCCCGGTCAAGTTCCCACCGCCCCGGTATAGGACCAAAGGAGGAATGCTTTGCCCACCGACAGCAGCGCTCCAAGGCAGCTTCACGGCTCGCCCCAGCGCCCATCTTAACAAGTATTTTTTTATCGCCAGATCAATGCGGAAAACCATAGATATCAATCGGAACGAGGAGCAAGAATATTTAGAAATAAACTTAAAAGTTTATCGTGCTTGTGATACGATCACATTAGATATTGTAACTGAAATCGCTAGATTTTAAACTTCTAGTCATTGTGAAATTTTGAATGTCTTTTATCTCTAAATTTTATATTGCGTCGCACTAGATCAATGCTGCATCGCACAATTCAGGCGGGGGTTTTTCCTTGCCTGACATTTTGCAATGACATAGCCTTATCCTGTTTCCGGCTTCAAGGACATCGCTGTAACAAGGGAGCGGCGACAGTCTTGCGTAGGCCACATCGGGCGGGTGCAGGCTAGGCTGGTTTGGTAGAGGACAGAAAATTCCTCTGCTATTTGCAGTTTAGGTCGTGACAGCTGCCGGAAATACTTCCCAATACGGATCGCCTGGACAAGCTCTTGCGAGCTTGAATATCGATTTCTTGTTGTCAACCTGGGAGGAATTTGATGCGCGCGCTTAAGCAAGCTACCTACATCGCGACAACCACTGCGCTACTATCGTTAGGATCGATCTATACAGTGTCGGCCAACGAAGAACTCGCGAAAATGGCCGAAAACCAGAAAGACTGGGTGATGCAGACTGGCGACTACGCCAACACCCGGTATACCAAGCTCAAGCAAATCACCAAGGAAAACGTGAAGAACCTGCAGGTCAAATGGACCTTCTCGACCGGCGTGCTGCGCGGCCATGAGGGCGGACCGCTGATCATCGGCAACGTGATGTATGTTCACACACCGTTCCCGAACACCGTCTTCGCCCTCGATCTCAACAATGACGGGAAGATCCTCTGGAAGTACGAGCCCAAGCAGGACACCAACGTCATTCCGATCATGTGCTGCGACACGGTCAATCGTGGCGTCGCCTATGGTGACGGCAAGATCATTCTCAATCAGGCCGACACCACCGTCGTTGCGCTCGATGCCAAGACCGGCAAGGTCGTCTGGTCGGTCAAGAACGGCGAACAGACCGACGGCGGCAAGGGTGAATCCGGCACATCGGCGCCCGTGGTCATCAAGGACAAGGTTCTCGTCGGCGTGTCCGGCGCGGAATTCGGCGTCCGCGGCTGGCTGGCCGCCTACAATCTGAAGGATGGCAAGCTCGCCTGGAAGGCTTACTCGGAAGGTCCGGACGCGGACACCTTGCTCGATCCCGACAAGACCACGCAGCTCGGCAAGCCGGTGGGAAAGGACTCCGGCACGAACACCTGGGAAGGCGAGCAGTGGAAGACGGGCGGCGGCACGACATGGGGATGGTATTCCTATGATCCCAAGCTGAACCTCGTCTACTACGGCACCGGCAATCCCTCGACCTGGAATCCGGTCCAGCGTCCCGGAGACAATCGCTGGTCGATGACCATCTTCGCCCGCGATGCCGACACCGGCATGGCCAAATGGGTCTACCAGATGACCCCGCATGACGAATGGGACTTTGACGGCATCAACGAGATGATTCTCGTCGACGGCATGGAGGTCAAAGGCAAAAAGCATGACGTGCTGGTGCATTTCGACCGCAACGGTTTCGCCTACACCATGGATCGCACCAACGGCGAACTTCTCGTCGCCAAGAAGTACGACCCGGCGGTGAACTGGGCGACCGAGGTCAATATGGACCCCAACAGCAAGGAATACGGCCGCCCGCAGGTCGTGGCGAAATATTCGACCCAGCAGAACGGCGAAGACACCAACTCGGCGGGTATCTGCCCGGCAGCGCTTGGAACCAAGGACCAGCAGCCGGCCGCCTACTCGCCGAAGACCGGGCTGTTCTATGTGCCGACCAACCACGTCTGCATGGACTATGAGCCGTATAAGGTGAGCTACACGGCCGGCCAGCCTTATGTGGGCGCCACGGTGTCGATGTATCCGGCGCCTGGCGGTGACGGCAACATGGGCAACTTCATTGCCTGGGATGCCGCCAAGGGTGAGATCGTCTGGTCGAAGCCCGAGCAGTTCTCGGTGTGGTCGGGCGCTCTGGCGACCGCTGGCGACGTCATCTTCTACGGGACGCTCGAAGGCTACATCAAGGCAGTCGATGAGCACGGCAAGGAACTCTACAAGTTCAAGACCCCGTCCGGCATCATCGGCAACGTCACGCCCTTCGAGCATGACGGCAAGCAGTACATCGCCGTTCTGTCCGGTGTCGGCGGATGGGCCGGTATCGGCCTCGCCGGCGGACTGCTGTCACCCGACAACGCCGCTGCCTGGCATGGCGCCGTCGATCAGGGCCGCGCGCAGGGCGATCAGGCCGCGGTCGTTGGAACGGCCGGTCTCGGAGCGGTCGGTGGCTACGCGGCACTCGCCGACTACACGACGCTGGGCGGCCAGCTCACCGTCTTCGGTCTTCCGGATTGATATCCCGGGAAAACCTTAAGACCGAAGGCTGAAAGATCGAGAGCCCGGATCATCCGCAGGCAACGGCCGGGCTCTCGATCTGCAGCACACCCGAACACCGGCCAACGCCGCGTCGCGACGGCAACCCTTCGTCCTTGGCAAAATAAGGAAGCGTCTGAATGTCCATCCGCATCGCAGTTTCCGTTCTCGCCCTGACCCTTCTGCCTTTGGCCGGCCCGACTTCGGCGCAGGCCGAGGACAGCGCCGACAAAGCCAAGGCGGTGAAGAACGAGGGCGGCAAATATTTGGATGCGGATGGAAATCCAACCTACAAGATCGAGAACGGAACCGTGGATTGGTACACCTTCAGCGGCTATCGCCGCTATCACTCGGACTGCCATGTCTGCCACGGACAGGACGGGATGGGTTCGACCTATGCCCCGGCCCTGGCGAACAGCCTGAAGAACATCGACTACCCGACTTTCCTCTCGATCGTCGCCCAGGGCCGCAAGAACACCGCCAACGGCAAGGAGAATGTCATGCCTGCCTTTGGCGACAACAAGAACGTCTACTGCTACCTGGACGACCTCTACGTCTATCTGCGCGCCCGCGCCGACGGCTCCGCGCCGCGCGGCAGGCCGCCCAAGCACGAGGACAAACCCCAGGCGGCCAAGGATGCCGAAAAATCCTGCATGGGGGGATGACGTGACCGGTCGGGTTGCATCGAAGCCACGCGTCGTTCTGCCCGTGCTCTGCGCGCTCGCCTTGCTGCCGTCGACCGCCTGGGCGCAAGACGCCGGCCTCGGCGCCGCGGGAGAGCTGGTCGATCCCGACATTCTGCGCGTCTGCGCCGATCCTTCGAACATGCCCTTCACCGACCAGAACGGTCAGGGATTCGAAAACAAGCTGGCCGATCTGGTCGCCAGGAAGACAGGGCGGAAGTCGGTCGCCTACACATGGTTTCCGACCGTCATGGGCTTCGTGCGCAACACGCTTGCCGCCAACCGATGCGACATCATCATGGGCTATGCCCAGGGCGACGAGCTGGTGCAGAACACCAACGCCTACTATCGCTCCTCCTACGTGCTTGTGCACCCGAAGGGCGACGATCTCGAGGGTGTCGAGACGATCGAGGATCCGAAACTCACCGGTAAGAGGATCGGCGTCGTCGAACGCACGCCGCCGACCGCCAACATGGCCGCCAACAAGCTCTTGCGAACGGCGAAGATCTACCCGCTGGCCGTCGATACGCGCGTCACCCCGTCGATGGGAGAAGTCGTGCTCAAGGACATGATTGCCGGCAAGATCGACGCCGCGATCCTATGGGGGCCGATGGCAGGCTACTACGCCAGGCAGCTCGGCGCCGATGTCACGATCGTTCCGCTGGTCAAGGACAGGACCGGTTCGCGCATGTCCTACCGCATCACCATGGGCGTGCGTCCATCCGACCAGGAATGGAAGCGTACGCTCAACAAGGTGATCCGGGAGAACCAGGTGGAGATCAACAAGCTCCTGCTCGATTACAACGTGCCGCTGATCGACGAACATGACAATCCGATCACGGCGGCGCCGGGTTGAATGCGATGGGCGCGAAAACGGGACAGGCGATGGAGGGAAGGAACCGATCTTCGAGGCCGACAGTTTTCTTTAGTTATTTTGAGAACCCAGTGTTTCATTTGTCCATTTGTGAAGTGATGGACGAGCCATTGCACCCGCCCGCAATGGCGTCAATGACATGACCGGCCCCTTCGGGCTGGCAGAAGAGGAGAATGCCATGAAGAAGAGCTGGAAGAAACCGACCATGTGCCAGGTCGCTGCGGGCTTTGAAATTTCGCGGTATCTGCCTGCTGAAATTCCTCCCAGGAAGTAGGCCGCAAGGGTGCATGTCCCTGGCAGCAGGGACATGCACCCCGCCGCGGGCTTTGCGGCGGGAAACAACGCGGATACAAAGCTGTCTAGCGCCGACAAGCCGATCAGACTGGCCGCGGAGCACGCATTTGCCATGCGCGTGAAGATCATCGGATCGGCGGCCGGAGGCGGCTTTCCGCAATGGAACTGCAATTACCGCCTGAGCCGCGCGGCTCGCAGCGGGATGTCCGGCGTGCATTCGCGAACCCAATCATCCATTGCCGCATCGGCGGACGGGATGGGCTGGGTTCTCTTCAACGCATCACCCGACATCCGCCAGCAGATTGCGCACGCGCCCGAGCTGCAGCCCGCGGCCGACGCGCCGTTGCGCTCGACGCCCATCCGCGCGGTGGTGCTGACCAATGCCGATGTGGACCATATCGCCGGCCTGCTCAGCCTGCGTGAACGACAGCCCTTCGCGATCTATGCGACGGCACAGGTGCTGGCGACGCTGGAGGCGAATTCGATCTTCAATGTCCTCGATCCGGCGATCGTGCCGCGGCGCCTGCTGGCGCCGATGGAGGAAACGGCGATCCGCGACGCCGATGGCCACCCGACCGGCGTGGTCGTCGGCAGCTTTCCGGTGCCCGGGAAGGTCGCGCTCTATCTCGAGCAAGGAGGCGATCCCGATGCCGATTTCAGCTCCGACACGGGCGACACGATCGGGGTCCGTATCAGCGGGGCCGACGGCAGCGGCGCCGTTTTCTACGTTCCGGGCTGCGCGCGCATCGATGCCGCGCTGCGCACGCGCATGGCCGATGCCGCCTGCCTTCTGTTCGACGGCACCGTCTACACGGACGACGAGATGATCGCGGCGCGCGTCGGCCAGAAAACCGGCGCGCGCATGGGGCACATCGCAATGTCCGGACAAGCGGGTTCGATTGCCGGCCTGGCCGATGTGAAGATCGCTCGCCGTATCTTCGTCCATATCAACAACACCAATCCTGTTCTGGATGAGAATTCCGCCGAACACGCGGCGGTCAGGGCGGCTGGCTGGGAAGTCGCCAGCGATGGCATGGAGATGGAATTTTGAGCGATTTCCGCGATGCCGCCCGGGGTGGCCTGTCCAAGAGCGAGCTCGAGGCCGTGCTGCGGCAGGTCGGTGACGAGCGCTATCACAACCGCCATCCTTTCCATCACAGAATGACCGGCGGCGCGCTGTCGAAAGCCGAAATGCAGGCCTGGGCGCTGAACCGCTATTGCTACCAGGCCGTCATTCCGCGCAAGGATGCCATGATCCTGGCACATGCAGAGGATCCGGCGTTTCGCGCCGCCTGGCGCAAACGCATCGAGGACCATGACGGCGACGACGGCTGGAGCGGCGGCATCGCGCGCTGGCTGCATCTGGCGACCTCGCTCGGGCTCGATGCCGAAGCGGTCAAGAGCGAAAGGCTGGCGCTGCCGGCGACCCGCTTCGCCGTCGGCGCCTACCTGTCCTTCTGCACGAACCGGACGCTGCTCGAGGCGGTCGCGTCGTCGCTGACCGAGATGTTCTCGCCGCTCATCATCGGCGAGCGGGTGCCGGCGATGCTGGCGAAATACGATTACATCACCGAGGACACGCTGGCCTATTTCAGCCGGCGGCCCGAACAGGCCTCGCGCGACGCCGACTTCGCCCTTGCCTACGTGATGGCCCACGCCGACATGCCCGAACGCCAGCAGCAGGCGATCGATGCGCTGGTGTTCAAATGCGATATACTCTGGGCCATGCTCGATGCTCTCCAGCATGCCTATGGCGCGCCGGGAAACATACCGCCCGGCGCCTTCCGCCCGGAGGCGGCCCAATGACGGCGCTGCGCGAAAGAGCCATCGTGTCGTTGCGGTCGGCGCCATCGCTGCCCAAGCATGTGCGCATACAATACGACCCCGTCCGGCAGGCCTTCGCCGTGCTTTCGCCGGAGAAGGTATTCTGGCCGAACGAGATCAGCCTCGACATCCTGCGCCGCTGCGACGGCCAGTCCACCGTCGACCGCATCATCGCCGGTCTTGCTGCCGACTATGACGCGGACCCGGAGGACGTGGCGGCCGACGTCATCGCCTTCCTGCAGGAATGGTCGGACAAGCTTTTGGTGAAGCTATGAGCGAGCCTCTCCTGCCTCCGATCGGCATGCTGGCGGAACTGACGCATCGCTGCCCGCTGCAGTGCCCCTATTGCTCCAATCCGCTCGAATTGCTGAAGGCCAATCGCGAGCTCGACACGCAGACCTGGCTCGATCTCTTCTCGCAGGCCGCCGATCTCGGCGTGCTGCAGGTGCATCTTTCCGGCGGCGAGCCGACCCTGCGCCGCGACCTCGAGCAATTGATCGCCGGGCTTTCGGCGCGCGGCGTCTACACCAATCTCATCACCGCCGGCGTCGGCATCGCCGAAGGCCGCATCGAGGCCTTTGCCGAAGCCGGTCTCGATCATCTGCAGCTGAGCTTCCAGGGCGCCCGCCCGGCGACCACCGACCGTATCGGCAACCACCAGGGCAGCCATGACAAGAAGCTGGAGACGGCGCACCGCGCCCGCGCGGCCGGACTGCCCCTCACCATCAATGCGCCGGTCCACCGGCACAACATCGAGGAAGTGCCGGAATTCATCGATCTCGCACTCTCGTTGGATGCGGAGCGGATCGAGATCGCCAATGTCCAATATGCCGGTTGGGCGCTCGCCAACCGCGACCGGCTGATGCCCGACCTGGCAGCGGTCAACCGGCAGGCGGAGATTGTCGCGGCGGCGCGCGAAAGGCTCGCCGGCATCATGGACATCGACTTCGTCACGCCGGATTATTTTGCCATCTATCCCAAGCCCTGCATGGGCGGCTGGGCGCGCGACGCATTCATGGTGGCTCCCGACGGCACAGTGTTGCCGTGCCATGCCGCCCAGACAATTCCCTCGCTCCGCTTCGAGCGCTTCGGAGAACGCAGGCTCGCCGAAATCTGGACCGATTCACCAGCCTTCAACGCCTTCCGCGGCACCGAATGGATGCAGGAACCTTGCCGAAGCTGCGACCGGCGCGAGGTCGATTGGGGCGGTTGCCGGTGTCAGGCGATGGCAATTGCCGGCGATGCCGCGGCAACGGATCCGGCCTGCATCAAATCGCCGATCCACAAGCGAATGGCGGTACTGACCGACGCTGCCCAGGCAGAGGCAGCGCCGGAGGGAAATGAAAGCTTCATTTTCCGCCGGATCGGCGCCACGACGCGACCTGACGCGCTCGCTTGAACCTTTGCTGGTTAGGCGCCGCTCAAGCCCGGAACCGCTGCCAGGTCGATCTCGGTGATGTGCCAGCGGCCAAGGTTCGCAGTGTAGAGCTTGTCGCCCTTGAAGGCGATGTTGGTGGGATGCGCCAGCGTCGTCGCCGCCGGATCCTCGATCAGCACTTCGAGACCTCTGTCCTTTCGCCAGCGATAGATCCGGCTCGGCTCGTAGCATGAGATGAGCAACGAGCCGTCGGGGGCAAAGGCGAGCCCGTCGGGAACATTGCGCACGCCTTCGACCACGACCTGCCGGCCTCCGGCCGCATCGTCGGCAAGGATAGGCACATAGCTGACGCAGGCTGCATCGCTCTCGACCACATAGAGCCCGTCGCCATCCGGCGCCATGGCCATGCCGTTGGCGAAGGACATCGCTTCCCGGCACCACAAGCCGCCCTCGCCCGTCTTGAGATCGTAACGGAAGATGCCGGAGCGATTGTCCTCGCCGACGCTGTCCGACACATAAAGCCAGCCTCTCGCCTCGTCGAGGATCGGATAGTTGGGCACGCGGATGCCGGACGAAGCGAAGCGCTCCATGCGGCCTGTCACGGCATCCCGGCGGAAGATCGCGGCATGCCTGAGATCGCAGGCAAAGCAGTTGCCCGCGCTGTCGAAGGCAATGCCGAGCAGAAAACCGTCGGTGCCGCCCATGCGCTCGACCGAGCCGCCGTCTGCTGCCAGTCTCAGCAGATCGCCGGTCTCGGTGCCGCACCAGATCGATCCGTCGCGATGAACTGCCACGCCCTCCGGATGCGCCACCCGCGGATTGGTGAAGATGCCGTCGAAGAAGACGCGGGCGGCAGACATGTCGAGCAACGGCTTTGCCATGGAACGCTCCTCAGCTTGCGGCAGGCGACGTCCGCGCGGCGATGCAGCGCTCGACCATCGCGCGATCGGCAGCGAGGATTTCGGCGATGAGCGCGCCACGCTCCTTGGCGCTGACGAATTCCAGACGACGCAGGCCAAGTGGGTCGATGCGGTTTCGCAGCACGGCGAGCGTATCGCTTGAGGGCACCGGCACCTCGCGGCAATCGGCGTCGAACGTCACCGCAAAGCCGGTTGCATCGCGGATTTGCTGGCGCGTGACTCCAGGCATGATTTCGATAACGGTCAATTCCCTGGATGTCTGGTCGAGCCGGAAGATGCAGAGATCGGTGAAAACCAGCGCCTTGCCTGTCCGATAGCCCATCGGCTCGCGTTCGGCCGGCGTCAGCAGTCCGCGGGCGGAACTTGCGATCTCGACCGCGTCCACCAGCGACTGGACCGAATGACGCGGGACATAGAGCAGGTAGTCGCGATGCATGTTGGCGACGTCGGCCATGCCGCCCTGCCCCGGCAGCCGGATCAGACCGCCGCTCGGCTTGCGCAACGCGATGGTGTTGACGCGGCCGTGCCGGTCGACCTGCGCCGCGCCGACGATCTCATGCGTCACGGCACCCGCCTGGTAATAGGTCGAGTAGGTGTCGTCGCCGCCGGCATGCGCCACGGCCGTCTCGCAATCGAGGCTTTCGATCAGCGACAGCACCATCGGGCTCGGCGCGATGTCGAGATGGCCGCAGCTCATCGTCGCGATGATCATGTCCGGCGCGTGCGTCGCCTTGGCCAGCCGGTAGGCGACGTTGGCTAAAGGCGATACCGCGCCGGCGCTGGCGAAGCTCTCGTTGTCGAGCTCGGCGGCGATGCGGGCGGCAATGATCTCGTCGACGGTTGCTTTCTCGTTCCCATGTGCGGGCACCGGCATCGCGAGGACAGCTTCGGCGGTGACCTTGGCCGCCTTTTGAAGCCGCTCCGGCAGGCCGTCAGCAGACAGGCCGAGCTTGTCCGACAAAGTCGCGTCCTTCGTCGCGAACGCCTCCGACAAGGCCTGATAGTCGGTGACGTAAAATGGCAGGCACGAGGCCGGATAGGCGCCGCCCGGCGCGAGCGCTATGGCCGAAACCTGGTTGCGTGTGAGGATGCTCTGGCGGTCGTCCCGCTGCAGCATTCCGACTAGGACGATCTCCTCGACCGTGACCAGCACCTGGCGCGCCGCGCCCGCCATGGTGAAGTCCAGCGCCCGCGGCCCGATGATCTCGACATTGCCGCTTTCGTCGGCGCGCTGGGCGTGGACGACGAACGTATCGAGCCTGAGCGGTGGAACGAATCCGGTCTCGATTCCGGCAAGCGGATCGGGCCTGGCGACCGCACCCGGCACGCGCGCCGTCATGTCGGAGCCCTGAGGCAATTGGAACGGCATCGACGGCAGGTTCTGCTGTGCCGCCCGCAGCGCCTGGATCATGGCCAGAGCCGTCCAGTCGCGGACGGGGATCGCGCCGTTCTCGGCGGCCGCGCGGAACCTCGGCGGCAGCCCGAAGATGTCGAGGCTGGAAAAGCACAGCTCGATTTCCACCACCGCGCCCGCCTCGAGCAGCAGCTCGAGCGGCAAGCCGCCGGCCCAGGAGACGTAACGCAGATCCTTGACGCCGGACCTGGCGATCGCGCGCAGCAATGCGATCGGCAGCCGGGCGAAGTGGTGGCCGCCGACGCCGAAGGCGTCGCCCTGGCCGACCATCGCCGCCAGCCCCTCGATATCGGTGAAGCGCGGTCGGTTCGGCTTGACCAGCGACAATGCAGTTCGATTGCCGGTCTTCACGGCCCGGCCCTTTTCACCTTGGTCGCGCTCCTCTCGGCGAACTCCCTGACGCGCCGCTGGCCGATCTCGCTTCGATAGAGGCCGCCCAGTACGTTGCGCTCCATGGCGAGGCCATCGGCCAGATCGCCCGACACCGCATGCGCCGTCAGGGCCTTCAGGCCTTCGATCGCGGCGGCGGGCTCGGCGGCGATCATCCCGGCCAGTTCCAGCGCGCGCGGCATCAGCCTCTCGACATCGACGATCTCGTTGACAAGTCCGGCGCCGACGAATTCGGAGGCCGGCACGATGGCGCCGGTCATCAGCAGAAGATTGGCGCGGTTGCGGCCGAGCTTGGCGACGCTGCGTTGCGTGCCGCCACCGCCGGGGATCAGCCCGAGCTTGATCTCCGGCAGGCCGAGTTTCGCGAACTGGTTGGCGATCACGATGTCGCAGCACAGCACCAGCTCCATGCCGCCGCCCAGCGCGAAGCCGTTCACCGCCGCGATCACCGGCTTGCGGTTGTCCTCGATCGCCGCGTACATCCGCATGCCGGCAGCCTGGAATGTGTCGAACTCGGCCGCCGTCTGGGCAGCGTATTCCTTGATGTCGGCGCCGGCCATGAAGCCGCGCCCCTCGCCGGTCACCACGATCGCGCCGACGCCCGCGTCGGCGGACAGCGCCTCGAACGCCTCCGTGATCTCGCGTTGCATGATCCGGTTCATGGCGTTGAGCTGGTCGGCGCGGCGGAAGGTGACGACCGCCACGCGGCCCTGGGTTTCGACCGTGAGCGTTTGATAGGCGCGCATCCTCAGGCCGCGTCCACGGTCATGTCGCCGGAGGCTTCGAGCGCGGCGATCTCGTCCTTCGACAGACCGAACTCGGCCAGGATCTCACGGCCATGCTGGCCGACCAGCGGCGCTGGCCGCTCGATGGTTGCCGGCGTCTCGCTCATCTTGACCGCCGGTGCGACCACCCGCACCTTGCCGCCGCGCGGATGATCGTAACTGGTGATCATCCCCATATGCCTGACTTGCGGGTCTTCCGCCGCGCGGCGGATGTCCTTCACCTCGGCGCACCAGATGTCGGCTGCCAGCAGACGCGCCAAGAGATCCTGCGTGGCGAATTTTTTGGTCTCGGCGTTGACCTTCTCGAACACCTCGTCGCGCTTGTCGAACAAGGTCTTCAGGTCGTCATAGACGGCGAGCTGCGGCGCTTCCAGCACCTCATAGAGCGTCTTGAACGGGCTCATGGCGATCGACACGTAGCTGCCGTCCTTCGTCTCGTAGATGCCGAACGGCGCCTGCATGCCGGGATGGCCGATGCCGGAATTCGGCCGCACGAAATCCTCGCCGAGATTGAGCACGGCGACATATTCCTGGTTGAGATGCGCCAGCAGCCCGGCCAGCAGGTTGACCTCGATCTTCTGGCCCTTGCCGGTCTTCTCGCGATAATAGAGCGCCGACAGGATGCCGTAGACCATGTTCATAGCGCCGATCTGATCGGCGAGGCCCGCGCCGGCGGGAACCGGCGCCTGATCACCGCGGCCGGTGTTGGCGATCAGCCCGGCCAGTCCCTGGATCAGCATGTCCTGTCCGGGGCGCTCGACGTAGGGCCCCTCCTCGCCGTAACCCGAGCCCGAGCAGTAGATGATGCGCGGATTGACGGCCTTGAAGTCCTCGTAACCGTAGCCGAGCTTGGCCAGCACGCCGGGGCGGAAATTCTGCACCACGACATCCGCGGTCCGGGCCATCTCCATGATGATGGCGTGCACCTTGCGGCTCTTTAGGTTCAGCGCGATCGAGCGCTTGTTGCGGTTCCAGGCGAGGAAGTTCGGGCTTTCGGAGCCGCCGACCCATTTGGCGAAGAAGGTCATGCCGCGGAACATGTCGCCGGCGCCGGCGCGCTCGATCTTGATGACGTCGGCGCCCATGTCGCCCAGCAGCTGCGTGGCGAACGGTCCTTGCAGCAGATGACTGAAGTCGAGGATACGGACGCCTTCGAGAGCCTTGTTCATTTCATGTCTCGTTTCGTTTTCAAAGCAGTTCGGGAACGTAGCGGGGTGCTGCCGTCAGCCCGCCATCGACGCGCAGGTCGGTGCCGGTGGTGAAGCCGGCCGCATCGGAAGCCAGATAGACGGCGGCCTCGGCCACTTCGGAAGGCTCGCCGATCCGGCCGAGCGGATGCATCTTGACCCAGGCCTTGGCGAGGCTGCCGCCGATCTCCTTGATCAGCCTGTCGTTCATCGGCGTGTTGATGGTGCCGGGCGAGATCGAATTGACGCGGATGCTCACCGGGCCGAACTCGACCGCCATCTGGCGCGTCATCGCCATCACCGCGCCCTTGGCGCCGGCATAGGCGGTCCAGCCGTCGAGGCCGATATGGCCCTGCGCCGAGGCCATGTTGATGATCGATCCCGACTTTTGCGCGATCATGTGCGGCAGCGCGTATTTGCAGCCGCGAAACACGCTGGTCAGGTTGACCGCGATCAGCCGGTGCCATTGCTCGTCGGTCATCTCGTGCACCGGCATGCCGCCGATGGCGATGGCGGCGTTGTTGACCAGGACGTCGAGATGTCCGGTCTTCTTCACCGCGCTGTCGATCAGGCCGGCGATATCGGCTTCCTGGGAGACGTCGCAATGGACATAATCGGCGCGGGGGCCGGCCGCGCGAAGTGCCGCGGCGAACGCCTCGCCGGCCTCATCGGCGATGTCGCCGAGGAAGACATGCGCCCCTTCCCGCGCCATCGCCTCGGCGATCGCGTGGCCGATGCCGTCGGCCGCGCCGGTGATGACTGCGGTTTTTCCTTCAAGACGAGTCATGTCAGCCTCCATTCGCGCGCCGGCGCTTCGCTTCGTCGAAGGCGACCGCAGCAATGATGATCATGCCGGTGATGACAAGCTGCCATTCGGTCGGCAGCCCGAGCCCCCGCAGGCCGTTGGACAGGAATTGCAGAATCAGGACGCCCAGCGCCATGCCGGTCAGGCTGCCGATGCCGCCGGCAAGGCTCACGCCGCCGAGGACCGTCGCGGCAACGACCTGGAATTCGAAATTGAGCCCCGCCGTATGCTGCGCCGAGCCGACACGCGCCGCCAGGATGATGCCGGCGACCGTCGCCAGCAGTGCGCTGATGATGAAGCAGATGAACTTGACGCGCCGCACGTCGTAACCAGCCAGCCGCGCCACTTCCTGATTGCCGCCGACGGCGTAGATCTGCCGCCCGAACGGCCGGTGCTGCATCATGTAGCCAAAGGCGGCGAGGAGCACGATCGCGATCACCGCCGAATAGGGGATGATGTTGAACAGACGCCCGTCGGACAGTGCGATGAAGCTGTCGAGGCTGGCGTCGTCGGGGATCGCGCGCTGGCCGGTGTAGAGATAGACGCCGCCACGCATGATGAACATCGTGCCGAGCGTCACGATCAGCGAGTTGATGCCTGCATAGGCGACGAGATAGCCGTTCACGACACCGATGATCAGGCCGAACAACAGCGCGCCGCTGACGCCGAGCAACAGCGAATTGGTATCGTTCATGATGATGATCAGCGGCAGCGCGATGGTGGCGAGCAGCGAGCCGATCGAGATATCGACCTCGCCGGAAATGAAGACGATGGCGCAGCCGATGCCGGCGGTGAGCGCCAGCGAGGCCTGGCCCAGCACGTTGGTCATGTTGCGCACGGAGAAGAAATTCTCGACCGTCGCGGAAAAGAACGCCAGCACCAGGACGAGGCAGACGAGCAGCGCCAGTTCCTGCCGGGCAAAGAGCCGCGCCAGCATGGATGGCTGGTCTTTTGCGGAAGCCGTGCTTGCCAGGCTCATCGCTCGCCTCCTCCGAAGGAGTTGCCCGTGTCGCAAAGAATGCTGCGGCGATGCGTCATGGTTCTATCCGATCGCCGCATTGAGGATCTTCTCCTGCGTGGCTTCCTCGCGCGACATGACCGCGGTCAGGCGGCCCTCGCACATCACCGCGATGCGGTCGGCGAGGCCGAGCAGCTCCGGCATCTCCGACGTCATCATGACGACCGCCAGGCCCTCGCCGGCGAGCCGGTCGATCAGCGCGAAGATTTCCGACTTGGCGCCGACATCGATGCCGCGCGTCGGCTCGTCGACGACGATGACCTTCAGGCCGCGCATCAGCCAGCGCGAGATCAGCACCTTCTGCTGGTTGCCGCCCGACAGGTTCTTGATCTGCTGGAACAGGCTGGGCGTCTTGATGCGGAAGCGGTCGACATAATCTTGCACCGCCTGATGCTCCTTCGCCTTGTCGACGAAGCCCAGGCGGGCGAACGCGCCGAGCGAGGCGAGGCTGGCATTCTGGTAGACGGGCAGCTCGCCCATCAGGCCTTCGCTCTTGCGGTCCTCGGTGAGCAGGCCGATGCCGAGCTTGACGCCGGTACGCGTGTCGTGCGGCGCGAGGCGCTGACCGTCGACCGTGATGGTGCCCGAAATGATCGGATCGTAGCCGACGATCGCCTTGGCGAGCTCGGTCCGGCCGGCGCCCATCAATCCGAAGAAACCGAGCACCTCGCCGGCGCGCGCCTCGAAGGACACGTCGATGAGTTTCTTCGCCGTGCTGAGCTTCTCGACGGAGAGCGCCACCTTGCTGCCCGCCGCGCCGCGCTGACGGGGAAAGAGGTTGTCGATGCGGCGGCCGATCATGTCCTGGATCAGCGTGTCGTTGGTGTGCTCGCCGATCGGCTTGGTCGATATGTGGCGTCCATCGCGCAGCACCGTCACTGTGTCGGCGATCTCGAACACCTCGTCGAGCTTGTGGCTGACATAGACCACGGCGATGCCGAGCGATGCCAGGCGGCGGATGACGGTGAACAGCAGCGAGATTTCGTTCGGCGTCAGCGAGGATGTCGGTTCGTCCATCACCACCACACGCGCCTCGTGGGCGAGCGCGCGGGCGATCTCGACCATCTGCTGCTGGCTGACCGGCAGCGATCCCGTCCGCGCCGCCGGATCGACGTTGAAGCCGATACGGTTGAACAGCGCCGCCGATTCGGCACGGATCTTCTTCCAGTCGATGGAGCCGGTCCTGCCGGTCGGATAGCCTTCGAGGAAGATGTTTTCCGCGACGGTGAACTCGGAGATCAATGCGATCTCCTGGAACACGACCTTGATGCCTTCCTTCAGGCTGTCGCGCGGCGACTTGATGTCGACTTCGCGTCCGCGCATGCGGACCGTGCCGGCATCCTTGCCATAGACGCCGGCCATGATCTTGATCAGCGTCGACTTGCCGGCGCCGTTCTCGCCCATCAGGGCGTGGATCTTGCCGGGCTCCAGGGTGAAGTCGACATTGTCCAGCGCCACCACCCCCGGAAACCGCTTGCCGATGCCGCGCATCTCCAGAGCCGACACGTTGGTGTCGATGGGCGCGCCTTCGCCGGGATGAAGGAAATCAACGGACATTGGCTTTGTTCCGGATGATGTCGAGATAGGTCGCCAGGATGATGACGATGCCCGGCACCACCATCTGCAGGTCCTGGTTCCAGCCAAGGATGATGATGCCGTTGTCGATCACCTTCAGCACCAGCACGCCGAGCAGCGTGCCGAACAGCGAGCCGCGCCCGCCGAGCAGGCTGGTGCCGCCAAGGATGACGGCGGCGATCACCGTCAGCTCGAAACCGCGCCCGGCGGTCGGCTGGCCGGCATTCATCAACGACGACAGGATCATGCCGGCGATGCCGACGGCGAGGCCGGTGACGACGAAGGCAAGCAGCTTCAGCCGTTCCGAACGCAGGCCGGACAGGCGCACCGCTTTTTCGTTGGCGCCGACCGCGTAGAGATAGCGGCCGAGCGTGGTGAAGCGCAGCGTCACATAGGCGACGACGAAGATCAGCGCCGCCAGGATGACGGGAACCGGCACGGCGCCGACATAGCCGGCGCCGAGATCGGTGAAGCTTGCCAGTTGATTGTGGTTCTGCACCGCTTCGCGCGTGAACAGATAGACGCCGCCCTGCAGCATCATCATGGTGCCGATGGTGGCGATCAGCGAATTCACCCTGAGCCTGGTGACGACGAGCCCGTTGAACAGGCCGACACCGCCGGCAAAGGCAAGTGCCGCCAGCATGCCGAGCGCGAGGCTGTGGGTGGAATTGAGCACCGCCATGCCGATGCAGCCGACAAAGGCAAGCGAGGCGCCGACCGACAGGTCGACCTCCGCCGTGATGATGAGCATGGTCATGCCCGAAGCGACGATCAGCACCAGCGCGCATTGGCGCAGGATGGCGATGATGTTGGCCTCAGAATAGAACTGCGGCGCCGCGACCGAGATGGCGATGCAAAGCACCGCCAGCATGGCGCCCAGCACCAGCTGGCTGCTGCCGAGAAGCTGGCCGCCGATGAAACGCTTCTGCGCGGAAGCGTGTGTAAGCTCGCTCATATCAGTTCGTTCCCGTCGCTAGAGCATGATGCCGAAGAGTGTGAAGCGGTTTTCGGGCGACATCATGCTCTATCCGGCTCTAAGGTCAGGCGCCGGCGCCGTGTCTTCGCCGGCCGTCGGCGCCTGGCTGGCGGTCCTTCCCGCGACGCGGGAAGGACCATGTCGATCGACCTATTTCTTCAGGTCGGCCGAGGTCTTCATGCACTTTGCCGGCGGCTGCAGCGCATTGACGGCGTCCCATTTGATGGTGCGGGTCGTGCCGTCATAATCATAGTATTTCTTCCACTCGTCGCCAGTCATCGGCGCGGTCGGGCTGACGATGTGCTCCGGCACCTGCTCGTTGTTGAACAGCTTGACCGCCGCGTCGATGGTCGTGAAGCCTTCCTTTTCCGGGAACATGGCTGCCTCGATGCGGTAGGACGGCTCGTTCTGCATGGCGTTGATGAAGGCAAGTCCTTCGCCACCGGTGCCGACCGTCAG
Organism: Mesorhizobium sp. B2-4-3; assembly: GCF_006442815.1. Taxonomy (GTDB): domain Bacteria; phylum Pseudomonadota; class Alphaproteobacteria; order Rhizobiales; family Rhizobiaceae; genus Mesorhizobium. The sequence continues at coordinate 38,078 of NZ_VFVL01000001.1, forward strand.
CAGGCCGTCCTGCGACTTGCCGGCGGCCTTCCAGGCCTGCAGGCCGCCCAGCGAGGACGAATCGTTGATGCCGTAGATGATGTTGACGTCGGAATTCTTGGCGAGTGCGGCCGAAGACACTTCCAGCGCGCGGTCCGGATTGCCGCCGCCGTCAAGGTCGTGGACCATGACCGCGTCGGGGACGATGGTCTTCAGCCCGTCCATGAAGCCTTGCGAGCGCAGCACCGTCGCCGACAGCAACGGCAGGCCGACATTCATCACCTTGGCGACGCCGCCGAGCTTTTCCTTGGCATATTTGCCGGCCTCGACGCCGGAGAAATAGCCGGTGTCGTAGTCGCAGATGGCGACCATCGTGGTCATGCCCTTGACCGGGTTGCCCTCGAGCACCACCGGGATATTGGCGGCCTTGGCCTGACGCAGCAGCGGAACCACGCCTTCCTCATTCACCGGGGTGATGATCAGCACGTCGACGCCCTTGGCGATGAAATCTTCGGCCGCGGCGACCTGCTTGGCTATGTCGAGATTGGCGTCCTGCACCTCGACTTCGATTCCCAGTTCCTTGCCATGCGCCTTCATGCCCTTGATGACGTTCTGGTACCACTCATGCGTGGCGTAGTTGGTGACGTAGCCGATGTGCTTGGGCATGTTCTCGGCATGCGCTGCCGCCGCGCCGATGGCCAGCATGGCCGCGGATGCGAGCAGGATTGATTTGGACCAGTGCATTTTTCTCTCCCAGGTTTTCGTTTGTCTCAGTCGCTGAACGGGTAATCCCGCCGTTCCGGGTCGGCACGTGAAGAGCTGTTGGCTTCGCCCCAACCGAGTGCGGCCGATATCTTCTCGGCGGCTGTCCGGGTTCGTTCGAAGACGGTCTGACGGTCGAAACGTGCTGCTTTCTGCGGCAGCAGCGGGACCGTAAGCGCGGCGATGACGGCACCGACATGGTCGCGCACGGGCATGGAGATGTTGGTGCAGCCCTCGACGGCCAGCGACGCGCGCATCTCGTAGCCGAGCCTGGCCGCCTCGTTCAGCCGTGCCTCGATTTCCTCGCGCGTTCCCTGGCCTTCGCCGGCGGCGACGATGCGCTCGACGATGCGGTCGCGCTCGGACCGGCTCGAATGGGCGAGCAGCACCGCGCCGGAACTGGTTTCCAGGATCGGGAAATGCGATCCGAGCGCAACCGAATAGCGCATCGGCAGCGGTGAATCGATCTGCAGCACCACCAGCGCGTTCTGCCCTTCGCGCACCACAAGGTGGCAACTCTGGTCGGCATTGGCGGTCAATTCGCGCATCACCGGCAGCGCGCATTCGACAAGCCTGTTCACCGGCGGATGCATATGCGCCAGCTCGAACAGTTTCAGCGACAGCCGGAAGCGGTCCGATTGCGTTCGGAAGAGGTAGCCGCGCTTCTCCAGCAAAAGCAGGATGCGGTAGATTTCGTGGATGGACCTGCCAAGACCGGCCGCGATCTCGGTCTGGGTCATCGCTTCGGCGCTTGCAGCCATGAACTCCAGCACGTCGAGCGCCTTGTCCACCGCCGGCACGCGATATCCGTTGCGGCCGCTTTCGCTTTCCTCGAGCGTTTCGGCAATGCCGGCAGCCATCACGCAACGCTCCGTTCCGGTTGCCTGGTTTCGCGATAGAGGCGGTTCACATGGTCGGCGATCTCCGCAGCGCCGATGTCGCCGGCTATGGCCGCGGCCACGCGCGGCGCGCATTCGCGGAAGAAGGCGATGAAACCCGGATGCGTTGGACGCAGATAGGACGAGCTGATCGTGCGCAGCGTCGAGGAGAAGAAATCGCCGGAGAGACGATTGACCTCGGCGTCCTTCCAGGCTGCCAGCGATCCCGGCTGTCCACCCGACTTCACATAGTCGCCGCGCTGATAGTCGGGCGAGCACAGGAACAGGGCGTAGTCGATCGCCTCCTGCTTGTGCTTCGACTGGGCGCTGACGCCGATGCCGGCGCCGCCGAGCAGGGCGCCGGCCGATCGCGCGGTCGGCACGTCGGCAAAGCGCAGATAAGGCCTGTCGGTCTTCGCGGCATAGTTCACATAGCCGAAGGCGAACGGCACATAGACGACGTCGTCATACGCGACCATGTGGTCGTAGCAGCGGATCGGATTCCAACCGGACGAGTTCGGATGCGACAGCGCCGCAAGCTCGCGCAATTGCCCGACGGCCTGCTCGACCATGTCCGGCGCGATGAATTGCTCGCCGTCCTCCTGTGGATCGCCAAGCGTCAGCAGCAGGCACATGGCGTCCGTCGGCACGAAAGGCAGGCCGAGCCATTTCCCGTCCTTGCGCGCCAGCCGGCCGAGCGCGACCACCTCTTCATGGGTACGGGGCACCGGCCCGTAGCGCTCCAGCAGGTCCGGGCGATACGAGGCGACGTGGCAGGCGGCGTCGATCGGCAGTGCCCATTGGCGCCCGTTCTTTCCGTAGGACCGCCAGGACGGACCGACCGAATCCTGCTCGAAGAAGCGAATTTGTTCCGCCGAGAGGTAAGCGTCGAACGGCACCATCAACTCGTCCTGCGCGATGTCGCCGATGAAGGGATGGTCGAATACCACCAGATCGTAGGCCGAGAGCACAGGGCCGAGCGCGCCCTCCCCGAATTCATAGAGGCTGCGGCGGTCCCATTCGATTTCCAGGCCGGGATTGGCGGCGCAATACGGCCCGACGCTGGCATCCAGCGGACCCCAGCAACGTCGATGATCCCACGCAAGACCGCGCAGTCTTGTCATATCCGGCAATTCCTCCCTGGAACCGGGCATGCGCCCTGCCCGCAAACCACTAGCAGGTATTTTCACCTGAGCAAATAGTTTTTACATACGCAAAACGCGATCCTCTTCCCGCCTGCGGCCTCACGCCAGCCCGAACCGCTCGACGGCGCGCATGATGCCGCGCAATTCGGCGAGGCCCTTGAGCCGGCCGATCAGCGAGTAGCCGGGATTGATCCTGGTCTTGCCGATGTCGTCGGCGAGCAGATGCCCATGGTCAGGCCGCATCGGAATGCGCCAGTCGGCACGGCCTTCCTTGCGGCGACGCGCCTCCTCCCGCATCAGCGCGAGGATGACATGCGCCATGTCGGTACCGCCTTCGAGATGCTCGGCTTCATAAAACGAGCCGTCCTCCTCGATGGTGATGTTGCGTAGATGGACGAAATGGATGCGTTCGGCGAACGCCTTGACCATGGCGACGATGTCGTTGTCGGCGCGCGTGCCGTAGGAGCCGGTGCAGAAGGTCAGGCCATTGGCCGGGCTGTCGACGGCATTGAGGATGAAGCGCGCATCCTCGGCGGTCGAGACGATGCGCGGCAGGCCGTAGAGCGAGAATGGCGGATCGTCAGGATGGATGCACATGCGCACCCCCTCCTGTTCGGCCACCGGAATGATCTCGCGCAGGAACCAGGCGAGGTTCTCGCGCAGTTCGTTCGGCCCGATCGAATCGTAATCGGCCAGGGCCTCGCGAAAGCTGTCGCGGTTGTAGGCGCGCTCGGTGGCGGGCAGGCCGGCGATGAGGTTGCGCTCGATCCTGTCGATCTTCTCGTCGCCGAGCTCCTTCAGCCGTGATTCCGCCTCGGCGATGCGGGCGGGCGTATAGCCGTCCCGCGCATTCCGGCGCTTCAGCACGAACAGGTCGTAGGCCGCGAAATCGATCGCGTCGAAGCGCAGCGCATAACCCGTCGTCGGCAGGCGGTAGGCCAGATCCGTGCGGGTCCAGTCGACCACGGGCATGAAATTGTAGCAGATCGTCGCGATGCCGGCCTTCGCCAGGGCGCGGATGGAGTCCTTGTACCAGCCGACATAGCGGGGCCGCTCCGGCGAGCCGATCTTGATCGAGTTGTGGACGGGAATGCTCTCTACCACCGACCAGGTCAGTCCTGCCGCCTCGATGACCCGCTTGCGCTCGAGGATGCTTTCCAGCGGCCAGACGCGCCCGTCATAGATGTCGTGCAGGGCCGAGACCACGCCCGTCGCCCCCGCCTGCTTGACATGATCGAGGGTCACCGGATCGTCCGGACCATACCAGCGCCAGCACTGTTCCATTGCCGTTTCCTTCTGTGAATGGCCGGAACTTATTGTTGGACCACAATGAGAGTCAAATCAAAAATTTGGGCGTTCTGAAGGGCCTACCCTCGACAAAATATCCATGGATTCGGTCGGGCACCGCCTTAAACCTGTTGTTTTCCGCAAGCCTTACGATATGTTGGTCCAACAATTCAGGAGGATCGGCGTTGGAAGACACTCAGGTCGCCCGCGACAACACCGTCGCCCGCCGCGCCGGCGGCAGGTCCGCGGTCGACACCGCGGCCGGGCGGATCCTCGACCTTATTCGCGCGCGACAGCTCAATGTCGGCGATGTGCTGCCGACGGAACGCGAGCTCAGCGAGATCACCGGCGCCAGCCGCAACACCGTGCGCGAGGCGCTGCGCACCATCCGCACCTATGGGCTGATCGAGCCCAAGCCGCGCGTCGGCGCTGTGCTCGCCAACGGGCAGAGCATCGCCATCCAGAATTTCTTCGCCGCCCACATGGATGTTTCGCGCTCGTCCTTTGCCGACATCCAGGGTTTCAGGCGCATCATCGAGGTCGGCATCGGCGACCACATCGTGCTCAATGCCACGAGCGAGCAGATCGAGGCGCTCGACGAGATCAATGGCCGGATCGTCGACAGCCGCTCGATCGAGGAAGCCGCCGAGAACGACTTCAGTTTCCACATGGCGCTGATCGGGCTGGCGGACAACCGCATGCTCACCGACATGTATTCCTTCCTGTCGCCCGTGATCCTGCGGATTATGACCATCGGCAAGGAAATGCGCCCGGTGTTGGCCGACACCCGTGCCGCACATGGCGAGATCATCGCCGCGCTACGCGCGCGCGACAGGCTTGCCTACGCCTACCTGATGAGCCGCCACCTCGATTTCGCCCTGCGGTTCCTGCCGGAAGAACCGGCTTCCGAGACGTGACTAAAGGAGTTTCAGCAATGAAGGATTTTGACGGCAAGGTCGCGCTGGTGACCGGAACGACCGGGATCGGTCTCGCAACAGCCAGGCGCCTTGCCGCTGGGGGTGCTGCGATCGTCGCCTGCGGCATCGACCGTTCGGCCAATGCGGCGATGAGAGCGGAACTGGAAAGCTCCGAGGCCGGCGCGCTGGTCGTGGACACCGACGTCTCCGCGCCAGACCAGGTTCGCGACGCCGTCGCGGCCGGCGTCGAGCGCTTTGGCGGCTTCGACGTGATCGTCAATTCGGCGGCGGTCCATCCCTATGGAACCGCGACGACGACCGACTGGGAAACCTGGAACAAGGCGATGACGGTCAATGTCGGCGCGATCTACCTGACCGCCCATTTCGGCATCCCAGAAATGATCAAGCGCGGTGGCGGGGCGATCGTCAATGTCGCCTCGGTGCAGGGTTTCGCCTGCCAGCAGAACGTCGCCGCCTATGCCACCACCAAGGGCGCCATCCACACGCTGACGCGTTCGCTGGCGCTCGACTATGCGGCCGCCGGCATCCGGGTCAATTCGGTCAGCCCCGGCTCGATCCGCACGCCGATCCTTGAGAAAGCTGCGCGTGGCGAAAACGGCAGCGATGCCGACGTCGAGGAAGCCTACAGGCGCTTCGGCGCGGCCCACCCGCTCGGCCGCATCGGCGAGCCCGAGGAAGTGGCGGAGCTCATCGCCTTTCTGTGCTCTTCCAAGGCCGGCTTCTGCACCGGCGCGGACTACAAGATAGATGGCGGCCTGACCGCCGGCATCGGTGTGAAATGACCATGAAGATCGGGCTTGGCCTTTACCGGGAGTCGCTGACACCGGACAATTTCCGTTTCGCCCGCCAGGCAGGCGCCACCCACATCGTCGCCCACCTCACCAATTATTTTCGCGGGCGCGATCCTTCCCTGTCTGCCGGCAGCGAGAAGGAAGGCTGGGGCGACTGCTCCACCGATGAGCTATGGAACTACGAGGACTTCGCCGGCCTGGTGAAGACCGTGCGCGACAACGGGCTGGAAATCGCCGCGATCGAGAATTTCTCGCCGCGCTTCTGGTCCGACATTTTGCTCGATGGTCCCGATAGGGCGAAGCAGATCGAAGGGCTGAAGCGGCTTATCCGCGATGCCGGCCGCGCCGGCATCCCGTGCATCGGCTACAACTTCTCCATCGCCGGCGTCTGGGGCTGGTCGCGTGGACCGTTCGCGCGCGGCGAGGCGATGTCGGTGGGGCTCGACCTAGCGAGCATCGATCCCGATCTGCCCCTCCCCGATGGCGTCGTCTGGAACATGCGCTACCGCGCCGGCCGACCGGACGCCGAACCGGTAACGGTGAACAGCGACGAGCTTTGGCAGCGGCTCGGCGCCTTCCTGCGGGAAGTCGTTCCGGTAGCCGAGGAAGCCGGCGTGGTGCTCGCCGCCCATCCGGACGATCCGCCGGCCGAAGCGCTGCGGGGCGCGGCGCGGCTCGTCAACCGGCCGGAGAAATACGACCGGCTGATGGACATCGTCGATTCACCGTCCAACGGGCTGGAGCTCTGTCTCGGCTCGCTGCAGGAAATGCCGGGCGCCGACGAGATTTACGGGCATGTCCGGCGCTTCGCCCGGCGCAAGCGCATCGGCTACATCCATTTCCGCAATGTGCGCGGCAAGGTGCCGAACTACCACGAAACCTTCGTCGACGACGGCGACATCGACATGGCCGAGATCGTCCGCATCCTGCGCGACGAAGACTATGAAGGCGTCCTCATCCCCGACCATACGCCGGAGATGTCCTGCGATGCGCCCTGGCACGCAGGGAAGGCCTTTGCACTCGGCTATATTCGCGCGCTGGTGCAGAACGCCGCGGCGCTGGGGCCTTCGCGGACCATTCAATCCACCAACATCCGGATGCAAGCCTGATGACCAGATCGACGCGCCTCTATGCCGACGACGCCGAAATGTACCGCCTGTTCGAGGAAGAACTCTTCGTTGCGGTGGTCGGCGACGTGATGGACACGCTGGGGCTGCAGCATCAGTTCCTGCCGCCGGTGTTCAAGCCTGTTGACGAAAAGACGCGATTGCTTGGCAGGGCCATGCCCGTGCTCGAGACCGATATCTTTCCATTCAACCGACCGACGCACAACCCGCTGATGGTGAAGCCGTTCGGGCTGATGTTCGAAGCGCTCGACGATTTGAAGCCCGGCGAGATCTACGTCGCCAGCGGCGCCTCGCCCCGCTACGCGCTGTGGGGCGAGTTGATGTCGACGCGTGCGAAGATCCTTGGCGCGCGCGGCGCGCTGGTCGACGGCTTCGCCCGCGACACGGATGGCATCAAGGCGCTGGGATTTCCCTGCTTCTGCACCGGCTATTACGCGCAGGACCAGGGCGTGCGCGGCAAGGTCATAGACTATCGCTGCGCGCTTGAGATCGGTGGCGTCCGCATGGAGCCAGGAACGCTCCTTTTTGGCGACAAGGAAGGCGTCCTCGTTATCCCGCGGGAAGCCGAGGAAGAGGTAGCGCGCCTGGCCCTCGAAAAAGTGCGCGGCGAAAAGCTCGTCGCCAAGGCGATCCGCGAGGGGATGAGCGCGGTGGATGCCTACAAGACCTTCGGCATCATGTGAAAGGTCGTGGCCGGCCGGCTGTGATCAGATGGTCAGTCGAGCTTGCGCGACAGCACCAGGTGCATGGCTGCAACCATCAGGAACAGGGCCACCCGGAACGAGACGGCCGGTCGTTCGTCGAAGACGGCCAGACTCCAGAGAATGCCGGCGGCCGCCGAGCACAAGCGTGACAACGCCGGCAGTGTCAATGCGCGATGGGCTCCTCGCCCCGATGAGGCGTTTCGACTGCTACAGGCTGGCTCAGCCCTGCGCCCGAACCTGCGGCAACGCGGCGTCGAGCGAACGCTCGAAAGCATCGACCAAAGCGTCGACCTGCGCCTCGGTGATGATCAGCGGCGGACAGAAGGCGATGGCGTCGCCCATGTTGCGCGAGATGACGCCGTTCTGCTGCAGCAAGCCGTTGACCAGCGCGCCGAGCGCCGCCGGCTTGCCCCAGGGCGCCTTGGTCGCCTTGTCGGCGACAAGCTCGACCGCGGCGATGAGACCGACGCCGCGCACTTCGCCCACTAGCGGATGCGAGGCGAGTTGGCGCAACTTCGCCTGCAGATGCGCGCCGACCTTGCGCGCATTGCCGACGAGGTCACGCTCCTCGATCAGCTTGATGTTCTCCAGCGCCACGGCCGCGGCGACCGGATGACCGCCGCCGGTGAAGCCGTGGCCGAAGGTGCCGATGCGGTCGCTCTCGTCGGCGATCGGCTCGAACACACGATCGTTGATGAGCAGCGCCGAGATCGGCAGGTAGGAGGAGGAAATCTGCTTCGACAGCACCATGATGTCGGGCTTGATGCCGAATGTCTGCGAGCCGAACATCTCGCCGGTGCGACCGAAGCCGCAGATGACCTCGTCGGCCACCAGCAGGATGTCGTACTTCGACAGCACCGCCTGGATCTTTTCCCAATAGCCGGCGGGCGGAACGATGACGCCGCCGGCGCCCATGATCGGCTCGCCGATGAAGGCGGCGATCGTTTCAGGCCCCTCGGCAAGGATGAGCTTTTCCAACTCGTCGGCGAGCCGTGCTGAGAACTGCTCCTCGCTCTCGCCGGGCTGGGCGTCGCGCCAGTGATGCGGCGTCGACGTGTGCAGGATATTGGCGATCGGCAGGTCGAAGGAGAGATGATTGTTGGGCAGCCCGGTCAGGCTCGCCGAGGCGATGGTGACGCCATGGTAGCCGCGCTTGCGGCTGATGATCTTCTTGCGCGCCGGCTGTCCAAGCGCGTTCGACCGATACCAGATCATCTTGATCGCCGTATCGTTGGCCTCCGAGCCGGAATTGGTGAAATACGCCTTGCTCATCGGCACCGGCGCCATCTGCACCAGTTTTTCGGCCAAGTCGATCAGCGGTGAATGCGCCTTCGAGCCGAAGTCATGATAGAAGGGCAGCTTCGACATCTGCCTTGTCGCAGCGTCCACCAGACGCTTTTCCGAGAAGCCGACGGCGACGCTCCACAAGCCCGCCATCGCCTCGATGTAGCGATTGCCTGCAATGTCCTCGACATAGACGCCATCGCCCTTTTCGATGACCAGCGGACCCGTCTCCTGATGCTTGCGGGCATTGGTATAGCCGTGCAGGTGATAGCGGATGTCGCGGGCTTCGGGGGAATTCGGTCTGGCGTCCATGACGGCTCCTGTCTGCAGGCGTCCAAGGTGGAAGCAAGGCTGTCTCGTTTGTTGAGAAGTCCCAAATTCCGTCTTGCATTGCAACGTTTGATGCCTCATCGCGCAGGCTGATCGCAAGAGCCGCGGCGTCGAGATCGATAGCGCCAGCGCGCCCCAGACTGCCGCGGTAATATGTGCAACAAGGTGCGCCAGGATTTGAACATGGAACAGATCGACTGCATCGTCGCCGGTGCCGGCGTCGTCGGTCTTGCGATTGCGCGCAAGATGGCCGCACGCGGCTTGGACACGCTCATCGTCGAGGCGGCGGATGCCATCGGCACCGAGACGAGCTCGCGCAATTCGGAAGTGATCCATGCCGGCATCCACTATCCGAAAGGATCGCTGAAGGCGCGGCTCTGCGTCGCCGGCCGCGACATGCTCTACCGCTACTGCGCGGAGCGTGCGATCCCGCACCGGCGCTCCGGCAAGCTGATCGTCGCAACCGACGCTGCCCAGGAACCCGCGCTTGCCGCGATCCGGGCCAATGCGGCAGCCTGCGGTGTAGAAGATTTGCGCTTCGTTTCCGCCGCTGAAGCCCAAGCCCTGGAGCCGGCGCTTCATTGCACCAAAGCCCTGTTATCGCCCTCCACCGGCATTATCGACAGCCACGCGCTCATGCTCGCCTTGCTCGGCGACGCCGAGGAAAGCGGCGCGATGCTGTCGCTCAACACGCGCATCGTTTCGGGCCGCATCGATGCCGGCCGCATCGTGCTCCAGACAATGGACACGGCGAGCGGCGAAGGTTTCGAGATCGCCACGTCGCGCCTCGTCAACGCGGCCGGCCTTGGCGCCGTTGCGCTGGCGGGCTCGCTCGAAGGCTTCGACCGGCGGTTTTTGCCGACGCTTCGCTACGCCAAGGGCAATTACTTCTCGGTGGTGGGCCGGGCGCCCTTCTCGCGGCTGGTCTACCCCGTGCCTGAACCGGGCGGGCTTGGCGTCCATCTCACACTTGATCTCGGCGGTACGGCTCGGTTCGGGCCCGACGTCGAATGGACGGACACGCTCGACTACCGCGTCGAGCCGGCGCGCGGCAAACGCTTCTACGATGCGATCCGCAAATACTGGCCGGATCTGGCCGACGACAGCCTGCAGCCGGCCTATAGCGGCATTCGGCCGAAACTCTCCGGCCCGGGCGAGGCCAACAGCGACTTCGTCATCCAGGACGCGACGACCCATGGGAGCGCCGGGCTGGTCAATCTGTTCGGTATCGAAAGCCCAGGCCTGACCTCCAGCCTGGCGATTGCCGAACATGTGACACGCATGCTCGCGTCTGAGGCGGACTGACGGCGCTGACGCGCGGCATCAAGGCCGGTCGCATCTTGCGTTACCTCGGCGAGAGGCTGGCATGTCCACTGAAAGCCGACCTTTTGCAGTCGGCGCAGCGCCAACCGCCTTGCCGGCACCCTGAGTGACCGGCGGGGGCCGGGAGCGAAGCCAGGTATTGACGGTCAGCTGTCAGGCCGCGACTCCGCCCAGGTAGGCGCTGACGACGGCGTCATTGTTCGCAAGATCGCTTCCCCGCCCTTCAAGCACTATACGTCCGCCCTTTAGAACGTAGCCGTAGTCCGCGAACTTCAATGCGACTTTGCTGTTCTGCTCCACCAGTAGGATCGTCACGCCCTCACGATTGAGGCGCTGCACGATGTTCATCACTTCCTTGATCAGCTGTGGCGCCAGCCCCATTGAAGGCTCGTCGAGCAGCAGCATCTGTGGGGCCGCCATGAGAGCTCTTCCGATCGCCAGCATCTGCTGTTCTCCGCCGGACAGGTTCCTTGCGTCGCCATTGTGCCTTCGCGCCAGGATCGGGAAGAGTTCGAACACATGATCCAGCCGCCGTCGCCGCTCCGCTTCGTCGGTCAGCGTGAACGAACCCAGGTCCAGATTCTCCCGGATCGTCATGTCGCCGAAAATGCGCCGTCCCTCGGGAACGTGAACAAGACCTCGGTGGGGCAACCGGTGGGCCGGGACCCTGGTTATGTCCTCACCCAGGAATCGGACGCTTCCCGAGGACGCAGCAATGAGACCGGATAGCGTTCGCAATGTCGTGCTTTTGCCGGCGCCGTTGGCGCCGAGCAGTGCCACGATCTGGCCGCGCCTTATCGAGAGGCTGACGCCATGAAGCGCCTCGATGCTGCCGTAGCGCGCGACGATCCGGTCGGCCGCAAGGACAATATCCGTGTCCATCAATCCTCCGTGCCGAGATAGGCTTCGATGACTTTCGGATCGGCGCGCACGGCCTCCGGCGTGCCATCGGCGATCTTCTGGCCATAATCGAAGACGACGATCTTTTCCGACACCTGCATGACAAGGCCCATATCGTGCTCGATCAAAAGCACGGTGACGCCGGTCTCGTCGCGAATGCGGCGGATCAAATGCACAAGATCGAGCTTCTCGCGCTCGTTCAGCCCGGCAGCGGGCTCATCGAGCAGGATGATCTCGGGCGCCGAGGCCAAGGCCCTTGCAAGTTCAAGCCGTCGCTGGTCGCCGTAGGAAAGGCCGCCGGCCAGACGATGCGCATGTTCAGCGATGCCGACGAACTCGAGCCAGCGCATTCCCGCCCCGCGTATCATATCCTCCTCCCGCCGTTGCGACGGCAGGTGCAGGATTGCCGAGACGATGCCGTGGCGGCTGCGGCAATGCTGGCCGGACATGGCATTTTCCAGAACCGACATTTCCTTGAACAAGCGGATGTTCTGGAAAGTGCGGGCAAGGCCGAGCGCTGTGATGCGGTGCGGCGGCAAGCCCGCGATCGGCCGGCCGCCCAGCCGGATCGAGCCGCCCTTTGGCTTATAGAAGCCGGTCAGGCAATTGAAGAGGGACGTCTTGCCCGCGCCATTCGGCCCGATGAGGCTGTTGATGGCGCCCTTCTCCACTGAGAACGAAATATCCTGCAGAACCTTCAGCCCTCCGAAGCTGAGGCGCAGATCGCGGACTTCCAGCAAGGCCATGGTCAACCCCGCTTGTCCGGCCACAGGCCGTTTGGCCTGAAGAGCATGATTGCCAGTAGCGCCACAGCCGTGACCAGCGGACGATAGGTGCCCGCCCCGCGCAGCACTTCCGGCAGCAGGGCCACGAGTATCGCACCCAGGACGACACCGGGGATGCGGCCCATGCCGCCCAGGACGACGCCTAGCAGGATCAGAAGCGACTGGTTGAAGGTGAAGCTTTCCGGCGAAATCGCGGTCATCTTCGCAGCGTAGAGACACCCGGCCACCGACGCGATCACGGCCCCCATCATATAGGCCTGCAGCTTGGCCGACACACGATTGATGCCGATACCTGCGGCGGCGTCCTCGTCATAACGGACATAGAACCACGCACGCCCCATGCGCGACCGCTCGACGCTCAGGCAGACGAAGACGGCAAGCAGCGCGAGCGCCAGGAACGCATAGTAGAAGTGCTGCACCTGCATCAGCTTGAAGCCCAGTATCTCCGGCCGCTCGATACCGACGAGGCCGCTGGCGCCGCCGGTGATATCGAGGTTGCGGGCAATGATGCGCACGATCTCGCCGAAGCCCAGGGTGACGATCGCCAGGTAGTCGCTGCGCAGCCTCAAGGTCGGCGCGCCGATGATGACACCGGCCAGACAGGCTGCCGCCATGGCGACGGGAATCGTGAGCCAGAAGTTGAAGCCGAATTCCGAGGTCAGGATGCCGGTCGTGTAGGCGCCGACAGCAAAGAAGGCCGCGTAGCCGAGGTCAAGCAGGCCCGCATAGCCGACGACGATGTTGAGACCGAGGCACAACACGACATAGAGCAACGCCGTGGTTGCCACCTCCGTCACATAGGCATTGGCAAAGTGCGGCAGCACCAGCGCGCAGCCAAGCGCGGCGAGACCCGGCAGCAGATGCGAGCGCCGCACCAACGGCGGTTGCGCGGCGGCGGGCAAGGTCCTGGCTCCGTCGCTCATCACACCCGCTCCACAACCGAGCGTCCGAGCAGGCCGGTCGGCTTGAAGACCAGGAACAGGATCAGCGCGCCGAACACGAAGACGTCGCGCCATTCCGATCCGACGAAGGGCAAGGATGACCCGTAGGCCTCGAGAAGGCCGAGCAGCAGGCCGCCAAGCATGGCGCCCGGCACACTGCCGATGCCGCCGATGACGGCCGCGGTGAACGCTTTGAGCCCCATGATGAAGCCCATGAAGAAATGGACGCTGCCATAGTAGGCGCCCGCCATGACGCCGCCGCCGGCCGCGAGCGCCGATCCCATGAAGAAGGTCAGCGCGATCACCCGATCGACATCGATGCCCATCAGGCGGCTGGCCCCCATGTCGATCGACACGGCGCGCATCGCCTTGCCGTACATGGTGCGCGAGACAAAGGCCTGCATCCCAGCCATCAGCAGGATCGAGGCGGCGACAAGCACGATCTGTGTGTATGTGATGTGCACAGCCGAAACGTCCAGGCCCGCAAAACCGAGATCGGTGTTGAATGCGAAATGCCGCCCGCCGGTCAGCGCAAGCGCGGTGCCATTCAGCACCATCGAGGCGCCGAGCGCGGTGATCAGGATCGACAGGCGCGGCGCGTTGCGCATCGGCCGGTAGGCGAAGCGCTCGATGACGACGCCGAGCAACCCTACGGCCAGCATCGAAACCAGCAAGGCGCAGACGACGCCCGCCCAGCCATTGCCGACCCACACGCCGACGAAGGAAAACGCGATGAGGCCAACGAAGGCGCCGCTCATATAGATATCGCCATGGGCGAAATTCAGGAGCTTGATGACGCCGAAGACCATGCTGTAGCCGAGCGCGATCAGGGCGTAGAACGAGCCGACGATCAGGCCGTTCACCAATTGCTGAATGACTAGGTCGAGCGTCATTGATGCTCCGGTGCAGAAATTGAAAAAGTCGAGCCTTGGCGAAGCATCGGTAGCTGCCGGCCACATAGCCGCAAAAACAGGAATGATGCCGAGGCTGGCAAAAAAGGCCGCCTCGGCATCAGCATGTTTCGTCGGTTACTCGGTGGCGACCCACTTGCCGCCCTTGGCAACGACCGGGCGGAAGTTCGACGTCTGCAGCGTATTCTTGTCGGTGAACTTGATTTCGCCGGCCAGACCCTTGAAGTCGCTTGCTTTCAGCGCCTCGATGATTGCCTTCTGATCGGCGGATTTTGCCCGTGCGATGGCGTCTACGATCAGGTCGCCGACATCATGGGAAAGGGCCGCGTAGGCGCCGGCGTCGCGGCCATAGGCGTCCTTGTACTTGGCCTTGAAATCGGCAGCGCCGGAGAGGAGATCGACGGTTGGCGGGGACAGCAGAAACACGCCCTCGCCCGCCGAGCCCGCTATCTCCAGATATTCCGGCGAATTGTTGCCGTCGCCGAGAACGATGCCGCCCTGGAAGCCTGCCTGCCGAAGCTGCTTGGTGAGAAGCGCGCCGCCGGCATGATAGGCGGTCCAGAAGACGGCATCCGCGCCGCTTGATTTAACCTTGGTGACGACCGCCGAATAGTCCTGCTCGCCGGCGGTGGTGGTTTCCTTGGCGGCGATCTCGCCGCCCGCGTTCTTGAAGGCTTCGGCGGTGAGCTTTGCCAGGTCGGAGGAATAGGCGTCGCCTTCGTCTATGACTGCGATCTTCTTGTAGCCGTTCTTCTTGAAGAGCTCGACGGCAGTGGTCGCCTGCATGTCGCCGGTCGAGTTGGCGAGGAAGGCGTTGCCCTGATTGGCGGCGACCAGCTTGGTCGAATTCGCGCCGATGATGACGAACGGAACGCCGGCATCGCCATAGATCTTCAACGTCGGCAACACGGCGCCCGAGCAGTAGCCGCCGACGATTGCCGTCACGCCTTCCGATATCAGCTTGCTGCCGGCGGTGACCGCCTGCTGCGGATCGCAGGCGTCGTCGGCAGTGGTTGTGGTGATCTTGTCGCCATTGACGCCGCCCTTGGCATTGGCGGCATCGATCGCCATCTTCACCGCGTTTTCCATGTCCTGTCCTTCGCTGGCCAACTGGCCGGTCATCGGCGCGACGATGCCGATCTTGATGTCGGCAGCGGCGGCAACTGCGGTCATGGCCAGCCCGGCAAGGGCGGTGGCGCAGGCAAGCCTCTTGAAGGAAACAACCATCATTCTCTCCATTTTCCCCTGTTGGCGCATCCGGGTCGTGGCCCGGAATGCATTCTGCTTGATTGTCGCCGAGCCGCTCTGGGCGGATCGGCCAGGTTGCGCTCCTCCTTCCGAGGCGGAGCGGCAATGTTTGCAATCGCCAGCCGGCCTGCGATCGAGGCCCTGGCGTCAGGCTCTGCAACTCAATGGCTGCTGGCCGGAGCCTGGGCATAGGCACCCTGGTAGCGGTTCTCCTTGATGCTCTGCATGATGTCGGCTTCGCGCGCTTCCTGCGCCTTGACGGCTGCCAGCAAGGCCGTGGCGCCCTCGAACGGAAACGCCACGACGCCGTCCTCGTCGCCCACGACGATGTCGCCGGGACCGACGACCATTCCGCCCACCGAGACCGGAACATTGATCGCCCCGGGGCCGTCCTTGTAGGGGCCGAGGTGGATGGCCGATCGCGCGAAGCAGGGAAATGGGTTGCGGCCGATGGCGCCGGCATCGCGGATGGCTCCGTCGATGACGATGCCGGCGGCGCCGCGTGAGGCAGCGAGGCTTGTCATGATCTCGCCGACGAGTGCCCGCCCTTCGTAACCGCCGCCATCGACGACGATGACATCGCCCGGCTGTACCAGGTCGAGCGCGCGATGGATGAACTGGTTATCGCCGGGGCGCGTCCTCACTGTCAGCGCCCGTCCCACCATGATGCCGCTGATCTTGTGGAACGGTCGCAACCCGACGGCGCCGGGCACCCGGGCAAGATTGTCGCTGATCAACGGCGTGGCAAAGACGCGGAACGCGTCGACCAGTTCACCCTCCCGCTGCCCGCCTGCCATTTTTGTCCTCCAATTTGTGAATATATTATCCAATCATCATTTGAAGAGCAAAGTCAACCGGCTTACTTGGAGCTGTTCGAAAAAGCCGATTCCCCCGCAATTCCGGGCCTGGAGCCGCTTTCGACCTTGCCACACCGGGCTTGCCATAGGCTCGTGCTTGGCGATAGATTGGATAACATATCCTCATTAGACATCAAAAAAGGAATCGGCTGTGAAGCATGCAGGCAAAGTCGTGATCATCACCGGGGCGGCGCAAGGCCTGGGCCTCGCCTGCGCAGAGCGCTTTCATGCCGACGGCGCCAATGTCGTGCTCGTGGATGTGAAGGCCGACCGCGGCGGCGAGCATGCTCAACGTCTCGGCAAGCGCGCCGTCTGGCTCGAAGCGGATCTTTCCGCATGCACGGCGGACATGGCCGCCAGCATCATCGCCGAAGCCACCGGCGCCTTTGGCGGTATCGACGTCTTGATCAACAATGCCGGTGTGATCCACCTCGATGATTTCGTCGACTTCCCCGAGGAAGCCTTCGATTGGGTTCAGCGCGTCAATCTCAAGGCGCCGTTCCTTCTCGGTCAGGCTGCGGCACGAGCCATGATCGCTCAAAGGCGCGGCGGCTCGATCATCAACATGTCGTCGATCAATGCCATCCTGGCCATTCCCAATTCCGTCGCCTACGCGGTGTCGAAGGGCGGCATCAAGCAGCTGACGGCGGTGATGGCGGTCGGGCTCATCCCGCACAACATCCGCGTCAACGCCATCGGACCGGGAACGATCATGACCGACATGGTCAGGAGCTCGGTCATGGCCAGCGAAGCGCAGCGGCAGACCATACTGTCGCGAACGCCGAGTGGGCGCTGCGGCGAGCCATCGGAGATCGCCAGCGTCGCCTCCTTCCTGGCCAGCGACGATGCCTCCTACATCGTGGGCCAGACTATTTATCCAGATGGCGGCCGCCTGATCCTGAACTACACCGTGCCGGTGAAGGACTGACCGCTCATGACCATTGGGCCAGCACCGCGCATCAGCCTTGCGGGATCAGGCGCGCTGCTTCTCGATGGCGCGCAGGCAAGGTTCGACGACACCACTCAAGAGTTGGTTTGGGCTGTGGCGGAAGCTGCACGAGGCCTCGACGGCGTGCGCGAGACGGCCCCCGGCATGAACAACCTGCTGGTGCTGTTCGACCCGCTCGTCACGGATGCATCGAGTGTCGGCGAACAACTGCAATCACTTTGGGCCGGCACCGATCCACAAATGGCCGCCGGCACTTTGCACAGGATTCCCGTGCATTACGGCGGCGCGTGCGGCGAAGACCTCGCTGGCTGGGCCGCGCATTGCGCATTGTCGCTGGAAGAGACGGTCAATCGTCACGCGGCCGCGACCTATTCCGTAGCCGCTATCGGGGCCATGCCGGGCTTTCCTTACTTGTCCGGTCTCGACCCGCGGCTCAACTGGCCACGGCGCAAGAACCCCCGCCTGAAAGTGGCCGAAGGCGCCGTCATCATCGGCGGCGCGCAGGCAGGCATCATGCCGATGACCGCGCCGTCGGGGTGGCACATTATCGGCCACACCGACGTGAGGCTTTTCGATATTCAGGCGCAATCGCCGGTGCTGCTGAGGCCTGGAGACACGATCCAATTCGAGATTGCGGGCATCGAGCAATGATCGAAATCCTGTCCACCGGTCTTCCGAACACTGTCCAGGACCTCGGCCGGCCAGGCTATCTGGCGCTCGGAATCAGCCATGGCGGCGCCATGGACAGCCAGGCGCTGGCGATCGCCAATTTCATGCTGGGCAATGACCGATCGGCCGCGGGGCTGGAGATCGCGCTCTATCCCTTCCGGCTCAAGGCACATGTCGACACCGCGTTGGCCATCACGGGAGCCGACTGCCCGATCAGTATCGATGATCGGCGGTATCCGCCCTGGTGGGCAACCACTATCCGCGCGGGCGAGACGCTTCTGGTGGAAGCGCCTCGCGCAGGCGCGCGTTCTTATATCGCCTTCGCCGGCGGGCTCGACCTGCCATCCGTCATGGGCTCGCGCGCGACGGATGCGAAAGGCGGTTTCGGCGGGCTTGCCGGGCGCGGCCTTGCGCGCGGCGACCAGCTCCAGCTCAACAGCGCGGTATGCCCGCTTCCCTCCGCAGGCCTTGGCGTGGCACTGGAAGAACGGCAAGCCGCGAGCAACGCCAACTTCTCTCCGATCGAACTGAGGGTGCTTCCCGCCGCCGAGTTCGACGCTTTCACGGCGCAAGCGCAGGCGGCCTTCACCAGCAGCGACTGGAAGATCACCAGCGAAGCCAACCGCATGGGCTATCGCTTGTCCGGAGAAACGCTCTCGCTAGCCTCACCCCTGGAATTGCTCTCGCATGGCATCGTGCCAGGCACCATTCAGGTGCCGCCGTCCGGCCAGCCGATCGTCCAGCTTGCCGATGCCAACACCTGCGGCGGCTACCCGAAGATCGCAACCGTGATCGAAGCTGATCTCTGGCGCCTCGCGCAAGCGCCGGTCGGCGCGCGCTTGCGTTTTGTGCCAGTATCGATCGAAGTGGCGACCCAAGCACTGCGTATTGCCAGGCAGCAGCTTGACGCGCTTGCCGCGCGGAACATCGGCTTGGGTGGCCTCCGACCACGATGACGGCCGGAGCGACCACAAAAGCCGCAACGATATCGACTGGTTCAACCCATAGCGCCGAGCGGACATGTCCATGGATATCCACCCCTTCACGATCCGGATTGCCCAGGCCGAAATCGACGACCTGATGCGACGCATCGCAAGCTGGCGCGAGCCGGACCAACTGGAGGGTATCGGCTGGGCCCAGGGTACCGAGCGTGAGGAGTTGCGGCGACTTCTCGAGCACTGGCGCTCGGGCTTCGACTGGCGCAGACAGGAAGACGCCTGGAACAAGCTTCCTCACTACCAGACGGAAATCGGCGGCCAGACCATTCATTTCATCCATGTCCGCGCCGCAGTTCCAACCGCCAGGGCGATCATTCTCACACATGGCTGGCCGGGCAGCTTTTGTGAATTCATCAGGCTTTTGCCGCTCCTGTCCGATCCGCTTGCCAATGGCGGGAGAGAGCAGGACGCGTTCAACGTCGTGATCCCTTCGATCCCCGGATACGGCTTTTCGAGCCGCCCGACCAAGGCCGGCCTCAACCTGTTTGCCGTCGCCGATCTCTGGGCGGAATTGATGAGCCGCCTGGGCTATGAGCGCTATCTGGCGCAGGGCGGCGACCTCGGCGCCAGCGTGTCGACGATCCTGGCCCACGCCCATCCCGGCAATCTCGCCGGCATGCATCTGAATTTCATTCCCGGCTCGTATTCGCCCTCGCATGACCCTGGTCCCGGCGGCGACCTCACCGCGGAAGAACGCATCTTCCTGGGCGAGAAAGCCCGGTGGGCGGATCTTCACGGCGCCTACAGCCACATTCAGGGAACGCGCCCCCAGACCCTTGCCTACGGGCTCACCGATTCGCCCGTGGGATTGGCGGCATGGATGATCGAAAAGTTCCGCGACTGGAGCGACTGCGACGGCAATCTGGACAACGCCGCATTTTCTCGCGACGAAGTCCTCGCCACCATCTCGCTCTACTGGTTCACGCGAACCGTTGCCTCCTCCATGCGTCTCTATTGGGAGACTCGCGCTCGGCCGTTGGCATTCCCGCATGGTACGGAGATCGAAGTTCCGCTCGCGGTAGCGCTGTTTCCGAAGGAATTGCCGATGCCGCCAAGAAGCTGGGTCGAACGGGTTTTTCGTAATGTGCGCCGGTGGACAACAATGCCATGCGGCGGGCATTTTGCAGCCTTCGAGCAACCCGGCCTGCTCGCGCAGGATCTGAGAGCCTTCGCGAGCGAGCTGCAATTTTCCTGACCTGCGGGCGCATGCTCCGCAGGCAAATCCCGAAGGTCAGAATGAGCAGCACAACAGCCCTCACCATCGAAACCCTGCATGAGCGCGTCGAGGCGATCTTCAGCAAGGCCGGACTTAACCCCGCCCAGGCCGGCGCCATCGCGCGCGCCATCGTCGCCGGGGAGCGCGACGCCTGCAAGTCGCACGGCATCTATCGCATCGAAGGCGCGCTGCGCACCGTCAAGGCCGGAAAGGCCGAGCCAAGGGCGGTGCCTGAATTGCTGCCGCCGGACGCGCCGGCAATCGTGAAAGTGGACGCGAGAGGCGGCTTCGCCAATCCCGCCTTCGAGCTGGGCCTGCCTGCACTGGTCGAGCGCGCCCGCGCAACCGGCATCGCGGCGCTGGCGATCAACAACGCGGTTCATTTTTCGGCCCTCTGGGTCGAGGTCGAGGCACTGGCCGGAGCCGGTCTTGCCGGCCTCGCCATGTGTCCAAGCTACGCGACGGTCGCGCCGACGGGAGGCTCAAGACCCCTGCTTGGCACCAATCCCTTCGCCTTCGGCTGGCCGCGCCAGGGGCATCCGCATTATGTCTTCGACTTTGCAACTTCAGTCGCGGCGCGCGGCGAAATCGAGCTCCATCGTCGTGCCGGGAAACAATTGCCGGAAGGCTGGGCGATCGATTCGGACGGCAGGCCGACGACCGACCCCGAAGCGGCGCTTGCCGGCGCGATGCTTTCCTTCGGCGGGCATAAGGGCTCGGCCATCGGCACCATGATCGAGCTGCTCGCCGGTGCCATGCTTGGCGACCTGACGAGCCGCGAGGCCCTCGATCTGCTTGGCACGACGACGCTCTATCCGAAGCATGGCGAGCTGGTCATCGCCCTGTCGCCGGAGGCGTTCGCCGCTGGCCGCCCCGGAAGTCCTTTCTCCCGAGCAGAAGCGTTGTTCGAGGCGATCCTCGGCCAGGGCGCCCGCCTACCTTCGCAGAGGCGGTTCCTCGCCCGTGAGAAGTCGAAACGGGACGGCATCAGCCTCACGCCCCAGGAGGTGGAGCAGCTCGACCGCTTCCTCGAAAGGGGCCTCGATGCCGTCTGAAACGCCCGGCGCGGGCGCTGTGAGCCATGAGCCCGGACGCAGCCGACCCTCAGGGCGTTGCAGCGAAGGCCTTGACCCTTACACCGCTCTGTTCCAGCCCGGTCCGCACGCGGGCGGCTATGGCAACCGCCGCCGGGGTATCGCTATGGACGCAGATCGAGTCGATCGGCGTTTTCAGCGCCTGCCCGGAAATCGTCTCGATGGCGCCCTGCCTGACCATGCGGACGACTCGCTCCGCTGCCTTCCCCGCATCGTGGATGACGGCGCCCTCCAGCTTGCGCGAGACAAGAAACCCCTCCTGCGTATAGGCGCGATCGGCGAAGATCTCGGACTTCACCGTCAGGCCCGCCTCGCGCGCGATCCTGTCCTGGAAGCCGAGCGCGATCGCCAGGCAGATCAGGGTGGGATCGACGGCCTTGACGGCGCGCGTGACGGCTTCGGCGACCGCGCGATCGGTCTGGGTCAGATTGCCCAGCGCGCCATGCGCCTTCACATAACGGATCGGGTGCCCGGCATAGATCGAAAGCGCCTGTGCCGCGCCGATCTGGTATGCGACCAGCCTTTCGATCTCGTCCGCCGAATGCGGAATGGTGCGCCGTCCGAACCCCCACAGATCGGCGAAGCTTGGATGCGCGCCGACGGCAACGCCCTTCGCCCGCGCCATGGAAAAGGTGGCCGCCATGATCTCCGGGTCGCCGGCGTGGAAACCGCAGGCGACATTGGCCGAGCTCACGATATCGAGGATCGCCGCGTCGTCGCCCAGCCTGTAAGCGCCAAAGCCTTCGCCCATGTCCGAATTGATATCGACTTCAAGTCCGCTGCCCGTCATGGCGACTTCCTCAGAATTCATGTCACAGCAACTCGTAGAGCGGTGTGCCGTAGCCGACGACCGCGCCGTCCTCGGCCAAGGCAACCCCCAGCTTGCCGTCCGCCGGCGAAACCACGGCCTTGAGGCATGCGCCGATCTGCAGAACACCGACGGTCTCGCCCTTCCGGACCGTCTGGCCGCGTTCGATGACCGGATGGCCGGTCGTCGGATGAACGAGACGGAACACCCCGACGCCCGGCGCGCGAACGGTCGTCGCGACCACCTCGGCCTTCGGCGCCTCGCTCGCCGCCGCGCGCGTCCCAGGGCCGGCTGACTGGATACGCAGACAAAGTGAAAAGCCGGCCTCCGCCAGTTCGATCTCACTGACACCCGCGGCCGCACACCATGCGGCAAGTCTCTCGATCTCGTCGGCCGTCATCGCTGCGCTCGTCCGTTGAGCAGACCGCCTTCGATCAGGCGTTCCAGGTGGTGGATGTCGAAACCTCCGGCCGCAAAACCTGGCTCCTCCATCAACATGCCGTGCAGTGGCGCGTTGGTGGCGATGCCGACCGCCTCCATCTCGGCCAGCGCCCCCTTCATCCTGCGGATCGCGTCGGCTCGCGTCGCGCCATGCGCGAGCAGCTTGGCCACCAGGGAATCGTAGTGGGACGGCACGGTGTAACCGGAGTAGAGATGCGACTCGACCCGTATCCCCGGGCCGCCCGGCGGCGTCCAGCGCTCGACCCGCCCCGGATGCGGCCGGAAGCTGTAAGGGTCCTCGGCGTTGATGCGGCATTCGACGGCGTGGCCCTGGATGCGTATGTCTTCCTGCTTGAAGGACAGACGCTCGCCCTGGGCGATCCGGATCTGCTCGCGAACGATGTCGATGCCGGTGACCAGTTCGGTCACCGGGTGCTCCACCTGCACGCGGGTGTTCATCTCGATGAAATAAAAGCGCCCGTCCTCGTGGAGGAACTCGAACGTGCCCGCCCCGGTATAGCCGATCTCGAGGCAGGCGCGGACGCAAAGATCGCCGATCCCGGCGATCGCCTCGCGGGCGATGCCGGGAGCCGGCGCTTCCTCGACGATCTTCTGGTGGCGGCGCTGCATGGAGCAGTCCCGCTCGCCAAGCCATACAGCCGCGCCATGTCGGTCGGCCAGAATCTGGATCTCGACATGGCGCGGATGTTCGAGGAATTTTTCCAGATAGACCTGCGGGTTGCCGAAGGCTCGTCCGGCTTCCTCTCGTGCCAGCGCCACGGCTTCCATCAACGCGCCTTGCTCGCGCACGATGCGCATGCCGCGCCCGCCGCCACCACCGGCCGCCTTGACGATGGCTGGATAACCTATGGTTTCGGCGATTACCCGCACCACTTGCTCGTCCTGCGGCAACGCGCCTTCCGAGCCCGGAACGCAGGGCACGCCGGCGGTGATCATCGCCTGCTTGGCCGCCACCTTGTCGCCCATGGTGCGGATCGCCGCCGCGGACGGCCCGATGAAGACCAGACCGGCATTTTCAACTGCCTCGGCGAACGCCGCGTTCTCCGAGAGAAACCCGTAGCCGGGATGGATCGCGCCCGCGCCGGCGAGTTGCGAGGCTGTGATGATCTCCGCGATATTGAGATAGCTGCCGGCCGAAGCCGCCGGCCCGATGCAGATCGCCTTGTCAGCCAGCGCCACGTGGCGAAGGCTCGCATCGGCCTCCGAATAGGCCGCTACCGTCTTCAGTCCGAGATCGTGGCAGGCGCGCAGGATGCGCAGCGCGATTTCACCCCGGTTGGCGATAAGGACGGTATCGAACATGGCGCTCAACCCGCCTCTTCCAGGACGAACAGCACGTCGCCGGACTGCACGGCGGCATGGTCTTCAAATGCGACCTCGACAATCCTGCCGGCGCGATCGGCTTCCACGACGTTGAATGTCTTCATGGCTTCGAGGACACCGATCTTTTGCCCCTCCTCGACCACGTCGCCCACCGAGACGAGCGGCGGCTCACCCTCGCCGGCAGAGCGATAGAACACGCCCGTCAGCGGCGCGCGGATCGAATGCCGCGGAATGGTCGCGGCGGCGGGGCTGGCGCCCGAAGCAGCGGGCGCGCCAAAAACCGGCGCGGGTTGCGGCAAGGACCCGGGCGGCGGCGCTTGCTTGGCGATGCGGACGCGAAATCCGTCGCGCTCGATCTGCAACTCGCCAATGGGTGAGCGCGAGACCAAATCGATAAGCTCTCGGACGAGGTTCAGATCCATGCCGCGCTACCGCATGGCTTCGACTGCCTCGGCGATACGCCCGATCGCCTTCTCGATCAGGTCCATCGACGTGGCTATGGAGATGCGGAAATGCGGCGACAGGCCGTAGGCCGAGCCTTGCACCACCGCGACCCGCGCCTGATCGAGCAGGTAAAGCGAAAGATCGTCATCGCTGCCGACAACGGAGCCGTCCGGACGCCGGCGGCCGATCAGGGCCGAGCAGTTGGGATAGAGATAAAAGGCCCCTTCAGGCGTCTGGCAGATAAGGCCAGGGATTGCCCGCAGCAGCTCCAGTGCGCGATCGCGCCTGGCCTGGAACTCGAGCGCGCGCGGCGCCAAGAAATCCTGCGGGCCGTCCAGCGCGGCTATGGTCGCGGCCTGCGAGATGGATGACGGGTTTGACGTGCTCTGACTCTGCACGGTCGCCATGGCGCGGATCAGTGGTTCCGGCCCGCCGGCATAGCCGATCCGCCAGCCTGTCATGGCATAGGCTTTGGACACGCCGTTGACCGTCAGCGTGCGCTCCTTCAGCCGCGGCTCGACGCCGGCGATCGTATGGAAGGTGCGCCCATCGAACAGGATGTGCTCGTAGATATCGTCGGTCAGCACATGAACATGCGGATGCTCGAGCAGCACTGCCGCCAAGGCAGCAAGCTCGTCACGGCTATAGACTGCGCCCGTCGGGTTGGACGGGGTGTTCACGAGCAGCCATTTCGTGCGCCCGGTGATGGCTGCCCGCAAAGCGGGCGGCGTGAGCTTGAAGCCAAGTTCCTCGCCGCAGGGAACGATCACGGGCTTGCCTTCCCCCAGAAGCACGATGTCGGTGTAGGAAACCCAGTAAGGGGCGGGAACGATCACCTCGTCGCCCGGCGCCAGCGTTGCCAGCAGGGCGTTGTAGATGATCTGCTTTGCGCCGCCGGCGACGGTAATCTCCGACGGCCTGTAGTCGAGGCCGTTCTCGCGCCTGAACTTGTCGGCCACCGCTTTCTTCAGCGCCGCCGTTCCATCCACTGCCGTGTAGCGAGTCTCTCCCCTGCGCATCGCCGCGTAGGCCGCCTCGACGACATGCGAGGGTGTCGGAAAATCCGGCTCACCGGCGCTCAGGCTGATGACGTCGATGCCGGCCGCGCGCATGTCGATCGCTCGAGCCGTAACCGCCATGCTCGGACTTGGCTTGATGACGTCAAGACGGGGAGCGATGAGGCCCACTGAACACTCCTGGGATGCTGCATGATCCAGCTGGCAGCGGATGTGTAAAAATTGGATAATGTATTCTTATTTTCTCGTCAAACCCCTTTTTCTCGCCATTAGGCTGGGCTATGAGTGCCGTTAAAGGGCTTGTTGGCGGAGAAAAGTATCCAATCTTTGCCAACTGCCACGACATTTGAGACAAGGGAACGCGACCGGAATGAGCGTAAATTACGATGTGGTGATCGTCGGCGGAGGCGTCGTCGGCAGCTCGATCGCCTATTTCCTCTCCGCCAATCCGGATTTCGATGGCAGCATCGCCGTTATCGAGCGGGACCCCTATTACACCGCCTCTTCTTCTTCGTTGTCGACCAGCGCCATACGCCAGCAGTTCGGCACCCAGCCGAATATCGCCATGTCGAAGTTCAGCCTCGACTTTCTGCGCGAGGTGGGCACTCGACTCGCGGTCGGTGACGAGCCGGCCGACATCGGACTTCACGAGCCTGGCTATCTTGTGCTGGCGACGCCGGAGCGGGCCGAGGCGCAGCGTGCCAAGAACCGCGTTCAGCGCGAGATGGGTGTCGATATCGAGCTGATCGAGCAGGTCGATCTAGCGCGGCGCTTCCCTTGGCTCAATACGGAAGACCTGGCGCTCGGCTCATTCGGCCGCGGCTGCGAAGGCTGGTTCGACGGACCTGGCCTGATGCAAGCTTTCCGCCGCAAGGCACGCACCCAGAAGGTCGACTATCGTGCCGCGACCGTGACCGGACTGACCATGGCTTCCCGAAGCAAGGTCGACGACGTGGTGCTGGACAATGGCGAACGGATTTCCGCCGGCACGGTCATCAACGCAGCCGGTCCGTGGAGCGCGGGCATTGCACGGATGGCCGGCACGGATCTCCCGGTCGTGCCCAGCAAGCGATGCGTCTTCGTCTTCGAAAGCCCGGCGCGGATCGACAACTGCCCTTTCGTCTTCGACGCCAGCGGCTTCTGGCTGCGGCCGGAGGGTCAGCTCTTTCTGTGCGGCATTCCACCCGTGCGCGAGAACGATCCGGACGATTTCGGGCTGGAGGTCGATTACGATCTGTTCGAGGAACTGATCTGGCCGGCGCTGGCGCATCGCGTGCCCGGCTTCGAACAATTGCGCATGCTGCGTGCATGGGCAGGCCTCTATGAGTACAACACCTTTGACCACAGCGGTATCATCGGGCTCCATCCGGAGATCTCGAACTTCGTGTTGGCCACCGGCTTCAGCGGCCACGGCATGATGCACGCCGCGGCAACCGGTTCCGGCGTGAGCGACCTCATTGCCTATGGCGAATACCGTTCAATCGATCTCTCGGCCTTCCGCTACGAGCGTATCGCCAACAACCAGCCGATCGACGAACATGTCTACTGAGGGCGACGGGCCTTCGGAGTGACAACAACCTATGCGCAGTGCTATGCGTCCGTTTCTTCAATCAAAAAAGCGCCGCACGCGAACAAAGGCGCCGTCGCCCTAGGCTGATCATGCTCGTACAGAAGAAAACCATATCGACCCAGGTCGCCGACGCCATCAGGCAGAAGATCCTGGTCGGCGAATACGAGGCAAATGCCCAGTTGCGGCAGGAGCACCTGGCGACCGAATTCGGCGTCAGCCGGATACCCGTGCGCGAGGCGCTGCATCAGCTTCATTCGGAAGGGTTCGTCACGCTCGTCTCCCACAAGGGAGCAGTGGTTTCCTCGATTTCGCTCGACGAAATCCTCGAGCTTTATGAATTGCGGGCCAGGATCGAGACCTGGCTGCTCGCCCTTGCCATCCCGAGGATGAGCGAGGCCGACCTCGCTTTGGCGCGGGACCGTGCCAGACAGCACCAGGAACAGGGCAAGACCGGCGAATATTCCAACCAGCTGAACTGGAACTTCCACGCAACCCTTTACGCGCCGTCCGGCCGCAAGGCGACGATCGAACTCGTCGGGCGCATCTACCAGCAGCTGGAACGCTATACGCGCATGATGGTGACGCTGACCGAGATCCAGGTGCAATCCGACCGCGACCACTGGCAGCTCATCGAGTTGTGCGAGGCCAAGGACACGCTGCGCGCCGTCAGCCTGCTGGAAATGCATATCATCACCAGCGGCAAATTCCTGGTCGACAGGCTTCAGGAATTGCGGGGCAGTTGACGGAGCAGCCGTCCCCCGCCGGATATTCCCCGCGAATCCTTCCCCGGGGCACATCATTTGCCGGGCAAATTCGTCGCCCGGGTCAGCAGGATCACACCGGCCTTGTCGGCGGTGTCGTAATAGGTGAAGCCGGTCCGATTTTCCCGGCGCCCGCGCATCAGCACGGAAAGGCCGTCGCCTTCGGCCTCGCTTTCGGCGGCATCCGCGTCACGGACCTCGAAGCCGATGTGGAAGACGCCCTCGCCTTTCGTATCCAGGTGGATCCGCTGCGGTGAAGGATCGTGGCTTGGCTGGCAGAGCTGCAACTGGACATTCGGTAAATTGCAGATCCGGTACTGCATGGCCATGAAGCCCTTGGGACTCGGGACCTGCAGTTCCTCATATTCGACCAGCGGCGGGTAGGCTTCCCATGGACCGATACCGATGGAGTCGTAGTAGGCCTGCGCCTTGTCGATATCATGCACGACGATGCAGATGTGATGCAGCTTGTCGAAATTGCCCGTTGCCTTGTTTGCCATTTCCCTACTCCTTGACCGGGACGGTGTAGTTCAGCACGCGACGTCCGCCGTCGGGGTAGATCGTCTCACCGGTGATGTAGGAGGCGTCGTCGCTGGCGAGGAAAGCGACCACGGAGGCGATTTCAGCCGCCGTGCCCAGACGTCCAAGCGGCGTGCGCGAAAGGATCGCGCGGCGCATTTCCTCGGAATCGATGAAGGTGCCGTCCATCACCATCTCCGTGGCAATCGTGCCCGGGCCGACACCGACCACGCGGATGCCGTAGGGTGCGAAGGCGACGGCGGCGGTGCCGGTCACCTGGTTCATGCCGCCCTTCGAGATCGCGTAGGTCGCGACCCGGGGATTGGCGAGCCCGGAATTGATCGAGGACATGTTTATGATGACGCCGCCCTGCCCCTGCGCGATCATCTGGCGAGCGGCCGCCTGCGTGCCCATGAACGCCCCCTTCAAATTGACGGCGAGAACCCGGTCGTAGTCGGCCTCGCCGATGTCGAGAAAATCCTGAACCGGAGCGATGCCGGCATTGTTGACCATGATGTCGACACGGCCAAACTTGGCGACCGCCGCCGCGACCAGCGCGTCGACCTGGTCCTTCCTGCTGACGTCCGTGACCAGCGCCAACACGGTCCCGGCAGTACCGATCTCGGCGGCGCATCTCTTCAGCTCACTGGCATCGATATCGCCGAGAACGACCTTCGCGCCTTCAGCTAGGAAGCGTTCGGCGCATGCGCGCCCGATGCCGCGTGCCGCTCCGGTGACGACCGCCACCTTTCCTGCTTGTCTCATATGCGGTTCCCTCGTCATTCTGAACGGGCCGTTGCCTTGGGGCCCTTGTCTATCTTAGCGGATCACGAAGGGATTGGCGGTCTTGCCGGCCGTATCTATCCATACCGTCTTGGTCTGAAGATAGGCATCGATCGCCCCCTGCCCGCTCTCGCGGCCTATACCGCTTCTCTTGTAGCCGCCGAAGGGCGCCATGTAGGAGACCGCGCGGTATGAATTGATCCAGACCATGCCAGCTTCCATCGCCGCCGCGCCTCGCAGCGCCCTACCCATGTCGCTCGTCCACAGTCCCGCCGCCAGCCCGTACGGACTGTCGTTGGCAATGGCGAATGCCTCTTCCTCGTCGTCGAAAGGAATGACCGAAAGGATTGGCCCGAACACTTCTTCGCGCGCGATGCGCATTGAGTTGTTCACGCCGGTAAAGATGGTGGGTTCGACGAACCAGCCCCCCGCCAGTTGGTCCGACGCAGGCTTTCCGCCGCCCAGCACGCACGACGCACCCTCGCGCCGCGCGATCCCGAGATAGGAAAGCACCTTCTCACGCTGGGACTGCGTGGTGATGGGCCCGACCTGCGTCTCGGGCAGCGCCGGGTTGCCCATTCTTGCGCTGGCGGCAAGCGTGATCACCTTCTCCACGAACCGGTCGTGTATCGTGCGCTGGACGAGCAGTCGTGAGCCCGCGATGCAGGTCTGGCCGCTGGCAGCGAAAATGCCGGAGATCGCGCCGTTGACAGCGCTTTCCAGATTGGCGTCGCCGAAGACGATGTTGGCCGACTTGCCGCCGAGCTCCAGCGTCACCGTCTTCAACCCCTCCGCGGCTGCGCGATAGACAGCGAGCCCGCCCGGCTCGCCACCCGTGAAGGCGATCTTGGCAACGTCGGGATGGGAGACCAGCGGCACGCCGACCTCCTGCGGCATGCCGGTGACGGTGTTGACGACGCCCGGCGGAAAGCCGGCCCGCGCGAACAGCTTTACGAATTCCAGCGTCGAGGCCGAGGCGTGTTCCGAGGGCTTGATGACCACGGTGTTGCCTGCCGCGAGCAGCGGCGCAAGCTTCCAGGTCAGGAGCAGCAGCGGCGAATTCCATGGCACGATCGCGGCAATGACGCCGAGCGGCTCGTGCCGGGTGAAGGCGAACATGCCGGCCTTGTCGATCGGCAACGCCGACCCTTCGATCTTGTCGGCGAGCCCGCCGAAATAGCGGTACCATTCGGGGATGTAGCGCAGCTGCGCCGTCATCTCGGTGATCAGCTTGCCATTGTCGCGGGTCTCGATCGCGGCGATACGCTCGGCGTTCTCAGCGATCAGCTCCGACACCCGCACCAGGAGCTTGCCGCGCGCGGTCGGCGTGATGCCGGCCCAGTCCTTCGACCGGAAAGCCGAACTGGCGGAAGCCACGGCTGCATCCACTTCGGCCTTGCCGCCGCGCGGGATCAGTGCCCACGGCCTGCCGGTGAAGGGGTCATGGCTCTCGAACATGTCGGCGCTCGATTGCAGCCGACCGCCGACCGTATTCTGGAAGCTGACCAGCGGCATGTCGGCCCTCAACAGGTGGCAAAGCCCAGATGGGCGCGAAGGCGGTTCTTGACCGCGACGGCGTCGCGCGGCGGTAGCGAGCGCGGCAAGTTCTCGGCGGTGATTTTCAGCACGAACAAGCGAGGCCCCTCGGCAGGGCGCCGCAGCTTTTCGCACAGCGCATCGACCTCCTCCAACGAACGCAGTTCGGCCACCTCCGCGAAACCGCAGGCGGCAGCGACCTTGTCGAAGCCGATGCCGCGGCCGGTATGGCTGGATTGCATGCCGGTCTCGCCGAAATGCTGGTTGTCCAGAATGATCAGGTCGAGGTTCTTCGGGCGCGCCACCGAAATCGTCGCCAGCGATCCGAAAGCCATCAACTGCTCGCCGTCTCCGGTGATGACCATCACCCGCCTCTGCGGCTGCGCCTGGGCAAGCCCGAGGCCGACCAATGCCGCGCCGCCCATCGCGCCCCAGAGATAGTAATTGTCGTCCCGGTCGCCGGCGGCATGCACGTCATAGCTCGGCGAGCCGAGCCCGGTCACCACCAGGGCGCCGTCGCGCGCGTCGAGCAGCCTCTTCACCGCCACGCGGCGATCCATCGTCGGCAATGTCATGTCATTCACCACTTCTTCTTGCCAAGCAGGCGCTGTCCGATGAGCACGGCGATCTGCTGGTCGGCATCGAAGGCCATCGCGGCCGCCTGCGCCACGGTGTCCACCAGGTCGGGGCCCGTCTCTGCCCGCAGCACGCTGAGGCCGATTGCCCTCAGCGAAGCCTCGGTCGCCTGCCCCATTGGCACCTGCCATGGATTGAACTCGGCCCACTCGCCGCGCATCGTCACCAGGACAAGCAAGGGAAAGCGCGCCTGCACCGACAGCGACAGCATGTTGATGCAATTGCCGACGCCGGAGGATTGCATCAGCACGACGCTGCGCTTGCCGCCGAGCCAGGAGCCGGCGGCGATGGCTATGCCCTCCTCCTCCGTCGTCAGCACATTGGTGACGACCTCTGGATCGGCGCTGAAGCGGCGGATCAGTGTGGTATGGCCGGCATCCGGCACATAGGACATCTGGTTGATGCCGGCGGCCTTGAGCACGTCATAGACCTGATCCGGCCACTGCGCCGAAGCTGCCGCTTGCGTGACTGTCTCGGCTTGTTTTGCATGCAGGCTCGCTGTCACCGTGGACCCCCCGAGAATTGGATTGGTGTCAGAATACCTCCGTTGTCCGATCCAATCTTCGTCTCTTTCTTGTGACCAGATATAATGATATTCGATAGCTCATGGAGCTGTCGCAACTGCGCACCCTGATCCACGTCGCCGAGCTCGGCAGCCTCAGCAAGGCCGCCGACCGGCTGCACATCGCGCAGCCGGCGCTGAGCCGCCAGGTACGCATGCTGGAGGAGGAACTGGGCTTTGCCTTGTTCCTGCGTCATGGGCGCGGCATGGTGCTGTCCGAACAGGGCAAGGAGGTGCTGGCTCACGCCGTGCGTGTGATGGCCGAGATCGACGAGATCCGCGCGACCGCCACGCCCGCCGATGCGCCGCTCACGGGCGAGGTTGCCATCGGCTTGCCGCCCACGGTGGCCGACATCATCTCGCTGCCGCTGGCGGCGGCTTTCGGCAAAGCCCATCCCAAGGCGAAGCTCAGGCTTGTCAGCGCCTATACCGGCTATTTGCTCGATTGGCTGCATCGGGGCGAAATAGACGTCGCGGTGCTCTACGATCCGCGCATGGCGAGATCGCTTCGCACGCGCCCGCTGCTGCTGGAAAACCTCTTTCTGATCGGCCCGCCCGCCGCCGGCTTCTCGACCGTGCGCGCCGTGCCGTTCACCTCGCTCGCCGGGAAACGACTGTTGCTGCCGAGCGTGAAGCACGGGCTGCGCATCATCGTCGAACGCTGCGCCATCGAGACCGGCATCACCCTCGATGTCGGCGTCGAGGCGGATACCTATTCGGTGCTGAAGGACCTCGTGCGCAACGGCCATGGCTGGACGATCCTGCCGCTCGCACCCATCCATGCCGATGTCGCCGCCGGCCTGCTCACGGCCGCGCCGTTGATCGATCCCGTGCCCGTGCGCCGCCTCATTCTTGCCTATCCGGCCGACCGGCCGGCCTCGCGGCTGGCGCGCTTTGCCGGCCAGGCGATAGAGGATACCGCCCGGGATCTTGTCGAGCGGGCCGTGTGGGTCGGCCAGCTTCTCGGTTCGGCGCCGTAAGAGTTTCAATTTCGGCATAGCTGATCACGCCTGCCGTGCGTTGCTGTCAAGATGTTCCGGCGTGATACTGGACGCCGGAGCGAGACGAAAGGCCCGGCAATTCATGGAACACTATCAGGACATTCGGGAAGCTGTCGCAAAGCTCTGCGCGCGCTTTCCCGGCGAGTATTGGCGCGCCCTCGACAGGGATATGGCCTACCCCCGCGAATTCGTCGAAGCCCTGACGGAAGCGGGGTGGCTCTCGATCCTTATCCCCGAGGAGTATGGCGGCTCCGGCCTGCCGCTTTCGGCCGCCGCTGCCGTGCTGGAGGAGATCCAGCGCGCCGGTTGCAACGGCGGCGCCTGCCATGCGCAGATGTACACGATGGGCACGCTGCTTCGCCACGGCTCGGCAGCACAGAAGCAGCGCTATTTGCCGAAGATCGCCACCGGGGAATTGCGCCTGCAGGCATTCGGCGTCACGGAACCGACCAGTGGCACCGACACCGGCGCGCTGAAGACCACCGCCCGGCTCGACGGCGACCATTTCGTGGTCAAGGGCCAGAAGATCTGGACCAGCCGCGCCGAACATTCCGATCTGATGCTGCTTCTGGCGCGCACCACGCCGCTGACCACCGGCATGAAGAAGACCGACGGGCTTTCCGTCTTGATCGTCGACATGGACGAGGCGCTTGGCAACGGCCTAACCATCCGGCCGATCCGCACGATGATGAACCATGCCACCACCGAGGTTTTCTTCGACGACTTGCGCGTGCCGGCCGAAAACCTGATCGGCGAAGAGGGCAAGGGCTTCCGTTACATCTTGTCCGGCATGAATGCCGAGCGAATCCTGATCGCTTCCGAATGCGTCGGCGATGCCAAATGGTTCATCGACAAGGCAAGCGCCTACGCCAAGGAACGGCATGTGTTCGGCCGCGCGATCGGCCAGAACCAAGGCATCCAGTTTCCCATCGCCAGAGCCTACGCCAATATGCGCGCGGCAGAACTTATGGTGCGCGAGGCGCTGGCCCTTTACGAGGCCGGCAAGAACCCGGGCGCCGAGGCGAATATGGCCAAGATGCTGGCGGCGGATGCCTCCAACGAGGCCGCCAATGTCTGCATCCAGACGCATGGCGGATTCGGCTTCGCCGAGGAATACGACGTCGAGCGGAAGTTCCGCGAGACGCGTCTCTATCAGGTGGCGCCGATCTCCACCAACCTCATCCTGTCGTTCCTGTCCGAGCACGTCCTCGGGCTGCCGCGCTCTTATTAGGAGGGGTCGCTGTGAACGTCCTCATCGTCTATGCGCATCCGGAACCGAAGTCCTTCAACGGCGCGATGAAGGATCTCGCCTTCGAGACCCTGGCGCGGGCTGGCCACAGTGTGGCGCTCAGCGACCTTTATGCGATGGGCTTCAGCCCGGTCGCCGGACCAGGCGACATGACCGGCGAGCGCAACGATCCGGATTTCTTCAGCCTGCAGCGCGAGCAGACCGCCGCCTATGAGACGGGTCGGCTGGCGGGTGACATCAATGCCGAGGTCGAAAAGCTGAAACGGGCGGACTTCGTGATCTTCCAGTTTCCCGTCTGGTGGTTCGGAATGCCAGCAATGCTCAAGGGCTGGGCCGACCGGGTCTTCGCGCGTGGCTTTGCCTATTTGCCGGGCCGCAAATACGACACCGGCATGTTCAAGGGGAAGCTCGCCATGGTGGCCGCCACCACGGGCACCTCGGCCGACACCTATGCGCCCGACGGCATCGACGGCGACATCCTCACGGTGTTGTGGCCGATCCACAACGGCCTGCTACGCTATGCCGGCTTCGATGTGCTGCCGCCTTTCGTCGCCTACATGCCTGGCCGCGTCGGCGACGACGGCCGCAAGGCCTATCTGGAGGCCTATCGCAAAAGGCTCGAGGACATCGACGAAACGCCGCGCCTGTTCTTCCACCCGGCTGAAGATTACGGCAAGAACGAGCGGCTCAAGCCCGGCGTGCTCGCCCGCTCTGGAGTACAGCGCAATGTCTGACGCCGCTCGCCCGCTGGAGGGCCTGTTCGTCGTTTCGATCGAGCAGGCGGTCGCCGCTCCCTTGTGCACGGTCCGCCTCGCCGATGCGGGTGCTCGCGTCGTGAAGATCGAACGCCCCGAAGGCGAGACCGCGCGCCACTACGATTCCACCGTCGAAGGTATGTCGGCCTATTTTGTCTGGCTGAACCGCGGCAAGCAGAGCGTGGCGCTCGACCTCAAGGCTGAGGAAGACCTCGCTTTGTTGCACCGGATGGTCGCCCGGGCGGATGTCCTCGTGCAGAACCTCGCGCCGGGCGCGATCGACAGGCTCGGTCTCTCCTGCGATTTGATTGCGCGGAAGTTTCCCCGGCTGATCGCCGTCAACATCGTCGGCTACGGGCAGGACACACCCTACGCGTCGATGCGCGCCTACGACATGCTGGTGCAGGCGGAAAGCGGCATCTGCGCGGTGACCGGCACTGCCGAGACGCCTTGCAAGATCGGCGTGTCGGCCGCCGACATCGCGACAGGAATGAACGCGCATGCAGCGATACTTGAGGCGCTGCTGGCGCGCGAGAAGACCGGCCGCGGCCGCTCCGTCGAGATCGCCATGTTCGACGGCATGGCCGACTGGATGGCCGTGCCGCTACTGCACTACGAATATGCAGGACGCGAGACCGGCCGCTACGGGCTGGCGCATGCCTCGATCTATCCCTACCGACCCTATGCCTGCCGCGATGGCGCCGTGGTGGTCTCTATCCAGCAGAACAGCGAATGGAAGCGCTTCTGCGACGTGGTGCTGCGGAGGCAGGATTTGTTTGCCGACGAACGCTTCGCCACCAATGCCTGGCGGGTGGCCAATCGCACCGCGCTGGATGCCGAGATCGAACCGCTTTTCGCGGCGATCGACTGCGAGGAAGCCATTCGACGCCTTGACGAGGCCCGGATCGCCTGGGGTCGGGTCAGCGAGATGCGCGACCTTTCGCGCCACAGGGCTTTGCGCCGGATGGAGGTCGAGTTGCCGGACGGCAAGCGGATCGCCGTGCCGATGCCCGCAGGCCGCCTCGAAGGCCTCGGCAAAACCCCCACGGTTCCTGCTCTTGGCGCCGACACCGATCGTATCCGGTCCGAATTCGCAGCCTGAGGAGTCAGTCATATGAGCCTGGATTCGAGCTGGGCGCTGCAGAAATGGGTCGGGCGCACCCGCGAGGTCGAGGACATCGCAACGCCTCGCCTTCTCGCCAGCTTCGAGGCCATGCTCGGCCCTCACTGCGTGCGTCGCGACGAGGCCCCGCCCGGCCTGCACTGGTGCCTGGCGCCCGATATCGCCGACGCAAGCGAGTTGGGTCCGGACGGACATGCCGCCAAGGGCGGGTTCCTGCCGCCGGTGCCGCTTCCGCGCCGCATGTGGGCGGGCAGCGACATGCGTTTCCTGGCGCCGATCCGCAGCGGCGACATGATCCGTCGCCGCTCGACGCTAGGCGTCGTCGAGGAAAAACAAGGACGCACTGGCCGGCTTACCTTCGTCACTGTCCGTCACGAAATCTCCAATGCCGCCGGCCCTGTCGTCGAGGAAGACCAGATCATTGTCTATCGCCCTGCGGAAGTTGGCATTGCGTCCTCGACGCTGCCGGACCCAAGGTCGCCCGCATCGCATGAACGGATCGTCGACGTCGATCCGGTTCTGCTTTTTCGGTACTCCGCGCTGACATTCAACGGGCATCGCATCCACTACGACGCGCCCTACGCCACAAATGTCGAGCATTACCCAGGACTTGTCATCCACGGGCCGCTTCAGGCGACATTGCTCATGAACTTCGCCGCGGTCATTGCCGGGCAAGCGCCACGCCGTTTCTCCTTTCGCGGCGTGCGTCCCGCGATCGGCCCGCAGACCTTGCTCCTGAGCGGAACGGCGCGTGGAAAGGGCGAGATGGAAATGGAGGTGCGGGCATCCGATGGACATGTGACGGTCAAGGCCACGGCCCAATGGTGAGCTTGATGACGCCTGTCGTGCCGCTGTTCGTGCCGGCTACGGCCGGAAAGGTTCGCAAAGATCGATGGCGCGACCTGTAGCAGGGCGATCCAAAGCTATCGGCGAACTTGTGTCAAATCGGGCGGCGCCATGGGATTCATGCGCTCGAGCGTCCGGTCCCTCAAAACGAATTGATGCCAGAGCGCGATCAGCGCGTGCAGGCCTGCCAACCAAAGGATCAGCGTCCCACCGGTTTCGGTGCAAGTCGGCAATCTCTCCTGGCGCGCCTTGCACAGGCGCCGCCAGGCTCGGCAGACCGATACCAAGAAAGGAGACCGGCACGCCGAGCCGAGAGGCGGCGTACGCGGGGTTCACACGGCTCTGTCCCTGGCTGCCTCCAGCGAGTTCACGAAACGCAGTGAGCGCTGCAGGGCGGCACGAACGATCGGGATGTCGACAGGCGTATTTCGTCGTTGCGGGTCGCGGTGCTGAGGGCGCTCCAATCGCAATGGCATTTCGATGCTGACTGGAAGCGCCGGAGGGAGCATGCGCCAGTATTTCAGGTAATCGACAGAGCCATCGCCGAGAGTGCAGAACGCCCATCCTGCGTCGCGGCTGACAACGTCCTTGAGATGTGCATGACCAACCGTGTCGATGGCCGCGGCGATATCTTCTGCAGGCTGCGTTGCCTCATGGCTATAGGTGAAGACGTTTCCGGCGTCGTGATTCAGGCAGACTTGGCCCGATCCGATTTCGCGTACGAAGCTAGCTCCCATTCGAGCATTGCCAAGTAAATCGCCCCTGCCATGTCCGGGGTTCTCGAGCGCAAGAGCGACACCGGATTGCTCCAGCCTCGGCAAAACGGCATCGATCGCCTTTCGTATGCCCGCCTTTTTCGTCATCGGCCCGGCATTGGTAATCAGGAAGGATGCGCCTAGACCGGCAGCAAAGGCGATGCGCCGCGACAACGCATCCACCGCATCAGGCCCCGAAAGGTCGAGATGAGCCGATACGGCCTTGATCCCAAGCCCGGCAGCTTCCGCTGTTGCCTGCAGCCTTGAGGCATTCGTGCTTGTGAACATGCCTTCATCGAAATCGACATAGCCGCGAATAAAGGCCGGCTCCACATGCATGGCGCCGGCCTGCGCGATTTCTTCGATGGCCAATTCCATCGAATAGCCGTCGAAGAGCGCGGTCGATACCGATACGGTCCGAGGCATCGGAGACAGCGCTCAGGCTCCTTTGCCGTAGACGATCAGTTCGGAGGCTTCCTTCACCTTGGCCGGAGACAGGGCCTCGCGCCAATCGTCGCGGACCACGACGCCCTTGGCGAAGCGCATCAGGCGCAGCGCCGCATCCGACGGCACTTTCGGGGAGAAGCCGAACCACATGGCGATCTCGACATTCAGATGGCCGATCAGAAAGTCGAGAGCGGCCTTTCTGGGAATGCCATACTTGCGCTCGCATTCCTCGACAGCTTCGACCATCGTGTCGACGAAGGGCATCGCAACCATTTCAGACAGTCCCGGCTCGAGTATCGCCAGTTGCTCGACCGTGACCCGGTGGCTTTCGATGATCGGTGACCACATCGCTTTGCACACCTCCTCGCCAAGCGCGTAGTGCTCCTCCGGACCTTGCATCAGGGCGCAGACGATCGACTGCCTGGCTATGCCGCCGTGATAGTCGCGGCGAGCCGCCCACTCCGCCTCGTCGTTGAAAAGCGGGGGATGGCAGGGATGGCCGACAAAATAGGTCAGATCCGGCCGATCCTTCGGCAGGTCGCCGGCGTAAGGAGCCGCCGCATCGAGAATGAGAAGCATGGTGCCTTTCGCGAGCATCGGCGAGATCTGCCGCGCCACCTGGCCGATGATGTTGTCCGGCAGAGCCATCACCACGACATTGGCGCCGGGAATGCCCTCTTCCATGGTGACGGCCCTGATGTTGACCTCCGCCAGCCGCGCACGGCCTGCCTCGCCAACCTCTACGGCGCGGACATCGTAGCCCGCATCGATCAGCTTACGAGTCACGCGGAAGCCCATCTTCCCTCCTGCTCCCAGCAACGCTACGGATGTTGTCATTCGCTTCTCTCCCATTTGACTTGATGTAGCGCCGATAGCGCAGATTTAACCGAACGCTTGCAGCGCGGCTTCGAGCTCCGGATGTGTGGCGGCATAATCATGCGCAGGAATGCCTGCTACCGCGGCGTCGAACGCATCGTGCAGGCTTTGAACGCCCGCGGCCGGTCCACCTGGATGCGCCATGATGCCGCCGCCGCAGCAATAGATGAAATCGTTCGAGCCGAGCCCGCGAAAGGTCTCGGCCGCCTGCACCGCCGTCTGTCCGGACGAAAACACCGGCATCGCCGTATCGGGGCGGTCCGCCCGCTCGAACATCGGGGTCAGGCAGGCATGGGCCGAGGCCATCACCGACACATCCTGCTCGCAGAATTTGTTGGACAGCCCGTTGACGTGCATGTGGTCGATCCCGGCCAGCCGCCAGAACTTCTGATAGGCGAGATAGGTCATGCCTACGTCGGGAGAACGGCTGAAAAGGCCCCAGCCTGCGCGATGGCCGTGAAGAGCCACAGTTGAATGTCGGCGAGCCTCGATGACGCCCGATAGACCGACGGAGTTCAAGACGAGCATCGCGCAGGTCCCGCCGCGCCGACCAATCAGATCCAACTGACGCCGCATGGCATCGACATCTCCCGATATGTTGGCCGCGTACATAACCTTGTGACCGGTTCTGTCGGCATGTCTGTCTATAACCGCCATCACCGCTTCGAACCGCCGCTCGAACGGCGAATGCGGAGGATCTCCCATCAATTCGTCGTCCTTGATGAAATCCAGACCGGCCGCAATCAACGTATCGGCAAGGGCCGCTGTCTCTTCCGGGATGAGACCGACGCTCGGCTTGATGATCGTGCCGATCAGGGGGCGCCCTTCTACACCCGTCAGACGACGCGTTCCCTCGACGGCGAAAGCCGGCCCAGGGTAAGCGTCCGCGAAAAGATCGGGAAAGGTGACGTCCAGCAGCCGCATGGCCGAGAAATGGTGCAGCTCGAACAAGTTACCGAGAACTGTCGACCAAACAGAAGCAAGGACGGTCCCCATATTCTCGTTGTTCCAGGAGAGTCCGACCTTTGCCCGGAGCAGTTTGCTGGCTTTCCCGTCTTTCGGGGACCTCGAAAATGGCAAGGCCTCATTCTCGACTTCCATGACATCGTCGATGAATTCGACGCGGGCTCCAAATCTCTTCAGCAGTTCCGGTGTCTCTCCCGGGACGGCGCGGAAGGTTCCGCTGGATTGTTCGCCGGCCATTGCGGTTGCGGCAACCTCCAACGGATAGCGGGTTTCGATCAAATAGGTGGCGCAGAGACGACCATTCGATGCGGTTGTTCCGGCTGTGACATCACTCATGGAGCGAGCGTTAGCACCAAAATGACATTATGTCATCATATGAGCTTGGATTGATAAAAAATTTTGAGAAGCACACTATTTAGCCGCCGGCGCCGCCGGCCAACTTCGAATAGAGTTCATTGGCGCGGCCAATGTGGTCAGCCATAGCGGCGCTCGCGCCCTCCGCATCGCCGCTGGCAATCGCCTTGTATATTCGTTCATGCTCCTCGACTGTGAGGCGTTCGGCGCCCTTCATGGCGACGAGATCCCGCTTGAAGCGGGAAAGCCACTCGAGCATTCCCTTGGCCACAGCGGCGATCATCGAATTGCCGCTCATCTCCGCGATGACAGCGTGAAACTCCATGTCGGCGGCTACAAATCGCGTCTGATCGCCCTTCGCCTCGCGCAAATGACGCAAGGTCTCGGCAAGCCGCTCCAGGCTCTTGGCCGTGGCGCGCCGCGTCGCGATCCTGACCAGACCGGTTTCCAGCAAGAGCCTGACTTCCTTCAATTCTTCGAGCCCGCGGGAGTTGGTCGCCAGCATCATGACCATCGCGGCAGAGACCTGGTCGACAATCACTTCGGGCGTCGGATTGATTACGCGTGCGCGCTCGCCATGCGAAATCCTGATAAGGCCCATCTGCTGCAGCGACTGCATCGCTTCGCGGATCGACGGCCGGCCCACGCCAATCATGGTCATCAGTTCCTTCTCCGACGGCAATTGCGAACCGGGCGGAAACTCCGATGTCGAGATCGCGGCCAACAGCCGGTCGAGCACCTCGACATACAACTTCTTCTTCTGGACCGGTTCCATTCGCCCCTCCGTAATCCTTCTTCGGCATATCGACAGCGAGTCGCACGGGCAAACAAGCCCTGCCGGTCAATTGACATTACATATATGATGACATAACGTCCACTTTGCGTGGAGCCACAAACCGGCGCGCAGGATGCCGGAGCGCAGCCGGAACGGAAGCCCGTTCCCGACACTCGGAAGCGAACGAGTTCCGCTATTGGCTTGCCTATTTGGTATGCTGGTATAACATGTAAATGGTATGGCATCTTTCGGAAGAGACGCTATAAGGAAATGACAGACGACCGACCGTGTTGGGCGGTTTTTTTGGGAGGAGATATCCATGAAGTTTGCAACTGTGGCGGCATTTGCCGCCGCGCTGGCGAGTGTTTCGGTTCTACCGGCAATGGCGTCGCAGGACGCACCGGTCATCGCGCTGGCCAACGCCTATTACGGCAACACCTGGCGGCATCAGATGGTTGAGGCGTTCGAAGCCTCGGCCAAGGAAGCCAAGGCCGCCGGGCAGATCGCCGACTATATCGTCATGAACGGCGATGGCTCGGTCGCACAGCAGAACAGCCAGATCGCCGAATTGATCCTCAAGAAGGTTGATGTACTCGCTGTCGATGCCGCCTCGGAGACCGCCGTCAACGGCGTGATCGAGAAGGCCTGCAAAGCCGGCATCATCGTGATCTCCTTCGATTCCGTCGCATCGGCGCCGTGCAACTACCAGCTCAATTTCGACTTCAAGGGCTACAAGGCGGCCCAGGCCGAAGCCGTGTTCAAGATGCTCGGCGGTAAGGGCAATGTCATCCAGGTGCGCGGCGTGAAGGGCTCGGCGCCCGACAACGACATGTTCAACGCGCAACAGTCGGTGCTGGCCAAGTATCCCGACATCAAGGTGGTAGCCACCGTCTACGGCCAGGCGACCGCTTCGGTGGCGCAGGCGGCCATCGCCAATGTGCTACCCTCGCTGCCGCATGTCGACGCAGTGCTCGGCCAAGGCGGCAGCGACGATGTCGGCATCGCCCAGGCCTTCGTCCAGTATGGCGGCGACTACAAGGATAAGATGCCGGTCATCGAAGGCGGCGGCGGCACCGACTTCGTCAAATGGTGGGCCGACGAGAACGCCAAGAACGGCTACCAGACGGTTTCGATGAACACCACGCCTGGCATCGGCGGCGCCGCCTTCTGGCTCGGTCTGTCGCTGCTCAAGGGCGCCAAGGCGCCCAAGCTGATGATCATGCCGGTGGCGACGGTCGATGCGAGCAATCTGAAGGATTATGCAAAGCTGCCGGGCGGGCAGATCATCAGCCCGAGCTACTCGCTGGACTGGGTCAAGCAGAACCTGCTCAGCAAATAAGGCAGGCAGTTCGGGGATCGGGCGCTGCCGCACGGCCGCGCCCGATCTTTGTCCGCGCAAAACCGGAGGACGAATGTCCCACATCGCCGTTGCCGTACAGGGCACCGCTGCCGCCCCTGCTGGACCGAGCGTCGTTTCGCTGAGCGGGATTACCAAGAGTTTTGGGCCGACGCTTGCCAATGCGGGGATCGACCTCTCCGTGCGGGCCGGCGAAGTGATCGGGCTCGTCGGCGGCAACGGTGCCGGCAAGTCGACGCTGATGCGCATTCTGTGCGGCGCGATGTGGCCGACGCTGGGCGCGATTTCCTTTGCCAGCGAAGAGGTGCCGTTCGCGGCCTACGACACCGGCGAAGCGCAGCGGCGCGGCATCCGCATGGTGCATCAGGAGCTGTCGCTGTGCGCCAACCTGTCTGTCGCCGAGAATTTCTTCCTGGAGACCCCTGGCGACTCGGCAAGCCGGCCGGGCTGGCGGGCGTTGTACCGAACCCGCGCCCGCGCCGCGCTCGACGCCGTTTTCCCGGGCAACGGCATCGACGCCGATGCCGAGGTCGGCCATCTCACGATTGCCGAACGGCAGATGGTCGAGATCGCGCGTGCCGCGGCGACGCCCGGCGTCAAGCTGATCGTGCTCGACGAGCCGACCTCTTCTCTCGACCTCGACCGCTCGAAGCAGCTCAGAGCCTTTATCCGCGGGCGGGCAAAAGCCGGACTCGCCTTCATCTTCATCAGCCACAAGCTGCAGGAGATCATCGACATCGCCACCGAAGTCGTGGTGCTGCGCAACGGCCGCATGGCATGGCAGGGCCACGCCTCGGATGCTTCGATCGGCAAGCTGGTGCAGTTGATGGGCGGCGACGCCGATCCGATCCATCAGCACAGCGTCGCCGCCGCATCCTCGCAGGACGTGCTCGTGCGGCTCTCGGGAGCGCTGACGGCGGAGCTCGGCCGCGACGTCGACATCGTGCGCGGCGAGATCGTCGGGCTGGCCGGGCTCGAGGGCAGCGGGCAGAAGGAGCTGCTGCACGCGATCTTCAAGCCCGACCGAAAGCAGCAGGCGACTGTCGCCAGGCATGCCGATGCGGGCTTCATCGCCGGCGACCGGCAGAAGGAAGGCGTGTTCCCGCTGTGGAGCGTGCTCGGCAACATCAGCATCGGCGCGCTTGCCCGCCGATCGGCGCTGGGTGTCGTTTCCGAGCACGCCAACAGCGACACGGCGAAAGGCGCCGCCAGCAAGCTGCGGCTCGACGACAAGCGCTTCCCGTCCAACATCACCGAACTCAGCGGCGGCAACCAGCAGAAGGCGCTGGTGGCACGGGCGCTGGTCGCTGACACGCCGATCATCCTGCTCGACGATCCTACCCGCGGCGTCGACATAGCCACCAAACAGGATTTCTACCGGCTCTGCAACGAAATCGCGCGTGGCGGCCGGGCGCTGATCTGGCATACGACCGAGGACGCGGAACTGCTTGCCTGCGACCGCGTGTTGGTCTTTTCCGGGGGCCATATCGTCAACGAGCTGGCGGGCGGGGCTATTACCGAGCAAGCCATCGTCGGCGCCTCCTTCGCGCAACCGGCGGTCAGCCAATCCAATGCCGACAGCGAGCGGACCGCCATGGCGGGACTCGGGCGCAAACTGGTCAATGCCGCGCCGTTCATCGGGCTTGCCGCCGTGCTTGCCATCATGATCGCGATCAATCCAGCGGTGGCCTCGACTTTCGGGCTCGACCTTCTACTGATGCCGGCGCTGTCGCTGGTGCTGGTGACGGCGGCGCAGATGTTCATCGTCGGGGGCAGCGAGATCGACCTCGGTGTCGGCGCCTTCGCCGGGCTGGTCAGCGTGATCAGCGCCACGCTGCTCTACGACCAGCCATGGCTCGGCGCGCTGGCGCTGGTGGCGGCGCTCGCCGCCTATGCGGGGCTTGGCGGCGTCATCCAGGCGCGTAAGATCCCGGCCATCGTCGTCACGCTGGGCGCGTCCTTCATCTGGGTCGGTATCGGCTACGCGCTGCAGCCGACGCCCGGCGGCGCCAGCCCGGACTGGCTGACCACCCTGTTCGGCTGGTCGATCGGCTTTATGCCGACGTCGATCATCATGATCGCGGCCGTGGCGCTGATCGTGCTCGTCATCGACCGGTTGCCGCTCGGTGTGGTGCTGCGTGGCTTCGGTAACAACCCGGCTGCGATGATCCGATCAGGATGGTCGCCGACGCGCTATGCGCTGGTGCGCTATCTCATCGCCGGCCTGTTCGCGGGCGCTGCCGGCCTGTCGCTGACGGCCATCAACACTGCGAGCGACATCAACTCCGGCAATTCCTTCACGCTGCTCAGCGTCGCCGCGGTGGTGATGGGCGGCTGCTCGCTGCTCGGCGGCATCATTTCGCCGGTCGGCGCCGTCGCCGGCGCGGTGACGCTGTCGCTGATCGGCGCGCTTCTGGGCACGCTCAGCGTCAGCAGCGACTACAACGCCGCCACGCAAGGGTTGATCCTGATCGCGCTGCTCACCTTGCGCAGCCTGACCGCCGATCGCAGGAGCGAGTCAT
Source organism: Mesorhizobium sp. B2-4-3 (assembly GCF_006442815.1). Classification (GTDB taxonomy): domain Bacteria; phylum Pseudomonadota; class Alphaproteobacteria; order Rhizobiales; family Rhizobiaceae; genus Mesorhizobium. The sequence goes on from NZ_VFVL01000001.1 coordinate 82,640, forward strand.
GAACGCATTTGCCAGCTTCGGCCTCTGGGCGCAGCGCAACCGCTGGATCTGGGCCGCGATCGGCGTGCTGATCCTCTGGCTGATACTCTCCGTCGTGACAAACCGGTTCAGCCTCTCCAGCCTGTCCGGCGTCATCCTCTCGGCATCGTTCCTGACGGTCGTCGGCATTGGCCAGATGTTCGTGGTGACCACCGGGCGCGGCAACATCGACCTCTCCGTTGCTTCGGTGATCACGCTGAGTGCCTTCGTCGCCCTGCTGACCATCAAGGGACAGGATGCCAACCTCGCCATCGGCATCTTCGCCGCCGTGCTGCTCGGCCTTGCCGTCGGCGCGCTCAATTCGCTGCTCGTCGTCGGGCTCGGCATTCCGGCGATCATCGCGACGCTGGCGACCGGCTATGTGTTGGCGACCGCAACGTTGCTGTCAAACAAAGCGATCCCGGGTTTCGCGGTCAGCCCGGCGCTGAAGGAACTGGCGACAGGCCGTATTTCCGGCGTGCCGATCATGGCCGCCATCGCCATTCTCGGCGTCGCCGCAACCTCCTTCGTTTTGCGCTACACGGTGTTCGGGCAACTGCTGTCAGCGGTCGGCCAGAACCGCGCCGCGGCCCGGCTCGCGGGCATCCGCAACGGTCCGGTGGTCGCATCGGCCTTCATCATCTCCTCGGTGCTGGCCTCGCTCGACGGTCTGCTGCTCGGCGCCTATATCGGCGGCGCCTTCCTGGAGATGGGCCAGCCCTATCTCTTGCAGTCCATCGCCGCGGTGGTGCTCGGCGGAACGCTGATCTTCGGCGGATCGGCGACGGCTTTAGGGACGCTCTTCGCCAGCATCCTGCTCATCCTCATCGTCACCACCATGCAGATCATCGGTCTGCCTCCGGGCGCACAGGACATCGTGCAAGGCATCGTTGTCATCTTCGTGCTTGCGCTGGCCGGGCGCCAGGCAATGGCGCGGCGCACGTCCGCCGACCTCGCGGACGGCGACAAGGACTCGGAGGCGACGACGAAAGTGCCGGCGGCGACGGTCCAGCCGAGATGACGGGCAAATCATAGACGATTCCTCTTGCCAAACTCTGGTAGAGTGATCATACCAGTATGCAAGATGACGATTGGCACGGCCCGTCGTCTGAACATCAGGAGCAGATTGATGACAACGATTGCGCTATTGGGTGCCGGCGGCAAAATGGGCTACCGCCTGTCGACCAATTTTCGCGGCTCGCCCTACACCATCCGCCATGTCGAGATCAGCGAAGCGGGCAAGGAGCGCCTAAAGACCGGGCTCGGCATCGACACGATGAGCGTCGACGAGGCGCTCGAGGGCGCCGAGGTGGTGATCCTGGCCGTTCCCGACACGCATATCGGCAAGGTGGCGGCCGGCATCGAGAGCAAGCTCGCGGCCGGCACGATGGTGATCGTGCTCGACGCGGCGGCGCCTTTTGCCGGCCACCTGCCGAAGCGTCCGGATCTCACCTATTTCGTCACCCATCCCTGCCATCCGCCGATCTTCAATGACGAAACCGATATGGCGGCCAAAAAGGACTTCTTCGGCGGCGTCAAGGCGAAGCAACACTTCGTCAGCGCCCTGATGCAGGGTCCGGAGCAGGACTATGCCAAGGGCGAGGAGATCGCTCGGATCATCTGGGCGCCGGTGATGCGCTCGCATCGCGTGACCGTTGAGCAAATGGCGCTACTGGAGCCTGGTCTGTCGGAGACGGTTTGTGCTTCGCTGCTCGTCGTCATGAAAGAAGCCGTCGACGAGGTGGTGGCGCGCGGCGTCGACAGGCAGGCGGCGCTCGACTTCCTGCTTGGCCACATGAACGTGCTCGGCGCCGTCATCTTCGGTGAAACCAAGGGTGTGTTCTCGGACGCCTGCAACAAGGCTATCGAATTCGGCAAGCCGGTGCTCATGCGCGACGACTGGAAGCGGGTCTTCGAACCGGAAGAGATCGCAGCCAGCATCCAGCGCATAACCTGACGCGAAGTCGTGAGTTAGGTACATATCACCTGAATTAGTGGTTGACTCATCATACCAGTTAGCTTTAGCTGCCCTGGCTTCGGATTTTTGGGAAATCCGACCATGGAGGAGTGACGGACGGCGGGGGAGCGACGAGACAAGGCTCGGACACAAAGCCGGCAAAGGCTTTCAAAATCCGAACGACGCGATCTGCACCGCCTTACGAATTCAGACAAATGGCCTCGGCCGTCCGGGGCAGGTTTTTAACGGGAGGACTTCATGAAACTCACTCGCAGAATGACGCTTGCGGCTTTCGCCGGCGTGCTCGCACTCGGCACCGCGATGCCTGCCTACGCGGCGGACCTGATCGCCATCATCACGCCTTCGCACGACAATCCGTTCTTCAAGGCGGAAGCGGTGGGCGCCGAAGCCAAGGCCAAGGAACTCGGCTACGACACGCTGGTGCTGGTGCATGACGACGATGCCAACAAGCAGTCCGAACTGATCGACACGGCGATCGGCCGAGGCGCCAAGGCGATCATCCTCGACAATGCCGGCGCCGACGCCACCGTCGCTGCCGTGCAGAAGGCCAAGGACGCCGGCGTCCCCTCGTTCCTCATCGATCGCGAGATCAACGCCACCGGCGTCGCCGTGGCGCAGATCGTTTCCAACAACTACCAGGGCGCCCAGCTGGGCGCGCAGGAATTCGTCAAGCTGATGGGCGAGAAAGGCAATTATGTCGAGCTGGTCGGCAAGGAGTCCGACACCAATGCCGGCATCCGCTCCAAGGGCTATCACGACGTGATCGACGACTATCCGGACCTGAAGAAGGTCGCGCAGCAGTCGGCCAACTGGAGCCAGACCGAGGCCTATTCCAAGATGGAGTCCATCCTGCAGGCCAACCCCGACATCAAGGGCGTGATCTCCGGCAACGACACGATGGCAATGGGCGCCTATGCGGCGCTGGCCGCGGCCGGCCGCAAGGATGTCATCGTCGTCGGCTTTGACGGCTCGAATGACGTGCGCGACTCCATCACCTCCGGCGGCATCAAAGCGACCGTGCTGCAGCCGGCCTACGCCCAGGCGCAGATGGCCGTCGAGCAGGCCAACGACTTCATCAAGAACAAGAAGTCGCCCGAGAAGGAAAAGCAGCTCATGGACTGCGTTCTGATCAACGGCGACAATGCTCCCAAGCTGGAGACCTTCGCGCTCAAGAACTGAGCCGGCAAGGGTGCAACAGCGAGGGGCGAACCCGGGTTCGTCCCTCGCCTCCATTTCACGATCCGGGTGCTTATTGACCGCCATGCCGAACAAGTTGACCTGGCCGACCATTGGGCTGACCCTTGCCGCACTTGCCGGCATTGGCCTCAGCGCCTGCAAGATCCTGCCAACGCAGTCGGCACAGGAAGAGAGCAAGGCGCCCACCTTCAATCCCGACAGGATGGTCGAGGATATCTGGGCCTCGAAGGTCATCCCCTATCTGCAGCAGAAGGCAGGGCCGTTCGCCGAAGTGCACGCGCTCGCGAAAACCGATCAGGCGGCCGCCGGCGCCAAATACGGCAATCCCAAGAAGCAGGCGAATTCGCCGTGGACCTTCGTGGTGCGTTTCGAAGGCAAGATCGTCGCAGCCAACACCCAATCGCGCGCGGCGACCATCGATGTCGACGTCGATGGCGACGGCAAGGCGGATGCGCGCGTGCAGATCGGGCCGGCGATGCGCGGCACCGCCATTCGCGACAGCCTCGATTTCGTGCAGTTCAACGACTTCACCAACCAGATCGACTTCGCCCAGTTCGGCAAGGCCTTCAACGGCTATGCCGACAAGACGGTGCTGTCCAAGCTGGCGCGCGACGGGCTGGAAGGCCGCACCGCGAAGGTGCTCGGCGCCTACACGATCGAAGGCGGCCTGGACCTGCCGCTGGTGACGCCGGCGGAGGCCGAGATCGGACCGAAGCCATGAGCCCTTCGCCCGGTCACGACGTCATCCTCAAGCTGGAAGACATCTCCAAAGTCTATGCCGGCACCGTGGCGGTCAAGCACGCCAATTTCGAGGTGCGCAAAGGCGCGGTCAACGTGCTGGTCGGCGAGAACGGCGCCGGCAAGTCGACGCTGATGAAGATCATCGCCGGCGTCGAGCGACCGACCGCCGGCCGCATCCTGCTCGACGGCAACGAGGTTTCGTTCTCGTCCTCGGGAGAGGCCGTCAGCCGCGGCATCGGGATGGTGTTCCAGGAGTTGAACCTGTTCGGCAATCTCTCCGTCGCCGAAAACATCTTCGCCACGCGCGAACTCATCAACGCCTTTCGCAAGATCGACCACAAGGGACAGGAGCGGCGCGCCGCCGAGTTTCTCGAACAGCTCGAGGCCGGCATCCGGCCGGACATGCTGGTCGAGGACCTGCGCATCGGCCAGCAGCAGCTGGTCGAGATCGCCAAGGCGGTCTCGCTCGACGCGCGCATCCTGATCATGGACGAGCCGACCTCGGCGCTGAGCGCGGCCGAGGTCGAGATCCTGTTCAAGGTGATCGCCGACCTCAAGGCGCGCGGCGTCGCCATCGTCTACATCTCGCATCGCCTCGAGGAGCTGATCCGCATCGGCGACTACATCACGGTGCTGCGTGACGGCCGCATCACCGGCCAGGAGGAGATGAAAAACGTCGACACGCAATGGATCGTGCGGCAGATGATCGGCTCGGACGCCAAGGATTTCGCCAAGGCCGACGGCCATCAGCCGGGCGGGGAGGTGTTCCGCGCCGAGGAGATCTGCCTGCCGCGCGTTACCGGCGGACTGGCGGTCGACCATGTCTCACTGTCGCTGCGCGCCGGCGAGATCCTCGGCATCTACGGATTGATGGGCGCCGGGCGCAGCGAGCTGTTCGACTGCATCATGGGCCGCCACGGCCAGGCGAGCGGCAGGATCTTCATCGACGGCAAGCCGGTGAAGGAGCGCGACACGGCGCGGCGCATCCAGCGCGGCCTGGCGCTCATCCCCGAAGACCGGCAGCGCGAAGGCATGGTCTCGATCCTCTCGGTCGCCAGCAACCTGACGTTGGCCAGCCTGTCGCGCTTCGTCAGCCTGTTCCACATCCGCGGCGGTGCCGAGCGCCAGGCCGTCGCACAGATGGTGCGGGAGCTCTCGATCAAGGTCGCCGACCCGGCGCAGGAGGTTTCCTCGCTATCGGGTGGCAACCAGCAGAAGGTGGTGATCGGCAAGGCGCTGCTCACCGGACCGAAGGTACTGTTGATGGATGAGCCCAGCCGCGGCATCGATGTCGGCGCCAAGGCGGACGTGTTCCGCACCATGCGCAAATTGTCCCGCGATGGACTCGGCATCCTCTTCGCCACCTCCGACCTCGACGAGGTGATGGCACTGTCCGACCGCATCGCGGTGATGAGCAACGGCAAGCTGACAGGCATGTTCGATCGCGCCGAGGCGACGGAGGCGGCGATCGTCGCCGCATCGGCGCTTGGTCATGGACCCGCCCCGCACACGGAGACCAACGCCCGATGACTGACATTCCAGGCAAGGCGACGGCGTCCGCCGCTTCCAGCGGCTCGCTGCTCCTGACCCTGATGAAGCTGAGGACCTTCATCGCGCTGATCGTGGTACTGGTGTTCTTCTCGATCGCGGCGCCGAACTTCCTGTCGGCCGCCAACATGATCCTGATGGCCAAGCATGTGGCGCTCAACGCCTTCCTCGCCATGGGCATGACCTTCGTCATCATCACCGGCGGCATCGACCTTTCGGTCGGCTCGATCGTCGGCCTGTGCGGCATGGTCGCCGGCTACCTGGTGCTCAACGGCATCGACCTGCAAATCGGCTATACCGTCTATTTTAACGTCGTCGAGATCGCGTTGATCACGCTTTTGGTCGGCATAGCGATCGGCGCTATCAACGGATTGCTGATCACCCGGCTCAACGTCGCGCCCTTCATTGCTACACTTGGCGTGCTCTACGTCTCGCGCGGCCTGGCGCTGTTGTCGTCCGACGGCCGAACCTTCCCCAACCTCGTCGGCAAGCCGGAGCTTGGCACCACAGGCTTCGGCTATCTCGGCGCCGGCAAGATGCTTGGATTGCCGGTTTCGATCTGGATCCTGGTGGTGGTGGCGCTGGGTGCTGCCTATCTCGCGCGCTACACGCCGCTCGGCCGCCACATCTTCGCCGTCGGCGGCAACGAACGCGCGGCGCGGATTTCGGGCGTGCGGGTCAACATGGTCAAGATGTTCGTCTACATGTTCTCCGGTTTCTGCGCGGCGATCGTCGGCCTCATCATCTCGTCGGAGCTGATGGCCTCGCATCCTGCGACGGGAGAGAGCTTCGAGCTCAATGCGATTGCGGCCGCGGTGCTCGGCGGCACCTCGATGTCGGGCGGACGCGGCACGATCGGCGGCACCATAGTCGGCGCCTTCGTGATCGGTATTCTTTCCGACGGGTTGGTGATGATGGGCGTGAGCTCGTTCTGGCAGATGGTGATCAAGGGCCTCGTCATCATCGTCGCCGTCGTCGTCGACCAGGCGCAGCGCCGGCTGCAGAGCCGCGTGACGCTGAAGCAGATGGCGAAGGTGGGCTGATCATGGCGACCTTGCGTGGAGCGCTGATCGGCTGCGGCTTCTTCGCCGTCAACCAGATGCATGGCTGGCGCGATATCGACGGCGCCTCGATCGTGGCTATCTGCGACCGCGACCCGGAGCGACTGAGAATCCTCGGCGATCAGTTCGGCATCGCGAAGCGCTACAGCGATGCGACCGCGCTGTTTGCCAATGAGACGCTCGACTTCGTCGACATCGCGACCACCGTCAGCAGCCATCGGCCGCTGGTCGAGATGGCGGCCAGTAACCGCGTCCCCGTCATCTGCCAAAAGCCGTTCGCGCCGACGCTGGCCGACGCCAAGGCCATGGTGAACGCCTGCGCCGACGCGGACGTGCCGCTGATGGTGCACGAAAATTTCCGCTGGCAGTCGCCGATCCAGGCGGTACGCGCTGTGCTCGACAGCGGCGAGATCGGCACGCCGTTCTTCGGACGCATCTCGTTCCGCTCGGCCTATGACGTGTTTTCCGGACAGCCCTATCTAGCGACAGGCAAGCGCTTCATCATCGAGGATCTCGGCATCCACATCCTCGACATCGCTCGCTTCCTGCTCGGCGATGTGTCGAGCCTCATCGCGCGCACCACGCGCGTCAATCCGGCCATCGCCGGCGAGGACGTGGCGACGATGTTGATGGACCACGAGAATGGCGCAACCTCGGTGGTCGATTGCAGCTACGCGACGAAGCTTGCCACCGAACCGTTCCCCGAGACGCTGATCGAGCTCGACGGCTCGGACGGCACGATCCGGCTGGCGCAGGGCTACAAGCTCACCGTCACCGGCAGGAGCGGCACTAGCGTCACCGATGTCTCGCCGCCGCTGCTCACCTGGGCGTCGCGGCCGTGGCACAATATCCAGGAGAGCGTCGTCGCGATCCAGAAGCACTGGGTGGACTGCCTTGCCGATGGCAAGGAACCCGCCACCTCCGGCGCCGACAACCTCAAGACATTCGCGCTGGTCGAGGCTGCCTATGCCGGTGCGGCCAGCCGGCAACCGGTGCGCATCGACGAGTTGCTCAAATGACCGCGGATCCCTTCCTCCTCTACGGCACACGCGCGGTTGAAGCCGAACCGGTCCGGCTCCGTGCCGGCCCGCTCAGCGCCGATTTCGTCAACGGCAATCTGCGCAGCATCCGTCATGGCGGTATCGAGGTGCTGCGCGCCATCGCCTATATCGTGCGCGACCGCGACTGGGGCACCTATGAGCCGGTACTAGCGGATCTGGAGATCGAACAAGCCGACGATCGTTTCTCCGTGCGCTATTCGGCAAGCTGCGAAGCTCCTGGCGGTAGCCGGCTCGGCTTCCGCGCCACGATCGAAGGCCACGCCGACGGCCGTCTCAGCTTCGATGTGGGTGCGCTGCCCGAGAACGATTTCGAGACCAACCGCTGCGGCTTCTGCATCTTGCATCCAATCGCCGGCCTCGCCGGCAGCCCGGTCAAGGTCGAGCACACCGACGGCACCATCGTGGACACCAAGCTGCCGCTGCTGATCGACCCCTGGCAGCCGTTCAAGGATATGCGCGCCATCACCCATAACGTGCGGCCGGGCGTCAGCGCCGAATGCCGGATGGAAGGCGACGTCTTCGAGATGGAGGACCAGCGCAACTGGTCGGATGCTTCCTACAAGACCTACGTGCGGCCGCTCGCTCTGCCATGGCCCTATGTGCTGCCGGCCGGCCAGCCGATGCGCCAGACGATCAGCCTGCGCATCACCGGCGGCTCCAAGGAGACTGCCGCAGCAACCGGCGCCGAGCCGGTCCGCATCGAACCCGGCGAGACCGGAGCGAAGCTGCCTGATGTCGGTGTGGTCATCTATCCGGAAGATGTCGAGGCGGCGTTGGACAAACTGCCGCTGCTCAAGAGGCTTGGCCCACAGCAGCTTCTCCTCCATTACGATCCGACACGCGGCCACGGCCTGGACGCCTTGCAGGCTCATGCCAGGCTTATCGCCGCATACCCGGCCGCGACAACGCTCGAGTGCGTGGTCGCCTGCGCCGGCGGTCTTGACGCGGAACTCTCCGGTGTCGCCGAGATGGTGCGCAGAGCGGGCCTGCGGCTCGATGCCATCGCGGTCTCGCCTTCGGTCGACCGCCAGTCGACGCCGCCGGGCAGCACCTGGCCAGACTGCCCGCCGCTCGAGGACGTCTACGCCGCCGCCCGCCGCGCCTTTCCGGACCTCCGTCTAGGCGGCGGCATGTTCAGCTATTTCACCGAGCTTAACCGCAAACGCGTTCCCGCCGGCGCGCTCGATTTCATCACCCATTGCACCTGCCCGATCGTGCATGCGGCGGACGACCTCAGCGTCATGCAATCGCTGGAGGCATTGCCTTTCATCACAGGGTCGACAAGGGCGATCTACGGCGCGAAGCCTTATCGTATCGGACCCTCGACGATCCCCATGCGGCAGAACCCTTATGGCGGCGCGACCAAGGACAATTCAGGCGGCCAGCGCATAGCCATGGCCAATCGCGATCCGCGCCATGCCGGCTTGTTCGCCGCCGCGTGGACGATCGGCTACGCCGCGCGCGTGGTGCCGGCCGGCCTGGAGATGCTGACGCTCTCGAGCTTCACAGGATCGTTTGGTCTGCTTGCGGCCGCGGGCGAACCCGCCGAAGAAGGAACGCCGCGGCCGATCTTCCATGCGGTGCAAGGCCTGGCCGCACTGGCGGGCCACACTCATGTCGCTGTGCGTCTCAGCGACGATCGCGTGGCCGCGTTGGCGGGCCACTCGCCGGCCGGCCTGACCACAGCCTGGTTGGCAAACATCACGTCGGATGATGTACCCGTCGACATCTCGGCGCTGGTTCGCGGAGCGCCAGCCCAAGTTACGATCTGGGACGGAGCGGAAGCGCGCAGGTTCGGCCCAGGCACAGTTCCGGGGCACCTCGCAATGCCCGCCTACGCCATAGCCAGGGTCGGCTGAGGCTACTTCTCGGAGTTCATCACATAGAGGGCGCGCGAACGTTCGAGGTGTTTGATCATCGCCTTCTCGGCGCCTTCAGCGTCCTTCTTCTCAATACTGCCGACGATCTCTTCATGCTCGGTCAGCGTGAACTTTTCCTTGCCGGTCCAGATCAGCATCTCGGTATGGTATTCCTTCAGCCAGCCGAGCATCGCCTCGCTGACGGCGACATAGATAGGATTGCCGGAGATCGCCGCGATCTGGGTGTGAAAGCGCATGTCGGCGGAGATGAAGGCCTCGGCATCGCCGCGCGCGCCGCGCTGTTCGGCGACGGTCGCCCTCAGCCGCTGCACATCCTCGGGCGTCGCCTTCTCTGCCGCTTCCTTGACCATGCCGCGCTCGAAGAAGATGCGCGCGCTCTTCAAATGCTCCAGCGTGTCTTTCGACGACGACAGGATGATCTTGGCCGCGCCGTCGACCTGCTTGATGATCGACTTGGCGGTGAGCTGCAGCACCTTGGCGCGTTCGCCATGCGAGATGGCAACCAGGCCCATATTGCTCAGCGCCTGCATCGCCTCGCGGATCGCCGGCCGGCCGACCTCGAAGCGCTCCATCAGCTCACGCTCGGACGGCATGTCGTCGCCCGGCTGCAATTCACCGCTGGTGATCAGCCGCTTCAGCCTGACGAAGACTTCATCGGAAAGCTTGCGCCGGACGATCGGTTCCGAACGGTTCATCGCCGCGAATCACTCCCTTGGCCCTGGTTCAATCTAGCACCGCGACCGCAATTTCCCGAATGCCCGTCGTCCTTGCGCATGGCGCGCCGCAGGGCAGGATAGTGCTTGCAATGCTCATGTACTCATTATACCAGATTTCAGGCGCAGGGAATTCTTTTCCTGCGTTTTCGACTGGGTATTGCCGGCCATGATCACCCTCACTTATCGCATCGAAACCTCGGGGAGCATCGAGGGACTGGCGGCTAAGATCGCCAGCGACCAGTCGACCGGCACCTTCGTCGCGTTGCCGGGTGAAACCGAGGAGTTGAAGGCGCGCGTGGCGGCGCGCGTGCTGGCGATCCGGCATCTGCCGGACGCGGCGCAACCTTCCATTCCCGAGGCCGGCAGCGGTCCCTTCAAGCGTGCCGATGTCGACATCGCCTTTCCCTTCGACGCCATCGGCACCGATCTCGCGGCGCTGATGACGATTGCGGTCGGCGGCACCTATTCGATCAGGGGCCTGTCCGGTATCCGAGTCATCGACATGAAGCTGCCGGAGGAATTCAGGGGCGCTCATCCGGGTCCGCAATTCGGCGTCGCCGGCAGCCGCAGGCTGACCGGCGTCGAAAGCCGGCCGATCATCGGCACCATCGTCAAGCCGGCGCTCGGTTTGAGGCCGCATGAGACGGCTGAAATGGTGGGCGAGCTGATCGGGGCCGGTGTCGACTTCATCAAGGATGACGAGAAGCTGATGAGCCCGGCCTATTCGCCGCTGTCGGAGCGGGTGAAGGCGATCATGCCGCTGATCCACGACCATGAGCAAAGGATCGGCAAGAAGGTGATGTACGCCTTCGGCATCTCGCATGCCGATCCGGACGAAATGATGCGCAACCACGACATGGTGCTCGAGGCGGGCGGCAATTGCGCCGTCATTAACATCAACTCCATCGGTTTTGGCGGCATGGCTTTCCTGCGCAAACGCTGCGGACTGGTGCTGCATGCGCATCGCAATGGTTGGGACATCCTGACCCGCCACCCCGGCCTTGGTATGGATTTCAAGGTCTGGCAGCAGTTCTGGCGACTGCTTGGCGTCGACCAGTTCCAGATCAATGGTATCGCGTCCAAGTACTGGGAGCCGGATGACTCCTTCGTCCGCTCTTTCGAGGCGGTGGCGACGCCGATGTTTTCGCCTGAGGATTGCGCGCTGCCCGTGGCCTGCTCCGGCCAATGGGGTGGACAGGCGCCGGAAACCTATCGACGTACAGGACGCACGATTGACCTGCTTTACCTCTGCGGCGGCGGCATTGTCAGCCATCCGGACGGACCGGGAGCCGGCGTGCGCGCCGTGCTGCAGGCCTGGCAGGCAGCGGTCGAGGGTATTCCGCTGACGGAATTTGCCAAAGCCCATGTGGAACTGGCGCGCTCGATCGAGAAATTCGCCGACGGCAAGGCGGCCTGAGCATGCAGAAGCTGCTTCTCAGTTATTATGGCGACGACCTCACCGGCTCGACCGACGTCATGGAGGCGCTGGAACTCGGCGGCGTGCCGACCGTGCTGTTCATGCGCAAGCCGGATGCCGCACTGATGGCGCGCTTCGCGCATTGCCGCGCCGTCGGGCTCGCTGGCACCAGCCGAAGCGAATCCCCGCAGTGGATGGACACGCATCTGAAGGACGCGTTTGCCTGGCTGAAAACGCTTGAAGCCGAGCTCTGCCACTACAAAGTCTGCTCGACCTTCGATTCCAGCCCGACAATCGGCAGCATCGGCAGGGCGATTGAGATCGGCCGAACCGTCTTCACCCAGGACTGCGTGCCGCTGGTGGTTGGCGCGCCGCAGCTCAAGCGCTACACCGCCTTCGGCCATTTGTTCGCCGCCTATCGTGACAGATACTACCGCATCGACCGTCACCCAGTGATGAGCCGTCATCCGGCAACGCCGATGGACGAATCCGACCTCCTGGTGCATCTGTCACGGCAAACGGATCTTCCATCCGAATTGCTCGATCTGGCGACATTGCGCTCGCCCGGCGGGACCACAGTCTTCGACAGGCTGGCCGCCGGCGCGGCGATCCTCCTCATCGATGTCGACAGTCCCGAAAGCCAGGCGCTGGCCGGCAAGGAAATCTGGCGCACCCGAAAGCCGGGCGGGTACTTCGTCGTCGGCTCCTCCGGCATCGAATACGCGTTGCTTGCCGAATGGGCGGGAAATACCGCGCCGCCAGCAGGGGCCGGCTTCGGGGCGCCGGGAGCGAGCGACCGCATCGCCGTCGTGTCGGGCAGTTGTTCGCCCACGACCGAACGGCAGATCCGCCATGCGATGAACGACGGCTTCGACGGCATCGAGGTCGACCCGGTCGAGCTGGTCTCCGAGGGTTCCCAAAAAGCGATCGCGCGCGCGGCGGCAGCCGGCAATGCCAGCCTCGCGGCCGGACGCAGCGTCATCCTCTACACCGCGCTTGGTCCAACCGCCGATCGCGGCGCCGAGATCGACCGCCAGGAAGGCGCCCGGCACAAGCTCGGCCGCGGCCTGGGCGAACTGCTTCGCGCATTGACCGTGGACCAGAAGCTGAAGCGTGTCATCGTCGCCGGAGGCGATACGTCCAGCCACGCGCTCGGCCAGATGGGCGTCGATGCGCTGACGGTCAGGATGCCGCTGCCTGCCTCGCCCGGCTCGCCGCTCTGCGTCGCGCATTCGAGCATTGCGGCGATCGATGGGCTGGAGGTCGCACTGAAGGGCGGACAAGTCGGAACCGACCGGTATTTCTCAGCCATCCGAGACGGTCTCGGCGGTTGATGGCGCCATGCCGCACCCACCGCACTCGGCTCGCCGCCGCCAGGGGACGCACCAATGACACGGATGCCTGACGTGTGGATCGGCACGAGCTGGAAAATGAACAAGACGCTTGCCGAGGCGCGGGCCTTCGCCAGCGGGCTGCTTGCCGATCCGGAAGGCGACCCGCGTGTCCAGCGCTTCGTCATCCCGCCCTTCACGGTCGCGCGCGAGGTCAAGGCGATGCTGAAGGACACGTCTGTCAAGGTCGGAGCCCAGAACATGCATTGGGCCGATGAAGGCGCATGGACGGGCGAGATTTCGCCGGTGATGTTGAAAGACTGCAATCTGGACATCGTCGAGCTCGGCCATTCCGAGCGCCGTGAGCATTTCGGCGAAACCGACGAAACCGTGGGCCTCAAGACGGAAGCCGCGGTGCGCCATGACCTCATTCCGCTGATCTGCATTGGCGAGACATTGGCCGAGCGCGAGGCCGGCCTTGCCAGCGAGGTTCTCGCCAGGCAGGTGCGCGGCGCACTCTCCAAGCTCGGCGCCGCGCAGAAGAGCGCCCCGATCCTGCTCGCCTACGAGCCGGTCTGGGCGATCGGTGCAAACGGCATTCCGGCAGCCTCGGACTATGCCGACGCTCGCCAGGCGGAGATCGTCGCTACTGCCCAAGACGTGCTCGGGCGCCGTGTCCCCTGCCTCTATGGCGGTTCGGTCAATCCCGGCAATTGCGCCGAACTCATCGCATGCCCGCATATCGACGGGCTGTTCATCGGGCGCTCCGCATGGGCTGTCGAGGGTTATCTCGACATCCTGTCCAGATGCGCCGCAACATTATGAAGGAGACGATCATGAAGCTCGCGGTTGCAGGCGACAGCGCCGGCGAAGGCCTGGCCAAGGTTCTCGCGGATTACCTGAAGGACAGGCACGACGTGTCGGAGGTGTCGCGCACCGAGGCCGGCGCCGATCCATTCTACGCCAACCTGTCAGACCGGGTCGCGAGCGATGTGCTGGCCGGCAAATATGACCGGGCTATCCTGATCTGCGGCACCGGCATCGGCGTCTGCATCTCGGCCAACAAGGTGCCGGGCATCCGCGCGGCGCTGACCCACGATACGTATTCGGCCGAACGCGCCGCGCTGTCGAACAATGCCCAGATCATCACCATGGGTGCGCGCGTCATCGGCACGGAACTGGCGAAGTCGATCGCCGATGCCTTCTTAAAGGAGACATTCGATCCGCAGGGGCGGTCGGCCGGCAATGTTGCCGCTATCGACCAGATCGACGCAAAGTACAACGCTCGCTGAGGCTTCGCGACTTCATGCTTCGCGACCTTGGTTGGACCAGAAGAAGACCGTTTCCCCGCCGTCGCGAAACACTCTAGTCTCAAGATCGGAGATGATACAGGGAGACCCGAATGAGCCTGACGCAGAAGCTGATCAACGACGGCAATGCGGCCGTGGACGAAATGCTGGTCGGTATCATGGCCGCGCATCCCGAGCATCTCTGGCGCCCTGACAACGCCCCGCGCGCGGTCGTTGCCAAGAATGGCCCGCGGGCCGGCAAAGTCGCACTGGTGATCGGCGGCGGCTCAGGCCATGAGCCGACCTTCCTGGGCTATGTCGGCAAGGGACTGGCGGATGCCGCCGCGATCGGCAACGTCTTCGCGTCGCCCCCTCCGCAGCCGGCAGTCGACGCGGCGATGGCCGCCAGCGGCGACGCGGGCGTCCTGTTCATGTATGGCAACTATGCCGGCGACGTGATGAACTTCGACATGGCGGCCGAGCTTTTGGAGATGGAAGGCATCGAGGCGCGCACGGTGCTGACCACCGACGACATCGCATCGGCGCCGCTCGATCAACGGCAAAAGCGCCGCGGCGTGGCCGGCAACGTGTTCATCTTCAAAGCCGCCGGTGCCGCCGCCGACATGATGATGCCGCTGGACGAGGTGGAGCGGATCGCCCGTCACGCCAACGACCGCACCTTCACCATGGGCGTGGCGCTCTCGTCGTGTTCTCTGCCACAAACGCGGAAGCCAAGCTTCGATCTGCCCGTTGGCGAGATGGAGATCGGCATGGGCATCCACGGCGAGCCCGGCGTGCGGCGCGGGACGTTGCGTTCGGCCAACGACGTCGCTGACGAAATCATGGACGCGATCCTAGCGGAAATGAAAGCGCCGGCCAGCGAGCGCGTCGCGGTGCTGGTCAACTCGCTCGGTGCGACGCCGCTGATGGAGCTTTACATCCTGAACGCGCGCATCGCGGAACGCCTGAAGGCTGCCGGGCTGGTCGTCCACAAGACGCTGGTCGGGCCCTACTGCACGTCGCTCGACATGGCCGGAGCCTCGATCACCATCATGCATCTCGACGACGAATTGCAGCGCATGATCGACCACCCCTGCGACTGCGCCATGTTCCGGAGCTGAACGCGATGGAGTTTACCACCGGGGATTTGAAAGCCCTTTTCGGCGCCTTTTCCGCGCGGATGGCGGCTGAGCGCGACAGGCTCTGCGTGCTTGACGGGGCAATCGGGGACGCCGACCATGGCATCGCCATGGAACAAGGCATGAAGGCCGCGGCCGATGCGGCCCAGGCCGCCGAGGACACGTTGCAGGATGTCTTCAATGCCGCCGCCAAAGGTTTTCTCAACGCGGTCGGCGCCTCGTCCGGACCACTCTATGCAACCGCCCTTCTGCGCGCCGGCAAGGCCGCGGGCCCGCGCGGATCGATGCCCAGAACAGAGTTGCGAACCGTCATTGCGGCTATGCGCGATGGCATCGTGCAGCGTGGCAAGGTGGAACCCGGCCAGAAGACGATGCTCGATGCCTGGGGACCGGCCGCCGATGCCGCACTCGATGGTCAGAATGCCGATACCATAATCGCGGCTGCCCGGCAGGGAGCAGAAGCGACACGCAACATGGTTGCAACCGTCGGCCGCGCCGCACGTCTCGGCGAGCGTTCTCTGGGCCACCCGGACCCGGGCTCGATTTCGGCCGCTATGCTGGTCGAAGAAATCTGCAACGCGATGAAAGCCGCTTAACCCCTTTTTGGAGGCGGCTCCGAGAGAGCAGGCTCCCTTAGTTTATCCTCATACGGGTCTCTGCGTCGAACAGATGCACCTTATGCATGGCAATCTCCAGATTCACCTCCTGATCCGGTTTGAAGGGTGGTCGGTCCCGGACCTCCACCATCAGGTCGACGCCATCAGCGGTCAAGGTGATTTCCTGCGCGTCACCGGTCGGCTCGACCACTTGGACTTTCGCCTTTGCGTGGCTGCCACCGATAGCGATGTGCTGAGGACGGATCCCGTAGACCACGCCTTGCCTGTCCCCCACTCCCGTCTCCTGCGGCAAGGGCAAGCGTAGGCCCTGCTGAGCGATGAATGCACCGCTCTGGATGCGACCCCCGATCAGGTTCATTTCCGGAGAGCCGATGAAGCCTGCGACGAACAGATTGGCCGGGTTCTCGTAGAGCTCGGTGGGGGTGCCGACCTGTTCTATGCGGCCTTTGTTCAGGACCACGATCCGGTCGGCGAGCGTCATCGCTTCGGTCTGGTCATGCGTGACGTAGATGCTGGTCCGTCCTAGCCGTTGGTGCAGCTTCTTGATCTCGGCACGCATCTTCACGCGCAGCTTCGCGTCGAGATTGCTGAGCGGCTCGTCGAACAGGAAGGCCGAGGGATCGCGCACGATGGCGCGGCCCATGGCGACACGTTGGCGCTGGCCGCCGGACAGTTGACGCGGCATGCGGCCGAGCAGGTCCTGCAGACCGAGGATTTCGGCCGCGGCCTTCACCCTGGAGACGATCTCTCCCCGAGGAACTTTGGCCAGCCGGAGCGCGAAGCTCATATTGTCCGCCACGCTCATATGCGGGTAGAGCGCATAGCTTTGGAATACCATGGCTATGTCGCGCGACTTGGCCGGCATCTCGTCGACGACGCGCCCGCCAATACGGATCTCGCCCGTCGTATGCTCTTCGAGCCCCGCGATTATGCGCAGCAGCGTTGACTTGCCGCAGCCTGACGGACCGACCAGGACGACGAACTCGCCGCTGGCGATTTCGATGTCGACGTCGCGCAGAACTTCCACCGCGCCGAAGCTCTTGCCGAGCTGTTCTATCTCGATTGCAGACACCTATTTTTCTCCCGTACCGGCACGGCTCATTTTCGTTGAGCCTGCCGCCATGCGCGGTATTCGGCCTCGCCTTCGGGGCTCAGCGGATAGTATTTCCGCAGGTCGCCGCCCTTCGCGAGCCGCGTGCGTGAAAACTCTTCCCACTCGATATGCGCGCCGGCGAGTTCCACCAGTCGGGGGGGAAGGGCGACCGGCACGACAACCACGCCATCGTCGTCGGCGACGATGATGTCGCCGGGGATGACCAGCACGTTCGAGCAGGCGATCGGAACGTTGACTGCAAAGGGGACGATGTTGGTCTGGGCATGAAAGTTCGGCGTGACGCCCCTCACCCAGATGCCGACATCGAGCGCCGCCGCCTGAGCGGAATCCCGAATGCAGCCGTCGACGACGACGCCGGCGCCGCCGCGCCCGGCGAAATAGGTCAGCATCATCTCGCCGAAGATGCCGCTGCCCAGATCGCCGCGGGCATCGACCACCACCATGTCGCCAGGCTGTGTGGGATAGAGCACGTGTCGGTGTAGTTGCCGCTCCGGTTCCTCATACTCCGTTTCGTTGTACAGATCCTCGCGCTTCGGCATGCACTGGAGCGTAAGGGCCGGCCCCGCTGCCGTGCTGCCAGACCGCAAAGGACGCGGCCCACGGATCTGCGGATCGCGAATGCCCATCTTGTGGTAAAGCTCGCTGGCCAGCGTCGCCGAACCGATGGCCGCAAGCGCGTCGACCAGCTCTCGCGGCGGCCGCGAAATGTCCGATATCGCCGGTACCTGATCAGCTTCCATCGCGTTTCCTCCAATCTGCGGTGAGGCGCCAGCCTCATCGATCCTTCACAATCTGTTGCGTTCAACCGTCGAAGGCGTTGATCGCCTCTGACGCATGTACGCCATTCAGCCGCGAACCGCGCCGGTCGTAAGGCCTTTGACCAGCAGCCCCTGGGCAAACCAGACGAACACCAAAGTCGGGATGACCATGAGCACGCCGGCGGCCGACATGGCGCCCCAGTCGATGCCGAACTGGGAGACGAAATTGGTGAGCCCGACCGGCAGCGTCTGCGCGGCCTTGCTCGAGGTCAGGGTCAAGGCAAGCAGGAGGTCGTTCCAGGTGAAGAGGAAGGTGATGACGGCGCTGGCGCCGATGCCGGGCGCAATCAGCGGCGCCACGATCTGGACCAGCGTGCGCACGGTGCCGGCGCCGTCCGACTGGGCAGCCTCTTCGATCTCCTTCGGCACATCCTGGATGAAGCCCAGAAGCAGCCAGATGGCGACAGGCAGTTTGGCTGCCGTATGGCTCAAGATCAGCGCCCAGACTGTGTCGAGCAGGCCCAGGGCGGCAAACACTGCGAACAGCGGTATGGCAAGCGCGATGACCGGGATCATGCGCATGATCAAAAGCAGCCCGAAGATCAGCATGGCGCCCGGCATCCTGAAGCGTGACAGCGCATAGGCGCAGGGAATAGCCAGCAGATGCACGAGGACGACCGTCGCCACCGACACGATGACGGTATTCCAGACATACCCCATCGTGTCGTACTGGGCAAAGACCGAGACATACTGCGTCAGCGTCGCTGTCTCGGGGATGATGTGCACCGGAACCGAGAAAATGTCGGCCGAGCTGCGGATCGACGTCAAGAACAGCCACACCAGCGGAAAGACGGTGAGCGCGACCGTCAGGGCCAGCGCCAAATACTGACCGGCGATCCCCGCCGTGAACCGGCGGCGCCGGCGCTTTGGCATGGAACGTGCGCCGACGATGACGGCTTCGGTCATATCGCCCTCCGTTTCGCAATCAGCCACGGCACTCCGTAGAGCAGGCCGAGCACGAACAGCGACATGCCCAGCGCGATGTAGGAGACCGCGGCCGCGTGTCCGAAATCCACCGCCTGAAACGCCAGCAGGTAGGAATAGACGGTCAGCAGGTTGGTGGCGCCGCCCGGTCCGCCTTGCGTCATCAGCCAGACGACGTCGAACGTTCGGAACGTGTCGATGATGCGCAGCATCAGCGCGATCATGATGACCGGACGCATCAGCGGCAGCACGATGTGCCAGAAGCGCTGCCATGGCGTGGCGCCGTCCACGGTGGCCGCCTCGAGCGGCTCCTGCGGCAAGGATTGCAGGCCGGCAAGGAACAGGAGCACCATCAGCGGCGTGTTCTGCCAGACATCGGCGACGATCACCGAGACGAGCGCCCAGGCCGGGTGGTTGAGCCACGGAATGTCCGGCAAGTTGAACATGCGCAGCAACGCGTCGACCAAGCCGTACTGGGTGTTGAACAGCCAGCGGAAGTTCAGGCCGACGACGGCGGGCGCGATCATCGGCGGGACCAGGAGCAACGTGCGCGCAAGGCGCATGCCGCGCAGTTTGCCGTTGACCAGAACGGCGATCGCCATGCCGGCCACCACTTCGATCGTGATGGAAACGACGCTGAAAATCGTCTGGTTTCGCAGCGCCTGATTGAACTGGCGGCCGAAAAGTTCGTCGCTATAGTTTCCGGTCCCGATGAATGGCGCCGAGCCGCTCAGATCCCACCGGAAGAAACTCATGATGAAGGAGTATCCGAGCGGATAGACGAGGATGGCCAGCATGACGAGAAGCGCCGGGCTGGCCAGGAGGTAGCCTCTCTGCCAGGTGTAAGGCAGCGGCGAACGTCTCCGGCGCCCTGGCGCCTGGTGCTGCGCGACGGCCGACATTCTCAGTCGTAAGCTCCGGCCCGACGCATGATCTCTTCCGCTTCGGTCGCCGCCTGATTGAGCGAGTCGGCGGGCGAAACCTGGTCGGATAAGGCTTGCTCGATGGCCGAGAACATCAAGGTGCAGACCTTTGAGAACCCGGCAAGCTTGGGCCATTCCTTGCCGTTGGCGATCGTCGTCTCGAGCTGCCGCAGCCATGTGGCCTGCGGCCCCTTCGCCGCGGCGATCACTTCCTTGGCTATCGCCTGGCTGCTCGGAAAGTTGGTGAACTGTTCGAACTGCAGCCGCTGGGCATCCGCGCCGACCGTGTATTTGATGAACTCGACGGCGGCTTCCTTGCGGCCGGATTGGCCATTGAGCGCCATGGCATGGGAGATGGCGCATGAGATCGCTGCTTTGTCCCGCACGTAGGGAGCTGTCGACCATTTGCCGACGATACGCGAGGTTTCCGGATTGGACAGGGTGGCGAAGGCGCCCGGCCAATCGAAATTGGCATAGACCGTACCGGACGAGAATTCGGTCGAGTTCTCGTTCCATTGATAGCCGACGGCGTCGGACGGCACGATTTTGTGCTTCTGGATCAGATCGCGATAGAAGGTGAGCGCCCTGATGCCGGCTTCGGAATTGAAGGCCGGCTTGTTGGCCTGGTCGACCCAGTCGCCTCCAGCTTGCCAAAGCAGGTCGCTGAAGGTGCGTTGCGCGGGGTCGCCCTGCCCCGGCACGACAAGACCGTAGTGACCGTTGCCCGTGAGTTTCAGGCCGACGTCGACGAGTTCTTCCCAGGTCTCGGCCGGCTTCAGGCCCTTCTCTTGGTAGATGTCGCTGCGGTAATACTGAACGCGCGCATCCATGTTGCGCGGGATTGCCGCCAGATTGCCAGTCTTGGGATCGCGCAGATATTTGACCGCAACGGGATAGAATTCCGCCAGTTCGGAGTCGCTGAAATAGCTGTTCAGTGGCGCGAAATGGTTGAAGTAGGAGTCTATCTGCGCCGTGTGGGTGCTGTAGACGTCGTACTGGCTCGACCGTGCCGCGCTCAGCGTGACCACCTTCGCCGTCAAAGGGGTGAATTCCAGGAGGTCGTAGCGAACCTTGATGCCGGTCTTGGCGGTGAAATCCTGAACGATCTTCTCCCAGTATTTGGGATAGAGCGGGCCGCCGGTGATCAGCAATGCGGTGATTTCGTTCGTCTGAGCCCTGGCGATCCATGGCGCGGCGATGGAGCCTGCGGTCACGGCCGCGCTCGCGGCCAGGAATTTGCGTCTCGATAAGTTTCCGGACATCACAATCTCCTCCTTGGTTAGTTCCTCGGCCCGTCCAGCGACGGCCGAAGACTTTGAGCCTCGGCAAATACTCGCGGCTTGCTCCTCCCGCCGCGAGACTGCCTGGATTACTTCCCGGATGATGCTTGCGAACCCGCCGGGCAATCGGCACTTATGCGCCAACACGCTTGGCGTGGTGGCGAAGGCGTATCGATCCTGATCTCGAACGACGGCAATCGGAGCGCGGCGGCTGGACACCGCTCGATCCGCCCTTCCCGCAGGCCGAGCTATAGGCTAGTGAGCAAATATGAGATAAGTTGACTGCATATCTAGCTATCAGCCTATAAGCTTATCAGACAAGTGGATGTTAATGATGGATACCGTTGAGGTCAAGCTTCAAACTTTGCCCAAGCAAGTGGCGGGCGTGCTTGCGCGTCGCATCGCCGGCAGCGGTGTCGCGGGCGGCCAGGGGCCATCGGAACAGCAGATCCTCCAGGAGTTCGGGGTCTCGCGTGCGGTCGCGCGAGAGGCGCTGAAGATCCTTGCGTCCCTCGATATGATCGAGATCGCGCAGGGACGGCGCGTGGTGCTGCGTCCCGCCGAAGAGTGGGATTACCTCAGCCCATTGCTCATCGACTGGCTGCCGCCCGAGCAGATGCGCGAGATCCTGGCTGAAGCGCATGCGACGCGGATAATCATCGAACCGGCCATCGCCGCCATCGCGGCCAAGCATATGACCAAGGAAAAGCTGGAGCGTCTTGGCACCTTGCTGGCGGCGATGTCGGCAAGCGAGGACAATCCGGACGCCTATCTGAAACTCGACCTGGATTTCCACATGGAGATTTGCCGGGCGGCGCAGAACAGGATTCTCGACCGCTTCATGTATTCGTCTCGGTGGTGGCAGATGGCGAGCAGACGCATCAGCAACCAGATGCCGCATGCGCTGCCCTCCGCTACCGACATGCACAGGGCAATCTACGACGCGCTCGTGGCCCGCGACGAAAAGCGGGCGGAAGAAGCGATGCGCCGGCACCTCAAGAAAACCACCGCCGTCGGCTTGCCTCGGTGAAGGAGTGACGCAGCCAGCATTTGCGCTGGCCGCGCCACAGCGTGTCGGGAGGACACGGGTGGATTTGGAACAATCCAGGAAGGGTCCCTTTCTAGGCTCTTTTTGCTTGTTGTTCCTGGCGCTGTCGGGCGCGAAAGCCGAACATGTCGCCCTTGTCCTTGATTTCCGCCCAGACCGGCTCGGTGATCCTGTCGATGGCGGCAATGTCCGCCCCGGAAATCACCCAGCCCACGCTATCGACGTTTTCTTCCAGCTCCTTGACGGTGCGGGCACCGACCAGCGGCGAGCTGACGCCTGGCCTGCTGGTGAGCCACTGGATCGCAAGCTGCGGAACCGTCTTGCCGTAGCGCGCCGCGATCGGCTTGAGCAAATCGACGGCGTTCACCGCCCGCTCATAGGTGCCCGGCTGGAACAGCACCGTCGTGCGCCGCTCATCACCCTCGACGAATTTGGTGTCCGGCGACAATGTGCCGGTGAGCAGTCCCTGCGCCAGACCGCTATAAGGCATGACGCCGATATTGTGCTTGCGGCAATAGGGCAGCGTCTCGGCTTCCACCTCGCGCCACAGCATGTTGTAGGGCGGCTGCAGCACGTCGATGACGCCGTGCTGACGGGCGCTGTCCATGTCGGCGATGCTGAAATTCGAGACGCCGACTGCCTTGATCCGCCCTGACGAACGCAGCCGCTCCATCATTTCCATGGTCGGGCCGATCGGAAAATCCGAGTTCGGCCAGTGGACGAAATAGACGTCGACATGATCGGTCCGCATGCGCTTCAGCGAACCGTCGAGTGCTGCCTCTATCGCGGCGGGTTCGAGGTGATTGGGCGCGACCTTGGTCGCGATGACAGCCTTCTCCCGGCGACCGGCCAGCGCCTGACCGACGACCTCCTCGGCATGGCCGTGTCCATAAGCTTCGGCCGTGTCGATCAGCGTGATGCCAAGCTCGAATGCGCGCCTGATCACCCTGACTGATTCCTCGTCGTCAGCCGCGCCCCAAAACGCACCCGACATGCCCCAAGTCCCGAGGCCGATCTCCGATACCTTGATCGGCGACGATCCCAGCTGTCGCTGTTGCATTCTGTTCCTCCTGATTGATAGCGCTCACGGGCTTCCGCCCCGATGCAATCCAATTTATACGCTTATATACTCGTCTAACAAGTATATTCTTGGGCATTAACGACTCTCGATCGAAAACGTCGAATTTATCAATTAATTCAATGGATAACAACGCCTTGAATGCACCTGTATGCAAAATCAGTCAAAGGGGGTTTACGCCCCGCTGCCTAATCTTGTATGCTTATTAGACAAGTTGGCTTTCGATCGAAATTCTGCGTTTTTGAGCGCGGCGCCATCACGGGGAGAAGGATCCGATGAAGATCGTGGATATCAAGACGGCGGTCGTCGCCTATCACGGCAAGGCGACCCTGATCCGGATCGATACGGACGCCGGCATCTCCGGCTATGGCGAAGCCAATCCCGATGCCGGCGCGGCGGCCATCGTAGGGCTCATCTCGGAGCTGAAGTCGGAGCTGATCGGCCAGGATCCGCGCAATGTCGAATATTGCTGGGACAAGATCCGCCGAGATCATGTCTTCTCCGGCGCCCAGGCCGGCGTCTTTCTCATCGCGCTCACCGGGCTCGAAATGGCGCTGTGGGACGTGGCGGCGAAAGCCGCCGGCCAGCCCCTCTATCGCATGTTCGGCGGCAAGTTCCGCGACCGCATAAGGCTCTATGCCGATTGTGGCGACGGCGACGACCAATCCGGATCGCCGCAGGGCTGCGCCGCCCGCGCGCGCCGCATGGTGGCGGAAGGTTTCACGGCGCTGAAATTCGACATCGACAATCTGCGCCACCCGGCGAAGTTCGATGCAGTCAACCACACTATAAACGGCGCTGAGCTCCGCTTCATGATCGAGCGCGTCGCCGCTGTGCGCGATGCGGTCGGCCCCGACATCGATCTCTGCATCGACCTGCATGCGCGATACGACGCGCTCAGCGCCAGCCGCATAGCGGCCGAAATGGAGCGCTTCAACCTTCTCTGGCTCGAAGAGCCGATCCCGGCAGAAAACGTCGAGGCCCTGAAGCAGATCCGTATGCGGACCAAGACGCCGATCTGCGTCGGTGAAAACCTCTATCTGCGCTGGGGCTTCCGCGAGCTGTTCCAGAATTACGGCGCCGACGTCGTCATGCCCGACGTACCGAAATGCGGAGGCCTTGCCGAAAGCCGCAAGATCGCCAATCTCGCCGAGATGTACTACGTGCCCTTCGCGCCGCATCTGGTGTCGACGCCGCTCGGCACGATGGCGACTTGCCATGTCTGCGCCAGCGTGCCGAACTTCCTCGTGCTGGAGTGGCACGCGCTCGAGGAGCGCGAAGCCTGGGACAGCTATGTCCGCCTCTCGAATGGCGCGAGGTCGATCGTTGAGGATGGCCACATCGTGGTGTCGGACATACCGGGCATCGGCGTCGAGCTCGACATGGATGGCGTCCGCAAACACGCCGTCCCTGGCTACGGCATTTTTGAGTAGCGCATTGCGGGGGCTCGGGCGGCCGGATGCCGCTATTCGATCAGACCGATCCGTTGTGAGGAAGCCATGGGCAAGCGCATCGTTTTCACTGGCGGCAGCGGCAAGATCGGCCGCCACGTCATACCCTATCTGCTGAAACGCGGGCATCAGGTGCTCAACCTCGATCTGGCGCCGCTCGATGTGCCAAGTGTCGACACCGTCATCACCAACCTTGCCGACGCCGGTGAAACCTATAATGCGCTGACGCTGCATTTCGGCTTCAGCGAGTATTTCGGCGGCAAGGGCCGAGGCCCAGTCGACGCCGTGGTCCATTTCGCCGCGCTGCCGCGGATCTTCCTGCGACCCGACAACGCCATGTTCGCCGCCAATGTGCAGTCGACCTACAATGTGATTGAGGCCGCCACTAAGCTAGGCATTCGCAAGATTGTCACCGCCTCCAGCGAAACGGTCTATGGCGTGTGCTTTGCCGAAGGCGTCCGCGACTTCACGTCGTTTCCGGTGGATGAGGATTACGACGTCGATCCGACCGACAGCTACGGCCTTTCCAAGGTACTGGGCGAGAAGATCGCGCGTTCTTTCGCCTCCCGCACAGGAGCCGACATCTACGTGCTCAGGATCGGCGGCGTCGTCGAACCGCAGGATTATGCCCGCTTTCCGGAATTCCTGGCCGATCCCTCGAAACGGCGGCGCGACGCCTGGACCTATATGGACGCGCGCGACCTGGGTCAGATCGTCGACCTGTGCGTCGAGAAGGACGGCCTTGGGTTCCAGATATTCAATGCCGTCAACGACAACATCGTGGCCGAGCTACCGACAGCGGAATTTCTTAGCAAGCATGCACCCAACACACCAGTCACGCGTGCCATGGACGGGTTCGAGGGACCGATCTCAAATCGGAAGCTGCGCGACGTCCTTGGGTTCCGGCAAGAGCATGACTGGCGGACACAGCGACCCGGTTGATGCGCTGACGGGCAGCTTCAGCGATCGAAGAAGCCCCTGTCCTCTTCGCTCAGATATTTCCTGGCCGCTTCGGCGTCGATGTCGAGGCCCAGCCCCGGTGCTTCCAGCAGGTCCACCATGCTGTCCTTCACGATCTGCTGCGGCAGGCCGATCACCAAGTCTTCCCACCACGGGTCGGAGGCGCTCGGATATTCGAAGGCGATGTAGTTGGCGGGCAAGGTGGCGCAGACATTGATCAGCGCGCCAAGGCCGAGCAGGCCGTTGGCGGTGCCGTGCGGCGCCATCAGGATCGAGTGCATGTAGGCGTGCTCGGCAACCCATTTGAGCTCGGCGATGCCGCCTATATCGGCTGGATCGGGGCCGATGACGCGCACCGCCTGGGTCTCGATCAGCTCCTTGAAATTGTGCCGCAGGTAGATCTGCTCGCCGGTATGGATCGGCGTCGAGGTGGAGGTCGTCAGCTCCCGATAGGCCTGCGGATTGACCCAGGGCACATAGTCGCCGGTCAGCATGTCCTCCAGCCACATCAAATTGTACTTCTCGACGGCGCGGGCGAATTTGATCGCGTCGGGCAGCATCCAGCCCGGGCCGCAGTCGAGCGCCAGGCTGACCTTGTCGCCAAGCACTTCCTTCATCGCGATCACGCAGTCGAGCATGTGATTGAAACCGCGCTCGCTGATCACGCCTTGATCCATGGCGCCGTGATAGCCGGCCTTCTTTAGCGTCACCCCGTAATGGAAGCCCTCGACTGTGTCCTTCATGTTGGAGTGGAACGAGATGCCCTGCTTGACCATGAAGAAGTTCTGCGGCTGCTCCATCATCCATTTGACGTCGGCGGCATAGTCCTCCGGCCGGTCGCCCGTGCGCTTGCGGCGGATCGAGCCGTTGTAGACGCGCACCTTGTCGCGCACCTTGCCGCCGAGCAGCTTGTAGACCGGCACGCCCGCGGCCTTGCCGGCGATGTCCCACAGCGCATGCTCGATGGCGCTTACCGCCGCGCCATAGGGCTTGAACGAGCCGCGCTGGCGGATCTTCAGCATCACTCGCTCGACATCGGTCGGGTCCTCGCCGATCAGCGCCTCGCGGAAATGCAGCACGAACGGCTTGAGATAGGTCTTTGTGAACTCGACTTCGCCGAGGCCATAAAGACCCTCGTCGGTCACGATGCGAATGATGGGATGCTTGCCGATGACGGCGCAACGCAGGTCGGTGATCTTCATGGCGCAGCCCTATTTCACGGACGAGAAAGCTGTCGGCGTGAGCAGCTGGCTGCTGATATTGGCAACGATCTGCCCGTCGCGCTCAGACTCATCCCGGGCTCTGCGCCATACCGGATCGGCGACGAAAGCCGCCCATTTCACCTCACGCTCGGCCAGCGATTCCCAGGCGAGGAAATAGGTGAGGCGATTGTTGTTTTCGCCGATCGCCGTGGTGAAAAACCCGGCTTGGCGGATGCCATGCCTCTCCCAGATGGCCAGCGTTTGGTCGGAAAAGCGCTTGAGCAAAGCCGGCAGCCTGCCCGGCAGACAGTCATAGATACGCTGTTCGTAGATCATGGTTTCGTCCGTTTCTTTCTTCGCCTCACCTTGGTGGAGATCGACATGAATGGTCGGTCGTTGGTCGTGTGAACCTGGGGGAATGAGGACAGGGGGTCCGGGCTAACTCCAGGTCCGGTCCCAGCTATATTCATTGTCCCAATGCTCGGTGGATTGCCATATCCCCGTGACACCGGGCTGCAGATGCCGGCCGATCACCTCGTCGACCACATCGTCTATGCCCAGCCCCGGTTTGTCCGGAACGGTTACGAAGCCATCCTTCACAAGCGGCTTGGGAAGGCCCGTGACGATATCGTCCCACCAGTCGACATCGGCGGAGTGATATTCGAGCGCCATGAAGTTTTCGGTCGCGGTCGCGACATGCGCCGCGGCCATCGCGGCGATCGGGCTTTCGGCCATGTGGATCGCCATCGCGACGCCCTGGTCCTGCGCCATGTCGCCGATCTTCTTGGTCTCGAGGATGCCGCCGCTGGTGAGAAGGTCCGGATGGATAATGGAGACACCGCCGCTCCTCAGCAGAGGCTCGAAGCCCTCCTTGAGGTAGATGTCCTCGCCGGTGCAGATCGGCACCGTGGTGGCCTGCTGCAGTTGCCGGTATTGCTCGGTGTACTGCCACGGGATCACATCCTCGAGCCAGGCAGGGACGTATTTCTCGATACGGCGCGACAGGCGTATGCCGTCCTGCAGCGAGATGTGGCCGACATGGTCGATGGCCAAAGGTATCTCGTAACCGATGACCTCGCGAACCTCATGGATATACTGCTCGAGCAGGTCGATACCCTTCTCGGTGAAATGCAGGCCCGTGAACGGATGCTGCACGTTCTGCGCATCGTAGGCGAGGTTGCGGGCCTTGCGCTCCTCGAGCGTGCCGCTGCGGCCGCGTGGATTGGCGCGAAACCCTTCGAGCGCGCCGGCGGGCGCCGTCACCGCGCCCGGGATGTGGGCGATCTGCATCAGGCCCAGGTCCATCTTGAGGAAGGTGAAGCCGCGCTCCATGCGCGCCTTGAGGCGCTTGCCGGTCTCCGTGCCGCTCGGCTTCTCCGCATCCGTATCGCAATAGACACGCACCTGATCGCGAAACTTGCCGCCGAGCATCTGGTAGATCGGCACGCCATAGGCCTTGCCGGCGAGGTCCCAGAGCGCGATCTCGGCCGCCGAGACGCCGCCGCCTTGCCGGCCGTGGCCGCCGAACTGCTTGATGCGGCGAAACAGGCGATCAATGTCGCAAGGGTTCTCGCCAAGCAGCCGGCTTTTCAGCATCAGTGCGTAAGTGGCGCTGGCTCCGTCACGAACCTCGCCAAGCCCGACAATGCCTTGGTTGGTATAAATCTTGAGCAGCGCCGAGGTGAACGGCGCGCCGACGATTTCGGCCACCCGCATATCGGTGATGCGAAGCTCGGACGGCCTGGAATTCGCGTTGACCCGATTGAGAGCCTCATCGGCTCCACCCGTTTTTGGCATGGCCTATCCTCGTTCTGTTTGGCGGGGATTGTCGCCCCTGATGCTGAGCCGGCGCGGAGGAATGCTACCCCAGCTCGATCTCGTGGGCCTGCAGGTAGTCGCGGTTCATCTCGACGCCGAGACCAGGCTTCGACGTCAGCTTGAGGTTGCCGTTCGAAATGTCGAGCGGGTTGTCGATCAGGTGATCGTATTTGGAGAGGTCCCACGCCGACGTTTCGAGCTTGTAGAAGTTGGGAACGGTCATCATCACCTGCGCTCCCGCGACCACGTTGATCGGTCCGGCGGCATCATGCGGCGAGACTGGGACGTAATAGGCTTCGCACAGGGCTGAGATCTTTTTGAGCTCGGTGATGCCTCCAGTCCAGGTGACGTCGGGCATGATGTAGTCGGCGAGCTTATTCTCGAGCACCGGCACGAAATCCCATTTGGTGTGGCCGCGCTCGCCCCATGAGATGGCGGCGCTGACCTTGTCGCGCACCTGCTTGAGGGCGTTGAGGCTCTCGGGCGGGCACGGTTCCTCGAACCAGTCGATCTGGCCGGCTTCCTCGAGGCAGCGACAGAGGCGGATGGCGGTGGGAACGTCGAAGCGCCCATGCGCATCGATGAGGATGTCGACATCGGGACCCGCCGTCTCACGGATCAGCGCCGTCAGTTCGGCGGCTTCACGCTCGTCCCTGCGGGTCATGCCGCCATCGAGATAGCCGTCCCGCCTCTCACGGGCCACGCCATCGACGCTGGGACCCTGATGGGGAAACGGGTCGAATTTGAGCCCGGTGTGACCGGACTCCACGATGTCGCGAATTTCGCGGACCACGGCCTCCTTGCTGGTGAATTTGGCCTGGTTCGGATGGGTGTAAAGCGAGATTTCGTCGCGCACCGGTCCGCCCAGCAATTCGTAGATCGGCTTGCCGAGAACTTTGCCGCGAATGTCCCAAAGCGCGATGTCAATTGCGCTCACGCATTCCACGGCGGCGCCGCGGCTGCCCATATAGGTGAAGCTGCGGAAAACCCTGTGCCACAGGTGCTCGATGCGCGCCGGATCCTCGCCTGTCACGGCGGCGCCGATCTGTCTCAGGATCGTGCACAGCGCGCGGTTGGCGAGCTTCGTCGTGGTCGTGATCTCGCCCCACCCGCTCACCCCCTCGTCCGTCGTCACTTCGACGAACAGGTACTCTCCCCAGTAGGAAGCGTCGGACTTGATCAGCCACGGCCGAACGCCTGTGATTTTCATCTCAACTATCCTTTCTGAAACGGCCACGCTGATGCTGTTGCGCTAACCTGCCCGGGCAGCGCTGCGCGCGCGCATGTGTTCGAGGACATGCCGGCCGGAGCCCTCGACATGGCGAGCAATGAGTTCGGCCGCCTTGTCGGCGTCTCCCGATTTCACGAGCGCGATGAGTTCGCGGTGCTCGCGGATGATCGCGGCGCGACGGGCAAGCGTGAAATTGAAACGGCGGCTCACGGCCCGCAGCACCTCGCGATGCTTCCACCAGAGCTCGGCGGCGTGGCGGTTATAGTGACGCTGGTACATCACCGTGTGGAAGGCAGTATCCAACTCACTGTGCCTGAAGGTATCGGCAAAGTTGTTCTCCTCGATCAACCCCTGGAGCCGTTCGAGTTCGGCGATGTCCTCGTCGGTCGCCATGCCTACAAACCAGCGCGTCAGGGCGGGTTCGATCAGAACGCCGATCTCGTAGATATCGCGGACAAAATCCTGATCTATGGGCCGTACGCGCGCCCCGCGATTGGGAAGAAAGGTGACGAAGCCTTCTCCACGCAGCAGTTGCAGGGCCTCGCGCACGGGGTTTGTCGAGGTGCCGTGACGCCGCGCAAGATCGGCGACAACGAGCCGTTCGTTGGCGGCCAGCCGTCCTTCGATGATATCCTCCCTGATCAGCTCATAAAGCGAGGCGCCCTCGCTGGAAGCCCCGATCGGGTCGATCCCCGCAGGTGGCTCCGCTTTGAAATCGCTCGTTTCGCCCAAGGCCAAGTCCCCCAAGTCAATACACCCTCCGCCCTATATCACGCTCGGCTCTGACAAAACAATGTACGATTCTTCGCGTTGACAGGTAATCTGTGATCTGAAAACGTACAAAGTGATCGAAGGGATACATTAGGGCGGAGGAACATCCCGGCGATCGAAACGACCAAGGACCGCTTGCCTCGACGCAGAGCGGCATGGGAGAACCTGGAGGAGACCTATGAGGAGGATCACAGTCGGCGGTGCCGTCCTGCGCGGCGCTGTCTCCACTGCTTTGACGATATCGCTGATGTCGGCGCCTGCGCTTGCCGCGCCGCCGGTCGATCTGAGCAAATGGTCGCCGGAATATGTGCGCTCGATCGCCGGCACGCAGGATTTTGATACGGCGGGCGATTGCGCCAAGGTCACCCCGCTCGACTACAAGGGGCGACTGACGTTCTGGTATCAGGGCGTGTTCGAGGGCGACCCGGATCTGCTGCGCCAATACTACAAGGATTTCTTCGAGACCTTCCGCAAGACCTATCCGAACATTCAGCTCGAGGAAGAGGCCCTCACCTACAACGACCTTCTCGACAAGTTCCGCACGGCGCTGCTCGGCAACGCGGCGCCGATGGCGGTCCGCCTGCAGATACTGGGCGGCACCGAGTTCGCCTCCAAGGGCTATCTGCAGCCGCTCAAGCCCGAGGATGTCGGCTATTCGACCGAGGATTTCTGGCCGGGCGCCATGAAGGCGGTGACCTGGGACGGCGTGACCTACGGCATTCCGACCAACAACGAGACGATGGCTTTCATCTGGAACGCCGACATTTTCAAGCGCGCGGGTCTCGACCCCGACAAGGCACCGGCGACTTGGGACGACGTCGTAAAATACTCCAAGCAGATCCACGACAAGCTCGGCATTGCCGGTTACGGCCTCGTGGCGCGCAAGAATGCCGGCAACACGCCCTATCGCTTCATGCCGCAGCTGTGGGCCTATGGCGGCGGCGTTTTCGACGAAGCGGCTGCGAACCCGACCTACAAGGACATCGAGCTCAACAGCCCGCAGAGCAAGGCGGCGCTGCAGGCTTCCTACGACATGTATGTCCGCGACAAATCGGTTCCCGTTTCAGCGCTCACCAATCAGCAGGCCGACAACCAGCCGCTTTTCCTCGCCGGCCAGCTCGGCATGATGATCTCGCATCCGTCCGACTACAACGTCATGCTCGACCTGCAGAAGAAGGCGACGGGCACCGACAAGGACAAGGCACAGACCGTCATCGACAACATGCGCTACGGCCTCATTCCGACCGGCCCCGACGGCAAGCGCGCCGTCGTGTTCGGCGGCTCGAACATCCACATCCTGAAGCCCGAATATGTCGAGGGCGGCAAGGTGGACGAGCCCGCGGCAAAGGCCATCATCTGCATGTGGACGAGCCCCGAATGGTCGCTGAAGATGGCTTACGCCGGCTCGAACCCGGGCAACCTCAACGGCTTCAAGACCAAATGGATGAAGGAACGTCTGGACAGCATCAAATTCCTCGATGTCACGACCTCGATGCTGCCATACGGCATACCGTTCCCGGCGCTGCCGCAGTCGCCCGAAATCATGAACATCATCGTCCCGGACATGATGCAGAATGCCCTGACCGGAGCGATGACCGTCGACCAGGCGGCAGACGACGCGGCCAAGAAGGTGAAAGACCTGATGGGAGGCGGGCTCTAATCCGGGCCTGACCGACGATCCGATCGGCTGCGCCGCGAGCGCAGCCGATACTTCCCCAACAACAAGGGCGCGCTACAGTGACGATCGCGACCGGCAAGGCCGAGGCTCGCCGCAGATTGCAACCCGCCGGGTCCAGCTTGCTCCGCAAGATCTGGGAGCATCGCGCCGACTACGCGTATGTGCTTCCGGCGATCGCCGTGATGCTCATCGTCATCGCCTATCCGATCTACTACACGATCGAGCTGTCCTTCTTCAACACCCCGCCCGGCCTGCAACTCCGCGACAAGATCTTTGTCGGTTTCAACAACTACACGGCCATCTTGACCAGCGGGGTGTTCTGGCAGGTCACCTTCAACACCCTGATCTGGACAATCGCATCCACTTTCTTTTCCTTCGTGCTGGGGTTCGGCGCCGCGCTGGCGCTCCATCGCGACTTTATCGGTCGCGGCATCCTGCGCGCGATCCTCATCATTCCCTGGGTCATCAGCGCCGTCGCCGCCTCCTATATCTGGAAGTGGATCTACCATTCGGATTTCGGCATCATCGGCGCGGTGCTGGTCGAGCTTGGATGGGCCAGCCGGCCGCCGAACTTCATCGACAGCGTCTCAACGGTGCTGCCCTCGCTGATCGTCGTCAACATCTGGCGCGAGTTCCCTTTCGCCATGATCATGATGACGGCCGGCCTCCAGACAGTCCCTGAACAGTTGCTGCGCGCCGCAAAAGTCGATGGCGCCAGCGCGTGGCAACGCTTCTGGCACGTCACCTTCCCGCATTTGCGCAATGTCTCGACGGTGACGATCCTGCTGCTCGCAGTCGCCAACTTCAACTCCTTCATCATCCCGTGGATCATGACCGGCGGCGGCCCGTCGAACGCTTCGCATATCTGGATCACCCACATCTATGAGCTCGCCTTCGGCCGCCAGCGCTGGGGCGTGGCATCGGCCTATTCGGTGCTTCTGTTCATCATCCTGATGACGCTCGGCTACTTCTACGTCCGCGCGCTGAGCGGCAACGAGCGGAAGGATGGCAGCGCATGAGCACGGTTTCCGCGACCGCCGCACGAGGCCAGTCCGCTCGCCGCCTGCGCATCGATGGGTGGCGATGGGGCGGCCGTTTCTTCCTGGTGTTCATGCTGCTTTACACCGCCTTGCCAATGATCTGGATGTTGCTCACCTCGATCAAGTCCGGCTTCGCGGCGATGCAGTTTCCGCCGCAGTGGTGGCCCGACCAGCCTACCCTTGCCAGCTACCAGAAGCTGCTCGACCCGCAGAACAGCGTCGGCCAGGATTTCCTGCGCTTCTTCTGGAACAGTCTCATCGTCTCGACCGCCACCACCATCCTTTCGGTGATCGTGGCGGTCCCCGCGGCCTACGCATTCTCGCGCTTCACCTTCCCGGGCCGGAACTTCCTGTTCTTCGCCGTCCTGCTGCGCAACATGTTTCCGGCGGTGATCTTCCTCGTGCCGCTCTTCATCCTGATGCGCGCGATCGGGCTGGTGAACACGCACGGCTCGCTTGTTCTCACCTACCTCACCTTCGGCCTGCCGCTGGCGATCTGGCTGTTGAAGGGCTTCTACGACAACATCCCGGTGCAGCTCGAGCAGGCGGCGCGCATCGACGGCGCAACGCGCTTCCAGGCCTTCGTCCTGATCGTGATGCCGCTCTCGACGCCGGGCATCATCGCCACCGCGATCTATTCCTTCATCGGCGCCTGGAACGAGTACATCTACGCCTACACTTTCCTCTCCAAGAACGAACAGCTGACGCTGCCGGTCGGCATCCAGCGCTTCTTCTCGGAGAACACGACGGACTTTCCGGGCCTGATGGCCGCTAGCTTCATGATGAGCGTGCCCGTCGTGGTGCTGTTCCTCCTCCTGCAACGATATTTTGTGCGCGCCCTCACGGAAGGCGCCGTGAAGCACTAGGAGCTGCCGATGGCCCATGTGGTCCTCAAAGACCTCGTCAAGACCTATGGCAGCTTCAAGGCCGTCAACGAGGTTTCGCTGACGGTCAATGACGGCGAGTTCGTCGCGCTCGTCGGCCCTTCGGGTTGCGGCAAGACGACCACGCTCAATCTCGTCGCGGGGCTGATCCCGATCAGCTCTGGCGACATCCTGATCGGCGACCGGGTGGTCAACGATCTCGACCCCAAGGACCGGGACATCGCGATGGTGTTCCAGAACTACGCGCTCTATCCGCAGAAGTCGGTCTATATGAATCTCGCCTTCCCGCTGCAGATGCGCAAACTGCCCAAGGACGAGATCGACAGGAAGGTGAGGGAAGCGGCGCGTGTGCTCGACATGACGCAGCTGCTCGAGCGCAAGCCGCGCGAGCTCTCGGGCGGGCAACAGCAGCGCGTGGCGCTCGGCCGCGCCCTGGTGCGAGATCCGGCAGTGTTCCTGATGGACGAACCGCTCTCCAACCTCGACGCAAAGCTGCGCGTGCAGATGCGGTCCGAGATCAAGCGGTTCCATCAGGACCTCAAGGCGACGATCATCTATGTGACGCACGACCAGCTCGAGGCCGTGACCATGGCCGACAGGATGGCGGTGATGAACGGCGGGTATCTGCAACAATATGATTCGCCGGCGCAGGTTTTCGCCCATCCCGTCAACATGTTCGTCGCGAGCTTTGTCGGCAGCCCGGCGATGAGCCTCATTCCGCTGGAGGCATCGACGGCAAACGGCAGCACCGTTCTGACAAGCGCGGAAGGCTGGAACCTCGAGCTGTCGCAAAGCAACGCGCGCAAGGTGCAGAGCGCGACCACCAGCAAGATCGTGCTCGGCGCGCGGCACTCGACGATCAAGCTGCACAAGAGCTCCGTCCCCGGCGCCATTCCGGCCAAGGCCTATACGGTGGAACCGACCGGAGACGTCACCTTCGTGCAAGCGTTCCTCTCCGGCGCCATCGTCAACATCAGCGTGTCCCCCAGCGTCGCCGTCAAACCTGATGAGCAGATCTGGCTCGAATTCGACCAGGAACGCATGCACCTGTTTGACGGCGAAACTGAAATGGCTCTCGAAGCCTACTGAAACAAGGCGGATGCGTGTGGGACGTGGATGACGACAAAGCTTAAGATCACCGCGATCAAGCCCTATCCGGTGTGGGTAGGAATCCGTAACCAGATGCTCGTCAAGGTCGAGACCGACCAGGGCATCTTCGGCTGGGGCGAGAGCGGCTTGAGCGGCCGCGAGAAGGCCGTGGCGGGCGCGGTCGAGCACTATCGCGAGTTTCTCATCGGCCGCGACGCCATGCAGATCGGCCGGATCTGGCAAGAGCTTTATCGCAGCCAGTACTTCGAAGGCGGGCGCGTTCTGCAGGCGGCGATCTCCGCCATCGACATCGCCCTTCACGACATCAAGGGCAAGGCGCTCGGAGTGCCGGTCTATGATTTGCTCGGCGGCAAGCAGCGCGATCGCATTCCCACATTCGCCTCGACCGGAGACGAGGCCGAGAGCGATACCGCCATCGAACGAGCCGGCGAATTGCGCGCGCAGGGTTGGCAGGCGATCCGCTTCTTCCCTACGGGACAAAGCAGCAAGGACATCTTTGAGCCGCGCGTATCGATCGGCGCGACCGCCGGCATGCTGAATAAGGCGCGTGAGGCGTTGGGCGACGAAGTCGTGCTTGGCATCGACTATCACCATAGGCTGTCAGTGGCCGAGGCGGCGAGCTTCTGCAACAAGCTCGGCCGCGGCGTGCTGGATTTCCTCGAGGAACCAATACGCGACGAGACGCCGGAGGCCTACGAGACCCTGCGCAGGATGACAGACATCCCGTTCGCCATCGGCGAGGAATTTGCCAGCAAGTGGCAGTTCCTGCCCTACATTGAGCGTGGCATCCACCAGTTCAACCGGCTCGACGTCTGCAATGTCGGCGGGCTCACCGAAGCGATGAAAGTCGCTGGCTGGAGCGAGGCGCATTATGTCGACTTGATGCCGCACAACCCGCTTGGTCCGGTGTGCACAGCCGCGACCGTGCATCTCGCGGCTGCGGTGCCCAACTTCGCCTGGCTCGAGACCAGGGCGCCCGAAAGGAAGCTGGGCTTCGACAATTCCGAGTTCTTCCCCGTGCAGCCGCGGCTGGACGGCACCCATTACCCGGTCGGCGATCTGCCGGGCCTCGGCGTCGAGGTCAACGAGGCGGCGATCCAGGCGCAGAGTTTTCGCTTCTGGGAAGCGCCGCATCTCAAGCGCCGCGACGGTTCCGTCACCAACTGGTAATTCAATTCATTCGGAGTCCATCTGTCATGACGCATACCCCCGACATCACCCGGCCGGCCAAGGACCTGATCGACGCGCTGAAGGAGATCGGCGCTGCGACAGTGGCCGGCACGCTTGGTCACATGGGCTTCCGCAGTCCGCACATGGTCGGCCCGGTCGCGCAGATCCGTGGCAAATCGATCGTCGGACCAGCATTGACGCTGCAGTTTCTGCCGCAGCGGCCCGACCTCTTCAACGAGGGGGAATATGCCGATCCGGAGACACAACTGCACCGGCACGTGCTCTATCACGCGCAGGAGGGCGATGTGGTCGTGGTGGACGCGCGCGGCGACATGAGGTCGGGCGTCTTCGGCGATATGATGTCGACCTATTTCAAGGGCAGAGGCGGCGCCGGCATCGTCATCGACGGATGCATGCGCGACCGGCCCAATGTCGAGAAGCTCGACCTGCCGCTATGGCTGCGCGGCTGGACGCCCAACTATCATGTCCAGACCAGCATCTATCCCAATGCCGTCAACGTCCCGATTGCGTGCGGCGGTGTCACGGTGATCCCTGGCGACATCATCGTCGCCGACGATGATGGCGCGGTGGTGGTCCCCGTCTCGATGGCGCCCATGGTGATCGAAGAGGCGCACAAGCATCACGAATGGGAAGAGTTCTCACGCGAGAAGCTCATGCAGGGTGCGCCCTTGCAGCGTTATTATCCCCTGCACGACGATGCTCGCGGCGAGTACGAGGAATGGCGCAAAACAAGGCGTTAGCCGCTACTGCAATACAGGCCGACAGTCGGCCGAACGACACCCTCAACCGGCCACGCGCTGCCGCTCCTCAGGGTAGTCATACGATCGCCAGCCGGATGCGCCGCTTCGCTGGCCCGCCAACTCGGAATGATCCCAATATCCAAAACTATCGGCACCCTACCCCAACGGGGGTATATACCCCGGCGATATGCTCCCTGAAAGTAGTCTCATGGAGATTGAGGGGTATGCGCGATAACTGGTCGATCTGGAACCAAGACTGCGACGTCGCTCTGTCATTCATGGATTTGAGAGGCACGATCGATGCGCCGCTTGGTTGATCATGGAGCGATGAGCGCGGTCGGCTATGCCACACCCTGGAGCGTAAGGCCCGGCCAGCGGGTGGAACTTGGCCTCTCCTGCAGCCGGTCGGTAGAGAGCGTGCGGATATGTCGGCTGGACACGCAAGCCGCGGACTTTGTGAATTGGCCAATCGAGGCGACATCCGAGCCGGACGCGCATCGCAGCTTCGATCATGGATCGTACCTTCGCCTGCGTGCCGAGGAGCTTGCAAAGGCGCCGGCCGTCAAGGGCATCCGCTTCGAGCTGCTTCTCACCCGCAACATGGGGCCGCGCACGATCCTGGAAGCGGGATCCTTTCTGCTGAGCCTTCGCGATGGGGCGATCGCCTTGGAGATGCGCAACGATCGTCTGTTCACCGCGGCGGTTCCGCAAGGGGTTTGGCTGACCGTCGAGCTCGGTGTGAATGTGGACGAGCCGTTCTTCAAGCTGAAATCTCACGACCTCCTCGCCCCTTACGAGTTCAAGCGGCGATTGCGCGACGCCGAATGGCCTCCGCAAGGGCCCGACATCCTCTTCGGAGCGAGCGGCTCTCGAAGCGAGCTGACGCTCAATGCGAGATTTGCGGCTATTCGGCTGGAGACTTCTCAGGGACCAATCGCCTGGGATTTCCCGACTCTGCTGCCGGCGGGACCGATCCTGTCTTCAGGCGGACCGGTTCCGCTGGCGCTCGATGTGGTCAATCAGCCCACATTCTGCGTGACATCGGCGCGCTGGGATGGATCGAGCTTCGACCCGCGGCTCGTACCTTCGCACTACGATGCCATCCATTGCCATGACGATGACATGGGACCGCTCCAGTGGCCTGCTTCCCATCGCGCCGGGGTGCCCGAGGATGCGAAGCCGGGTGTATACGCATTCCAGGTGGAATGGGACGGCGGCTACGAGCGCATCGTGTTCTTCGTCACCTCCGCGCGTGCATCGTCACCGCTGCTTTATCTGCTGCCGACCGCGACCTATCTCGCTTACGCGGACGAGTATCTCCCCGACCATCTCTATGAATGGAAGTGCGACGACCGCGGACACCGCTTTGCCATCGCAAACAGCCTCAGGTCGCTCTACGACTACCACTCCGATCTCAGCGGCGTGTCGATCTGCTCCTATCGCAAACCCAAGGCGACATTGCGGGACGACTACAACTACCCCCTGTGCGGCTGCCCTCACAACCTGCCGGTCGATCTGCATTTCCTCAGATTCTGCAACGAGAACGGCATAGCGCTCGACATCGTCACCGATCACGATCTGCATCGGCAGGGGATCGAAGCTCTCCGCTGGCATCGGGCCGTCGTGACCGGAAGCCATCCGGAATACATGTCGACCGAGATGGAAGGGGCACTGCGGCAATTTGCGGCCGAGGGCGGCAGCATTGCCTATCTCGGCGGAAACGGCTTTGCCGGAACGGTCGCCTTCAAGGACGAACTGATGGAATTGCGCCGTTCGCCCCTGGAATCGGGCCGCACATGGGACGGTCCGATCAGCGAACAATACCTGTCGATAACCAACGAGCCTGGCGGCCACCTTCGCTCTCGCGGCCGGGGCGAGTTTTCGCTGGTCGGCGGCGCGATTTCGCTGATGGGTTTCGACGGCGCGCGCCCGTTCACGCGAACGCTCGAAAGCCACGCGCCGGAATGCGCATGGCTGTTTGAAGGCATCGAGGACGAAACCTTCGGTTCGGAAGGCATCGTATTGGGTGCTGCCGCGGGTTACGAGGTGGATGCGACGAACCCGGCCTTGGGCACGTCGGCCGACACCATCGTGATCGCCCGCGCGACGGACTTTCCAGCCGGCTTCTTTCAGGATACCTCGCGCTGGTACGAGGGCGGGGATGAAGAACGCGCCGGCCGTCGCTGCGCTGAAATGACCTTACGAAATCTTGCTGCGGGTGGCCTGATCTTCTCAGCAAGTTCGGTCGCCTGGTGCGGCGCGCTGCCTGCCGGCAAAGCAATGAACGATGTGGGGAGGATCACCCTAAACCTGCTCAACCATCTCTCGGCACGACAAAACAGGAGGCCAACTCCGACGCCGGGCGATCAACCTCATGAGGAGAACTGAAATCCTGAAGAAATTGGGACTGGCAATCACCATTGTCGCAATAGCCATGAGCGCCGCCTGCGCGGATACCATCAAGCTCGGGCTGCAGCCCTGGCTGGGCAAATGAACTTGGCTAACCGGAGGAAGAAATTAGTAAGAGGGGCAAAAGTCGTGGCGAAGTTCCCGGATCGCTTGTCGTCGCCGATGAGCCGGCAGCACAAGCGCTTGATATCATTGAACTCGTAGCAGTGCGATCGAGTGTGCATCGCCTGCTCGTCACGACTTTTGCCCCTCTTACAGATGTGCCGGCGGTATTGATTTTATTGGCTTTTTTCGCGGGTCAAAGTCGAAGGAGCGGTGCTGCTTCCAAAAATGCCCGCGACGGCCTTCGACCGCGGGCATCGAGAGCGTTTCGGGAAACCAGCAGTCAAATGTTGGCGAGCAATTCGTTGACGCGGCTTTCCATGTCGGCAAGTGCGGCATCGACGTCCTTCTGGCCGGTGATTGCAGCGCTCATCTCTTCGCCCACAATGTCCTGGATCGCAAACTGGCGCTGCACTGCCGACGGCAGCGGCCTGCCGAGATCGGCGACCGCGGCGATGGTATTGCGATGCGGCAGCGCCTTGAAGGCGTCCGAGGCGATGATGGCCTTGTAGGCCGGCAGGTGGCCGGTGCGCGACCAGTCGAAGTCATGGTCCGCGAAGAACTTCAGGAACTTGCCGATAGCCGCGGTCTGTTCGGGTGTGCGGTCCTTCTGCGAGACTGCCCAGGTGTGGCCGTCGGCATATTGCGCGTGGGCGCCGGCAAATAGCTGCGGATACGGGTAAACCGCATAGCCGCCCTTGTTGAGGGCCGTGCCCTTGGTTTCGGACTGGGCGTTGTTGTCGCCGACAACCCACGTGCCGTTGAGCTGCACGCCACCTCCACCGGCAAGGAAGGCGTTGATGGCGCCGCCATAGTCGAGGTCCTTGGTGGTGTAGCCCTTGTCGAAGATCGCCTTGTACATCTCGACGATCTTCTTGGCTTCCGGCGTGTTCAGCTTCACATGCTTTGGATCGGCGAAGAAATCGGAATTCTGCTGGAAGAGATAGGTATAGAGATTGCGCGTGTAGAGCGCGGTCTCATTGGCGAGGTTCTGAACGAAGTAAGGCTTGCCGGTCTTCTGCTTGAACTGTTCGGCCTGGGCGAGCAGTTCCTCTGGCGACTTCGGAAGGATCGGCGTGCCGTCGGCATTGACGAGATCAGCCTGTTTGAAGAGATCCATGTTGATGTGATAGAGCATCGTCCAGCTGTCGATCGGCAGGCCGTAGATCTTGCCGTCCTTGGTGGCGCCGTTGCGCGCCGCGTCCGTGAAGGCATCGGGTGTGACGCCGACGGACTTCAACAGATCGTCAAGCGGCATCAACAGCCCCTTGGACTGGTAATCCGAAAGCACGGATTCATGGATCGTGACGATATCGGGTGCATCGCCCGAAGCGAACTGCGCGGTCAGCTGGTCATAGCCCGGCCATTCCACAGTGCTGACGTTGACGTGAACATCGGGGTTGTCGGCGTTGAACTTGTTGAT
The DNA here is from genome assembly GCF_006442815.1 of Mesorhizobium sp. B2-4-3. Taxonomy (GTDB): domain Bacteria; phylum Pseudomonadota; class Alphaproteobacteria; order Rhizobiales; family Rhizobiaceae; genus Mesorhizobium. The sequence continues at coordinate 123,828 of NZ_VFVL01000001.1, forward strand.
CAGCGAGGTGATGATGCCGCATTCGCCTACTGCCTTGGCGACATCGGTGTTGGTGCCGAAATCGGCATCGCAGGCACCGAAAAAGCGCTGCACGGTCAATTCCGTCGCTGCAAGGCTCGGGCTTGCGAGCATCAGCACGCCCGCGGAGACCGCTGCAAACAGGACTTTCTTCATTTTCATATCAGTTCCTCCTACTGAGTCTGCGCCACTCCACGCTGGACTGGCTTCATGCTTCAATCGCTGCGACGCACTCCCCGCCGTCAGGCAATCTCGTCATCGCACCGCGGCGCCCGAGACGGCCGTGACGATGTATTTCTGGAAAAACAGGTAGACGATCAGGATCGGCGCGCCGGCGAACACCGCCTGCGCCATCAAGAAGCCGATGCCTTCCGACTGGGCGAAATTGGTCTGTGTCGAGGCCATGCCGACCGTCAGCGTGTACATATCCTTCTTGGTTGCCGAGATCAGCGGCCACAAATAGTCGTTCCACGCGCCGAGAAAGGTGAAGATGCCGAGGGTTGCCTGGGCGGGCACCGTGAGCGGCAAAAGAATCTTCCAGAAAGTCCTGAATCGGCCGGCATTGTCCAGCATGGCGGCTTCGTCCAGCTCCTTCGGGATGGCCTTGAAATACTGGGTCATCAGGAAGACGCCGAATGAAGCCGACAGGCCCGGGAGAATGAGCCCGTGATAGGTGTTGTGGAAGTTCAGCATGCTGAATATCTGATGGCGCGCGACAAGCACCGCCTGTTCCGGAACCGCCAGGCCGAAGAGCACGATCACGAACAGGACGTTTCGGCCGGGGAAATTCAGCCGTGCAAAGCCATATCCGGCAAGCGATGACAGGATCAGCGTTCCGAGCGTCAATCCTCCCGAGACGATGATGCTGTTGAATACCCAGACGAACACCGACGAGGTGCCGATGGTGTTGATGTAGTTCTTCAGAGTATAGGGCGCCTGAAACACCGAATTCGGATTTGCCATCAGCTCGGCATTTTCCTTGAGCGACAGGCCGATAACCCACAGAACCGGCGCGACCATGACCAGGGAAAGCAGGATGACCAGAGCCAGCAACACGCGGTCGCCGAATGCGCGTCCCTTGATGGAAATGGCTGGAGCCCTCATGCCTGACCTGCCTTGTTGCGCGTGACCAGGTACTGGGCCATGGCCGCCATCAGGATGAGGATGAACAGCACCTCCGAAGCCGCGGCACCCATGCCGAGATCCCAGCGGCGGAACGCGGTGTCGTAGATGTAGAGCACGATCGGCTTGGTCAGGTTATTCGGACCGCCGCGTGTCATCAGCCAGGCCTGGCCGCACAACTGGAACTGCAGCACGATCTGGACGATGACCACCAGGACGAAGGTACGTTTGATCGACGGCAGCGTAATCGAGCGCAACGTCTGCCAGCGATTGGCATTGTCCAGGGCTGCCGCTTCGTAAATATCCTGCGGAATCTGCTGGAGGGCCGAGAGAAAGAGCATCATCGGCAGGCCGATGCACCACCAGACGGTGGCAATGGCGATGCCGATCATCGCCAGGCTGGGATCCGAAATGAAGGCCGGTGCCGTTGCGCCGAACCATCCGTAGATCGTCGACAGAAGGCCGACATTCGGAATGAACACGATGCGCCAGATCAGTGTGACGATCGTGACCGACAGCACCGAGGAAGAAAAGAACAGGGTCCGCAGCACCGCGGCAGTACGGGTGCGGCGGTTGAGGCAAAGCGCGAGAAAAAGGCCGATCAGCGCCAAGGTCGGAACGGTAAGGAGCACGAAGTAGAAGGTATTCCAGACCGATTGCAGGAACACCTTGTCGTGAAACAGCCTGATATAGTTGCCGAAACCGACGAAGTTTCCGGATGAGAAAGTGTCGGCCTTGTGGAAGCTCAGCCACATTCCCCAGAACAGCGGGACCAGCAGAAGCGTCGTGAAGAAGAACAGGAACGGCGCGACGAAAATGAAGTTTCGCCATTGCGGTGCGTAGATATCGACGCTGGCAGCTCCGAAGCTGGCGGCCGGAAGCGCGGTCCGCGGCGTCGCCCGTCGGTCACCCATGTCACACCTCCCTCGCGTGCCAGGCGCGACCGGTCTCGCCGAACAGATGCGATTTCCGGCCGTCGAAGGCGAGCCCGACCTTGTCGCCGACCGCGACGCGGCTGTTGCCAACATCCGAGCCGACGATCTGCTGGCCATCGCCAAGCCGGGCGTAGACCAAGGTGCGTTCGCCGAGCCGCTCAAGCACATCGACCACGCCGTCGGCATTGCCCTGTCCGGCGGCAACGATGCGCACGTCTTCCGAACGGATACCGAAAGTGCATTTGCCATCGATCGTCTGGTTGGAGGCGATCTCGGTGTGAACCGATACACCGTCCGCGAATCTGGCGGTGGCATTCCTGCTCGATCTGTCGAGCGTCGCCTCAACAAAATTCATCGCCGGCGCGCCGACGAAGCCTGCGACGAATTTGGTCGCGGGGCGGTCGTAGATTTCCATGGGAGAGCCGATCTGCTCGATCTTGCGATTGTTCATGACGACAATGCGGTCGGCGAGCGTCATCGCCTCAATCTGGTCGTGGGTGACGAAGATCATCGTCGATTGCAAGCGCTGGTGCAGTTGGGCAAGCTCGATGCGGGTACGGGTCCGCAATGCCGCATCGAGATTGGAGAGCGGCTCGTCGAACAGGAAGGCCTTCGGCTCCTTGACGATCGCACGGCCGATGGCGACGCGCTGCCGCTGGCCGCCGGAGAGCTGGCCCGGCTTGCGCTCGAGCAAGTGCTCCATTTCGAGGATGCGGGCGCTCTCCTTTATCCGCGCGTCGATGACGTCGCGCGGCATGCCGATATTCTCAAGCCCGAATGCCATATTGTCGCGCACGCTCATATGCGGATAAAGCGCGTAGGACTGGAACACCATGGCAATGCCGCGCTTGCCCGGCGGCAGATGATCGATACGTTCGTTGTTGATGGCTATCTCGCCGGTATCGACAGTTTCGAGGCCCGCGATCATGCGCAGAAGCGTCGATTTCCCGCAGCCGGACGGCCCGAGAAACACGATGAATTCGCGTGCCTTGATGGAGAGCGACAGATCATCCAGCACCATCATGGCACCGAAATGCTTGCTCACATTCCTGATCTCAATATCGGCCGTCACGTCGAGCTCCTCCTCAGCCCATGCACTTTCCGACAATCCGCCTGAAGTCAGAGCTTCAGGCGGATCATCTGGTAGGAATAGGCCGGCAGCGAAAGGCGGAGCTTGCCGCCCGCCACCGAGGCCCCGGTCCCTTTCCTGGGGCCGACATTGCCGGGGTCCTCGGCAGAATTGACGGCTTTCAGATTCGCATGCGTCATCACCTGGTGATCGACGATGTCGGCCGCGCCGAAGCCGGTGATGTCGATCACGGTTTCGATTGCCTCGCTCGAATGGCGGTTGATGGCAAAGAAGGTGACATGTCCGGTTTCCGTATCATGCACGCCGGCGACGTCGACATATGAAACGTCGCCGGCGACCGTGGAGCTGTAGGTCGGGCTTGCCACCTTGAGATCCAGCGCATTGCCGCGGCCGTAGATGGAGGCATAGAGATAAGGATAGAAGATCGTCTGACGCCATGCCGGGCCGTTGGGAACGGTCATGATCGGCGCGATGACGTTGACCAGTTGCGCCAGGCACGCGATCTTGACCACGTCTGAACGACGGATGAAGGTATTGAGGATCAGGCCGACCTGCAGAACGTCCTCGAAATTGTAGATGTCTTCGAGCAATGGCGGGGCGAAGGGCCAGCCCTCATTGCCGCCAAGGATCTTCTTGTCCTGCTCCTTGGAATGGTACCAGACGTTCCATTCGTCGAACGAGATGTAGACCTGCTTCTTGGAGCGCTTCTTGGCTTTGATATAATCGATGACGCCGGCGACCGAGACAATGTAAGCGTCTAGCTTCTCGCTCATGGCAAGATAGTTCGGCGCGTCATTGGCTTCATTTTCGAAATACATGTGCAGCGAGATGTAATCCACCTCGTTGTAAGTATGATCGAGAACGGTCGCTTCCCATTCCGGGTATGTCGGCATCTTGGCATTCGATGAGCCGCAGACCACGAGTTCGAGTGACTTGGAGAAGGCACGCATCGCCTTGGCGGTCTCGTGGGCCAGGCGGCCATACTCGTCGGCGGTCTTGTGGCCGATCTGCCAGGGGCCGTCCATCTCGTTGCCAAGACACCAGAGCTTGACGTCAAAGGGCTCCTTGCGGCCGTTGGCGATGCGCTTGTCGCTCCACTCGCTGCCGCCGGGATGATTGGTGTATTCCAGGAAGTTGCGGGCCTCATCGAGGCCACGCGAGCCGAGATTGACGGCCAGCATCATCTCGGTGTTGGCCGAGGCGCACCAGTCGGCAAATTCATGCAGGCCGACTTCATTGCTTTCCGACGTATGCCAGGCAAGGTCAAGGCGCACCGGGCGCCCTTCCTTGGGGCCGACGCCATCTTCCCAGTTGTAGGCGGATACGAAATTGCCGCCGGGATAGCGGACGATCGGAACCTTGAGTTCCTTGACGAGATCGATGACGTCGCGACGCATGCCATTGTCATCCGCCGTCGCATGACCCGGCTCATAGATACCGGTGTAAACCGCCCGCCCGAGATGCTCGATGAAGGATCCATAGAGCCTCGGATCGATCTTCGAGACGACATAGTGCGGATGCGCCGTGACGGCTGCCTTCATGCATTCCTCCAACAATATCACAAATTATGATTTAAATCACCTTGTTCGATATCAAAGGGGAGCGGCGCACGTTCGTCAAGTCAAAAACAGCCAAATGTCTGACAATTGAACGGCACCTTCGATCGTCAATGGAGGCAAACGTCTGAAATTGCTGCACTATCCTTGAAACCCGATTTGATGATATCAACCTGTCTTGATTCTGAGCAGAATGTCCTGATCGTAATTTCCAAACCCCTTGCCGAAAATATTGATTCCGCCGGGACGCTCGGCATCGTCCTTCACACCGATACGAACTCGGATTGAATGATGGCCTTTGAGATCAAGGGCGGCGAGGCTGGTCTCGGAAATCCTGACCCCGTCGACATAGGTGCCGTCAGCGGAAATTCGCCAGTTCTTCAGCTTGCCATATTGCGAGCCCTTGAGCTTCCACCAGGAGGGCGTGAAGACGCCGCGCTTGTCGCCGAAATCGCCGGGCGATGTCCAGGTGCCGACATCGATGCCATTGATCGTCAGCGTGATGTCGGAGGGCCAGTCAGCGCTGGTGCCCGGCACCTCCGAGGACAGTTCCATCACCACTTCAAGTTCAGTGATCTCGGCATTGGCGAGCTTGGCATTGTTGGGAAACTGGTACTCGACAAAGCCGCGCGTGAACCACAGCAGCCCGGCTTTCATACGGTCCGGATCGAGGAAAGTGTGCGGCACGTCGAGCAGACCGATGATTCCGTCCGGAGAACACAGGCCGCAGGGCGCCGTCACCTCGAAGCCAGTGTAGAGCCCGATCGGCATCGACACTTCGATGGCATTGTTCTTGACCGCGCGATACTCGCTCTTGAACACTACGAGCACTTCCTCGGCGGTCGGATAACAGATCTTCTGGCTGCCCTTCTTAGCCTTCTGGTTCTCGGTGCGAATCAGGCCCGCATCCTCGAGCACCTGGATATTGGTGGAGACAGTCGATTGCGGCAGCGACAGCACGGCGGCGATGTCGTTGACATTCATCGGCCCCTTCTCATGCAGCAGCTTCAGCACGGAGATGCGTGCCAAAGAGGCCAGCCCCTTGAGGACGGCGATGCCTTCCTCAGGTTCGATCACCAGAAAATTGCGACTCATGGATTTCCAGCCTATGCAATCCGTACCCGAAATCAGCTTGTATATCGGGATAATTGATTCAATCAATGCGGCGGCGGCACTCCATGCTACTTTTGGGTTGAGCGACCGCGATGGAGGCCATTTCTCATCACATCGCCCATGATGAGAGCACGAAATTCAAGAACAGCCGTCTGATCGAGGAGTTTTTGGGGTGCGGGTTGTCCAGTACCACCTGCTTACTGGCGCGATGTGCCTGTAAGGAATCTTCGGCGAGTCCATGTCGAAGAGCTTTTAGGTCGCTTCATCGCTACCAGCGCACGCTGAAGCCGAGCTTTGCACCGATTGTCCGGCTGTCGCCGAAGTTTTTCAAGCTCGATTTGGCGAAGGCCTCGCCGAAGACCATGTAGCGTTCGTCGGCCCAGGAGAGCGATCCGCCGACACCCAGGCCACCCCAGAGCGGCTGGTCGTGCTCGTGGAAGGCCGTACCCGATACGTCGACATCGTTGCCATCGAGGAAGTCGTAGTAGAGGTTGGCGACGCCGTAGAGATGCGAGCGGCTCACCTTTCCCTGAGCGCCGGTCCAGGCGTCCTCATAGTCCAGCGACAGGCCGGCGCGGCCGGTCAGGACATCGCTGCCGCTCAGCGATACCGCCGCGTCGAACGGATCGGTGAAGCTGTTGAAGCGCACCGCGGAATAGGAGAGCTGGGCCTGCGGCGTCAGCGTCCACTTGCCCTGCAGCGCGATCTTCTGGCCGGCCTCGATGCTCAGCGCATAGCCAAATCCGTTGTTGCCCTTGGCAAGATCGGCCCCCAGCGTGGCGGACTTCAGGTCGCTGTCATACCAGGTCACCTCGCCCTGGGCGTCGGTGTAGAAGCCGTTGTCGCCATACCAGGTCAGCGTGCCGCCAAAACCATAGCCGGTGGCCTGGACGGAGCCGACGCCGTAGATCGACGAGATGTCCGACGAGGCTGTCCCATAATGGAAGGTGAGGCCGCCGAGAAGAATGCCGGTGGCATCCTCGTAAAGCAGCCCGTCGATGCCGGACTGCAGCTTCCACGTGGTCACGTCATAGTCGGAGACGGTGGTCGCGCTCTGCGGGCTCTGCCTTGTATGCGCCCCCTCGATGCGGGCCCAGATGGCGCTCTGGGCCGGGACGCTGCCGATCTCGTCGGCGCCCTGGCTGGCGCCGGTCCAGGAGCGGTTGCCGACGCGCTGCTGCAGGGTGCCGAGTTCGTTGAGGCTCTGCAGCACGCCGGGATAGGCCTCATAGATCGGCACGGCCGGCGAATAGAGCGGATTGTTGATCAGCGCCGAGCGGAGATACCAGTCGCCGTCGGCCGGTGTGCTCACGCCGTTCTGGTAAAGCCGATAGGCATAGGCGCCGCTGACCACGGCCTGATCGCCCTGGAAGACATAGTCACCGGCGAGCGTGAAGCTACCGCCCGAGCTGCCATCGACATCGACGACCTTGATGCCTTCGACCGTTTGTACCCCTGCCCCGCCGACATTGGTGACCGCAAGGATCCCGGTGCCGGAGGTGCTGCCATGCACCACCAGCTTGTCGGCGGTCGAAGCATCGCCATCGAGCGCGGCATTGAGGAAGATGGTGCCGCCGGCGCCGGTGTAGTCGCCATTGATGGTCAGCGTCGTGCCGGGCGCGCCATTGAGACGCACCGAGCCGCTGTTGTTGAGTGAGGCGACGGCCTGGTTGAAGCCACCAAGATCGAGTGTCGCGCCAGAAGCAACGGTGAATGCAGAGCCGGAGCCCAGCGCGTCCGCCGCGCCCGCCGCAAGCTTGCCCTGCTGGACAGAGGTGGGCCCCGAGAAGGTCGAGCCTGCCGCCGTCAGGACAAGCGTGCCATCGCCTGCCTTGGTGAAGGCGCCCGAGCCGCTCAGCGCGCCATTCACGGTCAAGGTCGTGCCGGCCGCTGTCGAGATGGTGCCTGCGCTCATCACGCTCATGTCACGCGACGTGGCGAAGCTGCTCGTCGTGCCGAGCGTGCCGCCATCGAAGCTGAGCGCGCCGGCGGCATCGCCCAGATTGGCGTCCTGTGAGACCTGCAACGTGCCGCCATTGACCGCGGTGCCGCCCGTATAGCTGTTGGTGCCGGTCAGGACCAGCGTGCCGCGATCCGACTTTACCAGCTGCGCGTCGCCCGAGAGAGCCGAGGCGATCGTTGCGGTCATCCCTGCGCCCGCCGCCGTGCCGTCGCCGACGACGATGCTGCTAGACGGGCCGACAAGCTCGATCCCGTCGCCTTTGACGACGTAACCGTCGGTCATGAACTGCATGCCCGATGCAGCCACCTGGCCGAGACCGTTGTCCACCGTCACCGTTCCCGCCTGGCCCGCGAAGATCGCAAAGGATGCGTCGGCGAAGCCGGCATTGGCCGTACCCGTCTCATTTGCCCAATTGTCGTTGCCGGCGGCCGACTGCCAGACGCCGTCGCCGCCATTGACCGCGCCGTTGTTCTTCGGACCGGCATTGCCGTCCCAGTAGTTGAAGGTGAGCCCTTCCGTGTTGACGAGGTTCACCTGGTGGTCGATCGAGGTCTGGATCGAATAGCCCGACGATGGGATCGCCCCGACCACAAGCCCGTTATTGGTCAGCGTGCCGTCATAGCTGAAGACGCGGTACACGCCTGGCCCGAAGGTACCGCCGGCGCTCGCGCTGACGTTGAGCGTGCCGTCGAGCACGAGATTGCCGCCGACCGTGGTCAGGTCGTTGAGCGCCCCGCCGGCGACACCCGCCTCGCCAAACGAATAGTTGAGGACCGAGCCGCTGGACAAATGGAGATTCCCGGCGATCGCCAGCGTCCCTGGCGTGCCGTCGGCCGATCCCGGCGACAGGGATGCGCCGTCGGCAACCGTTACATCGCCGCCGATGATACCCTTGCCGCCGATGGTCGCGCCGCTTCCGACAGAGACCGCACCGGCGACCGCGCTGTTGTCGCCATCGACATAGAGGCCGCCGGCCGTGACCGTGGTTGAACCTGCGTAGCTGTTCGCGCCGGTGAGGGTGAGCGCGCCGGCGCCGGTCTTGTTGAGGCCGCCGGCGCCGGTGGCCTGGCCCGATAGGGTAAGGTCGCCGTCGGTCTGGAGCGTGCCGGTGCCCGAGGTCAGGCCAATATCGCGCGACAAGGTGAAGGCCGCGGCGGTCTCAAGCGTCGTGCCGTCGTCCAGGCTCACGCCGCCGGATGCGTCGCCGAGATTGGCGTCGGCCGAAACCTGCAGCGTGCCGCCCTTGATGGCGGTGCCGCCGCTATAGCTGTTGGTGCCGCCGAGCACGAGCGTGCCGAGGTCGGTCTTCGCCAGCTGGCTGGCGCCGGTGAGGTTCGAAGTAACGGTTGCCGAGAAGGCAGCGCCGACCAGCGTGCCGTCGCCGACGCGGATCGTTGCCTGCGGTCCGTCGAGCGCGATGCCGCCGCCCTGGATCGTGTAGCCGCCGGTCGCAAATTGCATACCGGTGGAGTGAATGTCTCCCAGGCTGTCGTCGACGTCGACCGTACCGGCAGCGCCCGCGAAGATGGCGAAGACGCCATCCTGGTAGGGAGCGTTGAGCGTCCCGTCATTATTGGTCCAGTTGTCGTTCCCGGCGGAATTCTGCCAGACGCCGTCACCGCCGTTGATCGTTCCGTCGCCTTTCGGCCCGGCTGCGCCGTCCCAGAAGTTGAGCAGCACGCCGGAGGTGTTTACGAGATTGACCTGATGCGCGATCGAGGTCTGCACGCTGTAGTCGCTCGATGAGGTGTCGAGACCCTGATCGTTGAGCATCCCGTCATAGCTGATGACGCGATAGATGCCCGGGCCGAAATTGCCGCCGGAGGCTTCGGTGACGTTGATCGTGCCGTCGAGCGCTAGATTGCCGTGCACGACCGTGAGGTCATTGTAGGCGCCGCCAACGACGCCAGCCTGGCCGAACGAGTAATCGAGGTTCGAGCCGTCGGCCAGTTCGAGGTTGCCGTTGATGGTGAGCATGCCGGGCGTTGAGTCCAGGCCACCGGGGGCCAGCCTGCCGGTCACGTCGACGAAGACATCGCCGCCGATGGTGCCGTTGCCGCCAAGCGTGCCGAAATTGACGTCGGTCAACCCGGTCGCGGCCGTCTGGTCGCCATTGATGTAGAGCCCGCCGCCGCCTGCGATCAGCGTGGTGCCACCGTAGCTGTTGTCGGCCGTGAGCACGGTGTTGCCCGTGCCGTCCTCGCTGACGCCACCGCTGCCGGAGATCGTGCCGTCGAAGGTATAGAGATTGGAACGGTTGAAGCTGAGCGTGCCGTTGTCGACCACATCGCCGAGGACGGAACCGGTCGTGCCGCCGGTGCCCAGCATCAGGATGCCGCTCGCAATGGTCGTGCCGCCGGCATAGCTGTTGTCGGCGCCGAGGATCAGCGCGCCGGCGCCGGTCTTGGTGAGCGCGCCCGCGCCGCCGACGGAGCCTTCCCACTGCACAGTGCTGTCGATCTGGAACGTTCCGCCGCCCGCCTGAAGCGTCGCGTCGCGGCTGGTGACGATGCTGGCCGCACCCTGCTGGTAGAGCGTGCCGCCATCGAAGGTGACCTTGCCGGCCGCATTGCCGAGATTGGCATCGGCCGTGATCTGGACGGTGCCGCCATTGATGACGGTGCCACCCTGGTAGCTGTTGGCGCCGCTGAGCACGAGCGTGCCGCCGCCTTCCTTGGTCAAGGCCCCGGCGCCACTCACGGCGCCGTTCAATGCCAGGCTGGTCGCGCTATCGGTGTCGAAGGTGCCGCCGCCGGCATTGAGCGTCACGGCGCGGGCAGACGTGATATCGGCCGTCGTGTGCAGCGTGCCGCCGTTCAGCGAAAGGCCGCCGGACGCGTCGCCGAGATTGTTGTCCGACGCGATCTGAACCGTGCCGCCATTGATCGCCGTGCCGCCGGCATAAGTGTTGGTGCCGGACAGCACCAGCGTGCCGAGGTCCGTCTTCAGTAGCTGGCTGTTGCCGGTGAGGTTCGAGCTGATTGTCGCCACATAGGTCGCGCTCGCCGCCGTGCCGTCGCCGACACGGATGGTCGATTGCGGCCCGACCAAAGCGACGTCGCCGCCCTGGATGAGATAGCCGCCGGCGGCGAACTGCATGCCCGCCGCCTGCACCTGCCCGTTGGTGTTGTCGACCGTGACCGTCCCGGCAGCACCCTGGAAGATGGCGAAGCTGGCATTGGCGAAGGGCGCGGCGAAAGTGCCGGTGGCGTCGGTCCAGTTCTGGTCGCCCGCGGCGCGCCAGGTGCCACTACCGCCATCCACCACACCATTGGAGTGGGAGCCGGCATTGCCGTCCCAAAAGCTGAGCGTCAGCCCTGCGGAATTGACGAGGTTGATTTGGTGGTCCACCGCGGTCTGCAAGAAATAATCGGGTGACGTGACGTTCAGTCCGTTATTCGTCAGCGAACCGCCATAGTTGAGGATGCGATAGACGCCGGGGCCGAAATCGCCGCCCGGCGTCTGCGTGATGTTGAGCGTGCCATCGAGCGTCAGGTTGCCACCGACATTGATGAGGTCGTTGAGCGGACCGCCGACTGTATCGGCCTGACCGAAATTGACGTTGACGGCCGACGTGTTGTTGAGCGTCAGATTGCCGCCGATGGCGAGCGTTCCTGGTGCGTTTCCGGCTTCGCCGGGCGCCAGCGTGCCGCCATTGGCTATGGTGACGTTGCCGCCGACAGTGCCGGTGCCGCCGAGTGTCCCGTTGGAGCCGACGCTGGTGGTTCCGGTCGCACCCGACTGATCGCCGTCGACAAGCAGCGTGCCGGCAGTGACGAGGGTGCTTCCGGCATAGCTGTTGTTGCCGGTCAGCGTCGTCGTGCCGAGGCCGGTCTTGGTCAGGCCGCCGGTGCCCGAGATCGTGCCGCCGAACGTGTAATCATTGTTCAGGTTGAAGGTGAGCCTGCCGTTGTTGAGAACGCTGGGCGTGTCGAGCGCGCCGGGGGTGGCGCCAAAGCCGACCTGCAGCACCCCTGCCTCGATCGTCGTGCCGGCGCTGTAGCTGTGATTGCCGGTCAGTACCAGCGTGCCGGAGCCCTGCTTGTCGAGGCTTTCGAAACCGGCGACGCTGGTGGCGTCCAGCGTGCGGTTGGCGACGTTGTTCACGCGCAGCGTATCGCCCACGCCGCTCTCGCCGCCGGTGCCGGCGTCGACGCTCCCACTGGAGAACACGGCAGTGTCATTCAACACGAGCGTGTCATTGCCGGCGCCGAGATTCAGCGCGGTCGCGCCGGTGGCAAGCGTGCCGCTGATATTGACGGTGTCGTTGCCGGCGCCAAGGTCGCCATTGGCCCTCAGCGTGCCGCCGGCATTGACGTTGATGGTGCTTGCCCCGGCATCGCCGGTGAAGGTCGAGGTAGTGCCCGCCGCGGCTCCGACCGTGCCGTTGACGGTGAGTGTCCCGGCGCCGTTCATCGCCACGGTCGCCGTGGTCAGCCCGCCGTTCACCTGCAGCGTGCCGGCGTCGATGCGTGTGTTGCCGCCGATCGTGTTTGTCGCCGAGGTGAGGATTGTCGTGCCGGTGCCGATCTGGGCGATGTTGCCGAGACCGCTCAGCGTGCCCGTGAAGCTGAAGCTGTCGGAGCGATTGAACGACAGCGTCGAGGTCGAGTTGACGACAACGACGTTGCCTGTGCCGGCGTTGCCCGACGTGCCGCCATTGCCGATGATCAGGTTCCCGTCATTGATGACGGTGTTGCCGGAATAGCTGTTGTTGCCCGTCAGCACCCACGTGCCGGCATCGTTCTTGGCCAGAGTCGTTTTCGCGGTCGTGGCATTCTGGTCGACGATCGTTCCGCCCATTATGTTGAGACCGGTGTTCGTGCCGCCCAGCGCCAGCGTGCGCGCTCCGGCCCCACTGTATAATGCGGAGCCGGTATTGGTGAACTGGATCGCCCCGGTGCCGGACGATTCGATGAAGCTGACACCTGTCTGCAGCGTGAATAGCCGGTTGGTGGTGTCGCCCGTGCCGGTATAGCGCAGCGTCGAACCGCTGCCGATCACGAGGCTGGATGCCAGGTTCGACGACTTCCCGATCGAACTCGCCTGGCCGCCATCGGCGAGCTTGTCGACAGCAAGCACGCCGCCGCTGATCGTCGTGGCGCCGGTATAGGTGCTGGTCTGGTTCTTCAGCACCCAGGTACCCGTGCCGCTCTTGGTGAGAGCGGTAGTGCCGCCCGTCGGGTTGTCGATACGCGCCGAAAGCGAGTTGTCGGCAGTGCTCAGGCCCGCGAGCTGCAGCGTTCGGTTCCCGCTGCCTGACATGGTGACAGGCGCCGTGCTGGTAAAATTGATCGGACCCGGGCCAGAGGCGTACGCGTCGAGACCGCCGCCATTGGGGCCGAAGGTGAACTGCCGGTCGGTGCTGCCGCCCGTGCCGTTATAGCGCAGCACGCCGCCATTGATGATCAGATTGCTCGCCGCGGCAGTCGATGCGCCGATCGAGCTGTCGCTGCCGCCGTTCGCAAGGCTGGCCACGGCGAGAATGCCGCCATTGATGACGGTCGGGCCGGTGTAGCTGCTAGCGCTGCCGGACAACGACTGCGCGCTGGCCCCGTTCTTCACAAGCCCGCCGCTGCCGCTGATGGCACCGTTGTAATTGGCGTTTCCGATACCGCTTATCGTCAACGTGGCGCTGCCAAGCGTGATGTTGCCGCCAGTAATGCCCAGATTGCCTTGGCTGATATAACCGACCGTATTGCTGAAACCGTTCAGATCCAGGGTTGCCCCGGTCGTGTCCATTCGCAGGCCGCTCAAGCCGAATGCGCTGGTCGACCCAGCGCGGAGGGTGCCGCCGTTGACGAAAGTAGCGCCATTATAGGTATTGGCGCCGGAGAGCACGAGCGTGCCCGGCCCGGACTTTTCGAGCTGCGTCCCCGTCGCCACCCCGCTGAACTCGAGTGTCGTGGCGGCGTTCTCCACGGTGATCCTGCCCGAGGTCAGTGTAAAGCCGCGATCGGTCGTGACGCTGGCGCCGGTATAGTTCAGTATGCCGTCGATCTGCAGATTGGTCGAGGCGCTGCTCGAGGCGCCGATGTCGCTCGGCTGTCCGCCATTGCGCAGGCAGCTGACGTTCAGCGTGCCGGTGATGGTCGTGGCTCCCGTGTAGCTGTTGGTGCAGCCGCTGAAGGTCTGGCTGCCGCCCGCGACGGCGACGCCGCCGCTGCCGCCGATCATGCCCGAAAAGCTGCCGTTGCCGTTCGTCGTCAGGGTCGCCGCGCCCAGCAGCACGCTGCCCCCGCCGCCGAGCCCGCCCACGGTGTTGTTGTTGCCGGCCAGATCGAGAGTCGCTCCCGTGGCCACTGTCATCGCCCCTGTGCCGAACGCACCGGCAGACCCTGCGCGCAGAATGCCAGCGCTTACCGTGCTGCCGCCGGTATAATTGTTCGTGCCCGACAGCACCAAGACACCGGCGCCGCCCTTGTTGAGACCGCCTGTCCCGGTACCAACCCCGCTCATCGTCAGCGTGGTGCCGCCGACTACATCGATAGCCCCGCCGCCGGTACCGAGCGTGAAGCCACGGTCGCTGCTGGTGGTTCCGCCGATATAGCTGAGCTTCCCACCGTTCTGCAGCACAAGATTGGATGAAGCGTTGCTCGCCGCGCCGATACCGCTCGCCTGCCCGCCATCGGCAAGCGTGCTTACGGCCAGAGTGCCGCCGGTAATGGTGGTGACGCCGACATAGTCGTTGCTCGCGTTTGTCAGTGTCAGCGTGCCGGCACCGGTCTTGGTGAAGCCGGCATCGTCCGGGCTGGTCACCTGGCCGGAGAACGTCAGGTTGGTAGCGGCATTGGTGACCTCGAAGGTGCGCGATGGACCACCGTTGACGAGGGTGAAGCCGCGATCGGTCGAGGCCGTTGCGCCGGTGTAGCGCAACGTGCCGTTCTCGATCACCAGATTCGAGGACGCGCTGGATGAGGCGCCGATGCCGCTCGCCGCGCCGCCATTGGCGACACTGTTGAAGGCGAGCGTAGCACCGCTCACCGTCGTCGCACCGGTGTAACTGTTGCTGCCCGTCAGCGCGACGACACCAGTGCCGGTCGAGCCTCCCGTGCCGCCCACCGTGAAGGACGTCGGGCCACCGTTGTTGATAATGTTCGAGGCGACGGTGAAGGTGCCGCCACTATTCTGCTGCACGCCCAGCGCGCTGCCGCCGGCGCCTCCGGTCAAGGAGCCGCCCTGGATGGTTTGGTTGGCAGTGCCGACCGAGGGAGAGACGATGATAGTGCCATCCACGCCGAGTGTATTGCCGGCGCCAACAGTGACGATGGAATTGGCCGCCGCCGTGTATTTGAGTCCGCCAAGCGCGACATTGCCATTCACCGTGCCGAAATAAGGCGTGTTGGCGCTGCCGGCTTCGTCGCTGAGGATGTCGCCGGTCGCCCACAGGGCCGCATTGTCCTCATCAACATAGGCGGTGAATGCGGTGATGAAGCCGCCCGACACTTGCGCATAGTCGGTGCCGTTGACGGTTGCCCAGCCGCCGAGCGCGCCGTCGGCGTTGCTGGTGGCCATCGACGTTCCCGTGCCGATGCCGAAATCGACCAGACCGCCGGTACGGCTGACGGCGCCGAGATCGACCGTCAGCACGCCTCCCGCGCCAGCGGTCGCGTTGATCCGGTTGTTGCCCGCCGTGACGTTCAGGCTATTGAAGCTTTGGCTGTTCGTCCCGGTGCCACCTTTCACGGTGAGCGTGCCGCCGCTCATATTGAGCGCCGAAGATGTGGAAATGATATTGTCCGTCGGCGCGCCGGGCGCTGTGAAATCGAGCGCCAGCGTGCCGCCGCCGATGCTGGTTGCGCCGGAATAGGTGTTGGCGCCGGTCAGCGTCTGCGTGCTAGCCCCGAGCTTGGTGAGGCCGCCGGTGCCGGTAATGACGCCGGCATAGGTGGTGCTGCCCGATGTGCCGTTCACCGTCAGGTTGTTGCTGCCGAGGTCCACGATCCCGCCGGTGCCCGCCAAGGAGCGCGCGGTTATGTCGAAGCCACCCAGGTCAAGTGTGCCGCCATTGACGACAAGCGGATTGGAAGGCCCGAATGCAGCAGAGCTGCCTGCGGTGAGCGTTCCGCTCTGGACCGTGGTGGTGCCGGTGAAAGTGTTGCTGCCGCTCACCACCCAGGTGCCGGCGCCGTTCATGGTGAGGTTGCCGGCGCCGGAGATCACGCCGGAGAATGTGTTCGCCCCCGCGAAGCTGCCGCCAAGCGTCAGCGTATCGGCGACGCCGCCCGCGACAAAGCTCGTCGGTCCGCTGAAGGAGAGCGCGCCGATGCCGTCATTGCTGATGGTGCTGGGGCCCGAGATCGTCAGCGTGCGGTCGGTCGCCGAGCCCGCTCCCGTATAGCTCAGCGTGCCGCTACCAAAGTTGATAGTGCTGCCGGTGCCGAACGAGCTATTGATGCCGCTGTCCGCCAGCGTCCCGGCCTTGACGGTGATAGTGTTGATCGTGGTCGGCCCGGTGTAGGTGTTGGCGTTCCCGACGGTGATGATCCGGCCAGCATTTCCCGTGAAGGCGATAGCCCGGGCGGCCGAGGAACTAATGACGCCCAGCAGGTCCATGTCGCCGGACGCCGCGGAGAAATTCATGGTAAGTCCGTAGGCACCGCCGGCAAGAATACCGCCGGTCAGCGTCAGCGTCCCGGTGCCCGCGTTCTGGAGATAGTTGCCTCCGCTGGAGGTGTTGTTGAAACTCCAGTTGCGATTGGAGCTGTCGCCGTCACCGGAATAGACCAGATTGCCGCTCACTCCGCCACCGGCGCTTACAGTGATGGTACCCGACGCCGCATCCGTCGGCGCACCGAGCGAGCTTGCAAACCCAAGGTCTGCTACCGAGGTGAAGCCGTTGGTGCCCTGGCCGAAAACCGTCTGACCTGTATAGTCGTTGGCGTCGTTGCTGATTGTGCCCAAAACCTGTAGCCCACCAGCCCCGGTGAAGCGCGCTGTGAGCGCCCCACTAGATGCGACCGCACGTCCGCTGACAATCGTAATAACCCGGCTGGCGGCAAGTGCGCTGGTCGAGCTGATAGAGGTACCATTCGCAAGTGACACGCCATTGCCGGCCGCACCGAGCGACGCATCGCTGGCGAGCCCGAGTCCTCCGGCCGAGACGGTGATGTCACCGATGAAGGTGTTCGCGCCGGTGAGCGTCAGCCCGCCGGCGCCGACTTTGGTGAAGCCTGATCCGGCGATCACCGAACTGATTGTGGTCGTTCCGGCAGTGGAAATTGTCGGCGTCGTGCCGGTGAGCGTCAGCGTACTGCCAGCGATTGTATAGCCCGCGACACCGAAGGTCAGGTTGTGGGCCGTCATCGGCCCCGCGAGCGTCACCGTTCCGGCGGTGCCGTTGAAGAAGGCATTGTCGCCGCCGACGGCGGCATTGTTCCAGCTGGCCATCGGCCCGGTGACACCATCACTGCTCGGATTCCAAAGCAGCGACGTCGTGTTCCAGGCACCGGTACCTCCGAGTCCAACAGCCGTGCCGTTGACGTCCCAATAAAGATCGGCCGCCCCTGCAGGGACGGCGCCAAGTCCGGCCAATAGCGCGGCCGACACAAGCGCACCACGCAAGACCGGAGCTGCCGTCGAAGCCAAGCGGGCAAGATTCGGCGCATAGCTCGCCGCCTCGCCCTTCCATTTGGTCATACGGCCACCGCGCAGCAGGCGATGGTCAAATGATGGTTCGCGCGTCGGCTCCGCCGACATGCCTGCTTTGCTGTCCACGATTCTATCCATCATATTCCCCCGCGTCGACTAGCCACTGCCGCAACCAATCGCCGTAACATGCCGGCCGCCTTGCAAATCGATATGGCCTGGGCGGCAGCCGACCGATCCATGTGATAAGAGGTTTGTTACAAGGGTTGGTGACGAGCCGAGTTGGCAAGCCGGTTTGCCCGCCTGCTTTGCCACGTCAGAAAGAGATGATCTTCGGCGGATCCTTGCATCGGTCGACTGACCAACAGCAATGACGCGCCACTCGCCTGGCTAGGCTGCCACGACCTCATATATCCGCAATGCCCCACTGCTGGCTTGATCTGCTCCAGCATCACCCTCTCCTCAGCCTGATCAGATTGCCAACCGCGATCGCACCTTTTGTCCGGGCAGTGGCGGCGTTGCACTGGCGACCGAATCGGCACCGCAAAGCAAGTCTGTCAAGACCATCACACATCAGGCAACTTATAAAGACGTTAATTGAATTGTTTTGGATTTATGGATGTAAACATTAGTAAATTTAAATATAAGTCAGATCTTACATTCGGTTGGAGAGTCCAGAGCTTGGCTCGACAGGCTTCATCGAAGACGCTCAGCTCTGGTGACCATGCGCAGAAATCCAAACGAACCGAGTTCCAGGTCCGTGTAACGGCGAAGCGACAAAGGCGCGCAAAGTGAAAGGCTGAAAGCCCCGCACACCGCCGCGAAACGCTCGCGAGCCACAAGATTGCGTAGCTGAGTCCTGCCGCATGCTCCCTCGCACCGTGCCTGGGTGCGATGGTCACCGGGAAAGATTTATGAAAACCACACCGCCAAGCCAACTTTGAGGATGGCCAACCGCAATGGAACGTAACTTACGGTATCGAACATCGGCGGGAGGCCTTGCAAAGGCCGTCACTCCGGCGTCAGGCCGGCCTTCTTGAGGGAGCCGAGAAACGTTTCGGCATCATCGGAATTGCCGAACCGCAACAATGCCTCCTGTCGAACATTTGCTATCAGTCCGGGCTCATGGAGCTTGAGCCAGGACGTCCTGTCCCAGGTTCGGCCTTCCAAAACCGGCGCGCTGGCATTCGGCATAGGCCCCAGGGTAGAGGAAAAGGGGGACGTCGCGGGCACTCAACGTAGCGTATACGGTTGTTCCAAGCTTAACTGTGACTGACGAACTTTATTACTATAAGAACTTCTATTTACACTACTCCAACGCCGTTGGCGGCATCATTAACATTCAGAGAAAATTTTAATACATCATGCAGGCGCGCCAATCGGCGCTGAGATCCGGGCTTACCGAGTGCATCGGTTGCGGCTGCCTCTCGATCGACCGGTGTAGCCTTGCGAATCCTGCCGATATGGCAGGACGCAAGGGACCAGGGCCGAGGTATTGGCTGGGGTGAGTTGGCAGCGTGTGTGTCTGCAGAGCAGCATGCATTTGCTCCCGCCGCTTGCTTCCTAGCGGTCTAACTCTCGGTTTGAGCAGGCTCTCGTTCGCCTCACCGCATGCCGCTCTTGTGATTTGGAAAAAATATATATATTGGTTTTCATACCGAGAAGAAATTCTCATGTTTTTTTCCATTTTATGAAAGCCAAGACCTTTGCGAGAACATCTCGATCAAACGGATCGGCGGTTGGTCAAGCTGTTGTCCCAGGACGCACAGCCCGGCATCAACCGCCTCGCCGAGACGATGGCTGTCTCGGTGCCGACGGTGCGCACGCGACTGCGCAACCTGCTTGACCGCAACCTGCTGAAGATCGTCGGGCTTCTGAATCTAACCGAGCGCCCGGAGTTGATCTCGGCCATTGTCGGAATCAATGCACAGGGACGCGGCCGTGCACGCGAACTGGCGCAGCGCATCTCGGAACTGCCCTTCGTCAATTCGGCCTCGGTGGTCACCGGGCGCTTCGACATCATCGTCGACGTGACCGTGGCCGGTGACGTCGCCGATCTCTACCGCATCACCAGCGAGCTGATCCCCGGCGCCGGCATACCCGGCGAAGTGGTGCGCAGCGAGACCTTCGTCGTCATGGCCTCCTGCAACAAATGGGTCAGTGTGCCGGAAGGCTGCTGGTCGGATGAAGCGCCGGTACGCAAGGAGCCGGCATGAAGATCGCGGTTCTCGGCGGCCTTGGCCTGCAAGGTCGGGCGGCAATCGCCGATCTCGTCGGCAGCGCCGATGTCGAGGAAATCGTGTGTGTCGACACCGCCTCTGACGGCCCTGCCCGCCTTGGCGGCCTGACCGACCTTGCTCGCGTGCGTTTCGTCGTGCCCGAGAACACGATTGGCTCGGCACTCCACAATGTGCTGGCCGATGTCGATGCCGTCATCGACCTGCTGCCGCAACCGCTGATGCGCGAGGCAGTGCTGGCCGCGATCGAGACGCGCACGCCGCTGGTCACCACCAACTACGGAAAAACGATCGCCGATCTGGCCCCCGCGGCCGAACAGGCCCGCGTTTCGATCATGACCGAGTGCGGGCTCGATCCCGGCATCGACCTCGTGCTTTACGCGCGCGCCGCCCGACAGTTCGACTCTATTGCGTCGATCGATTCCTATTGCGGTGGCATCCCCGAGCCGAAGGCGATGGCCAAGCCGCTCTGCTACAAGGTGAGCTGGAACTTCGACATGGTTCTGGTCAGCCAGAACCGCGACAGCGTCATGATCGAAGACGGCGAGCACGTTGCGGTGCCTGCCAGCCAGCAGCACGACAACCGTTTCATCCACCAGATCGAGGTCGCGGGGCTTGGCCGGCTGGAAGCGTTCCCCAATGGCGACGCGCTGCACTATGTCGGGATGCTGGCCGCCGCCAAGGGGCTGCAGCGTTCGGGCCGCTATACGTTGCGCTGGCCGGGCTGGTCGGCGTTCTGGGCGCCGCTGAAGGAACTCGGATTCCTCTCTGAAGACAAGGTGCCCGGCATGAGCACCAGCCCGCGCGAATTTCTCGGCCGGCTGCTCGGCCCGCAATTGCAGTATGGCGCCGACGAGAAGGACCTTTGCGTGATGCGCAATGTCTTTTCCGGTCTAGAAGACGGTCGCCGCAAAACCGTGACATCGAACCTGATCATCGAACGCGACCTGGGGTCGGGGCTGTTCGGCATGAGCCTCGGCGTCGGCTATCCCGCCAGCATCGTGGCGCAGATGCTGGCGCGGCGCGAGATCACCACACCAGGCCTTTTGAATCCGCTGCAGCATGTGCCCGACACCAGCTTCTTCGACGAACTGAGCAGGCGCGGCATCACGGTTGCCGAGACGGTGGCCTGGGACTGAGGAGAGAGATTTTCGAGCGGTGGCTGCCGCCGGCAACGGTACCAATGCTCAAAAAAGAGCCCAAGGGATTCCGCGGGCAGAACAACAACCACAACGGGAGGAATACCACATGAAGATTGCCAGACGTTTCATCGCCGGACTTGCGCTCGCGGGCCTTGCCACTGCGGCAAATGCCGGAACGCTCGACGACATCACCAAGCGCGGCGAATTGCGCGTCGCGGTGCAGACGCAAGGACCGCCCTTCTCGCTGGTCGGCGCCAATGGCGAACGCACCGGCAGCTCGGTTGAACTGGCCGAACTGATGGCCAAGGAAATGGGCGTCAAGATCACCTTCCTAGACTATGACTGGGACGGGCTGATCCCGGCGCTGCTTTCAGGCAAGGCCGACCTGCTCGTCGCCGACATGACGCCGACCTTGGCGCGCGGCATGAAGGTCGCTTTCACCACGCCCTACATGTACACGGGCAGCACCGTCTTCACCAAGGCCGACAGCAAGTTCAAGACCACCGAGGACTGCAAGGCCAAAGGTACCAAGATCGCCGTGCTGTTGGGCGCCACCGGGGAGAAGGAAGCCAAGAACGCCTTCCCCGATGCCGACATCAAGAGCTACAAGGGCGGCGGCCCGCTGCTGCTCGACGCCGTCAACAACGGCCAGGCCGATTGCGGCGTCAATGACGTCTCGGCGGTCAAAGGCCAGTCGACCGCCTATCCGGCCGGCACCTTCAACATCATGCCGGAGCTTTTGTCGAAGGAGCCGCTTGCCTTCGCCACTCGATATGACGAGCCGGACCTGCTTGTCTGGATGAACCTGTTTCTCAACCAGGTCAGCATCGACGGCCGCCTGCAGAAGAACCTCGACTACTGGGTCAATTCCGACGCTTGGAAAAAGGACCACTAGGCAGCGATAGATCCGAGCGGTTTCGCGCCGCGAAGCCGCTCGGAATTCGCTTTGTCCGCCTCGGGAACTCCGTCCAGCGATGCTCGAAAATTTCAGCTTCCGCACCATCGTCGAATATCTGCCGCTGTTCGGGCAGGGCCTCATCACGACCGTCTGGCTGTCGGCGCTGTCCTTTGCCGGCGCGCTTGCCATCGGCATCGTGCTTGCCGCCATGAACCTGCAGCGCGGCTGGCTGTTTCGCGTGCCGGCCAAGGCCTATATCGACGCGGTGCGCGCCACGCCCTTGCTGGCGCAGCTCTATTTCCTCTATTTCGGCCTGCCGCGGCTCGGCCTGGTGCTTCCCGAACTCGTCGTCGGCATCATCGCCTTGTCGCTGAACAGCGGCGCCTATGTCGCGGAAATCATCCGCGCTGGCATCCTGTCGATCCCGCGCGGCCAGGTGGAAGCCGGCGTCTCTTCCGGCATGACCTACGTCCAGCGAATGCGCTTCGTCATCCTGCCGCAGGCCTTCAAGGTGACGATCCCGCCGCTGCTCGGCCAGGCGATCGTGCTGGTCAAGGATTCGGCATTGCTGTCGCTGATCTCGGTTTCCGAACTGACGCGTGCCGGGCAACTGCTCGCCTCCGACCGCTTCATGCCAGCGGAAGGTTTTCTAACAATCGCTGCTTTTTATCTCCTGCTCTACTATTGCCTCAAAGGGCTGGCGGCGCTGTCAAGTCGCTGGCTCGGTCTGCAGCCGGCAAGGAGCAGCACATGATCTGGCAGCAGCTGCACAGCCTGGCCGGCAGCTATCCCCTCGCCTTGCGCGGCCTCGGCATGACCGTCGTGCTGTCGCTGATCAGCCTGGTTCTGGGCACGCTGTTCGGCTTTGGCCTCGGCATATTGCGGACCGGTGGCAACCAGCTAATCGGCAACGTGATCGGCGCGTGGGTAGACCTGATCCGCGGAACGCCGTTCCTGGTTCAGATCTTCCTGATCTTCTTCATCCTGCCGGAATTCGGCATCGAGCTCGATGCTTTCACCGCTGGAGTCATCGCGCTGACCAATCTGGCCGCCTGCTTCATCTGCGAGATCGTCGCCGCCGGCATCCGCTCGGTGCCTACCGGCCAGGTCGAAGCTGCGCTGGCATCCGGCCTGTCACGCTGGCAGCGGCTGCGCCAAGTGGTGCTGCCGCAAGCAATGCGCATCGTGCTGCCGCCGCTGGTTGGGCAATATGTGCTGTTGATCAAGGATTCTTCGGTCGTCTCGGCGATTGGGTTGACCGACCTCACCCGCGTCGGCTGGTTAGTGGTGCAGCGGGTGCCCAACGGCCTGCTGGTCTTCTTCCTGGTCGGTGTCGGCTATTTCATGGTTTGCTATCCACTGATCATGCTCGCGCGCCGGCTCGAACGCCGCATGGGCGCGGTGCATGGCGAGGTGCAATTGTGACATCATCTGCTCAATCCAAAGGTCGCACCGGTATGATCGAGTTTCGCGGCGTCAACAAATGGTTCGGCGCGCTCAACGTGCTGAAGGACATTACGCTCAGCGTCGAACCGCGCGAAGTGGTCGTCGTCTGCGGCCCCAGCGGCTCCGGCAAGAGCACGCTCATCCGCTGCATCAACGGCCTGGAGACGATCGAGGAGGGCGGCCTCATCGTCGACGGCCAGCGCCTTGGCGATCCCGCCACCAACATGACGCGGCTGCGTACCGAGATCGGCTTCGTCTTCCAGTCGTTCAACCTCTACCCGCACAAGACGGCGCTCGAGAACGTCACGCTTGCCCCGATCCATGTGCGCAAGATCACGCGTGCCGAGGCCGAGAAAGCCGGACGCGAATTGTTGGCCAAGGTCGGCTTGGCCGACAAGGTCAATGCCTATCCTTCACAGCTTTCCGGTGGCCAGCAGCAACGCGTTGCAATCGCCCGCTGCCTCGGCATGCGTCCTAAGATCATGCTGTTCGACGAACCGACATCGGCACTCGATCCCGAGATGATCTCGGAAGTGCTCGACGTCATGGTCGCGGTCGCCGAGGAAGGCATGACGATGATGGTTGTGACGCATGAGATGGGCTTTGCCCGCAAGGTCGCGCAGCGGATAGTGTTCATGGACGCCGGCGCCATCGTCGAAAGCGGCACGCCGGAGGAATTCTTCTCCAACCCGAAGACCGACCGCAGCCGCGCCTTCCTCAGCAAGATACTCAGACACTGACCGGCGCGCTACTGGCTGTCCTCGCCTACCTTCAGCAAACGAATTGGGTGACTGCACTGTATTGGCGGTATCCCTCCCCCGCTCAAGTTCCCACGCAAACAAATGTCGAAATCGGTGGCTCAGTGGCCTGGGCGTTCGCTGAAGGGCAATGGACCGAGACAACCTTCTCTTGCTGAGGCCGAGGCCGGCATCATCGCCAACAGCGAAATGTCAAACTGTGGCTGCCGAAAGCCGAAAAAGCTCACCAAGCGCCGACGTCGATCGTTGGCCATAGGCGGAGGTACGCTGACCGCTGTCGTCCTAGGCGTGTTGATGTACTTGGTGGGGTCAGGCAAGGCCAGGCGCCGCTGCAATTGGCTACAAAAAATCCGCCGGCATTAAATCTGGTGGGCCGATTGAAATGTGTGAAAGTTCGGCATGGACTATTGCCAATCGCAATAGACAGCGCACTGTCCGCGAATGGCGGCTGGGCACGTCGAGATAGTTCTATTTGAGCAGTCGCTTGGGGATGGCGGCCGCATGCACCGCCCATTTGGCGATCGAGTGGCTGACGCCGCCGACAAAACTGGGGGTCAGGTGCTGTTCGATGTGCGGATCGACGGTGACGCTCGAATTCAAAGAATCGCGGCAATAGGCTACGGTGATGCTGACGCGGCAATCGTTGTGATGGATAAGAGCGGGGAGCTCAAATGCGCCTCGGTCAACGGAGATGCTACACTCCTAGTCGCAAACCTAGCCGCATGGGAAGCATCTCCGTTGAGTGAGCATGCGCACGCTGAGTACCGCGGCACCGCCATGATTCTCTTGGCGAAGCTTCGCAGTTCCGGTCAGCTTGGTTAGGTCTCCCTGACCGTGAACAATTCAAGCTCGGTTAACCGTCAGTCGACCAAGGTGGCGCCGGCAGCGACGGCCCGGCAACAACGACCGCAAGCTTTGCCTTGCGAACGAGCACAGGCTTTTCATATTTTTTTGGGAGCCCCCAGGTTCCGTCAAGGCGCCGGTTGGTTCGTTCGAACTTCGGCAAGGAAGGGTCGTTAATTGCCTGTGCAGGCGAGTGCTCGGGCTATTCTTCTTGCCGTACCGAGCGCTCGCTGTTCGTGTCCTTGGCATGATCCCCATGGCGCATCATGCGTCGAAAGCTCATTGAGATATGCGCACGCCTGATGTGCCCGATCGACTCCCAGTCGCCGATCTGCGCTGCGGCCAGGACCTCCTCCATTTCGCGCCGGAAGGCCGTGAATTCCTCCACCAAGCCCAGTTGCGGCATCATCTTCAGGACGACACGCGCCACCTGGAAATATAGCCGCTCGCTGATCTCGCGCAGGGGCTGGTTCCCGGTCATGGCGGTCAGCTCGGAGAAGAAGTCCATGTTCAACTGCAGGAAAGCCCGTTGATCCGGATTGAGCATATCGGAATCACAGCGCGCGATGAGCGCCCGGATCCGATCCAGGTCGGCTGCCGTGCGCGGTACAGGCGAAAGCTTGCCGACCAGAAGCGCCAGTTCCAGGCGCAGGTGATAGACCTGCTGCAATTCCTCGATATCGACATCAGTGACTATGGTGCCGACGCCATGCACGGACTGAACCAGCCCTTCCGATTCAAGCCGCGCCAACACGCGGCGTATCGGCGTGCGGCTGATCTCGAATTCCTGGGCGAGTTCTTCCTCGGAGAGCCGGCTTCCCGGCGGATAGTCGAGCAGGCAGATGCGGTCGCGCAGGATCCGGTAGATACGCTCGAACCGTTCCCGCGCCGTAAGCGGTCGTGGCGCCTCAACGATCGCCGTGGTGGCCGAGGCATCCGTATCAAGCGTCATCCAGCCTCCAGGACTGCGTGCAGAAATTGCCGAGTCCGCTCATTCTTGGGCGCCCCGAAAAGCTCGCTCGGCGGTCCCTGCTCGCAAATCTTTCCCTGATAGAAGAAACAGACGCGATCGGAAAATTCCTTGGCGAAGCCCATCTGGTGGGTGACCATGAGCATTGTCAGATCATGCTCGCGACCAATTTGCCTTATCACCTGCAGCACTTCGCCGACAAGTTCGGGGTCGAGCGCCGAGGTCACCTCGTCGAACAGCATTATCTTGGGCCGCATCGCCAGCGCCCTGGCGATGGCGACGCGCTGTTGCTGGCCGCCGGAGAGCTGGGAGGGATAGTGATCCTTCTTCTGCGACAACCCGACCATGTCGAGAAGCTCGGCCGCCCGCGCTTCGGCATCGGCCCGCTTCATGCCGAGAACGGTCATCGGGGCCTCGATGCAATTGGCCATCGCCGTCATGTGGGGGAACAGGTTGAAGGATTGGAAGACCATGCCGATCTTCGCCCGGATGCGACGGATGTGAGCAAGGTTGGCAGGCACCAGCTTGCCGCTCTGCTGCATATGCGTCAGCGGCTCGCCGTCGACCCAGATGACGCCGTCATTGATCGTCTCCAGCGTCATCAGCATGCGCAGCACGGTGGTCTTGCCTGAACCGGACGGACCGATGACCGAAACCTTCTCGCCGCGCGCGATTTCGAGGTTCAAGCCGTCGAGGACGGTCAACGAACCGTAGCGTTTGGAAACATTGTCGAAGCGCACCATGGGTTGTTCCGTCATCGCGCGTTCCTCCGGTTGAGCAGGCGTTCGAGGGTACGAATAAGCGCGGCCGAAACCAGGCTCATCGCGAGGAAGAACAGGCCGACCAGTGTGATCGGTTCGGTGTAGCGGAATGTCTCGGAGCCGATGATCTTGGCCGTCTGCATGAGTTCCAGCACGGCAATGGCCGAAAGCAGCGGCGTCTCCTTGAACAGCGCGACGAGATAGTTGCCGAGCGCCGGCACGATCGGCGGGATGGCCTGCGGGATGATGATGTCGCGAAAGGTCGTCCAGGACGACAGATTGAGCGCGATCGAGGCTTCCCACTGGCCGCGATGGATGTTGTCGAAGCCCGCGCGATAGACCTCCGAGCAGTAGGCGGCGTAGTGGATGCCGATGGCAAGCACGCCGGCCGTGAACGCGTCGAGCACAAGGCCGAATTTCGGAAAGACGAAATAGATAAAGAAGATCTGGATCAGCAGCGGTGTCGAGCGGATCAATTCGACCAGCACGGAGATCGTCCAGGCGGTCCACGGCACCGCGATGCGGATCACGGCCAGGACCAGGCCAAGCGTCGCCGCTATGACGAAGCCGAGAAGCGTCGCCTCGACCGACACGACGGCCGCGCGGGCCAGCACCGGCAGGATCTGCAAGGTAAAATTCCAATCCCAGATCATGCCGCCCTCCCTCGCGCCAGGCCGAGCGAGGCTCGTCTTTCGAGCAGCCGCATGCCGATGGAAACGACCAGCGACATCGCCAGGTACATCAGCAGCACCAGCGTGAAGATTGGAACGGTCTTGAATGTGTTCTGATTCATCTGCTGCGCCTTGAAGGCGAGGTCCGACAGGGTGATCAGCGAGACCAGCGCGGTCGATTTCAGCAGCTCGATGAACAGATTGCCCCAGGGCGGGATCATGGCGATGAAGGCCTGCGGCAGAATGATCCGGCGCAGCATCTGCGCACGGCTCATGTTGAGTGCCGTTCCCGCTTCCCACTGGCCGCGCGCGACCGACAGGATGGAGCCGCGCACGCACTCGGATCCGTAGGCCCCGACATTCAGGCCAAGCGCGAGCACGGCAACGGGAAATGCGTCGAGCGTGACGCCGAATTGCGGCAGCACGAAAAACAGCCAGAACAATTGCACCAGCGCCGAGGTGCCGCGGAAGATTTCGACATAGACAGTCGCCAGCCATCTGAGCGGTGCCGGACCATACATGCGCGCCAACGCGGCGAAAACGCCCATGACGACCGCCAGCAGGCTCCCGAGGACGGCGATCTCGATTGTCAGAACGGCGCCCTGCAGCAGTCCAGGAAGGAACAGCCTGTATGTTGCCTGTGTCGCCAGCACGGCGATCACGGCCAGCGAGACGACCAGCATGGCAACGAGCGTGCGGATTCCCATCTGCTTCTCCGAGGAAAAAAGAGGGCGGCGCTTTCGCGCCGCCAGCAGTTGGGAACTTATTCGCCCTTGCAGAGCTGCGCGGTGGTCTTGTTCGGCAGATAATCCTTGCCGAAGCCGAGCGGCTCGACCAGCGCAATGTGCTCCGGCGAGCCGATGAATTTCTTCAGTTCGGCGTTGAACGCTTCCTGCAAATCGGTGTCTTCCTTGCGGAAGCCGAAGCCGCCATGGCCCTTCACTGACTTGCCGGCGACCTCGCCGAACGGCTTGGTCGATTCGACGCCATCGGCCTTCTTGGCCATGTCGGCGATCGACAGCGCGGTGAGCGCGGCCGCATCGGCGCGGCCGGCCTGGATGGCGGCGACGAGACTGGACTGGTCCGGCAGCGTAACGATCTGCCCATCGGCAACGCCCGCATCCTTGGCGAAGCCGCCCTCGACGGCGCCGGCCATCACGGCGAGCTTCAGATCCGGGTTGTCCTTGATGCTGGAAAAGTCCTTCACGCCCTTGGGATTGCCCTTTGCCACCAACATGGCCTCGCCGATACCGTAGGACGGCTCCGAGAAATTGATCTCCGCGCAGCGCTTCGGAGTGATGAACATGCCGGCGGCGATGATGTCGAAACGGCCGGCCTTGAGGCCGGGAATGAGCGACCCGAACTCGGTCAGCACGCCGTCGACCTGCTTGATGCCCATCTTGGCGAGCACCGCCTTGGCGACCTCTGGCGCTTCGCCGGTCAGCTTGCCGTCAGGCGTGGCAAAACCGAACGGCGCCTCGTTGGCGAAGCCGACGCGGATATAGCCGTCTTTCTTGGCGCGCTCGAGGGTCGTCTCCGCGTGGGCCGACGTGAATGCCGTCGCGGCGAGCGCAAGGCAAGCGGCGGCCTTCACAACCGCGCGGCGGGATATGTGTGACATGAGCATGTATTCCCCTTTTCTTTTTTAATGATGCCTGGCTCGAGCGGCGTTTCTCCACCGTCACATCGAGTGCATAAGACGTATACAACTCATCTGGACATATCGCAAGATGCGCTGTACGAATCTCAAAAATCGGCGTTCATCACTGAGAAATGAACGGATATGCCCGGCAGTTGTGCACAATCGCCGGCATTTTTTCGCAAGTTGCACTAACAGACTGTGATCGGGAACGACAGGTTTGAACGACTCGGCCAGCTTCACAAAAACGGAATACGCACAGCGCCTTGCGGACGTGAAGCAGCGCATGGCGAAGGCCGGCTTCGACCTCATCATCTGCCAGGATCCGGCAAACATGTGCTGGCTGACCGGCTATGACGGCTGGTCCTTCTACGTGCCGCAATGCGTGCTCGTTCATCTGGAAGAAGACCGGCCGATCTGGTTCGGCAGGGCGCAGGACGCCAAGAGCGCCCGCATGACCACCGGCCTGCCCGATGAAAACGTCGTCCCGTTCTCGGAGCGGCTGGTGCAGCAGCCCGTCGAGCATCCTTATGACGAACTCGCCGGTCTGATCCGGGCACGCGGATGGGACCGGGCGCATATCGGGGTCGAAATGGACGCGCACTACTACACGGCGCGCTGCCATGCCCATCTCGTCGGCGGCCTGCCCTCGGCGCGCTTCAGCAACAATCACGACCTCGTCAACTGGGCCCGGCTGGTGAAATCGGACGCCGAGCTGGCGTTGATCCGCCAGGCCGGCGCGATCTGCAGCAATGCCATGAACCGCGCCATCGAAAAGATGCGCCCGGGCGTGCCGCAGAACCATGTCATCGCCGAAATCTATCATGCGCAGATCATGGGCATGCCGGGCGCCGGCGGCGACTACGCCGCAATCTGCCCGCTGATGCCGGTCGGAGAAGGCACGAGCACACCGCACCTGACCTGGTCGGACGCGCCGCTTCCCGACAGCGGGCTGGCCATCGTCGAGATCGCCGGCGTGCGGCGGCGCTACCACGCGGCGCTGACCCGGACCGTGCATTTCGGCAAGCCGCCGGCCGCCCTTTCCGACATGGCCAAGGTGATCGTCGAAGGCGTCGATGCCGGTCTCGAACTCGCCCAACCCGGCAACACCTGTGAACAGGTCGAGGCCGCATGGCAGGCAGTATTGCGCAAAAACGGGCTCAAGAAGGAAAGCCGCGTCGGCTATCCCGTCGGCCTCGCCTACCCGCCGGATTGGGGCGAACGCACCGCGAGCCTGAGGCCCGGCGACAAGACGGAGTTGCGGCCCGGCATGTGCTTCCACTTCATGGCCGGCGTCTGGCTCGACGATTTCGGCGTCGCCATCTCGGAGTCGTTCGTCGTCGCCGAACATGGCGGCGAACGGCTCTGCGACGTCACCCGCGACCTCATCGTCATCGACTGACCACCCGCATAGGCAATTTCGAGGATACACAATGGACCGCAATCCCTTTTCGGAAGCCGAGATCGCCGGCCGCCTGTCTAAGGTGCGCAAGGCCTTGGCCGAGCGCGGGCTCGATGCCGCCGTCTTCGCCTCGCCGGAAAACATCTTCTATCTCACCGGCCTCGATCATTGGGGCTATTTCGCGCCGCATCTTCTCATCGTGCCCCTCGACCGGCAGCCGGTTCTGGTCACCCGGTCGATGGAAAAGGTGACGATCGAAAACCGGGTGAAGGCAGCGGAATTCCGCGGCCATTCCGACAGCGAGACCGCCGCCGACCTGGCCGCGCGCGTCCTTTCCGAACTTGCCCTAACGGGCAAGCGCATCGGTCTCGAACACTGGACCTCGGGTCTCAGCCACGGCCTCGCCCTGAAGCTCGAGGCGCAGGCCGACGCGAAATGGAGCGACGTCTCCGGCCTGGTCGACGGCATGCGGCTGGTGAAGAGCGCTGAGGAACAGGCGCTGATGCGTCGCGCCGCCAAAGTCACGGACGCCGCCGCGGGCGCCGCGATCGCGGCGATCCATGACGGCGCCGCCGAGCAGGAGGTTGCCGCGGAATGCGTTGCGGCGATGGCGCGCGCTGGCGGTCACGCGCCAGGCTTCGGCCCGTTCATCCGCCCCGCTGCCCGGCTCGGCGAAGAGCACACGACCTGGGGCGATGGCGTCTACCGCCGCGGCGAGCCGGTCTTCGTCGAACTGTCCGGCTGCGTCTCGCGCTATCACGCGCCTCTCGGCCGGCTGATCCGCATCGGCGCCATCAAGGACGAGGACGCCGCCATGGCCGAGGTGACGGCCAAGGCTTTCAACGCCGTCGTCGAGGCGCTGAGACCCGGCGTCAGGGCACGCGACGTCTACGCCGCCTGGCAAGGCGTCGCCGACGAGGCGGGCCTGTCGCACTACCGTCGCCATCATTGCGGCTATCTCGTCGGCATCGGCCAGCCGCCGTCCTGGACCGGCGGCAATTCGGTGACCGGCCTGCGGCATGATTCCGATCTCGAGATCGAGACCGGCATGAGCTTCCACATCCTGTCCTGGCTGATGGGCACCAGCCGCGGCGATGATTTCATCTCAAACACCGTGCTGCTGACCGATACCGGCGCCGAGGTGCTTACCCGCACCCCGACCGGCCCGATCGTCCGCTAGACCATGAACATGTCACGCTATTCGGTGTCCTCGATTCTCCGCAACGGCCTGTCCGGCCAGAAGAACTGGCAGCGCGCATGGCGCGCGGCGGAGCCGAAGCCGGCTTACGACATGATCATTGTCGGCGGCGGCGGGCATGGCCTCGCCACGGCGTTCTACCTGGCCGAGAACCATGGCATCCGCAACGTCGCCGTGCTGGAGAAAGGCTATGTCGGCGGCGGCAATGTCGGCCGCAACACCACCGTCATCCGCTCCAACTACCTGCTCGACGGCAACACCCAATTCTATGAATTCTCGGTCAAGCTGTGGGAAGGCCTGTCGCAGGCGCTGAACTTCAACGTCATGTTCTCGCAGCGGGGCCAGATCGTCACCGCCCATTCGGCGGACCAGCTCGACACGTTCGGCCATCGCGCCAACATCATGCGGCTGAACGGCATCGATGCCGATATCCTCGACCGCGATGCGGTGCGGCGGCTCGTGCCTTATCTCGATTTCTCCGACACGGCGCGGTTCCCGATATATGGGGCCATCCTGCAGGGCCGGGCCGGCACGGCCCGCCACGATGCCGTCGCCTGGGGTTATGCGCGCGCCGCCGACAGTCACGGCGTCGACATCATCCAGAACTGCGAGGTCACCGGCTTCGTCCGCGACGGCGACAGGATCGTCGGCGTCGAGACGAGCAAGGGGCGCATCGGCGCCGGCAAGGTCGGCCTTGCGGTCGCTGGCCACACGTCGGTGCTCGGCCGGAAGGCCGGGCTGGAGCTGCCGATCGAGAGCCACGTGCTGCAGGCCTTCGTCACCGAGCCGCTGAAGCCGCTGGTCGACCATGTCGTGGCCTACGGCGCCGATCATTTCTATGTCAGCCAATCCGACAAGGGCGGGCTGGTGTTCGGCGGCAATCTCGACGGCTACAATTCCTATGCCCAGCGCGGCAATCTCGGCGTCGTGCGCGAGGTGGCCGAAGCGGCAATCGCGCTGATGCCCTGTATCTCGCGCGTCAGGCTGCTGCGCCATTGGGGCGGCGTCATGGACATGACGCCCGACGCCAGCCCGATCATCTGCCCGACGCCGATCGACGGGCTCTATCTCAACGGCGGCTGGTGCTATGGCGGCTTCAAGGCGACGCCTGCCTCGGGCTGGTGCTTCGCGCACACGCTGGCGACCGGCAAGCCGCATCCCTTGATCGCCGCCTTTCGCCTTGACCGCTTCCGCACCGGCCACACGCTCGACGAGGCCGGCGCCGGTCCCTCGGCCTGGCTGCAATAGGGAGCAGAGCAAGACAAATGCTTCGCATCGAATGTCCGTGCTGTGGCCTGCGCGACCATGATGAATTCCGCTATGGCGGCGACGCTTCGATCACCCGTCCGGGCCATGACGACCCGGATCCCGAGGCCTGGTACCGTTATGTTTATGTACGCAAAAACCCGCCGGGGCCGCACAGGGAGTTCTGGCAACACGTGACCGGGTGTCGGCAATGGCTGGTCGTCGAGCGCGATACCCGCAACCATGCAATCGCCTCCGTCGGCTTCGCCAGGAAAACACGAGCATGAACTCGAACGACAGACGTCTGCCTGCCGGCGGCCGTATCGATCGTATGCGACCGATCGGCTTCAGCTTCGATGGCCGCACGCTGAACGGCTATCAAGGCGACACGCTGGCTTCGGCTCTGCTGGCCAATGGCATCACGCTCACCGGACGCAGTTTCAAATATCACCGCCCGCGCGGTACCTTTTCGGCCGGACCCGAAGAGCCGAACGCGCTGGTCACGCTTGGAACCGGTGGACGGCGCGAACCGAACCTGCCGGCCACCGCGCTCGAGTTGGCGCAAGGCATGATCGCCGAAAGCCAGAACCGCTGGCCCTCGCTTGGCTTCGACCTGCAGAGCATCAATGGGCTGTTTGCGCCATTCCTTTCCGCCGGCTTCTATTACAAGACCTTCATGGGACCGACGCGGCGCGCCTGGATGTTCTACGAGCATTTCATCCGTCGGGCGGCAGGCCTGGGCCGGGCGGGCACCGAGCGCGATCCCGACCGCTACGAGGTGCGCCACGCATTTGCCGATGTCGCTATCGCCGGTGGCGGCCCTGCCGGCCTCTCGGCGGCGCGCGCCGCGGCGTATGCCGGCGCAGACGTCGCCCTGATCGAGCAGGATTTCCTGCTCGGCGGTCAGCTTCTGTCGGAGCGTTCCGATGGCGAGGCGGCAGCTTGGCTGAAGGCGATCGAGACCGAACTGGCAGGCCTGCCCAACGTCACTGTGTGGCGCAGGACGATGGCGTTCGGCATCTATGACGGCAACACGCTGGCGCTGATCGAACGAAACGACGATCCGGTCGTGCAAGGCGTCGCGCGGCAGGTCTTCACCATGCTTCGCGCCCGCGCAGTCGTCTTTGCCGCCGGCGCCATCGAGCGGCCGCTGGTCTTCTCCAACAACGACCGGCCGGGCGTCATGCTGGCATCGGCCGCCCGGACCTACTTCAACCGCTTCGCCGTCCTGCCGGGCAAGAATATCCTGGTCGCCACGACGAATGACGGCGCCTATCGCGCCGCCATCGACCTTGCCGCCGCCGGTGCGCAAGTGACCATCGCGGATCAGCGCAGCACCCTACCCGCCGGTCTGGCGGCGGAGGCCAGGCGCCTGAACATAGCAATCCGATCCGGGACCCAAATCGCCGACCTGCGTGGCGGCCATGCGGTCAAGGCCGCGAAGCTTGCCGGGCCGGGCGGCAATTCGGAAATCGCGTGCGACCTCGTCTGCGTGTCCGGCGGCTGGTCGCCGACGGTGCATCTCACCTCGCATCTCGGTGTCAAACCGGTCTATCGCGACGACATGAACGGCTTCGTTCCCGGCGGCCTTCCGGCAGGCCACTTTGGCGCCGGCTCGATGATGGGCCGCTACTCGACGGCCGATGCCATCGACGGCGGCCACCGTGCCGGCATCGAAGCAGCAGCCTTCTGCGGAAAATCGGCAGCCGCACCGGCTCCTGCGAGGCTCGATCTCGGCGAAGCCGCAACCGACGCGTTCCGCGCGATCCCGTCCACCGGGCGCGGAAAGGCCTTCGTCGATTTCCAGATGGATGTGACCACAAAGGACATCGAATTGGCGCATCGCGAGGGCTATGAATCGGTCGAGCATCTGAAGCGCTACACCACGCTCGGCATGGGGACCGACCAGGGCAAGACCGGCAATTTTGCAGCACTCTCGGCTATGGCGGCGCTACGCCAGGAGACGATCCCGCAAACCGGGACCACGACCTTTCGTCCGCCTTATGCGCCGGTCGCCATCGGCGCGCTCGCCGGCCGCGCCGTCGGCCATCATTTCAAGCCGATCCGCCGCACGCCGATGCATGACTGGCATGTGGCGAATGGCGCCGACATGCTCGAGGTGGGGCTGTGGATGCGTCCGTATTTCTACCGCGCCGCCGGCCGGGACGTGAACGAGGCCTATGTCGCCGAGATGCGGATGGTGCGCGGGGCCGCCGGTCTGATGGACATTTCCACCCTCGGCAAGATCGACGTGCAGGGGCCGGACGCGGCCATTTTCCTCGACCGTGTCTACGCCAACGGCTTTGCCAAGCTCCCGGTCGGTCGCGCCCGCTACGGCGTCATGCTACGCGATGACGGCATCGTCTTCGATGACGGTACCACCACGCGGTTGTCGGAGAATCGTTTCTTCATGACCACCTCGACCGCCAAGGCGGCCGATGTCCTGTCGCGGCTGGAATTCCTGCTCGACACCGCCTGGCCGGAGCTGCGCGTCGCGGTCACCTCCGTCAGCGACGAGTGGGCGGCGATGTCGCTCGCCGGACCGAAGAGCCGCGATGTCCTTGCCGCCGCCTTTCTTGGGCTCGACGTCTCGAACGATGCGCTGCCGCATATGGGCGTTGCCGAAGCGGAGTTCGACGGCCGGGCTTTGCGCATCATACGGCTCAGCTATTCCGGCGAGCGCGCCTACGAGATCTACGTCGGTGCAACTGCCGGCGAGACGGTCTGGCGCCATGTGCTTGAGGCCGGCGCGACCTTCGGCCTGAACTCGTACGGCGTTGAGGCGCTCGGCGCGCTGCGGGTCGAAAAGGGCCATGTTGCCGGACCGGAGATCGATGGGCGGACCACACTCGACGATCTCGGCCTTGGCCGCATGGCGGCAAAACGCACCGGGTTTGTTGGTGACGTGCTGCGACGGCGACCGGCATTTCAAGCTCCCAACCGCCAGCGTCTGGTTGGCCTGGAATCCGCCGAGGAGGGCAAGCGGCTGCGCGGCGGCGCCATATTGTTCATACCCGGCGATATCGTCACCGGGCACGGACGCGGCCGGATAACGTCGGTGACGTTCAGCCCGGAGCTTGGCCGTTATGTCGGCCTCGCCCTGCTGGCAGGCGATGTCGCGGTGGAGGGAAGCGAAGTCCTCGCGACCTATCCGATGAAGGCTGAAACCGTTCGCGCCCGCATCGTTTCGCCCGTCTTTGTAGATCCCAAAGGAGAGCGGCTGCATGGCTGAGGCTCTGGCATCGAAAGATTTCACTCTGTCGAGATCCGACTGCCCGATCGTTCAGATCGAGGGCTGGGACGGGATGCTGGCCCAGTTTGAGCTGAGTGCTTCGCAAATGCTGGGCACTGCCCTGCCCGTCTCGGTCGGTGACACGGCCCGCCTTGCCGACACGCTCATCGTTCGGGTCTCCCCCCGCCGGCTCTGGCTGATAATGGAGGCGGATGCAGAAACGCCGCAGCCAGCGATCGATCCCGAACTGGGCTGTTCGGTTCACCTCGGCGAGGGACGCGTGCGCTTCAGCTTGAGCGGCGCGCGCGTCCTGGAAATCCTCTCCGGCTGCATCGCAGTCGACTGGCGTTCGCCAGGCGCAGCGCCGGGCCGCGCATTTCAAACGGTCTTCCATCACGTACCCGTGCTCGTCCTGCGCACGAGCGAGACCGGGTGCGACATGATCGTGCCGCGAAGCTTTGCGCACAGCCTTGCGGACTGGGTTGCCGACAGCGCCAGCAAGCGTTCTTCGCCTGGAATTAAAGCGCGAAATTAACTGCCGCTGGCCGACAAGATGGAACCGTTTCTAAACCCGTCCACCCAGGCAGCAGGAGGTTCCGATGCCCGCCGGCTGTTGGTGGTCAAAGACGCATGGCTGGTAGCTCTATTCACGCGAGGCCTCCCAGGTTCGTCTGGCGGTGCAAGGTATGGATCGCGTTGTGCGCCTCGTGACTCGCAAGCCGATGCTTGGCGAACCTTTTGGCGAACCTGTTGGCGAACCGACCCGTAAGCCATTGATAAACAACGATAATGGTGGGCCCGGAGGACGACCTCGAACTATTGATTTTGTTATCTTTTTCGTGGGCACAACTCGGGAATTTTCCCGTACGGTCTCGTATGGTCCCGCAGCCCATTGAGCACGAATCCCGATTCTCCACCGACGCAGATGGTAGATGACCTCCATGCCATCCTTCGCCTGTCAACCAGCATGTGCCTCCTGATGCTAGGTAGTGACGCCGCTTTGACCCACCGGCAAATGTCCCGATTTGGGGCCAGAAGCGTACGCCAACTTGCGGGGTGTTGGGCCGAAAGCAGACTCTGGCGCCCTCTGCTGATGAGGACGGCTTCCAGAATTTCCGGGCAGCCGATCAAAACAATCGCCAAACGGACGAAACAATAACTCTGGCAGCGTGTTCTGTGTTTGATGGGTGTGTGGGCATTTTTCTCATCTGGAGGCGATGATGAGCGCTAATGGCCTCGACGTTTTCGACAAGACGATACAGACCACCAATATCTGGCTGAAGGAGATCATGGATGATCTCGGGCCCGATCGGCAGTTGGCGTGGCATACCCTTGGCGTCGTCCTGCGAACCTTGCGCGACAGGCTGCCGCCGGACCTGGGGGCCAATCTCGCCGCCGAGTTGCCGCTCTTGATCCGCGGAGCCTATTACGATCAGTACAACCCATCCGATCAGCCAAGCCACGACCGATCGATCGACGAGTTTCTGGACCCGGTTGCGGACGCATTGAAGGCCACGCGGCCGGTCGATCCAGGCGATGCGGCGCGCGCGGTATTCAAGACACTTGTCCATCATGTCGATCTCGGCCAATCGGCCAAGGTGCGCGCCGCCCTGCCCAGCGACATTCAGATGCTTTGGCCGGGCAGCGTCGGTGCATAGGCGGATTCCTCCCTGCCGGCGTGGGCCTTCTACACACATCCTGGCATTGTGCTGCTTTTGACGATGTCGAAAAGCTCAAGGGCTTCGCAGGCCTTGGGATCGGCAGTCACCTTTAGCTCGCGCTTGTCTGCGGATATTCCCGAAATACCGAGCAGACCGGATTCTCGTGAAGGAGGTGCCGAAGTTCGTCCGGCGCGGGTTTGTTCCGAACGCCGCCAACAAGGGAACCAACCGCAATCCTGCTGGTTCGGAAGCCAACAGCGGAACCTCGCCATGCCCAATGCGGCCGAAACCTTCGTCGACACCTTGATTGCCTGGAACGTCGAAGTCGTGTTCGGGCTTCTCGGCGACGGCATCAACGGCGTCATGGAGGCGCTGCGAAAAAACCAGGACAAAATTTCTTTCGTTCAAGTGCGGCACAAGGAATAGGATGGAGGGAATTCCGATGCTCGATCTTTCGCAAGAGCGCCGTCGGATGGTCGATGTTCATCTCGGTCGTCGCGGCATCCGTAACAGGGAAATCCTGGCGGCGATGCGGGAAGTTCCACGCGAAGCCTTCGTCGATCCCGGCTACGAAGAATTCGCCTATGAAGACGGAGCGCTGCCGATCGCGGAGGGGCAGACCATATCGCAGCCCTACATCGTCGCCTTCATGCTGGAAATAGCAGAGATCGGCCCGGGCGACCAGGTGCTCGAAGTTGGCACCGGATCCGGCTACGCAGCCGCGGTCATGAGCCGCGTGTCGACCATGTTTACACGATCGAACGCCATGCAGCGCTGGCCGAGGCGGCGCAGCGGCGCTTTCAGCAACTTGGCTATGGCAATATCGACGTGCGGACCGGCGACGGCACAAGGGGCTGGCCCGAAGCGGCGCCCTTCGATGCCATCGTGGTCGCGGCGAGCGGACCGGGCGCGCCGTTGGCCTTGCAGCAGCAGCTCGATGTCGGCGGCAGGCTGGTTATCCCGGTCGGCGACGATCCCGACGAGCAGCGGCTGCTCAAGGTAACCCGCACCGGCGCCTCGACTTACAACGAGGAGGATTTCGGCGGGGTGCGCTTCGTCCCGCTGATTGGCGAACAGGGCTGGCGGGAAGAAAGCCGCCCACGGATTGCCCGCACGATACCGCTTGCCCGCCCGCACAGCCTGCCGGAGATGATCGCCGCGGCGGCCGAGCCGCTTTTGGACTTCGACGACTCAGGCTTCGCCGAAGCGTTCGACCGGTTCGCGGACCGACGGGTCGTCCTGCTCGGCGAGGCCAGCCACGGCACGTCCGAATTCTACCGGGCGCGCGCGGCAATCAGCAAAAGGCTGATCGAGAGGTACGGCTTCACGATCGTCGCGGTCGAGGCCGATTGGCCCGATGCCGCCGCGATCGACCGCTATGTCCGCGGCCGCGGCGCCTCGCCCGGCGCCGCTCGGCCGTTCCAGCGCTTTCCAACCTGGATGTGGCGCAACACCGACGTCGCGGCATTCATGGAATGGCTGCGCGAGCACAATGACAAGGTCAAGGCGCTGCAGCCGCAAGCGGGCTTCTATGGCCTCGATATCTACAACATGCGCGGCTCGATAGCGGCCGTCCTGGAGTATCTCGATCGCGTCGACCCGGAAGCGGCAAGGGTTGCACGGGAGCGCTATGGCTGCCTGACGCCGTGGCAGACCGAACCGTCGACCTATGCCCGGGCCGCGCTGACCAAGGGCTATCGCGAATGCGAGCAAGCGGTCCTCGAGCAATGCCGCGACATGCTGGCGAGGCAACTCGATCAAGCCGGACAGGACGGCGAGGAACTGTTCGACGCCGCGCAGAATGCCCGGCTCATTGCCTCCGCCGAGCGTTATTACCGCACTATGTACTATGGCGGATCGCAATCCTGGAATTTGCGCGACACGCATATGTTCGAAACGCTGGAACGCATTCTCGGCGCGCGGGGACCGAACGCCAAAGCCGTGGTGTGGGCGCACAATTCCCATATCGGCGATGCGCGTTATACCGAAATGGGAATCTCGCGCGAGGAAGTGAATATCGGCCAGCTCTGCCGCCAGCGGTTCGGCGATGCCGCGGCACTCATCGGTTTCGGCACGCATGCAGGCACTGTCGCCGCAGCGACCGACTGGGGCGGCGAGATGGAAATCAAGTCGGTGCGGCCTTCTCGCGAAGACAGCTACGAACGGCTCTGCCACGACGCCGGCATCGACCGGTTCCTGCTTGACCTCGGGCGCGACCCGGACCTGCGCGACCGCCTGATCGAGCGCCGCCTGGAACGCTTCATCGGGGTGATCTACCGGCCGGAAACCGAACTGCACAGCCACTATGCCGACGCCTCGCTGGCGCGGCAGTTCGATGCCTTTGTGTGGTTCGATGAAACCAGCGCCGTCACGCCGCTCGGCCCCGAGCACGCGGCTGGAGGCGTCCCCGAAACCTATCCATTCGGCGTTTGACGCCGGAACATTCGGCATCCCTTCCAGTTTGGGAGGCCAGAGCAATTCCAGGAAAAGTGTGAGCGGGGCTCGGCGCCTTCGCCGTAGCCAAAGGGACAGGGCGCTTCGCCGTTTTCCGCGAAACGGTGAAACGCACCAATCGAGGAACAGTCATGAGTGGAAACCAGCACCCGAAATCGAAAAGACCGAGCGACGCCGATATAAGTAACGATCCCGGCATTGGAACCTCCAAGGGTACCATCAAGGAAGGTGACGAGTTGGAGCATGGCGAGAACACGGTCGAGGGAGATGTCGAGAACGACACCACCTCAACGGGCGGAATCAATCCGCGTCAGAAAATTCGCACGAACAAGTAAACTATCCTCGCCCTCACTCCCGCCCGTACCAGGGGCCACTGGCACGGGCGGGATTCCAAAGGCGACGTTTCCCGACGCTTTGCAAATTCGATCAATCCATTCGAATCCGATGGAACAAACCTCTCGGCGCCCGATTAGTCGCAGACAAGCGCCCAGTTCAGGCGCGAGAGGAGGTCGGCATGGACCGGGAAGACCGCATCAGGCAGCGCGCCCACGAGATCTGGGAACGCGAAGGCCGCCCCGACGGGCGTGAGCAGGAACATTGGGATCAAGCCGTCCAGGAGATCGAGTCGGAAGGCTCGGAAGCCGAGCGCGGCCCGGTGACACCGGATCCCGCGGTTGGCGTCGGCTCGGATCCGGCCGCCAACAGGCCCGGCGGCTGAAGGCAAGGCGACCAGCGAATGCGCCGTATCGGTACACTTGTCGCGGCTCTGCTGATCGTGCTGATCGCCCTTTGGCTTTGGGCTGACCTGAACAGCAGACGCCCCAGTGGCGGCGCCCAGCAACCCTCGCCGCACGCTATCGACCAAGGTGGCTGAGGTACGGCCAGCTCACCGGCCACCGTGTCGCGCTTCAGCTTGCAGCCTCGCGATCGAGCATGTCCGGATCGTTGCCGTATTTCAGGATCGGCGCCACCCTGCTTGGAATAGCGCTCGCGCGGAGCCTGCATTGATCCCAGCCGTGTCGTCCCGCGACCCGCGCTCGCCGGACGACACGTTTATTGTCAATGCACGAAGCGGCTCCTGAGCCAGGCGAGAACCCGATTGCCTTTTACGATCCTGCGAACTCGCGCGGCCGCCCAGCTCGCCTGCATCGTGGCGCCGGCATGACAGCTGCAGACGACGTCATGCAACTGCCAATCGGAAAGCTCGAAGAAGCGCTTCGCCTCGCCATAGGTGTCCGATTGCAATCCGGCTGCGCGCAGCAACGGATCATCGAACGCAACCGTAAGCGGCGATCCGTCCGCCCGCACCCGTTCGCGAACTCCCGGATCGACATATTCGGTGCCGGTCAGCGCGGAGAGGCAGCGCAGGGGGTTGCGGTCGAGCAGTTCCGCCCACCGCTCGATCCGCTGCGTTCTCGTTGCAAGGGGGATCAATCCGAGCCGGTCGACGACCGCCACCGATTGAAGTTCGTATGAGGTCTGATGCTTCATTGCTGTCTCCTGTGGTTCTTGGCGGCATCCGCACCGCGGCAGAATCCTGCCGGGGCATGAAGCCCACGCCTGCGAGCGCAGGCCGACAGGTGTTGCCCACCCCGTCTTCAATAGCCACCTGGCACGGCGTCTGAAGCGAACCCCGAACTGCCAGCGATCTCGTATGTTCCAGCCATCCTTCGCGACGATGGGCAAGCGTTTGAACCTGAAGCAAACGGAACATCGTGGAGAACGCAGGTCAAACGCCTGACCATGGTGTTCTTCGAGCTGGCTCGGCGCAATCCGCGACCAACTGGCCTGCGAGTTCGATCAAATGACGGATCGGCGCGGGATGTGTTGCTGCGCCGTGGTTGCGACGCTGCCGATGGGATTCGGACCTGCCTGCTCGTTGCCGAGACGGAGTTCTATCACGTCGGAGCCCAACAAGGCGGCGCGCGCCTCGAAGAGACGAAGAAACTCGGGTCTGAGCCCATCGCCCCGTGAATTCGCAAGCGTATGCAGTGACATGAAGGGATGCATTATCATACCTTTCATCATACCTTTCACAGACGCCGACTTCCCTCACATCGCGGTGGTTGCCCTTTCCTGCCTTGCTTCTTCGAAATCGACGGACAAGACGACATCACCGCCGCCGCCACGAACCCGAACCGCCCAACCGTCCTGACGCGGTTCGGCCGCATCGTCGAGCAGATCGACCGCCGACCGCAGCGCCTCGTCATGAACAGCTTCGAGGTTGGGCAAGTCCACGCCTTCGACCCGCCTCACACTGCCGCCGTCGCGATATTCGAATGTGTACGGACCCTGGCCCGTGTCTCCTGACCGCTCGACGCCAGGCCGGCCGCGTCCACCTGCCGTCTGGTTGGTCTCGTTCTGCCGGGGAGCCGAACGCCGCGCACTGAAGCATCATCTCTCTGGCGCGATCGATAAGCGCGGCGTCGCTGAGCAACGGGTCGGACACAATCATGGTGACAGCGATCCTTTCCCCGCCCTCGCCAAGAAACTCGACTGTCGCGCCTTTGGGATCGGCATGTATCGCTGTGTCGAGAACTTGCATTCCTGCCTCGTTGTTCCGGTATCGAGGTTACAAGGCTCCCCTGACCCGAAAGTTCCGTCCGAGTTCAAGAATCGATCTCAACCGTGCGCCTGACGTCGCGCAGGCAATGAACTCGAAGGCGCTTGCTTGCTTGATCCCATCTCCTGCCTTGACTGCCGGCTGGAACAGCGGGGCCGGATGCAAGTTTGGGAACAAAGGAGGCGCAAAATGTCACCCAACCAACGCACCGCTGCCGAGTCCCGCGGCGAAATCCAGGCCGGCAGGACCCAGGACAAGACGCCCGGTTTCGATCCGGCGGCGGCGCCGCAGGAGGCTGATGCCGAGGCTGGCGGTGCCGCGACTTCCGTCCAGGCGGCCAAGGCGCGCAAACCCAACTTCACCAACCAGGCGAGCTTTGCCGATGCGATGCGACCGCCGGATAACGCGTCCGACCTGCAGCCGCGCAGGAACGGTCCGGTGCTGGTCATCGTGGCGCTGGTTGTCGTAGCCGCCGTCGCATTTGTTGTCGCGGCAGCCTTTCGCTAGCCGCGAAGGGAACATCGCTCCTCGTTCCAGGTTTGATAGCGCAGGAGGCTGTTGCGATGCCAAGCTTAAGGATTTTGTTTCGCCATCTGTGGCGTCGGAAAGCCCAACCCACCACCGACCCGTCCCCAGTGGATGCCATTGTCCGCCTGCTGCGGGACGCCAATAAGCAGAGCGGCACTGGCGGCATTCGGGATCGGGATTGAGTTCGCTGTTGCGAGGCGACGTGACTTCAGCGGATCGGCAAGGAACAAAGCCGATAACGCACTGTTAGGCGTCCGGCCGAGCTCCCTTACGAAAGCGCCACCATCCAAGGCTCGGATCGTCAGGGCGAGACGATCGCCCCAAGCCGCAGGAGGATATGATGCCGCTCACCGCATTCGCGCTCAATTGCACGCTCAAAATGCCGACGGATGGCGGACCGGGCTTCACCGGCAAGGCGCCGGGCGGACCGAGCCGCTGGAGCACGGAGCGCAGCGGAGCATGGGAACCCGTGAAGCCGGAACTGGTCGTCGAAGTTCGTTTCGACCATGTCACCAGCGACCGTTTCCGCCATGGCACAAAGCTTTTGCGCTGGCGGCCTGACAAAGCGCCCCGCCAATGCACGTTCGAGCAGATCGCGTAGCTGCGCCCTTGCCGGAACAATCGACCGCCAGGGCGGTTCCTGAAAGGAAACAGCCAGCCGAGTATTGGAGAACGATATGGACCCTCGTAACAAGCAGCGATCCGCACGGCAGGACGAAGCCGAAGCGCCGACCATCGAACAGCAGGACTGGGATTCCTTCGAGGGCAACAAAGTGCTTCCTGACAGCGTCGTCACCGAGAACGGTCCTGATCCGGGCGAGACCGAGGGGGCCTTGCCCGAAGAGGATGATGACAATCCCGATCAAGAGAGCGACGAGGCTCTGCCGGACGACGAGGAGGAACGAGTGCTGTCGCAAGATCCTTCCAAGGAAGGCAGCCGCTTCGACGAGGTCTAAAGTTCAGATTTCGATCAGTGCGTAAGGCCGGCCCGTCGGCTTCGTGATGTGCATGGCGACGTTGTAGACTTTGGCGCCGCCGGGCGTCTGGCCTTCGTAGCTGCCGCGATGCGCATGGCCGTGCACGACAGCGCTCACCTTGAACCGGTCGATCGTTTCCGCAAGCCGGGATGATCCGAGGAAGGGGAAGATTTCCGGCGGCTCGCCGGCGACCGTCTCCGGGATCGGCGCGTAGTGAAGCACCACAAGCGTGCGTTTGGCGCGAACTTGCCGCATGGCGTTCTCAAGCCGCATCGCTTCATTGACGCTCTCGGCCACCATGGCTTTGATTGCCGGCTCGCCGAATGAGCCGAGCATCCTTGAGCCGAAACCGCCGACAAAACCCTTGACGCCGACAAAGCCGACATCCATCAATTCCGTCGCTTGCCCATCGAGGAGATGGACGCCGGCCTGACGGAGCGTCGCCGCGATCTGGTCGGCGCAGCCGGATTCGTAATCGTGATTGCCGAGCACAGCGACGATGGGGATCGAGCAGGCGCGCAGGTCCTCGGCAAGAAGCT
The DNA here is from genome assembly GCF_006442815.1 of Mesorhizobium sp. B2-4-3. Lineage (GTDB taxonomy): Bacteria > Pseudomonadota > Alphaproteobacteria > Rhizobiales > Rhizobiaceae > Mesorhizobium. Next base: position 168,377 of record NZ_VFVL01000001.1, read on the forward strand.
CGGCCTCTTTGGGCTTGCCGAGATTGGTGAGATCGCCGGTAAGCACCAGGATGTCGGCTTCGCGCGAAACCTCGCCGAACAGATCGCGGTAGGATGTCTGCGAATCTTCTTGAACATGCAGATCGCCCATGGCGGCGACTTTGACCTTTCCGTTGCCGTTCGATTTGCGGTCTGCCTTGCTTCGTTCAGCCATCGCGGAATTCTCCAACGCCGCCGACGCCCGCGAAGCCCCATTCCTTCACGTCGATCTCATAATCGATCTGCGACAGCAGTCGGCCACGGCAGATCTTCATTCTGGGCGACGGCAGCCGCCGCTGTGTGGCCAGCCGCTTGAGCAGATCATCGAGCAGCCAGTCGGGGACGAGGTCGCGCTCGCTCGGATAGATCCAGCGGAAGTTGAGCAGCTGCATCAAAAGAACCTCCCAGTGGACGTCGAGATAGGAAAGCAGCCTGTGCCAGTCGATCTGGTCATGCGCCTTGAGGACGGTGTGGGCAATGTCGGCGCCATCGTGACGGCCCCTGTCCTGGATGAAGCATTTCGACCAGATGAGTTCCGTGGGTCCGATGATCCGGACACGGCTGCCGAGCAGCTCAACCTGCCGGGCATGCTCCAGCCACTGGTCCTCGACCTGCATGGTGCCGTTGGCTGATGCAAAGATCACATCGAAGAAATGCGGGCCTTCGAAGACCTTCCCCAGCCAGCGATCATCCTCGATCTCGACGGCGTAGCCGATATCCTTGAAATGGGCGAGGACGCGCGGGCAGTCGCCGGCCTTGCAGAAGATATCGAGGTCCTTGGTCTGGCGCACGACGCCGGTATAGGCGCTTACCGCATAGGTGCCGGCAACCAGGAAGGGAATATCGGTGGCGGCGAGTTCGCGGATCGCATTCGTGTAGAAGGCCTCCGCCTCGGCGCTCTTCAGCGTTGGCTCCGCCTTTGCGTCGATCACCGGTAGCGTCGCCAGCACTCCCGGCAACTCGTCGTTGGTCATCACCGTTGCTCCGGCTTTTGATCTTCATCCACCTGTTCCGGTAAACAGCGGTAATCCAACGTTGTTCCGCGTTCGACGTCACGCTTCCATGACGAGCTCGCCTGGACAGAAGCGCTAGTCTCCTTCCTCTTGATAGAGGCGTTCGACCGCCCGGTCGCTCTCGCGCCGCTCCGCCGGTCCTCGGCGGCGGCGTGTAACGAGGACGTAGATGATCGCAAGCAGGAGGATGAGGGGACCGCCCGCGACGACGATGAGCCACAAATCGGTGCCGGACATTGCTCCTCCCTTCCCGGATCGAAGGTGCCGCTCCAGCAACGAGGATGTTGCTGGCATGTGCGCTAACCAGTGAAGGGTTCAAATGTTCCGGCCGGCACGCCAAACGATCCGCGGACCGCTGTCGATGGCTTGAGCACGCCTGACGCGGTTTGGCAGGCCATCTCGCCCAGATCGAAACTCTGCCGCCGCGTTCGCCGGCGCTGGAACATAGCGGCGTCAGAGGGGTTGGAGATCAAAGCGATAGCCAATCGAGCTCCACCATGAACCCCTCCACCACCAACCATATCGAAATTCGCAAATACAACCACCCGACCGGTGGATGGGGATCCCTCAGATCGCTGATCCGCAAGGCTCGCGCAGAAGGTCTGCTGACGTCCGGCATCTGGAGCACGTTGCTCAAGCAGAACAAGGCGGACGGCTATATGTGCGTCTCCTGCTCCTGGGCGAAGCCCGCCGAGCCCCGGCCGTTCGAGTTTTGCGAGAACGGCGCCAAGGCTACGATATGGGACCAGACGAAACGGCGTTGCGGCCCGGAGTTCTTCGCGGCGCATTCCGTCAACGAGCTGCTCGACTGGCCCGATCACGATCTGGAAAAGCAGGGTCGGTTGCTTGAGCCGATGCGCTACAACGAGGTCACCGACAAATATGAGCCGGTCTCGTGGGAGACCGCCTTCCGGGATATCGGCGAAGAGCTCAGGAAGCTCGACCCGAAATCGGCCGTGTTCTACACCTCGGGCCGCGCCTCGCTCGAGGCATCGTTCATGTATCAGCTTTTCGCGCGCACCTACGGCTCGGGCAATCTGCCGGACTCTTCGAACATGTGCCACGAGTCGACCTCGGTCGGTCTGCCGGAGTCGATCGGCTCGCCGGTCGGCACCGTTCAGTTGGAGGATTTCAGCCATTGTGACCTGATGTTCTTCTTCGGCCACAACACCGGCGTGACCGCGCCGCGATTGCTTCACCCGATCGAGGAGGCGCGCCAGCGCGGCATACCCGTCATCACCTTCAATCCGCTGCCGGAGCGTGGCCTGAAGCGTTTCAAGAATCCGCAAAACCCGGTTGAAATGCTTTCGCCAGGCGCCGGCACCAAGATGTCCAGCGACTTCTTCCAGATCCGCGGCGGCGGCGACATCGCCGCCATCACCGGCATTGCGAAAGCCGTTCTCGCGCTCGACGACGCGGCGAGGCAGAGTGGCGCGCCGCGCGTCCTCGACATGGCATTCATCGAAGAACACACGCATGGCTTCGACGCGTTCGAGGCCTATCTGCGCCGCACACCATGGGAAAAGGTCGAGATGCGTTCGGGCATCGCGCGCGCCGACCTCGAGCATATAGCGGATGTCTACAGCAAGGCTTCCGCGGTCATCGGCAACTACGGTATGGGCCTGACGCAGCACCGGCACGGGACCGAGAACGTCCATATGCTTTGCAACCTGCTCCTGATGCGCGGCAATATCGGCAAACCAGGCGCCGGCGTGTCCCCGCTTCGCGGCCACTCCAATGTCCAAGGCCAAAGAACCGTCGGCATCTCTGAAAAACCCGAGCTGGTGCCGCTCGACAAGTTTGCCGAATTTTATCGGTTCGAACCGCCACGCGAGAAAGGGCGCGACACCGTCGAGACATGCGAAGGCGTGATCGACGGCTCGGTGAGGGCGTTCATTGGATTGGGCGGCAATTTCGTGCGGGCCGTTCCGGAAACCGGGCTTGTCGAAGACGCCTGGCGACACCTGAGATTGCATGTCCAGATCGCCACGAAGCTCAACCGCAGCCACCTGATCCCGGGAGCCGTCACCTATTTGCTGCCCTGCCTTTCGCGCATCGAGCAGGACCTGCAGGAGACCGGCGAGCAGCATGTCTCCGTGGAGGATTCCACCGCCTGCATCCATGGCTCCTTCGGCTATCGCCCGCCGGCCGGATCCAACCTGCTCTCCGAGCCAAAGATCGTCGCTGAGCTCGCCAAAGCGACAGTTGCCGGCAAGAGCTCAATTCCGTGGGATGAATGGGTGGCTGACTATGCGCGCGTGCGGGACGAGATCGAACGTTGCTATCCGGACCACTTCAGGGACTTCAACAAGCGCTTCCTGGTACCGGGCGGGTTTCATCGCGACATCAAGGCTTCGAGGCGGGTGTGGCTGACCCCCAACAAGAAGGCCAACTTCAAGCCGCCGACGATGCTGGAAACGGACCCGGACATCGACGTCTCGCAATCGGACGTGCTGACGCTGATCACGGTTCGCTCCAATGATCAGTTCAACACGACCATCTACGGCTATCGGGATCGCCTTCGCGGCATCAACGGGACGCGGATGGTGGTGCTCATGAACGAGCACGATATCGAACGGCTGGGACTCCATGACGGACAGGAGATCGATCTGGAATCCGCGGCGGGCGACGATGTCGAGCGCCGTGTGCACGGATTGCGCGTCATTCCCTATTCAATTCCACGCGGCAATTGCGCCGGCTATTATCCCGAGCTCAATCCGCTCATTCCGCTATGGCACCGAGCCGAAAAGGCACATGTGCCGGCGGCAAAATCAGTGCCGGTCCGCGTGATGACGACTAAATCGGCGCCATCTCGTTAGAGCATGGTCCCGAAAAGTGGGAACCGGCTTTCGAAGAGAGATCATGCTCCAACGAAGAGTTAGACCGTGATGGCGATCCAACGAGACGCCATCACGGTCTAGCGCCGACTTGGCGATTGACCAAAAGGCAACGGGACATTCGCGCAAGGGTCCACAGCTGCGGCTGAAGACGCCTCCCCCAGGTCTTCAAGCAATGACATTCGTGCACGGTTCAACCGACTTTTGATGGTACCGATAGCGCAGCCGCAAATGCTCGCTGTCTCCTCATAACTTACGCCGAGGATGGCGATCAGCACCAAGACCTCCCGCTGCTGGGGAGGCAGCTTGCCGATAGCGCCGTGAACCTCCTGGCTACGAAGATGCCATTCCTGGTCACCATAGGTGATTGAACGGCCCGATGCGCAATCATTCACTCCCGGCGCCTCGCGCGTATAGACCTTGTGCTTCGTATAGAAGGTATTGCGCATGATCGTGAACAGCCATGACTTGATCCGGGTGCTAGGTTCGAACTGATCGATATGCGCTATCCCCTTGAGCAGGGTTTCTTGTACAAGATCGTCGGCGTCAGTCTTGTCCCTGCAGAAGGTACGCGCGAAAGCTCTCAAAGCCGGGATCAGGTCGACGATCGTCGCTTCATTTTGGAGGGCCGACGAGCCGGAATTCATCGGCCGCAAAAATGCCTCCGCAGGGAACCGTTTGGATTGGATAGCCAGAAAGCTAATGCGCTGCGAGCATGGAGGTTCCTGTCGCCTCAACAATTGATGCTCATTTCCGGTCATAATTTCGCGTGTCGTCTTTTGCTCGGGGCAGCGGCCGGATCTTCGGCTCCGGCTTCAGCTCACGTCCGAAACCGACCGCGAAATGTGCTGTCTTGGGTGACCGGAAGGACGCCGCCGGCACCACAGCAATACGAACGGCGATGCGTCAATGCAGCTTGCCGTCGGCGTTCTTGACTTTCAGTTGCGCGGCCGCTTCGAGCTCGCGAGCCAGTTCAGACAGCCGTCGAGAAGTTGGTTCGTCGGCAATGGTCTCAAATGCGGCGGCCAGTTCCTGATCCAGCGTCGACCGCTTGGGGGCAGCAGTTTGAGACGCTGGCGGTATTATGCTGTGTCGACGGAAGGACCTACTCATAACATATGCTAACGCAGCCGCCGTAACCGACAACGAAGTTCCCTTTACTTGCCTTAGAAACTCCCATGTGCTTGGCGGCCGCATTGAGCCTGAAGCCCAAGTCATTCTGGCGCCATGGCGTTGACCTTCCTCTCGGCAATCTCCGACAGCTTGTCGTCCGCCGCTTTCTCCTCCTTGAGATTTTCCGCCAGGATGGCGGCGCAGTCGACCACGGCCTGGTCGCCCTCGAAGACATAGTCGCCGGCAAGCGCGAAGGTGCCGGCCGAGCTGCCGTCGATGTCGACGATCTTGATGCCTTCGCTGGTCTGCGCGCCCGCGCCGCCGACATTGGTGACCGCAAGGACGCCGGTGCCGAAGGTGTTGCCATGCACCACCAGCCTGTCGGTGGCAGACGCATCGCCGTCCAGCGCGGCATTGATGAGGATCTTGCCGCCATTGCCGACATAGTCGCCGCTCACCTTCACCGTAAGCACCGTGCCGGGTGCCGCAGCACCGAGCCGCACCGCGCCGTTGTTGTTGAGCGAGGCCACCGTCTGGTCGAAGCCGGCAAGGTCAAGCGTGCCGCTGGAAGCGACGGTGAAGGCCGAACCCGAGCTGAACGTGTCTGCCGCGGCCGCGGCCAGCGTGCCCTGCTGGACAGAGGTGGGTCCCGAGAAGGTCGAACCAGCGGATGTTAGGACAAGCGTTCCGTCTCCTGCTTTGCTGAACGCGCCCAATCCGGTCAATGCCCCGTTCAGGGTCAAGGTGGTATCGGCGTCGGTCGAGATCGTGCCTTGGCCGAGAACGTCGACGGTGCGGTCGCTGGCGAAGCTGGCGGTGGTGTTGAGCGTGCCGCCGTTGAAGGAGAGCCCGCCCGCCAAACGGGAGCCTTCCCCGTCACTGGCGATATTCAACGACTTCGATCATGCGAATTGTGGAAGAATGCCAATTAGTGAGGTTTCCTGGCGAGATCCGCAGCGCTGAACTCTCGACAGATTTCAATTAATTTCGCCTCGTTTGTAACGCCGGCGCGGTATTGGGAGATGATGCGCAGGGCCAGCATTTCTCGCTGGGCCTCACTGTCCTTGAAAGCTTTGCAACAATCAAACACGCGCCCTAGAAGCGCAACTTCCTCCGGACTGAAGGTGTCTCTACGCATGGCAGCCGCCTGCTAAGCTCTCCCACGACGAAAAAGAAAATACCGGGGGACCTCTAAGTCAAGGGATTATTAGGGCCCTTCGGGAGCACGCGCCCCAAACAGCCGCTCCTCACGACCTTCGCCAGATGCGGAACGATAGGCAGCCCAGGCGCATCCTTGCTAACAGCATGGCTGGCAATTTTGTCGTCGGACAACCGTGGAGCGGCGACGGGCTCTCGTGGGATATCCTTACGACGACATGACATGCTCCGCCAGGAGGCGTGCCATTAGTTCGAACACCCCCATTGCGGAATGTCCCTGCAGCAAAGAACCCGTCGATACCTATTGATCTCTCAAAACGTTGAAGGTCGGTTGCGCATTGTCGTAACGTCAGCTAGCGGGAGAGTTTGACCGCTCATCCCGCCAAGATGAGCGACAGGATGCTGCACCGAAACAGACGTTTGCGCGCCAACAAAAGTTAACGTGCGGAGCTTGAAGATCAGTAAGCCACGAGGTCAGCCTGTGTCGCCCGAAGCCATACTGACGGGACCATCCGTCGCAAAAGTGCTGGGTGCCCTCCGCAGGATAGCCACCCGTTACCGCGCAGATTCAGAAGACGCCGGTGACGAACTCGTGACGATTGCACTCAAGTCACCATCGCCAGGGGCGAAAACCGACCCTACTCTTCGATATGCGCCGCTTACCACTTCACGCTGAAGCCGAGCTTTGCACCGATTGTCCGGCTGTCGCCGAAGTTCTTCAAGCTCGATTTGGCGAAGGCCTCGCCGAAGACCATGTAGCGTTCGTCGGCCCAGGAGAGCGATCCGCCGACACCCAGGCCACCCCAGAGCGGCTGGTCGTGCTCGTGGAAGGCCGTACCCGATACGTCGACATCGTTGCCGTCGAGGAAGTCGTAGTAGAGGTTGGCGATGCCATAGAGATGCGAGCGGCTCACCTTTCCCTGAGCGCCGGTCCAGGCGTCCTCATAGTCCAGCGACAGGCCGGCGCGGCCGGTCAGGACATCGCTGCCGCTCAGCGACACCGCCGCGTCAAAGGGATCGGTGAAGCTGTTGAAGCGCACCGCGGAATAAGAGAGCTGGGCCTGCGGCGTCAGCGTCCACTTGCCCTGCAGCGCGATCTTCTGGCCGGCCTCGATGCTCAGCGCATAGCCAAACCCGTTGTTGCCCTTGGCGAGATCGGTCCCCAGCGTGGCGGACTTCAGGTTGCTGTCATACCAGGTCACCTCGCCCTGGGCGTCGGTGTAGAAGCCGTTGTCGCCATACCAGGTCAGCGTGCCGCCGAAGCCGTAGCCGGTGGCCTGGACGGAGCCGACGCCGTAGATCGAGGAGATACCGGAAGACGCCGTCCCGTAATGGAAGGTGAGGCCGCCAAGCAGAATGCCGGTGGCATCCTCGTAAAGCAGCCCGTCGATGCCGGACTGCAGCTTCCACGTGGTCACGTCATAGTCGGAGACGGTGGTCGCGCTCTGCGGGCTCTGCCTTGTATGCGCCCCCTCGATGCGGGCCCAGATCGCGCTCTGGGCCGGGACGCTGCCGATCTCGTCGGCGCCCTGGCTTGCACCGGTCCACGAGCGGTTGCCGACGCGCTGCTGCAGGGTGCCGAGCTCGTTGAGGCTCTGCAGCACGCCGGGATAGGCCTCATAGATCGGCACGGCCGGCGAATAGAGCGGATTGTTGATCAGCGCCGAGCGGAGATACCAGTCGCCGTCGGCCGGTGTGCTCACGCCATTCTGGTAAAGCCGATAGGCATAGGCGCCGCTGACCACGGCCTGATCGCCCTGGAAGACATAGTCACCGGCGAGCGTGAAGCTACCGCCCGAGATGCCATCGACATCGACGACCTTGATGCCTTCGACCGTTTGTACCCCTGCCCCGCCGACATTGGTGACCGCAAGGATCCCGGTGCCGGAGGTGCTGCCATGCACAACCAGCTTGTCGGCGGTCGAAGCATCGCCATCGAGCGCGGCATTGAGGAAGATGGTGCCGCCGGCGCCGGTGTAGTCGCCATTGATGGTCAGCGTCGTGCCGGGCGCGCCATTGAGACGCACCGAGCCGCTGTTGTTGAGTGAGGCGACGGCCTGGTTGAAGCCACCGAGATCGAGCGTCGCGCCGGAAGCGACGGCGAATGCCGAGCCGGAACCAAGCATGTCCGCCGCGCCCGCGGCCAGCGTGCCCTGCTGGACAGAGGTGGGACCCGAGAAGGTCGAGCCTCCCGCCGCCAGAACAAGCTTTCCATCTCCTGCTTTGTTGAACGCACCCGACCCGGTCAATGCCCCGTTCAGGGTCAAGGTCGTATCGGCGGCGGTCGAGATCGTGCCCGAGCTCATCACGTTGACCGCACGCGAGGTGGCGAAGCTGTCGGTCGTGCTGAGCGTGCCGCCATCGAAGCTGAGCGCGCCGGCGGCATCGCCCAGATTGGCGTCCTGTGAGACCTGCAACGTGCCGCCATTGACCGCGGTGCCGCCCGTATAGCTGTTGGTGCCGGTCAGGACCAGCGTGCCGCGATCCGACTTTACCAGTTGCGCGTCGCCCGAGAGAGCCGAGGCGATCGTTGCGGTCATCCCTGCGCCCGCCGCCGTGCCGTCGCCGACGACGATGCTGCTCGACGGGCCGACAAGCTCGATCCCGTCGCCTTTGACGACGTAACCGTCGGTCATGAACTGCATGCCCGATGCAGCCACCTGGCCGAGACCGTTGTCCACCGTCACCGTTCCCGCCTGGCCCGCGAAGATCGCAAAGGAGGCGTCGGCGAAGCCGGCATTGGCCGTACCCGTCTCATTTGCCCAATTGTCGTTGCCGGCGGCCGACTGCCAGACGCCGTCGCCGCCATTGACCGCGCCGTTGTTCTTCGGACCGGCATTGCCGTCCCAGTAGTTGAAGGTGAGCCCTTCCGTGTTGACGAGGTTCACCTGGTGGTCGATCGAGGTCTGGATCGAATAGCCCGACGACGGGATCGTCCCGACCACAAGCCCGTTGTTGGTCAGCGTGCCGTCATAGCTGAAGACGCGATAGACGCCTGGCCCGAAGGTACCGCCGGCGCTCGCGCTGACGTTGAGCGTGCCGTCGAGCACGAGATTGCCGCCGACCGTGGTCAGGTCGTTGAGCGCCCCGCCGGCGACACCCGCCTCGCCAAACGAATAGTTGAGGACCGAGCCGCCGGACAGGTTGAGATTGCCGGCGATCGCGAGCGTGCCCGGCGTGCCGTCGGCCGATCCCGGAGACAGGGTTGCGCCATCGGCAACCGTTACATCGCCGCCGATGACACCCTTGCCGCCGATGGTCGCGCCGCTTCCGACGGCGACCAAACCGGCGACCGCGCTGCTGTCGCCATCGACATAGAGGCCGCCGGCCGTGACCGTGGTTGACCCTGCGTAGCTGTTCGCACCGGTGAGGGTGAGCGCGCCGGCGCCGGTCTTGTTGAGGCCGCCGGCGCCGGTGGCCTGGCCCGATAGGGTAAGGTCGGCGTCGGTCTGGAGCGTGCCGGTGCCCGAGGTCAGGCCAATATCGCGCGACAAGGTGAAGGCCGCGGTGGTCTCAAGCGTCGTGCCGTCGTCCAGGCTCACGCCGCCGGTCGCGTCGCCAAGATTGGCATCGGCCGAAACCTGCAGCGTGCCGCCATGAATGGCGGTGCCGCCGGTGTAGCTGTTGGTGCCGCCGAGCACGAGCGTGCCGAGGTCGGTCTTCGTCAGCTGGCTGGCGCCGGTGAGGTTCGAAGTAACGGTTGCCACATGGGCAGCGCCGACCAGCGTGCCGTCGCCGACGCGGATCGTCGCCTGCGGTCCGTCGAGCGCGATGCCGCCGCCCTGGATCGTGTAGCCGCCGGTCGCAAATTGCATGCCGGTGGAGTGAATGTCTCCCAGGCTGTCGTCGACGTCGACCGTACCGGCAGCGCCCGCGAAGATGGCGAAGACGCCATCCTGGTAGGGAGCGTTGAGCGTCCCGTCATTATTGGTCCAGTTGTCGTTCCCGGCGGAATTCTGCCAGACGCCGTCACCGCCGTTGATCGTTCCGTCGCCTTTCGGCCCGGCTGCGCCGTCCCAGAAGTTGAGCAGCACGCCGGAGGTGTTTACGAGATTGACCTGATGCGCGATCGAGGTCTGCACGCTGTAGTCGCTCGATGAGGTGTCGAGACCCTGATCGTTGAGCATCCCGTCATAGCTGATGACGCGATAGATGCCCGGGCCGAAATTGCCGCCGGAGGCTTCGGTGACGTTGATCGTGCCGTCGAGCGCCAGATTGCCGTGCACGACCGTGAGGTCATTGTAGGCGCCACCAACGACGCCAGCCTGGCCGAACGAGTAATCGAGGTTCGAGCCGTCGGCCAGTTCGAGGTTGCCGTTGATGGTGAGCATGCCGGGGGTAATGCCGACACTGCCAGGGGCCAGCGTAGCGCCTGGCCCCAAGCTTACGTCGCCGCCGATTATGCCATTGCCGCCCAGCGTGCCTGCGTTGACGGACGTCAGGCCTGTCGCGGCGCTCTGATCGCCGTCGATGTAGAGAGAGCCGGCAAATACCGACGTCGTGCCCGCATAGGTGTTGTCGGCTGTGAGCACCGTAGTGCCGGTGCCCACCTGTGTGACCTCCCCCGTGCCCGAGATCAGGCCGTCGAAGCTATAGGTGTCGGAGCGATCGAAGCCCAGATTGCCGTTGTCGACGACATCGCCCTGGATCGAGCCCGTGGTGCCTCCGGTACCAAGCTGCAGAACCCCGCTCGCAATGGTCGTGCCACCGGTATAGGTGTTGTCGCCGCTGAGGGCGAGGAATCCAGGACCGCCCGCCGTGAGTGCGCCGGTCCCGCCTATGGTGCCGGCCCATTCCACGAAGTTGTCAACGGCGATCGTACCGCCACCGGCGTTGAGCGTTGCGTCTCGAGCGGACGTCAGGCCTGACCCGGTCACATGCAACGTGCCGCCATCGAAGGTGACCTTGCCGGCCGCATTGCCGAGATTGGCATCGGCCGTGATCTGGACGGTGCCGCCATTGATGACGGTGCCGCCCTGATAGCTGTTGGCGCCGCTGAGCACGAGCGTGCCGCCGCCCTCCTTGGTCAAGGCCCCGGAACCGCTCACCGTGTTGGTGAGCGCCAGGCTGGTCGCGCCGTCGGTGTCGAAGGTGCCGCCGCCGGCATTGAGCGTCACGGCGCGGGCAGACGTGATATCGGCCGTCGTGTGCAGCGTGCCGCCGTTCAGCGAAAGGCCGCCGGACGCGTCGCCGAGATTGTTGTCCGCCGCGATCTGAACCGTGCCGCCATTGATCGCCGTGCCGCCGTTGTAACTGTTGGTGCCGGACAGCACCAGCGTGCCGAGGTCCGTCTTCAGTAGCTGGCTGTTGCCGGTGAGGTTCGAGCTGATTGTCGCCACATAGGTCGCGCTCGCCGCCGTGCCGTCACCGACGCGGATGGTCGATTGCGGCCCGACCAAAGCGACGTCGCCGCCCTGGATGAGATAGCCGCCGGCGGCGAACTGCATGCCCGCCGCCTGCACCTGCCCGTTGGTGTTGTCGACCGTGACCGTCCCGGCAGCACCCTGGAAGATGGCGAAGCTGGCATTGGCGAAGGGCGCGGCGAAAGTGCCGGTGGCGTCGGTCCAGTTCTGGTCGCCCGCGGCGCGCCAGGTGCCACTACCGCCATCCACCACACCATTGGAGTGGGAGCCGGCATTGCCGTCCCAAAAGCTGAGCTGCAGCCCCGCCGAATTGACGAGGTTGACCTGGCTGGCGACCGAGGTCTGCACGAAATAGTCGGGCGAGGTGACGTTGAGCCCGTTGTTTGTCAGCGAGCCGCCGTAGTTGAAGATGCGATAGACGCCGGGGCCGAAATTGCCGCCCGGCGTCTGCGTGACATTGAGCGTGCCGTCGAGCGTGAGATTGCCGGCGACATCGACGAGGTCGTTGAGCGGACCGCCGACTGTATCGGCCTGACCGAAATTGACGTTGAGGTTGGAGTTCCCCAACGCAAGATCGCCATTGATGGTCAGCGTGCCCGGGGCGTTGCCGGCGCCGCCGGGGCTCAGCATGCCGCCGTCCGCCACCGTGACGCTGCCGCCGATCGTGCCTGTGCCGCCCAGCGTCGCGCCGCTCGCGACATTGGTCTGTCCCGTCGCGCCCGACTGGTTGCCGTTGACGAGCAGCGTGCCGGCGTTGACATTGGTCGTGCCGGTATAGCCGTTGTTGCCGGTCAGCGTCGTGATGCCGGTGCCGAGCTGGGTCACGCCGCCGCTGCCGGAGATCGCAGCCCCGAAACTGTAATTGCTGGTCAGGTTGAAGGCCAGAACGCCGTTGTTCGTCACGGTCGGTGTCGCCAGCGCACCGGCGATGGCGCCGTTGCCGACTTGCAGCGTCCCCCCCGAAATCATCGTGCCGGCGCTGTAGCTGTGATTGCCGGTCAGTACCAGCGTACCGGAGCCCTGCTTGTCCAGGGTTTCGAAGCCCGTCACGTTGCTGCTGTCCAGGATGCGGCCCGCGATGGTATTCACCTGCAGCGTGTCGCCCGCGCCGGTCTCGCCGCCGGTGCCGGCATTGACCGTCCCAGCGACGGCCCCGCCGTCCTGGAGCGTCAGCGTGTCGTTGCCGGCACCAAGGTTGAGCGCCCCGGCGCCGGTGTTCAGCATGCCGGCCAGATTGACGGTATCGCTGCCGCCGCCAAGGTCGCCTGTCGCGCGGAGAATACCGCCAGCGTTGATGTTGATGGTGCTGTTACCAATATCGCCGGTGATGGCTGTCTGGGCTGGCCCCGCAGCCTGGACCGTGCCGCCGACGGTCAAAGTGGAACTGCCGGTCATGGCGATGGTCGGCGTTTGCAGGCCGCCAGCCACCTGCAATGTGCCGGCGCTGATAGTGGTCGCGCCAATCGCATTGTTGGGCGATGTCAGCACGCTTGTGCCCGTACCGATCTGCGCCAAGGTGCCAGGCCCGCTCAGCGTGCCGCTGAAGGTGAAGGTGTCGCTGCGATTGAGGGACAGGGTGGACGTTGACGAATTGACGATGACATTGCCGACACCTGCATTGCCGGTCGTGCCGCCGTTGCCGACCATCAGATTGCCGTCGTTGATGACGGTGTTGCCCGAATAACTGTTGTTGCCGGTGAGAACCCAGGTGCCGCTGTCGTTCTTGGCGAGCGTCGTGGCGCCGGTGCCGTTGTCGCCGATGGCGCCACCCATCGTGTTGAGGCCGGTATTGGTGCCGCCCAGAGCAATCGTGCGTGTCGCGTTGGTGCCGGTCAGGCCGACCGTCCCGGTGTTCGCGAAGACGAGCGCGCCGGTTCCCGAGGACTGGATATAGGTCACGCCGGTATCGAGCGTGAATTGACGGTCGGTCGTGTCGCCCGTGCCGACATAACGCAACGTCGAATCCTTGCCGATCACCAGGTTGCCGGCAGCGTTGGAGGACGCACCGATGCTGCTGGCCATGCCGCCATCGGCCAGCTTGTCGACGATCAATATGCCGCCGCCGATGGTGGTCGCGCCGGTATAAGTGCTGGCCTGATTGGTCAGGCGCCAGGTGCCGGTGCCGGTCTTGGCGAGCGAGGTGAGGCCGGCGACGTTGTCGTCCAGCCGTGCAGCCAGGACATTGGTGCCGGTATTGGTGCCAGCCAAGGTCAACGTGCGTGTGGCATTGCCGGCGAGGGTTACCGGGCCGCCGTAGGTGAACTGTATGGCGCCGGTGCCGGAAGAATCGAGCGTGGCGCCGCCCGCGCCCAGCGTGAACTGCCGGTCCGTCGTGGTGGCCGCGCCAACATATTGCAGGGTAGCGCCGTTGCCGATCACTAGGTTCGCCGGGCTGGAAGACGATGCGCCGATCGAGCTATTGACGCCTCCGTTCGTCAGGCAGGTGACCTGGAGCGTGCCGGCATTGATCACGGTGCTGCCGCTATAGCTGCTGTTGCAGCCGGAGAGCGCCTGGCTATTGGCGCCGTTCTTGATCAGCCCGCCGGTGCCGCTGATGGCGCCGGCATAAGTGTAGTTGCCGAGGCTGTTGATCGTCAGCGTCGCATTGCCCAGGCTGACGTTCCCGCCGATGGTGCCGCCGCCGTTAAGGCCGCTCACCACCGTGTCGTAACCGTCGAGGTCAAGCAGTACGCCGGCCGTGTTGTTCAGGGTCATGACGCCCTGCGGGCCAAAGGCATTGGTCGTCGCCGCGCGCAAGGTACCGCCCGACACCGTGGTATTTCCCGTCGAGGTGTTGGTGCCGGACAGGATCAGCGTGCCGGGGCCGGCCTTGGCGAGGCTGCCTGCCCCGATGACATTGCCGGTGAAGGTCATCGTAGTGGTGGCGTTGGATATGCCAATGGTACCGGTTCCGCCCGCCAACTGGAAACCACGGTCGGTGGTGACGGTGCCACCGGTGTAGGTGAGCGTGCCGTTGGTGAAAATCAGATTGGTGGGCGCGCTCCCCGAGGCGCCGATGCCGCTGGTCTGCCCGCCATTGCGGATGCAGTCGGTGCTGATGGCGCCCTGCAGGTTGGTGGACCCGGTGTAGCTGTTGTTGCAGCCGGAGAAGGTCTGGGTGCCGCCGCCGGTGCGCAGGACGCCGCCGGTGCCGCTGATCGTGCCCGCATAGCTGCCGTTGCCGCCGTTGATCTGCAAGATCGCCGAGCCCAGCGTCACATTCCCGCCATTGGCGCCGCCGCCGTTCAGTGGGCCGATGACATTGTTGAAATTGTTCAGGTCGAGCAGCACGCCCGCCGTATTGGCGAGCGTCATCGGTCCGCTGTTGCCCAGCACGTTTGCCGCGCCGGCACGCAGGATGCCGCTGTTGACAGTATTGCCGCCGGTATAGGTATTGGCCGCGGTCAGGATCAGCGTGCCTGCGCCGTTCTTCGTGAGGCCGCCGCCGCCCACCACCTGGCCGCCGACCGTCAACGTCGTGCCGGCCGTGCTGACATCGACGATGCCGCCGCCGGTCCCCAGCGTGAAGCCGCGATTGGTGGTGGTGGTGACGCCGGTATAGCGCAACCCGCCGCCGCCGCTCAGCGTCAGGTTGGCCGGAGCGCTGCTGCTCTGGCCGATCGGGCTGACTTGCCCGCCGTTGGGTAACGTGCTCACAGCCAACAGGCCGCCGGTGACGGCAACGGCGCCGGTAAAGTCGTTATTGGAGTTGGCGAGCGTCAGCGTGCCTGCGCCACTCTTGGTGAAGTCGGCGCCATCGGCGCTGGTGACGAGACCTGAAAAGACGAGATTGGCGTTCGCATTGGTGACCTCGATCCCGGCGCCCAGGATGGCGCCCGACTTGCCGAAGGTGAAACCGCGGTCGCTGGTATCACCCGTGCCGGTATAGCGCAGCGTGCTGCCTTCCAGCACCAAGTTGGACGAATCCGCCGAGGAGGCGCCGATGCTGCTCGCCGTGCCGCCATTGCCGATACTTGCCACCGCCAACGTGCCCTGCACGACGCGGGTGGCGCCCGTATAGCTGTTGGCGGTGTTGGTGAGCGTGACGAGTCCCGTGCCCGCCTTGGTGAACCCCATGCCCGGACCGTTGTCGACGATCTGCGAAGCGATGGTGAAATTGCCGGTGCTGTTCTGCTGGATTCCCAGCACGCCGCCATTGGCGCCGGTCATCTTGCCGCCGGTGATGAGCTGGTTGTTGCCCAGCACTGTCGGCGCCACGATGATCGTGCCGTCCACGCCCAGCGTCTCACCGGGGCTGACGGTCACGGTGGTGGAGACCGCCTGGGTGTAGCGCAGCCCGCCCAGCTGCTTGGTGCCGGTCACCGTGCCGAAGAAGCCATTCACATCGGTGATGAACTCGTTGTCCAGCCAGTTGGCGGCATTGTCCTTGTCGGTGTAATCGGCGTCGGTGAAGGCGAGGATGTTGCCGCCCACCACCTTCGCATAGTCGGTGCCATTGACTGTGGCCCAGCCGCCGAGGGCCGTGTTGGTGGTGGTGATGTTACCGCTGGTCGGCAAGTTGAAGTTCATCAGCCCGCCGGTGCGGGTGATGGCGCCGAGATTGACGGTCAGGCTGCCACCGGTGCCGGATACCGCACTGATCGTGTTGTTGCCGGCGCTGATCGTCAAGCCGTCGAAGGTCTGCGTGTCGGTTTCGTTCGCGGCGCCGGTCACCTTTAGCGTGCCGCCGGTCATGACCAGGGCGGAACCGCTGCCGACGATATTGCTCGTCGGGCCGCCGGCCGCGCTGAAGTCGAGAGCCAGCGTGCCTCCGCCGATGGTCGTATCGCCGGTATAGGTGCTCGCACCGGTCAGCGTCTGGACGCTGTTGCCCGTTTTGCTGAGCCCGCCGCTGCCGGAGATGCTGCCGCCGAAGCTCGCGGTGGTGCCCGTCGGCCCGTCGATCGTCAGCTTCGCGGCGCCGAGGGCCAGCGTGCCGCCGGTGCCGGTAAGGGCGGTCAGCGTCTGGTCGAAGCCGTTGAGGCCCAGCGTGCCGCCGTTGACCTGGAAGGTCTTCGAGCCGGCGAAGGCCGTGGCCGATCCCGCGCGCAGCGTGCCGCTGTCGACGATGGTCTGACCGGTATAGGTGTTCGCGCCCGAAACGACCCAGCTTCCGGCTCCTGCGCCGCGCAGGTTGCCAGCGCCCGAGATCACCCCCGAAACCAAATTGTCCGCGCCCGTGAAACTTCCGCCCAGCGTGCCGGTGCCACTAAGGCCCATGCTCCCGCTTAACGCCAGCGCGCCCGTCCCGTCATTGCTGAGCGTGCCGCTGAGGCTCCAGCCGCGGTCGGTGCTGGTGCCCGCCCCGACATAGCTCAGGGTTCCGCTGACACCTGTCGAACTTCCCGCTCCTACCGAACTGGCGATGCCAGCATTCGCCAGAGTGCCCGCTTCCACCTTTCCCGCGCCGCCGATGCTGCCGACTGAAAACGTGTTGGCATCGCCAAGCCTCAGGACCTGTCCGGCATTCGCGTTGAAAACGACGTTATTTCCGCTGATGACGCCAAGCAGCTCAAGGTCGGCCGTTGCCGCCGTGAAAGAAGGCGCCTGAGCGAGAGAAGTCTTGTTCACCGAAATGGCGCCCGTCAGCGTTAGTGTCCCGGTGCCGCTGTTGCTCAGGCCCGTACCGCGATAGCCGTTGGAGGTCAGGGCCCAATTGCGGTTCGACACATCGCCATCACCGATATAGATGGCGATGCGAGTCCCAGCGGTTCCGCTTGGATTCGATATGCCGATGGTGCCGGCTGCGGCCGTGGTTGGCGCTCCTAGGGAACTGGCCTGACCCAGATTGCCGATCGAGGTGAAGGTGGAGCTGCCAGCGCCAACGAAGGTGGTTGCACCGGTGTAGTTGTTGGTATCGTCGGTCAGGTTAACCCCTGGGTTGACGGAAAGGCCGCCCGTGCCGGCGAAATGGGCGCCGCCGATACCCGCCCCCAAGAGGGTGACTGCCGTGCCGCTCAGCGTGACGGTGCGTCCAGCCAGGCTGCCGCCGGTCGTGCCGATGTTCAGCGCCCCACCAGAGATGATGATGTTGTTACCGACATCGCCTAGAGCCGCGGCGCCGCTCGCGGTTAACGTGCCGTTGACGTTGATATCGCCCACGAAGCTGTTGATGCCGGTCAGCGAGAGCGCGCCGCCGGTGACCACGGGGCTGCTGCCGAAGCTGTTGTTGCCAATGAGGGACAAGGTGCCGGCATTCACGGTGAGGCCGCCGGCGAAGCTGTTGTTGCCCGTCAGCGTCAGCGTTCCGGCGCCGGCCTTGATCACTGCGCCCGCGCCGTTGATCGTCGAGTTGATCGTCGCCGAACCGGTTGTGACCGAAAGCGTGGGGTCGACGCCGTCGAGAGTGAGCGTGCTGCCTGTTACGGTGTAGCCGCTGACCTCGAAGGTCATGTTGTGGACGGTGATCGGCGCGCCGAGCGTAATGGTGCCCGCCGTGCCGCCAAGGAAGGCGTCGTCGAGCGCGCCGTTGTTCCAGGCACCATAGGGGCCGCTTACACCGTCATTGCTGGCGCTCCAGACCGGATCGCTGAGATTCCAGATGCCAGTGCCACCGCGGTTCAGCGATGTGTTGTTGACGTCCCAGTAGAGGTTGGCTGCCGGAGCGGCTGTCGTGGCAAGCCCTGTGAGCAGCGCCAGCAGTGGAAGCTCGCTCAACATTCCGCGGGTGGTGCGTGCGAAGCGGCCGACCGCCTGGGGGGCGTAGCTGGCCGCTTGTCCCTTCCATTTCGTCATGCGTCCGCCGCGAATCGCTCGCGGGCGACAAGATTGTGCAGTTGGATCCTGCCGCATGTTCCCTCGCACCCTACTTAGGCGCGATGGTCACCGGAAAAAGTCATGGAAACCGGTACTTACGCCGCCAAGCTATCTATGGGGAAGCGCAGCCGCAATGGAACGTAATTTACGGTATCGAACATCGTCAAAAGCGCCTCGCAAAGAGGCGTCAGTCGGGCATCAGGCCGGCCTTCTTGAGGGAGACGAGAAACCTTTCGGCATCATCCGGACTGCCGAACCGCAACAACGCTTCCCGTCGAACGTTTGCTACCAGTTCCGGCCCATGTTCCATGAGCCAGGAACGCTCGCGCTCGACATCCGCCGTGTAGCCCCCTTCGGCAAAGATCGCGGCGGCGATCACATGATAGAGCGCATTGTCGGGAACATTCGCCTTTCTGATCCACATGACCGCCTGCTCTATGTCGCGGCTGAAATAAGCGCAGAGAGCCAGCCCCACCTCGTAGTAAGCGAGCGGCCCCGGATTGCGATTTCGCGCCTCCGCGACCAACGGGCACCCCTCTTTCCAATTTCCAGACAGCGCCAGCCGATACCCGTACTCGCCTACGAATACAGTGTCGTTCCGGTTGATGGTCATGCCACGGCGCCCCACTCGGATGGCCGCGTCAATTTCCCCCTTGAAATAGAGAGCAATCATCTGCGCCTGAAGGGCCCGGACGTTGGTCGGTTCCAGTTGCACGGCGCGATCGGCTGCGGCGAGGGCGCGATCGATCAAGGATGCAGATTTCTGGGATCCGAACGGAAAATAGAACCGGACTTCATCGATGTAGATCAGCGATAGAAGCGCCCAGGCGGTTGCATATCCGGGAAATCGCTCCACGGCCCTTTCGAGACAGGAACGGACGGCGGGGCGTGTCTCAGGATTGAAGCCGGCTCGATACGAATAATAGGAAAGCGTGCAGAAATAGGCCGCCTGGTCGTCGGGAGCATCGGGGACGGCGCGCTTGGCATCCGCCTCGAATAGTGCGCCATATGGTTGTGCCAGGCTCGTGGCGACATCGGCGGCAATATCGGCTTGGACCTTCAGAAGTTCGGGCACCGTTGTCGTGCCGTCATAGCTATGCGCCCAGAGCACCGATCCGTTTGCGCGGTTGAGCATACGAACCCGAACCCGAAAGGTCCCGGCAGACATATCCACGCCCCCTGCGAGCGCGTAGCGTATGTCCGGCCCCGTCTGGCCAAGCGGCTGGACCACGACGATATCGCTGAATTTGGAGAGTTGGCTTATGACCTCCTGCGTTAGCCCGCGGGCCAAAGCCGTGGTCGCGCTCGAGCCGTTCATGTCGTCGAACCATTCGACCAGCAAATGTGGGGTTTCCGGCTCGCTTGGGGAAAGCCGGGAAGAGGCGAACCAGAAGACCAGCGCCACGGCAGCAGCGGCCAGAACGGCCAGCGCTGCGATGAGCCGAGGCTTACCCAGCCGGCGCGGCGGCTGCGGGTGCTCGCGTGCAATCGCGGACGTAGGCTCTTCTGCGGTGGGAGCTACGGTGCCGTGCGATGAGAAGGCGGCAACATATCCCCCCTTTGGAAGGCTGATGAGAATGGGATCGGCCAGTCCAGCTGTCAGGTAGTACCGTTCAAGCGACCTGCGAAGGTGACCAGCTGTGATACGCACGATCGGATCGGTC
The DNA here is from genome assembly GCF_006442815.1 of Mesorhizobium sp. B2-4-3. GTDB lineage: Bacteria > Pseudomonadota > Alphaproteobacteria > Rhizobiales > Rhizobiaceae > Mesorhizobium. The sequence goes on from NZ_VFVL01000001.1 coordinate 188,299, forward strand.
TGCGGGTCGAACGAAGAGCCCCGGTCGAACACCTCTACGGCTATTGAATAGGCCTTGATGCGATCGCCGCGCCCCGCCAAGGTTTCGTCCACGGCATAGCTGAGGAACCGACGCTCGCGATCGGTTGCCTGAAAATCCGCGCTGCTCAGAATACGCGCCAGCTGGGCTCTGCAGTCCTCGGCGGAGAAATCAATCCGTCCATGTGCGTTCAATGTCGCGCCAATCTATCCCTCATCCATCTTCATAACTAACGCAGCCGACTCGTCCGCGCGATAGCGCAGGCGTCCGTTGGTTACATTCCAGCCCGAGTGCCCGCAATGGTGCTTGCGCGTACCCTCCGCCAGCTACAGACGGGAAACCCTGCCAGCATTTGTCAATCGGCTACTCTTCGGGCACAGTCCATTGACGTATAATACGAGTTGGCCATTGCCAGATCTTGGTCTCGACAATGAGCCGTCCGGTGGGAACCAGCTTATGTTTTCAGTTTTGTTGCCGGTCCCACGCCGTCGCCTCTCATTGCCGACCAACGCTTGGCATTCCTGTTTGCGCTCTTCGCGATCCTGAAACTCGAGCTTCGCGCCCGAGACTTCGGCGAAGAGCATTCCCTGCTCTCCTTGCTTACGGCTGGTTAGAGACGAGCAGCGGATAGACCGCTCGGATATTCATCCGCGGGCAGGCGCGCTCCTGCGGCGCCAGTCGGCGGAGAGTAGTTCTTCCTTCTATGTTGAGGCATTCTAGCCCTACAAGCACGGCAAATCCGACACGTCCGTCCCCACAAGGGAGAGGGGCCTCTTAAGCTGCCGCGATTCTCTCCGTTGGCCAAGACACCACCGCCAGTCACGGCGTCCATAGCCCCATCACGAATGGCTGGAATGGGCCGAAAACTGAATGGCTGCGTTCGGAGCGTTTGCCTCAAAAGCCGACGTTCGCACTCTATACGCCGAGTAGAAATTGGCGCCGGCTATCGGCCAATCACGGTCAACCCGAACAGGATAATCAGCCAAAGCCCGGCGGCCGCAACAGCAAGCCGAGGCAACGTCCCGGTGAGATGCATGAATAGCAGGGCAATCAGGACTGCTTTCGCTGCAGCGATCGCCAGGTTCAGCGCGACGTTGAAGCCACCGAGATCAACGAAGGACGAGGCGACCGTCAGCGCCAGAAGCGCGAGCAGGCCGAGATAGCCGAAGGTGAGTTTGCGCAGTTCGCTCATCGGTTGATCAGGTAAAGGACGGGGAACATGAAGACCCATACGATGTCGACGAAGTGCCAGTAGAGACCGACCGCCACGACCCGGCGCAGCCGGTTGGCAGGGCTGGCGGTCCGCCAGAGCGCGATCATGCCGGCGATGACGACGATGCCGCCGATCAGGTGCAGCGCGTGCAGCGAGGTCATCATGAAATAGAGGCCGAAGAAGAATTCGGCGTGCACGGGATCCGGTCCTGCATAGCGGAACGGCAGGCCGAGAAGCGGCGCCAGGCCTTCGTGAATCTCGTTGCCGTATTCGATCCCCTTCACGATCAGGAAGCACACGCCCAGCGAAACAGTCGCGGCCAGCGCCCTGACCGTCGCGCGCCAGCGCCTCTGCAGCGCAGCCCTGTGCGCCAGCGCCATGGTGAAGCTGCTGGTGATCAGCACGGCCGTGTTGAAGGTGCCGAGCGGCAGCGAAAGATGTTTCGAAGCCGCTGCGAAGGCTGGGCCGAAATCGATATGGGCGACGAGGAAGACCAGGAAGATCGCTCCGAACAGCATCGCCTCGGAGCCGATGAACACCCACATCGCAAAAGTATCGGCGCGCCGTTCGCGTTGGGGCGTGTCGAAAGCGATGCTTTCGGTGCCGCTCATCGAGCCGCCTCCTCCCGGTGCGGGCTGAAGCGTTCGTGCTCCAGCCCCTTCATGTCATAGGCATAGGCCGGCCGCGTCACGACCGGCATGGTCTCGAAATTATGCGGCGGCGGCGGCGAGCTCGTCTGCCATTCGAGCCCGGTGGCGTTCCACGGATTGTCGGTCGCGTGAGTGCCGCGAAACAGCGACCAGCCGAGATAGAACAACGGCATCAGATAGCCGATCGCCAGCACCACCGCGCCGGCTGACGACAACACGTTCCAGAACTGGAACTCCGGCGGATAGGTATGATAGCGCCGGGGCATGCCATCGAAGCCCACTACAAATTGCGGGAAGAATGTCAGGTTGAAGCCGACGAACGTGACGGTCGCCGCGATCCGTCCCGCGGTTTCCGAATACATGCGGCCGGTCATTTTCGGCCACCAGAAATGCAGGCCGGCCATATAGGCCGTCACCATGCCACCGACCATGATGTAGTGGAAATGCGCGATGACGAAGTAGGTGTCGTGGACATGCACGTCGACGGCAAGCGAGGCAAGGAATAGGCCCGCCAGACCGCCGAAGGTGAATAGCGCGAGGAAGAACAGGGCGTAAAGCATCGGCGTCTCGAAGCTGATCTCGCCCTTGCGCAGCGTCAGGCTCCAGTTGAAGACCTTTATCGCCGAGGGGATAGCGACGCAGAAGGACAGGAACGAGAACACAACGCCGGCATAGGCCGATTGCCCGCTGACGAACATGTGGTGGCCCCAGACCAGGAAGCCGAAGACAGCGATCGCCATCGAGGAGATTGCCACCGCCTTGTATCCGAACAGCGGCCGGCGGCTGAAGCAGGGCAGCACCTCCGACACCACGCCCATGCCGGGCAGGATCATGATGTAGACGGCCGGGTGCGAATAGAACCAGAAGAGATGCTGGAAAAGCAGCGGATCGCCGCCGAGATCCGGGTTGAAGATGCCGATCCCAAAGACGCGTTCCAGCACGATCAAGATCAGCGAAGCGGCGAGCACCGGGGTCGCCAGCACCATCACCAGGCTGGTGGCGTAGAGCGTCCAGACGAAGATCGGCAGGCGGAACCAGGTGAGCCCCGGCGCGCGCAGCGTGTGCACGGTGACGATGAAGTTGATGCCGGTCATGATCGTCGAAAAGCCGACGATGAAGACGCCGAAGGCCGCGGTCGAGACCCAGCCGTTGGCATAGAGCGTCGACAGCGGCGTGTAGAAGGTCCAGCCGGTGTCGACGCCGCCGGCCACCACCGCAAACAGCGCGAACAGGCTGCCGAAGATGAAGACATACCAGCTGGCGAGATTCAGCCGTGGGAAAGCCAGATCGCGCGCGCCGATCATCAGCGGCAAAAGGAAATTGCCCAACGTCGCCGGGATCGACGGCACCAGGAAGAACCAGACCATGATGATGCCGTGCAGCGAGAACAACCGGTTGTAGGTGTCATCGGAGACGAGGTCGCCGGCCGGTGTCGCAAGCTCGATCCGCATCAGCACCGCCATGGCGCCGCCAAGGAAGAAGAAGGCCGTCAGCGAGATCAGGTAGAGCCATGCAACGCGCTTGTGGTCGGTGGTCAGCAGCCACGCGCGAGGCCCGCTGCCTTCCGCCAGATACGTGCCCTGCATCGCCGCGCGGCTCATGGCCTGGCTCCAGCCGTTGGTTGCGGCGAAAGCGATTTCAGATAGGCAAGAAGCATCTGCAGTTCGCCTTCGTCGATGAGGCCGTCGAAGCTCGGCATGACCGGCTCGTACCCTGCGGCGATCTCCTTCTTCGGAACGAGGATGGAGTCGCGCAAATAGCGTTCGTCGGCGATCACCGTCTGCTGGTTGTCCAAAGCCACGGGCCGGCCGAAGATGCCTTCAAGCGACGGCGCCCTCACCTTGCTGCTCGCGCCATGGCATCCCGAACAGCCCAGCGCGCGAAACAGTTTTTCGCCGCTCGCGGCAAGCGTCTCGCCCTCGCCCTGGCTGTTCAGCCACGCGGCATATTGCTCGGGCGCCATCGCGGTCACCCAGCCGCCCATCTCGGAATGCTGCGTACCGCAATATTGGGCGCAGAACAGGTGATAGCGGCCGGGCTCGGTGGCGATGAACCAGATATGCGTCGTGTGGCCCGGCACCGCGTCCTGCTTGATGCGGAACGCCGGCACGTAGAAGGAGTGGATGACGTCCTGCGCGGCGAGCGACACGACGACGGCCTTGCCGACAGGAACATGCAATTCGTTGATCTCGCGCTGGCCGCCTGGCTGCCTGAATTCCCACATCCATTGCTTGCCAAGACCGGTGATCTCGAGCGCGTCCGCCGGCGGGTGGTCGCGGCGAACGAAAAGCGTCGCGCCCCAGCCGAAGAAGATGAAGGCGATCACCAGGCTGGCGACCGTCCAGCTCATCTCCAGTGGCAGGCTGCGGGAACGCTTGCCTGTTCGATCCGCCTTTGAGCCGACGCGATATTTCACAGCATAGCCGACGACCAGCCCGGTGAGCGCCAGTCCGAGAACCAACGAGAAGGCGAGTAGCGTGTAGAACAGCGCGTCGACCTGGCCGGCTTCAGATGAAGCCTCCTGGGGAAAGAAGGGGATGCCGAAGCTCACCTGGCCCTCCCCCAGCCTTGCCAGAGCACCGTCGCGCCGAGGCCGAACAGCGTTGCCAGGCTGGCCACTTTCAGTGCCGCCCAGATCGCTGGCGTATACTGGCCTTTCGAACTGTCGAAGCCAGCGCAGAGCAGGAAGACGTGATCGGCAATCGATCCGAGCCTGTTCTCCGACGCTTCGACCAGCGCAAGCTCGAGATCTCGCGGCGTGAAGGTCAGCGCCGGCAGCACCTGGGCAATCCGGCCAGACGGTGTGAGCGCGATGACCGCGATCGGATGAACGAACTGGTCGATCCCCTTGCGCCGATCGAAAGTGATGCCGGCTTCGCCTGCGAGCGCCGCCCCGGCGCCATCACCGCTCGTCAGGAACCGCCAGGCGGGCAGGCCCGCCGGACCGGCAGCGGAAGCGATTTCGGCTTGCGCCGCCGCTGCGTCGGCCGGTGTCTCCTCGGGATCGATCGAGATGAACAGCCCGCGGTAATCCGCCGGGTGAAGCGATATCTTCTTCAGGTCGGAGGCAACGGCCTGCTGGGTGACGCCACACAGGTTCGGGCATTTGTCGTAACCGAAGATGACCAGGGCCGGACGGCCGTTCAGCGTCTCGCCAAGCGTCTGCTTCAGGCCGCCGGCGTCGACCAATTCGCGGTCCAGCGTCAGTTGCGCGCCGAGCTTCGGATCGAATGTCGGTCGTTCGGCGGCGGAGGCCGCGCCAGCAACGAACAAACAAAGGGCGGCTAACAAGCTCCTCATCGCCCTGTCCCGCCGCCTTGCTGCTGGCATTTCCTGGCCTGAGGCGTTCGAGGAACCGCAGCCCCGAGCAAGTTGCAGTCGGCAGGCTCCGAGGCTGTGATGTCCGACTGCGACCAATCCGGCAGCCCGTTGCTGACCAGCGCCCACATGGCGTCGCCGATCGGAATGCGAGCGATCCCGGCCTTGCGGTCGACCCAGCCGAGCATTTTCAACTGGCGGTCCTCCTCGGCGCGGAATTTGACAAGATCTTGCCTTGGCGCAGTCTGCAAATCGGGAGTTTCCGGGCTGACGTTCGCCGGATGCAGCAGCCAGCTCGGCGTGGTGTTGAAGGCGAGCTTCATGCCGATCGCGGCCAAGGCCAGAAACACCAGCAGCCCGCCGCCGAAAGCGAGCAGCATCCGCGGCTGGACATCGCGCGTCTCGGGATGGCGGTGCGTCTTAGCCATGGACGACCTCCCGCTTCCACCAGGCAATCCTGTCCGGCCGGCGCCGCAGGAAGAGGAAAGCCGCCAGCCAAAGGCCCCCGACGCCGGTCCAGGCAACAACATCGCGCCAGAATCCGAATGGGCCACCGACGAAGAGAGGTGGCCGGATGCGCCAGAACACATCAACGAAATGGCCTGCCAGAACTACTCCCGACAGCCAGATCAGGCCTTCATGACTGCGCTTGAGCGGTCGGTTGAGGGAGCCCGCGAACGCAGCCACCTGCAAGGCAATCAGCAGCCATAGCGGATACTGCCAACCGCCGGTGGCGCGGACGATGTACCAATGGATGTCGTCTGGAAGGTCACCCCCCCAAATGACGATCCATTGCATGAAGACAAGATAGATCCAGGTCAGCACGAAGCCGAACTGCATGTTGGCGAGATCTTCGCTAAGCGCGACATCTTCCTCGCCGCCGGGCATGACCTCCACTGCCTGTCTTGCGGCCAGCACAAGGATCGCCAGGGCGAAAGCTCCGACGACTTCGGCGGAGGCCTCACAAAGCGCATAGATCGTCGAGGTGAATTCCGGCTCGATCGAAAGCATCCAGTCGATGGCAAAGACGCTGACGGCAAGCGCGTGGAGGATCAGGCCAAGAGCATATTTCCTCCCGTTGCCGGCTTTTTCGGAATCCTCTGAAGTCGAGCCGAGCACCATCCATGTGAGAACGAGCCAGATCGCCGCGCAGACAGCAAAGCGCAGCAGGAAGAACGGCACGTTGAGATAAGCAAGCTTCTCTCCAACCTTCTCGGACAGCGTCGCGGGACCGGCGCCGGTCCATGGGAAGATCAGGTCGAGTCTCATCAGCACCGGCAGGAGCAAGATAAGCGCAAACGGCAGCATCGCGATCATGATCCGCAAAGGCTGGCGGACCGCCTCGCCCCAGCGGCCGCCGGTCAGCCCGTGCACCATCACGACCGTCAGCGCGCCGAGCGGCAGGCTTAGCGCGAAGAGAGCAGCGGGGAGCCAGGCTCCCAGCATCGCCTTTGCATCGAGCGATGCCCCGAGCACGCACAGGACAATTCCTGCGGCGCCGGCCGCCAGAAAGCCTTGTTCGACGCGGGTCATGGCGAGGTTTCCGCTTGGAGCCGCATGCGCAGCGTTTGCGGAAGCTCGGCGACTGGAGCGTCGCGCGAATATTGCAACGCGCGGATATAGGCGACGATCGCCCAGCGGTCCTGTGACGGCACCCGCGCCGCGTAGGAGTACATGGCGCCATAGCCGTTGGTGATCACGTCGTAGAAGTGCCGGTCCGAAGCCTTGCGCAGCGCATCCTGATGGTAGCTCGGCGGGGCCGGGAAGCCGCGCTGGACGATCATGCCTTGGCCGTCGCCGGTGCGGCCGTGGCAAGGCGAACAGAAGATGTCGAAACGCTGCTGGCCGCGCTGCAGCAGCTCGATCGTGATCGGATAGGGGATTTTGTCCGGGACCGGCGTCAGATCGGCGTCGCGCGCGACAGTGCCCGTCACCGGTGCCCGCGCCGACATGCCGTCGGCGAACTGATTGCTCGCCTCAAGAGGATCATAGCGCGGCTGGTCCTCCATATCCTGCCGACAGCCTGCGACCAGCAGGGCGCCGAGGACGAGCGCGACGCGCAGGCCGTTCACGCCTCGACCTCCTCGACCGTTTCGGCGCCGAGCCGCGTCAGCTGACCCCTGGTCACACCTTTGCGATATTTCGGATCGGCCGCTTCGATCAGCAGATAGAACTTGCCGCCGCTGGCATAGCTGAAGCTCCCGGCGTTGAAGACCGGGTGATGGTAGCGGGGCAACCCGTTGGCCGCGAGCACACCCAGGAAACCAGCGAAGGCGGCGCCGAGGATGCCGGCCTCGAAGGCGATGACGACGAAAGGCGGCCAGGAATGCAGCGGCCGCCCGCCGGCATTGATGGGATAATCGACTTCGACGGAATACCAGATCAGAGCATAGACGATAGCGGCGCCGGCAATACCGCCGGCGAGCACGACCCAGGGCAGCCGCGTCTTTGGGATCTCCAATATCCCGTCCAGCTCCTTCACCGGAAATGGCGAGAACGCATCCATGCGACGATAGCCGCGTTGGCGCATATGGCGCGCCGCCGCAACGAGCGCTTCGGAGTCGGCAAACACAGCCATGAGACCGTAGAGGCTCATCTGAGCTTGCCTTCTTCTTCAGCCACTTCCTCGACCTCGAAGATGGTGATCGCGGGCAGGATGCGGATGAATAGGAAGACGAGCGCGAAAAAAGTGCCGATCGAGCCGAACAGGATCCCGAAATCGAGCCAGGTCAGCGACTGCTCGCCCCAAGCGGATGGCAGGTAATCGCGGCTTGGGCCCGTCACGACAATGATGTAGCGCTCAATCCACATGCCGATGTTGATGGCCACCGCAATCGCAAACAGCAGCGGCATGTTGCGTCGGATGCGGCGGAACCACAAAAGCTGCAGGACGCCGCAGTTCAGGCAGAGCATTACCCAGAACAGTGGCGCGTAGGGACCGATGGCGCGTTGCACCATCATGGCGCGTTCGTAGGGCTCCCCCGAATACCAGGCGAAAAAAGCCTCCGAGACATAGCCATAGGCGACGATCATGCCGGCGGCGATCATCAGCTTGGCGGCATTGTCCATGTGCCTGACCGTAATCAGGTCCTCGACCGAAAAGGCCCAACGCAGCGGAATAGCAATTGTGAGCACCATGGCGAAGCCGGAGAGCAGCGCGCCGGCGACGAAATAGGGCGGGAAAATCGTCGAGTGGTAGCCGGGCGTGATCGCGAAGGTGAAGTCGAGCGAGACGATCGAGTGCACCGAAACGACCAGCGGCGTGGCCAATGCCGCAAGCAGGAAATAGACGACCTGATAGCGCGACCAATGATAGGCCGAGCCACGCCAGCCAAGCGCCAATATGCCATAGAAGAGCTGCGCCCGTCTCGACCTTGCGCGGTCGCGCAGCACCGCGAGGTCCGGCAGAAGCCCCATGTACCAGAACAGCAGCGAGACGGTTGCGTAGGTCGCGATCGCCGCGAAATCCCAAACCAAGGGGCTGCGCCATTGCGGCCAGTGCATATGCACATTGGGCAGCGGCAGCAGCCAGTAGAAGAACCAGGGACGGCCGAGATGCAGGATCGGGAACAAGCCGGCCATGGCGACCGCAAACAGCGTCATCGCTTCGGCAAAGCGGTTGATCGAGGCGCGCCATGGCTGGCGCAGCAAAAGCAGCACCGCCGAGATCAGCGTCCCGGCATGGCCGATGCCGATCCACCAGACGAAATTGGAGATCATCGTGCCCCAGGCTACCGGGATATCGATACCGTAAGCGCCGACACCGACCGCGATTAGGTAGGTTATCGAGTAAAGCAGCAGCAGGACCAGCAGGAAGCAGAGGAAGAACGCCGTCCAGAAATGACGCGGCAGGCGGCCGCTGAGCACGATCGAGCCGATGCGCCCGCTGATCTCGGGAAAATCGTGGCGGCCACGCAGGACCGCCGGGCTGTTCGCGCTTGCTTCAGCCATCGATCGCCTCGCTTGGCTTGGCAAGCCTGCCATTCGGATTGGAGATCTTGCCGAGATAGGTGGTGCGGGGCCGTGTGTTCAGCTCCTCCAGCAGCGCGTAATTCTGCGGCGCGCTTTTCTCGCGGACGACCTTTGCATCTTTCTTGTTGCGATCGCCGAAGGTGATCGCTTGCGTCGGGCAGGCCTGTTGGCAGGCGGTGACCACTTCGCCATCGGCGATGTCGCGATTTTCGATCTGCGCCTGGATGCGCTTGGCGCTGATGCGCTGGACGCAGTAGGTGCATTTCTCCATCACGCCGCGCGAGCGCACGCTGACGTTCGGATTGTGCACGCCCTGCTCCGGACCTGCCTCGTCCTTGTCGAACGACTGGTGGTCGAGGAAGTTGAAGCGCCGCACCTTGTAAGGGCAATTCTGCGAGCAATAGCGCGTGCCGATGCAGCGGTTGTAGACCTGCGCATTCAGCCCATCATGGGTGTGCACCGTGGCGTTGACCGGACAGACCACCTCGCAGGGCGCCTTCTCGCAATGCATGCAAGGGACCGGCTGGAAGAATGTCTCGGGCGCGTCGAGCGGACCGGCATAGTAGCGATCGACTCGCAACCAATGCATCTCGTGGCCGCGCTCGCATTCCTCCGGCCCGACCGGCGCGATGTTGTTCTCGGCCTGGCAGGCCGAAACGCAGGCCATGCAGCCGATGCAGGCCGAAAGATCGATCGCCATCGCCCAGGCCTCCTGATCGTAACGCCAACCGGGATAGAGCGTTTCCTTTGGTGACGGCGGCGCATCCTTGCGGACGAAATGCGGATCCTGCCGAAACGCTTCGAGCGGCGCGTGACGCACGATAGCGCGACCTTCCATTGCCTGGTGCTGCTGTGTAGTGATGACGCGCATGCTGCTGTTATGGCGCGCGATGGCCACGCCGGTCGCGACCCATTCCGAACCACGGCGCAAGTGAAAGGCGTCGTAGCCTTCCGATAGTGCAGCAACGGAACCGACCTTTCGCCCGAAGCCGAAGGAAAGCGTTATCGTTTCGTCCGGGTGACCGGGCACGATCCAGGCAGGCGCATCGATGTCCGCCCCGTTGGAGGCGATATTGATAACCTCGCCATTTCCGATTTTCAGTCGTTCGGCAGTGGCGGGCGAAACGAGCGCAGCATTACCCCACACGATCTTGGTCAGCGGTCGCGGCAGTTCCTGCAGCCATGAGGCGTTGGCAAAACGCCCGTCGCGCAGCCATGGATCGGCAACGAACCGTATTTCGATGCCGTTACCTGCTTTCGCCTTCGGTCTTAAGCCGCCTAGGTCCTGCGGCACGGTGACGGATACGGGCCTGGCGGCGCTCTTCGAGACAATGCCGTCGCGCAACGCCTTCTTCCAGCCGTCGTCATCGAGCGCTGCCCAATGCTGCCGGACGAGCGACAGCGGATCGGTCTCGAATTCGCCGCCAAGCACGGCGAGCAGCTCATGCATGCTCTTGCCGTCGTAAAGCGGCTTGATCAGCGGCTGCACCAGCGAAGCGGTGCCATCATAGGCGCGGATGTCGCTCCAGCTCTCGAGTTCATGCACCGCGGGCACATGCCAGTGCGCCAGGAACGCCGTCTCGTCGCGGTAGAGCCCGTGATGGACCAGAAGCTTCAGGCTGGAGAACGCCTTGCGCACATCGAGCCTCGTTGGAGCCGTATGCAGCGGGTTTGCGCCCAGCACCGCGACTGTATCGATCGCGCCATGGCCGATTGCCTCACACAGCGCGGCTAGATCGCCATCGACCTGCAATGCATCCGGCGGCTCGATCAGTTCGACCGTGTTGCCGAGCGCGCCGAGCTTCGCATTGACAGACAAAGCGGTGGCTTGAACGAAGGCGCTCTGATGCGAACCCGCTATGACCAGCGCGTTGCGGCCGGCCGCGCTCAGGTCGTCGACCAGCGCCCTCATCCAGGCCTGGTCGATCGGCGAGCCGGATTCTCCGGCTTGGCCGGTCAACGCTGCGTTCAACCCGGCAGCCACGGATTCGACCTCGCTTGGCTTGATCGCTAGTCGATGATCGGCGGCAGCCCCGGTGATTGTCGGCGTCGACTCCACCGCATAAAGCCGGCTCATCCGGTCGGACGGATCGCGTACACGTCGTCGCGCAGCAAAGTCGCGCGCATAGGCGAGCCGCCCGGGACCCTCGCCGAGGAAATCAGCATCGAGGCTGACGATCGTTTCGGCACGGTCGAAGCGATAGATCGGCGCCAGCGGCGATCCGAACAGCGTATGTGCCGCGGGCGTTGCCAGCGGATCATGGCGGTAGATTTTCAGTCTCGGATAGCGCGCCTTCAGCGCATCCAACTGCGCAGCGAGAGTTGGCGAGGTAGTCGCTTCAACCAGCAGGGCTCCGCCCTGCCCTTGCGATGCCGCCCAGCGCGAGACCAGCGCTGCCATGTCCTTGAGGAAGTCGCCATAGGATGCCGGCCGGCCATCCTTGAGTGGCGTGCGCGAGCGGTCGGGATCGAACAGCGTCAGCACAGCCGCCTGCATCACCGCGTCGGTGGCGCCGCGGGATGCCGGATGGTCCGGATTGCCTTCGACCTTGGTCGGCCGCCCTTCATGGCTTTCGACGATAGCGCCGATGCCGAAACCGTCGCCGGACAGCGTCGTCGCGTAGTAGACCGGCTTGCCGGGGATCAGGATTTCCGGCTGGCGCACATAGGGCACGATGCTTTCCGCCCTGCTGCAGGCGGCCAGCCCGGCAAGCGACAGCGAGGCGCCCATCAGCTTGAGAAGCGTCCGTCGGCTAGGCTTTGCCGGCAGGTGTTCCGCGATTGTTGGGAACTCGGCCTCGACGAAGCGTCGGAATTCGGCAGTGCCGGCGATCTCGTCCAGGCTGCGCCATATTTCGCCGCCATGCGCCAGCCGCTTGCGCAGAGCCTCGATATCGATGGCAGAGCCAGGCCTGTCGTCAGCGATGGCAGACATAGCAATCCGTCATCGTCTCGGGGTGGATGTCGAGCACGCCGATCAGCTGCCGCCTGATCTCGTCGATGTTCGCAGGCGGCTGCCAGTGCATCATCAACACGTCCTGCGGTGGACGCAGATTAGGTCCGGGATTACGATGACAGCCGAGGCACCATTCCATGTTCAGCGTATGCGCCCGCATCGTCAGCGGCATCTGGTCGACCTCGCCATGGCAGGTCTCGCAAGCGACGCCTTTGTTGATGTGGATCGCGTGATTGAAGAAGACGAAGTCGGGAACGCTGTTGACGCGCTGCCATTCGATCGGCTTGCCGCTGGCCAGGCTTGCGCGCACCGGCGCCAACATGTCGGCGTTGGTGAAAAGCTGCGAATGGCAGGTCATGCAGACTTCGGTTGCCGGCAAGCCCGCCGAAGAGGAGGTTTCGACCCCGTTGTGGCAATAGCGGCAGTCGATGCCGAGCTGACCGACATGGTGCTTGTGACTGAACGGCACCGGCTGCGCCAAGGGCTCACCTACTCCCGTTAACAGGTCCGAACGGGGCAGGATTATCCCGATCGCGGCGGCGATCAGCAGAACGGCACAACTTCCCCAGATGACAAAGCGCGCAACGCCATTGGCGTTTTTCGAGAAGATTTGCGGCATCCCCTCGCCGATTCTGCTGAAGGCAAACTCAGAGTTGACGACACCTAACGGTGCTTTCGCCGCCAAGGTTCCGAGCGAGTGCCGGAATCACAGAATGGTGACTGCAACCGGGGCCGGGTCGCGGATTTAACCCGCAACCACAGCCCTTCCCATGCGTTCGCCAGACATCACGATCTGTTTCACGCTGGAAAATGCCATGACCGACGCAGCAGCAAACAACTCTCATCGCGCCATGCTTCATCGCGGCGCCGCTTACTGGTGGCGAGCGTTGATTGGCATTCTGTTGGTCATTCTTGGCCTGCTGATCGGCGGCGGCGGCGCCTGGCTGATCGCGCTTGGTGGCTCCTGGTATTACCTGCCCGCCGGCATCGCGTTGCTGCTGGCAGGCATCCTGCTGCTGGCCGGCAACATGGCCGGCGTCTGGCTTTACGTGCTGACCTGGCTCGCAACGCTGGCCTGGGCTTATTGGGAGGTCGGTCTTGACGGCTGGGCGCTGGTGCCGCGCGTCCTCGCACCCACGATCATCCTCATCTTCGTCCTGCTTGCCATCCCTGCCTTCCGCGACCTGGCAGGCCGCGGCAGCCGAAACGCCGCCTATCTGACCGGTTTGCTGCTGCCGGTCATTGCGCTGGGCGCGTTCGGCTTCTTGCACATCAATGCCGTGGCGCAGTCACAACCGGCGCTACCGCCGGCGCCTGCCGCGCAGCCTGCGCCGAACGGCGCGCCGGCGCCGCGGGATGCCGCGATCCATCAAGCTGGCAATGACTGGCCGGTCTATGGCGGATCGGAACTGGGGACGCGCTTTTCACCGTTGAACCAGGTCACGGCAGCGAACGTCTCCAAGCTCACCCGCGCCTGGTCATTCCACACCGGCGACATGCCGAACGGAGCAACCAAAGACCTCTATTCGCCGGAAAACACGCCACTGGAGATCGGCGGCCATCTCTATGCCTGCTCGGCCAAAGGCATCATCATTTCCGCTGACGCCAAAAATGGCAAAGAAAAATGGCGCTACGACCCGAAGGTGCCGGACAACGCAATACCCTACGGCGCGAGCTGCCGGGGCGTCGCCTATTTCGCCGTTCCAGGCGCGAATGCCGATCAGGCCTGCGCCACCAGGATCATCTACGGAACGCTGGACGCACGGCTGATCGCCATCGACGCCAAGACGGGGAAACCTTGCTCGGATTTCGGTCAGCAAGGCAGCGTCGATCTCAACCAGGGCATCGGTGAGACGGTGCCCGGCTGGTATTCCGTCACCGCGCCGCCGACGATCGTGCGCGGCATCGCGGTCGTCGGCGCGCAGGTCAAGGACGGGCAGGCCGAGAACGCGCCCTCGGGTGTAGTTCGGGGCTACGACGCCATTACCGGCAAGCTCGCCTGGGCGTGGGACATGGGCCACCCCGACCGCGGCGGCGCGCCGCCTCAAGGCGATACTTACACGCGCGGCACCCCTAACATGTGGACCGTGGCGGCCGCTGATCCGCAGCTCGGCTATGTCTACCTGCCGCTCGGCAATGCCGCCGTCGATTATTACGGCGTCGACCGCAAGGATTTCGAGAACGAGTTCAACTCGTCCATCGTCGCCATCGATGTGACGACCGGCAAGCCGGTCTGGCATTTCCAGACTGTGCACCATGATCTTTGGGACTATGACCTCGGCTCGCAACCGACGCTGGTCGATTTCCCGACCGTGACCGGAAAGATCCCGGCCATCATCGTGCCCAGCAAGCAAGGCCAGATCTATGTGCTCGACCGCAAGACCGGCAAGCCGCTCTTCCCGGTCGATGAACGTAAGGCCCCTTCCGGCGGCGTCGAGCCGGACAAGCTGTCCAAGACACAACCCTATTCCGGCTATGCGCATCTCGACCAGCCAGTGCTGACCGAAAAGGACATGTGGGGCATGAGTCCATTGGATCAGCTCTACTGTCGCATCCAGTTCCATCGCGCGTCCTATCAGGGCGAGTACACGCCGCCGACAGTCGACAGGCCCTTCATCGAATATCCTGGCTACAATGGCGGCTCCGATTGGGGCAGCATCGCCGTCGACACCGACAGCGGCGTGCTGATCGCCAACTACAACGACATGCCCAACTACAACCAGCTCATCCCGCGTGAGAAAGCGGATCAGATGGGCTTCAAGCCGATCGATAAGGGCGGCAGCTCGAAGAAGGCCAAGGACATCGGCGATCCGCAGGCCGGATCGCCCTACGCCATTGCCGTCAATGCCGGCTGGCGCTTGTCCACCGGCCTGCTCTGCTCGAAGCCGCCCTATGGCCACATCCGCGCCATCGACCTCAAGACCGGCAAGACGCTATGGGACGAGCCGCTCGGCAGCGCCGACAACAACGGACCATTCGGCATTCCGTCCATGCTGCCGCTCACCATCGGAACGCCGAACAATGGCGGCCCGCTGGTAACGGCCGGCGGGCTGATCTTCATCGCCGCGACCACCGACAACAAGCTGCGCGCGATCGACATCAAGACCGGCAAGCAGGTGTGGCAGGTCGATCTTCCCGCCGGCGGCCAGACAACGCCGATGACTTATGAGGTCGACGGCAGACAGTACATCGTCATCGCGCCTGGAGGTCATCATTTCATGGAGACGAAAGTCGGCGATGAAGTCATCGCCTATGCGTTGCCGGCCGGATGAAACATGTTGAACAACCTGGCTCCTAGGTCTCTAGCCTTCCCGGTCGTTGCGGCGCCCCGTCGCCTGAGACGACCCGTCCCTCTTTCGCGCCAGCCGCTGGCTTCGGCGCCTGGCGAGGAAATACATCCAGATCAGAATGAAGATCAGAGGGATACCCGCGATGGGCAGCATCCAAATGCCAATGTGAAACATAAACGTCTCTCTACCGTTGAACCCGCCCAACAGGCTTGGATGAGGTCCGGATCCGACATCCGGTCGACCATGTGAAAACCGTCCCCGCTCGATATCGGTTCCGTCGTCGCCGCTTTGTGATGACTTGCGCACGTGAGCGACGAGCAGCTTCCGTTTCTGCAATATCTTGCGATCGGATCGCAGCGCCGGCGGCTGCCGCATTGCGCCAATAGTTTGAAGAAAGGCGATGGTCGTGCGCCAGGAAAAAAGGTCCACCCTCATTGTCGGCGCCGGTCCGACGGGACTGACGGCCGCACTGGAGCTTGCGCGGCGTGGCGATCGCCCGCGCATCATAGACAGGAAGGACGGACCTACACCGCTCAGCAAAGCCGTGGGCATCAGCTCGCATAGCTTGGATGTCCTCGAAGCGTCGGGGGTGAGCGGTAAGCTGCTCGCCGAGGGGCTCAAGGTCCGCCACGCGCATTTCCATGCTGAAACCCGCGAACTCGCCATCATCGATTTCTCGCTGCTGCCGCACCGATACAACTTCCTCCTGTCGCTGCCGCAGCGCGAGACCGAAAGGATCATGGCCGCCACCCTGGCGACATTTGGCGTGGACGTCGAATGGCGTACCGAGTTGGTCGGCCTCGCCCAGCAGGGCGAAAAAATAACGGTTCGGACCAGCCTAAATGGTGAAGAGCAAGATCACCGCGTCGACACCGTCTTTGGAGCCGATGGCGCCGAGAGCTCGGTTCGCAAATCATTGGGCATCGAATTCGAAGGCTACACGCACGAGCGGCGATGGAGCATCACCGATGCGGAGATTGCATCGTGGCCTTACGAGCCGGATGCGGCTCAGGCCTTCCTGCATCGCGACGGTGGCGTCGGCTTCATCATACCGATCGGCAACGATCGTTTTCGCGCGGTCTCGAACACGCCTGACGCGCTGGCGCATATTCCGGGCGAGTATCATGTATCGCAGGTGCTGCGGATCGATAACTTCCATATCCCCGCCAGGCAGGCGACCCGCTACCAGGCGGCGGGCGTCTTCCTCGGCGGCGACGCAGCCCATGTGCACTCGCCGCTCGGCGCCCGCGGCATGAATCTTGGCATCGAGGACGCAGCCTGCTTCGCAAGACGTTTCAACGACGGCACGCTTGCAGGCTACACGGATGAGCGCCGGCCAGTAGGGCATCGTTGGATCAGACTGAGCGAGCAGATTTTGTCCACGGCGCAGTCGACCAATGGCTTTGTCCAGACATTCAGGAATCTCGTCATGTCGACAATCGGCGCCATTCCCATCCTGCAGCGGCCGCTTCTCGAGCGCGTCGCCGGCCTGAAGGAATAGCGCGTCACCCGTTCGCTCTCGCACTCTCCCATGCGACGAGCAGGACGCCGGCAAAGACGCTCGCAAAGCCGACCAGATGAACAAGACGAAACGGCTCGTCGAGCAGCAGATATGACAGGATCAGCGCGGACGCCGGCATGACGCCCATGAAACCTGCCGCCACCGCTCCCTCGGCCCGGCTGACGCCGGAATACCAGAACCAGCTTCCAAGCGCGAGCGTGCCGGCCCCGTACCACAACAGGGCAAGCCAGGCCGTGGCGCCGACCTGCGAGGGATGGAAGTCATGCCATTGCCAGATCGCGAACGGGATGAAGGCAGGCACGGCGATCGCCGCAGCGAGGAAGGCGACGAGCACTGGATCGACAGTCTCCGAAGCCCTCTTGCCGATCAGCGTATAGATTGTTTCGCAACAGACGGCGGCAAAGACGAGCGCCGAGCCAAGGAAAAGACTGCCGCCACGTCCCTCGCCGCCCTGACCAAGTTGCAGGATCGAGACCCCGACGACTGCGAGCACGACCGAGGTGGTCTTGCGCCAGGTCGGCCGGTCTCCCAGAAAGATCATCGACGCAGCCGATGTAACGGCAGGGGTCGTGCTCATCACGGTGGCACCCACGGCACCAGGCACCATGGCCATGCCGTAAAGCATCAGGGCCGAGAAGCCGAACATGCCGAAGAGCGCGATCACCAGGATCAGCAGCCAGTCGTGCCGGGAGAGCTTGCCGATCTCACGGCGGTCGCGCGCGATAAAGGGGACCAGCACCAGCGCGCCCAGCGCCACGCGCAGCAGCGAGCCGACGAAGACCGGCATGGCGGCGGTGACGATCTTGCTGATAGGCGTTGCCGATCCGAATAGCGCCATGCCGATGGCAAGCTTGGCATCGACACTCCACGCCGATGCATCGTCTGGCTTGCCATCATCAGGCATTCTCAAGCGAGCAACTGCTCGATCCTGATCGGCAGGTCGCGGATACGCTTGCCTGTTGCGTGGTAAACCGCGCTGGCGACGGCGGCCGCCGTACCGACATTGCCGAGCTCGCCCAAGCCTTTCACGCCGGCCGGGTTGACTGCATGGTCGATCTCCGGAACCAGGATCACCTGCAGGTCCTTGATGTCGGCATTGACCGGCACGAGATAGTCCTGCAGGTCGCGATTCACATAGCGCGCATAGCGCCGGTCGATCTCGGTCGCCTCGTGCAGCGCTTGGCCGATGCCCCAGATCATGCCCCCCATCAACTGGCTGCGTGCCGTACGCGTGTTCATGATGCGGCCGGCCGCGAACGCGCCGACAAGGCGCGGGACGCGGATTTCTCTGGTGTAGCGGTTGATACGAACCTCCACGAATTCGGCGCCGAAGGCGTATTTCACCGAATCCTCGTCCTGTTCGCCGCCATGAAACTCCGGCGTGCCGGCATAGAGCTTCTTCAGCGCTTCCGGCGTCGCGCCCTTGGGCGCGAATTCGGCATATTCCTCGATCGCGCCGACCTGCATGGTCTTGATGACATCCTCGACCTTCGCGGAGGCACCGCTCTTGGCCACGATTTTTCCGTCGGCGAGGTCGAGCTCGTCATTGTGCGAGCCGGCAAGCGGCCCCCCCTCTGCGGTCGCACCTGCATAGAGCTTGGCGCGAACAGCGTCGCAGGCCTTGAGCACCGCCGAACAGACGCTTGCCGTGGAGATCGAACCGCCCGAGACGGGCGCGGGAGGCAGGCTGCTGTCGCCCATTTCGACGCTGATCTTGTCGATGCCGACGCCGAGCCGCTCCGACGCCATCTGAGCGGCCACGGTGCGGACGCCGGTGCCGATCTCGTGCGAACCGCATTGCAGCCGCACATCGCCGTCGACGGTAAGGCGCACCCGCGCCGCGCAGGGCGCGACAGCGGTGGGATAAATAGCCGTCGCGCAGCCCATGCCGACCAGCCAGTCGCGGTCGCGCATCGCGCCGACCTTCGGATCGCGCTTCGCCCATCCGAAGGCCTCGGCCGCCTGATCGTAGCACTGGATAAGCGAACGGCTGGAGAATGGTTTCTTGCCGATCGGCTCCGTCTTGGGTTCGTTGATCCGGCGGAATTCGACCGGATCCATGCCGAGCGCCACCGCCATCTCGTCCATGGCGTTTTCGAGCGCGTAGACATAGGGGGTCTCGGGCGGCGAGCGCATATATCCCGGCGTGTTGCGGTCCGCCTGCACCAAGGACACGTGAGTGAGAATCGAGCCATAATCATACATACGGCCGGTCGCGGATGTGCCACCGACCACATAGGAATCCGGACGCGACGTCACCTCCCAGCCTTCGTGAGCGAAGGCGGCGATGCGGCCGTCCTTGCCGGCGCCGATCTGGATGCGGTGCCGCGTTTCGGCCCGGTAGGTTTGCGTGCCGAACGCTTGCATCCGGCTGGTCACGCAGCGCACAGGACGTCCAAGGCGCTTTGCGGCGACCGCAACGATTGCGGTACGCGGCGTCATCGGCCCCTTCGAACCGAAGGCGCCGCCAATGAACGGGCTAACGATGCGGACCTTGCCAGGGTCCATCTTCAGCTGCCGCGCAAGCTCCACCTTCCAGCCGGTCACGTTCTGCGATGGCTCGTGCACGACAAGCTGGTCGCCCTGCCAGAAGGCGGTGGTCGAGAACAGCTCGATCGGGTTGTGGTGCTGCGTGGGCGTCGAATAGCGCTGGTCGATCTTGACCGCGGCGCCGGCATAGGCCGCATCGAAATCGCCGGCCTTCACGTCCTCCTTGAACAGAGGGCTCTTTCCGGCGGCAGGGATGGTCGCCGTCCCTGGGCTGTCGAAAGTCGCAGTCGGCTTCTCTTCCTCGTACTCGGCGCGGATCAGTTGAGCCGCCTCCTCGGCCGCCTCGAATGTCTCGGCAACAGCCAGCGCGATGATCTGCCCATCATGGAAAATGATCCGGTCATGCAACGGCCCCACCGAGGTCGCGCCGGAATTACCGAATTTCGGCTTCTCGACCTTATCCATGTCGCCATAGGTGACGATGTCGAGAAGGCCCGGCACGGCCCGGGCGTCGTCGAGATGAAGTTTCGTCACCTTCCCCTTGGCAATGCTGCTCGTGGCCAACGCACCATAGGCAATGTTGCCGGTCGGCAGATCGGCCGGGTAATGAGCCTGGCCGGTAACTTTCAGCCGCCCATCGACGCGCGGCAGCGGTTCGCCCTGATTGTCCTTGGGTCTTGGAGCGGCAGCGTCCATGGTCACACCTTCATGTCGCGGGTTTCGAGCAGCGCGCGCACCAGCGTTCGCTTGCCGAGCTCGGTCTTGAATGCGTTGTGCTGGCGCGGTACGGCGTCGGCGAAGGCGGCATCTGCGGCAATCGTGGCCGAGTGCTCATCAAGCGGCTTTCCTTGCAAGACTTCTTCAGCCTTGCCGGCGCGCCAAGGCACCGTGGCGAGGCCGCCTAGGGCGATCCGCGCTTCGCGAACGCCGTCGCCATCGAGATCGAGTGCGACGGCCGCCGAGGCCAACGCAAAGGCGTAGGACTCACGGTCTCGAATCTTCAGGTAAAGCGAGCGCCGCGCCCACGGGATGGCGGGCACTTCGATGGCGGTGATGATCTCGTCGGCGGCGAGATCGGTCTCGATATGGGGCGTGTCGCCGGGCTGGCGATGCAGCTTGGCGAACGGGATATTTCGCGCGCCGCGCGCGCCCTCCGCATGAACGATGGCATCAAGCGCCATCAGCGCCTGCGCAAAATCGCCGTGGTAGGTGGCGATACATGCGTCGCTGGCGCCCAGCACCGCGTGTTGCCGGTTGAAACCTTCCATCGCCGCGCAGCCGGATCCGGGCACGCGTTTGTTGCAAGCCCAAGACGTCTCGCGAAAATATTCGCAACGGGTCCGCTGTAGGATATTGCCGGCCAGGCTCGCCATGTTGCGTATCTGGCCGCTCGCCGCGAGCTTGAGACTATCCGCGATCACCGGATAGCGACGCTTCACGTCGGGATGGTCAGCGGCCTCTCCCATGCGCACGAGCGCGCCGAAGCGAATGCCGTCGTCCGTTACCCTGATCTGGCGCAAACCGGGATCGGCCAGCCGGTTGAGATCGAGCAACCGATCCGGCTGAGCGACGCCAAGCTTCATGTAGTCGGCAAGATTGGTGCCGCCGGCAATGAACTGCGCGTTCGCCCGGGTCGGCTGATCGTCACGTCTGGTAAATCGAGAGGCCATCGCCGCAGCAGTTGAGATCTCGGTCGGCTGTTCGTAAACGAAGGGGCGCATCTCTCAGGCTCCCTTTGTTTCATCACGCGCCTGCATGATCGCGGCGACTATGTTCGGGTAGGCGGCGCAGCGGCAGATATTGCCGCTCATATATTCTCGGATGTCGCCTTCGGATTGCGCGTGGCCTTCGTTCACGCAGCCGATTGCCGACATGATCTGGCCCGGCGTGCAGTAGCCGCACTGGAAGGCATCATGATCGATAAAGGCCTGCTGCATAGGGTGCAGGGCGCCGTCGCTCGAGGCCAGCCCCTCGATGGTCGTCACCTCCTTGCCGCCATTCATCACCGCGAAGCTGAGACAGGAAAGGACGCGCTTGCCGTCGACCAGCACGGTGCATGCGCCACACTGGCCGTGGTCGCATCCCTTCTTCGTGCCGGTCAGCCCGGCATGATCGCGCAGAACGTCGAGCAGGCTCGTTCTAGGGTCGATCGACAATTCGTAGGATTGCTTGTTGATGCGCAGCGATGTGACGACCGGCTGCCTGAGTTCCGCGCCAGAGCCATGGGCAGCCTCCGCTTTCACGGGTGAGCCCAGCAAAGGCACCGCGGCAGCGGCAGAGGCTGTGCCAGTCATGAAGCTTCGTCGGTTGAGGCCAGTCGCGGATAAGGCTGAAGGCTGGGACATGGCTCGCTCCGTCGCTGGCTGATTATTGGCGCTAACCAATGAGCCGAAGCATTGTTCCGAAATCAGGGGCGAAAGGCCCGCCCCCTCACAAAAAGGTGCTTCGCGGCCTCGACATCAAGCGCGGAACAGACAGCTCGATTTCGAGTTCTGCACCGAGACAATTGGAGCGGTGTTGATCATGAAATCGAAGCTGATCGCGGAAACGTCGGGACAAAGGACCTTTGTGGTCGTGCTGGAACCGGGCGAGGAAGCTTTCGCTTGCCTGACGAACTTTGCTGCCGGGCAGGGGATCACCGCGGCGTCGCTGAGCGCAATCGGGGCATTCGAGAAAGCGGTGGTTGGCTGGTTCGATTTTCAGTCGAAATCCTACCGCAGGATTCCTGTCCAGGAGCAGTGCGAGGTGCTAAGCGCTATTGGCGACATCGCTGTCGACGATGGTGGCAAACCCAGTCTGCACGTGCATGCCGTGCTCGGTCTAGGCGACGGGTCGACGCGCGGCGGGCATCTGCTTGAAGGTTTCGTGCAACCCACGCTGGAGGTCACGGTGCTGGAATCGCCCGGCCACCTGCGCCGCAGGAGGCGTTCCGAGCTTGGCATTGCGCTGATCGACCTCGAGGCGTAGCAGCGCCCCTCAATTCCAAGCCGACAGAACGACCTCCATCTCGACCATCTCGACCTGCTGGGCAAACCGTTGATGGTAGACGGTCATCAGCGCGTCGTGAGTTGCGTCCGAAGAGCTGCAAAGCGCATCCGTCACCAGCACGACTCGGTAGCCGATGTCGATCGCGCCAAGAACGGTCGCAAGCACGCAGACATCGGTTTCACCGCCGGTGACCACCAACGTATCGATCCGACGGTTGGCAAGCTCGGCCTGTAGCCTGCCTTCCGGCCAAGGCGAATATATATGCTTGTCGATCACTTGCGCCGGCGGGCAAAAAGCACGCAGATCAGGCAGCAGGTCCACCATCTCCGCGCCTACAGCCTCGATCGTCATCGAGGCCCAGCGCTCGTAATAGCGCCTCCAGGTGCCGGCGCCCTGGCCCGCCTTCCTCGCCGGAATGAACCGGGTGAAGATTGTCTGCTCGGTCTTTCTTCCAACCAGCATGGCAATCCTCGGAAGGACCCGGGTGATCCAGGGGGTTGCCCATTCCGAAGGTGGCGCGAACAGGTTTTGCATGTCGACGCAAAGATGCGCGCAGCGATCGCCAAGCGGCCCATAGGCCAAGCCCGGAGCCGACATCAAAATGCCCGCCCAACTCGGCCCGCGTTGGACGGGATGAAGCGCAAGAGCGCATAGGACAACGAGCGGCAGCGGTGATTGGGGCTCAAGTCCTGATCCTCGGAATGTTGGACAACGCCCAGCTTTGTTGGCTGTTCCCTTCGGAAACCACAGTCCACGAAGCGCGTTCAAGCTGGATGGATGAAACAGAGACTCTCACCAACCCGACCGGCGAACGTTCAGGCGGATGCCTCTGCGGCAAGATCCGTTACCGTGTGACCGGCGACCCACGCGTGCACTACTGTCATTGCGACATGTGCCGCTGCGCGACGGGCAGCGCCTTCGCGGTGTTGGCGTGGTTGCCTGTCTCCGACGTGTCTTGGCTAAGCGAGAAGCCTTGCTTTCGCAGGTCATCGCCTCTTGCCAAACGCGGATTCTGCCAGACATGCGGTTCTCCGCTTACGCTGGCGTATGACGCCGCCGTCAACGAGATCGCACTGCACGTCGGGACCTTCGACAATGCGGCCGAACTCGAGCCGCGATACAATTACGGATCCTCGCAGCGCCTCGGCTGGGTCTGCTGCGGCATCGACCTCCCTCATCGCGAAACGGAAGAGCAATGGTAGC
The DNA here is from genome assembly GCF_006442815.1 of Mesorhizobium sp. B2-4-3. Lineage (GTDB taxonomy): Bacteria > Pseudomonadota > Alphaproteobacteria > Rhizobiales > Rhizobiaceae > Mesorhizobium. Next base: position 211,919 of record NZ_VFVL01000001.1, read on the forward strand.
GGCGCGCGCGAACAGCTTTCCCTTGCCCCTGGATACGCCGCCGATGGAAGCGCGAACTGCCGAAGTGTTGCCGAGGGCGAACGGGCCTTGGCAGTACGAGCCGAAATGGGATGGGTTTCGCTGCCTTGCCTTCAAGGGCAAGGACGACGTCGATCTTCGGGCGAAATCCGGCAAGCCGCTCGGCCGTTACTTCCCGGAACTGAAGGCCGTGGTTCAAAGCCTCGACGCCAGGAACTTCGTCGTCGATGGCGAGATCGTGATCGAGATCGACGGACGCGCTTCCTTCGACGCGCTGCAGATGCGGCTTCATCCCGCGGAAAGCCGCATTCGCAAGCTGAGCGTGGAGACCCCGGCGCAATTGATCCTTTTCGATATGCTTGCCGCGCCAGATGGCAGGATCCTCCTCGAGGTGCCCTTGGCGGACCGGCGCCGGGCATTGGAGCAGTTCTTGTCCGGCCACGCAGCCGGATCACTGCGGCTATCGCCGTCGACCACCGACATTGCAATTGCCGAGCAATGGCTGAGGGGCTCGGGCCATGGTTCGACAGACGGTGTCGTCGCCAAGCCGCTCGACGAGCCGTATCGACCCGGCGAACGTGCGATGATCAAGGTCAAACGGCTGCGCACGGCCGACTGCGTGGTCGGCGGCTTTCGCTATCTCAATGGCATACGGCAAGCTGGATCACTGCTGCTTGGCCTCTACAATGACAGCGGGCAGCTCGATCATGTCGGCTTCACCTCGACCATCGCCAATGACGAGCGGGCGGCTCTCACCGCGAGACTCGAGACGTTGCGCGGCGGACCAGGCTTCACCGGCAAGGCGCCGGGCGGCCCGAGCCGCTGGAGCACCGAGCGCAGCGGAAAGTGGGAGCCGGTTAGGCCCGAACTGGTCGTCGAAGTCCGCTTCGACCACGTTACCGGCGATCGCTTCCGGCACGGGACCAGGCTCTTGCGCTGGCGGCCGGATAAGGCGCCGCGCCAGTGTACCTTCGAGCAGATCGAATAGTTTTGATCCGCTCGTGCGATGGCGCTCCAGCTCACATTTTGAAAGCGAAGAGATCTGCGTCCGCGTCCTGTGCGCCGGTGATGGAAGCGGAAACGATCTCGCAGGCAATCTGTGAAAATGTGATCCCGTTCCCGCCATAACCCATTACCGCATGAATGCGCGGATGACCGGGCACGCTGCCAATAATGGGAAGACCGGTGCCGGTGACCCCGAACGAGCCGCTCCAGGCGAAACGCGCCATCGTGTCGAGCATCGGAAAATCCGCGCAAGCTTCTTCTCGAGGCGCTCGATCTTTTCGGGCGTCAAGGCATCGCGCCTTTCCTCGTCGATGAAATCTCCTCACCTCCGCAGACCACGCGCCCGCCAGAGGTGGCACGCAGATAAAGATAGGGGTCGGAGGCCTCCCAGATCATAGCGGCCTGCGGCCAGGCGTGCCGCTCCTAAGATCGAGCTTGCGAGGCATGAGCGTTCCCGGTTTCGCACGATAAGTCGGAACCTGGCTTTGGCGTTCCTTACTCAAGCGCAGATGCCAGCCTGCCGGGAAAAGCGCCAGTGGAACCAACGGCCTTGCGGGGAATTGGTCAACGGAACCTCTCAGCATTTGGAGAACGCCATGGATCCCCGTACCAAGCGATCCGAAAAGCAGGATGAAGCCGAAGCCCCCACCATGATCTGCGCGAGACCGAGGGTGCCTCATCCGAGGAGAATGACGATAATCGCGATCAGGAGAGCGACGAAGCCCTTCCCGACGACGCGGAGGAACGGGTGCTGTCGCGCGATCCTTCCAAGGAAGGCAGCCGTTTCGACGAGATATAGACATCTCGATCAGGGTTATTCGTTTCGAGGGGGAACAAAGCCTGTGATGCCCCGGTTGAGCTAGCATCATAGGAGACAGCCATGACACGCTTGCCTTTGGCTCTTGCCGCCGCCTTTCTCGCCACTTCGGCGTTCGCTCAAACCAACGCGCCTGCTCCATCCACGACGGAAAAGACTGGCGTCAATTCGGTGCTGGGCGTCGCGCCCTCCACACAGGATTTCGTGACGGAAGCGGCGACTAGCGACATGTTCGAAATCGAGTCGAGCAAGCTCGCGCTCGAACGCGCCGACGACGCGACTAAGGCTTTCGCGCAACAGATGGTTACCGATCACGAGAAGACCACATCCGACCTCAAGGGCCTGGTAACCGGCGGGAAGGTCAAAGCAACGCTGCCGACCGCTATGACCGACAAACAGCAGTCGACGCTCAATGATCTCAAGGCACTGCAGGGCGCCGATTTCACCAAGCAGTACCACTCGATCCAGGTCGACGCCCATGAAGACGCCGTCGATCTTTTCAAGCGCTACGGCGACGCCGGTGAGCAGGCGGACCTGAAGGCCTGGGCAGCGGTAACGCTGCCGCATCTCCAGCATCATCTGGACATGGCCAACAGCCTCAACAAGTAAGCTTTCGCCGACTTGAGCCGCCTCGCCGGGGCGGCTCTCGTCTTTTGCCTTTGCGATCGGAGGTCGGTCATGGCCAAAACCGTCGGAGATTTCCTGGTTTCCCGCCTCCACAGCTGGGGCGTGCGCAGGATGTTCGGCTACCCCGGCGACGGCATCAACGGCGTCTTCGGTGCGCTGGGCCGAGCCATGGACAAGATCGAATTCATCCAGGCGCGGCATGAGGAAATGGCCGCTTTCATGGCATCTGCCTATGCCAAGTTCAGCGGTGAGCTTGGCGTCTGCATCGCCACATCCGGGCCAGGCGCCACCCATCTGGTCACCGGCCTCTACGATGCGCGCATGGACCACCAGCCGGTCCTTGCCATCGTCGGCCAGCAGGCACGCGCGGCGATCGGCGGCCACTACCAGCAGGAGGTAGACCTGGCGGCGCTGTTCAAGGATGTTGCCGGCGAATTTGTCCATCAGGCTTCCGTGCCCGCGCAGGTCCGCCATCTCGTCGACCGGGCCGTGCGGATCGCCTTGGCAAAGCGGACCGCCACGGCGCTGATCCTTCCGAACGATCTTCAGGAATTGCCTTATGAGGAGCCGGCGCGCGTCCATGGCACGGTGCATTCCGGCGCCGGCTATCGGCGACCGAAGATTGTTCCCCATCATGACGATCTGAAAGTCGCCGCCGACATCTTGAACGGTGGGGAGCGCGTGGCGCTGCTGGTCGGCGCGGGAGCGCTCGACGCGACCGATCAGGTCATCGCCGTCTCGGACCGGTTGCGCGCCGGCGCCGCCAAGGCGCTTCTCGGCAAGGCGGTGCTGCCCGACGCTTTGCCCTGGGTGACCGGATCGATCGGCCTGCTCGGCACCGAGCCGTCATGGAAGCTGATGCAGGAATGCGACGCGCTGCTGATGATCGGATCTGGCTTTCCCTATTCCGAGTTCCTACCGGAAGAAGGTCAGGCACGCGGCGTGCAGATCGACCTCGACCCTGCGATGATGTCGCTGCGATACCCCATGGATGTCACCCTTGTCGGTGATGCGGCCGAAACGCTCGGCGCCTTGCTGCCGCTGCTCAAGCAGAAAAAGACGCGCGAGTGGCGCGACGAGATCGAGGGAAACGTGGAGGAATGGTGGAAGCTGCTCGGCAAGCGCGCCCACGCCAAGGCCAGTCCCGTCAATCCGCAACTCGTCGCCTGGGAGCTTTCGACCCGGCTGCCGGACGACGTGATCCTCACCAGCGACTCAGGTTCCTGCGCCAACTGGTACGCTCGCGACGTGAAGATCCGGCGCGGCATGATGTGCTCTTTGTCCGGCGGCCTCGCCTCGATGGGCGCCGCCGTTCCGTACGCGATCGCGGCCAAGTTCGCGCATCCCGACCGCCCGGTTGTCGGGCTGGTCGGTGATGGCGCCATGCAGATGAACAACATGGCGGAACTCATTACCGTGCAGAAATACTGGAAGAACTGGGTGGACCCGCGCTTCGTCATCTGTGTCTACAACAACGAGGATCTCAACCAGGTCACCTGGGAACAGCGCGTGATGGAAGGCGATCCGAAATTTGAAGCCTCGCAACGCATTCCCGATGTGCCTTATCACCGCTTCGCGGAACTCATTGGTCTTAAGGGCATCTTCGTCGATCGGCCCGGCGATCTCGGTCAGGCTTGGGACGATGCGTTGTTCTCCGACCGGCCGGTCGTGCTCGAGGTCAAAACCGACCCCGAAGTTCCGCCGCTACCGCCGCACTTCACGCTCAAGCAGGTCAGGAATTTCACCACCGCACTGGCCAAGGGCGACCCCAGCGAGGCGAAGGTCGTCGGCGGTACGGTCAGGCAGGTCTTGAGTTCGGTCCTGCCGGGTGGCGATTAGAAACGGCGCTACTCAATGGCCGGTCTTGTCATGTGGATCGGCGACCGGCTTGCTTTCCGGCGAGCCGCGCTCGCGCAGCCATATGGCCAGCAAAACCAGCACGCCCGTCGACAGGAATTCGCTCTGCCAGTTCTGGAAACTCTCGAACCAGAATTGGCCGGAAGCGAGATGCGCCAACAGGGATTCCCCCGGCTGCCCATGCTGTATCGCCTGGTCGTTCGCATGACGGGTGCTTTGCCAAAGGTGGATCACGAAGGTGAACGCGAAAATCAGCAAGAGGACGAACCCGAGCGAATGAGAGTACGCCCAGAGGACCGCGCCCCCTCGTCTTACCGGCCACGGCGTGTTGGGATCATGCCTATGCGATTTCGGATCTTCGTCCTCGAGTGAGCTCGCGTCCGGGTCCTTCGATTCCGCTGAGCCCCGTTGCACCAGGTAGGCGGTCAGAAAGACATAGGCCCATTTCTCCAGGAACTCGCTTTCCCAGTTCTCGAAGACGCTTTCGAGGAACTCGCCTGATCCCAGGAAGGCGACGAGCGACCGGCTGGAGAGGCCATGCATCAGCCGATCCTGCTGATCGGCAAAGTAGCCGGCGATCGATTGGCCGACGAGGCAGCCGATAAATATGCCGAAGACAGCGATCAGCAGGCCGTTGTCCTTGAGGAACTTCACCATGTCACCCCCATCTGGCGAAAAGAGGCCGACCAGGCCAGGCATGACTATTCCTTCACATAGGCTCCAGGCTGGCGGCCCGCTTTTGGCGCCTTGGCGTCTTTCGAGTGTTCCGAGACGGCGGGCCCGGGGCCGGACGTCTTGTCTGTCGATGGGCTGGGTGTCGGTTGCCGCTGTCCGTCGCTCTGGCGTGTCCGATCTTCCACTTCTCCGACCGGTCGCGTCAGGCCCATGCCGCCGGTTGGCCTCTTGTTGGCTACTGCTTCCTGCGAGAAGTCGTCATTCGGATCCGGTCGGTCCTTGGTTTCGGGCTTTCGTGCGCCGCTTTCATATTCGGTAGGCATCGCTCTTCTCCGTTATCGCTCAACGGAAACATCCCTTTCGGCTCGTTGTTCCGATGGCCAGTCCCTTGACGGTGCTCGCACTGGAAACAAGGGGAGTAATTTCTGAATGGACGACGGGAACATCCGGGCATGACCGCTGTTGTTTCCGACAGGAGGCAATTCGAGAGAAATTCGAGGAGCGCCATCCAATCGGCACCGCCGCTCGCATCTGCTACGCCCTTGGCTTCTGGCTCGGCAATCGGCACTAACGAAGGAAGGCGTCTGGGCTCGAGTTTTTGGGGCGCGGGCAAAGCACGGGCAAGCCGGGGGCAAAGCCGCGTTTTTTTGCAATCGAATCAACGGTTATGGTGGGCCCGGAGGGACTCGAACCCCCAACCAAGCGGTTATGAGCCGCCGGCTCTAACCATTGAGCTACAGGCCCCACGCGGGCTGGCTTAGTGTTTTTCGCTCGTCCGCACAAGGCTTTCGAAAGCTCTGGCGGGAACCGTCAAAATCAGCCCATATTCGCTGCGTAGAGCGGCTTGCGCCCATAAGGCGCGTGAACAGGTCCAGGCCCACGCACCGCATCGCAGGGAATCGGCGCCTTTGCGGGTCGAGTGAGATGCGGCACGGGCGGCGGACCGCAGACTTCGAGGAGTTTTCATGACCAGACATCTTTTGCCCATCGCGCTCGCTGCAGCGGTCGCGTTCCCGGCGCTGGCAAGCGCCGCCGATACCCAGCCCCCGCCCCGCATCATCGTGTCCGGCGAAGGCGAAGCGACGGTGGCGCCTGACATGGCGATCCTTTCGCTCAGCGTCATGCGCGAGGCAAAGAGCGCGCGCGAAGCGCTCGATGCCAACAACGACGCCATGGCGGCGGTGATCGCGGCGATGAAATCCGCAGGCATTGCCGACCGCGACCTGCAGACCGCCGGCATCCAGATCAACCCGCGCTACAACTACACCAACAAGGCCGACGGCAGCCAGGAAGCCCAACTCGTCGCCTATCAGGTGACCAACACGCTGTCGGTGCGCGTGCGCAACGTCGACAAGACGGGCGAGATTCTGGACAAGGCGGTGTCGCTCGGCGTCAACCAGGGTGGCGGCATCGCCTTCACCAATGACGATCCGAAGGCGACGATCACCGAGGCGCGCAAGAAGGCCGTCGCCGACGCGATGGCCAAGGCAAAGACGCTCGCCGAAGCGGCCGGCGTCAGCCTGGGCAAGGTGCTCGAGATCACCGACCAGAATATCGCGCCGGTGCCGATGCCGATGGCGGCCAAGTCGTTCGATGCGGCCCGTTCGGCCGTGCCGGTGCAGGCGGGCGAGAATTCCTACAACGTCCAGGTCACGGTCACCTTCGAGCTGAAGTGACGCCCGGCCCAGTCGCGGGCATGCCGTTAACAAAAGCCCCGGAGGAATCATCCTCCGGGGCTTTTTGGAGCCGCGCCTCATTTGAGGGGCTCCGCTACTCAAGATTGATCTTCGCAGAAGATCATATCTGATAGCTGATCCTCGAAGAGGATCGTCCTTTCAGCTCATCCATGCTTTGGGATTGATCTTCGCAGAAGATCAATCCCGCAGGCGATCCTCACTGAGGATCATATCAAGCTCCAGTCTCAGCGATAGATGATCGGGCAGCCGCGCTCGTTGGCGAACACCACCACGACACGGTCGCCATACTGGCGGCCGGCCACCTTCACGGTACGGCGGCTCATGTCGACGATGCGCGCGCGATGCAGACCCATGCGCTCGGCCTTGTCGAGGGCGCGGTCCGGCGAGCAACCGCGCCAGTCGCGGTCACGGTCACGGTCACGGTCACGGCGCCAGTCGCGGCGATAGCCGTCATCGTCGCCCGTATAGATGCCGAAACGCGGGTCGTGCCTGTCCCCGAAACCGAGATAGAGGCTGTCCGCATGCGCCGGGATGGCGGCCAAAGCGCCAAGCCCGACAAGGGCCGAAAGGGCTGCCGTCTTGATCGTGTTGAACATCGTCTTCTCTCCTTGTTGTGGGCTTTCGCCCGTAGAACCGATGATTGGAAAATGCCATTTTGTGTCTGAACTTTCCGCGAACCAACCATTCATGTCCGGTTCATGTAGCGCGAACCCGCCAGGGGTTCGTCGCTCGCAGTGCTCAAACGCGAACCTCATCACGGTTCGTCCTTAAACACGGACCCTTCAGCGTTGGTCATCAATATACGTTGCGAACCGGTTACGGTTCGTCATCAAAACGCGAGCCCGTCAGGGCTCGTCGCTCGTCCTAAAAACGCGAACCCGCAGGGTTCGTCATCCAGATGCGAGCTCGTTACGGTTCGTCGTCCAGTATGTAATCAAAGTAGTCGTCGGGCTCGGCCAGATCGGTTTCCTTGACCTTCACACGGCCCTGGATTGAGATGCCGGCCTCGTGCACGGTCTCAGCGCTTCCCGAAACAAGCCTGTGCCACCAATAGAGATCATGGCCCTCGGCGATAAGCCGGTAGGCGCAGGTCTTTGGCAGCCAGGTGATGGTGCGCACATTCTGCGGCGTCAGGCCGACGCAATCGGGCACCCGCGCCAGGCGGTTGGCATAGTCGGAGCAACGGCAGTTCTGCGCGTCGAACAGCCTGCAGCCGACGCTCGTCCAGAAGATCTCGCCGGTATCCTCGTCCTCGAGCTTCGACAGGCAGCATTTGCCGCAGCCGTCGCAAAGCGATTCCCATTCGGCCGGGGTCATCGCCTCAAGCGTCTTGGTTTTCCAAAATGGCGCTGTCATTCGGCTGGATTTGGCCCTCCGCGGCCTTCCGGTCAAGCACTCCTGTCACGCTGACCCGGTATCAACATTAGAAAAACACGAAATTGCCTTCAAAAGGCCGGCCAGGCATCCTTGGCTGGCGCCAATGCCTGACGGAACCAACTATGGTTGATGAAAGTTTGGGCAGGGATGGGACCCCATTAGGAGAAAATCGATATGAAACGCCAACCACGGATTCTGGCGGGCACAGCAATCGGCCTGCTTATGGCATCCGCGCCGTTGGGCGCGTACCCGCTGCAGGGGGGCGTCGCTTCTGGCAGCCTGCACGGCGCGCCACTCATTCTCGCGCAGGCCGCCTGCGCCGAAGGCCAGTCGGCCGAGGAATGCGCCCAGGCCGGTGGCGGCCAACAGGGGGAACAGCCGCGGAAAAGGAAGCGCGAACAGCAGCAGCAAAGCGAATCGGCGCCGGCTGAACAAGCAGCACCCGCCGAGTCCGAGCAACAGCCACGCAAGAAACGGCACGAGCAGCAGCAGATGGATAATGGCCAGTCCGGGGAAGCTGCCCCGGCCGAGCAGCAATTCAAACCGCGCAAGAAGCGCGACCAACAGCAGCAGATCGAAGCGGCGCCGGCCGACCAGCAGCCCGCTGAACAGGTCGCGCCTGCCGCCGGCGACCAGCAGCAAGGCAACCAGGGTCGCAAGAAGCGCAAGCACGATCAGCAGCAGAGCGAGCCGGCCGGTCAGGCCGGCGAGCAGGCGGCACCGACCGAACAGACCGCCCCCGCCAACGACAACCAGCAAGGCGGCAACCAGGGTCGCAAGAAGCACCGGCAGAACCAGCAGAACGAGACCGCTCCGGCCGGACAGACCCCGGCGAACGAGCCGACCCAGAAGACCGCGCCGGCAGGCGAACCCGTGCCGCAGGCCGAGCCGCTGCAGAATGGCGAGCAGCCGGTCCAGGGCGAACAGACCCAGGACAAGAAGAAGCGCGGCAAGAAACCGAACGCGGAACAGCCGGCGACGGGTGAACAGCCCGCGACAGGCGAACAACCCACCACGGGCGAACAGCCAAAGACCGGAGAGCAGACAAAGATCGGCCGCAAGCCCGTGACCGGCGAGCAGCAACCCGCGACCGGCGAACAGCCAGCCAATGGCAATCAGCCCGCGAACAACAACCAACCGGCCACCGGTGGCAACGCCGCGCAGGGCGAAACCGCCAATCCGAACGAGGCACCTGTCCTGGACAGCCAGAAAGATGCCGTGCGCAAGCGCCGGGGTCGCAATGATAACGGCCAGAACGGCGGTGCCCAGACCGGTGGCGCTCAAACCGAAAATGGCCAGGCGGGCAATGGCCAGAACGCCAATCAAGCCGGGCAGCAGCAAGGCGGCGAGCAGGCGCAGAGGCCGGCTCCGGTCGACCTGGGTCCGCCGCCCACCGACGACAAGTCGGCGCAGCAGGCGATCAAGCCCGAAAAGATCGCCCCAGTGGACCAGGAGAAAGGCAAGCGGATCGAGCTTACGCCCGACCAGATTGTCCGCGAGCGTCGCCGGCCGCAGGGCACGGACGTCGTGAAGCAGCTCGGCGACCGCGTCATCCTCCAGTTCAACAACCAGACCTTCGTGGAAAGCAACGAGGCGCCCCGCATCACCCGCGGCGCCAGGGATGTTTACTACGAGGATCTTTCAGGCGGCCGCACCCGCGAAATCGTGGAGCGCGACAACGGCGTCAGGATCATCACCGTCCGCAACCGTAATGGCGACGTCATCCGGCGATCGCGCATTACATCGGATGGCCGCGAATATGTGCTGAGCTATGTCGACGAGCGCTACTATAACGATGTCGACGAGTGGCGCGATCCCGGCGACGACCTGCCACCGATGCGGCTCGACATCCCGCGCCGGGACTACATCCTCGATTCCGAGGATGTCGAGAGCGACGACGACTACTACACCTTCCTCGAGCAGCCGCCGGTGGAAAAGGTGCAGCGTCTCTACTCGATCGACGAGGTCAAGCGATCGGCCCGCGTGCGCGACATCGCCCGGCGTATCGATCTCGACACGCTGAACTTCGACTTCGGCTCGGCCACCATTTCCGACACCGAGGTGCAGAAGCTCGATGGCGTCGCCAACGCTATCGAAAAACTGCTCAAGAAGAACCCGGCCGAGACCTTCCTGATCGAAGGCCACACCGACGCCGTCGGCACGCCGGATGCGAACCTCGCGCTGTCGGACCGTCGCGCCGAGGCGGTCGCCGAGGCGCTCACCAACGCCTTCGGCATCCCGGCCGAGAACCTCACCACGCAGGGTTATGGCGAGGAATATCTCAAGGTGAACACGCCTGGACCGAACCGCGAGAACCGGCGTGTCGCCATCCGCCGCATCACCTCGCTGGTGGCGCCGGTGGCGAGCAACAGCGACCAGCAATGAGCGTGTGATTCCAAAGGCCTGACAAGGTTTTTCGAATCAGCCCAAGAGACAAGGCCCGTCCGTTTCCGGACGGGCCTTTCTTTTCCTGGCTCAAGAAGAATTGTCCTGCCTCACCCGCCCTGCTCATTGAATCGCCGCATTGCGACACCCAGATTCCGTCAGGGCGTTCCCTGCCCTGTCCCGACTCCAGCGGGACATACTGAGCCCCGCCGGGTCCCCTCCCCGGCGGGGTTTTTTGTCTTGAAAGCCGGCCCTATCTGGCCGAAATACCCTCTATCGCAATTTGACCGGAAGCCTTCATGAAGCGTCTCGAACTCGCCATCGAATCCGTCATCCTGGCCTCGCGCTGGCTGCTGGTGGTCTTCTATCTGGGGCTCGGCGTGGCGCTGGCGATCTACGCGCTTTCTTTCGGCAAGAAGCTTTATGAGTTCGTGATGAGCGCCTTCACGCTCGGCGACACCGACACGATCCTGAAGATGTTGGGCTTGATCGACGCCGCGCTTGTCGCCTCGCTGGTGGTGATGGTGATCATCTCGGGCTACGAGAACTTCGTCAGCCGCTTCGACGAGCAGGACGGCGAGGTCCATTGGCTGGGCACGATCGATGTCGGCTCGCTGAAGGTCAAGGTCGCCTCGACCATCGTCGCGATCTCCTCCATCCACCTTTTGCAGGTCTTTCTCAACCACGCTTCCTACACGACGGAGCAACTGATGTGGCTGACCATCATGCACTTGGCTTTCGTGCTTTCGGCACTGATGCTGGCCTATATCGACCGGGTAATGGCGTTGGCGAAACGCAAGAAGGCCGCGGAGTGACGCTATGGAAGAACCTGAAGACCATTCGAAGCTCGAACGGCTTCGCAAGGCAATCGACGAGGGTGACCGATCCGGGGATCCGGAGCCGTTTGACTTCGAGCGCTTCATCGAGATGAAGCGACGCTCGCTCGATTTCCGTCAGTAGAGATTCCGTATCTCGGTATCCGTGCGGTCGAACACCTCGTCCGGCACGAAGAAATCGCCGGCAAGCGCCCCCTTGGCGCCCGGTGCATAGATCGAGAAATCGGTCACGCCTTCGGCGCGCAGAACCTCTTCGTCAATGTAGAAATTGCCGGTCGCTTCGCGCGACGGGCGAAGGAAGATCGCGTGCGCGGCGTCGGCCATGATGTCGGGCGAGCGGCTCATCGCGGCGACTGTTGCGCCGCCCAGAAGATTGCGCACGGCCGCGGTATCAATGGTGGAGATCGGCCATAGCGAATTGACCGCGATGCCGGCTCCGGCGAACTCCGCGCTCACGCCAAGCGTGCACATCGACATGCCGAACTTGGCCATCGTGTAGGCGACGTGGTTCTTGAACCACTTGGCTTTCATGTCGAGCGGCGGCGCCAGATTCAGGATGTGAGGATTCTCTGCCAACTTAAGGTGGGGAATGCACATCTTGGAGACCAGGAACGTGCCGCGCGTATTGATCTGGTGCATCAGATCGTAGCGTTTCATGTCGGTCTCCAGCGTGCCGGTAAGCTGGATGGCGCTGGCATTGTTGACGCAGATGTCGATGCCGCCGAACCGCTCGACGGTTCTTGCCACCGCATCGGCGACCTGCGCCTCGTCGCGAATGTCGCACAGCACCGGCAGCGCCTTGCCGCCTGCCTGTTCGATCTCCTCGGCGGCACTATAGATCGTGCCCGGCAGTTTGGGATGCGGCTCGGCGGTCTTGGCCGCGATCGTCACATTGGCGCCGTCGCGCGCCGCGCGCAACGCGATCGCCAGCCCGATGCCGCGCGATCCGCCCGAGATGAACAGCGTCTTTCCGTTGAGCGACATCTTTCGCCTCCTTGTCATTCGTCGGTGCGATCCTTGCCTGCGCCGACCTGCAGACACAAGGGCGCGCGCGTGTGGTCCGTGATGACGCTGCGGAGCCTTGCCGAGCCTTGCGAAGAGATATATATTATAGACAAAAGTGTAGAACACATAGTGGCCCTGTCGATCAAGAATATGGAAGTCGAGCAATTGGCACGCGAGCTTGCCCGCCGCCGTCGCGTGTCCGTAACGGAGGCGATCCGCCAGTCCCTCGAGCGCGAAGTTGCGCGCGAGCGGCTTGTGCCTCGCGACGAAAGCAGCGACCTTTTTCAACGTCTGATGGCGATTTCGGACAGCGGCGCGCAGATCCCGAGGCGGGAAAATGCGATGACCGAGGATGAAATCCTCGGTTACGACAATCTTGGAATCCCGACGCGATGATCATCGATTCATCGGCCCTGGTCGCGATCCTCCGCGCCGAGCCGGGTCATGATCGTTTCGTGCGGGCGATTGCGGATGCCACAAGGCGATTGATCGCAGCGCCCACCCTTCTCGAAACGAGCATGGTGCTCGCCGGTGGGTGGCAGGATGAAATCCTGGAGCCGTTCGACGCCTTCCTGCGTACGGCATCGATCGAGACGATCGCCTTCACCGCCGACCACGCCGCCGTCGCGCGCCACGCTTTCCTGCGCTACGGCAAGGGTCGTCATCCCGCAGCGTTGAACTTTGGCGACTGCATCGCTTACGCCACCGCCCGGCTCGAAGCGATGCCGCTGCTGTTCAAGGGGGACGATTTTCGGCTCACCGATATCGAACCCGCTATTTGAGGCGTCAGACCAGCACCAGCCCCTGCCGCATGGCGATGGCGATGGCGTCTGTCCGGTTGGCGGCGCCGAGCTTGATCAGGATGGCGGCGACGTGGAACTTCGCCGTGTGGACGGAAATGTTGAGCCGCCGGGCGATGATCTTGTTCGGCGCGCCTTCGGCCAGCAGCGCCAGCACTTCAGCTTCGCGCGGCGACAAAGCCGGGCGAGGCTGGTTGTCGTCAGGCGTCTCTTCCCCGGCAAGCTCGTCATCGTGGAAATCGCCATGCGCGACCTCCGACGGCGGCGCCTTGCCGACGCGGTAGCCTGACGCCGCCAATCGTGCAGCGGCGGCGATCAGCAGGCCATCTGCGGAGACAGGCAGCACGGCCAGCACATTGTCCGCCGCCCGCTCGCTGCCCGCACGCCGCGAAAGCAGGACGATGGGCGTGGCCGAACTGACGACGCGGCTTTCCAGGCCGGCCTCATCGGCAATGGCGACATCCGCCATTTGGCCGAGGCCGCTTCCAGCCAAGGCCGGCGCCAGATCGTCGCTCGCGGCCAGCGCATCGGCAAGTTGCTCGGCGCGCTGGGCATCGCCGAGCGCGACCAGCACCGTCAGCCGGTGAGTTGCCGGCTCCGGTCTCGCGATCGCTTGTGCTGCGCTGTTTGCCAATAGACCCTCTTAGCTCAGCGGTTTCTCGCCGATGGTGATCGACACGTCGCGCTCCGCGCCGCCGCTCGAAACGCCTAGAGTCACGGTGGTGCCCGCGCTGTCCGGCCCGAGCTTGCGGATAAGCTCGCGCGGACCATGCACCGCCTCGCCGTTCCAGGCGACGATGATGTCGCCGACATGCAGGCCGGCGGCCTTGGCCGGGCCGTTATCGTCGAGGCTCATCACCATGGCGCCCTTCGTGTCGCCATTGCGGATCGGATGCAGCCCGGCGCCGAGATAGCCGCGCGCGACATGACCCTTCTCGCGCAGCGTCGCGACCGCGCGCTCGATGGTCTCGTAAGGCATGACCAGCGCCCGCCGGCGCGGTCCGAACAAGAGCATGCCGATCACGCCGCCCTTGGCGTCGAGCACCGGCCCGCCCTCGAAGCGTCCGCCGGTGTTGATGGCAAGGTTGATGCGCCGATCGATCGTGCCGCCGCGCATCGAGCGCCAGGCCGGCCCGACCTCGCCGACGGTGCCGAACACCGCAAGCGCGGCGCCATCGCTGTTGCCGGCCGCAATCGCGATGTGGCCGGGACGCACGGCGCCGGCCTGAGCCAGTTGCGGGAGACCGGCGGAAGCGGAAGCCGGCTTCAGCAGGGCAACGCCCGTCGAAGGATCGCGCCCGACAAGCTCGGCCTTGACGAACTCGCCGGAAGCCAGCGTCAATTCGATCTCCTCGCCGGCTTCGACCGCCTCCTCGGCAGTGACGAAGAAACCGTCGCGCCAGTGGAAGGCGCTCGCGGTGCGGTGATGGTGCGTGACGAAACTCGCCACCGCGGGGGCAGCGGTGGCCGCGACGTCGGCAATCGCGTCGGAAAAGGCACTGAGGTTGAAGTCGCTCATAAGACTGTCTCCTGGGTTGGCTGACCCAGATATCGCTCGGTAATGCCGCCGCGGGTACTCGCCTGACGGCTAGTCGCCGGCCGGACTGGCCATCTGGTCAGGTCGCGGCAATTGCGACTGCTCCGCACATATAGTCATCATTCCACGAGGGAACACGCCGATGGCTTTCGCAGCCGAGAAACTTCCATCCGATGACACCTTGCTCGACGCCTATTCGGCATCGGTTGCCGACGCCGTCGATCGCATCGGTCCGGCGGTCTGCCGCATCGAGCGCATCGGCGCCGGCGGTCACGGCTCCGGCTTCGTCATCGCGCAGGACGGTCTCGTCGTCACCAATTTCCATGTCGTCGGCGATGCGCGCGCCGTGCGTGTCACCATGCCGGACGGCGCTTCGCGCGAAGGCCACGTGCTTGGCCGCGATCCAGACACCGACATCGCGCTGGTGCGTGCCGACGGCAATTTCGCCGACATCGCGCCGCTCGGCGATTCCAAGCGCCTGCGTCGTGGCCAGATCGCCATCGCTATCGGCAATCCGCTCGGTTTCGAATGGACCGTCACCGCCGGCGTCGTCTCGGCGCTCGGCCGCTCGATGCGCGCCTCGACCGGGCGGCTGATCGACGACGTCATCCAGACCGATGCCGCGCTCAATCCGGGCAATTCGGGCGGACCGCTGGTGTCGTCGGCGGGCGAGGTGATCGGCGTCAACACAGCCATGATCCACGGCGCGCAGGGCATCGCCTTCGCGGTCGCCTCCAACACCGCCAATTTCGTCATCTCGGAGATCATCCGCTTCGGCCGCGTGCGCCGCGCCTTCATCGGCGTCTCGGCCGACACGACCAACCTGCCGCGCCGGGCCGCGCTCTTGTCGCAAGTGACCACGAACACGGCGGTGCGCCTGCGCAGCGTCGAGAAGGACAGTCCCGCCGCCAAGGCCGGACTGAAGGAAGGCGACATCATCGCGGCAATAGACGGCCGGCCGGTCACCGGCGTCGACGACCTCGTGCGCATGCTCGATGCAGAGCGTATCGGCCGCGAGACGCTCTGCACCGTCGTGCGCCGCACGGGCGTCAGCCAGGTGGCGGTGACGCCGGTGGCGCGGGCGAGCTGAGGCCCAGGATTCCGGTTCAGCCCCCGGCCGCGCCTTCGGCATATTGCACCAGGAACTCCTCGCTTGGCGGGATCGGCTTGATGACGTCGATCAGCACGCCATTGGGGTCCCTGGTGATGAAATGGCGCTGACCGAAGGGCTCGTCGCGGAGCGAGCGTAGGATCGGCAGGCCAGCGGCGACGACCCGATCATAGACCGCGTCGGGATCGCGCACCTCGAAATTGATCAGCAGGCCGGACGCGCGCCCGCGTCCCTCTTGCGGGATCGTCTCGTGGTCGCCCTGGACGACGCCGAGGTTGACGCGCCTGTCCTCGACCGACTGCAGGTGCACATACCAGTCGCTCTCGAAGAGCGGGGTGAAGCGGAAATGCTCGACGTAAAAGGCCGCCGTGCCAGCGACATCGTCCGTCATCAGCACCGGATAATAGCTGGTCGTCTTCATCTTCCCTTCTCCTCTCATCCAACATACAGTCTGTATGTAAATACAAATAACATACAGGCTGCATGTATGCAACAGGAGTCCGGACGCCGCTCCAACCGCGACCGCACCGAGGCGACGCGCGCCGATCTGATCCGCGCGGCGCGAAGGCTGTTCACGGAAAAATCCTATGCCGAGACCGGCACGCCGGAGATCGTCGCCGAGGCGGGCGTGACGCGCGGCGCGCTCTACCATCATTTCGCCGACAAGCAGGCGCTGTTCGCGGCGGTCGTCGAGCAGGAGGCAGCGGCCGTGGCGGCGGAGATCGACCATGCCTCGCCGCCGTCGCTATCCGCGCGTGACGCGCTGATCGCCGGCTCGGACGCCTATCTCGAGGCAATGCGAGCGCCCGGCCGCACGCGGCTCCTGCTGCTCGACGGGCCGGCCGTGCTCGGCCGCGCCGCCATGGACGAGATCGACAATCGCCACGGCAATCGCTCGCTGCGCGAAGGTTTGGTCGCTGCGATGCGCGCGCAGGCAATGACCAGATTGCCGGCCGACGCGTTGACCGCTTTGCTGGCGGCCGCCTTCGATCGGGCCGCTTTAGCCATCGAGGCCGGCGCGTCCGGCGAGGACTACCGCGCGGTGATGATCGCGCTCATGGACGGCTTGTCTCCGGTTCCTCCTCCGTCCAGACGCCCGGCTCCGTCTCGTTGAAGCAGCCGAGCTGCCGCTTGAACTCGTCGATCAGCCAGGATGCCGCCGGCTTGGGACTGCGGTCGGTGCGGTGCATGGCATAAAGCGGGGAGCGCACCTCGCGATAGGGCTCCAGATCGAGCTCGACCAGCCGGCCGCTGGCAAGATCGTCGGCGATCAGCCAGCGCGGCAGGCCGCCCCAGCCGAGGCCTTCGCGCATCAAAGCATGCTTGGTGCGCACATCCGTCAATCGCCAGGTCCGATAGGCAAACACGCCGTAGTCGCGCCCGCGCGTCCGCTCCGACTGGTCGGAGACGACGAGCTGGATATGCTCGCGCAGGTCCTCGACGGCAACCGGCTTCGGTAGTTTGGCCAATGGGTGATCGGGTGCCGCCGCAGGCACCATCGAAGTGAAGCCTATGCGCAGCAGATTGACGTCGGCATCGCCGTGCAGGCCGCCGAAGCCGAGATCCGACTGGCCGTTGAGGACCTGGTCGACGATCAGGCCGAGCGAGCCGATATAAAGCCGCAACATCACCGCCGGGAACTGGGCCTCGAAGGCCTTGAGCACGTGCACCAGCGCCGGTGAAGGCAGCGCCACGTCAACCGACACCACCACTTCTGCCTCCAGCCCTTGCCGGTAGCCGTCGGCGCGCGAGCGGATGCGATGCAGCACCCCGATCATGCGCCGCGCGTCTTCCAGCATCGCCTTGCCGACATCGGTCAGTTGCGGCTCGCGCACGCCTTCGCGTTCGAACAGTTTCAGGCCGAGCTGCGCCTCGAGATTGGCGATGCCGTAGCTCACCACCGACTGCGCCCGGTTGAGCTTGCGCCCCGCGGCCGAGAAGCTGCCGGTGTCAGCCACCGCCACCAGGATTTGGAGCTGATCCAATGTCGGGTTCGGTTGCATGCTCTCTCCATCCGTTTTGTTGATGGATTGTATACATTTTATACCAGTTATCCTGATGGAGAGCAATCCCATATTGGGGTGGAAAGTTTCAATCCAACCCCCAAGGGGACACCGCCATGTCTATTCTCCTCGTTACCTCTAGCCCGCGCGGCGCCGCTTCGCATTCGACGCGCGTCGCCACCGATCTTGCCCAGAAGCTCGCTGCCGCCGATTCGTCCAACACGCTTGTCGTGCGCGATCTGGTCGCCAATCCGTTGCCGCATATCGATCCCGACTACGCCACCGGCATCTACACGCCGGCCGAAGCACGCACGCCGCGCCAGGCCGAGGTCGTCGGCGTTTCCGACGCCGCGCTCGACGAACTTTTCGCCGCCGACACGGTTATCCTCGCCACCGGCTTCATCAACTTCAACATCTCCTCGACGTTGAAGTCCTGGGTCGACCATGTCGCCCGCTCGGGCAAGAGCTTTGCCTATGGTGAAGGCGGCCCGAAGGGCCTCGTCAACGGCAAGAAGGTCTATATCGTGCTCGCTTCCGGCGGCATCTATTCCGAAGGCGCCGCGGTGCAGATGGACCATGCCGTGCCTTACCTGCGCAGCGTGCTCGGCTTTCTCGGCATGACCGACGTCGAAGTCATCCGCGTCGAAGGCGTCGGCATGGGTGCCGATGCGGTCACAGCCGCGCTGGCCAAGGCCACCGCCAAGGTCGATGCGATCGCTGCCGCCAACGCCAGTCAGGTCGCAGCCGCGGCCTGATCGCCGATCCCGAAAGTGAAAGAGGCAGGCGCCCACCAGCGCCTGCCTTTTTCTGTATCTTGCCCCCAGCCGGCGCTGGTCATCGTGGCGATCCAGAACGCGGTGCCGATCTGGAACGACTTTTTCTTCCCGCTGGTGCTGATCACTTCCGACAATTTGAAGACACTGCCGCAAGGGCTGACCGTGTTCGTCGGCGAATTCACCACCGACTGGGGGGTGCTGTTCACCGGGCTGACACTGGCGGCGCTGCCGATTACCCTGCTCTATATCGTGCTGTCGAAGCAGCTCATTTCCGACATCACGCAAGGCGCTGTCAAATAGGCGCAGTCAGATAACGAAGAGATCGAGGCATACGAAGTGGCGAACCTGAACAAGATCATCATCACCTGCGCGGTCACAGGCTCAATCCATACGCCGTCAATGTCGCCGCATCTGCCGGCGACGGCGCAAGAGATCGCCACCGCCGCGATCGAGGCGGCCGAGGCGGGCGCGGCGATCGTCCACCTCCACGCCCGCAACCCGGTCGACGGGCGCCCCGACCAGTCGACCGAGGCCTTCGCCCCGTTCCTGCAGGTCATCAAGCAGCGCTCCAACTGCGTCGTCAACATCACCACCGGAGGCGCCGCGACGATGAGCGTGGAAGAGCGCGTCAGGCCGGCGAAGGTGTTCGCCCCCGAGGTCGCGTCGCTCAACATGGGCTCGATGAATTTCGCGCTGTTCCCGATGCTGGAGCGCTTCAAGACCTTCGAGCATGACTGGGAGCGGCCTTATCTGGAATCCTCGCGCGACCGCATCTTCCGCAACACCTTCGGCGACATCGAGCACATCTTGCGCACGTGCGCCGACAACGGCACGCGCTTCGAGATCGAGTGCTACGACATCGGCCACCTCTACACGCTGGCGCATTTCGTCGAGCGCGGCCTGGTCAAGGCGCCGTTCTTCGTCCAGAGCGTGTTCGGCATCCTCGGCGGCATCGGCACGCATCCGGAGGACGTCGCCCATATGAAGCGCACCGCCGACCGCCTGTTCGGCAACGACTATCACTGGTCGGTGCTAGGCGCCGGCCGCCACCAATTGCCGATCGCCACGCAGGCCATCGCGCTGGGCGGCAATGTGCGCGTCGGCCTGGAGGATTCGCTGTGGATCGGCAAGGGCAAGCTAGCCCGTTCCAGCGCCGAACAGGTGACCAAGGTGCGCCAGATCATCGAAGGCCTCGGCGCGTCGATCGCCACGCCCGACGAGGCGCGGCAAATCCTGCAGCTCAAGGGCGGCGACAAGGTTTCGTTCTGATCGACGAAAGGCAAAGAGCCGCCGTAACGCCTAGAGCATGATCCCGAAAAGTGGGAACCGGTTTTCGGAGAAAGATCATGCTCCAACAAAGAGCTAGGCCGTGATGGCGATTCAACGAAACGCCATCACGGCCTAGCCGAACATCCGCTCGCCTTGCTCGTCGACCAACTGGATGCCCTTCTTGATCGAGATGTCGACGGCGTCGTCCAGCCCGGCGAAGCGGTCGGCGCGGATGAAGCGGTGCTCCTTCATCACGCCGTCCACTTCCTTCGAGACGACGCCGCAGGTCTGGTATTGGCCGTCAGCCTTGTAGGGCGTCGCGCTGATCAGGAATCCCTTGTGCTCGACCTGCTTGGCCGGCTTGGCGGAGCCAGTCTCCGTTGCCTCGCTACTGCCGCCGCCAAAAAGCTTCTTCAGAAAAGACATTTTTCAAAACTCCCATTCACGCCCACACAAGAAGAATCACGGCATCCCCTGTTCGCGCAGGCCCCTGTTCACGCAGGCTTCGTCTCAGCATGCGCGAATGCGCCGCCGTGTTCCAGCCCCTTGACGAAAACGCCGACCAGAAGCTCGACCTGGTGCCAAATCTCCTCGGCCTGCCGGCTGTTCGAATTCGCCACATAGCCACTGGTCACGATGCCATGCACGCTTGACCACAAGGTCCGCGCCGCAAGCGCGCGGCGGTCGTCGTCGAGGTCGAAATCTCCGGCCTTGAGCACGCCGGCGACGATGTCGAAGAGTGCGTCGAGCAGCGCGTCATAGGCGTCCGGGCCTGGCCGCGTGGCGCGGCGGCGGTTGAAGGCGAGCACCGCCGGCCAACTGCCGGGATGCGCCTCCACGAAGCGCACATAGGCGGCCGCCATCGCCAGGATGCGATGCCGGACATCGGTCACCCCTTGCCCCTCGAGATCGGCCATCGCCGCCAAGCCTGTCGCGCCCAACCGGTCGAGCAGCCGCATGTTGACGGCGCGGTGCACCTCGTCGAGATCGGCAAAGAGGTTATAGACGGATCCGACGGAGATGCCGGCCTGCTCGGCGATGGTGCGCGCCTTCAGATTGTCGGCGCCGCCCTCGTTGAGCAGCGCCTCGGCAATGACGAGCACCTTCTCGCTCATCTCTTCCTTGTCCAGCGCCATGCTCTTTCCTGTTCTTGTCTCCGGAGCCGGTGCACCCGGCCGGATTCATTCCCGCGTTTACCATGCCCAACACCTCATGAACAGCGTTCAAAATAATTCTTGAACAGTGTTCATTTCCTGCTATGTTGACATCGTGAACATTGTTCACAGCAACAGGGAGTAGACCATGCTTAGTCTGATCAAGACATTGCTGGACGGCGCCAGCGCCCGGGCCGAGGACAATCTGAAGGACCGTTTTGCCATCGACCTTCTGGCCCAGCGTATCCGCGACGCGGAGGCGGGCCTTGCCGCCGCCAAGCAGACGCTCGCCTCGCTGATCGTGCGCCAGCGAGCCGAGCAGACCAGCCTCGACCAGCTCGATCGCCGCATCGCCGATCTGGAGACTCGCACGCTGAGCGCGCTCTCGGCCAACAACCAGGCGCTTGCCGAGGGCGGCGCTTCCGCGATCGCCGAACTCGAGAACGAGCGCGAGGTCCGCCGCGCCACGGTCAAGAGCCTCGGCGAGAAGACCTTGCGGATGCGACTGTCCGTCGAACGGGCGCATCGCCGTATCATCGATCTCAACCAGGGCATGATCTCCGCCAGGGCGATCGATGCCGAACGCAAGGCGCAGTCCCGCCTCAACCGTTCGATCGGCCGCACGGCGAGCATCAACGAAGCGGAGGAACTGCTAGCCCGCATCAAGGACAGCAGCGATCCATTCGAGGAAGCCGGCATCCTCGACGAGATCGACGGCGAGCTGCGCCACGAGGCGATCCGCGAACGCCTCGCCGAAGCAGGCCACGGACCTGCCACCAAGGTGCGCGCTGAGCATGTCCTGGCACGCCTGAAATCGCTGAACTGAACCCGGAATTCCAAACAGATCAAACCAAAGGAACACCACGATGAACGGCAATCAGACCTACATCCTGTTCAACACCGTGTCGGTGGGCGCCGCCTACTTCATGCTGGCCCTGTCGCTGTGGCTGGCGCCGGTCGACCTCTCGACCAAAGGCTATTGGGCGATGGGCGTCCTCTTGCTCACCGGCAGCCTGGTGAACCTGGTCAAGTACCGCACCGACGAGCGGATCGCGGCCGAGACCACCGCCAAGATCGAGAAGGCGCGCAACGAGAAGCTGATCAGCGAATATGTCGGCAAGGATTGATCCCCTGCCCTTGCCGATCACGGACTGAATGCAAAAGCCCGGAGCGATCCGGGCTTTTGGGTTTCCCTGTGAGAATATCTTAGCGGCGAGCCAAGGCCTCGATCGCCTCGGCGGCGTCTTCCAGGATGCTGATCGCCTCGGCCTGCTTGTCTTCCGGCGCGTCGGCGATGTCGCCGAGCGCGGCGCGCAGCCGGTGGCGCAGCGCGCGGAACCGGTCGCGCGTTTCCGAGCGGCCGCGGCGCCCGTCGTCCTTGTCGTCGCCCCAGCCGAACCATTCACGCGCCGCGGCCATCTTGCGGCCGAAACGCTCAAGATGGTCGAGCACGCTGTCGATCATCTCACGATTCTCGTCCAGATGCGCCTTGCCGGCTTCGGTGATCGAAAACACCTTCTTGTTGCCTTCGCTCGAGGACACCGCGTAGCCCGCCTCCTCCAGGAAGGTCAGCGTCGGATAGACCACGCCCGGACTCGGGCTGTAGACGCCGCTGGTGCGCTCTTCCAGCGCCTTGATGATGTCGTAGCCGTGGCGCGGCGCATCGGCCAGAAGCGACAGCGTGATCAGCTTGAGATCGCCGTCGGCCAGCATGCGCCCGGCACGGAACATGTCGCCCGGGCCGCCGCGTCCGCCGCCCCTGCCGCCATGGCCGAACGGGCCAAAGCCGCCGCCTCCGCGGCCGCCGAATTTGCCGGCCATGTGCATGAACATGCGCTCGCCGAAGTGGTTGTGCCCGAAGTGACCTTGTTTGTGCATGGATTGCTCCTTGAGTTATATCTTACGATACATCGTAAGTAAGGCGCACCGCTTTCAGAGTCAAGATATATCTTAAGATGTATCTTACGGTGCGCCAAGACCGCTTATGCGTCTTCGTACGGCTGGGCCGAGAGCGCTACCAACGGCCCTTACGCCGGTTCCAGGCGTAGAGGAGGTCGGCGAAACGGTCATAGGCGATGCGCGTCAAAGGCAGCGCGATCACGTTACCGAACAGGGACGCCAGCCACCCCTCGCCCGGCGTGAGCCGCCAGACCGCGATCGCCACGTCGGCGCCAACGAGCAGCCGGCCTTCGCTATCGGTCGCGTGCAGGCGCCGGCGGATATCCTCCAGCGAGGCGCCGAGCTCGGTCCAGTTGATAAGCACGATGTAGGTTGTCATGGCACACCTCCCTCCGGCGCCACGGTGCGGGCGTCTGGCCGTTGACGGCCGACGCCGGGGCGGGCATCCGGCTTGTCGCCCACAAATGCATCCGACCCTGGATTATCCCCCTGTCGGGCAAACCCGGCAAGGCGGCATGAGAGGTCTCCGGAATCGCAAAAAGGGCGCCCGAGGCGCCCTTTCGATTTCGTGTGATTATATTCCGCTCAGCTATCCAGGAAGCTTCTCAGCTTACGGCTGCGGCTCGGGTGCTTGAGCTTGCGCAGCGCCTTGGCTTCGATCTGGCGGATACGCTCGCGCGTCACCGAGAACTGCTGGCCGACTTCTTCCAGCGTATGGTCGGTGTTCATGCCGATGCCGAAACGCATGCGCAGCACGCGTTCCTCGCGCGGCGTCAGCGAGGCGAGCACGCGCGTCGTCGTCTCGCGCAGATTGGCCTGGATCGCCGCGTCGATCGGCAGGATCGCCATCTTGTCCTCGATGAAGTCGCCGAGATGCGAATCCTCTTCGTCGCCGACAGGCGTTTCGAGCGAGATCGGCTCCTTGGCGATCTTCAGCACCTTGCGCACTTTTTCCAGCGGCATGGCGAGCTTCTCGGCCAGTTCCTCCGGCGTCGGCTCGCGGCCGATCTCGTGCAGCATCTGGCGCGAGGTGCGCACGATCTTGTTGATCGTCTCGATCATGTGCACCGGAATACGGATGGTGCGCGCCTGGTCGGCGATCGAGCGGGTGATGGCCTGCCGGATCCACCAGGTGGCGTAGGTCGAGAACTTGTAGCCGCGGCGGTACTCGAACTTGTCGACCGCCTTCATCAGGCCGATATTGCCTTCCTGGATCAGGTCGAGGAACTGCAGGCCGCGGTTGGTGTATTTCTTGGCGATGGAGATGACCAGACGAAGGTTCGCCTCGACCATTTCCTTCTTGGCGATCGCGGCCTCGCGCTCGCCCTTTTGCACCTGGTTCACGATCTTGCGGAATTCCAGGATCGAGATCGCCGTTTCGGTGGCGAGGTTCTGGATCTCGGCGCGCAGTTCCTTGATCGCATCCTTCTCGTTCTTGGTGAACTCCTTCCAGCCGCGCGAGGTCAGGTTGGCGATCGAACGGGTCCAGTTGGGATCGAGCTCCGAGCCCTGATACTCCCTGAGGAATTCCTCACGGCGCACGCCATAGCTTTCGGCGAGGCGCAAAAGCTTGCCCTCGTTCTGCACCAGGCGCTTGTTGATGTCGTAGAGCTGCTCGACCAGCGCCTCGATGCGCGCGGCGTTGAGCGACAGCGACTTCACCGCCTTGATCAGCTGGTCCTTCAGCTCCTTCAGGCGGCGGTCCTGGCTGGGCGAGAGCGTGCCGGCCGCGGCCAGGCGGTTCTCGACCTGCTGGTCCTGCAACTTGCGCAGCTTCTTGTAGGTGTCGGCGATGACGTCGAGCGTCTCCATCACCTGCGGACGCAGTTCCGCTTCCATCGCGGCCAGCGACAGGCTCGCCTCGTCCTCGTCGTCTTCCTCTTCCTCCAGCCCGCGCGTGTCGCCGCCGACATTGGTGATGTCGTCTTCTTCCTCGCGCGCCGCCGCGCGGCCGCGCGGCTTCTCTTCGGGCTTGGGCGCTTCCTCGACGCGTTCGACCACGGGCGCCTGCTTGGCCTCGGGGCCGGCATAGGTCGCCTCGAGGTCGATGATCTCGCGCAGCAGGATCTTCGATTCGTTGAGCTCATCGCGCCAGATGATGATGGCCTGGAAGGTCAGCGGGCTTTCGCACAGACCCGCGATCATCGTTTCGCGGCCGGCCTCGATGCGCTTGGCGATCGCGATTTCGCCCTCGCGCGACAGCAGCTCGACCGAGCCCATCTCGCGCAGATACATGCGCACCGGGTCGTCGGTGCGATCGGTCGGCTCTTTCTTGGTGGTCGTGGCGGCAACCGCGGTGCCGGTCTGCTCGGCGAGCTCGTTGGCGTCTTCCTCGGCGTCGGCGGCCGGCTCGGCTTCGGTCTCCTCGCCCACCTCGTCGTCCTCGACGACGTTGATGCCCATGTCGCTGAGCATCGCATTGATATCTTCGATGCGGTCCGGATCCGTCTCTTCCGAGGGCAGCACCGCGTTGAGCTCGTCGAGCGTGACATAGCCGCGTTTCTTCGCGGCCTTGATCATCTTCTTGACAGCATCGTCGGAAAGGTCGAGCAGGGGGCCATCGGTGGCGCCTTCGCGTTCGGTCTCGACCTCTTCCTTTTCCTTTGTCGCCATTCTTTGTCGTCTCCAAGCGGCCGAATATCGAGGCCGCGTAAACTGCCGTACCGTTTATGCTGGACGCGCTCGCGCCGGAACGCTTCTCATCGGCCCAGCAACCGCGTCATCTCTTTTGTTTTGTGCATGTCGCTGTCCCAAACCGGTTTCCACTTTTGGGCGACATGCATTAAGTCCAGATTAACCCTGATATCTGGAGCGGGCACTCTGCCTGTCCAGTCGTCACCAGTGCCTCGCATCGCTCGGATTTCCCACCGACGCCGGGGCACGGTTAACGTTTCGAATCGTCCTGATTCCGCCAATCTGCCAGAAGGTCAAGCGCCTCTGGCATGATTCGCATGAAAAAAGCGAATCAATTACCCGACTTAGAGGCGTCGATTCGACGCGCTGCGCATTTCCACTTCACTTCCAATGGAGGTGTTCGGCCCTAAACGCGACCAACCCTGCCCGATAAAACGCCAAACCCTTCGATCAGCGCTTCCGTTGCCTGCACATCGTTGAATTGCGCTTGAATCTCGACGAGATGCCGGAAGTTTTCGTCCGAAGGGTCTGCATCGAGCGCCGCCTGCGCCTGTTTCAGCTCTCTATGTAATGTGCGGGCGCTACGCTGCAAGTGCATCGCCTGGTTGAAGGCGTCGCGGGCATCGTCGAGCGCCGCGGTCTCCAGCGCCGGCCACTGCCGCGCGCGCTTGATCAGCTCCACCGCCCGCTCCCAGATGCCGCCGCAGCCGGCGCGCTCGATGGTGGCGATAACCGCGCCGCGCTCGTCGGCCGCGTCATGCGCCATGGCGTCGAGTATGGCGGCGTGGAGTTTCTTCAAATCCGAATTGGCGAGGTCGAGGAACTCGACATGCGCGAAATTCTCGTCGATCAGCGCCGGATGGTTGACGAGCGCCACGATGATCGTTGCCTCGCGCACCGACATCCCCTCGCCCCGCTTGACCAGCGCCGACTTGCCGAGGCTTTCGCTGATCGCGATGCGCCCGCTTCCGCCCTTGGCGAACTGTCCACCAGGTGCCGGGGCTTTGCCTTGGCCGCGCTCGCCTGGCCGGCCGCCATCCTGACGGCCCTGCCGCGGGCCGCGCTGCGAGCCGAAGAAGCTCAGCTCCCGCTCGCGCATTTCCTGTTGGTAGTGATAGCGTGTACTTTCGTCGCGTATACGACTTGCGAGCTCACGCAGCCTCTTTCCAAGTTCCGCCCGACGCTCCGGCGTGTCGAAGACGCCGCCCGCGGTCTCGCGCATCCACAACAGGTCGACCAGCGGTCGCGCCTCCGCCAGCACCGCGCGAAATGCGTCCGGCCCGTCTGCCTTGACCAGATCGTCAGGGTCCTTGCCCTCCGGCAGCAGCGCAAAGCGCGCCGAGCGGCCGGGTTGGACTGCCGGCAGCGCCAGGTCGGCGGCGCGCCATGCCGCCTTCAGCCCCGCCTGGTCGCCGTCGAAGCACAGAACCGGCTCGCCGGCCATGCGCCACAACAGCTCGAGCTGGTTTTCGGTAAGCGCCGTGCCGAGCGGCGCCACGGCGTTCTCGAAGCCGGCCTGCGCCAGCGCGATCACGTCCATATAGCCTTCGACCGCGATCACCGTGCCGCCCTTGGCGAGAGCTTTGCGGGCGCGGGCGAAATTGTAGAGCACGTTGCCCTTGTGGAAGAGCTCGGTGTCGGGCGAGTTCATGTATTTGGCGAGCGCATCGGGCGCCAGCGCGCGGCCGCCGAAGGCGATGATCTTGCCGCGCGAATCCGGGATCGGGAACATGATGCGGTCGCGGAACCAGTCATAGGAGACCGGGATGTCGTCGCCATGCCGCACCAGTCCGCAGGCCTCGATATCGGCCTTCGGCACGCCCTTTGCCGCCAGGTGCTCTTTCAAGGCATTGCGGCTGTCAGGCGCGAAGCCAAGCCGAAACGATTGCTGTGTCGCCGACGTCAGTCCGCGTTCCCTGAGATAGGCGCGGGCTTTTGCCCCTTCCGGGCTCTGCAGCCGCTCCTGGAAAAAGGTGGTCGCCATTTCCATGACTTCGGTGAGGCTGGCGCGTTCCTTTTCTCGCCGCTCTTCCCGTTCATCGCGCACCGGCATCGGCACGCCGGCCATGTCGGCGATCTTCTCGACCGCTTCGGGAAAGCTCATGCCGTCGAGCTCGGTGAGGAACTTGAAATGGTCGCCCGACACCGAACAGCCGAAACAGTGGTAGCGCCCCTTCTTGTCCTCGCAGTGGAAGGACGGGCTTTTCTCGCCGTGGAACGGGCAGCACGCCCAATAGTCGCCACGCGAGGCGTTGGTCTTCTTCCTGTCCCATGCGACACGCGCGCCGATGACCGATGAAATCGGCACGCGGTCGCGTATCTCGTCGAGGAAGGCGGGCGGAAAGCGCATCGGGGAAACTCGTTTGCCCTCCATATAATCAAGCCGCCCGGGCAGGGCGACTCCGTCCGGCCCATCGTACCCGCTTTTCACAGACGAAAAGAAGGCGGCCGGGAGGCCGCCTTCCGAATTTCCGGATTGCCGCGGATTACTGCGCGGCGATCGCGCCGAAGATGATGCCGGAGAGGATGCTGACCAGCACGTAGTCGTTGCCGACGCGGATCCACTCCTGGCCGGGACCAGGGCGGCGCAGGCCGTAGCGGTTCCAGTCGCGGACCGGCTGGTGGCGCTTCCAGTTGGAATATCTCTGGCCGTTGCGCCAATGGCTGCGCTTTACCACCTTCTTCTTGACGATGACGCGCTTGTCGACATGCCTGCCGGGCTTCTGCCAGTCGACCTGCGTGTAGCTTGACTGCGGCGCGCTCGGCCGGGCGAGCGGCGCGGCCTGGCCGGAGAAGGCCGAGGCGGCCAGCATCGAGGCGGTGATGGCGCAAAGTATGAGACGCTTCATGGTTGGTACTCCTTGGTTGTCGATAGACAGAGGAATAGCCTTCAATGGATGAACCGAAACTGAACATGAGAATTACAATTCTGTAATGATTTCCGACGCTTGCAGAGCCTGCTTCAACGAAGCTCCGGATCGG
Source organism: Mesorhizobium sp. B2-4-3 (assembly GCF_006442815.1). GTDB lineage: Bacteria > Pseudomonadota > Alphaproteobacteria > Rhizobiales > Rhizobiaceae > Mesorhizobium. The sequence goes on from NZ_VFVL01000001.1 coordinate 240,383, forward strand.
GCCGGCTGTGCCGCCCAGTATCGCTTCATGCCGAGCGAAGCGCCGCCGCGCGGCGCGTGCAACCAATGCGCCCTACATTCATTTCCGACATGTCCCGTCGAGCCGAGACGATCATCGCATCAGAAAAATCTATTATTCGGCTAATCTTAATTGGTATATTTCCACACGTTGAAATGGTTGAGATTCGCCCCCCTCTCCACACTGCCAGGGTCACCTTGCGAGGTCGGCTGTGAGCGGCTCCGTCGTCCTCCTGCACCTTGCCGGCGCGGTGGCGCTGATGCTGTTTGCCACCCGCATGGTCAAGACCGGCGTCGAGCGCGCCTATGGCGACTTGCTGCGCCACCGGCTGCGCGCGACCATGCGCAATCCGGTCATGGCGGTGCTGGCCGGCTGTGGACTGGCGATTGCGCTGCAGAGCTCGACCGCGGTGACGCTGCTGGTCGGCTCCTTCGCCGGCGCCGGCATCGTTTCGGGCGCCGCCGGGCAATTGGCAGTGCGCGGCGCCGAAATCGGTTCGGCGCTGGTGGCCAAGCTGCTCACCTTCGACCTGACGCTTTTGGTGCCGCTCTGCCTGATCGCGGGCACGGTCATGTTCATGGCCACCGAGCGGCGCGATTGGCGGCAGATGGGCCGTATCCTGATCGGCGTCGGCCTGCTGATCCTGTCGCTGGAGATGATCGGTCAGGCGTCGGAGCCGCTGCGCAATAGCCAGTTGATGCCGCTGATCATCAATTATTTCTCGGGCGACTCCATCACCACCTATCTATTGGCCGCGTTGGTCACCTGGCTGTTCCAGTCGAGCATCGCCGCGGTCCTTTTGATGGCGACGCTGGCGGGCCGCGGGCTGATCACGCCGGAACTCGGCGTGGTCCTCGTGCTTGGCGTCAACCTTGGCTCGTCGCTGATCGCGCCGATGCTGACGCGGTCGGCGCCGCCCGAGGTGCGCATCGTGCCGATCGGCAACCTTTTGATGCGAGGCCTCGGCTCGCTGATCATGCTGGTGCTGATCATGACCTTCAAGCCGGATGTCGCCTTCCTCGGCAAGACCGCGCCGGATCAGATCGTCAACGCCCACATCCTGTTCAACGTGCTGATCCTGCTGGCCGGACTGCCGCTGGCCGGCCTCGTCTACCGCGCTTCCGAAAAGATCGTGGCGCTGGGCAGCAAGCCTCAACCGGCCGCCGCGCTCGAGGTCGTCGAGCTGTCGGCGCTGAACGAGAGCGCCCTCGATACGCCGAGCCAGGCGCTCGCCAATGCGACGCGCGAGGTGGTGCGGGTCTGCGAGACGGTCGAGATCATGCTGAAGCGCATCATCGAGCTTTACGAGGATGCCGACGCCGACAAGATCAAGGCGCTGGCAGCGCTCGACGACCGCGTCGACAGGAAGCATGCCGCGATCAAGCTCTATCTCGCCAAGATCACCAGGAATCCGCTGACCGAGGACGAGGCATTGCGGTGCCAGGAGCTGATCGGCGCCTGCGTCAAGCTGGAGCAGGTCGGCGACATCATCGTGCGCAACATGCTGGTGCATGTCAGGAAGAAGCTGGAGCGCGGCCTGGAATTCACCCCGGAAGGCTGGCAGGAGCTCTGCGCCTTCCACTCCTCCGTGCTTGCCAACGCGCGGCTTGCCTTTAACGTTCTGGTGTCACGCGATCCGGAAACCGCGCGCCAGCTGGTGCTGGAGAAGGATCTTTTGCGCGAACGCGAGAAGCAAACCAGCGCCAGCCATTTCGTGCGCCTGCGCGAAGGCACCGCCAAGAGCGTCGAGACGAGCTCTATCCATCTCGACACCATTCGCGACCTCAAGCAGATCAATTCGCTGCTCGCCTCGATGGCCTACCCGGTGCTAGAGGAACGCGGCCTGCTTGGCGGCTCGCGGCTCAAAGCGAGCTGACAAAATTTAGTCTTTGCTCATCCACGCATGCGTCGGCTAAGGAACACCTGAGGCCCAACGGGAGGATGATTTAGTCGATGGACACCCATTCGCGCAGCTTCGTCAAAGCGCTTTCCTGGCGCGCAACCGGCACGATCGACACGATGATCATCTCTCTCGTGGTGACCGGAAGCATCAAGCTCGCGGCAACCATCGGTTTGACCGAAGTCGCCACCAAGTCGCTGCTCTACTATCTGCACGAGAGGGCTTGGCTGAAAATTCCTTACGGTCGCCGGACAGCCAGCAATCCTTGAGACGGGCAGGCTCGATCGGTCCAGTCAAGAAAAGCTAAAGCGCCATCGCCAATTTCTGCATTGCCGGAACCGCCCGAGCGTGGTTTGAGGCTATACATTCCTCGCATATATTTTGAACCATGCTTCCGCTGATTGCCCTTTTCCTTGCCGCCTTTGCCTTCGGCACCACCGAATTCGTCATCGCCGGCGTGCTGCCGGAGGTGGCGCAGGGCCTCGACGTTTCGGTGCCGACCGCAGGCTATCTCGTCTCCGGCTATGCCTGCGGCATCGCTGTCGGCGGCCCGCTGCTGGCTTTGGCCACCGGCAAGGTGTCGCGCAAGACGCTGCTGATTGGGCTCACGATCGCTTTCACCCTTGGCCAGGCGGCTTGCGCGCTGGCGCCCGATTTCACCTCGATGCTTCTGCTGCGTGTCGCGACCGCCGTGGCGCATGGCTGCTATTTCGGCGTCGCCATGGTGGTCGCGGTCAGCCTGGTGCGCGAGGACCAGCGCGGCCGGGCGGTCGCGGTCATCCTCTCGGGGCTGACGGTCTCCAATGTCATCGGCGTGCCGGCCGGCACGGCGATCGGCAGCCTGTGGGGTTGGCGCGCGACCTTCTGGGTGATGGGCGCGCTGGGCCTCGTCGCGATCGTCGCCATGCTGGCGCTGCTGCCGCGAACGGCGGGCGCCGCCAATCGGCCAGCAGGGCTGGCGCGCGAAGTTCGCGTGCTCGGCCGCCAGCAGGTCTGGACCTCGCTGATCCTGATGCTGATGCTGATGATCGGCCAGTTTGTGCTGTTCACCTACATCACGCCGATGCTGCTCGAAGTGACGGGCCTCGACGAGAGCCAGATCCCCTTCGTGCTTTTGCTCAACGGCGTCGGCGCCACGATCGGCGTCCTGGTCGGCGGCAAGCTCGCCGACTGGAAGCTGATGCCCTCGCTTATCGTCATGCTCGCCCTGCAGGCGGTGGCGCTGGGCATCATCCATCTCGTCAGCCCCTACCCGGTGCCGATGATCGCGGCCATCGTCATCTGGGGCGGTCTCAACTTCGCCATCGGCGCGCCGATCCAGACGCGCATCCTCGCCTGGACGGCCGATGCCTCCAACCTCGCCTCCTCGCTGATCCCGTCCGGCTTCAACGTCGGCATCGCGCTGGCCGCGTCGCTGGGCGCGGCGATGCTCAACGCCGGCCTGGGCTATCGGAGCCTGCCGCTGGCCGGCGTGCTCGCCATGCTGGTGGCGGTGGTGGTGGCTGTCGCCTCGCAGGCCTGGGAGTGGCGCAGCCGCGCGACCCCGCCGCTGCCGGCGGCCGCGGAATAACTTAAAGATCGATCCTGAACCTCAGGCTCTCTGCGCCGCCATAGGCTGCAATCTTGGCAAACCGCCCGACCAGCCTGCCACCATTGGCAAGCACCACTTTGTGCGAGGCAGGATTGTCGCGATCAGTGGTGATCTCGACATGGTCGAGGCCGACCGCCCTCGCCTCGTCCAGCATCAGCCGCAGCGCTTCGGTGGCATAGCCACGGTTCCGCTTCCACGGCACCACCGCATAGCCGATATGGCCAAGCACATGCGAGGGCAGCGCCGACGTGCCCTTCTGCCAGCGAAAGCCGATCGAGCCCGCGGCCTCGCCATCCCAGATCCAGCGCCGGAAGCCCGGCAGGCGCGGCACAGCCGTGCCGTCGGGCAAGGTGATGGGCGGCCCCTTCGCTTCGGGGTCGTCAAGGTCGGCGAGAAAGGCGACGGGATCCTTCTCGATCGCCTCGAGCTGCTCGCGCGTCGCTTCGAGGAGCCGCACATTGTCGGGCGACCACCCACGCTCCAGCGCCGCCTTGTAGGAAGGCAAATGTTCGAGGGCGGGTTTGACGATCTCGATCATGGTTCGCTTCCCTGTCGAGACCGGCATAGCCGGGACACGGATCGCTCTCAAGCCGCCTGGAACCGGATTTCGCCCTTGTTCAGGAAACAGGCTTTGTCGAACAGAGACAGGTCGAGCGGGTTCGGCAGCCGAATATCGCCGATATCCGGGAACGGTCTCCCGGAGGAATCATAGGACCTGTCGACCTGCGAGATGAAGACCAGCACCAGTCCGCGTTCCCGGGCAAACGACCTCAAGGCGCGTATCTGGACCATGAGCTCGGGATTCTCCCGCTTCTGGTCGAGCAGTTGCAGATAGTCGATGACCGCCAGCATGCCGCGCGGCGCCGACCGCAACCTCTCGATGATGTAACTGGCGCTTATGGCGTCGGAATTGTCGAAATCGAACAGGTGATTGAAATCGGCCGGGTCGATCCCGATGTCGCGGAACCGGTCGAGGATGTCGGCATGCATGTATTCCAGGGTGAAGAACACGGCGCGGCTGCCTTGCTTCATGGCCGCCACGGCGAGATCGAGGCTCATCAGCGTCTTGCCTTGGCCTGGCCGCGCCGCCACGAGAACCATGTCGCCGGGGATCAGCCGCGCCAACAGGGCGCCGGCTGGCGCAGCCTCGGCGGCTTTGGCTGCAAGCAGGCTCCAGCTGCCAAAACCTTCTTCACCGGCAATGCGGTCGAGCGCTGTGTGGAGTGGAACATTTTCCCGGCGGGACAAGAGCCTCGCCTGGCGCTTCAGATAATAGACGGGTACGGAAAGCCGCATCGAAAAACCTCCTGCCGCGAGCAGTCTCGACAACCCCTCCTTATGCCTGGCGCTCGAACAGTTGGTTGGATGTGAATTGCCCCGCATGAACGATGCTTCCCGATGGAGGGAGGAGGCGTGGGCGCGCCGGAATCAGATCATAGCTCAATCGAAGCGGTCCGGAAATCCGACTTCCAAAAGGCGTCGCTAAACTAGAAGTGTTTCGCCGATGGATGCGAGACCTTCTATGATCGGCCCAGGTGATTCACAGGTACGAGACATTTCGACAGGAGGGGCAAAAGGGTGCGGTTGAGATCTGTTCCGCGGGGCGCGGCCATCTTCTGCCTTGTCGCGATCCTTGCTGCCTTGACGGCATCGGTCAGCTCATTTGCGGCCTTGCGGCCGTCGACCGTTCCCGACTGGCTGCAGCGCCATGTCGGCGATGGCGAGGGCCAGATTTCGCAGGTCGTTCTGGAGCGGGCGCGCGCGCTCTATCAGGAGAAGGTCAGCGACGGTTCGGTCAGCAACCCCTGCTACTTCGCCATGGATGCTACCCGTCCCGGGGATTTGGGCAACAGCGTGCTCGGCCAGCGCTATTACATCATATGCGAAAGCAAGCAGCTCTTCCGCGCGGTTTCCTCGGGCCATGGCGGCGGCCGCAACCTGAAAGGCGTTGCCGATTTCTCCAACGGCAGGCGTTGCGCAAAAAACTTCGGCAACGCGATGGACTCGTCACTGACGGCTGGCGGCGCCTATATGACCGCGGAGGCCAAGACGTCGTTCAAGGGCTACTACCGTGTCGGCGCGCAGAACGCGGTGTTCATGCGCAGCTTCATCCAGTTCGACGGCGAAGGCGAAGCGGCGAACGCCAGGCAGCGCGTGATCGGCGGCCATCCGGCTGCCATCTTGAAGGGCCTGTGCATGCGCAAAGACCCGAACAGCTCATACGCCGACCATGACGGCCTTGTTCCGTTCGGCAAGCTGGTGAACTATGCCGGCGGCCGCAGCAATGGCTGCACCAGTTGGTCGCCCGCTGACGCCGAGCAGATCATCCCCCTCGTGAAGAACAAACCGACGACGCTCTACATCTATCCGGAATCGCGCGACATCGCCGCTGTCGCGCGGGCAAAGGCCGCAGGCCAATCGCTGTCAGGCGCGGGCACTTATTGGAGCACCTCCTGCCTGAGCGAGATCGGCTCGCCGAAATTCTGGCCCAAGAAGACGCTGGAGCCGATCATCGCACAGTACAAGAAGGATCATCCGGCGCCGCCGCAGCAGCCGATACCTATGTGCAAGGATCCGTGAAGCCGTAATCGCTTACTACAGCAGCCCCTTGATGATGGCGCTGGCCTTGGCGAAGTCCATCTGGCCGGCATACTTCTGCTTCAGCGCGCCGATCACCTTGCCCATGTCCTTCTGGCTGGCGGCGCCGGTCGCCGCGATCGCTTCGCGCGCCGCAGCCTGGATCGCCGAGTCGTCGAGCTGCGTCGGCAGGAACGCGCGGATGATTGCCATCTCGCCGCGCTCCTGCGCCGCCAGTTCCGGCCGCTTCCCGTCCTCGAAGGCCTTGGCCGATTCCTCGCGCTGCTTCACCATCTTGGCGAGGATCTGCAGGATCTCCTCCTCGCTCGCCGGTGGCTTGCCGGCGCCCCGATTGGCGATGTCGCGATCGTGGATGGCGGCCTGGATCAGCCGCAGCGTCGGCAAGCGGTGCTTGTCCTGCGCCTTCATCGCGCTCTTCATGGATTCGGCGATTTTCTCGCGCATCGTGCTTCTCCTTCGAATGCGGCGGACAATAGCTTTGCCGAACGGCCAACGCAAATCGCGGCAAGATGCTGATATTGCTGGACGAAAGCAAATCGGCCACGGTCCGGGGGCGCCGCATTGACCGTTCCGGCGCGTTCGCCTATGTACTCGGTCCTGCATGAGATAATGAGTTGACGCGTGGGAGCCGGGAAATCCAGCTTCGCGCCATGCCGCGCAAATGGTCCCGCCGACCGATTGCCGCGCCTGACAGGAGTGCCGCCATGGCCACCACCACCGCCCCCTGGGCCACCGAAAAGCCGACCGCCCTTCTGGTCCTCGCCGACGGCACGGTGATCGAAGGCCGCGGCCTCGGCGCCACCGGGTCGGCCGTTGCGGAAGTGTGCTTCAACACCGCGCTGACCGGCTACGAGGAAATCCTCACCGATCCGTCTTACGCCGGCCAGATCGTCACCTTCACCTTCCCGCATATCGGCAATGTCGGCACCAATGACGAGGACATCGAGGATTTGCATCCGGCCGCCCGCGCGGGCGCTGTCGGCGCCATCTTCAAGGCCAACGTCACCGACCCGTCGAACTATCGCGCCGCCGGCCATCTCGACCAGTGGCTGAAGCGGCGCGGCATCGTCGCGCTGTCCGGCATCGACACCCGCGCGCTGACCGTGCTGATCCGCGAGAAAGGCATGCCCAATGCCGTCATCGCGCATGCGCCCGATGGCGTCTTCGACATCGAGGATCTGAAGCGGCAGGCCGCGGCCTGGTCGGGCCTGATCGGCCTCGATCTCGCCAAGGAAGTCACGTCGGGCCAGTCTTCGGTCTGGCGCGAGACGCCCTGGGTCTGGAATGAAGGCTATGGCGAGCGAGGCCAGCCTTCCATGCACGTCGTGGCCGTCGACTATGGCGTCAAGCGCAACATCCTGCGCCTGCTTGCGGGTCTCGGCGCCAAGGTCACCGTCGTGCCGGCAAAGACCGGCGCCGAGGAGATCATGGCCATGCAGCCGGACGGCATCTTCCTGTCGAACGGCCCCGGCGATCCGGAAGCGACCGGCGAATATGCCGTGCCGGTGATCCAGGACCTCTTGAAGACCGATATCCCGGTGTTCGGCATCTGCCTCGGCCATCAAATGCTGGCGCTCGCGCTCGGCGGCAGGACCGAGAAGATGCACCAGGGCCACCACGGCGCCAACCATCCGGTCAAGGACCACACCACCGGCAAGGTCGAGATCGTCTCGATGAACCACGGTTTCGCCGTCGACGCCGACTCGCTGCCCGAAGGCGTCGAGGAAACCCATGTCTCGCTCTTCGACGGCTCGAACTGCGGCATCGCGCTGACCGGCCGGCCAGTGTTCTCGGTCCAGCATCACCCCGAGGCCTCCCCCGGCCCGCAGGATTCGCATTACCTGTTCCGGCGCTTCGTCAATCTGATCCGCGAGCGGCGCGGCGAGAAAGCGCTGGCCGAACGCGCGTAGCGACCTACGCAGGAAGTCGCCATTTGCGGACCGGCCTCACCTGAATACCGACACGCCTCAGGCCGGGTCGGTCACCGCCTCCTGCGTGTGCATGCGCTCGACTTCCTTCGGCGTCGGCTTGGCCACTTTCGTCACGAAGACGATGACCGCCAGCGTCAGGAAGATCGCGCCGAGCACATAGGGCGCGCCGCCGAACACGACCGGCGCGGTCGGGCTCGTGAACCAGGAAAAGATCGCCGTGTAGAGCAGCGGCGTGATGATCGAGGTGATCGAGAAGATTGAGGTCATCGCGCCCTGCAATTCGCCCTGCGCCGAGGGCGGCACCTTGGCGGCGGCGAGGCTTCTGAGCGGCGGATCGGCCAGCGCCTCCAGGCAGCCGGCCACGATCACCGCATAGATCATCCAGCCTTGCGTCGAAAACGCATAGCCGAAGGCGCTGAGCGCGGTGAAGGTCAGCCCGATCGCCGCCGTCCTCCACTCGCCGAGCTTGGGAATGATGCGCGGCAGCACCGTCGCCATGATGATTGCGCCGCACAGGCCGAAGGCGCCGAGCGAAAAGCCGATCTGCTGCTGGCTCCAGCCATAGCGATAAGTGGAGACGAACGACCAGACCGCCGGATACATCATGTGGCCGAGCGTCATCAGGAAGAACACCAGCCCGATCCAGCCGATGCCCGGATAATTGCGCATCTGCATGAGCGTGCCGACCGGATTGGCGCGCTTCCACTCGAAACGGCGACGGTGCTTTTCATCCAGCGTCTCCGGCAGCAGGAACATCGCGATCAGGAAATTCACGAAGGCAAGCGCTGCGGCGAAATAGAACGGCACGCGCGGCCCGAACGTGCCGAGCAGCCCGCCCAGCACCGGCCCGATGACGAAGCCTACGCCGAAGGCGATGCCGAGCAGGCCGAAATTCTTCGCTCGGTTCTCGTCGTTCGAGATGTCGGCGATGAAGGCGGACGTCGTCGAATAACTGGCGCCGGAAATACCGGCGAGCACGCGGCCGATGAACAGCATCGGATAGGACCAGGCGACGGCGCAGATCAGGTTGTCGATGGAAAAGGTCAGCACCGAGGCAAGCAGGATCGGCCGGCGGCCGAAGCGGTCGCTTAAGCCGCCCATGATCGGCGCGAAGACGAACTGCATCGCCGCATAGACGAAGAACAGCCAGCCGCCCTCGATCGCGGCCTGGCTGACGCTGACGCCGCTCAGTTCCTCCAGATAGGCCGGCAGGACCGGCATGATGATGCCGAAGCCGATGATGTCGAGCAGCAGCGTCGTGAAAACGAGCGCAAGGCCCCGCTTGGCGGTTTTCGGGTCGATCATGGTGACAAGCTCCTCATCCGCCTTGGGGCACAGGCGGGAGGGACCTTATAGGCGAGGTTAGCGGCGGGAACAATCCGCGAACGAAGGCAAAGGTCTTATGCTGACATCACTTGCCAGCTGCCGCTTATCGCGGATCGTCGCCGAAAATGAAGCGGCGGGCGCCGCCTCAGATAGGACCGCTCATCGTGTTGCAGTCGGACAGCTTGCCGCTCTTGTAGCCGCGCGCCAGCCATGTCTGCCGCTGCTGCGAGGTGCCATGGTTGAAGCTTTCCGGCACGACATAGCCCTGCATCCTCTTCTGCAGCGTATCGTCGCCGATCTGCTTGGCGGCGTTCAGCGCGCTTTCGATATCACCCTGCTCCAATATGCCTTTTTGCGCGGTGTAATGCGCCCACACGCCGGCGAAGCAATCGGCCTGAAGCTCGATGCGCACCGAGAGCTGGTTGGCGTCGGCCTCGCTCATGCCTTGCCGCATCTGGTTGAACTTGCCCATGATGCCGGTGAGGTTCTGCACATGGTGGCCGACCTCGTGCGCCACCACATAGGCACGCGCGAACTCGCCGGAAGCACCGAACTGCTGGTCGAGCTGCTGGAAGAAGGTCATGTCGAGATAGACCTTGTGATCGCCTGGGCAGTAGAACGGCCCGGCCGCCGCCGAGGCGAAACCGCAGGCCGAACGGACCTGGCCGCTGAACAGCACCAGCTTGGGATCCTCATAGGTCAGGCCTTGGGACTTGAAAATGCCGGTCCAGGTGTCTTCGGTTTCCGCCAGCACCGTCGCGACGAACTGCTTCATCTCGTCATTGGCGGGCGCGCCGCCACTGTTCTGCGAGCCGCTGTTGTCGGTGATCTGGCCGCCACCACCCGGGAGCAGTCCGCCGTCGCCGCCACCCAGGATCTGCGATGGGTCGAAGCCGAAATACCATCCCGCGAGCACGACCAGGATGACCAAGAGAATGCTGCCGCCACCACCGGTACGGCCGCCGATGGGAAGTCGGAATTGACCGCCGCCGCCCAATCCACCGCCAAGTCCGCCGCCGCTGTCGCTACGGTCATCCTCGATGTTGTCGCTCTGACGACGGCCTCTCCAAAGCATGGCAACTCCTCGCGACGCGAATGTCCTGGAGGGACCGGCATGCCACCGCCCCCTGCAGACAATTATCGCAACGGCTGGCCTAAGTCACAGAATTTTTCGCACTCGACGAGCGCCCACGCGCAGGCAACCCCGATCTGACGGGTAAAATTCCACAGACCGTAACCCGGCTAAAAGCCTCGACTTTTCTGCTTGGCGCCGGCGCTCTTGCCGTCCGAACTTTTCGAACGTTCCTCGAAACGCGCCGCGCCCTTCTTCAGCGGACGGCCGGTCTCGGCCTCGGTCTTGCGCTCGTCCTTGGCGGCCGCCTGCCGCAATCCCCTGGCTGCCTGCTTCCCTTTAGCGGTCGGTGCCTGTTCGACGCCCATTGCTTCCTCCCTAAGCGCGACAATCGCGCGATGTGGGACGTAATGCGGCGCAGATGCGTCGGTTCCGCTTCGATACGCTCGGACAGACCGCGGACCTAGGCCTGGCGGTTCGTCATTGCCCGGCGGAAAGCTTCCAGCGTTTCGGCGCTGACATGGTGCTCGATGCCCTCGGCGTCGATGCGCGCCGTCTCGGCGCTGACGCCGAGAGAGCGCAGGAAGGCCTCCACCGTCTGGTGGCGGATACGGCTTTCCTCGGCGACCTTGCGGCCGGCCTCGGTCAAGAACACGCCGCGATAAGGCTTTCGCGACACCAGCCCATCGGCGCACAGCCTGGTCAGCATCTTTGCCACCGTCGGCTGCGCGACGCCGAGCCTTGCCGCGATATCCACCTGCCGCGCTTCGTTGCCGTCCTCGATCAGGTCGGCGATCAGCTCGACATAGTCCTCGACCAGCGCGCCGCGGCGCGCTTCGCGCGTCTGCCGGAAACCCTCCGAATGGATTTCGGCATCGGGAAGCGGCTCCTCGCGTCGAACTGGTTTGTTCCTAAGCGCCAATACGCGCTCCTCCTTGAATCGGGGGCGTTATCCATAACACGAACCCCTGATGGTCCGGCCGTTTATTTGCATTCCCGCGCGGGCGCAACCAGCGTTTGCGGGCGCCCGCGTCCAGACCTGCTCCGGCGCATCGCGAAAGCATGATCAATGAAATATAGCCTATTGCATAATGTTGAGCCATGGCATAAATAAAAGGCACCTTCGATACATTCCAGCGGAAATCCCTCATGTCCGACGCTGATGCAGCAACCGTAGCCCGACCCGCATGGCGTTTCGACAGGCCCGGCGACGAGCAGCCCAGCCTGCGCGAGGTGAACGCCTCGATCGCGGTGCCACAGACTGGAGTCTGGTTCCGCCGCCTGTTCGCCTTCATGGGACCGGGCTACATGGTCTCCGTCGGCTATATGGATCCGGGCAACTGGGCGACCGACCTCGCCGGCGGCGCCCAGTTCGGCTACACGCTGCTTTTCATCATCATGCTGTCGAACCTGATGGCGATCCTGTTGCAGGCGCTGTCCGCCCGCCTTGGCATCGCCACCGGGCGCGACCTCGCCCAGGCCTGCCGCGCCTACTATCCGCGCCCCGTCAATTACGTGCTCTGGATCGCCTGCGAGCTGGCGATCATCGCCTGCGACCTCGCCGAGGTGATCGGCACGGCGATCGCGCTGCAGCTTCTGTTCGGCATCCCGCTGATCGGCGGCGCCATCCTCACCGCGCTCGACGCTTTCCTTGTGCTTCTCTTGATGAACAAGGGCTTCCGCTATCTCGAGGCCTTCGTCGTCGCGCTGCTGATCATCATCTTCGGCTGCTTTGCCATCCAGATCTTCGTCGCCGCGCCGCCGGCCGGCACGATCCTGCATTCGATGTTCGTGCCGTCACCCGAGATCGTCACCAATCCGACGATGCTCTATATCGCCATCGGCATCATCGGCGCGACGGTCATGCCGCATAATCTCTATCTGCACTCCTCGATCGTGCAGACCCGCGCCTATGAGCGGACCGACAGCGGCAAGCGCGACGCCATCAAATGGGCGACGACGGATTCGACCATCGCGCTGATCCTGGCATTGTTCGTCAATGCGTCGATCCTGATCGTCGCGGCGGTCGCCTTCCACGATACCGGCCATCACGACGTCGCTGAGATCGGTCAGGCCTTCGAGCTGCTCTCGCCGCTGCTCGGCCTGGGCATCGCCTCGATCCTGTTCGCCGTCGCGCTGCTTGCCTCCGGCCTCAACTCGACCGTCACCGCGACGCTTGCCGGCCAGATCGTGATGGAAGGCTTCCTGCGCCTGCGCATCCCGCAATGGGCGCGTCGCCTGGTGACGCGCGGCATTGCCATCGTCCCCGTGGTGGTTGTCACGGCACTTTATGGCGAGAAGGGAACCGGCCAGCTTCTCGTCTTCAGCCAGGTGATCCTGTCGATGCAACTCCCCTTCGCGGTGGTGCCGCTGGTGCAGTTCGTGTCGGACAAGAAGAAGATGGGCAATTTCGCCATACCGCGCGCCGTCGCGGCGCTGGCATGGGTCGTGGCCGCCATCATCCTCGTTCTTAACTTCAAGCTGCTCTACGACACCATCGCCGGCTGACCGAGACATTCGCGCCGGCCGCGCTATCTTCGCGCTATGGCCGAACCGGACGAAGCCCGCAGATTCTACGCCAGGCTGATGGCCGCGCAGGCCCGGTCGTCCGATCCGCGCATCGAGGAGGTATTCGCCTCGGTGCCGCGCGAGGCTTTCCTGGGTCCGGGACCATGGACTGTTTTTGCCGGCGAAGGCCGGTTCGAGACGCCGAGCGCCGATCCAATCTATATCTACCAGAACGTGCTTGTCGTGCTCGATGCCGACAAAGGCATCAACAATGGCGAGCCGCTTCTGCATGCCATGTGGCTCGGCAAGGTCGAGCCGAAGCCGGGCGAGCACGTCACCCATATCGGCGCCGGCACCGGCTATTACACGGCGCTGCTGGCGAGGCTGGTCGAGCCGGGCGGCGGCGTCACCGCCTTCGAGCTGGAGGCTGGTCTCGCCGCGCGCGCCAAAGCGAACCTTGCGGCTTACGACAACGTCGAAATTGTCCAGGCCGATGCCGTCGCCAATCCATTGCCGCCGTCCGACGTCATCTACGTCAATGCCGGCGTCGTCGCTCCGCCCGCCGCGTGGCTGAATTCGCTGAAGCTTGGCGGCCGCATGATCTTTCCGTGGCGCCCGTCCGAAACCGTCGGCCTCGCGGTCCTCATAACACGCCTGGAAAACGGCTTTGCCTGCCGACCGTTCATGGGCTCCTGGTTCATCCCTTGCGTCGGCGCCTCCATTGCCGAGCCGGCCGCGAAAATACCGACCCGCGAGCGGGCCGCGCGCACCCGCTCGATCTGGCTGAGGAAGGACAAGGCGCCGGACCGGACGGCAACCGCCGTGTTCGGCGACGTCTGGTTCTCATCTCGCACGGTCCGGGCCGACAGCACCGGATAGAAATTTTTAAAGGCGCTTGTCGAAAACGCGCGTTGCCGTTCGTCCTAGGTGCAAAGCGGGTTCCGTCGGGAATTGCGTCGAACCGCTCTAACCAGAAATCCGGCCCTGACGGCGCGGATCGTGAAACGGAGAAGACAGATGCGCAAGATCATCGCCGCCACATTCGTAAGCCTCGACGGCGTCATGCAGGCGCCGGGCGGGCCGGAGGAGGATCCGGTCGGCGGCTTCAAGTTCGGCGGCTGGACCTTCCATTACTTCGACGAGGTGGGGGGCGCGGCAATGGAGGAACTGTTCTCCAAACCCTTCGCCCTGCTGCTCGGCCGCAGAACCTACGACATCTTCGCAGCGTACTGGCCATATCAGAACGATCCGATCGCGGATGCCTTCAATCCCGCGGTCAAATATGTGGCCACGCACCGGCCGGATTCACTGACCTGGCAGAACACCCAGTCGCTCGGGCCCGATATCGTTGCCAGGCTTAAGGAACTCAAGCAGGAAGACGGACCCGACCTGCTCATCCAGGGATCGGGCAATCTGATCCAGACCCTGCTCGCCAACGGGCTGGTCGACGAGATCCGTCTGATGATCTTCCCGCTGCTGCTGGGCAAGGGCAAGCGGCTGTTCGGCGACAACGCGATGCCGGCGGCCTTCAAGCTCGTCAAATCGCAGACCTCCGCCAGCGGCATCATCATCGCGACCTATGAGCGCGCGGGCGAAATCCGCGTCGGCTCCTTTGTCACGCAGGCGCCGTCGGACGCCGAGCTCGAGCGGCGCAAGAACTGGAAGTAGAATCTGGGGGAACCTGTCGCCAAGCTGGAACACCCCCTCACCCGACCAAGCTTCGCTCGGCCGCCTTCTCCCACAAGGGGAGAAGGCGGAGCCTGGCGCATGCCAATCTCCGACATCGACGATTGGCAGCGCCATCAGCGCGATCTTGCCTTCTCCCCTTGTGGGAGAAGGTGGATCGGCGCGCAGCGCCGAGACGGATGAGGGGTGTTCCAGCGGAGTGAGACTTTCAAGCCGCCTCGCGCCGCCGAACCAGGCCTTTCCGAATATGTGCCGCAAACGCCTGCGCGGCCGGTTGGGTGGCATGTTTCGGAAGATGCAGGTTGACGGAAAAATTCGGCAGCGCCGGTAGGCCGGCATCGGACAGGATGTCGAGGTCGGCCGGAACCGTTGAGGCGAGCCAGGTGGTCACCGCGAGGTCCGACCGCACCGTGGCGGTTGTCGCATCGATGTTGCCGTTCTCGAACACCGTGCGCCAGTCGAGCCCATGCTCGCCGAGCGCTGCCAGCACCGCCGGCCGGAAGGCGCAGGTGTCGGCGACGATGGAAACCGGCAGCGGTCGTTTCAGGCGCGCCACCCCGCCTGTGGCGCCGACCCAGACCAGCCGGTCGACGAGCAGGCATTCTCCGGCGGTCGGACCAACGCGCTCCTCGATGACGGCAAGGTCGATCGTGCCCGCCGCCAGGGCCGCCGCGAGTTCCGGCGAGGACGCGCAGACCAGCGAAATCTCCACCTGCGGATAGGCTTCGGCATAGGCCTTCAGCACGGGCGCGAGCAGCGTGCCGACGAGATCGTAAGGCACGCCGATCCGCACCTGCCCGGCAACCGCCCTGCCCCTGATTTCGGCAAGGATCTCGTCGTTGAGCTGCAGCAGGCGCCGAGCCCTGTCGAGCAGCCGCTCGCCGGATCGCGTCAGTTTTAGGCCGCGGCGGTCGCGCTCGAACAAGCTCTGGCCGAGCACCTCTTCCAGCCGCTTGACCTGCTGGCTGACGGCGCCTTGCGTGAGGTGAAGCGCATTGGCCGCCGCCGTCATGCTGGCCTTGTCGGCCGTCGTGACGAAGGTGCGGATGAGGGTCATGTCGAGATCGCGGATCATGATTAGCATTATATTCCCTAATGCGAACCATATCAAACATTGCATTTACTGATGCGACGAAGCGCCTAAGCATGCCGGCTCCTTCGATGGGAAGCCCGCATGTCCGACACCATCATCCCGCTGGTCCTGTTCGCGCTGATCTCGACCTCCACGCCGGGCATCGCCACGACGTTGTCGACCGCGTCCGGCGCGCAATTCGGCTTTCGCCGTTCGGTACCGCTGATGGCCGGCAGCGCCGCGGGGCTGGCCACCGTGGCGGCTGCGGGCGCGGCGGGCCTCGCCGGCCTGCTCGCCGCGGTGCCGTCCCTGCAGCTTGCGATGAAGATAGCAGGCTCGCTCTATCTGATCTGGCTAGCGATCAAGATCGGCCGCAGCGGTCCGCCCAATCTCGACATCAGCATGGCCAAGCCGAACAGCTTTTTCGGCGGCGCCGGCATCCAGTGGATGAATCCGAAAGGCTGGGCGATGGGGCTCGGCGCCGCCGCATCTTTCGCGGCGCTCGCCGATGGTCCCTTGCAACTCGCGCTGCTGCTCGGGGCCGTGTTCGGGCTGACCGCAGCCTTCTCGCTGTCGCTGTGGTGCGTGGCGGGAACTCTCCTTGCCCGCCTGCTCAAGACGGAGCGCCAGTGGCGTATGCTCAACATCGTGCTGGGCCTGCTGCTGGCCGCCTCGATCCTGCAGATGTGGCGGCCAGTATGAACGCTGGTTCCTCACCCCACGAAGATGGCGCTATGCACACATCTTTTGTGATTGACTGATCGACCTGAGGCTTGACTGCCAGGTGGTTCCCCAATCCGTCGCTGCTTCGCAGCGCCACCTTTCCCCCCTCCGGAGGGAAAGGAGCGTTGCTGGACGGGTGTTGACGGCAAAAAGCTTGGCGCCTTTCCTCTACCCCGTCGATCGGGGGAGAGGTGGCTCGGCGAAGTCGAGACGGAGTGGGGGTCGACCAGCGCTATATTGGACAATGCATGCGCCAAGCTGCCATGCACGCTATCGCCAAAGGCCAGCCGCTTGGAAATGTGTGCATGCCGTAGCCGCTTTGCGGGGGCGAGGAACACACCCTCAGACGGCGTAGCGCGCGGCCGGCTTGCCTGAGAACAGGCTGCCGAAGAACTGGTCCCTGGCGCCGAGATAGGTGGCCAGCCCGGCCGCATCGGCAAGGCCGGGCGCGGTGACGGTCTCGCCCTGGGCGAATCCGGCAAGTGCCGCAT
This sequence comes from Mesorhizobium sp. B2-4-3, assembly GCF_006442815.1. Lineage (GTDB taxonomy): Bacteria > Pseudomonadota > Alphaproteobacteria > Rhizobiales > Rhizobiaceae > Mesorhizobium. The sequence continues at coordinate 257,299 of NZ_VFVL01000001.1, forward strand.
CGACCAGATTTTCGGCACTCATGATCCAGTCCGGATTGATCCTGTCGAGGCTGATGCCGGAGACGTCCCACAACTCGGTGCGGATCGGTCCGGGCACCACTGACTGGACTCTCACATTGGTGCCGGCGACTTCCTTCTGCAGCGCTTCGGTGAAGTTGGCGACATAGGCCTTGGTGCCGCTGTAGATGCCGCCGACGGCAATGCCGTAGGCAACCACAGAGGCGATGTTGATGATGGCGCCGCGATTGCGCGCAAGCAGGCCCGGCAGCACCGCGCGGGTCAGCCTGGTAAGCGCCACGACATTGACCTTGATCATGCGTTCGGCCGCGTCGGCGTCGGCGTCGGCAATCGTCTCCAGGCCACCCACGCCGGCATTGTTGATCAGCAGCGTCACGCTGTCGTCCGTCGACACCGCCTGCTCGACGCGGCGCAGATCGGCATCGGCCGCAAGATCGGCGACGATCGTCTTGACCTTGCGGCCATAGGCATAGGCGACCTTGTCCGCCACTTCCTGCAGCCGGTCGGCGCGCCTCGCCACCAGCACCAGGTCGTAGCCCTGCCCCGCCAGCCGGTCGGCGTAGATCGCGCCGATACCTGAGGAGGCGCCGGTGATGACAGCCGTGCCCTTGTTGTCCTTCGTGCTCATAGTCCCGTTCCTTTGTTCACTTCGCTTGGTTCGGCGTCGATGATCGCATCATCCGCCGGGCCTCCGATTTAATTAGTGGCATATGCCACTTTCGCCGAAGTAGGTATATGCCACTATCTTGTCAACGGCGGCGGCGAAAACTATTTCTGCACCAGGCTGGCGCGGCTTTGCGCCGGCAAGGAGTGATCATGACCGAAGCTCGCAAGCCGGGATTCAGCGACTGCAACAATGCGACGCTGCGCCGCGCCGCGCGCAGCCTCGGCCGCTTCTACGATGACGCGCTGGCGTCTTCGGGCCTGAAGGGCACGCAGTTCGGACTGCTCTTTCAGATCCATGTCAGCAACGAGCCTGCGATGAGCACCGTCGCCGACGCACTGATCATGGACCTGTCGGCGCTCGGCCACACGCTGAAGCCGCTGATCCGCGACGGCTATGTCGAGACCTTTCCCGACACGAACGACCGCCGCATCAAGCGTTTGCGACTGACACCGCAAGGCCAGGCCAAGCTCGACGAGGCGCTCAAGCTCTGGAGCGTCGCCCAGCGCCAATTCGAGGGCAAGGTCGGCGCGGAGCAGGCGGCGAAGCTGCGCGCGGCGCTGGATGCCGTGGCTGACCTCGATCTCGAAATGCCTACGGCCGCTCCTTCGCCCTGAAGAAGCGGCCGCCGGTCAATTCTTTGGCTGTGAAGACGTGCTGAGATTCAGGTCGGGCCGGGCTCACCTGAATATCGGCACCTCTTATTCTGCCGGCATCGCCACGGGGCGACCCAACATCCGGCCCGCAAGCACGACGCCCAGCCCGACGATCGGGAACACCGCCGCGATCAGGCCGAGGTCGGCCGGGACGCCGAAGCGCAGCACGGCGGCGCCGACCACGGCGCCCAGCGCGACGCCGAAGTAAAGCGCCGAGGCGTTGAGCGACAAAACAATTGGCGCGGCGTCGGGAGCGATCTTGATGATACGGCTCGCCTGCGCCGGCGGAAAAGCCCAGCCGACGATGCCCCACGGCACCATCATGGCCATCAGCGCCGGTCCGGCGAGATGATGCGGCAGGAAGGTCGGGATCAGCGAGAAGGTGGCGAGCATCGCGGCGGAGAGCGCCAGCGACCAGACGACGGTTCGGGTGGCGCCGAATCGGTCGGAAGCCTGCCCGCCGGCGATGTTGCCGATGACGGCGCCGACGCCGAAGGCGAGCAGCATGCCCGGCAGCGCGATCGGCGAGAGCCCGCCGCCTTCTATGGCCAAGGGCGCGATGAAGGCAAAGACGGTGAAGGCTCCGATCAGCGCCAGCACCGTGGTCAGCAGGATCGGCATCACGCCGGGCCGCACTGCCGCCGCCAGCCTGCGCCCCAGCGGCAGCCTGGTGCCGACGATGCCGCGCGGCAACCGATACCAGAGGATCGCGCCGGCCAGGGCGCCGAGCCCGGCAATGGCGAAGAACGTGCCGCGCCAGCCGGCAATGGCCGCGACCAGCGCGCCGAGCGGCGCGCCGACAGCAACCGCCACCGTGGTGCCGCCGACGACGACGGCGATGGCGCGTGCCCGGTGATGGTCGTCGACCAGCGCCACGGCAGTCCCTTGCGCGGTCGCCGCGAACAGGCCGGACGACAGCGCCATGACGATGCGCGCGATCAAAAGCAGCTCGAAGGACGAACTGAGCGCGGCAACGATGTTGCCGATGACGAAGAACACCAGCGTCCACAGGATGACGCGGCGCCGGTCCCATTCGCCGGTCAGCGTCGCCAGCACCGGCGCCCCGATCGCATAGGCGAGCGCGAAGGCCGTGATCAGCGAGCCGGCGAGCGGCACGGATATGCCGGCGTCAGTGGCGATATCGGGAAGAAGGCTTGAGATGACGAAGCCTTCGGTCGAGATCGCAAACGATCCGAGCGCAAGCCAGAAGATCCGCTTGTCCATGGGGAGTTGTCCTTAGTTCAAAAGTTATTGAACAATTGGACATAACAGGGCATGATGTCAACCGAGCCGGGACAAAATAGCTGAACCCTGCTGACAGCCCTGTGTCAGGACGGGCAGAGAATGAAGCAGCCGCGTCTATCGTAGAAACGAAAATGCAGAAGTAGCGCCTGCCGTAGAAAGAGGAGCCGCGTTGAAGTCCGTGCCGTTTGTGCTTAATTCTGGGCCATGACCCTGCCCCATCCAACCGCCGACCAGATCAGCCTGCCGATCGTCCTTGCCGTGCTCGGCGACCCGACCCGGCTTGCCATCGTGCGCTACCTGGCGAGCAAGGAAGGCGTGCCACTGAACTGCAGCAAGTTCCTCGACCTCGCCTCCAAGACCAATCTCAGCTACCACCTCGCCAAGCTGCGCGAGGCGGGCGTCACCCGCAGCGAGGCGGTCGGCACCAGCCGGTTGATCACATTGCGTCGTGACGATCTCGACAGGCGTTTCCCCGGCCTGCTCGACAGCGTGATTGCCGCGGCTGGCGGGGACAAGGATTTGCCAGCGGTCGGCACCGCCGAAGTCGAGGTTTCGGCCTGAACGATCTGCGCGTGCCCTTGGCCTCACAATTCCGCGTAAATTCAGCATGACACCCCGCGGTCTTGCCGACTATAACCCATCGCCTGGCGGTCGGAGCTTTGGTCCTGGTCGCGACTCGGAAAAATGCAGCCAAAGATGAAGCGCAAAACTACGCTCCGACTGACGCTGAAGGCACTCTTCGTCGCTCCATTGCTGGCGGCGGCCCTGCCGGCCACGGCTCAGGATGCGCCGGGACCGATCGTTTCGATTATCGGCGGCCTCGCGCCCGACGATCTCCTCAATATCCGCGCCACTGCCTCGCCGAGTGGAAGGGTGGCGGCGCGGCTGCCCAACGGCACGGCCGTCAGGAATTTCGGCTGCAACGTCGTCGACGGCTATCCCTGGTGCAAGGTCGAGGATACGCAGGACGCGCATATCGTCGGATGGGCGCCCGCCCGCTATCTCAGCCCCAACAACCCTGCGCCGGTGCCCGAAGATGCCGCCGCGCCGGCGGCCGCGGCCATTGCGCCTCAACCCTCCGAAGAGCCGCAGCCTGATATAGCGGCGCGCCTGGGTGGCGGGGAGCCAGCCGAGCCGCCGTCTGCGGCCGAGATCGGCAGAACCGCCATGCAGGACGCGTATGGTCTCGCCTTCGCGGCCTCGGCAAGCGCCGGATCCGACACCCCGGACGCCGGCGTCCCCTGCGCCCGCCATGTCGGCCAGCCGATGACCCGTTGCGAGATAGACGTCGCGCGCACTGGCGCCGACAGCACCGTGACGGTGACCTGGCCGGATGGCGGCAGTCGCGTCATCACCTTCCATGGCGGCAAGCCGACCGGCTCGGACTCGCCGGACGAATTCCGCTTCACGCGCGAAGGCAGCCTCAACATGATCCGCATCGGCGTTTCCGAACGCTTCGAGATCACGGATCAGGTGGCAGGAGGGGAATAGGGGAGTAGGTTCGCATTTGGAGAACACAGTTAGGGAATGCTCCCCTACTCCCCTACTCCCTACTCCCCTCATTTTCGGGGTTACATCCACCAAAACTCTTCCCTATAAGGCCCTCCTAGCCTGATACCAGAATCGCAAGCACAACCGGCCGGGTCCTCCCCCGCCCGGTTTTTCGTGCAAGCTGCTCGCCGAACGGGACCCGTGGACATGCCAAGACGCACCGACATCAAGTCGATCCTGATCATCGGGGCCGGCCCCATCGTCATCGGCCAGGCTTGCGAGTTCGACTATTCCGGCACCCAGGCCTGCAAGGCGCTGAAGGAAGAGGGTTTCCGCGTCATCCTGGTCAACTCCAATCCGGCCACCATCATGACCGACCCGGAGCTGGCCGACGCCACTTATATCGAGCCGATCACGCCAGAAGTGGTGGCCAAGATCATCGCCAAGGAGCGGCCTGACGCGCTGCTGCCGACCATGGGCGGCCAGACGGCGCTCAACACGGCGCTGTCGCTGCGCCGCATGGGCGTGCTCGACCGTTACAATGTCGAGATGATCGGCGCCGACGCGCATGCCATCGACAAGGCCGAGGACCGCGCGCTGTTCCGCGAGGCGATGAGCAAGATCGGCCTCGAAACGCCGAAGTCGATGCTGGCCAACGCCACCGACGTCAAGAACGCCGACCGCAAGACGCATGAGGCCGAGCGCGCCGCGCTGAAGGCCGAACATCCGGAAAACCTCGACGCCGCGCTCGATGCGCTGGAAACCCGCTGGAACCTCGGCGAAGGCGACCGCAAGCAGCGCTATATCAGCCACGGCATGGCGATCGCCGCCCAGGCGCTCGACCATGTCGGCCTTCCCGCCATCATCCGCCCCTCCTTCACCATGGGCGGCACCGGCGGCGGCATCGCCTACAACCGCGCCGAATTCTACGACATCGTCCAATCCGGCCTCGACGCCTCGCCCACCACCGAGGTGCTGATCGAGGAGAGCGTGCTCGGCTGGAAGGAGTATGAGATGGAGGTCGTCCGCGACAAGGCGGACAATTGCATCATCATCTGCTCGATCGAGAACCTCGATCCGATGGGCGTGCACACCGGCGATTCCATCACCGTCGCGCCGGCGCTGACGCTGACCGACAAGGAATACCAGATGATGCGCAACGCCTCGATCGCGGTGCTGCGCGAGATCGGCGTCGAGACCGGCGGCTCCAACGTGCAGTTCGCCGTCAACCCGGCCGACGGCCGGCTGGTGGTCATCGAGATGAACCCGCGCGTCTCGCGCTCATCCGCGCTGGCCTCCAAGGCCACCGGCTTCCCGATTGCCAAGGTCGCGGCGAAGCTTGCCGTCGGCTACACGCTGGACGAGCTGGAGAACGACATCACCGGCGGCGCGACGCCGGCCTCGTTCGAGCCGACCATCGATTACGTCGTCACCAAGATCCCGCGCTTTGCGTTTGAAAAATTCCCCGGCGCCGAGCCGGTGTTGACCACCGCCATGAAATCGGTCGGCGAAGTGATGGCCATCGGCCGCACTTTTCAGGAATCGCTGCAGAAGGCGTTGCGCGGACTGGAAACGGGTCTCACCGGATTGGACGAGATCGAGATTCCGGGCCTTGGCCACGGGAGCACCCCCGCAAGCCACGCCGACGACCGCAACGCGATCCGCGCCGCCCTCGGCACGCCGACGCCGGACCGGCTGCGCATGGTGGCGCAGGCGATCCGCATGGGCACCTCGCTCGAGGACGTGCACGCCATGTGCAAGATCGACCCGTGGTTCCTCGAGCAGATCGCCGGCATCATCGCCATGGAGGAACGCATCCGCGAGCAGGGCCTGCCGCGGGATGCCGTCAATCTGCGCATGCTGAAGGCGATGGGTTTTTCCGACGCCCGCCTCGCGTCGCTGACGAAGACCGACGCCGAAGTGATTCAGAAGGCTCGCGAAAAGCTCGACGTTCATCCGGTCTACAAGCGCATCGACACCTGCGCGGCCGAGTTCGCCTCGCCGACCGCCTACATGTACTCGACCTATGAAGTGCCCTTCGTCGGCGAGCCCGCCAACGAGGCGCGCGTGTCGTCGCGCAAGAAGGTCGTGATCCTCGGCGGCGGCCCGAACCGCATCGGCCAGGGCATCGAGTTCGACTATTGCTGCTGCCATGCCGCCTTCGCGCTGCGCGACGCCGGCTACGAAGCGATCATGATCAACTGCAACCCGGAGACGGTCTCGACCGACTACGATACGTCCGACCGGCTCTATTTCGATCCGCTGACGGCGGAGGACGTGCTGGAGATCCTGCGCGCCGAGCAGGCCTCGGGCGAGCTGGTCGGCGTCATCGTCCAGTTCGGCGGCCAGACGCCGCTGAAGCTGGCCGACGCGCTGGAGAAGGCCGGCATCCCGATCCTCGGCACCTCGCCCGACATGATCGACCTGGCGGAGGACCGCGACCGTTTCCAGAAGCTCTTGCACAAGCTGAACCTCAGCCAGCCGAAGAACGGCATCGCCTATTCGGTCGAGCAGGCCCGCCTCGTCGCCGGCGAGCTCGGCTTCCCGTTGGTGGTGCGTCCCTCCTATGTGCTCGGCGGCCGCGCCATGCAGATCATCCATGACGAGGGCATGCTGCAGACCTATCTGCTCGACACCGTGCCCGGCCTTGTGCCGGAGGACATCAAGCAGAAATACCCCAACGACAAGACCGGCCAGATCAACACGCTGCTGGGCAAGAACCCGCTGCTGTTCGACACCTATCTCTCCGGCGCCATCGAGGTCGATGTCGATTGTCTGTGCGACGGCAAGGCGACCTTCGTCTCCGGCATCCTGGAGCATATCGAGGAGGCCGGCATCCATTCGGGCGACTCGGCCTGCTCGCTGCCGGTGCACTCGCTGCCCTCCGACCTCGTCGACGAGTTGGAGCGCCAGACGGCGGCCCTGGCCCGCGCGCTCAACGTCGGCGGCCTGATGAACGTGCAATACGCTATTCAAGACGGCACGGTCTATGTGCTGGAGGTCAACCCCCGCGCCTCGCGCACCGTGCCCTTCGTCGCCAAGACCATCGGGCGTCCGATCGCCAAGATCGCGGCCCGGATCATGGCCGGCGAGACGCTGGAAAACGCCTTCGCCCATTACGGCGCCATGCCCGATCCTCGCAACCCGGGCCACATCGCGGTCAAGGAAGCCGTCTTCCCCTTCGCCCGCTTCCCCGGCGTCGACATATTGCTCGGCCCGGAAATGCGCTCGACCGGCGAGGTCATGGGCCTCGACCGCGACTTTGCGCTGGCCTTCGCCAAGAGCCAGCTCGGAGCGGGTGTCGATCTCCCCCGCGCGGGCACGCTGTTCGTCTCGGTACGCGACGAGGACAAGAAGGGCATCCTGCCGGCGGTAAAACGCCTCGCCGGCCAGGGCTTCAAGGTTTTAGCCACCTCCGGCACCGCCCGCTTCCTCGCCGAGAACGGCGTGACGGCCGAAAAGATCAACAAGGTGCTGGAAGGCCGCCCCCACATCGAGGACGCCATCCGCAACCGCCAGGTCCAGATCGTCTTCAACACGACGGACGGCCAGAAAGCGGTATCGGACTCGAAGTCGCTGCGCAGGGCCACGCTGATGCAGAAGGTGCCGTATTACACGACGCTATCGGGTGCGGCTGCTGTGGCGGAGGCGATTGCGGCGTTGCGGGCGGGGAACCTCGAAGTGCGGCCGCTGCAGGAGTATTTTGCTTAGCGTGCGACGGATAGCACCATCGAAACCACAGGCTAGACTCTACTTCTCCTCAATCTCGTCATCGACGCCCAAGCTTGAGAAGGCAGCTATCCTCTCGATTAGCTCTTTCATCTCGACTGGAATCTCCTCCAGTCGCATCGCGTCTATGATAGAAGTTGGCGTCACGCTTATTTTGTATTCGTCCTGGAGCGCCTGATTTATGAAAGTCAGTGCCTCCTTTCCTGGGATTAGTCCCAATCTTAACTCCGCACTGTTCCAAGACTTGTCAAATTCATCCATGGCAGCTTCACTTACGGTTGCATCATTCAAACCGGGAGAATTTTGCTTTTCAAACCGACGCCGGTTAGCAAGATACTGGCCTGCCACATAGTTTTTCTTTTCTGAAGAGAATTTGTTAAGTACTGCCTCCGCGATAGGCATATACGCCTTCGCACTACCTCCTCGCCGTAGAACCTCGCTCACTTTGCTTGCAGCCGCCCTATCGATCGCAGTGGGAACGAGCAAAAAATTCTCGATCTCCTTCCTATGATGAAGCGCAACTAGTTGTGAAAATTTCTCGCAAGCCTGTTTGATAGCTGCGCATTCATCCTCGCTGCGATAGTCTCTATCGAAGACAATCGCCGACGAAATCTTTCCCCCGAGCGTTAGCTCCATCCCAGCCTTAATGTTTTTCGCCCGCTCGGGGTTGAAGCCCTCCACCGGTATAACCGCAAAATTCCCACGATTGCCTACATCCGAAAACCCCAGCTTACCCGCGAATTTCCCAAGTATCTGAAAATCTTTACCTTCGACAAACAGCGCTCGTCGTGTTTTGGCCAACTGAGTGAGGATCGGATTTAAATTTGACCCCAATGACGAAAAGACATCACCCAATTGCGAAGGGTTCTTTACCCTCTGAGCCTGTCTTCTTTTTTTGTTTATAACTACGATGTCATCCGCCTCCGCTTCAGTTATTATCTCCGTAGAGTGAGTAGCTATGAGTACGTCAGGTCCAAGATTCCTAAGCAGAGTCAATAGCTGGCGCTGTAGCTCAGAATGAAGATAGATATCAGGTTCATCGATTAGGAAAATGGAATTGTCACTCGATTGAATAAGATGTGTCAACATTTGACACCATACCTGAAATCCAAACCCAGCCCAAAATATCTCTCTTGGAATTCGTGATTCCGGACAAAACATATACAATCTGGCGTCTTTGTGCGAATAATCAATTATGGGCTCTTCGATATCCATGCCAGGCCAGGTTCGGCAAAGCACCTCTCGAAACTCATCAAATTTCTCTGGATAGTGATGCCATATATTCCTGAAATTTCGAGCTGATCGATAGTTGAAAAGCGCCAAACGGGCGGCTTCTTTCCCATACAGGATTTCGTTGTGATCAACAGGTCCTAATATTGGAACAAATCCGATAGGACAATTAAAATGCTTAATAAATTCCTTTGGCGAATGAGGGGTTTTTCCATTGTTATTGGTTACTATTAAATGGCAAGAGCCAGCCTCGGGAAAAAATAACAAAAGTTCGTTTCTATTTGACAAACTGAAGCGAATGGAAGCTGGTTGACTGTCATCATAGTTGTAAAATATGTTTTCCTCAGCAATCGATATCGCGCCGAGATCCACTATGTACCCGTAAACAGATCCCTGTGGGCCACTTACAACTTCTGGTTTTCTCGACGTCGCCTTTCGCAGAGCAGCCGCCAAAATCCGAAAGGCAGCCAATATCGTCGACTTCCCGGCGTTATTCGGGCCAACAAGGATGTTGAAATTTCGCAGATGGAGCGTAAATTTTTCAAAAGCTTTAAACCGATTAAAGTCCACTCGAATAAAACGATGCAAATCAGTCATAACGTATCCAGAAATTCATGCGTTTAGAGATTGATCAAAGACGTTAGCTCATCGCCTCGGGTACGACCGACTTTTCGGCCTTGAGTTTAGCCCTCTCCAATTTTCCTGCCGCCTTTCTAATCCTCACGGTTGCTTCCTTTGCCTTGTCTCCCTCAATCGTATCGCGCTTGATCACCTCATTCTCGATCAACTGTGATAGGTTTTCATTCCCAACCCTAATATCGGGAAAGAGTCTGCGGATTTCTCGCCGCACAAGTGAAATCACCGGTTCGGACCGCATGAGCGCAGAGACCGTGAATTTGTTGAAAAGCTGGGCTTGCTGGTGAAAGGCGTCCATCGCATCGATGGTGAGCCCTTCCTTGGCGAACAGGAACAGGCACTGCAGATGGTCTTCATTTTTTGGATTCACGTCGGCTAAAACGATACGGCAAACTTCTTCGTGGCTGATTTGGTTCGCCACATAAATCCGCACCAGCCGCCACTCGACCGCATTCGTCAGGATTACCCAATGGATACCCTGATGAGCACCATAGTCGATGACCTGACGCAAATGATTGTCAGCGAGTTCCGCACCCGCTGATTTCACCTCGACAAGCAATCGAAGTTTGCCGCCTATTTTAATCGCCAGATCGACGTAAGTGGCTTTAATCTGATGCTCTGACGTAAGCTCCTGGTATTTCTCGTAACCGAACACCTCTGCGAGAATGTCTTTCACCAGCGTAACGGTGTCAGCTTCGGCCACATCCGATTTTTGCTGTGTTACGGCGATGCGTTGGTATTTCTTGATATTCGACGCAATCCGGTCGACGAACTTCTTAGGTAGCTTATTCATGACTCGCCCTCCCTATCCCCACCGGGATTTGAGGACGACTTTACTTTAAAGACAAGCAGAAATTACGCCGGCTTGAAAAATGTGCCCGGTGGCTATCGCAAATCACGCACCGCCACACACTAACTCCATCGGCCATGACGCCACCGGCACGAAGCTGCGTGCCGGCGGGTTGGTCGCAAAATACTTCGCATAGACCCGGTTGATGGCGTTGTAGAAGCCGGGGCGTAGATGCGCACCATCACCACCTTGTCCAGCGAAGTGCCGGCCGCTTCCAGGCAGTGTTTCAGCGCCTTCAGCGACGCATCGGTCTGGGTCTCGATGTCGCCGCGCACCATCTCGCCTGTCACCATGTCGACCGGCGGCGTCGCCGAGATGAACACGAAGCCGTTGGCGCACATGGAGAAGCTGCGCTTGTCTCACCCTGCCCCGGATAAGCCGACCGATCCTTGCGCAAAAAATGCGCAACGTAGCGTTCCTTCGCCTCCTCTCTGTCCTGCCGGACATCTCCCCCTCAAGGGGGGAGATTAGCCGTCACGCCGGCTTTCGCCAATCTCCAACGTTGCAGGAAAGGCGAGGCGCCGAAGCTGCCAATCTCCCCCTTGAGGGGGTTGAGAAGCGGTCCGCGCAGCGGGCGGAAAGCCAATTGCTTGGCTTTCCGAGCGACGAAAGCCCTGAGCGACAGCGAAGGGCCGGACAGTCCGGCAGGGCAGAGAGGGGGGCCGTAGAGCGCGTCGCTGGCCGATTAGCTCCTGCTCCCTCACTGATGCGCCACCGCCAGGTCCTTCACGTGCTTTTCGTGCATCTTCAGCACCGGCAGCGTCTTCTTGGCGAATTCCTTCATCGCCGGGTCGTCGCCGGAATTGGCATAGGTGGAAAACAGCGCCACCGCGTCCTTATGCGCGTCGGCCTGCATCTTGATGTATTTGGCGTCGAATTCCTTGCCGGTGGCAGCCTTCAAGTCGTCGAGCAGTTGCTGTTCCTTCGGCTGCAGCGCTGGGCCGGCGGGCTTGATCGATGCCGTGGTCTGGCCCTGGCTCAACGCGGTCTTGAAATCCTCGGCAGCCTTGCCGTGATCCTTGATCATCTGCGCGGCGAAAGCCTTGACGTCGGCCGACGCCGACTTCTCTTGCGCCAGCTTGCTCGACTCGATCTCGAATTCATTGGCGTTGGGCACGGTCGTGACGAAGGTCTGGGTGTCGACCTTGTTGTCGGTCACCATCGGTCCGACGGCATCCGTGTTGGTGTCGTCCGACTGGGCGAACGCGGCGGGCGCGCCGGCAAGAAGCGCGACGGCGACCAGGGGCAGCAGCGTTTTCATCTCGATCTCCGATCCGAAACAGCCCCTCCGCCTTCCCCAACGCGGCACCGGCCCCAGGGTTGCCTAAGAGGTTGCCTCGAAAAGAAGCGCGCGGGCCGGGCGCCCGCATCGTCATCAGTGGCAGTGCGCGCCGGGGGCGTGCCCGGCATATTGCAGCTGCTCGTGCCAGTCCGGCCGGCCTTCGGGCGTGAAATCCATCAGGTTCCACAGGATCTCGCAGGTGCCGATAGCGCGCGGGTCCTGTCCCGGCTCTGTCGGCGCGAAACCGAGCTCCGACGACCAGAAATGCCGGATGCCGTCACCATCGCGGTGGAACACCGAAAGCAGCGGTATCTGCGCGCCCTCGGCCGTTTCGGAGTTGTAGTCGCGCTTGAAAGCGTTGCCGGCCGACGATACGAGCCGCATGTTTTTCCAGCCGCGGTCGCGGCCGAGCGCTACCAGATTGTCGAGCGCGGTCTTGGCGACCACGGCGAAGTTGAACCCCGCCGCTTCGAGATGGCCGATCGCACCATCGAGCTGGTCGAGCAGCGCCGTGCAGGACGGACATGGCTGGTCCTGCCGGGCAAGCTTCGCGGTCTCGCCGCCTTTCGCCACCTCGCGCGTCTCCTGTGGGTGACGCGGGAACATCATCTGGTAGAGGATGAGCGAATCCTTGCCCGGCGCGAACAGGTCCGGCAGCCGCACCTTCGCCGGCTTGCCTTCGCCGTCCAGGGCGTCGAACACATAGTCCTGCGACACCAAGCCGCCGGGCGGCAAAGCGCGCCTTGCCTCCGCCACCGCTTCCATGGCGCGGCGCAGCTCGATTTCCTTGCGCAGCAATTTTTCACGCGCGGTGCGATATTTGGCGGATTCATTGGGAAAGGTGATCATGATCTTCTCCTTGGCGCCGGCGTCCCGGCGCGGGTTGCTCTACGATCCAAGGACGGCTCGCCGCGATCTGGTCCGACATTTCGGCACACGCTTTCCGGTCACTTTTTTGCGTCGCATCTAGCCTTTGACGCCGCCTGCCGTGAGACCTGACACGATCCTGCGCTGGAAGATCAGCACCAGCGCCACCAGCGGCACGGTGACGATCACCGAGGCGGCCATGATGTTGCCCCACGGAATCTCGAACTGCGAATTGCCTGAGAGCAGCGCGATCGCCACCGGCACGGTGCGCTGCGTATTGGTTGAGGTGAAGGTGAGCGCGAACAGGAACTCGTTCCAGGCGCTGATGAAGGCGAGCAGCCCGGTGGTGGCTAAAGCCGGCCACATCAGCGGCAGGAAGATGCGCGTGAGGATGGTCCACGCTCCCGCGCCGTCGAGGATCGCCGCTTCCTCGATCTCGACCGGCAGGTCGCGCACGAAAGTGGTGAGCACCCAGACGGTGAACGGCAGTGTGAAGATCATGTAGGACAGGATGAGCGCGAGCAGCGAATTGTAGAGGTGCAGCGCCCGGATGATCTCGAACAGCCCGGCTAATGCGGCGACCTGCGGAAACATCGACACCGACAGGATGGCCAGCATCAGCGCCGAGCGCCCGCGGAAACGAATGCGCGCCAGCGCGTAGGCCGCGGTGACGCCGAGCAGCAGCGAGATCGCCACGACCGCGCCGGAGACGATCAGCGAATTGACGAGATTGCGCAGGAAAGGACCTTCGCTCAGCACGTTGCGGTAATTGGCGAGGCTGAACGATCGCGGCCACAGGCCCGCCTGGAACAGCTCGGTTCCAGATTTCAGGCTGGTGACGATGGCGTAGTAGAACGGAAACACCGCGACGAAGACGATCGCCAGGAGCAAAAGATAGAAGGCGGCGCGCTTCAGCATTTTCATGTCAGCGCCCTCCGTCGAAACTCAGCCGTCCGAGCCGGATATAGGCGATGGTGAGCAGGCCGATGATCAGGAAAAGCAGCGTCGAAGCGGCGGAGCCATAGGCGAACTTGTCGAACTCGAACAGGTTCTCGCGCGCGAAGATCGACATCGACTTGGTCTGGACGTTGTTGGGCGTCAGCACATAGATCAGGTCGAAGATGCGCAGCGCGTCGAGCGCGCGGAAGATCACCGCGACCATCACCGCCGGGCGGATCAGCGGCAGCGTCACGCGCCAGAAGATCTGCCACGGGTTCGCGCCATCCAGCTTCGCCACCTCGAGGATCTCGCGCGGCAGCATCTGCAGGGCCGCCAGGATCAGCAGCGCCATGAACGGCGTCGTCTTCCAGATATCGACGATCAGCACAGCGATCATCGCGGTGTCGGCATTGGCAGTCCAGGCGATCTTGGTGTCGATCAGGCCGAGATTGAGAAGCGCGACATTGATGATGCCGAACTGGTCGTTGAGCATCCACTGCCACATCTTGGCCGAGACGATGGTCGGGATCGCCCAGGGAACGAGGATCGCAGCCCGCACGATGCCGCGTCCAGGGAATTCGGCGTTGAGCGCAAGCGCCACGACCATGCCCAGCGCCGTCTCGCAGGCCACCGACACCACGGCGAAGCGCACCGTGTTCCACACCGCGCGCCACCAGACCGGATCGACCAGCAACCCGTCATAGAGCAGGCGGCCGCTCGGCAGGCGCAACACCGAGAAGTAATTGTCGAAGCCGATCCATTGCCGCGCGTCCAGGTCGGCCAGCGAAGCATCGGTGAAGCTGTAATAGACCGTGCGCAGGAACGGCCAGCCGGCAACGGCGGCGAGCACGAGAAGCATCGGCGCGAGAAACAGCCAGGCCGTGCGCACGCGTTGGCGCGTCAGCGGCGATCGCCTTGCCGCGCTCACCAGCCCTTGCCTTTCAGCCTGGTCAGCCTCGCCGCGAGATCGGCCAGGTTGTCGGCGGCGGTGCCTTGGCCGGAGATCGTGTCGTGCACGGCCGTCCAGAACTGGCTGGATGCCTCGTTGTACTTGATCCTGGCGGTTGCCGAGGGCCTTGGCTGCGCGTTGAGAAAAATCTCTTTCCAGCGCGGCACGATCGGCTGCTGCCGGGCAATGTCGGGGTCGTCATAGAGCGCCGGAATGGTCGGCAGGTTGGACGTTTTGAGTGTCCGGTATTTCTGCATCTCGCGCGACGCGATGAACTTGACCAGCTCGATCGCAGCGTCCGGATGTTTCGAATATTTGGAGACCGCAAGGTTCCAGCCGCCGAGCGTGGCGACCGGATGCCCGCCTTCGCCGGCCGGCAGCGGCGCCACGTCGAGCTTGCCCTTGATCGGCGAATTCTCGCTGTTGCCGAGCGCATAGGCGTAGGGCCAGTTGCGCATGAAGACGGCATTGCCTGTCTGCCAGACGCCGCGCGCTTCTTCCTCCTGATAGGCGAGCACGCCCGGCGGCGCGATGGTGCCGATCCAACCCTTGACCATGTCGAGCGCCGCAGCCGCCTTTGGATTGTCGATGGAGATTTCACCGTCCGGCTCGATGATCCGACCGCCGCCATTCGACATCACCCATTCGAGCGCGTTGCAGGTCAGCCCCTCATAGGCGTTGCCCTGGAAGACGAAGCCCCAGAGATCCCTGTTGCCGGCCGCCCGCTCCTTGTCCATCACAAGCTTCGCGGTATCGGCGAGCTCCTTCCAGGTGGTCGGCACCTTGGCGCCATATTTGTCGAGCAGATCCTTACGGTAGTAGAGCGCCGGCGCGTCGGTGAAGATCGGCAGCGCGACCAGCCTGCCGTTGACCGTCTGTGATTGGATGATCGACGGGAAATGCTCACCCACCACATCCCTGGTCGCCTCGGTCAGGTCGACCAACTGGCTGGCAAGCTGCGGCGCCCAGATCACGTCGGTCTGGTAGATGTCGATATCGCTGCTGCCGGCGGCGAGCCAGAGCCGGTATTGACCGAACTGGTCGGTGGTTGAAGGCGGAATGACGACGATGTCGACCTTGTTGCGGCTCTTCTTCTCGTAACGATCGAGTATCTCGCGCAGCACCTTGATGCCGTTGCCGGTATCGCCCGACACGATCGACAGTTCCACGGCTCGCGCTTGAACAGCGCCCAGCAGGATGCCGGCGGCCAGGAATGCTAAAGCGAGTTTCACGGGGTTGCGGACCTCCCTCAGCGGCCAGCGACGCACAGGTCGCGGCTCATCAAGGCCCCTGCGTTGAATGCGCGACGCCGCTTAGGGTTCCCGCGCTTGTGCGCGCTGACCGGGCCGGCGGGTCGGTGAAGCCGATCTCGGTTGGCTCGACCGCGTCGGCGGCCCGTTCCGTCCGCCTCGCTTCACGCAAAGCGGACGGGCTCCGAAACCCCCGCCCCGGAGCCCGCCTGGGAGTGGCTGACGCATGCCGGCACAGCCTCCTCCGACGCCTTGCCCGCGTCGATCCGCCGATCGGCCGCCCGGCACGACGACGCATTAGCATGCCCTAACGTCAGCCTATGTGAAGAAGTTCACAATGCTCGCGCGCAGGCGGTTGCAACGCCGCGCTTTGCGCGTCAGCCCTCCCAGTCGACCGGGGTCATGCCGAGCCGCTCGTAGAGCCTGAAGGCCGCCGTGTTCTTAACCGCGTTGGTCTTGAGATCGACATGGGCCGCCCCGCGCTCGCGAAACGTCAGGAACACGTGCCGCATCAGCGCCTCGCCGAGGCCCTGCCGTCTCGATTCCGGATGGACGGCGAGGTCCTTGACGAAACCGGACGTCCAGCAAAGCGCCGCGCCCGCCAGCAGGCCCTTGCCGTCGATCGCCAGGAAACAGAGGGCGGGGTCGAATTCCGCATTGCCGGCAATGCGCGGCCACCATTCGTCGAACGGCCCGTCGGTGCCGTCGTCGAACACCTCTTCCAGCAGCGCGTGCAAGGCCAGAGCATGATGCCGAAAAGTGTGAAGCGGTTTTCGGGCAACATCATGCTCCGTCTCTGACGCGTCCCGCTGCTCGAACGCGCGCATGACGAAGCCCTCCGGCCAGTGCGGCGCGGTGAGCGTATCGTCGAGCAGCTTGCGCAGGCGGATGTCGTTGGGAGCCGGCGGGCGGGGCGTTGTGTTTTCATGCATGGCGCTGTCTCGAAACGGCCGCGCGGGACCGGACCGCCCGCTCAGGCGTCGGGTGGCAGGCGATGCCGCTTGCGATCGACGCCCAGGCCCGTCGCCTCGAGCAGCCCCTTGCGCTTGGCGTCGTAGTAATAGCCGGTCTGGTAGAGCGTGTCGGCCCGCTTGGCGTTGCCACCCGAAACCAGCCAGGCGCCGCGCAGATATTTGACCGCATATTTGAGATTGGTCTCGGCGTCGAACAGGCCGGTCGCCGGTCCGTCATAGCCCATGCCGCGCGCCGTCGCGTGCTTGATCTGCATCAGTCCCCAATGGCCGTGATTGTAGGCTTTCGGGTTGAAGGTGCTTTCGCGATTGACGACATGGCGTACCAGGTCGATCGGCACCTCATAGATCGCCGAATATTTCTCGATCAGCCGTTCGATCTCGCCGCGCGGGCCGCTGGCGTGCTGCTCGGGTTGGCTGGGTGCCGCAAGCAGCGCCGGATTTTCGGGCACCATATAGGCGACCTGCTGGACGCCGGGCATCGGGGCGACTTTCGCCGACTGGCCGGTGACCGGCATGGCGACGCCCGCGGTCGTATAGGCCGCTGCTCGGCTGATGGATGCCGCTCCGCTGATGGATCCAGGGCCGGTCGGCGAGCCGCCGGCCGTCAGCACCGGCGGCGGCGGAAACTGGCCGGCCATCGGCGTCGCTCCCGCGAAGGCCGCGGGCTGAGCCAGCGTCGCGGCGGGCGCGCCAGGTTGGACAGGCGGCGGCAACAGTGCGCTTTGCGTCGCGGGCGCGCCATGCGTCGCGGGTGCGCCTTGCGTCGCGGGCGAGCCTGGCATGGTTGCCGCTGCAGCGGCATCACCGGCCAGCGCCACGGTCTGCACCTGCGCGAGGCCGGACGGCTCCGGCAATACGGCCACCGTTTCGGGCAGCGCAAGCGTCGGCGTGTCGTCCGCGGCGACAGGCGTCGATGCCGCCGCAAGCGCGGGCGCGGCCTTCATCTGCGAGGTCGAGGTGCAACCGCTCAGGCCAGCAGCGGCAACGAGCACGCCGAGCGCGGTGATTATGATTTTCGCTGCCAAGCCGTGCGGGTCCGGTTGTCGGTTGTTAAGAAGTCCTTACACCAGCGATTCACACCCGGCAATCGGGGCCACCAGGCGGTTTTCGGGTGGCGACAACAGGGCCGAAGTGCCATATTGTTCTGGATATGTACTCGTTTTTCGCTGTTTTGCGGAAGGAATACGTCATGAAACCCACATCCCAGATCACGGCCGGCCACGCAGTGTTAGAAACAGTGATCGGCTTCATGGGCATCGCCTGGAGCGAGAAGGGCCTGATCCGGCTTTGCCTGCCGGAACGCAGCCGCGAAGCGGTCGAGCGCCGGCTGCTTCGCCACCCCGGCGTCTCAGCCTCGACAGACCAGCCGTCCTGGGTGGTCAAGCTGATCGCCTCGATCAAGGCCTATGCAGCCGGCGAGGACATCGACTTCTCCAGCGTGCCGGTCGATCTCGACGGCATCGACGATTTCCGCCTCGCCATTTATGACGCGGCGCGCAAGCTCCGCTTCGGCGAGACCACCACCTACGGCGAACTGGCTAAGCGCGCCGGCCATGCCGGCCTTCCGCGCGAAACGGGCGCGGCGCTCGGCGCCAATCCGGTGCCGCTGGTCATTCCATGCCATCGCATCCTGGCGGCCGGCGGCAAGATCGGCGGCTTCTCCGCGCCCGGCGGCTCGGCCACCAAGGAAAAGATGCTGGCCATGGAAGGCGTGCGCGTCGGCCCACCGCCGGCGACGCAGGCCTCATTCGGGTTCTAAAGCGCTGCGTATCAGTCCTGCAGGAACCGCCGGCGGAAGCGCCGCTCGAAATCCGGACGCTTGCAGACATAGACCATGCAGGACCTGGTGTCGGCGCTCGGCACATAGGCGCGCGCCCTCACTTCGCCCGCGTTGCAGAAGCGCTCGTCGCGAACATAGCGGTCGTAGAGCGGCAGCCCCGGCACGCGCGTCGACTGGTAGCGCAGGATGATGGCCCCCTGTCTTGCGATCGTCGCCTGCACCCGGTCGCAGCTCATGCGTGTCGGATCGTAGCGCGACACCGCCTGCGCCTCGGCGGCCAGCAGCACGAAGCAGGCGGCAAGCAGAATGGTCTTCATGGCTTCTCTCCTCGGAAGGGCAAGCATCCCATCCCTTCACAACGCGGGACCGCTGTCAAAACTTCCACGCTTGTATTCCGCTCGATCCGGGATGCGGGGCAGCGTCCAAGCAACCCGTCTTGTTTTCTTGCTCAAACTATCCTATATCCGCAGCATTGAATTTGGCCGATCGATCGGGCCGCGATCTTCGCGTTTGCTGACGTCTATCTCCAAAATTTCGATACCGCCGGCCGGACGTTGGTCCGGTCAAACAAAAGCAAATGTGAAGGGCATTCTATATGGCAACTGGTACGGTCAAGTGGTTCAACGCCACCAAGGGCTACGGCTTCATCCAGCCTGACAATGGCGGCGCGGACGTTTTCGTCCACATCTCCGCTGTCGAGCGCGCTGGCATGACGAGCCTGGCTGAAGGCCAGAAAATCAACTTCGAGATCGAGCAGGACCGCCGCACCGGCAAGTCCGCTGCTGGGTCTCTTAGCAAGGCAGCCTGATTTGGCTTAAGCATTTTGCAGCCAAGCGGAATCGCTTGGCGTTGCAGAAATGCGTAAGCAAAGGCGCGCGCCGGACGAAGGTTCGGGGCGCGCGGCAAGTCACGGATGTACTGACGGTCGCGCGAGAAGCGCGCCGGAGCGAAAAGACCCGACAAGCTGGAACAGCAGATAGCTGCCGGCCCGGACCAGACGCTCCCGATCAGGCTACCGGCATAGGAAGGCGGGCATTGCCCGCCTTTTTTGTTGTCTGGATTTTGGCGAGTTGCTGTCTGGGTTGAATGGTCCCACTGGTGGTACCATTTTAGCCCAATAATGGTACCATTGGCGCATGACCAAGCTTGAACAGATCGAAAAATCCGTCGCCGAACTGAGCCCTGAAGAGCTGAAGGCATTTGCCGCCTGGTTCGAGGCTCTGCGGGCCGATTTGTGGGACAAGCAGATCGAAGCCGACGCGAAGGCGGGCCGGCTGGACAAGCTTGCAGAACAAGCACTGGCTGACCATCGCGCGGGTCGGACCCGACCCCTGTGAACCACTTTGCCGCCCCTGCGTTTTGGGATGCCTACGATAAACTACCTAAAGCAATCAAGATGAAGGCTGACAGCAGCTTCGCCAAGCTGCGTGCAGATCCGTTTCATCCTTCGCTCCATTTCAAGCGGGTTGGACGTTATTGGTCAGCTCGAGTTGATCTGGACTATCGTGCTGTTGCAGTCCGTGACCAGGACGACATGATCTGGTTTTGGATCGGCACTCACTCGGAATATGAACGCCTTTTGAAATAGCTGCTTACGGCCGTATGCATACCGAGCGGCTCGTTGGCCACCCGTACAGGTCAGGTGCAATGCGGCGACCGCGTAAGGAATTATCCCTTCCACTCGATCGGCACATGCCCCTTGTCCGCCTCGGCCCGCTTCAGCCAGGCGGCGACCGCCGGATAGGCGTCGAGCTGGAAGCCGCCCATCCCGGCGGTGTGGGTATAGGCATATAAAGCGATGTCGGCGACGCTGTAGGCGCTGCCGGCAAAGAACGCGTTTTGCTGCAGGTGGCTGTTCATCACGCCGAGCGCCTTGTTGCCGCGTTCCAGCGTCTGCGCCAATCGTTCCGCCGTCGCGTCCTTCGCCCGCTCCGGGAAAGTCAAAAGCGCCTTGCGCACCGCGATATTGGGCTCATGGCTGTATTGCTCGAAGAACAGCCATTGGTAAGCCAATGCGCGTTCGTATTTGTCGGCCGGCAGGAAGCGCGTCCCTTCCGCGAGGTAGAGCAGGATGGCGTTGCTCTCGGCGATGCGCCTGCCGTCGTCGAGCTCGAGCATCGGCACCATCGCATTCGGATTCTTGGCGACATAGTCGGGCTTGCGCGTCTCGCCGGTATGCGAGCTCACCTCGACCCGGGTGAAGGGGATGCCGAGCTTCGCCATCAACAGCCGCGGCTTGTAGCAATTGCCGCTGTCGGCCATATCGTAAAGGATCATGCCTGTTGCCCTCTCGCGTCTCCTGGGAACGCTCTAACGCGCGCGGCTAGTTCCCATCCAGTGATTTGTTTTTGAGACGAAACATCAGCGGCGCTGATGCGTCCTTTGAAGTCCCGCTTCATCAGCGATGCTGATACGTTTTCTTTGGTCTGCATCAGCGATGCTGATGCAGGGGCACGACCTTGTTGACGGCGCCGAGCAGGGCGTCGACGGAAAGCGGTTCTTCCTTGAAGATCGTGCCGGCGAGCGCCGGACGGGCGAGATGGAAACCCTGCAGCAGGTCGACGCCGCCCTCGAGCGCGACGCGCAAATGCCGTGCGTTCTCGATGCCCTCGACCAGCACTTTGGCGCCGCGCTCGTGCAGCACCGCCACCAACGGCCGGAAGAAGCGTTCGGCGGCGGCATGGCGGCAGAGCTCGCCAAACCAGGCGCCATCGATCTTGACGATGTCGGGCGCAAGCAGATCGATGCGGGCCTCGGTCGAATGCCCCGTGCCGAAATCGTCGATGGCGATGCGGATGCCGTCGCGCCGCATTTCGCGCACCAGGCTGGCAAGAACCTGGTCGTCGGCTGCCTGCTCGGTGATCTCGCAGACCAGCAGGCTGGGCTCAAGCTCCCAATCGCCGAGATGCCTGGTCATCAGCCGGATCTCGGCGAGCGCCCGTCCGAGATGGTCGTTGATGGTCGGATTATAGTTGAAGAACAGCGTCAATCCCTCGACACCGATGTTGCGATAATTGCCGAGATGCAGCATCCGGCACATCGTTTCGACAAACAGCAGGTCGGGCGCGGGAATGCCGCCGAAGAAGACCGAAGAGGCTACCGGCTGCGCGACTCGGCGCGGCTCGATCAGCCCCTCGACGGCGACGGCTCTGAGCACCTTGCCCTCCGGCGCGAAAATCGGCTGATAGGCGCTCCACAGCCGGAACTCGCCATAGACGCCGAACTGGAGGCCGATCTCGTCGGCGAAGATCGCCTCGGCGACGTTGCGCCGCCTGTCTGGCTGTTCGCTCATGGCGTGACCTTGCGCCCGAACACCCTTGCCGGCCGCCCATGCAGCTTTGCAGCCGCCGGGCTTGCGGCGGCCGATGCCTTGCTGTCTCCGGTCGAAGGCAGCGCATCCTTGCTGAAAATGCGAAAGCTGGTGGGGGCAAGTTCCGGCCGGGCAAGCACATAGCCCTGCACCATGGAGGCGCCGGACCTCTCGGCAAGCTCCAGCTGCCAGCCTTCCTCGATGCCTTCGAAGACGGTGCGGATGCCCTGGTTCTCGAAGCTCTGCACCATCGCCGTCAGCAACGCGAAGCCAGCGCCGGACTCCATCAGTTGGGTGATCCAATGCGCGTCGAACTTGACGATGTCGGGTTTGAGTTCCTTGATCCGGTTGATGTCGGATTCATCGGCGCCGTAGTCGTCCACCGCGATGCGGAAGCCGTTGGCCCTCAGCGCCTCGACAAAATCGTAGAGTGTTTCCTGCGAAGCCGACTTCTGCTCGGTGACCTCGCAGACGATACGGCGCGGATCGATGCCGGCTTCGTGCAGCACCAGCCGCATGTCGCGCAGGGCCTTGTCGGCGATGCTGCGATCGGTGAAGACCGACGGGTCGAAATTGACGAAGATGGACGCCTCTTGTGGGAGGCAGGCACCGGCGTTCAGAAGATGCAGAGTGCGCGTCAGCGCCTCGATATGCAGCCGGTCGGCCGCCGGGCAGGTGCCGAAAAATGTCCCCGGCGACTGCGGCTCGCCGTCGCGGAACGGCCGGATCAGCCCCTCGAAAGCGGTGACCGAAAGCTTGCCCTCCTTGAAGGCGAAGATCGGCTGGAACGCGCTCTGCAGCGTATAGATGCCCCAGACACCGGTCGAGGTGCCGTCATCATGACGGATGGTGTGGGCAAGTCCGATGCTGCGCGACAAGGTTTCTCGCTCCGCGAACAGGCGCAATCCGATCTGCGATCCTGCCAGCCAAGGGTTTACCGGCCGTTGATGAATTTAGCGTTGCCGCTCACGCAGGCTGACTTTGGTCACGCCTCCTTGACCTCTGGCTCATCGCACAATGCTTGCGCTCCGCGCCACGATGCGACATGAGAGGCGCCGCGGCCGCTCCTGGCCGCTTTCCTAGGAGACATTTTGTCATGGCCTTTCTCGCCGACGCCCTTTCCCGCGTTAAGCCTTCCGCGACCATCGCGGTGACGCAGAAAGCGCGCGAGCTGAAAAATGCCGGCCGTGACGTGATCGGCCTCGGCGCCGGCGAGCCGGATTTCGATACGCCCGACAACATCAAGAACGCGGCGATCGAGGCGATCCGCCGCGGCGAGACCAAATATCCGCCGGTTTCCGGCATCGTGCCGCTGCGCGAGGCGATCGCCAGGAAGTTCAAGCGCGAGAACAACCTCGACTACCGGCCGGAGCAGACCATCGTCGGCACCGGCGGCAAGCAGATCCTGTTCAACGCCTTCATGGCGACGCTGAACCCTGGCGACGAAGTCGTCATCCCCCGCCCTTACTGGGTGAGCTATCCCGAAATGGTGGCGATCTGCGGCGGCACGTCGGTGTTCGCCGACACCTCGATCGACAACGGCTTCAAGCTCACACCGCAAGTGCTGGAAAAGGCGATCACGCCGAAGACCAAATGGCTGTTGATGAATTCGCCGTCGAACCCCTCGGGCGCCGCCTACACGGAGGCCGAGCTGCGGGCGCTGGCCGACGTGCTGCTCAAACATCCGCATGTCTGGACGCTGACCGACGACATGTATGAGCACCTGACCTATGGCGATTTCGTCTTCAAGACCATCGCCGAGGTCGAGCCGAGCCTCTATGAGCGCACGCTGACCATGAACGGCGTGTCGAAAGCCTATGCCATGACCGGCTGGCGCATCGGCTATGCCGCCGGCCCGGTGCCGCTCATCAAGGCAATGGACATGATCCAGGGCCAGCAGACGTCGGGCGCCTGCACCATCGCGCAATGGGCTTCCGTCGAGGCGCTCAACGGGCCGCAGGATTTCATTGCCAGGAACAAGGCGATCTTCCAGGGCCGGCGCGACCTTGTCGTCTCGATGCTCAACCAGGCGCGCGGCATCTCCTGCCCCTCGCCCGAAGGCGCCTTCTATGTCTACCCGTCCTGCGCTCAGCTGATCGGCAAGAAGACCAAAGCCGGCAAGGTCATCGACACCGACGAGGCCTTCTGCGCGGAGCTGCTCGAGGCCGAAGGTGTGGCGGTGGTGTTCGGCTCGGCCTTTGGTCTGGGACCGAACTTCCGCATCTCCTACGCCACCTCGGACGCGCTGCTGGAAGAAGCCTGCACGCGCATCCAGCGCTTTACCGCGTCGCTGACCTGATCGCGCACACGCTGTCACATCGGAAAACCCGGCCTCGGCCGGGTTTTTTATTGGCCTCAGCTGCCATATTGCTCCTGCGTCACCTCTTCCAGCCAGTCGGCGTGGACGCCGTCCAGCGCCTCCTGCATGGCGATATGCGTCATGGCGGTTTTCGCCCCGGCACCGTGCCAGTGCTTTTCGCCGGGGGCGAAGGAGATGACGTCCCCTGCCCTGATCTCTTCGATCGGCCCGCCCCAGGTCTGTGCAAGCCCGGCGCCGGAGGTGACATAGAGCGTCTGTCCGAGCGGGTGCGTGTGCCAATGCGTGCGCGCGCCGGGCTCGAAGCTGACCAGCGTCGCCCTGAGCCTTGCCGGCGCCTCCTTCTCGACGATCGGCGTCTGCAATACCCGCCCGGTAAAGTATTTGTCCGGCGCGATGACTGTCGGCACCGAGCCGCACGCAATGATCTTCATCGTCCAATCCTTCTCGAATAATGCTTCGCTGGGGCAATTCCAGGAAAAGTGTGAGCGGTTAAGTTCGGCGCCTTCGCCGTAACCTTCCGTCCGGAATTGCGTAAAAACAAGGAGATGAAGCGTTTCGCCGTTTCCGTGAGACGGTGAACCGCTCCAGCCTCGTCTTGCGAAGCAGTTTCATCCCGATGCGCTGTTGACGCAACCGGCCTTTTTCAGCCGCCTGACGACCGCGTCAAGGTCCGGCGATAGAGGCTCGTTAGCCGGTCAATAAACTGTCATAAATCGTTGCTTTTTAACCATAAAATGCCACCGCCCAATCCAGCGCTGATTAATGCTACGGATCGGTCGCCGAACTCAGCGTTTGTTAACGGCTGACGCCCTAGCCATGTCGCGTGCTGTGGGGGCGCGGACATGAGTATCTTGGCGACAATCAAGGATCACAGCGGCCGTATCTATCGCGGCATCCAGGCTTTGCTCGTGATGAGCATCGCCGCCACCGGGCTTGCGGCTTTCGCGCTGACGGAGAACGCTTCCCGCGCAGGCGCGCTGGCGGTATCGGTGGCATCGACCTTAATGGCGCTTCTGGTGTTGATGTATATGCGCTCGAGCGTCGTCCAGCGCCTGCAGTCGGCCGCGGATGCCGAGGCCGAGAAGCATCGCTTTCTCACCGGCGATGCCATGACCGGGGCCATGACCCGGCGCTATTTCATTGAAGCGTTGGGCGACTGGCTGGGTGGCTCGCGCAACCGTCGCCAGGCAAGCCTGCTTTTGATCGACCTCGATCATTTCAAGCAGCTCAACGACACGTTCGGCCATCAGTTCGGCGATCTGGCGCTGGCGCATCTGGTCGCGGAAGCGCAACGCATCTTCGAGGACGGCGTCATCGGCCGGCTCGGCGGCGACGAGTTCGGCATCATGGTTCCGCATGGCGACGTCGCCATTATCGGCAAGGACGCGCGTCGGCTGCTGGATGCGATGCGTGCCGGCAAGAGACATGAAGGCAAGATCATTCCCCTCTCGATCTCGGTAGGCGTCGCGCTCGCGCCGTCGCATGCTTCGAACGGCGCTGAATTGATGCTGCTGGCCGATCTCGCGCTCTACGAAAGCAAGGCCGCCGGTCGCGGCCGCATCACCGTTTTCGATGAGGAGATGCTGTCGGACAAGCGTTATCGCCGGCTGGTGGAACGCGAGCTGCGCGCCGCGGTCTATCTCGGCGAGTTGGAGCTGCACTATCAGCCGATCGTCGATCCCGACGGCTCGGTCGACGCGCTGGAAGGCTTGATCCGCTGGCGTCACCCGGTGCGCGGTTTGATCTCGCCGGCGGAATTCATCCCGATCGCCGAGCGCTCGACGCTGATCGACATGATCGGCGAGTGGGTCTTCAAGCGCGCCTGTGCCGATGTCGGGCATTTTCCCGGACGTCGCATCTCGATCAACGTCTCGGGCGAGCAGTTGAAGCGCGATGAGATCGTGACGATGTGCGACCGGATCCTGCGCGAAACCGGCCGGTCCGCATCGCAGTTCATCATCGAGATCACCGAGACGGTGGCGACGGCCGCGACGCCCGAGGTTCTGAGGCGCCTGGAGGCGCTGCGCGGCCTCGGCTTCCACATTGCGCTGGACGACTTCGGCACCGGCCATTGCGGCTTCAACTATCTGAAGTCGCTGCCCATCGACAGCGTCAAGATCGACCGCTCTTACATCCGCAGCCTCGCCCATGACCAGGTGGCGCAGATCTTCGTTTCCGCACTTGCCCAGATCGCCCGCATCCAGGACATCGCCATCGTCGCGGAAGGCGTCGAAACCGCTGAGGAATTCACCCTCGCCAGGACCGCCGGCTGCAGCCGCTTCCAGGGCTATTTCTTCGGCAGGCCCGCGCCGCGCGACAAGGCAAGCGCGTTGTGTGCCGCCGCCCGCGAACCGCTTGCCCTCACGGCCTGACAATAGGAAATGATGGCCTGACGGCCCCAAGCCGGCGAACATCCTATTTTTCTTGCCCTCCCGGCGAACCCGTGTGACGATGGCTTTGGGAAGGGGTGGATAAACCCCGCCCGCGACGGCCGAACAGGCCGGCCGCCGCTCTGCATAGGGTGCGATCGGACGCAAAACCGGTTTCCACTTTTGCTGATCGCTCTCTTGGGAAACGCCTGAGTGGAGGTCAGCCATGGGTACTCGCGCCGGAGGACGACGCACGGGACCGAAATGCATCGCCATAATCGGTCCCTTCGCAAGCGGTAAGACGACACTTCTCGAAGCCATACTCGCCCGCACGGGCGCCATTCCCCGCCAGTCGCCCGTTTCATCGGGCAACACTGTTTCCGATCATTCGCCCGAGGCGCGCGCCCACGCTATGAGCGTCGAGGCGACCTTCGCCACAACCGATTTCATGGGCGAGCAGATCACCTTCGTCGACTGCCCCGGCTCCATCGAATTCGCCTTCGAGGCCGAACCCGTGCTTGCCGCTTGCGACCTCGCTGTCGTCGTCGCCGAGGCCGACGAGAAGAAGATCCCGGCGCTCCAGCTCATCATGCGCAAGCTCGATGATCTCGCCATTCCGCGCATCCTGTTCCTCAACAAGGTCGACAAGGCGATCACGGGCGTGCGCGACACGCTGAAGATGCTGCAGCCGGCAAGCTCTGTGCCGCTGCTGCTGCGCCAGATTCCGGTGCGCAAGGACGGCGTCGTCATCGGCTCGATCGATCTGGCGCTGGAACGCGCCTACATCTACCGCGAATATGCCGAGAGCCAGGTCGCCGACATCGCGAACGACGACAAGGCGCGCGAGCTGGAGGCGCGGTTCTCCATGCTGGAGACGCTCGCCGACCATGACGATCACCTGATGGAGCAGTTGCTGGAGGAGATCGAGCCGCCGAAGGATGCGGTCTTCGACGATCTCTCGGCCGACCTGCGCGCCGGCGCGGTGACGCCGGTGCTGATCGGCACGGCCGAGAAGGGTAATGGCGTGCTGCGCCTGTTGAAGGCCATTCGCCACGACGCGCCCGATGTCGAGGCAACCAGGAAGCGCCTTGGCGCGCCGGACGGCCAGACGGTGGTGCAGGTGATGAAGACCATCCACACCGCGCATGGCGGCAAGCTTTCGGTGTCGCGCGTGCTTTCCGGCCAATTGGCCGACGCGGCCGAGCTCTTCCTTTCCAACGGCGACACGGCGAAGGTTTCCGGCATCTACAAGATGCTCGGCAAGGATCAGACGAAGCTGACATCCGCCAAGGCGGGCGACACAGTCGCGCTCGGCAAGCTCGACGACGTCAAGACCGGCCAGACGCTGAGTTCGGCCAAGGGCGGCATCCGGCCATTGGTCACGCTGGAACCGCCGCAGCCGGTCTTCGCCTTCGCGCTTCGCCCCAAGGAGCGCAAGGACGAGGTCAAGATGTCGGCGGCGATCCAGCGCCTTGCCGAAGAGGATCCATCGCTCAGCCTGCGCCACAACCAGGATTCCGCCGAAACCGTCCTGTCGGGCCACGGCGAGATGCATCTGCGCGTGGTGCGCGAGCGCCTCGAGGGCAAGAACCAGATCCCGATCGAGGGCCATGCCCCGGCGGTGCCTTACCGGGAGACGATCCGCAAACCGGTGCAGCAGCGTGGCCGCCACAAGAAGCAGTCCGGCGGCCACGGCCAGTTCGGCGACGTGGTGATCGAGATCAAGCCGCTGCCGCGCGGGTCCGGCTTCCAGTTCTCCGACACCATCACCGGCGGCGTGGTGCCGAAAACCTATATCCAGTCGGTGGAGACCGGCATTCGCGACTATCTGAAGACGGGCCCGCTCGGCTTTCCGGTCGTCGACGTCGCCGTCAACCTGTCGGATGGTTCCTACCACGCGGTCGATTCCTCCGACATGGCCTTCCAGATGGCGGCGAAGCTCGCGATGAAGGAAGGCATGACCGCCTGTTCGCCGGTCCTGCTGGAGCCGGTGATGAAGGTCGAGATCGTCACGCCTTCGGACGCGACCTCGAAGATCATCGCGCTGATCCCGCAGCGGCGCGGCCAGATCCTCGGCTATGATGCAAGGCCCGACTGGCCTGGCTGGGACGTCGTCGAGGCGACCATGCCGCAGGCCGAGATCGGTGACCTGATCATCGAGCTGCGCTCGGCGACCGCCGGCGTCGCCAGCTACAAGGCCGCTTTCGACCACATGGCCGAACTCACCGGCCGGCTCGCCGACGAGGCGATGAACGCCAACGGCAAAGCCGCCTAGAGCAATTCCAGGAAAAGTGTGAGCGGTTTTCCGTCTGGAATTGCGTAAGAACAAGGAGATAGTGCGGTTCGCCGTTTCCGTGAAACGGTGAAACGCACTAGAGCCGGATGGTTTCAGGTCGAACCGACCTGAAATCTGAATCCGTCTCTAAATCCGAGAGATAGAGCATGATGTCGCCCGAAAACCGCTCCACACTTTTCGGCATCATGCTCTAGCAGGTCGGCCTGCCTGACAGACTTCTGTTGAAGATATGAAAACGGCGTCCGGATGATCCGGACGCCGTTCCTATTGCGGACCGTTTTCCTGGGAGGCAACGGCTGGTCCGCCGCATCCGGAAAAATGGTTCGGACGCGGTGCTTGCCTGAGCCCGGTCTTCCGAGTGATGCCCCCATCTCCCGAACCGACCAACCGCGTCCTATCGTCTACTTAAACCATAGACTGCGTCCGCGACATGTTACCCGATGTTACATGTCACTGTTACGTGGTGGATCCAGTCGTTTTTGTCCCGGCTCGAAGGCACGCGGGCAACAAAAAAGCCGGATCAATAAAGATCCGGCTGAGTTGATTGGAAGTGCCGATTAGGGCTAACCTCCAGAGGGGAACACTCGAGGGCGCTAATGGGAGGAGAACGCGCCCTGGAGATGTGACTATATATGTGCTCATCATGCCCAAGAAACAAGCATCTATTTTGCAACACACGCATGCAAAAAGACGCAGGCTGTGGTCCAACCTGTTCCCGGAACCCATAGGACCAGAAAAATCGCCGATTCCGGTGCGTTTCCGGCCCTAAAGCGACCGCTTAAATGCAAAATCGAGCCGAATTTGCTCGGAAATATGCGAGTCGGCGAAATGATGTCGATTTCGGCAAGCCGAGTTTATTTTTACGGCAGGAGACCGATGATGCGAACTTTTTCAGCAATCGCCGGCAGCGCGCTGTTTCTTGTCGTTGCGCCCGGCGTCGTCGCCGGCCTGGCGCCGTGGCTCTTGACCGACCACTATCGCAAACCTCTGTCGGCTCTGCCGGGCTTCGTGCCTGCAGGCTCGCTTCTCGTGGTCGGAGCCGCCGCCATCCTGCTTCATGCCTTTGCCCGTTTTGCCCTCGAGGGCCTGGGCACGCCCGCTCCAGTGGCGCCGACCGAGAAACTGGTCGTCGGCGGCATCTACCGCCATGTGCGCAACCCCATGTACGTGGCGGTGCTGGCGATCATCCTTGGCCAGGCGCTGATCTTTTCGAGCTGGGCGGTGCTGGTCTACGGCCTGATCGCCGCCGCGGCGATGGTCTCCTTCGTCAAGGTCTATGAAGAGCCGACGCTCGCCAACCGCTATGGCGCGGAATACGAAACCTACCGCCGCGCCGTCCCCGGCTGGCTGCCACGGCTGACACCGTGGCGCGGGCAGTAGTTTCTCGGCCGAGCGCTTTTAGTAAGACCAGCTGCGCGCCTTGGCGATGATAAAGTCGCGAAAAACGTGCAGCTTCGCCTGATTCTTCATCGCGTCGGGATAGGCGAAATAGGTATCGAAGGACGGCACCTCGGTCTCCGGCAGCAGCTGCACCAGGTTCGAGTCCTTGTTGATCACATAGTCCGGCAGCATGGCGATGCCGGCGCCGCCCTGCACGGCCCGCTTGATCGACAGGATGTCGTTGATCTGCAGCGTCGGCACCCGCTGCGCGCCCTCGAAATCGCCGACGGTCTCCAGCCAGTTCAGCTCCGACAGATGCGATGGCACCGGCACGCCGAAGGTGACGATGCGGTGGTTCCTGAGCTCGGCGATCGAGGCCGGCCTGCCGAACTTGGCGATATAGGACGGCGCCGCGTAGAGGTGGAAATGCACCGTGAACAGCCGGCGCTGGATAAGGTCGGGCTGCTGCGGCTGGCGCAGCCGGATCGCGCAATCGGCCTGGCGCATGGTGAGGTCGAGCTCCTCATTGGCGAGGATCAGCTGCAGGCTGATCTCGGGATAGAGCTCGATGAATTCCTGCACCCGCTCGGTCAGCCAGCCGGCGCCCAGGCCCACCGTGGTCGTTACCCTGAGCACGCCCGACGGCCGGTCCTTGGTCTCGGTCAGCCGCGTCTTGATCGTCTCCAGCTTCATCAGCACGTCATGCGCCGTGCGGAACAGCATCTCGCCCTGCTCGGTCAGCACCAGGCCGCGCGCATGGCGGTGGAACAGCGCGACGCCGACATCATGCTCCAGCGCGCTGACCTGCCGCGAAATGGCCGATTGCGACAGATGCAGCGTCTCCGCGGCATGGGTGAACGACCCAGCCTCCGCCGCTGCGTGAAATACGCGTAATTTGTCCCAGTCCAGCGCCATGATTCCCCTCGCGTTGCCTTCGGCGTCTGAATGAAAAATCAGGCTTTTAAACGGCTTCTTTCAGCCGATCTGTCATTCCGCCGCTTCGCGGTGAACCTCGATGCCCGCCAGATATTTTTCCGCCTCGAGCGCCGCCATGCAGCCAAGCCCAGCCGCCGTCACCGCCTGGCGGTACACGTCGTCGGTGACGTCGCCGGCGGCGAAGACGCCGGGCACATCGGTGCGGGTGGAATCGGGCGCCGTCCACAGATAGCCGTTCGGCTTCTGCTTCAACTTGCCGGCGAAGAGTTCCACCGCCGGCGCATGGCCGATGGCGACGAACACGCCGTCGACCGGCAGCTTCGATTCCTGGCCGGTCGCCACGTTCCGCAGCGTCAGGCCCTCGACCGAGGGCGGCAGCGGCGCCTTGCCCGGCCGTCCGGTGATCTCGTCGACGACCGTGTCCCAGATGACGCGGACATTGTCCTTCTTGAGCAGCCGCTCACGCAGGATGCGCTCGGCGCGGAAATCGCCGCGCCGGTGGATGACGGTGACGCTCTTGGCGAGGTTCGACAGATAGAGCGCCTCCTCGACCGCGGAATTGCCGCCGCCCACCACCGCGACGTCCTTGCCGCGATAGAAGAAGCCGTCGCAGGTGGCGCAGGCCGAAACGCCGAAGCCCATGAAGGTCTGCTCCGACGGGATGCCCAGCCACTTGGCCTGCGCGCCGGTGGCGATGATCAGCGCGTCCGCGGTATAGACGGTGCCGGAATCGCCTGTGGCGCGGAACGGCCGCACGTTGAGGTCGACCTCGGTGATGATGTCGTTGATGATGTCGGTGCCGACATGCTCGGCCTGCTTGAGCATCTGCTCCATCAGCCAGGGGCCCTGGATCGGATCGGCGAAGCCGGGATAATTCTCGACGTCGGTAGTGATCATCAATTGGCCGCCCTGCTGCAGGCCGGCGACCAGCATCGGCTTCAGCATGGCGCGGGCGGCATAGACCGCCGCCGTGTAGCCGGCCGGGCCGGAACCGATGATAAGAACGGGCGCATGTTTGGTGTTCATGAAAGTCCCCTGCGGCGCGCAGCCGTGGTTTGTCGCGCGTAATGTAAGTGTTGCCCGTGAGACCAGCAAGGCAGGTTGGCTTTCGTCCCCGGAAAGCTTCGTTCCCCGCCTATCGGGCCATATCGCCGCCCGTCACCGATGCATGTCGTCCAGAGATATGCGCGGCTCTGGGATCACGGCATGCCTCAAAACAGGGAGAAAATCATCGCAAAGCTATGGCCTCTGGCGCGAAACCAAATTACAAAATTGCGAAAGATTCTTGCGCGAAAGTCCTTCATGCCGCTGAAAGCCGATCTCGACGCCATCGACTGGAAGATCCTGCGCGAACTGCAGGGCGACGGCCGCATGACCAATGTCGAACTGTCCAACCGGGTCGGCATCTCGGCGCCGCCTTGCCTGCGCCGCGTCAGGCGGCTGGAAGAGGCCGGCATCATCCGCGGCTACCGTGCCCTCCTCAACGCGCCGGCGCTGGGCATGGATGTCGTCGCCTTCTGCCTGATCGGCCTGCATCATCAGGCCGACGCCGAGCTGAAGACCTTCGCCGAGCGCACGCGCGGCTGGCCAATCGTGCGCGACGCCTGGATGGTTTCGGGCGAATCCGATTTCCTGCTGCACTGCGTGGCGAGCGATCTCGGCACCTTCCAGACCTTCGTCATCGAGGAGCTGGCTTCGGCGCCGAATGTCGACACCGTGCGCACCGCCTTGACCATCCGCCGCGTCAAGGATGAGGGCCTGGTGGCTTTTCCGACTTAATGCATGTCTCCCGAAAGTGGGAACCTGTTTCGGGACAAAGACATGCATAGAATCAATAACTAAAGCGCATGGAGCGAATCTGAAGGATCGCGACGCGCTTTAATGTGCCGGCTTCCGGAAATTCATCTGCAAAAACAGCGGTTTAGCTCCAGGCTTTGAATCAACCCGGGATCAGAGCGACCGTATCGCGGTAAGCAGCGCCTCAAGGTCATGAGTGTCGCGCAACGGCGAAACCGAGAGCCCGCCTGTCGTCGAGCCTTCGCCGTCGATCAGCCAGCCACGCGCAAGGCCGGCACGCTGGCCGGCTTCCATGTCCGCCGGCTTGTCGCCGACGATCAGCGATCGGCTGAGATCGAGGTCGAGCCGCCGGCCCGCCTCCAGTAGCATGCCCGGATTGGGCTTGCGCATCGGATGATCGGCAACCGCCAACGCGCCCCTGCCGGCCTCGTGGTAGGCGCAGGCAAGCACCATGTCGACGAAGGCATTTTTCTCAGCCAGCAGCTCGAGCACCCGCCCATTGACCCGCGCGAACGCGTCCCAGCCGAAATAGCCACGCGCGATGCCGGACTGGTTGGTGACGACAATCACCGGAACTCCGCCTTGGTTCGCGGCCTCGATGACCGGCGCGATGCCGTCGCGCAGCACCATGGCCGCCGGATCGTCGGGATAGCCGGTATCGACATTGATGGTGCCGTCACGGTCGAGGAACAGCGCCGGCCGGCCGGCTGGAAACATCCTGGCCCCGATCCGCTCGACCCACAGGCCGGGCTCGGCTAGCGGAAAGCCCCTGCTCTCAGCCATTGCTGAGACGCGCTTCGACCGCCTCGCACAGATGGTGGTAGAGGCACAGATGCCCCTGCTGGATGATCGGCGTCGAGGTCGACGGCACGTTGAGCAGAATGTCGGTCAGCGGCTTGAGCTTGCCGCCGGTCTCGCCGGTCAGGCTGATCACCGTCATGCCCATCGCCCGCGCCTGCTCGGCGGCGGCAAGGATGCTTGGCGAATTGCCGCTGGTCGAGATGGCGAGCAGCACCGCGCCTTCCGATCCATGCGCCTCGACCTGGCGCGAGAACACCGTGTCGAAGCCGTAGTCGTTGCCCCAGGCCGTCAGCACCGCGGCGTTGGCCGGCAGCGCGATGACGTTATAGGCCTTGCGCTCCTTCAGGAAGCGGCCGACCAGCTCACCAGCGATGTGGATGGCGTCGCTCGCCGAGCCGCCATTGCCGCAGATCAGCAGCGCCTTGCCTTGCGAAAGCGCTGTCACCACGGTGCTCACCGCGCGCTCCATCTCGCCGGTAAGATCGCGCTCGACCATCGCCGATATCGCCGCCGCGGAGCGGACCAGATAGTCGTTCAGTTCAGACATGAGATCCTCAGTTTGCGGCACGCAGCTTGCCGATCGTGTTCGTCGTGCTCTTGCCGGCGACGAGATCGACCAGCACCACACGCCCGCCCGCCTTCTGGACGACATCGGCGCCGACAACGGTCTCCACCGTGTAGTCCGCCCCCTTGACCAGTATGTCAGGCAGGAGCGCCTCGATCAGCTTGAGCGGGGTATCCTCCTCGAAGACGACGACGGCATCGACAGAGGCAAGCGCTGCCAGCACGCAGGCGCGGTCATGCTGGTTGTTGACCGGACGCCCCGGCCCCTTCAGCCGGTGCACCGAGGCGTCGCTGTTGAGGCCGAGCACCAGCCGGTCGCACTGGCTGCGCGCGGCATGCAGCAGGCTGACATGGCCGGCATGCAGGATGTCGAAGCAGCCATTGGTGAAGCCGACGGTCAGCCCCTCTTCCTTCCAGGCGGCGACCATCCTGGCCGCGGCGTTGAAATCGAGGATGGCGTCCTGGTGGCCGGTCGGCCCATGTGAGCGGAACAGCGCGCCGGACAGCTCCTCGACGTTCAGCCGCGCGGTGCCGCGTTTTCCCACCACGACGCCGCCCGCCGCGTTGGCGATGACGGCGGCATGCACCCGGTCGGCGCCGGCGGCGAGCGACAGCGCGAAGTTGGCGATGACCGTGTCGCCGGCACCGGAAACGTCGAACACTTCGCGCGCCTGGGTGGAGATGTGGCGGGCATCCTCGGCGGAGACCACGCTCATCCCCTTCTCGCTGCGCGTGGCGACGATGAACTCGAAATCATGCGTGGCGATCAGGTCGCGCGCCGCGGCCACGATCTCGTCGTCGCCGAAGACCTTGCGCCCGACCGCCTCGCCAAGCTCCTTGCGGTTCGGCGTCACTGCCGTAGCACCTGCATAGCGCGCATAGTCGCTCCCCTTCGGATCGACCAGCACCGGCTTGCCGGCATCGCGGCAGATCGCGATCAGCTCGCCAGCGACGCCGTCGAGCAGGATGCCCTTGCCGTAGTCGGAGAGGATGACGATGTCGGCGCGGCCAAGCGCTGCCTGGAAATGATCGATGAGCTTCGCCCGCTCGGCGGACGTCAGCGGCTTGATCTCTTCCTCGTCGAAACGCAGCACCTGCTGGTTGAGCGCGCTGAAGCGGCTTTTCGACGAGGTCATGCGGTCCCGGCGCTGCAGGAGCCCGTCGGTGTCGACGCCGATCTCGCCGAGCATCCGCATCAGATTGTTGCCGGCCTGGTCGGCGCCGATCACCGAAACGGGGATGGCGGCAGCACCCAGCGAGACGATGTTGGAGACGACATTGCCGGCGCCGCCCATGTTCAACGTCTCGCCCCTTCCATGCAGCACCGGGATGGGGGCTTCCGGCGAGATGCGCTCGATCACCCCGCTGACGAAGCGGTCGAGGATGAAATCGCCCACCACCAGCACGGTGACGTCGCCGAACCGGGCGATG
Source organism: Mesorhizobium sp. B2-4-3 (assembly GCF_006442815.1). Lineage (GTDB taxonomy): Bacteria > Pseudomonadota > Alphaproteobacteria > Rhizobiales > Rhizobiaceae > Mesorhizobium. The sequence goes on from NZ_VFVL01000001.1 coordinate 293,063, forward strand.
GTGCGATGCAAAGGTTCCGGAGAAGGCGGATGGTGCTTGATCATCTCACTCGAGGTCTGCCTGAAGACGGCCGGACTTGATTAGGTTTCAGCGCCGGAATTGTGGCGTGGGCTACTCAAGGCGATGCCGATATACCGCAATTCGGGCGAGCGCAACGGCAGGCATGGTGCGGACCGCAGCCGAAGCCGGCTGGGCAATCAGCTCCTCTGAAGGGCGACGTGGACGCCGAGGCCGACCAGCACGGCGCCACCCGCACGCTGCATCAGCCGCTGCGCGCGTCCTGAACGCCGCAGCCGGGCGATCATCGCGCCGGCCAGGAACACGCAGGCGATGTCGGCCGAGGAAAACATCAGGTTGACGATGGTTCCCAGCACCACGAACTGCAGCCAGACTGGCAACGCCGCGGAAGCGTCGATGAACTGCGGCAGGAACGCCATGAAGAAGATCGCCGTCTTGGGATTGAGCACCTCGACGGTGATGCTCTCGAAAAAGGCCCGGCGGGCCGATTTCCGCTCGATCGCGGGCAGCGCCGTCTCGCCGTCCGCGCGCTTGCGGAAAAGACAAACGCCGAGCCAGATCAGATAGAGCGCGCCGACGAGCTTGACCGCCAGGTAGAGCGGCGGCACGGCGTGGAACAGCACGGACAGGCCAGCGGCGGCCGCAAAGACATGGAAATAGCCGCCGAGATGGATGCCGAGAGCCGCCGTCAGCCCGGACCAGCGCCCGCGCGCCATGGTCTGCGCCGCCGCATAAAGCATGGCGGGGCCGGGTATATAGGCGAAGATCGCCGTGGTGGCGAAGAACGCGATGAGCAGTTCGGTCGACGGCATTCTTGGTCCCTCATGGTACTGCGGGTAGCGAATGCCTACTGAAGCGGGAGCTTTTGCGGCTTCACTGTGATGCACCGGAGCGCCTGCTTTATCGACACTCCCGTCCACCTCCCCTATAAGGGCCGGAATCGGCAACGGAGCAAGGCTGAAAAGCATGATCATTGTCACGGGCGGCGCCGGCATGATCGGCTCCAACATCGTCGCCGCTCTCAACGCCGAGGGGCATGACGACATCGTCGTCGTCGACGACCTCACCGACGGCCACAAGATCGCCAATCTCGCCGACCTGCGCATCGCCGACTATCTCGACAAGGACGATTTTCTCGCCCGGCTCGAGGACGGCGCGCTCGGCCGCATCGAGGCCGTCTTCCATCAAGGCGCTTGCTCGATCACCACCGAATGGAACGGCAAGTTCATGATGGAGGTGAACTACGCCTATTCGAAGCGGCTGCTGCATGCCTGCCTCGGACTGCGTGTCCCGTTCCTTTACGCCTCGTCGGCGTCGGTCTATGGCGGCGGCAGCGAGTTCCGCGAGGAGCCCGAATTAGAGCGGCCCCTCAACGTCTACGCCTATTCCAAGAAACTGTTCGATGACTATGTCCGCCGCAATGTCTTCGACACCGATCATTCGCAGGTCGCCGGCCTGCGCTATTTCAACGTCTATGGACCGCGCGAGGCGCACAAAGGCGCCATGGCTTCGGTCGCTTTCCATCTGTTCAACCAGGTCGAACGCGGCGAAAACCCGAAGCTGTTCGGCGCTTATGGCGATTTCGGCCCCGGCGAGCAGAGCCGCGACTTCATCCATGTCGGCGACGTGGCGGAGGTCAATCTGTGGCTGTGGAAACGCGGCGCGAGCGGCATCTTCAATTGCGGTACCGGCCGCGCCCAGCCGTTCCGGGCGATTGCCGAGACGGTCATCGACACACTGGGCAAGGGCGAGATCGAGTTCATCCCCTTCCCTGATCATCTCAAGGGCAGCTACCAGAGTTTCACGCAGGCTGATATGTCCCGCTTGCGCGCGGCCGGCTACAATGGCCAATTCCGTACAGTCGAAACCGGCGTCAGGGACTATGTCGAATGGCTGAAGGCCCAACGATCCTCGTGATCGGCCCACGCTGGGTGGGCGACATGGTCATGGCGCAGTGCCTGTTTGCGGCGCTGAAGGAAAAGCATCCGCACGCCGCCATCGACGTGCTGGCGCCGGCCTGGGCCGCACCTTTGGTCAGGCGCATGCCCGAGATACGCAGCCAGATCGACTTTCCGCTGATGCCGGGAGCGCTCGAATTCCGCAGCCGCAGGCGCTTCGGCCGCCTGCTGCGCGGCCGCTACGACATGGCCTATGTGCTGCCAGGAAGCTGGAAGTCGGCCCTGATCCCGTTCTTCGCCCGCATTCCGCACCGCGTCGGCAATCTGCGCGAGATGCGCTATGGCCTGCTGACCGATGTCGTGCCGCTGCCCGAAGCGCTGAAACGGCGCACGGCGCGCGCCTATTTCGGCCTCGCGCGCGGCGGCACCTTTCGCGCGCCGAGGCTTACCGTCGACAAGGCCAACCAGGCGGATTTGCTGGCGCGCTTCGGGCTGGCGGGCCAGAAATTCGTCGCCTTGATGCCAGGCGCCGAGTTCGGCCCGGCAAAACGCTGGCCGAGCGATCATTATGCCGGGCTTGCCCGAGACATGATGGCAAAGGGTTTGGGCGTCGCGCTGCTCGGCTCGAAGAACGATGCCGATGTGACCGGCGAGATCGCCGCGCTCGCGACGGGCGCCGTCGACCTTGCCGGCAAGACGCGGCTGGAGGACGCCATCGACCTGATCGCCGCGGCGAAGCTCGCGGTGTCGAACGACAGCGGGCTGATGCATGTCGCCGCCGCCGTCGGCACGCCGATCGTGGCCGTCTACGGTTCGACCTCGCCGCAAAACACGCCGCCGCTCAGCGACCGCTCCGAGCTGATCTGGCTGCATCTGTCCTGCTCGCCCTGCCACAAGAAGGTCTGCCCGCTCGGCCATCTCAACTGCCTGAAGACGCTCGATGTCGCCCGCGTTACAGCCGCGGCCGACCGCTTGCTTGAGGTTCCGGCGGCCGCATGAAAGTGCTGATCGTCAAGACATCGTCGATGGGCGATGTCATTCACACCTTTCCCGCCGTCGAGGACGCGGTGCGCAACCGCCCCGACATAAATTTCGACTGGTGCGTGGAGGAGGCGTTCACCGGCATCGTGGCGCTGCACCCGGCCATTGGAGCGATCCACAAGGTGGCGGTCCGGCGCTGGCGCAAAAAGCTTTTCGACGGCGCCACATGGCGCGAGATGGCCGGACTGCGCAAAGCGCTGCGCGCCTCGCGCTACGATCTTGTCATCGACGCCCAAGGCTTGTTGAAGTCGGCCCTGGTCGCCATACAGGCCGGCGCGCCGATTGCCGGCTTCGATCGGGCGAGCGCCCGCGAGCCATCGGCGACGCTGTTTTATCAGCGCAAATATGCCGTGCCGCGCGACCTGCATGCCATCGAGCGCACCCGGCGGCTGTTCGGGCTGGCGCTTGGTTACCAGCCCGACCTGTCGACGCTTCAGTCAGGCATCGTGCCACCGGCTGGCGGCCTGCTTGGCGTTGAAGGCAGAACCGCCTTCCTGCTGCATGGCACCAGCCGCGAGGACAAGAAATGGCCGGTCGAGGATTGGATCGAAACCGCGCGCCAGCTGGCCGACCGGCAATTCACGCCGGTGGTCACCTGGTCGAATGAGGCGGAAAAATCTGTCGCGGAAGCCGTTGCCGCCGCAGTGCCAAGGACGGTGCTAGTAGCGAAATCGCCGCTCGCGGATATCGCCGCGATCCTCGGCCGCTCGGCGCTGGTCATCGGCGCCGACACCGGCCTCACCCACCTCGCCAGCGCTTTCGGCCTGCCGACGGTCGCCATCTTCCTGGCGACGGAACCGGGTCTCACCGGCCCGCGCGGGCCGTTTGCATCGACCTTGCTTGCGCCTGCGGGAGGCAGGGTGACGCCGACTGAGGTAATGGCTGAGGTTGAGCGCCTGCTGGCGCTCAGATCAAACGCACCAGCGTGAGGACCTTTTCAGAATTCGCTCTGGTGAGTCGAATAGCGTGGTTTTCGAGAACCGGAGCGGAGCGTACTTAAAGTACGTGAGCACCGGAAGCGCAGAAAACCGCGCTAGTCGGCCGCCAGAGTAGAATTATCAAAAGGTCCTTAGATAAACTGCACCTGGACGATCTCGTACCCCCGTGCCCCGCCCGGAGCATTGACCTCGATGGCGTCGCCGACTTCCTTGCCGATGAGAGCGCGCGCGATCGGCGAGGAGATCGAGATGCGGCCGGACTTCACGTCCGCTTCCTGGTCGCCGACGATCTGGTAGGTCTTCTTTTCCTCGGTGTCCTCGTCGACGAGCACGACGGTCGCGCCGAACTTCACCTTGTCGCCGGAAAGCTTGGAGACGTCGATAACCTCGGCCCGCGCGATCAGATCCTCGAGCTCGTTGATGCGGCCCTCATTGTGGCTCTGCGACTCCTTCGCCGCGTGATACTCGGCATTTTCGGACAGGTCGCCATGCGAGCGCGCTTCGGAAATCGCCTCGATGATGCGAGGACGCTCCCCTTGCTGGCGCCAGCGAAGTTCTTCCTTCAATGACGCGAACCCCTCGCCTGTCATCGGGACCTTGATCATAGCCTGACCTTTCTGCCGCCACCCCCGTTTTCGGGAGGGACCTTGTCAATGGGTACAAAAAGAAAACGGTCCGGCAGCCTCGGGCTAACGGAACCGTCTCACCACAATTTCCCTGAATATAGCGATCTTTGCGTGATTTTCACGCCCAAAAATTGAAGTTCCGCAAAATGATCACCGCTTTCGCGGGCCCGCCGCTGGCGGCGAGCAACAAAAAACCGGCTGCGATTGCTCACAGCCGGTTCGGGAGGCTTCGAACCCTCTTCAGCTCCTCAGGAAATGATCGATCTGCTCGGACAACATGCCGTATTCGCGCGAGCCCTTGCCGGTCCGCTTTTCGATTTCCTGGAGCTGCTGCTGCGCGCCGGAAAGATCGCCGATCTGCAGATGCGCCTCGCCGAGATATTCGCGGACCAGCGTGTAATTCGGGTCGATCCGCAGCGCTTCCTCGTAATAGCCGAGGCCGACCGTGACGCGGCCCGAATGGCGATGCGAATAGCCGAGATAGTTGAGGATGCGCGGATCCTGCTTGTTGGCGGCGAGCGTCAGCACCGAGATCGCTTCGTCATAGCGTCCGGCCATCGCCAGATCGTGACCGGCCTCGTAGATGCTGTCGTCATCCAGCATGCCATATTGCGGCTTTACGCATTTGTTCTTCTTCTTGTCCCAGACCTCGCCCTTCTTGCAGGTGGTGGTTTGACCGCTGCCGCCTTCACCAGCCGCAAAAGCCGGCGCAACGAACAGCGGCAGCGCCGCAATAGCCATGACCTGAACAAGCAAACGTCTGCGCATCGAAGCCTCCATGAGTGTGACAATGCCAGATTAACGCCGCCTTGGCGCCGTTTCATCCCGAAATGCGGACGACTGCCGAACTATTTTGAACGGTCGGACAGAAGCCGATACCAGCGGATGTGACGCGCGCTTTAATTCCGCTATCATCGGGGGCAAGCGCATCACGTGGAGAAGGACCGTGCAGCAGCGCCTCGAGAAGGAGTGGGAACTTTCGATCGATCCGGACACGGTGCGCCTGTTCATCCTCAAGGCCAAGGCGCTGAGCGCCGCCGTCAACGAGGACTATGACGACGGCGCCGAGCACGAGGTCGAGTTCGACGGCGGCACGCATGACAGCCACCATCATGACGGCCTTGTCGAGGAAGCCTCCGAAAACCTCACCGAGGAAGAATTCCGCGAGCTGATCAACGATCTCAATATCGACGAAGCGGCCGAGCTGATCGCGCTCGCCTGGGTCGGACGCGGCGACTATGACGCATCCGAATGGGCGGACGCGGTGGCCGCGGCCAGGGAGCGTCCCAGGAAGCGCACGGCCAAGTATCTGCTCGGCCTGCCGATGCTTGCCGACTGGCTGGAGGAAGGCCTTGAAGCCATTGGCGCGTAACGCGCCGGTAACCGATTGTGATCGGCAAGGCGGGTCGCGCAGGCAACCTCGCAACGCGACCGTCGTTTCGAGGCGATGGCAACGCTGAGCCTTTCACGATTTTGCAGACTGGCGCTGCCTGTGGCGGCTGCGATCCTGCTGGTTACGCCGGCCACCGCCAAGCATCATCATCGGCATAAGAGGCACCTGCCGCCGGCCGGTCAGAGCGCCGCTCCGGCGCTGCAAACGCCTGCGGCGACACCGGTTCCGGGGTCGCGTCCGCAGGACATGGAGAACGGCGCCGATAGGTCCGAGCGAGACAAAAGCCGCCTCGACAGCAATGACGACTTCCTCAACCAGGACAAGTCGCATCCGAAATGGGATGCCCGCCCGCCACGTTCGAAGGGCGCTCAATCCGGGCCGCGGACGCAATCCGAACCGCAGACGCCGGATGTCGTGCCCACGCCCCCGCAGAAGCCCACCGAACTGGAGCCGGAGCCGCCGGAAACTGCGCCGCAACCATCGGAAAAACCCGAACCGCCGGGCGAGGAAAAGATGCTTCCAGATCCGCGTTCCGCCGACATGCCGGCCGACAAGATGCCGGCGGAGGAAGCCGCATGCCGGGAAAGGCTGAAGGCGCTGGGCGTCGAATTCGAGGAGCACAAGGCCGAGCACGACGCGGAAATCGGCTGCTCGATCCCCTATCCAATCATTTTGAAAACGCTTGGCAAATCCATCGGCATCAGTCCCGGCACCGAGCTCAACTGCCAGATGGCCGAGGCGGCGGCGCGCTTCATGGCCGAAATCGTCCAGCCCAAGGCGAAGACCGAGCTCGGCGCAGATTTGAAGTCGATCGACCAGGGCTCGGCCTTTGTCTGCCGCCCGCGCCATGGCACGCGCAAACTGTCGGAGCACGCCTTCGGCAACGCGCTCGACATCGCCAGCTTCACCTTGTCGGACGGCAAGAAGATCGAGGTCGGACCGACACCGCCGGAGAAGGACGCCAAATTCCTCGACGCGGTGCGCAAGGCCGCCTGCGGGCCGTTCAAGACGGTGCTCGGACCAGGCGCCGACCCCGACCATGCGCTGCATTTCCACCTCGATCTGGAGCCGCGCCGCCACGGCGGCACGTTCTGCCAATAGGTGAATTCCGGAAGTCTTGCCCGCACCAAGCCAAGAACAGCGCCGCAATTCCGCCCTATGCATGAATGCCGGTGCTGATCTTTCCTTTACTGTTGAGGGTTAACCTTGTGCCATTCGGGGACAAGGATGCCTTTCGATGGCTCGAAGACTTGGCGCCATGCTTGGCTTGGCGCAACGGAACAAGCGTGCGCGCGTTACGATCGCCGGGCTGGCCGCGGGCGTCGCCATCGCGACGATATCGGCCTGCACGACCGGTGACGTCTTTGCGCTGCAGCCGGCCGTCGATGTCGGCAGCCAGACGGCAGCCGTGCCGCAACCCGACGCGCCGCAATACGCCGGCATGCAGCGCCTCGTTCCGTCCAACCCTTACATGACCCAGGCCGCCTATCCGCGCATGGACGAGCCGATGTCGCCGGTCGAGCAGATGCCGGCCAGCGAGATCGACTGCCGCAACGAGTTGAAGCGGATGGGCGTCGTCTATCAGGACGTCCAGCCGATCCATGAGGGCCAGTGCGGCATCGATTTCCCGGTGAAGGTCTCAGCGATCGGCAGCGTCGCCATGAAGCCGGCGGCCACGCTGACCTGCAACATGGCCGCCACCTTTGCCGCCTGGACGAAGAACGAGCTGCAGCCGGCCGCCCGTTGGCGCTATTTCTCCGGCGTCAAGGCGATCCACCAGGGCTCCAGCTACTCCTGCCGCAACATCGCCGGCGAAGGCGTCCTGTCCGAGCACGGCAAGGGTAACGCCCTCGACGTCATGAGCATCGAGCTCAACAATGGCGACGACATCGATGTTCGCAAGCCCGGCCTGTTCGCCTTCCGCACGCGCGGCTTTCTCAACAATGTGCGCGCCGACGGTTGCGAATATTTCACGACGGTGCTGGGCCCCGGCTACAATTACGACCACCGCAACCATTTCCATTTCGACATCAAGAACCGCAAAAGCGGTTACCGCGCCTGCCGCTGAGGCTGCTCTGCCCAAATCGACCAACACCGCATAAAATTGGCCGCGCGTGGATTTGGGAGCGGTTGGTTGTGGGTGAACGAAGTTTGAGACGACGCGCGGTGATCTGGATCGCGGCTTTTTGCGCCTTCTACGTCACGCTCGCCTATCTCGCCGCGCCGGAATTCTGGATCTGGCGGGAGCGCGGCTTCCGCACCCGGCCCTTCGAGATGGTGACGCATACGCCGCAGGGCATTCCAGGCGACCCGATCAATGTCGGCCTGGTCGGCACCGAAAAGGAACTCGTCCACGCCTTCGCCGTCGCCGGCTGGGACACGGCCGATGCGGTGACGCTGCGGACCGCCATCGACATCGGCGAAAGCGTCTTGCTTTCCCGCCCCTACCCCGATGCGCCGATGAGCCGCCTTTTGTTCGAGGGCCGTGCCCAGGACCTCGCCTTCGAAAAGCCGGTCGGCGGCAGCGCCGACCGGCGCCACCATGTCCGCTTCTGGCAGACGGACACGGTCGGCGACGACGGCCGCCCGTTCTGGCTGGGCGCCGCGAGCTTCGATCGCGGCGTCGGCCTCAGCCACGACACGGGCGCCATCACCCACCATATCGGCCCCGACATCGACGCGGAGCGCGACTTCATGATCGGCGACCTGAGGGCCGCCGATCAGCTGGCATCCACCAGCGAGATACCGGGGATCGGCGCCACCAAGGCCGGACGCAACGGCGGCGGCGATCCCTATTTCACCGACGGCATGGCTGTGATCGGCGTGCTGAAGACGCCGCAATGACGGCACGCCTCTCACGCGCGCGCTGACGCCGAAGGTGCGCGTCGTCATCGACGCGCTTGTCGGGCATTTCTCGGCGCCGATCTGGGATGCGGCTTGAACAGCGCGCCTGTCATGTTCCAAAAATACCGGCGGGCTATTTTCGAACGCACTGCAGCAATGCTATTGACCGCCCATGCTATATCTTGAAATCGCCGTCGTGGCCGTCCTCATTCTGGTGAACGGCCTTCTGGCAATGTCCGAGCTCGCCATCGTCTCGTCGCGGCCCGCCCGCCTCAAGGCGATGATCGACCGCAACGTCAAGGGCGCTGGCCGCGCGCTGGCGCTGGGCTCGAACCCGGGCAAATTCCTGTCCTCGGTGCAGATCGGCATCACGCTCGTCGGCGTTCTTTCGGGCGCGTTCTCGGGCGCGACCCTCGGCGAAAGGCTGGCGCAGTATCTGGCCTCGACCGGCATACGCGAAAACATCGCCGACCCTGTCGGCGTCGGCATCGTCGTCGCCATCATCACCTATGCCTCGCTAATCGTCGGCGAGCTTGTGCCGAAGCAGATCGCGCTGCGCGATCCCGAGCGCGTCGCCGCCCGCGCGGCGCCCGCAATGACCATCATCGCCACCATCTCGGCGCCGCTCGTCTTCCTGCTCGACATTTCCGGCCGCGCCGTTCTGTGGCTGCTCGGCCAGGCCGGCGAGACCGAAGAGAAGGTCACCGACGAGGAGATCAAGATGCTGGTCGCCGAGGCAGAGCATCACGGCACCATCGAATCCGACGAGCGCCGCATGATCGCCGGCGTCATGCGCCTCGGCGACCGCGCCGTGCGCGCCGTCATGACGCCGCGCACCGAGGTCGACTGGCTGAACCTGCAGTCCGACGAGATCGCCGTCAAAAAGCTTCTGATGGATAGCCAGCACTCGCGCCTGCCCGTCGGCGACGGCAATGTCGACGCCATGGTCGGCGTCATCCAGACGCGCGACGTGCTGGCCGCCCTTCTCGCCGGCAGGGTGCTGGATCCGCGCCAGCATGTGCGCGCCGCCCCCATCGTGCATGACCAGGCCGACGCGCTCGACGTGCTGCAGAAGCTTAGGGAATCGGACGTGCCGATGGCGCTCGTTCATGACGAATACGGCCATTTCGAAGGCATCGTCACGCCGGCCGACATCCTCGAAGCCATCACCGGCGTGTTCCGTTCCGACCTCGAGGCGGGCGAGGAAGAGAACGCCGTCAAGCGCGATGACGGCTCGTGGCTGCTCGCCGGCTATATGCAGGCCGACGAGATGGCCGAGGTGCTGGGCATCGACCTGCCCGAAAACCGCGACTACGAAACCGTCGCTGGCTATGTGCTGTCGCATCTGCATCATCTGCCGACCACCGGCGAGTGCGTCGACGCACAAGGCTGGCGCTTCGAGGTGGTCGACCTCGACGGCCGCCGCATCGACAAGCTGATCGCCACCCGCCTGCCCGGCGGCCACCGCCCGGTGGCGCGCTGAAGGCGAAATTTATGTGGTGATCAACTCGCCGTCAGCGTTGAATGGCCAGCCTGCTTTCCGGCAGGCCACCAACAAGCTGCCGCTCCCAACCGAACAGGGTCGCCGCATAGAGAGGGCGGAAGCGCCAGACAGCGTTTCGATCATTCCGTCTCATCCACCGATATAGGCCGCCAATTCGTCGGGGGTTCCCTTGGGAAAGGCCTGCTTCAAATAGTCGAGGAACGCCGATACGCGGACGCTGAGCAAGCGTCGGGACGGATAGAGCGTCCATAGGGCGATGTCTGGGCCGTCGATATCGCCCCAATGCACCAGCGTTCCAGCAGCCAGATCGTGACTTACAAGCGAGATCGGCAAACGTCCGGCGCCGACGCCCGCCCGGACGGCATCGCGGAACATGAGGAGCGACGAAAGGCGAAGGACCGGCTCAATCGCGATGCGTGATCGCCCGGTTGGCGTCACGATGTCCCAGGCTGCAACGCGCTCGCCGGACTCCCGCACGACGGCCGGAGCGGCGAGATCGTCGGGCGGTCTGGCGAGGCCCGGGCTCGCGACCACGACCAGCCGGTCGCGCAGGAACACCCGTCCGACAAGACTTTCATCGGGCTCAGGATCGACCCGGATCACCAGATCGTATCCCTCCTCGATCATATCGACGGCCCGGTCTTCCGTCGTGACCTCGAGCCGGACTTCCGGATATTTCAGCGCGAACCCGGCGGCCAGCTTCCCCATCGCAGTTTGGGAGAAGAGCAGCGGCGCGCTGATCCGCAGCCTGCCCCGCGGCGTGCGTCCGCCCGAAGCGATCGCCGTCGCGGTTTCGTCCAGTTCGGTCAGCAACGCTCCCGTACGCTCGAAGAGCGCCCGTCCTTCCTCGGTGAGCTTCAGCGCGCGCGCCCCGCGCTCGAACAGACGCAAGTCGAGGGCGGCCTCCAGTTCCGCGACCCGGCGAGACAGGGTCGCCTTCGGGCGCCCCGCGGCGCGCGCCGCCTTTCCAAATCCTCCGTGCCGGGCAACCAGATTGAAATCAGCGAGGGCGAGAAGGTCCATCTGTTCCACCATTGAGACGCTGTGTCCAGATATAGCGCCTATCGGTTCGAATGTGGATCACTCATTTACGGGATGTCTTTGACCCAAAACCCGGAGTGAACCCCATGACCATTCTCGTTACCGGCGCGACCGGCAATGTCGGCAGCCAAGTCGTCAGCCAGCTCGTCAAGCGCGGCGCCGACGTCCGTGCGCTTGTCCGCGATCCTTCGAAGGCGAACTTCCCGGCGGGCGTCGCCGTGGTGCAGGGCGACCTGCTCGACGTCGATTCCCTGCGCAGCGCCTTCTCGGGCGTCTCCACCTTGTTCCTGCTCAACGCCGTGGTGCCCGATGAATTCACCCAGGCGCTGATCGCGCTCAACCTGGCCCGCGAGGCAGGCATCGAGCGCATCGTCTACCTGTCGGTGATCCACGGTGAGCTTTACGTGAACGTGCCGCACTTCGCCGGCAAGCTCGCGGTCGAGCGGATGATCGAGCAGATGGGCCTCAACGCCACCATCCTTCGTCCGGCCTATTTCATGAACAACGAGTTCACGATCAAGGACGTGATCCTCAGCTATGGCGTCTATCCGATGCCGATCGGCAGCAAAGGCTTGGCAATGGTCGACGCGCGCGACATCGCCGAGGTCGCGGCAATCGAGTTGCTTCGCCGCGAGCAGGCCGAAATTGCCCTCCCGCTCGACCGGATCAACCTCGTCGGTCCCGACACGCTGACCGGCGCGGATGTCGCCGGCATTTGGACCAAGGTCCTGGGTCGCCAGATCGCCTACCCCGGCGAAGACCTGGCAGGCTTCGAACAGAGCCTGCGGCAGTTCATGCCGAGTTGGATGGCGCTCGACATGCGCCTGATGGGCGAGCGCTTCATCAGCGAGGGCATGATTCCCGATGCTGGCGACGTCGACCGCCTGACCAAGCTGCTGGGACGTCCGCTGCGCACCTATCGCGACTTCGCCGCAGAAATCGCTGCCTCGGCGTGACGCCAGCGGCAGCCTGCCACCCCAACATCGATCCCAAGGATACGATCATGATCTACTCAACCGCCACCGTCCCGGTGAACCCGGAAGGCGCGGCCAGGCTGACCCGTGCACAGGCCTGGGCTGGCCTGGAGCTCAAGGCTCGCGACGCCCGCGAATTCCTGCCGCCCGGCCTCTGCACCCGCTGCGATGTCGTGGAGGAAAGCGCGACGCATTTCGTGCGCGAAGCGACCATCGCGGGCGCAGATCTGCGCGAGATCATCACGCTTGAACCGGAAAGCAAAGTCACATTCTTCCAGGCCACCGGGCCGCGCGAGGGCGCGATCGTCAACGAACTCTTGGAGGGCGCCGACGGCACGCTCCATCTGCGCTTCTACTGCTATCTCGGCCTGCGCGGCAAAGAGCCGAACGGCCCCGAGGAGCAGGCTGAACAGGCGCAGTTCGATGGCGAGCAAGGCTACAAAGCCGCCCTGCTGTCCACACTGAAGCGCACCCGCGAGCTGCTCATGGAGGGCGGGCTCTGACCATCACCCATGAACATCAGCCAGGGATCTCTCGTCGGCTTGGCTATTCTCGGACGAACGTGTCGAGGCTGATGCCGAAGGCGCGCCAGGTTCCTACCTGCTCGCGGGAAGCGGTTTCGCCCTCCTTGCCGGTGATGGTGCTGCCTGCCACTGTCAGCCACATCGTCTCCAGCTTGCCGTCCCGCAATATGCCGGTGTAGCTCACCGCGGCGGGGCCGGCCGTACCCTCCCCGGCGGCCGCCACTCCAATCACATCGCCATGTGCGGTGCCGAATATCGGCACGATCTGTCCATAAAAGCTGCTGTCTTCGAGCGCCGTGCGAAACGTGCCTTCAATCCGGCCGCCGTCCTCGCCGGTGATGTCGAGGACGGACCCATACTGATTGCGCCATTTGCCAAGCCAAGGCATTCCGCTCCTCCACGACTGTGCCGTCTTTGTCTTCGGTGGATTCGGGCCTGCATCTAACGCGCCGTTCCGAGCGGTCAACAGCGCGACGGCCAAAGGGATCAGCCTGGGATCCAGGCAAGACAGACAGCTCCGCAAATTGAAAGGGGCGGCGCTGGCGCCGCCCCTTTCTCATTGGGAGGACAGTATCGATCGACCGCTCAGGCGGCCTGGGCTTCGCCGGCGATGGCGTCGGCGGCGCGGGCGGCCTTCAGCACCTTCGCCCACCAGGCGACGTCGTTGACCAGCGCGGCGGCAGCCTGATTCAGGTGCTCGATGTCCTCGAGCTTCTTCTCGCCCTGGCGCACCGCAAGGAAATCGCCCCAAGCAATATGGACGGCCGACTTGACCGGCGCCATCTGCAGCTCGACGGCGATCAGGCGGAGCTGTTCGACCGCGCGCGCACCGCCGACCGAGCCATAGCCGACAAAACCGGCCGGCTTCTTGTTCCATTCATTGGCGGCGTAGTCGATGGCGTTCTTCAACACACCGGTCGGAGCGTGATTGTATTCGGCGGCGGTGAAGATGAAGCCGTCGAACTCGGCGACCTTCTTCTGCCAGCGCTGCGCCACCTCGTTCTGCGACGGCACCCAGGCGGAGGAAGCGACCTCGTCGAAGAAGGGCAGCGGCCAGTCGCGCAGATCGACGATCTCGACGTCGATATCGGCATGCGACTTGGCGATCTTGGCAATCCACTGCGTCGGCACGTCGGCGAAGCGGGCGGCGCGCGTCGAACCGACGACAATGGCGATTTTGGGCTTGGACATAAGGGGCTCTCCTTGCGGGAATTTCTGGTATCGTTTGGATACCGGCGCTATATGTGATACTGACAAATCGACGCGCAAGGAGGCACTTCTTTGTTACTGAGGCACCCGCACAACACCGAGGACTGCCGGGCCGTTTCGGAAATCCTGCAACGGGTCGGAGACAAATGGACGGTGCTCGTCGTCGGCAAGCTCGGCGGCGGACCAATGCGCTTCAACGAATTGCGTGCCGCCGTCGGCGGCATTTCGCAGAAGATGCTGACCACCACCTTGCGCGGTTTGGAGCGCGACGGCTTCGTGACGCGAGAGGTGTTTCCGACCATTCCGCCACGTGTCGACTACGAGCTCACCCAACTCGGTCACGAGCTCCTCGTCCCGGTCGGCGCGCTCGGCGAATGGGCGCGCAAGAACACCAATCGGGTCCGCGAAGCGCGCGCGAAATTTGACGAGGTGCAGGCCTGAAACCCTTGCAATGCAAGGGTTTCTAACCTGCCGATGAAACCGTGGGCCTCAGCGTCGGTCGCATCGCGCTTTCGGTTTTGATCGGAGCCTCCGCGGTTCCGCCGCTGGCGTCGCCGGGCAACCGGTTCGCCAAGGAGACCCGTCTTTAGCCGCCACCGATCAGGCGCTTGGGGCAGTGCTGTCGCAGCACGCGGTCGAGCAGCTCTTGAATTGCGCGGCCCTCTTGCCGACCGCTGTCCGATCTCGCATGCAGGCGACGCGTGGAAGGTCTTTTCTGACCTCCATATAGGCCGTTATGCCGAGCAGGCAGACAAGAGCAATAAGGGCCGCCACGAGCCAGCCGTTCAGCATATGTTGACGCATTGTCTTTCCCCCGCGCCCACAAAGTGGGGCGTGAAGGCAACCATTGGATGTCGCGAAGTGAATTTCCCGCGCAGGCGTCGTTACAAAACGGCAAGCCTGGGAAGAATCGGCATCCCGTCAGCCCTCGGCCGGAACCGGCTTCGGCTTGCCTTCGCCGTCGAGCGCCACCATGACGAAATCGGCATGGGTGACCTTCTCCATCAGGTCGGAAAGGTAGCGCTGCGCCCAGGCCTCGACCTTGAGCACCATCGAGGTGCGGCCGACGCGCTCGACATGGGTGTAGATGCAGAGCGTGTCGCCGATCTTCATCGGCTTGGCGAAAGACATCTCCTTGACCGCGGCGGTGACCACGCGCCCCTTGGCGCGCTCGGCGGCGCGGATGCCGCAGGCAAGATCCATCTGCGCCATAACCCAGCCGCCGAAGATGTCGCCGGCGGCATTGGCGTCGGAGGGCATGGCGAGCGTCCTCAAAGTGAGATCGCCGAGGGGTTTTCCGTCCGCGTAATGCACCATGGCGAAATCCTTGGAGGTCAGTTGCCGTTGCGTAGCAATGCGACCGCCATGTCGCAAGCTTTGGTGAAGCGAAATGCACGCCGCTTCACCGGTCGCTTTTTTCACAAGCCATGCCGGAAGCCACGGCGACGCCGCGAGCCGGCAATGTCTAGGGTAAGCCGGATATCGCGGAGCCCGCCCACACCATCATGCAGACTTACGATTTCGTCATCGTCGGCTCCGGCTCGGCCGGCTCGGTCGTTGCGGAGAAGCTGTCGGCTTCGGGCCGCTTCTCGGTGCTGGTGCTGGAGGCCGGCGGAACCGATCGGCGGTTCTACGTCCAGATGCCGCTCGGCTACGGCAAGACCTTCTTCGACCCGGCCGTCAACTGGAACTACAAGACCGAACCGGATCCCGGTCTCGCCGGCAACGCCGACCACTGGCCGCGCGGCAAGCTGCTCGGCGGCTCGAGCTCGATCAACGCCATGGTCTTCATCCGCGGCGCGCGCGAGGATTTCGACGCCTGGGCGACGGCCGGCAATCCGGGCTGGGGCTATGACGATCTTCTGCCTTCCTTCAAGGCGATGGAGGACAATGCGGCCGGCGCCGACCGGTGGCGCGGCGTCGGCGGCCCCCTGCATGTCACCGACTGCACGAGCGCGGTGCACCCGCTGACCAAGCGCTATCTTGCCGCCGCCGAACAGGCCGGGCTGCCGCTCAATCCGGACTTCAACGGCGCTTCCCAGGAAGGCGTCGGCGTCTACCAGATCACGACGAAGAACGGGCGCCGCATGTCCGCCGCTCGCGCCTTCCTGCGGCCGGCGATGAAGCGCGGCAATGTCCGTGTCGAGACCAACGCGCTGGCGACGAGGATCCTGTTCGAAGGCAAGCGTGCCATCGGCGTCGAATATGAGCAGAACGGGCAGAAGAAGACGGCTCGCGCGGGCCGCGAGGTGATCCTGTCGGGCGGCTCGGTCAACTCGCCGCAACTGCTGCAGCTCTCGGGCGTCGGCCCCGCGGCGCTGCTCGGAAATCTCGGCATCCCGGTCGTCCATGCCAACGACAATGTCGGCGCCAACCTGCAGGACCATGTCGGTATCAACTATACTTTCAAAGGCAAGCTGCCGACGCTCAACCAGATCCTGAGGCCCTGGTGGGGCAAGCTGCTCGTCGGCATGCAATACATCCTCTTGCGCTCCGGCCCGCTGTCGCTGTCGATGAACAATGCCGGCGGCTTCTTCCGCACCGACCCGTTGATGACGCGGCCGAACATGCAGCTCTATTTCCAGGCCTTCTCGACCGTCATCCCGAAGAGCGGCGAGCGCCCCATCCTGACGCCCGACCCCTGGCCGGGCTTCTCGATCGGCCTGTCCAACTGCCGGCCCTCGAGCCGCGGCGAGATCATGATCCGCTCGACGGACCCGCGCGACTATCCCAGGATCACGCCCAACGCGTATTCGACCAATGCCGATGTCGACGAGATGCTGGCGGCGGTGAAATTCGTGCGCAAGATCGCCGCGATGCCGGCCATGGCCGAGATCATCGAGGAAGAGGTTCTGCCTGGACCGTCGATCCAATCGGACGCCGACCTGATCCAGGACTTCAGGAAACGCTCAGGCACCGTCTATCATCCGGTCTCGACCTGCCGCATGGGGCCTGATGCGGCGCGCGCCGTCGTCGACCCGCGGCTTCGGGTGCATGGGCTGGACGGTCTGCGCGTCATCGATGCTTCGATTTTCCCCGACAACATCACCGGCAACACCAACGCCGCCGCGATCTTGACCGGATGGAAAGGCGCCGACCTGGTTCTGGAGGATCACACATGAAAATCACCGACGTGAAGACCTGGGTTGTCGGCAACCCGCCGCCCGGCATCGGCGGCAAGTATTTCATCTTCGTCAAGCTCACCACCGATGGCGGCGTGGCCGGCTACGGCGAGGCGTACAACGCCACCTTCTCCGCGCATGTCACCGCAAGGATGATCGAGGACATGGCCGAGCGCTATCTCGTCGGCCGCGATCCGCACGACATCGAGAATTTCTTCCGCCGCGCCTATTCCTCCGGCTTCACCCAGCGCCCCGACGTTTCCGGCATGGGCTGCTTCTCGGCGCTCGAAATGGCCTGCTGGGACATCGTCGGCAAGGAGGCCGGCAAGCCGGTCTACAAGCTGCTCGGCGGCCAGGTGCACGAGACCCTGCGCTCCTACACCTATCTCTATCCGCACACCGGCAGCGTCCATTCGGAAGATGCGCGCGGCAAGAACGTTTACAACGACCCCGACATGGCCGCCGCCTGCGCGCTCGAATATGTCGAGCAGGGCTTCAATGCCGTGAAGCTCGATCCGGCCGGCCCCTACACCGCCTATGACGGCCATCAGCCGCGCTTGATCGACATCGACCTGTCGGCGCGCATGATCAAGGTGATCCGTGAAGCGGTAGGAACCAGGGCCGACATCCTGTTCGGCACGCATGGCCAGTTCACCGCCTCCGGGGCGCTGCGCATGGCGCGCGCCATCGAGCCTTACGATCCGCTGTGGTTCGAGGAGCCGGTGCCGCCTGATATGCCCGAGGTGATGGCGCAAGTCGCCCGCGGCACGTCCATTCCGATCGCCACCGGCGAGCGGCTGACGACGAAGTTCGAGTTCGCCCGCGTCATCGAGAACCGCGCCGCCACCATCCTGCAGCCGGATCTCGGCCGCTCCGGCGGCATCCTCGAAACCAAGAAGATCGCCGCCATGGCCGAGGCCTACCACATCCAGGTCGCGCCGCACTGCTACTGCGGCCCGATCGTCGGCGCTGCCAACATCCAGCTGGCCGTCACGCTGCCCAATTTCCTCATCCTGGAATCGCTGAAGCAGTGGGACGGTTTCCACGCAACACTGCTCAAGAAGAAGATCGAATGGCAGGACGGCAACGTCATCCCCTCGAAGGAGCCTGGCCTCGGCGTAGAACTCGACGAGGCGGTCTGCGACGCCCATCCCTATAGCGGCAAGGACCTGCATCTGCAGATGATGCAGACGCCGTTGATGCCGTGACCCTCGCTTACGCCTTCATCGGTCTTGGCCATCTCGGCGGCAACCTTGCCGCCAGCCTGCTGCGCAACGGCTTTGCCGTCACCGTCTTCGACCGCGACCCGGCGGCGGTCGAGCGGCTCGTCGCGCTCGGCGCCACGGCGGCGACGAGCCCGGCCGATGCCGCGGCGCGGGCCGGCAACGCGGTCACCTGCCTGCCCTCGCCGAAGGTCAGCGAAACAGTGCTCGCCGGTCCCGACGGATTGCTCCAGGGCCTGCCCGCGGGCGGCACCTGGATCGAGATGTCCACCAATGGCCGCGACGAGATTTTACGGCTTGCCGCAATCGCCTCGGCGAAGGGCGTCGAAACGCTCGAATGCCCGGTCACCGGCGGCGTGCATCTGGCGGCGGCGGGCAGGATCACCGCGCTGGTCGGCGGCGATGCCGCGCTCTACGAACACCATCGCCCGGCCATCGAGGCGATGTGCGCGAAGTCGTTCCTGATGGGACCAGTCGGCTCGGCGGCGGTGATCAAGGTCATCACCAACATGCTCGCCTTCATCCATCTCGTCGCCGCCGGCGAGGCGCTGATGCTCGCCAAACAGGGCGGGCTCGACCTCGCCCAGGCCTATCACGCCATCGTCGCCTCTTCCGGCAACAGCTTCGTCCACGAGACCGAGAGCCAGCTGGTGCTCAACGGCTCCTACGACATCGGCTTCACTATGGACCTGGCACTGAAGGACCTCGGCTTCGCGCTTGCCATGGCCGAACAGTCCGGCGTGCCGCTCGACCTCGCCACGCGGGTCAACGCAATTTTCGAGCAAGGCAAGGCCGCCTATGGCGGCGGCGCCTGGTCGACCCAGATCGTCAAATTGCTCGAGGATGCGGTTGGAACGGATCTGCGCGCGCCCGGTTTCCCAGCAAAACTGGAAATCTGAAACAGCGGGATCGTGGAATGAAATCAGGGCTTTGAGTAAGCCTCCGGAATCATCCCCGCAGCGAATTGAATCGGAACTTCAACATCTCGGTTGGTTCTCAGGCAGAAGTTTCGACCAGACTGCATACCTCGACAATTGGCGGAACCGGCCCTCCCTTCGTCATACTCGGGCTTGACCCGAGTATCCATGCCGCGACCAAGCCGAAAGGTGCAGCGGTGAAGAATTCTGCACCGTGGCTGCGCTCGGAGTCCCGGCATGGATCCCATGGTCTCCGCGACGGAGCTTCGCCCAGGGATGACGACGCCGCGGGCGCTCCACCCCCGGCCAACGTCTTGATTCAACCTCGCAGCGTCAGCGCGCCGGGCAGGATCTCGAACGTCGCCGGAATTCGGCCTGGCGACTCGCCGTCTATGTCGACCAGCGCGCCGTTCTTCTCGGCATCGCCGAGCGGCTCGACCAGCACCTTGCGGCCACGCAGGATGGTGATTGCCGGATGGTTGCGATGCCGGCCGCCATAGAGCAGGCGGAGGTCGCGGATCAAGCCGAGCTTGCCGGCGGCCCGCAGGATGACGATGTCGAACTGGCCGTCGGCGAGATCGGCGTCCGGCGCGATCATCATGCCGCCGCCGAAGAATTTGCCGTTGGCCACCGCCACCAGCGCCATGCGCGCCTCGACCGGCTCGCCGTCGTCGATGGTGATCCGGACGTCCTGGAAGCGATAGCGGACGAACTCGAGCACCGTGCGCCAGAAGAACAGCGCCTTGGCCGGCACCCTGCCCTTGCGCTTGTCTGCATTGACGGCGCGATCCGTCGCGCCGGACAGGCCGAGGCTGGCGATGTTGATGAAGTGGCGGCTGGCCAGCGCGCCGTGGTCGTCGATGTAGCAGACGCGGCCGGCGTCGATCTTGCGGCCCTCGGCATCGGCGATTTTCTTGACCGAGGCGCCGATGCCGCGCGGCAGGCCGAGCCCGCGCGCGAAGTCGATGCCGGTACCACAAGGCAGAAGCCCAAGCGCGGTTTCCTGGCCGGTCTCATCCTGTGCCTGGAGCAGCCCGTCGGCCACCTCGCTGGCGGTGCCGTCGCCGCCGGCCGCGATCACCAGGTCGCATCCGCCGGCGGCGAGGTCGATCGCCAGCCGCTCGGCGTCGCCGCAGGCTTGCGTCTCGCGCAGGTCGAAATCGCCGAAATTCGTCTTGAGCGACGCCGCCGCCTCCGCCCAATGCCGCTTGAGCCTGCCGCCTCCGGCAATCGGATTGAGTACCACCCCGACCTTCAAGCCGACCTCCCCCGAGGCACGTCGCGCAAAATGCGCGGCGGAGTCCGCGCCGGCGCCCAAAGTCTTTTGCCGGCCCAAACTCTTTTGCCGACATTGAAACGCGGACCGGGCAGCGGAGCAAGGCTCGAACATCCAAGGTCGCTAAAAAAGCGGGGCAGGCTGTCTAAGGGGTTCGGCCGGCAGATTCCGAAGCTTTTGCCATTGGTCCCCGATAATCCCGCTATCCACAGGCACGCCGGCATTCCCTAGACCCCTTACCCGGCGTACATTCAACCCATCTCAGGCGGCCACTGAACGCCCCAGCCGAAAGGCAAAAGCGCAAGGCGGATTTCCTGAGGCCCGTACGGCCCAGAACGAGAGCAGGCTTGCCTGTTGGAGGGACGGATGCCGAGACCTACGGGTGCCGCGGAAAGCGTGCCAACGCCGACGGCGGACCGATGCTGCCATGAAGGCCGGTAAAAACCTTCGATGGCACGCTGGGCGAAGCCCGCAAGGGTGGAGATCGGCGTGGTCTGGAACGGGAGCTGCCCTCGGGTGGCGACTGGCAGGACCGTCAAAATCAAGGCTGGCCTGGCGCGACGACTTTACGGAAGTTGCTGCCTTAACCGGTTCCTGATCTGACAGGGAGGCGCTGGGAGAAATCCCAGCGCCAACTGTCTTTTGGGAACGGCTTTCCAGGCAGTTTGGCGCGATGCATCGCCGGCGGGTGAATGCTGCCGGCGGAGATCGCCGGCGCCGGTAACCTGTTTCGCGCTTTGTTGCGGAGCCGGGCTGTTCGCCGCGTCAAAATCGGATAGGGCGTTTTACCGTTTCGCGGAAACGGTAAAATGCCCTATCTCTTTGTTCTTACGCAATTCCGGACGGAAGGCTACGGCGAAGTCGCCGAGCCTAACCGCTCGCGCTTTTCCTGGAATTGCTCTAACGTTCAGCGTGACGTGAAGGGGGATGCTTCATGCCGCTGATCCGCAAGCTTGCCGTCGCCGGCATCTTCGCCGAACGTGCCGACTTTTGCATGCCGATATACCGCCCCATCGATCCGGGCGCGGCCTGACATGTTCCTGCTGCGCTGGCTGAGACGGCTGATCAGGACAATCCTCTGGCTAATCGTTCCCGTCGTGCTGATCCCGGTCGTCGGACTGGCCTACGGCTTTCTCACCACCCCGGCACTCGACAAGACCCCATTGCCCGGCATCACCGACGGTGCTCCGCCGGCACAACTCGCCGCGAAGGTCCGGCAAGCCATACCGCATTATCAGTCGCCGGCGCCGTCGACCTGGCTGGCTTACCTGAAATGGGCAACCGTCCATGCCGCGCACGACTACGCCACCTTTGTCGACAAGGATCAGCCGAGCGGCTTTCCCTATTGGGCTTATGTCGGCCACTACTGGCAGGACTATGCAACGATTATCCGTGTGACGTCCGCTCGCGGCATCGACATCCTCGATTACGTCGCGCCAACACTCATCGGCACCGGCCTGACGATCGACTACGCCTTCCAGTGGGCCTACGAGAACACGGTCGGCCGCATCACCGAGGCGACCGCCGGCAAGCGCGTCGCCGCCGATATCTATCAGGCAAAGGCAGCCGGCAACTATGCCGCCTTTCTCGACACCAGACCCTGGTCCGACTTCCCCTATGCCGAAGAGCGCGCTGGCCTGTTTGCGGTCGAGCCCGCCGCCGGCGACGACTCCATCCGCACCAGCGAACGCAAGCTCGCCTTCGGCCTGGCCGACACGGTCAAGCAATGGTGCGCCGATCTCAGCAAATCGGCGTTGGCCAGCGCCGGCGATCCGAGCCCGCCCGACGTCCATGTCTGGGCCAAGGGCCCGGTCGGCGAGGCGGCGCGCAACGAGCCGGATACGCTTCTCGAGCGCGACCTCGGCGGCGACGGCACCATCTTCGTCACCAGCCGCTCGCAAGCCTTTGCCGGGATGGTCCCGCGCCTCATCGACAAGGGAATCTCCTTCGTCGAGATCGGCGGCAAGGACGAGATCATGATCACGGTGACCTCAGGCGCGGAGATCACCGCCCCCGACGGCTCGCGCATCCTGTTCAGCCAGCCGATCCCTGTATCGCCCGACACGCGCCGCACGGCGCTGACCGTCGCGGTGCGCAAGCTGCATTTGGTCCTGCCGGCTCTGGCCAAGGCCGGTGCCAAATTGGAACATGTCTACGCCGACGACTGAGGCATTTCGGCCACAGGCGCCGGCCGAGCAACCTTCGGAAACGTCCCGTCATCCACATTTTCACAATCGCGGCCAAATCCCGCCTTGTTCGGCGCGGATTGATGCAAGGGTTGGGGAGGCAATTTCGAAGGGACAGGACCGTGATCAAGACCGCCCTTGTCGCCATGACCATCGTCGGCTGCGACTGCGATGCCAAGCTGTGCGAATATATCGGCGAGACGCCGGCCAAATGGACGACGATCGCCGACTGCGAGGCGGCGATGAAGAGCCAGATGCTGCACCAGCGCAATTTCAACTATCCGCTGGTTTCAGGCATCTGCCGCGTCAAGGGCTCGGCCTCTTCCTCCGAGCTTGCCGCGAAAGCCTCCAGGCCGGATCTGAAGCCCAGGAACCGCGTCGTCGAAACCATCGCCCCGCTGCCGCCCGAGCTCGACCATCGCCCGAGCGCTCCGGTCGGCGCAACGGTGACCGCCAGCGAAACGGAATCGGCAAAGCCGGTCGCCTTCGATAGGTCGGTCGATGGCGGCCGCGCGGTGCTTTACCGCACCAAGGCCGGCTATGCCGTGGTCAAGACCGATCTCAGCCGCGCCGCCGGCGCAACGGTGGACGCGGCGAAGCGCTCGGCGAACTGGCTGGCCGGCCTGACGGGTCTGTAAGCCAGTCCAAGGCGTGTTGAGATTCAGGGCAGGCCGGCCTCACCTGAATATCGCATGTCCCTGTCCTCTGCGCCTAGTTCTAGTGCCTCGTTTCGGCAGCCGAAGCCCCTCCGTTATCATTCGCCGATGACAATTGGCGTGGGCCGGTTCCCCGATTGATAAAGCCGACACATTGCTCGAAGATAGTGCACAGGGATATTGGCCTTGACCGGGGGTGTCATGACAATTGCCGTTCGTATCGCGCTATGCCTGCTGCTGGCGCTCGCTCCTTTGCATGCCTGGGCGGAAGGCGACGACAAGGCCATGATGATCGCCTCCGACGACGCCGAGATGGCGGCGGCGATCGCAAAGGCGCGATCCAGCCTGGATGAATTCCTGGCCTTGGCCGACGCTCCGCCGCCGGGAACCGACAAGTTCAAGTTGAAGGTGATGATCGTCGACGGCAATGCGACGGAGCATTTCTGGGTCATCCCCTTCAAGCGGACCGACGCCGGCTTCGCCGGCATATTGGCGAACGAGCCGGAAATCGTCCGCAACGTCGTCCTCGGCCAGAACATCGAATTCACCAGGGACGACATCTCCGACTGGGGCTACATCAGGAACGGCCGCCAAGTCGGCAGCTTCACCGTCTGCGTGATGTTCAAGAAGATGTCGAAGGAAGAGGCGGATTACATGCGTTCCGCATACGGCTTCGATTGCTGAACCCTACCCGGCCGCTTCGTCCTTCGCGCCGATCTTGCGCACCAGCGCCGCCGTCGCCAGCATGGCGCCGAGATCGGTGATCATCGGCGCGACATGAATGTTGTAGTCGATCGGCTGCGAGATATCCGGTAGCTCGAAGAAGTTCTTCGACCGCGGCATCAACAGAAAGCCGTCGCTGCCGCCGAGCGCCACCCGGGCCTGGTCGTAGGGCCATGTCTCGCGCAGCCAGGTCAGCGCCTGCGCCATCCGGCCGGTGACCAGCGGCCGCGCCGCCTCGACATTGTCGGTACGGAATTCATAGGCGGCGTCGAGGTCTTCGACGCCGCAGGTCAGCTCCTGCATCTTGCTGGCGAACATGCCGCGGAAGAAATGCGCCACCTTGCCGGCCTTGCGCGCCGCGACCAGCGTGCCCGGGAACGGCTCGATGGTCTCGAAGGCGGCGATGACGCCCTTGAAGGCGATCGTCTCGCTTTTGCCGGAGCCTTCCCAGAGCTTGGCCTCGTAGAGTTCGAAGGGAAAATCCTCGTAGCGCCCGGAAATGACGTCGTCGAAGCTCTGGCGGTTGAAAGCGCCGACGGTTTCGCGCGGCATCCTGTCGAAGGAGTTCGGCCGCGTTCCGTGCTGGTAGCGCACGTCGCGCACGAAGCCGAAGATCATCGGCAGCAGAGTGTCGCGGAAGGATTGCTGCAGCCGGGTCGCCGGCCTCAGCGCCTGGAAATAGAGCACCACCGCCGCGGCCATGCCGCCAAGGTAGAGAAAGACATGCGGCGTAGAGAACCACTGTTCGTGAGGATCGGCGGCGGCGTTGAACAGCCAGGCAATGAGCGCGACGAAGACGACGACCAGGCCGACGAACACGGGCACCCGCCAGCGGACCTGTTTCTGGGCTGACGCCCGTTTCGCCTCATAGTCCTCGATGCCGCGCCTGATCCCTGCGATCGCCGCTTCGCTCGGCATGAAATCCATTGCTTCCATGGCCACCCCCGGCCGCCGCTGAGATGCGGGCATGATAGCTGCTTTTGCGCGAAAGTCGCCTGCGCTCGCGGCGATCGGCGGCTAGTTCCGACACAGGGATTTTGAAAGGTTACCGTTTGTCTTGGTACAAGATTTTCCATTCATTTGCATGAAATCGGCGCAAACGCTGGGGATTGGTGGAGGCCACCCCAGCCTCGTCATTCTATGGCGGAGCAAGGAGCGAAGCGACGCGGCGCAGACCATAGAATCCATGCCGTGACTTCGAAGCATTGCTGCGGTGCAGAATTCTGCTCCGTTGCGCGCCTTGGCGAAGGTAACGGCATGGATTCCAGGGTCTTCGCGACGAAGTTTCGCTCCTGCTCCGCCCTAGAATGACGATCGCGAAGGGCGTTTCGGCCAATCTCCAAGGCATGCCGCCTGCCAACGCAAACAGAGCCGACCGGCCAAAATCCTTGTGCAATGGCACTAGTTCCCCGAAGCGGGAAAAATCGCCTCCAGCCGGCCCGCGACCCGCGGCTTGAGCGCTCCGTCGAGCGCCTCGACCGGCACAAGCCGCTCATGATTGCCTGCCCGCAGCCGCATGAAGAAATGCATCTTGTAGGCGGCGATGGCGCCGCACGTGGCCGGATCGGCGCTGACATCGACGACGAATATCGAGCCGACGCGTGCCGGCCATGGCAGTCTGGCAAGGGCGGTGCCGAGAAAATCGCCGAGCCCATAGGCGACGAGGCTGTCGCCGATGCGCTCGATGGGCTGCACGACATGGGCGTGATGCCCTGCGATCAGCCGGGCGCCGCGATCCGCCAGTCGCCTCGCCAGCGACCGCGTGGCCGACCGTGGAAAATGCCGGAACTCCCAGTCCCAGTGCGGCACCGCGCAAAGCAAGTCGATGCCGGAAGCGTCGCGCGGCCATTCGGCGGGATCGCTGCGCATCGAGATGCGTTCCTCGAACGGCGCGGCGTTCGTGTTGCGCCACAGCGTGAAGGCCGCAAAGCCGATCGTCAGCGATCCGGCCGCATGACGCTGGACCGGTCCGCCCGCAACCGTGCCGATGGTTCGGATCCCGAGCCGGTTCAGCGCCGCGCGCGTTTCCTCGAAACCGGCAATCCCCTGGTCGAGCGCATGATTGTTGGCCAGCGACAGCACGAGCCTGTCGCGCGCGATGCCGGCGGTTGCAAGCGCATCGGCCAGGAAGCGCTCGCCCATCGCGTGATGCGTGCCGAGCCAGGTGCCCATGACCGCGCGCGGGCGTTCGACGATCGGGCTTTCGCAATTGCCGACCACGAGGTCGGCGGATGAAAGCAGCGCGGCGATCGCCGGATCGCATTCCGGCGCATCGCGATTGGCGACCGCCGAAATGTCGCCGATAAACGCCAGCCGCACCTTCCGCATGGGCTGCGGATCGATCACCGTCGCCGCCGGCGCCGAGAAACCGTCCCGGTCGCCGGCAAGCGACGGTCTCAGCAGGCGCGGCAGCCACGACAGTTTGTAGGAAAGCGGATAATTCGACACGGACACGTCCAGTTTCGCCCTGTGTAGACTGTCTGACGGTCCGGTTGAAGCCGGCCGCCGTTCCGAAAGCGGGCTCGCAGATCGGCACGGGCCGGAGGACGCCTCGAGCCAAATACGTGTATGCTCGCGGCATGAGTGGAGGGCAATGACGATGTGTAGAGCGATCCTTGCAGCAGCCTTGTTTGTATTCCTGCCTGCGTCCGTCGCCTGGGCGGAGATGCCGGACGCGGCCAAGTCCCTGTTCGAGGCGAAGAGCGTGGCCGACCGCAACACGGTGCTGTCGACGCTGGAGGCGGCAGCGGCCAAGGACCCAGCCTCGGCCTATGCGGCCGGCGCCGGCGAATTCTTCACAGCGCTCGAGCTCCTCGCCGGCGGTCTGCATCGCCACGGTTTCGAGAGCCCGAAATCCTTCATGCTGCCGCTGATGCAATTGCCCGTGCCGGACAATCCCAACCCGCAACCGCTGACCTACGAAGACTTCCGCGCCATCCTGGTCGCCTTCCGTGACCGGCTGGAGAAATCCGCCGCCACGCTCGGCTCCGTGCCGGCCGATGCCGATATCGGCATGGTCGTCGACCTCACCCGCGCCGGCATCGATCTCAACGAAGACGGCACGATTGCGCCGGACGAAAGCTTCGCCGCGATCATGGCCTCGCTCTCGCGCGGCGGCATCGACACCGGCAATGCCGCGCCTTCGCTCACCTTCCGCTTCGACCGCGCCGACGGCTTCTGGCTGCAAGGCTACGCCGAATTCCTGATGGCGCAGGCCGATTTCTGGCTGGCGCATGATTTCCGCAATGCCTTCGACGGCTCGTTCCACATGCTGTTCCCGCGCGCCAAGCTGCCGCTGCAGGACGCGCTGGTGCCGCTGGACGGCGGCATGAGCGGCAACATGTTCGCTTCGGAATGGCGCTTCGCCGACTTCATCTCGCTGGTGCATCTCGTCAACTGGCCGGTGATCGAGCCGGAACGCCGGCAGGCCGCGCGGCGCCACCTGCTGGAGATGATCCGGCTGTCGCGCGAGGACTGGAAAGCGATCCTGGCCGAGACCGACAATGACCGCGAATGGCTGCCGGGACCGCAGCAGAAAGGCGTCAATCCGCTGACCGGCCTCGAGGTCGGCGAGGAACAGGTGCAGGCCTGGCTCGCCACGTTGACCGTGGCCGAGGATCTTCTCGAAGGCCGCGCGCTGCTGCCGCATTTCCGCATCACCGGCAAGGGCATCAACATGAAGCGCTTCTTCGACGAGCCGAAACCTTTCGACCTGGTCCTTTCGATCACCGGCCCCGGCATCGCGCCCTATCTCGAAAGCGGAAAGATCCTCACCAGCGACGATTTCGACCAGATCCAGCGCGAGTTCGGCGGCGCCGGCTTTTTGACTTTCGCGCTGTGGTTCAATTGAGGAACGCAGTCTTGGGTTCCTCGCCCCCATGAAATGGGGGAGAGCTGGCTCGGCGACGCCGAGACGGAGAGGGGGCGCCGGTTCCGGCGGCGAAAGCGCCTCGAAGAGAAGGGCTTACGCCTTACGAAACCCCCTCTCCGTCCGCTTCGCGGACACCTCTCCCCGCCTCTGGCGGGGGCGAGGAACCGAACCTTCGAGGTCGACATCATCCCCCTAGCTATCGTCAGAAAATAGCACCCTGATAAAGCACCGCTTCCGCCTCCTCTGGCGCGAAGCGCCGCGCCAAGGTGCGGGCGCCGTCTGGTCTGGCCGGTGGATGGACCGAAGGCCCGCCGTGCCGCCGCCATCGCCGCGGCGCTTGCCTCGACCGCGACAGCGGACGCCGGCGATCTCCGGCTCACTACGTCATGACGCCTCTCCTGACAGCCTTCTGTCAGCAGCGTCCGCGCGCGGCCGGCGCCGCTTCACTCGGCTCTTTCCATTTTGGCCGAGTCCTCCCATATTCGGGTCATGGCCAGACATCCCGACAAGAAGACGCCTCCGCCGGCGCAAGATGACGCGCCGAAGCGGCGCAGTCCGCTGACGGAATTCCTCGATGCCGCCGAGCCGCTGAAGCCCGGTGGTTTTGGCGAGGCGCCGCAAGCCGACTTTTCCGGCGCGCCGCTGACCGGCTCGATCTCCGATTGGGCCGGGCAGATCGAGCGCGAGGCGGAAAAGCAGCCGAAGGCAAAATCGGCAAAGAAGATACCCGAGCGTTCCGCGGCCCCCGGCCGCACGGCGCGCGGCACCTCGATGGGTGGCGCCGCCTCGGCGCGCGAGCGCACCGCGGCCGGCCTCAATCCGATCGCCGGCCTCGACGTCTCGCTGGAAGAAGCCGAGACGATGACGTCCAGCGGCGTGACCGCCACGGTGGCAGCACTGTCGGCACTGATCGAATCCGGCAATCCCCTGCACAAGGACGGCGTGCTTTGGACGCCGCACCGCCCCGAGCGCCCGGAAAAGTCCGAAGGCGGCATCGCCATCAAGATGGTGTCGGATTTCGAGCCGGCCGGCGACCAGCCGACCGCAATCAAGGATCTCGTCGAAGGCGTCGGCAGCAACGACCGCACCCAGGTGCTTCTCGGGGTCACCGGCTCCGGCAAGACCTTCACCATGGCCAAGGTGATCGAGGAAACGCAGCGTCCTGCCCTGATCCTGGCGCCCAACAAGACGCTTGCCGCGCAGCTCTATGCCGAGTTCAAGAAATTCTTCCCCGAAAACGCGGTCGAGTATTTCGTCTCCTACTACGACTATTACCAGCCGGAGGCCTATGTGCCCCGGACCGACACCTTCATCGAGAAGGAATCCTCGATCAACGAGCAGATCGACCGCATGCGCCATTCGGCGACGCGTTCGCTGCTCGAGCGCGACGACGTCATCATCGTCGCCTCGGTGTCCTGCATCTACGGTATCGGCTCGGTCGAGACCTATACGGCGATGACCTTCCAGATGCAGGTCGGCGACCGGCTCGACCAGCGCGCGCTGCTCGCCGACCTCGTCGCCCAGCAATACAAGCGCCAGGACATCAATTTCGTCCGTGGCTCCTTCCGCGTGCGCGGCGATACCATCGAGATCTTCCCGGCCCACCTGGAAGACCGCGCCTGGCGCATCTCGATGTTCGGCGACGAGATCGAGTCCATCACCGAGTTCGACCCGCTGACCGGCCAGAAGACCGGCGAGCTGAAAAGCGTCAAGATCTACGCCAACTCGCATTATGTGACACCGCGCCCGACCTTGAATCAAGCCATCAAGTCGATCAAGGAAGAACTCAAGCTTCGCTTGCAAGAGCTTGAAAAGGCTGGCCGCCTGCTGGAAGCGCAGCGGCTGGAGCAGCGCACCCGCTTCGACCTGGAGATGCTTGAGGCGACCGGTTCCTGCGCCGGCATCGAGAATTACTCGCGCTATCTCACCGGACGCCAGCCGGGCGATCCGCCGCCAACCTTGTTCGAATACATTCCCGACAACGCGCTGGTCTTCATCGACGAGAGCCATGTCACCGTGCCGCAGATCGGCGGCATGTATCGCGGCGACTTCCGCCGCAAGGCGACGCTGGCCGAATACGGTTTCCGCCTGCCTTCCTGCATGGACAACCGGCCGCTTCGCTTCGAGGAATGGGACGCCATGCGCCCGCTCTCCGTTGCGGTTTCGGCGACGCCGGGCGGCTGGGAAATGGAGCAGTCTGGCGGCGTGTTCGCCGAGCAGGTCATCCGCCCGACCGGCCTGATCGACCCGCCGGTCGAGGTGCGTCCCGCCAAGAGCCAGGTCGATGACGTCGTCGGCGAGATCCGCGACACGACGAGGGCCGGCTACCGCACGCTGGTCACCGTGCTGACGAAGCGCATGGCCGAGGACCTCACCGAATACCTGCATGAGAACGGCATCCGCGTCCGCTACATGCATTCCGACATCGACACGCTGGAGCGCATCGAGATCCTGCGCGACCTGCGCCTCGGCGCCTTCGACGTGCTGGTCGGCATCAACCTGTTGCGCGAAGGCCTCGACATTCCCGAATGCGGCTTCGTCGCCATCCTCGATGCCGACAAGGAAGGTTTCCTGCGCTCGGAAACCTCGCTGATCCAGACCATCGGCCGCGCTGCCCGTAACGTCGACGGCAAGGTCATCCTCTACGCCGACCAGATCACCGGCTCGATGGAGCGGGCGATGGCGGAGACCAACCGTCGCCGCGAGAAGCAGATGGAGTGGAATGCCGCCAACGGCATCACGCCGGAATCGGTCAAGTCGCGCATCGCCGACATTCTCGACTCGGTCTACGAGAAGGACCATGTCCGCGCCGACATCTCGCAGTTCACCGACAATGCCGGGGCGATGATTGGCAACAACCTGAAAACCCATCTCGAGGCGCTCGACAAGCAGATGCGCGACGCCGCCGCCAATCTCGACTTCGAGAAGGCGGCGCGCGTCCGCGACGAGATCAAGCGGCTGCGCGAGATGGAGCTTGCCATCTCCGACGATCCGCTGGCGCGCGAGGTGGAAGGGCAAAGTCCTGCATCGGGCCGCGAGAAGGGCAAGCACAACAAGGGCGTCGCCAAGCATCGCACGGCCGAGGAACAGGAGCGTTTCCGCAAGCTCGATGAAGCGCGTGCCGCCGAGGAAGCGGCGAAGGCTGCCCGGCCCAACCTGTTCCGCAAGCCGCATCTGGACGAGATGGGCGCCGACGGCGCCGTGCCGGTGAAGAAGCCGCTCTTCGCCAAGCCGTCGATCGACGACATGGGTCCCGGCACCGACATGCCGACCCCGGCCGGCGCGGTGTCGCGTTCGCTGTTCAAGAAGCAGTCAGCGCAGGAAGCGCACGGTTCCGATTTCGGCATTCCCGGCGACCGCACCAAGCCCCTGTTCCGCAAGAACTCGCTTGACGAGATGACCGTGCGCCGCACCGAGAAGCCCGTCGAAGGCAAGAAGCCGGCGAAGCCGCAGCCGATCTCCCCCCTTGTGGGGGAGATATCCGGCAGGACAGAGGGAGGTGCGAAGGAACGCGACGACAAGCCCATCGTCCGCCAGCGCGCCGGCATCGGTTCCTACGAGGATCCAGCCGACGAGCGCCGCCAGAAACGCCGGCCGGGCAAGACTGGTCGGCCGGGGCAGTAGCGCCTTTTCCTTCTCCCACAAGGGGAGAAGACAAGCGCTCCACCGTCGCCGCTTGAAGCGGACCACTTGCCTCCGCCCCTCCCCCGGTGTACCTCATGCCAACTCGAACATCTGGAAAGGAGGGCTGCGTGAACTACTGTCACCACCGTCAGCGCGGCCCTGTCTGTGCCCTGCGAGCTTGCTTGCAGGGCTGACCAGGACGGTCCGGGTTTTCCCGCTTCGATTTTTGGTCTGCCCTTCGTGGTGCCGCTGAACTTGGCCTGATGGCCTGTCGGCGCACCGTCAAAGTGCATCACAGCCCGAGTTCCTACGGGCAGACCAGAGAAATCGACATGGCCCTGATCAGCCTCAAATCCCTCGGCGTCACCATGAATGCGCCGCTTTTTTCCAATCTCGACCTCATCATCGGCGCCGGCGA
This sequence comes from Mesorhizobium sp. B2-4-3, assembly GCF_006442815.1. GTDB lineage: Bacteria > Pseudomonadota > Alphaproteobacteria > Rhizobiales > Rhizobiaceae > Mesorhizobium. The sequence goes on from NZ_VFVL01000001.1 coordinate 325,089, forward strand.
CCGGCTCGGCATCGTCGCGGCCAATGGCCGTGGCAAATCCACCTTGCTCAAATGCCTGGCCGGCGAATTCGAGGCCACCACCGGCGACATCACCCGCTCGCGCGGCCTGCGCGTCGGCCATGTCGAGCAATCCGTCCCCGACGCGCTGCTCGACCGCAGCTTCCATGACGTCGTTGCCGATGCCTTGCCGCCCGAACAGCGCGACAGCGAGCTCTGGCGCGTCGGCGTGGTTCTCGACTCGTTCGAGATGCCGGAAGACATGCGCGGCCGGCCGATGCGCGCTCTGAGCGGCGGCTGGCAGCGTCTGGCGCTGATCGCGCGTGTCTGGGTCACCGATCCCGACGTGCTTCTGCTCGACGAGCCGACCAATCATCTCGACCTTGCCAGGATCAGCCAACTCGAGACATGGCTCAACGCGTTGCCCCGCGAGGTGCCGGTGATCATCGCCAGCCACGACCGCGCCTTCCTCGACGCCGCCACCAACCGCACGCTGTTCCTGCGTCCGGAGGACTCACCGGTGTTCGCCTTGCCGTATTCGCGCGCCAGGCAGGCCCTCGACGAGGTCGATGCGGCAACGGCACGGAAGTTCGAGCGCGACATGAAAATCGCCCAGCAGCTGCGCAAGCAGGCCGCTAAGCTGAACAATATCGGCATCAACTCCGGCAGCGACCTTTTGACGGTGAAGACCAGGCAGCTCAAGGAGCGGGCGGAGAAGCTGGAAGATGCAGCCGTAGCAGCGCATCGCGAGCGCTCGGCCGGCGCGATCCGGCTCGCCAACCGCGGCACTCACGCCAAGGTGCTGATCACGCTGGAGGACGCGGCGGTCGAAACGCCCGACGGCACGTTGCTGTTCAGGACCGGCCAGTGCCATATCTGCCAAGACGACCGCATCGTGCTGCTTGGCCGCAACGGCGTCGGCAAGACCCGCTTCATCGCGATGATCCGCGACGCCGTCGCCGAGCTGGGTTCGGTCGCGAACGTCAAGGTGACGCCCTCGACCGCGCTCGGCTACAGCGATCAGGCGTTGTCGGGCATCGATGGCGACGACACGCCGCTGGCGATGCTCTCGCGCCGCTTCGATGTCGGCGAGCAGCGCGCCCGTTCGCTGCTCGCTGGGGCCGGCGTCGCCATCGAAATGCAGGAGCGCAAGATCGGCCTTCTGTCCGGCGGACAGAAGTCGAGACTGATGATGCTGGTACTGCGGCTCATCCATCCCAATTTCTATCTGCTCGACGAGCCGACCAACCACCTCGACATCGACGGTCAGGAAGCGTTGGAGGACGAATTGCTGAAGCATCAGGCGAGCTGCCTGCTTGCCTCGCATGACCGCTCCTTCATCCGCGCCGTCGGCAACCGCTTCTGGCTGATCGACAGGTGGCGGCTGACCGAAGTCGACGACCCGGAAGCGTTCTTCCGCTCCGTCGCCGAAACGCCGAACTGAGAGACGATACATCTGCCGGGCCGGCATTCGAAGCAATGCCGGCCCGGCAATACTTTTCCATCTGCTAAAAAAGGAGCATCTTGAATTGCTCAGCCATGGAGGGAACGGGCCATGCGTGCAGTGGAAATCGTCAGCAATCTCTACAAGGCCTATGCGGACCGCGACATCGAGGGCGCCTTGTCGCGGTGCGCCGAGGATGTCGTGTTCCGCTGGATTGCCGATCCCCGGCAATCGCGTCATGCCGGCACCGCGCATGGCAAGCAGGAATTCCTCGCCAGGCTCCTGGCGCTCGACGATGACTTCGAATACCGGCACTTCGTCCCGGTCGAGATCATCGACGGCGGCGACAAGGTCGCGGCACAAGTCGAGATCCACATGACGCGCCGCGCCACCGGCGAGGAGCTCATCATGCGCACCGCCAATTTCTGGACGGTGCGCGACGGCGAGATCATCGAGATGGTGGAATATTACGACACCGCGCTCGCGGCGTCGGTGTTCTGAAAAAAATCGAGGCGATCTGTCGGATCGCCGATTGCCGCCTCGTCCTTGGGATGCCGACACGATGATGCCGGCATCAACCAGGGAGAGACATCATGTCGGTACTGTCATCCATCGGCCGTCTTGCCAACCGCTATGCCCAGGCGCGCGCCCGTCATCGCAGCGAGCGCATCCTGCTTTCGCTGCCCGCCGAGCTGCGCAAGGACATCGGCTTTCCGGAGATTTTCGAAACGCGGGAAAGCCGCCGTGCCGCTACCTTCTCGGCGAAGGTCCTATAAAGTGGCATATCCAATGCGATTGTTCTCCGGTCGCCCGGACTGCCGGGAACCGGCCCTTTAAGAAATTTTCGGGAGGCATGTAGGACCGCCGCCGGTTCGTCCGTCCTTGGGTGGCCAGATCAACCCCGTGAAGAGGAACACGAGAATGAACGACCAGACCCCGCCCCGTGCCAAGGTCCTTGGCGGATTGACCCCCTACCTGCAGGTCGACGGCGCCATCAAGGCCGCCGAATTCTACAAGCAGGCTTTCGGCGCGGAGGAAGTTTTCGCCTATCCGCCGGACGACAAGGGCCGCACCATGCACATCCATCTCTATGTCAACGGCTCGACGCTGATGCTGGGCGATGCCTATCCCGAGCACGGCCACCCGCACCAGGCGGCGCAGGGCTATACGTTGCAGCTCCATCTCGGCAGCGACGATATCGATGCCTGGTGGAAACGAGCGGTCGATGCCGGCTGCGAGGTCGTCACCCCGCTGCAGGTGATGTTCTGGGGCGACCGCTGGGGCCAGGTGAAGGACCCCTTCGGCATCGCCTGGGCGATGAATGCGCCGGTGAAGTGATTTCCTAGCGAGCAGGCGTCGCCCCGAAGGTGACGCGCTCACTCGCGCCGGGTCGTTCCCCGCCGACCCGGCGCTTGTTTTTCACCAAGGAGTCTCATCATGTCCTATGTCGATGGTTTCGTGCTTGCCGTGCCGAGGGCAAATCTCGATGACTACAAGAAGCTGGCCAATACCGCAGGCCCGATATGGATGGAGCACGGCGCGCTCTCCTATGTCGAATGCGTCGGCGATGACGTGCCCTATGGCGAGCTGACCTCGTTCCCGCGCGCCGTTCAAGCCAAGGACGACGAGGTCGTCATCTTCGCCTGGGTCGTCTACGAGTCCAGGCAGAGCCGCGACGCGGTCATGGCCAAGGTGATGGCCGACGAGCGTCTCAAGATGGACTGGTCCGCCATGCCCTTCGACGGCAAGCGCATGATCTTCGGCGGCTTCCAGCCGTTCTTGGAGCTGTAAGGGTACAGCCTATCGCTTCGTCATCCTATGGCGAAGCAAGGAGCGAAGCGACGCAGCGCAGACCATAGGATCCATTCCGTTACCTATGAGCGTCACCGCGGCGCAGAACGATCTCTGTTCTGCGCCGCCTTACCCTTCGCGTGAGGTCACGGCATGGATCCTCGGGTCTGCGCGTCCGCTTCGCTTCCGCTCCGCCCGTGGATGACGAAGCCGAGAGGCCGTTCGCAGGCCGGCCTCACCTCAATATCAGCCCAGCTTATCCAGCAGCGGCTTCAGCCGGTCCCCATAACGCTTCCACAGATCGACCGAGCCCTGATACATCGGCTGGCGCACCTGCGCCGCCGATGCGGTACGCACCGGCCGGTCCGTCTCGTGGAACGACAGCACCTTGTCGTCCCAGGGCAGGCCGAGATGCGCCATCAGCGCCCGTGTCTGCCCTTCCTGGTCGGCGACGAAATCCTCGTAGCGCACATCGTGCACGACTCCTGGCAGCACCTTGTGCCAATGCGCCATGATGTCGGTGTAGAGGTTATGGAAGTCGGCGAGCTCGCCGAGATCATAGCCATAACGATGGCTGTCGCCGCGGAAATGCACCTTGAAGATCGACAGGCACGTCGCCGCTGCGTCGCGCGCGCAATGGACGATCTTGGCCTTCGGCAGCATCATGTGCAGGAAGCCGACCAGAAGGAAGTTGCCCGGCATCTTGTCGGTGACGTGACGGCAGCCCGGATAGCGGCTATGCAGCATCTCGAGATAGGCCTGGCCGGCCTCGGCGAAGGCCTTGTCGGGCATGTCGGCGATGCCGGCGGGAAAGCCGCCCGGCATGCTCATCGGAAACTGCTTGCCGACGGCCGTCTTCAGGATGTTCAACTCGCCGGCGCCAAAGACCTGGCTGTGGCTGGCGATGATCTGCTCGACCAGCGTGGTGCCGGAACGCGGCATGCCGACGACGAAGATCGGCGTGTCGTCGGAAATGCCGCTTGGCTTGTGCTTTTCGAAGAAGGCTGTGTCGAAGGCCGCCTTCATCGCCTCGAATTCGCCGCGTGTGCGCGCGGGATCGTAGTTGATCGCCTTGCGGCGGATGGCATTGCCCTCGGCGAAATAGTCGAAAGCGCGGCCATAGTCCTTGAGGTCGTCATTGACCTTGCCCAGGCCGAAGGAGAGTTGCATGCGCGCGAGGCTGCCCTGCGGCGCCTTGGCGTGCTCGGCCTCCATGCCGGAAAGCTCCTTGTCGCGCTCGGTCTGGTGTTTGACCTGCGTGAGCAGCAGCCAGGCCTTCGCCATGTTCGGGGCGATCGCCAGCGCCTGGCGGGCCAGATCGGTTGCCTCGTCGAGCTTGCCCTTCTCCATCATCGCGACGCTCAGCCCGTAGAGCAGCTCGGCGTCCTTCGGCCGGATCGACAGCGCCTCGCGGAACAGCTTGATCGCCTCGTCCAGCCGCCCGGCTTCCTGCAGCGTTTCGGCGAGACCGACACGCGCGCGGACATGGAACGGGTTGCGGCCGATCGTGCCGCGATAGATCTCCTCGGCGGCGTCCAACTGCCCGAGCTGCGTCAGCGACGAACCGAGATTGTCGCGCGCGGCCAGTTGGTCGGGCCGGATATCGACCGCGCCGCGGAAGAAATCGACCGCGGCGGCGACGCGCCCGAGGTCGCGCATGACCGTGCCCATATTGTTGAGGAAGTCGGCATTCTCGGGTTGCAGCGTCACCGACTGCTCGATGAGATCGAGCCCTTCCTCGCTCCTGCCGGTCTGGTGCAGAAGCAATCCGAGGAAATGCAGCGCGGCGGCATGGTTCGGCTGCTGCCCCAGCACCTGCCGGTAGAACGCCTCGGCCTCCTGGCGGCGCCCCGCCTGATGCAGTTGCAGCGCCTTTTGCACATACGGGTCGAGCGGGCTGGCCGAGCCACCTGGCCTGCCGCCGGCGTTTGCCGCTCTTCTGTGATCTTTGCTAATGGGAAACCTGCCGTATTTGTTGGTCCGCCGGACCTAAGCCATGCGGGCAAGAGATTCAAGACAAAGCGTCTGCGCGCGTCGCGGTGTCCATTTGCGCGGATGGACACCGCGGTCTTCTCAGCACGGCCCGTCGCCGACGATGCGATAGTCCGCCGCGCGGGCCTCGCATGCGTTCGGGAAGGTGCGCACTTGCCCATGTCGCCTGGCGCAGACCGGCGCGTATTCGCGCGTGCAGAACGTCTGCTCCCCGCCACCGCCGCCGCCGTCGCGGCAAGGACCGTCGCGCACGATGCGGTAGCCTTCCCTTTCGGCCAGGCAGGCATTGGCGAAGGTCTGGCGGTCGCCGCCGCGCCGCGCGCAGACCGGTTCGTATTGCATGGTGCAGAGCTGCGGATGTGGCCGGGGCGGCCGCGGGCGCGGCCCATCGTCGACGACGACGGTGCAGGCTGCCAGCAGCGCGGACAGCATGAAAATGACGACGCCCTGCCGCGAGACCGCAAGAAGCCGCATATGTCCCTCCTCCATCCCGGCGCGTGATGCCGGCTCGCGATATCCTCGCATCCTGCGCGGTAAACGCAACCATCGTTTGTGGAGCGCACGACCCATGGTCGCTACCCTCATTCTGGCCCATGCTTGGCCCGTCCCTGGCCGATGACCGGTGATGAGGCCGGGGCTATCGAGGCCCCAGCGTTGGACGCGCCGCTGGCCGCCCGCGAGCGTCGTCTTGCAAGCATCACGTTTCCGTGTAATAAAAATCATGTTCGGGCATTTGCGACCCGGAGAGCGGAACGTTTTGGACGACCTTTCCCCGATAAGTGTGAATCTCTGACAACCCCGTTTTTCGGCGGGGGGTTTGACCATGCGCGAATGCATGACCGCCGAAGCAACCACCGGGATTTGCCCGAGGCGCGAGGCAGCGGGCGAACCACAAGACTGACACGGGTGAAGGAGTTTCCCCAATGGCCCAGACCGGTACCGTAAAGTTCTTCAATGCCACCAAAGGCTTCGGCTTCATCACGCCGGATGGTGGCGCCAAGGACGTGTTCGTCCACATTTCCGCGATCGAGGCCTCTGGCCTGCGCACGCTGGTCGACGGCCAGAAGGTCACCTTCGACGTCGAGCCGGACCGCATGGGCAAAGGCCCGAAGGCGGTCAACCTGCGCGCCGCCTGATCGCCGGAACAGCCTGCCCTTGCGGACGCAATGGTGCGGCAGGATCATGAACCGGCTTCTGGACAGGCCTGAAATTGCGAAGGCGCGACCGAAACGGTCGCGCCTTTTTTGCGCGCAAATGCTTGGATCGGCAGGCGAAAACTTTCTCTTGCCGATAGCGCTAAAATAAAGGACAAATTTCCTCTCGGGCAGTTTGCCGGCCCGAGACTTGACTTGATGGGATCAAAGGAGTTTCCCATGCCGCAGACCGGCACCGTCAAATTCTTCAACCATGCCAAGGGCTTCGGCTTCATCACGCCCGATGATGGCGCGAAGGATGTCTTCGTCCATATCTCGGCTGTGCAGGCGTCGGGCCTTCCCGGTCTTGAGGATGGGCAGAAAGTGACATTCGACACCGAGCCGGACAAGCGCGGCAAGGGTCCGAAGGCCGTCAATCTGTCGATCGGCTAAGCCAGCTCACGACGGATCCGACGGAGGCCTTTCAGGCGGGACCGCTCCCGCCCTGAGTGGATTGTGCCCAGGTCCGGAAAAGTCGCCCCGGCTTCAAAAAAATCGCCCAGGCTCCAAAAGTCGCCCGGGCTTGAAAATCGGCAAGCCACGAAAAATCGTTTGCGCCGACTTCCGTTCAGCCTCCGTTCAGCCACGGTCTTCTATTAACCTTTGCTAAAGCCGGTCCGTATCCCCCGAAAAAATGCCCGGGCCGGCGCGAAGGAGACCGAAAATGAACCGCTTTCTCAAGACCGCCATCCTGACCGCAGGCATTGCCGCGACCACCTTGGCCACCTTCTCGGCGGCCAATGCCGACGACTGGCGCTGGCACCATCATCGTAGTCACGGCGGTGACGCCCTCGCTGCCGGTGTCGTCGGCCTCGCGGCAGGCGCCCTGATCGGCAGCGCGCTCGCCAATCCCGGACCGAGATATTACGAACCGGCGTATGGTGACGACTATTATGTCGACCGGCCGGTGCGTCGCTACTACGTGCAGCAACCGCGCGTCGTCTATGCCGACCGCTATGCCGAGCCGTGGACCCGGGCCTGGTACGAGTATTGCTCGGACCGCTACCGCAGCTTCAATTCCCGGACCGGCACCTTCACCGGCAATGACGGCGACCAGCATTTCTGCGTCGCCAACTGACCGGATTCGGTCGAACATCGCCTGGGTTCCCTGCCCAAGAAAAGCGCCGCCCACAGCGGCGCTTTTCTTTTTGAAGGTCAGGTCAGAAACGGATTGGTCCGCCGCTCGTCGCCAAAGCGGCTGCCCGGGCCATGGCCGCAGATGAAACCGATGTCGTCGCCAAGCGGCAGAAGCTTGTCCTTGATCGAGGCGATCAGCGCGGCATGGTCGCCGCCGGGCAGATCGGTGCGCCCGATCGAGCCCCGGAACAGCACGTCGCCGACATGCGCGAACTTGGCCGCCCGGTTGTAGTAGACGACATGGCCAGGCGCATGCCCCGGGCAATGCAGCACCTCGAACTGATGGCCGCCGAAGGACACGACCTCGCCTTCGGTCAGAAAACGGTCCGGCACGCAATTGCGCACCGGATCGGTGAGGCCGAAGCGCTTGGCCTGGTTCTCGAGATTGGCAAGCAGTGGTTTGTCGGCCTCATGCGGGCCGATGATGTCGATGCCCAGCGCATCCTTCAGGTCCATCGCGCCGCCGGCGTGGTCGATATGGCCGTGCGTGATCCAGATCGCGCCGGCGGTGATGGCATTGTCCTTCAGCACCGACAGTATCTTGTCGACATCGCCGCCGGGATCGACGACGACGCCGCTCTTGTCGTCCATGTCGAACAGGATGGTGCAGTTCTGCTGGAAGGGCGTGACCGGCACGATGCCGGCATTGAGCTGACCCATGGCTTTCCTTTCTCGAGCAAGTCCAGGAAAAGTGCGACACGGTTAGGCTCGGCGCCTTCGCCGTAGCTCCAGTCCGGAATTGCGACAAGGACAAAGAGAGAGGGCGGTTTGCCGTTTCCGTGAAACGGTGAACCGCTCCCAGTGTCGCCCTGATGTAGAGGCCATGGCGGGCCGCGTCCACCGTCGAGCGAAGCGACGGCTCCAGCAAAGAGTTAGATCAGGATGGTGATCCAACGAAAGGTCATCCTGATCCAGAAAAGAAATGGGCGGCCGGAGCCGCCCATGCTGAGGCCCGAGGGTAAACCTGGGCCTTATTTCTTCATGGCACCCATGACCGCGCCGATGATGGCGGTCAGGATGGCGCCGCCGCCGGCGCCGCCAACGATGTTTTGAATGTTCAGCGCGCTACCCAGTCCACCGGCCGTTGCCGCGGCCGCCGCCGGATCGACCGCACCGCCACCGAGCAGGCTGCCCAGGATGGCCGCGCCGCCGACGCCACCAATCGCGCCGCCGAGGATTTTAGGAAGCTGACCCAGCGCCGCCTGCTTCAGCGCCGCGCCGACTGCCTGACCGCCGATAACACCTGTAATCACCTGAATAACGATCGCAACGAGCGTGTTCGTATCCATGTATCTAGTCCCTCCATAGCCGCCAGCCTCCTCGGGCCGACGCCATCATGAGACGCCGAATTGTTCGAAAGTCAAATGCGCGGGTGCTTAAATAAAAGGGGCGGCCCGAAAACCACCCCTATTGCACAAAAAAGCTGTGACTAAACGCTATTCTGCGGCAATCGCATGCTTTGGCTGCACCGCGGCGGAATAGTCGTTCATCAACGTCTTGGCGATCTCGCCAACCTCGAATCGGTACGGACCGATCTCCGAAACCGGCGTGACCTCGGCCGCCGTCCCGGTGAGGAAGCACTGCTCGAAACCTTCGAGGTCCTCAGGCATGATGGCGCGCTCGATCAATTCGAAACCGCGATCCTTCGCCAGGCCGATCACCGTGCGACGGGTTATGCCGTCGAGGAAGCAGTCGGGCGTGGGCGTATGGATCTTGCCGTCCTTGACGAAGAAGATGTTGGCGCCGGTGGCTTCCGCCACCTGGCCGCGCCAATCGAGCATCATGGCGTCGGCGTAGCCCTTGGCCTCGGCGGCGTGCTTGGACAGCGTGCAGATCATGTAGAGGCCCGCGGCCTTCGACTTGGACGGCGCGGTGCGCGGATCCGGCCGGCGCCATTCGGCGACATCGAGGCGGATGCCCTTGAGCTTCTGCGCGGGGTCGAAATAGCTCGGCCACTGCCAGATGGCGATGGCGCAGTTGATACGGTTGTTCTGCGCCGAAACGCCCATCTGCTCGCTGCCGCGCCAGGCGATCGGGCGCACATAGGCGTCCTGGAAACCCTGTTTCTTCAACAGCGTGCGGCAGGCCTCGTCGATCTCGGCGACCGGATAGGGAATCTTGAAGCCGAGCAGGCGCGCCGATTCATGCAGGCGCTCATTGTGCTCGGTCAGCTTGAAGATCTGGCCGCCATAGGCGCGCTCGCCCTCGAAGACGGCGCTGGCATAGTGCAGGCCATGGGTCAGAACATGGATCTTGGCGTCGGCCCATTTGACGAACTCGCCGTTCATCCAGATGAAGCCGTCCAATTGATCGAAGGGAACGGATGCCATGGAAACCTCCCGCGGGCGGGTGCCCGCAAATCGTTGTGTTTATGGCCTTTCGAACCGACCCCGCCACAGGATCCGAAACACTGGCCAATGCTTGAAACGTAGGCGGATATTCAATCCGTGGCAAACTCAGGAAGTTCCGGAAAAACGGCTTCCTCTTGCCTTTTTGTTCGCAATCCGCCGAAAAGCTTGTCAAAAATTATCATTGCCCGGAAATTACGTCAATAGTACTGACATAATTCCCGCCTCGCATGGAGGAATGATGACGAGCCCCGCAGCCGGTAAACCGATCAGGACGGCGATCGCCGATGAGGACGGCATCGATTTCGCCATCATCGAACTGTTTTTCTTCGCCTATCGCGATTTCACCTCCGATCCGGACCAGATCCTGGCCGATTACGGCTTCGGCCGCGCCCATCATCGCGTGCTGCACTTCGTCAACCGCAGGCCGGGCCTCACCGTCGCCGAACTGCTCGATGTGCTCAAGATCACCAAGCAGAGCCTCGCGCGGGTCTTGAAGCAGTTGATCGACACCGACCATATCGTCCAGGTGCAGGGTCCGCGCGACCGGCGGCAGCGCGAACTCTACCCGACCGCCAAGGGTCGCGCGCTGGCCTTGGCGTTGGCGCGGCCACAGTCGCGCCGCATCCGTGCGGCATTGGAGGACTCCGGAGCCACCGAACGCGCCACGATCGAGCGCTTCCTGGAAGCGATGGTCAATCCGGAACTAAGAGCGCAGATCGACATTGTGCCTGCGCAAACATCGGGGAAGAACCATGGAGACCATTGAGAAGGTCGATCATCCGTCAGCACCCGACGATGACGCGCCGCATCTTCTGGTCGTCGACGACGACACGCGTATCCGCAACCTGCTCAAGCAGTATCTGTCCGAGAACGGCTTTCGCGTCACCGTGGCCGGCAATTCCGGCGAGGCCAGGCGCAAGCTCGCCGGCCTCGACTTCGACCTTCTGGTGCTCGATGTCATGATGCCGGGCGAGACCGGTGTCGACCTCACCAAGGCGCTGCGCGCCGAAAAGAACGTGCCGATCCTGATGCTGACGGCGCTGTCCGAGACCGACAGCCGCATCACCGGGCTGGAAGCCGGCGCCGATGATTACCTGCCGAAACCGTTCGATCCGCGCGAGCTGATCCTGCGCATCAACAACATCCTGCGCCGTGGCGGACCGGCGGCGACGCCGAAGGTGGAGCAGCTGGTGTTCGGGCCCTACACGTTCCAGATCGCCAAGCGCGAATTGAAGCGCGGCGGCGAGGCGCTTAAGCTGACCGACCGCGAGCAGGAGATCCTCGCGATCTTCGCCGCGCGGGCGGGCGAGACCATACCGCGCCATGAGCTGGTGGGCGATGAATCGGATGTCGGCGAGCGGACCATCGATGTGCAGATCAACCGGCTGCGCCGCAAGATCGAGCGCGATCCGTCCAATCCGGTCTGGCTGCAGACGGTGCGCGGTATTGGGTATCGGCTCAGCGTCGAATAAGTTACCGTCGAAGGCCCTTTGCTGAACAGGCCATCGACGAGCGGAAGGGCGAATGGCGACCACGCAACTGGAACAGCCTGAAGGGGGCGGCCCCGGCGATCTCGCGCTGCGAACGCTGAGGGCGATGCCGCGCGCCTGGAACCGGTTCTGGCGCCTTGTCGCGCTCTACATGCCGAAGCGGCTCTATGCCCGCTCGCTGATCATCGTGATCGCGCCGATGATCCTGCTGCAGTCGGTGGTCGCCTTCGTCTTCATGGAGCGTCACTGGCAGACGGTCACCCAGCGCCTGTCGCAAGCGACTGTGCGCGACATCGCCGCCATCATCGACATGATGGAGACCTATCCGCACGACGCCGACTACGCCAATATCATCCGCGTCGCCCAGGACCGCATGCAGCTGAAGGTCGACCTTCTGCCGCCCGACCCGCTGCCGCCGCCCGGCCCGAAGCCGTTCTTTTCCATCCTCGACGAGGCGCTGTCGTCGGAGATCACCAGGCAGATCAACCGGCCCTTCTGGATCGACACGGTCGGCAATTCCAACATCGTCGAGGTCCGCGTCCAGCTGGAAGGCAAGGTGCTGCGCGTTTTCGTGCGGCGCAGCCAGGCCTATGCCTCGAACACCCACATCTTCCTGATCTGGATGGTCGGCACCTCGCTGGTTCTGCTGATGATCGCGGTGCCGTTCCTGCGCAACCAGATAAGGCCGATCCTGACGCTGGCCGAGGCCGCCGAGAGTTTCGGCAAGGGGCGGCCGATGCCGCGCGACTTCCGCCCGCGCGGCGCCGAGGAAGTGCGTCGTGCCGGCTTCGCCTTCATCCAGATGCGTGAGCGCATCGAGCGCCAGATCGAGCAGCGCACCGCCATGCTGACCGGTGTCAGCCATGACCTCAGGACCATCCTCACCCGCTTCAAGCTGCAGCTGGCGCTGGCCGGCGGCAAATCCGAGACCAAGGCGGCGCTGAACCAGGACATCGACGACATGCAGTCGATGCTGGAGGGCTATCTTTCCTTTGCCCGCGGCGAGGGGGCGGAGGACACCGGCCGTTTCGATCTCGAAACCTATTTCCAGAAACTCGGCGAGGAAGCGCAATTGCGCGGCTGCAGGCTCACGACGACGCTGACCGGCGATCCGACCGTGCATGTGCGGCCGAACGCCTTTGCCCGTTTGCTGTCGAACGTCATCGGCAATGCCTTCCGCTATGCCAAGACCGTCGAGGTCCACGCCAATCACGGCCGCGGCTCGCTCACCGTCACCATCGACGACGACGGCCCCGGCATCGCACCCGACAAGCGCGAAGAGGTTTTCAAGCCTTTCCTGCGGCTCGACGAGGCGCGCAACCTCGACGCCAGCGGCACCGGACTTGGCCTGTCGATCGCCCGCGACATCGCCCGCAGCCACGGCGGCGACATCGGCCTCGAGGACAGCCCGCTCGGCGGCCTGCGTGCCGTCATCAAGGTGCCCGCGTAGCCATAGCATGATCCCGAAAAGTGGAAGCCGGTTTTCGGACAAGATCATGCTCAATCAAAAGACAGGCTTCATCCGCCCGTCATGAAATCATGGTCAAGAGCGCGCATGAAGCGCGTGACCCTTGTTGATTCGGCCCTGCCGCCCCGCTTCGATCCGGCCCCTGCCCGGGCGCGCTGGAGCGAGGCGCGGCCTGCTGCCTGGTTGCCGTTCCGGCAAGGCGCCGGCGCGCCCAGGAATTATCGCGGCAAAGGATCGCCATGCGTATCGGGATCGCCACGCGTATCGGGATCGCCATGCGGATCCTGATGGTCACCGACGCATGGCGGCCTCAGGTCAATGGCGTGGTGCACACGCTGGAACGTCTCACCGAGGCGCTGAAACCCTTCGACGTCGAGCTCGATTTCCTGACGCCGAACCTCTTTCGCACCTTGCCGATGCCGACCTATCCCGACATCCGGCTCGCATTGACGACGCCGGGCCATGTCGCGCGTATGATCGAGGCCGCCAAGGCCGACCACATCCACATCGTCACCGAGGGTCCGCTCGGCATCATGGCGCGCCGTCATTGCCGAAGGATCGGCCGCCCCTTCACCACCAGCTACCACACGCGCTTTCCCGAATATCTCAGCGCCCGCCTGCCGGTGCCGGAGAGTTGGGCCTACAATTGGCTGCGCGACTTCCACAATTCCGGACAGGGCACGCTCGTCGCGACGCAATCGCTGGCGGACGATCTCGCGGCGCGTGGCTTCAACAAGCTGAGGCCCTGGACGCGCGGCGTCGACACCGACCATTTTCGTCCCGACAAGCGCAAGGAAACCGGATTTCCCCGCCCGGTCTTCCTGTGCGTCGGCCGCGTCGCGATCGAAAAGAACCTGACCGCCTTCCTCGATCTCGATTTGCCCGGCAGCAAGGTTATCGTCGGCGAAGGACCGGAGCTGGCAAAGCTCAAGGCGCGCTATCCCAAAGCGAATTTCCTCGGCCACCGCCCGAACGACGAGCTGGCCGAGATCTATGCGTCGGCCGACGTCTTCGTCTTCCCGAGCCGCACCGACACCTTCGGCAACGTCATCATCGAGGCGCTGGCCAGCGGAACGCCCGTCGCCGCCTATCCAGTGACCGGACCGATCGACATTGTCGGCGATGGCATCGGGGGGGCTGTATCGAACGATCTGGGCGAGGCGGCGATGAAGGCGCTTCACGTCGATCGCGCCGAGGCACGCCAGCGCGCGATGCGCTACAGCTGGCAGGCCTGCGCCGAAATGTTTCTCGACGTGGTCGACGAAGCGCTGGGAATGCCGCGCAAGCGTGCCGATCAGGATCAGCTGGCTCCAGGTCGCCCCAGGCTCGTCCTAGAATAAACGCCCGCCGTCCGGCACCTTGCGTTCGATGGCGCCGAGCACGACCGCGCCTTCTTCGTCGGGAAAGCCGAGCGTCAGCACTTCCGACATGAACGGGCCGATCTGGCGCGGCGGGAAATTGACCACCGCGAAGACCTGGCGGCCGATCAGCGTTTCCGGCGCGTAGTATTTGGTGATCTGCGCCGACGACTTCTTCACCCCGATCGCCGGACCGAAATCGATCTTCAGCTTGATCGCCGGCTTGCGCGCCTCCGGAAACGGCTCGGCCTCGACGATCGTGCCGGCACGAATGTCGACACGGTCGAAATCGGCAAAGCTGATCTCGGGCTTGCGCTCGCTGCTGGAACTCATCGGCGATATCGGCCTGGCTCAGGCGTTTCCGTGGGTCTCGAAGAGCACGCTGGATAGCGCGTCCTTGGCCGATGTACCCGACCAGACGACGAACTGGAAGGCCTGGAAATAGCATTCGCAGGCCTCCAGCGCCGAGGACAGCAGCACCTCGACCTGCTGGCTCGAGGGCTCGACCCCACCGGCAAGCAGCAGCGACTGCCGGAACATGATCGCGCCTTCCTGCTCCCACAGATCGAAATGCCCGAACAGCATCTGCTCGTTGATCAGCGAAAGCAGCCGCATCACTTCCAGCGCGCGCGTCTCCGGCACCTTGATGTCGAAGGCGCAGGCCAGATGCAGCGCCTCGAAATCCTCCATCCAGGAAAAGGAGACATGGTAGTCGGTCCAGCTGCCGGCCACCGAAATCGAAATCTCGTCGTCGCCGGCGCGCTCGAAGGACCAGTCGTTGTTGTGGGCCACCTGCTCGATGACGTCCACCGGGTGGATTTCGCGGGAGAATTCGAGTTCGAGGAGTTCCATGAATGCTTCCTGTGTTCAGGGGAGCGCCACACGCTCCGCGGGGCACACACGACGAACAATCTTGTCTAGAACTCGGACGGTCAGGACTTTCCAACGCAAAGACCCAACCGGACCCCACCGCCCGGCGCATGACCCTGCTTCGAATCATGCAACAAATTCAGTCTATTGATCGGGAGTCGCGTGAACAGCCCAATTTTTCGCACTGAGTCATCCGCATGTGGAAAGGTGGCTGTCACGGAGATTCATGCAATGCCGGTAAGCGATTCACGGCAAAGCGATTTTTCGGATCGCGCTATGTGGAAAAGTTTAACGATTATTTTTTTGCGCGCGGCTTTGCAGCACCCGCAGGTGCGGCTTGTCCGGTCAATTCGGCGAGCTTGGCCTCGAGCGCCTCGACGCGCGTCGCCAGCTGGATGTTGTCTTCCCTCGCCTTGACCGCCATCTCGCGCACGGCCTCGAACTCTTCACGCTGCACCACATCCATGGAATTCAGCATGCGCTCGGCCTGAGCCCGGAACGCCGTCTCCACTTCGCGCCGCACGCCCTGCGCGGCACCCGCGGCATCGGTCATGATTTTTGCGAATTCGTCGAGAATGCGGTTCGGTCCGGTCGACATGGCAGATCCTCGCTTTGTCGTTTTGACGTAGTGGCGCGCGCCGCGGAATGCAAGCGTGTCTGATGACGAGCGGTTCATGTTGGCGCACCGCTCAATAACTATTATTATGTCGACAAGAGTCCCTAGGGAGCATGTCATGGCAATCAGTGCAGATCTCGGTGACCGCCTGGAAGACGTCGTGAACCGACTCGTCAAAACCGGTCGCTACAATTCGAAAAGCGAGGTGTTGCGCGAAGGTGTCCGCCTCGTCGAAGAAAGGGAGAAACGCCTCGCCACGCTCGATGCGGCCCTCGCGCGAGGCATCGCTGACGCAGACGCGGGACGCGTGAAGCCTGCCGCGGACGTGTTCGATCGCCTGGAGAGCAAATATAAGGCGATGGCCGAGAAGCGTAGGTGAAACTGCTGGTATTTACCGACCAGGCCGAGGGTGACCTTGAGGCTATCGGCGATCACATCGCCAGCGACAACCCATTCCGGGCGATGACCTTCGTTCGCGAATTGCGCAATGCCTGCATTGAACTATGCACAATGCCGGAACGTTGTCAGTTGGTCCCACGCCATCAGTCCTCCGGCATCCGCCGTCGGGTGTACGGCAATTACCTGATTTTCTTCCGCCTCCATATAGATGCCGTCGAAGTGCTACATATCCTTCACGGCGCGACGGATTATGAGCGGATCCTGTTCCCTGAGACGTGACGGTCGGCTGCGACATTGACCCTGCCTTGACCCCGCCAAAACCCTGCCGCATGGTCCGCGCCCATTGTGACCGTCACCGGGGACCCCGTTTTGAGCGAATATTTCCTGCTGCCGCTGGCCTCCCTGCCCTTCCCCAACATCGATCCGGTCATCGTCAACATCGGGCCGCTGGCGGTGCATTGGTACGGCGTCGGCTATATCGTCGGCATCCTGTTCGCCTGGTGGTATGCCAAGCGCCTCGTCACCAATCCTCGCCTCTGGCCGGACGGCCGCCTGCCGATGAAACCCGAGGACCTCGACGACTTCATCGTCTGGGCGGCGATCGGCGTGGTGCTCGGCGGACGCACCGGCTACGTGCTCTTCTACGACCTGCCACGCTACATCGCGCATCCGCTCGACATCTTCGCCGTCTGGCAGGGCGGAATGTCGTTTCATGGCGGCCTTCTCGGCGTCATCCTTGCCATGACGCTGTTTTCGCTCAAGCGCCGCATCCACACCTGGACGCTGTTCGATGTGGTGTCGGCCGGCGTGCCGGTTGGGCTCGGCCTTGTGCGTGTCGCCAACTTCATCAATTCCGAGCTCTGGGGCCGGCCGTCGGACGTGCCATGGGCGATCGAATTCCCCAATGGCGGGCCATTCACCCGCCACCCCAGCCAACTCTACGAGGCCTTGCTCGAAGGCCTGGTGCTGTTCTTGGTCCTGCGTTTCCTCACCCATTCGCGCCTCAAGCTGAAAACGCCGCGCTTCGTCGGCGGTGCCTTCATCTGCGGCTACGGCCTGTCGCGCATCTTCGTCGAGTTCTTCCGCGAGCCCGACCAGCAGCTCGGCTACCTGCTCGGCACCAACTGGCTGACCATGGGCATGATCCTGTCCACGCCGATGGTGCTGGCCGGCATCTGGGCCATGGTCACCGCAAAGCCGATGGCGCAACCGCAGGCGGCATGACCCGGCTGAAGGAGCGCATCAAGGGCCTGATCGGCGCGACGGGGCCGATCCCGGTCAGCGAATATATGGCGCTCTGCCTGTTCGATCCCGACGCGGGCTACTACACCACGCGCGAGCCCTTCGGCGCCGGCGGCGACTTCATCACCGCACCCGAGATCAGCCAGATGTTCGGCGAGCTCGTCGCGGTCTGGCTCTACCAGGCCTGGCAGGACGCCGGCCGGCCGCTGCCCGCGACCGTCGCCGAGATCGGCCCCGGCCGCGGCACCTTGATGAAGGACATGCTGCGCACCTGGTCGCGGCTCGACCCGGCACTTACCGGCAAGGCCTCGTTTGCCCTCGTCGAGACCAGCCCGCGCCTTGTCGAAATCCAAAGAGAGACGCTTGCCGGCCAAGACGCAAAGCTGGACTGGCACCAGACCATCGACACGCTGCCGCGGCAGCCGCTGTTCATCGTCGGCAACGAATTGTTCGATGCCGTGCCGATCCGGCAATTCGTGCATGTCGGCGAAAGCTGGCGCGAGCGCGTGGTCGGCCTCGACGACAATGACGAGCTGCGCTTCTTTGCCAGCGCCGGCTCGCTCGATCCCACGCTGTTGCCCGAAGATGCCTCCGGCGCGCCCGAAGGCGCGATCGCCGAGGTGGCGCCGGCCCGTGCAGCACTGATGTCGGCGATCGCGGCGCGCATCGCTGCCCAGGGCGGCGCGGGCCTCTTTATCGACTACGGCCATTTGCAGCCTGGCATCGGCGACACCTTGCAGGCCTTGCGCCGGCATCGGCATGAAGACGTGCTGGCCGGCCCCGGCGAGGCCGATCTCACATCGCATGTCGATTTCGCCGCCCTTGCGACAGCGGTCCATCCTCATGGGCTTCGTGTCGAGATGACGACACAGGGAGAATTCCTGCTTGGCATGGGCTTGATCGAGCGCGCCGGCGCGCTCGGTGAGAACGCTGATGAGCAAGCCCGTCAAGCCATTTCCGACGCGGTCGAACGCTTGGCCGGCCCCGACACGATGGGCGAGCTTTTCAAGGTTATGAAGATCCTGCCGGCGACGAGAGCGGCTTGAGCCGGCAGGCGCGTCCTGCCGCCTGGTCCTGCTTGTCGTCCGAACTTCGCCTTGACGAAACCGCCTTGCACGGACGACAAACCCAACCATGCTGAATCAGACCAGACCCGATCCAGTACGCTCGCCGCTGCTTGAAAAGGCGCAAGGCATGCGCCACGGCTATTTCACCCGCATCGGCGGCGTCTCCGACGGCATCTATCGGGGGCTCAACATCGGCACGGGCTCCAGCGACGATCAGAGACTGGTCGCCGAGAACCGGCGACGCGTTGCCGACTGGATGGGCGTGCCGGCGGATCATCTGTTGACCGCGCACCAGATACACTCGCCGGATGTCGTTGTCGCCAGGGAGCCCTTCGCGGGCCCTCGCCCGAAAGCCGATGCCATCGTCACCGACCGTCCGGGCATCGCCATCGGCGCCTCGACCGCCGATTGCGGGCCGGTGTTGTTCGCCGACGCCGAGGCGCGCGTCATCGGTGCCGCCCATGCGGGCTGGAAGGGCGCTTTCACCGGCGTGCTCGAGAACACCGTCGCCGCGATGGAGAGCCTCGGCGCCAGCCGCGAACGCATCGTGGCGGTGCTCGGTCCTTCCATCAGCCCCGACAATTACGAGGTCGGGCCGGAATTCGTCGCCCGCTTCGTCGAGGCCGATGTCGGCACCCAGCGATATTTCAGGCCATCGAGGACCGCCGGCCACTCGATGTTCGACCTCAACCAATATACGGTCGACCGGCTGCGCAAGGCCGGCGTGACCGCCGAGGGCCTTGGCCGCTGCACTTACGCGGAAGAAGACCTTTTCTATTCCTATCGGCGCACCACACACCGCAAGGAAGCGGATTACGGGCGCCAGGTTTCGGCAATCGTCCTGGAGAAAGAGTAATGGCGCTGTATTTCGAACGTTCGGAATTCGACGCGCGGCGCGACCGGCTGCTGATCGAGATGGCCGAGAAGAAGCTCGACGCCGTGCTGTTGTTCGCGCAGGAGAGCATGTACTGGCTGACCGGCTACGACACGTTCGGCTTCTGCTTCTTCCAGTGCCTGGCGGTGAAGGCCGACGGTTCGATGGTGCTGCTCACCCGTTCGGCCGATCTCAGGCAGGCGCGCCACACCTCGACCATCGAAAACATCGTTCTGTGGACCGATCGTCAGGGCGCCAACCCGGCGATCGACCTGCGCAACCTGCTCAACGACCTCGACCTGCTCGGCGCCCGTATCGGCGTCGAATACGACACCCACGGCCTGACCGCCTACAATGGCCGCCGCCTCGACGAGCAATTGCAGACCTTCGGCCAGATCGCCGATGCTTCCGGCATCGTCGGCCGCCTGCGCTTGTTCAAGAGCCCGGCCGAGGTCGCCAAGGCGGAAAAGGCCGCCAATCTTTCCGACGACGCGCTGGACGCCGCCCTGCCCCTGATCAAGCAGGGCGGTGACGAAGGGCTCATCCTCGCCGCCATGCAGGGCGCGGTCTTTGCCGGCGGCGGCGACTATCCCGCCAACGAATACATCATCGGCTCCGGCCCCGATGCCTTGCTCTGCCGCTACAAGGCCGGCCGCCGCAAGCTCACCAAGAACGACCAGCTGACGCTCGAATGGGCCGGCGTCTTCCACCACTATCATGCCCCCATGATGCGCACCGTTCTGACCGGCAAGGTGTCGAAGCGTCACCAGGAATTGTTCGACGCTTCCCGCGCCGCCCTGCTCGCGGTCGAAAAGGCGATGACGCCAGGCAACACCTTCGGCGATGTCTTCGACGCGCATGCCCGCACGCTCGAAGCGCACAATCTGACCAAGCACCGGCTGAACGCCTGCGGCTATTCGGTCGGCGCCCGCTTCACGCCGTCCTGGATGGACATGCCGATGTTCTACCAGGGCAACACCGAACCGATCGCACCCAATATGACGCTGTTCGCGCATATGATCATCATGGACTCCGAGACCGAGACCGCAATGACGCTTGGCCGCACCTACCTGACCACGGAATCGGCGCCGAAGCCGCTGTCGCGCCATGATCTCGACTTGATCGTGCAGTGAATCCATAATGGTTGGTTCACGCGGGGGCGTTCGCCAGTAGGGAGTTTTCAGGCAAATGAGACGATCGCGGGTGACGACCGTGTCATTGCTTGCGGCGCTGGCGCTTGGCGCCTGCACCAACGCCAAGGACGTACTGGAACCTTCGGCCATCACCCCGCCGGCGAGCTCGGCCCAGTCTTTGCCTGCCCCGCAGGGCTCATCGACAACGGCCACGTCTCCGACCACGACCGCACCGGCTCCTTCGACCACGGCGACATCCGTGACGCCCGCAACGTCCACCCAGACCGCCGTCCTCGCCAGGACGCGGCTGCAGGTGGCGCCGATCGTCGGCGCGTCCGTGGAGGCTGCGGCGCCCCTGACGGCGGAGCTGCAGACCCGTGCCCGGCAGCGCGGCCTGACGCTTGTCGGCAGCACGGACCAGACGGCCACGCATGTGCTGAAAGGCTATTTTTCGACGATGTCCGAGGGCAAGGACACGACCGTCATCTATGTCTGGGATATTTACGACCCCTCCGGCAATCGCCTGCACCGCATCAATGGCCAGCAGAAGGCGCCTGCGTCCGGCAGCGGCGAAGGCTGGCCCACGGTGGCGCCCGCGACCATGCAGGCCATTGCCGACCAGACGATCGACCAGTTCGCCGCCTGGCTCAGCGGCAGCGCCGGTTGACCGAACTGTTGCCGGCCAAACTGTTGCCGGCCAGACTGTTGCCGGCTTGCGATGTTTTCCGTGTTTGTTGCGGTCGCCGGAAGGATTCCCCACAACGAGGCTTGCAATACCGGCCCGGCCCGCTAAAAGCCCGCATAAAAGGCTCATGAGAGTCTCTCCGGCCTCTCCATCCTTCACCAGGAACGGTGCATGAAGCTTTTCGCGGGCAATTCCAACCGGGTGCTGGCCGAAGCGGTCGCTCGCTATCTCAACGTACCGCTGGGGAAGGCCAGCGTCAGGCGCTTCGCCGACCAGGAAATCTTCGTCGAGATCCAGGAAAACGTGCGCGGCGAGGATGTCTTCATCCTGCAGTCGACCTCTTATCCGACCAATGACCATCTGATGGAACTGCTCATCATGATGGACGCCTTCATGCGCTCCTCGGCACGACGCATCACGGCGGTCATCCCCTATTTCGGCTATGCGCGGCAGGACCGCCGTGCCTCCGGCCGCACGCCGATCTCGGCCAAGCTGGTCGCCAACATGATCACCCGCGCCGGCGCCGACCGCGTGCTGACGCTCGATCTCCATGCCGGCCAGATCCAGGGCTTCTTCGACATCCCGACCGACAATCTGTTCTCGGTGCCGGTGATGGCCCGCGACGTGAAAGCCAAGTACAAGCAGCTCGGCAACGTCGTCGTCGTGTCGCCCGACATCGGCGGCGTGGTGCGGGCGCGCGCGCTGGCCAAGCGTTTCGACGCGCAGCTCGCCATCGTCGACAAACGCCGCGAGCGCCCTGGCGAATCGGAAGTCATGAACATCATCGGCGCCGTCGCCGGCAAGGACTGCCTGCTGATCGACGACATCGTCGATTCCGGCGGCACGCTTTGCAACGCGGCCGACGCGCTGCTCGCCAATGGCGCGACCTCCGTCACCGCCTACATCACCCATGGCGTGCTCTCCGGCGGCGCCGTTGCCCGCATCGCCGGATCGAAGCTGCAGGAGCTGGTCATCACCGATTCCATCCAGCCGACGCAGGGAGTGCTCGACGCGCCCAACATCCGTGTCATTTCGATCGCCGACCTGATGGGCGAAGCGATCTCGCGCACGGCCACGGAAGAATCGGTGTCGAGCCTGTTCGATTAATCAGAACTGGTCGCCGCGGGCGCATAGCGCAGCAGCGTCACCCCTTGCGCAAGGCGCTCCGTGCCGAGCGGCTTCAACGCCAGCGACAGGCCGGACCGGAAATACGGCTTGCCGCCGCCCAGCACGACCGGATGCACGTAAAGCCGGTACTGGTCGATCAGGCCGGCACGCGCAAGGTACCCGGCAAGCTCGGCGCCGGAGACGGAAATCTCGCCATCCGTGTCCGCCTTGAGCGCCCTCACCACCGCCTCCGCGTCACCTTTCGCCAGACGGGCATTCGGCCCAACCTCCTGAAGCGTGGTCGAAAACACGACCTTCGGCGTCTCTCGCCAGGCGCGGGCAAAATCCCGCTCGACGTCTTCAGCGGCGATCTCGCGCTCCGGGCTGTCCCAGAAACGCATGGTTTCATACATTCTGCGCCCGCAAAGCGCGATCGATGTCCGTCGCATCTCGCCGTTGAAATGCCGATGCAATTCTTCTTCAGGGACCGGCAGGTCGATGTCTCCGCTCGGCCCGGCGATGTAGCCATCTAGCGATGTCAGCATGGCATAGACGATAGTTGCCATCAGGGGTTCCTCCGGTTTTCCGCGCTCGCGCAAAGGAACATGACCGATTGCAATTTGCAATCAGTATTCGAGCCTTGGACCGGGGGCCGACGCATCAGCTTATTGCCGCCGGCGCTATTTCACGCGGCGATCGGACCGCTTGTGCGGCGCGGGTTTTCACCGGCATCGCGCGCGCCGCGCATATAGCCGCGCGGCGAAGCACCGAGCATGCGCTTGAACATGGTGATGAAGGCCGGCACGCTGTCATAGCCGAGATCGAGCGCCACCCTGGTGATCGGCTCGCCATCGGCAAGCCTCGGTAGCGCCGCGAAAAGGCAGGCCTGCTGGCGCCAGGTCGACAGCGACAGCCCGGTCTGGCGATGGAAGGCGCGGGTGAACGACCGCCGGCTCATGCCCGCGGCATCCGCCCATTCGTCGATCGTCGCATGCGGCGAAGGGGCCGCCACGAAGCGCCGGCAAAGCGCCGCGAGCTTCGGATCGGATGGGAAAGGCAAGCCGAGCGGCCGTTCCGGCAGGTTCGGGATCTCGTGCAGCAGCAGTCCCATGACGAGCGCGGCGCGCCCTTCGAGCTCGCCGCCCTGCGGCAGCTTCTCCGATTCGACGATCAGGCTGTGCATCAGCTCGGTGATGCCGACGACGCGCAAGCTGTCCGGCAGGCCGGCAATGGCGTCCGGCATCACATAGACCGAGCGCATCGAGACGTCGCCCAGCATTTCTACGGAATGCTCGATGCCGGCCGGTATCCACATCGCGTGGTCGGGCGGCACCATCCAGCGCCCGCGCCTGGTCGTCACCAGCACCACGCCGACCAGCGCGTGCAGCAGCTGGCTGCGGCTGTGGCGGTGCTGCGGCACGCGATAGCCGTCCGGATATTCCGTCGGCAGCGCGACCGCCGGCCCGACGGCCTGTTCCAGCCATTGCCAGCGGCTTTCGTGCAGCCGGCCGAGCTCGGCGGCGTCGCCTCTGAATATCTCCCGGCTATTCGGCATCGGATGTGGCCCACTTGCGAAACTATTGGACCAAACCACGAAAGAAGTCGCTTGGCAACAGGCCTATAAGGCCGCCTGCGGTTCGCCGCCTAGAGCATGATCCCGAAAAGTGGGAACCGATTTTCGGAAAAGATCATGCTCCAACAAGACTACGGAGCATTGCCTTGACTGATACGACCGCCACCTCCGTCGCTGCACCGGCGCCGGCAAGCAACATCTCGGCGCAAGCGACGGCCTTCACCGTCATTCTTGCGGTGAGCTTCTGCCACTGCGTCAACGACATCATGCAGTCGCTGCTTTCGGCGATCTATCCGCTGCTCAAGGACAATTACGGTCTCGATTTCTGGCAGATCGGCCTTCTGACCTTCACCTTCCAGGTGACGGCCTCGCTGCTGCAGCCGGTGATCGGCATGATCACCGACAAGAAGCCGATGCCCTACTCCTTGCCCTGGGGCATGGCCTCGTCGCTGGTCGGCCTGGTGGTGCTCGCCCATGCCGGCCATTACTGGCTGCTCCTGATCGGTGCCTCGCTGATCGGCATCGGCTCGGCGATCTTCCATCCGGAATCCTCGCGCATCGCCCGCTTTGCATCTGGCGGCCGCTTCGGCCTTGCGCAATCGCTGTTCCAGGTGGGCGGCAATTTTGGCCAGGCCATGGGCCCGCTGCTCGCCGCCTTCATCGTCGTGCCGTTCGGGCAGACCAGCATTTCCTGGTTCGCCGTCGGCTCGCTGATCGGCATCGTCGTCTTGTGGCAGGTCGGCGGCTGGTACAGCCGGCTGCGC
Organism: Mesorhizobium sp. B2-4-3; assembly: GCF_006442815.1. GTDB lineage: Bacteria > Pseudomonadota > Alphaproteobacteria > Rhizobiales > Rhizobiaceae > Mesorhizobium. The sequence continues at coordinate 349,640 of NZ_VFVL01000001.1, forward strand.
GCCTCGCTGGCCACCCGCCAGCAGACCGCCCATGTCTCGCCCTTCGCGCGCAAGAAGGTCATGTGGGCGCTGGCCGTGCTGACGCTGCTGGTGCTGACCAAGAACGCCTATATCGCCTCGCTCTCCAGCTACTACACCTTCTACGCCATGCATAAGTTCGGCGTTTCGGTGCAAACGAGCCAAGTGATGCTGTTCCTGTTCCTCGGCGCCTCGGCGCTGGGCATCCTGCTCGGCGGTCCGTTCGGCGACCGCTATGGACAGAAGGCGATGATCTGGTTCTCGATCGTTGGCGTGCTGCCCTTCACGCTGGCGCTGCCCTACGCCAATCTGGAATGGACGATGGTGCTCACCGTGCTGATCGGCCTGATCCTGTCGTCGGCCTTCTCCAACATCGTCGTCTTCGCGCAGGAGCTGGTCCCGGGGCGCGTCGGCATGATCGCCGGCATTTTCTTCGGCTTCGCCTTCGGCATGGGCGGCATCGCCGCCGCTGTGCTCGGCGTCGTGGCCGACATGAAGGGCATCGACTTCGTCTACCAGATCTGCTCGTACCTGCCCTTCCTCGGCCTGCTGACTGTGTTCCTGCCCGACATGAAGGAAGCGCGGAAGGCCTGAGCCGGCGAGATCGGCCGCCAAGCCGCCGTTCAGCCGACAATCGCGGGCCGGATTTGAGACCTTGAAGGTCCGGATCCGGCCGCATCTCATGGCGCAGCGCTTGCATTGCCAAAAACGCAGGTTCTTTTCTCGGCGACCTTGCGCACGAGATCAGCTCTTTCCGATCAAACCCAGGCGTTGCAAAAGGCCGCGAAGATGGCGGCCTCGGCCATTGACGGGGTTCGCCGTCACCTGGCGCTGCCGCCTCGGCAGCGCTGCGAACTCCTCGGGAAGCCGCCGAAGCGTCGAAGTCCAAAGCAGCGTATCGAGCTGCGCGATATCCGCCGATTTCAACTCTTCCGGTTCGCTTCTGAGCGCCTGCGCCAGCAGATCCCGGAAGTCATCCGGCCTGTCGGCCAGCCGGACATTCCGCCAATGCTTGAATTGCTCGTAGCCGCGCAGCGCGAAAGTCGTCGCCACGACGGGCTTGCGGTTGTACAGCGCTTCCGCGGTCTTGATATTCGTGCCGCCGCCCTCAAGGATCGGAAGCATCACGACGTCGGCAAGCTCGATCAGCGCGCTGAGGGTCGCGCCGTCCTGCACGCCGAGCAGCTCGATCCGTGCATTGTCGGCGCCATGGTACCACGGGAATCCGGGATCGTTGCCGATCTGGTCGGCAACGCCGCCGACCACCACGATCCGCTCCGAGGCTGAGAGGAAACCAAGGTCCGGACCCGTCATCTGGCGAAAACCGCGGGCGTTGGGCGGGTGGCCCGAGCCGACGAACAGCGCCGTGCGCAGGCCGGCGAACCGCGACGCCCAACGATCGAGGCCGATAGGCATTTCCCGCGGCCAAATGCCGTTGGCGGCGACCGCCACGCTTGGATTGAGCTTGCGGAAATAGGCTGCATCCTGCTCGCTGACGGCGACGATCAGGTCTGCCTTTGCGGCAAGATCGGGCTCGATGTCGGCCGCGCGTTGCGCACTCCAGAGGTCCGTTTCCGCGCCGGCGATCATGGCCTCTTGCGCCAGCATTTCCTGTTCGACGTTGTGCGAACCGTACACGATTGAAAAGCGCGCCTCGGGCGAGCACGTTTCAACATACTCGCGCAAGGCCGGCCAAAGCCAGCACTGCTCCAGGGCGATGACATCCGGCCTGAAGTCATCGAGAAATCTTGCGATTTCACGGCGATGGAATCTGCTGCGCGCCATGAATTCGGCGGCGGCGACATCGGAACGCCATTTGCGCCGGACCATCTTCTTGCGAAAGCTGCGCGGCATCTCGATGAAAAGATCGCCGGCCTCCATTTCCCGCCTGGCGCCGCGGTTGGGGGTAACGAGGACATGGCGTGTTTCCCATCCACCATCCCGCAAGACCCTGTGGATGGCATTCGCCCTCAACTGACCGCCATGGACCGGCCGCCAGATTGGAAACGTTCCAAGCGAAACATACCTCATCGGATCGACGTGATGGCCAAGCCGCCGGCATGAAGTGGCCGTCTCAACATCGCAATCATTCTCTGGCCCCCAATTTAAGCGGGACACTACCATTGGACGCCCGATCTGGACATTATGCTGATGGGTGGATGCCAGGTGCGCCCAAGATGGACCTTGGCGATTGCAAAGGTGAGAGCATCAGCTCGCGTCAGAAGGGGAAAGAAGCATTTGACGTCGAGCAACGGTCGAGACACTTCCCCATTGCGAATCCTGACCCTTCTGGCGCGCCATGGCACCGCCAGATATCCCACCGCGCTGCAGGATTTGCAGGCGATGTTCGCCGCGCAAATGCCCGACGTGGCGCATCATACGCTTGTGATCGACAATTGCCTGCCGGAAGGTCGGAGCGTTCACCTTGATCGCGAAGTCGAATTGATCGGGGGCTCCAACTCCAGCTGGGAATTCTCCGCCTGGGACAGCGGCATTGCCCACATCGGCAAACGGGTGAATGACTATGACCTAGTCCATCTCGCTACGTCTGCATTCGCCCAATACACGCCGGACCATCTCAAGCTGATCGACCAGGACGTCGTGCGGCATCTGTCGGGCTTGAATGCGGTGCTCGGCCATATCGATTTCTTCAATGAGCCCGTGTCGATGTTTGGAATTCCCTCGCAGGCTTGGCTCCGCAGCTCGTTCATCCTGATGCGGCCCAGGCATTTGCAGGCGCTTGGATCGATGGTCGGCGTGACCGATGGCGCGCCGATTTTCAGCGGAGATCCGCTTGCGCCGTTTCGGGAAGACGCGCCGATCTCCCGCTCGCATAGGCAGTTTTTGATTGGATGGCTTACCGGAGCCGGGACCGGGCAAGGGCCTGGATGGCATTCCCGGTTCGATCTCACGGACGAAACGCTGCCTCTTTTCGAGAGCAAGGCAAGGGCGATCCTCAACGAGCAGATGCTGACGAACCGATTGCTCGCAATCGGCAGCACGATCGTCGATGTCACCTGGCTCGCGCGAAAGGCCAAGGCTGCAGATAGCATATACCTGGGCGACATCCCCGATTGGCGAGCCCAACTGCGACCGAGAGTGGGGCGCAAATTCGCGCGCCTCCTCGGTAAACCCGGTCGGGGACGACAGCCCTAAAGGGCGTCGCGCCGAAGCGGATTCAGGCGACGCGCTTTAAGCCTTTTTGTTTTCATGCATGTCGTTATCGCAAAACCGCTGCACACTTTAGGGGTAAGCGTTGATTGGTTCAGCGCATGCGGGCGGCGGCTGGCGGCGAGGCACGGCTGTCGACAAGCGGATCGCAACGGGAACCGTCCTTGGACGGCACCGGCAATTTCGGCCAATGCTGGGAAACCCTCAGGGAGCCCCCGCCAACTCGATCAGGCCAGCGGCAAGTTCTGCGGCCTCACTGTCGCCCAGGATACCGAGCGCGCACCAGGTATGGAAATTGATGGCAGCTTGCACGGCGGCATCCACGCGCATTCGCCGCTCACTATCGGTCCGTGCCGCTTCTATCAGGACCTGGCGAACGGCATCAAGGTACCGGCCCAGACCTTTCTGTATGATTTGCTTGAGAGCTGGTCGCAATTCTGCGTCACGCATCACGTTGGCGGTCATCGGTTCCGTCTCGCGATACCAGCCGTAAAGATCCGACAGAACCCGACGGATTCGCCTGGACGGATTTTCGATCGAGAGCCAGGCAGCCGGATCCGGCGCTGGATGAAGCTCCCGCCAGTGGGATGAGCATGCGGCAAGCAGCGACTGCTCGTCGGGAAAGTGGTCGTAGACCGTCACGCGCTGCACGCCGGCGCGGCTGGCGATTTCACTGATTTGCGTCGCTGCCGGCCCGACAGTGCGGTGGAGCTCGACGGTCGCATCCAAAATCGATTGCCGCGTCTTCGCTGCCCGCTCCGCACGCTTCTTCTGCTCATATTTTCGCGTGGTCACAAATTTCGCCTTACATCGCGTTAGATGAAACTTGACGGCCCCCATGCGGTCATACATTATCAACTTACAATGTGTAAGCCGAAAAAGGAAACGCGTCATGGAAACCGCCCGCAACGTGCTAGGTCCCGACGACGGCCAACTCGTATATCTCTTTGCTCTTAGTGCCCGCTACATGATCGACGGCAATACGACCAACCGGGCGTTCAGCCTCGTCGAACATCGCTTACCTGCACGTGCGCTCGGCGCTCCATTGCACACCCACCGCAACGAGGACGAATATTCCTACATCCTCCAAGGGCGCATCGGATTGCAGCTTGGTGAGGAGATCCTGGTAGCCGGACCGGGAGACCTGGTTATGAAGCCGCGTGGCGTGCCGCATGCGTTCTGGAACGCCGGTGACGACGAGGCGCGCCTGCTCGAGCTGATATCCCCGGCCGGATTTGAAGGTTATTTTCGCGAATTGGCGCCGCTGCTGGCTGCACAGCCCTTGGACGAGGCCGCAATCGGTGAGATCGTCGCCCGCTATGAACTCGACATCGACCTCTCCAGCATTCCGGCACTGGCCGAGCGGCACGGCTTGCGCCTGGGATAAGCCATCGCCGCGACGCATACCATTCAGTCGACCGGCGGCAGCTGCGGCGCTTCCAGTCCGTTGAAAGGGTCGCGCCAGGCCTCGATCGCCTCCAGCCGGCCGTACCAGCGCCGGATCGCAGGGTAATCGGCGAGCGGCAATCCGGCAACGTCGTTGAAAGGCAGAAACGTCGCCATGCGGAAGTCGGCGTAGGAGATTGAATTGCCGACCAGCCAATCCCTCGTCGAAAGCTCGGGCTCGAGGACTGCCGCGGCTCCATGGAACTGCCTCAGTCCCTCCTCGACCAGCGCCTGGTCGATAGGACCGAGCCCATAGCGCTGCTTGGTCCCGCGCTCGAAATGCACCATGTCGCAAGCGAAAGCGAACCGTTCCTTGCCCCAGCTGATCCAGCGGATCATGTCCGGCTGGTCGTCGCCGCTGCGCCAGAAATCCGAGCCGACGTCGCGGGAGAGCCGGCAGGCGATGGCGTCGGCCTCCCAAAGGCTCCATCCCGATCCCACCAGTATGGGCAATGTCAGATTGGGGTTGAGCGCGCGATAGCGTTCGGCCTGCCCCGACGCCAGGGGCGATGCGAACTCGAACGCGATCTTGGCCTTGAGATAGCGCGCCGTCGCGACCGCGAGGCGAGGATTGGGATTGCGGCTGAACAGGAGTTTCATGGATGGTCCCCTTGGGATGTGCATGCCGCAGGACGGCTGAGAACGGCCCGCTCCTACATTTGTCGCAAATGGGATTTCCGGTTTATGCTTTCGGTGCTGGAACCATCCGCCAAGCCTTCCAGCGCAACCGCTTGCGCCTCTCGCCGCCTTCCGCTATAGAGCCGCCACCCGCGTAGACACCCTTGGAGGCAACGCGGAGGAAGGCCGGCCAGGCCTCGCATGATCCCCAGACGCATTTGGATCGCCAAACGCATCGGACTGGTTGTGCAAGGCCGCGACGGCTTTCGACGTTTACGGTTGGCATCGTGCTTGCCGCAAGCGCTCCATAACACGCGAAAGGAAGTGCCATGAGCCACGATGCTTATGAGCTGAAAGCCGAAGCGCGCGAACAGGTCGGTAAGGGGTCCGCCCGTGCAGTTCGTCGCAACGGTAAAGTGCCTGCAGTGATTTACGGCGACAAGCAGCCTCCCCTGGCGATTGCGCTGAACTACAAGGACCTCTTCTACAAGATCCATGGCGGCGGGTTCCTGACCACGATCGCCACGATCGATGTCGACGGCAAGAAGATCCAGGTCCTGCCGAAGGATTTCCAGCTCGACCCGGTCAAGGACTTTCCTGTCCATGTCGACTTCCTGCGCATCGGCAAGGACACCGAGGTCAATGTCGACGTGCCTGTCCACTTCATCAATGAGGACAAGTCGCCAGGCATCAAGCGCGGCGGCGTACTCAACATCGTTCGTCACGAAGTCGAGTTCCACTGCCCGGCCAACGCGATCCCGGAATTCATCACCGTCGATCTCACCGGCACCGACATCGGCGATTCGATCCACATCTCGTCGGTCAAGCTGCCGGCCGGCGTCAAGCCGGTCATCTCCGATCGCGACTTCACCATCGCGACCGTTGCCGGCTCATCGGCGATGAAGCCGGAGACGGAAGCGACCGCCGAGGCGGCTGTGGAAGAGACGGCGGCCCCGGCGGCCGAAGAGAAGTAATTCTCCGAGCCGGATGATTTCATCCGGCTCTAAATCGAAGAAATAGAGTATGATGTTTTCCGAAAACCGCTTCACACTTTTCGGCATCATGCTCTAGTCCGGAGGCGGCGATGCTTGTCTTTGCAGGCCTCGGCAATCCGGGCGCGAAATACGAAAACAACCGGCACAATGTCGGCTTCATGGCGGCGGACGCGATTGCCCGCCGCCATTCCTTTCCCCCCTGGTCGCGAAAATTCCAGGGCCTGATCTGCGAAGGCACGCTCGGCGGCGAGAAGATCCTGCTGATCAAGCCGCAGACCTTCATGAACCTCTCCGGACAGTCGGTCGGCGAAGCGATGCGCTTCTATAAGCTCGAACCGGCCGCCCTCACCGTCTTCTACGACGAGATCGACCTTGCCGCCGGCAAGCTCCGGGTCAAGGTCGGCGGCGGCTCCGGCGGCCACAACGGCATCCGTTCGCTCGACCAGCATGTCGGCAACGCCTATCGCCGGGTGCGCATCGGCGTCGGCCATCCCGGCGTCAAGGAGATGGTGCACGGCCATGTGCTCGGCGATTTCGCCAAGGCCGACCGTGAGTGGCTCGCCGTCCTGCTGGACGCAATCGCCGACGACGCCGGTCTGCTGGCCAAGGGCGACGACAGCTCGTTCATGAACCGCGTCACGCTGGCGCTCCGCGACAAGCTCGTGCCGACCGGCGATGACGACCGCCCGCCGCCCAAGCCGCCGAAGCAGCAAAGCCATGTCCGCCAGGCGCGCCCGCAGCAGCCGCCGGCAAAACTTCCCGAAAGCGGCCCGATGGCCGCCATGCTGAAGAAGCTCTTTGGCAAGGACTAGGCCCTGCCACGATAAAGGCATGGGGCTTGACGTTCGTCACCCCTATCGCCCATAGCCCTCACCAAAATCGAATTCCGACAGGACTGGACGAACATGGGTTTCAAATGTGGCATCGTTGGCTTGCCCAACGTCGGCAAGTCGACGCTGTTCAACGCGTTGACCAGGACGGCCGCCGCGCAGGCCGCCAACTATCCTTTCTGCACCATCGAGCCGAACACCGGCGAGGTGGCGGTGCCCGACCCGCGCCTGCAGAAGATCGCGACGATCGGCAAGTCGAAGGAGATCATCCCGACCCGCATCTCCTTCGTCGATATCGCCGGCCTGGTGCGTGGCGCCTCCAAGGGCGAAGGGCTGGGCAACCAGTTCCTCGCCAACATCCGCGAGGTCGACGCGATCGTGCATGTGCTGCGCTGCTTCGAGGATGACGACATCACCCATGTCGAAGGCCGCATCGACCCTGTCGCCGACGCAGAAACGGTCGAGACCGAGCTGATGCTGGCGGACCTCGAAAGCCTCGAGCGCCGCATCGCCCAGATCCGCAAGCGCGCCGCCGGCAAGGACAAGGAAGCGATGGCCGTCCTGCCCATGATGGAGGCCGCGCTCGAGTTGCTGCAGGCCGGCAAGCCGACGCGCGTCCTGCTCAATGGCATCGCGGCGGAGGACCTGCGCATCCTGCAGGGACTGAACTTGCTCACCTCGCATCCCGTTCTCTATGTCTGCAACGTCGCCGAGGCCGACGCCGCCACCGGCAACGAGCACACTGGGGCGGTGGAGAAGATGGCGGCCGCGCAGGGCGCCGGCACGGTGGTGATCTCGGCGGCGATCGAGGCTGAAGTCGCCCAGCTTTCAGATGAAGAAGAAATGGAGTTCCTTGCCTCGATCGGCCTCGACGAGCCGGGCCTCAACAAGGTGATCCGCGCCGGCTACGACCTTCTGCACCTGATCACCTATTTCACCGTCGGGCCGAAGGAAACGCGCGCCTGGACGATCCACAAAGGCGATAAGGCGCCGCAGGCGGCCGGCGTCATCCACACCGACTTCGAGCGCGGCTTCATCCGCGCCCAGACGATCTCCTACAACGACTTCGTCACGCTGGGCGGCGAGGCGGCCGCCAAGGAAGCCGGCAAGGCGCGCGACGAAGGCAAGGAATATGTCGTCCAGGACGGCGACATCATGCTGTTCAAGTTCAACACCTGATCTCAGCGATAGCCAGATAGGGACGGCAGCAGACTGAGTCTTGCTATGAAAAAATTCCTAAAGTAAACTTGTTAGGGTGTTTGCGATCTTAATACGGTCTTGAAGCCGTCGAAGAGAACCGCGAAAATGGCCGAAACATCAATTGAATGGACTGACGCAACGTGGAATCCAGTCGCGGGATGCACAATCCTTACGGCGGGCTGCACCAACTGCTACGCAATGCGTATGGCCGCCCGGCTCGAAGCGATGGGTGTCGAGAAGTACGCAGGGCTAACTCGAAAAAGCGGCGGCCGGGCAAAGTGGACCGGCAATATAAGGCTTGATGTAGCGGCGCTCGAAATTCCTAGTTCGTGGAAGAAGCCTCGCCGCGTTTTCGTGAATTCGATGTCCGACCTGTTCCATGCCGATGTCCCAGTGGACTTCATACGCAGCGTTTGGGAGGTTATGAGCGCCACTCCACACCACACCTACCAAATTCTCACCAAGCGGCCCGATCGAATGGCGGAAATTTTGTCAACGGACGGCTTCAGGGTGCTTCCGAATGTTTGGTTGGGAACGAGCGTCGAGGACAGTCGGGTGCTCCACAGATTGGATGAACTCCGTGCCGTCCCAGCAGCTCTAAGATTTGTCTCATACGAGCCGTTGATAGGATCGGTGGCCGGGGCGAACCTAACCGGGATTCATTGGGCAATAGTTGGCGGAGAAAGCGGACCTAACGCGCGCCCAATGGATAAGAAGTGGATCGACGAGATATTTGATCAGTGTACAGATGCCGATGCTGTGTTCTTTTTTAAGCAGTGGGGAGGGAAGAATAAAAAAGCCACGGGCCGCACCTACCGTGAACGCCTTTGGGACGATCTCCCTGAACTAAGAATATGAGATGCCATATCTGTCGCCAACTTAACTGCGGCTGAGCTAGTGTTCGACACAGCGAAGAAAAGAGAAGCGAGTGGCGCCCCATTCTTATGGTGGAGTCGAACTGGCTTTAGGACAGCGCCTTTGAAAGCGGTTTCCAACCGCTCTTTCACATAAGCCTCGATTGCATTTACGTCAGCCCGCCGCACGGCCTGCCCCTGTGTTTCAAAAATGTCTGTTGGAGCGGCTTCGTGATTGTACCAGCGGGTCCGCCAGTCTGTTGCACCCAATACGCGGTCCAAACTCGCCTGTTTGCTAGGATCAAGCTTCGCTGGATCGTGTGGAGCGTTCCTATAGAGCCCAGACAGTGGAAAGAAGTACCAACAATCCAATGCCTTAGTCGCAGCGATTGCCTCCACGGTTTTCCATGATACCTCCATGCCATATGGGTCAAGAAAGATGACCCCACGTATCCCCCGGCCAATGGTCCCGGGCGGGCGCCAGTGAATGTTCTTGCATAGTCGTTGCACAAGCTCATTAGCATCACCGTTTCGCAGGATGATCTTGCGATCGGGATATGCACTGGCCAAAGTTTCAAGATCAGAGAATCTCGATGCATCCTGCTCAATCAGAACGATGGAGTGCATAGGCGGGTCAATCTCAATCGCGATCCGAGCAGACCCTGCGGTTGTAATCTCTTCTGGCTCAGCAAGATCGGACCCGAACAGAGGCAACCCAGGGCGGACCTCTGTGCGTGTGCCGGAACCGGCGAATGCATCGATATAGATGCATGCGAAATCCTGATTGCGGAGCGCGATAGCAAATGCTCTCAAGTACTCCTGCAGGCATCGAAGTTTTCTCGGCGTATCAGGCCCGCCGAAGACATGTGTTGGCATTCTTTTCCCCCAAAACCACAACGCGTATTAAAACCGACAATTATAATCTCGTCTAGCTTACAATTTTCCATGGGCGAGATGAGCTACACTGAAGAGGTTGAGACGATTGGAATATCCGGAGGGGAGCATCCATTTAAATCACCGCGTATTCTGCAGGTTGTTTCCTTGTCATAGCCTACGTCATCCATCTCGCCGTGCCACAATTTTCGTCGGCTGAAGACACTTCTCGCCCTGCTTGACTGCCTTTGGTGTGGGGGCTAAGGGCGTCTGGAAGAGCCCTCAGCGACGAAGAAATCCAGCAAGGGAGACCCGGCGATGATAAAAACCTTCGTCGTGGAAAATGATCGCCTGCGTCTCACCCAGGACCTTGCGGCGGATGGCGACAGGGTCGTCTGGGCTGATCTTTTCAACCCGACCAAGGAGGAAGAGGCGCGCATCGAGAGCTGGCTGGGCATTGCCATCCCGACCCGCGAGGAGATGGAAGAGATCGAGATTTCGAGCCGCCTCTATATCGAGGACGGCGGCTACTTCATGACCGCCGTGCTGCCGGCGCAGACCGAGGCCGACGATCCCTTGATGTCGCCGGTGACCTTCGCGCTCGCCGGCAAGAGGCTGATCACCATCCGCTATCACGAGCCCAAGGCCTTCAAGACTTTCCCGCAGCGCGCCGAGAAGGTGGCGACCGGCTGCACCAGCGGCGACACCATCCTGATCGGCCTCCTCGAGGCGATCGTCGATCGCCTGGCCGACATCCTCGAGCGCGCCGGCCGCGAGGTGGAAACGATCTCGCGCGACATTTTCGAGGCGCGCTCGACCAAGGCCTCGAAGCGCAATCGCGATTTCCAGGAGCTCCTCAAAGGCATCGGCCGCAAGGAGGACATCGCTTCCTCCGTCCGCGACAGCCTGATCTCGCTGCAGCGCCTTGCCGGCTTTCTCGCCCATGTCGCTGACCAGACCAAGATGAGCAAGGATGTGCGCGCCCGCATCAAGACGCTGTCGCGCGACGTGCTCTCGCTCGCCGACCATGCGACTTTCCTGTCGCAGAAGATCTCCTTCCTGCTCGATGCCACGCTCGGCATGATCTCGATCGAGCAGAACGCCATCATAAAGATCTTCTCGGTCGCCGCCGTGATCTTCCTGCCGCCGACGCTGGTCGCCTCGATCTACGGCATGAACTTCGACATCATCCCCGAGCTCAAATGGGAGTTCGGCTACCCCTTCGCCATCGCGCTGATGGTGGTCTCGGCGATCCTGCCCTTCTGGTATTTCCGCCGCCGCGGCTGGCTCTGACGGCGTCGGCCGGCGACGGCTGGCTTACCAGAATTCACTTGACCAAATTGACTTGGGCCGGCATCCGGGTTTTCCGATCCTTGGGGATCGCGTTCGTCAACCGGATTGCCGACCATGACCGGAAAGACCTGGGCCTATGAGGATTTCGCCGAGGGCGCCTCGCTCGACATCGGCAGCAGGAACGTAAGTGCCGCCGAAATCATCGAATTCGCCTCGGAGTTCGACCCGCAGCCGATGCATCTCGACGAGGAAGCCGGCAAGGCGAGCATCCTTGGCGGGCTTTCGGCTTCGGGCTGGCACACCTGCGCGATATTCATGTGCATGCTGTGCGATGCCTTCCTGCTCGATTCGACCTCTCAAGGGTCGCCCGGCATCGAGCATGTGAAATGGAAGAAGCCGGTGCTGGCCGGCGATACCCTGCGCGGCACGGTCACCATACTTTCCAAGCGCCAGTCCAAATCGAGGCCGCAGCTCGGCTTGATCACCATGCGCAGCGAACTCGTCAACCAGCACGGCGAAAGCGTCTTCGAGCTGGAGAACACCGGTATGTTCCTCGCGCGCGATGCCGCACGAGGCCTATCATGACTTTGGACGAATTCTTCCTGATCGGCCAGACCGTCACGCTCGGCTCGCACAAATTCGAGGCGGACGAGATCAAGGCGTTCGCCAGGAAATACGATCCGCAGGTCTTTCATGTCGACGAGGAGGCGGCGAAGAAGAGCGTGCTCGGCGGGCTCTGCGCCTCGGGCTGGCACACTGCCGCCACCTGGATGAAATACAATCTCGAAAAGCGCATGGAGACCGAGGGCGTGCGCTGGACCGGCCCCGGCCCGCAGCCCGAATTCGGCCCCTCGCCCGGCTTCCGCAATTTGAAATGGCTGAAGCCGGTCTATGCCGGCGAGACGGTGACCTTCACGCGCACCGCCTTGGCGCACCGTCCGCTTGCCGGGCGTCCGGGCTGGAACCTTCTCACGCTGCGCTCCGAAGGCTTCGATTCGACCGGCGACAAGGTCATCGAATTCGACAGCGCCGTGCTGGTGAAGGTGGCGTGAGCCTCTTCCCCTTCTCCCCTTGTGGGAGAAGGTGTCGCCGAAGGCGACGGATGAGGGGTGCTCCAGGGAACACCAACGTCTCACTCCGCTGGAACACCCCTCATCCGTCTCGGCGCTGCGCGCCGATCCACCTTCTCCCACAGGGGGAGAAGGGAAAGCGCTTCAATGCCCCTCGAACCCGATCAGCGTCCTCACCGGCACGCCGAGCGCTTCCAGCTTCTGGCGTCCGCCGAGATCGGGCAGGTCGATGACGAAGCAGGCCGCGACGATGTCGGCGCCGATCTGACGCAGCAGCTTGACCGCCGCTTCCGCCGTGCCGCCGGTGGCGATCAGGTCGTCGATGACGATCACCTTCTCGCCCGGCGAGACGCCGTCCTTGTGCATCTCCATCTCGTCCAGCCCGTATTCGAGGCTGTAGGCCACGCGCACCGTCTCATAAGGCAGCTTGCCTTTCTTGCGGATCGGCACGAAGCCCGCCGAAAGCTGGTGCGCCACCGCGCCGCCCAGGATGAAGCCGCGCGCCTCGATGCCGGCGATCTTGTCGATCTTCAGCCCGGCATAGGGATGGACCAGCTCGTCGATGGCGCGCCGGAAGGCGCGGGCGTCACCCAGCAGCGTGGTGATGTCGCGAAACAGGATGCCGGGCCTGGGGTAATCCGGAATGGTGCGGATGGCCGCAAGCAGCGTGTCTTCGAGGGAGGATTTCATAAGCGGTTGATCCGTTGCCGCACAGTTTTGCCGGCAAGCGGCCGAAAAGAAAAGGGCACCTTTCGGCGCCCTTGCATTTTTCTGGAAGCCGGCCGCCTCAGTGCGCCACGTCGGCCCACACCCTGCGCTTGGTCATGTAGACCAATGCGCCGAAGAGCAGCAGGAAGATCATGACGCGGAAACCGGTCTTCTTGCGGTCCTCCAGATGCGGCTCGGCGGCAAACATCAGGAAGGCCGAGACGTCGCGGGCATACTGGTCGACCGTCTGCGGCGAGCCGTCGTCATAGGTCACCTGACCGTCCGAGAGCGGCTTCGGCATCTTCAGCGACACGCCGGACAGGAAGTACGGATTGTAGTGCGTGCCTTCCGGGATCACCATGCCGGCCGGCGGCGTCTGATCGTAGCCGGTGAGCAGCGAGTGAATGTAATCCGGGCCGCCCTGCGCGTACTGGGTGAAGATATCGAAGATGAAGCGCGGGAAGCCGCGCTCGACGCCGCGCGCCTTGGCGAGCAGCGACATGTCCGGCGGGGCGGCGCCGCCATTGGCGGAGGCCGCGGCCTGCTCGTTCGGGAACGGCGCCGGGAAGTGGTCCGAGGGCTTGCCGGGACGGTCGAACATGTCGCCGGCGTCGTTCGGGCCGTCATGGATGGTGTATTCGGCGGCCAGCGTCTTGATCTGCGCTTCCGAATAGCCGAGCCCTTCCAGCGTGCGGAAGGCCACCAGGTTCATCGAGTGGCAGGCCGAGCAGACTTCCTTGTAGACCTTGAGGCCGCGCTGCAGCTGCGCCTTGTCATAGGTGCCGAACGGACCGGCAAAGCTCCAGCTCATTTCCTTCGGTTCGTTGATCGGGAAATGCGTCGGCGCCGCTGGGTTCTGTTCTTCCGCGGCGATGGCCCCAGCACTTGACATCCAAGTACCCGCAGCCACCAGGCCGAGCAGCGCCAGCGAGGTGAGAATCTTCTTCATACCCAAAATCCCCTCAGATCCTCAGCCTTTGGTTTCCGGCGCGGCGGTCGCGCCTGCCGGATGTCCGCTGCCGCCCTTGTTCTTTTCCAGCACCGCCTCGGTGATCGAGTTCGGCAGCCTGCGCGGTGTCTCGATCAGGCCGAGCACCGGCATGATGACCAGGAAGAAGGCGAAGTAGAACAGCGTCGCCATCTGGGCCATGAACACATAGCTGCCTTCCGCCGGCTGCGAGCCCAGCCATCCGAGCAGGATGGCGTCGGCGACGAACAGCCAGAAGAACAGCTTGTACCACGGACGGTAGACCGCCGAGCGCACCTTGGAGGTGTCGAGCCACGGCACCAGGAACAGCATGGCGATGGCGCCGAACATGCACAGCACGCCGCCGAGCTTGGAGTTGATCGGGCCGACGTTGAAGGTGATGGCGCGCAGGATCGCGTAGAACGGCAGGAAGTACCATTCCGGAACGATATGGGCCGGCGTCTTCAGCGGATTGGCGACCGTGTAGTTGTCCGGGTGGCCGAGATAATTCGGCAGATAGAAGACGAAATAGGCGAAGACGAGCAGGAACACGATCATGCCGAACGCATCCTTGATGGTCGCGTAGGGCGTGAAGGCGACGGTGTCGGTCTTCGACTTGACCTCGATGCCGGTCGGGTTCGACTGGCCCACGACGTGCAGCGCCCAGATGTGCAGGACGACGACGCCGGCGATCATGAACGGCAAGAGGTAATGCAGCGCAAAGAAGCGGTTCAGCGTCGGATTGTCGACGGCGAAGCCGCCGAGCAGCAGTTCCTGGATCCAGTTGCCGACCAGCGGAATGGCGCTGAAGAAGCCGGTGATGACGGTGGCGCCCCAGAAGCTCATCTGGCCCCAGGGCAGCACGTAGCCCATGAAGCCCGTGGCCATCATCAAAAGGTAGATGATGCAGCCGAGGATCCACAGGAGCTCGCGCGGCGCCTTGTAGGAGCCGTAGAACAAGCCGCGGAAGATGTGGATGTAGACGGCGACGAAGAAGAACGAGGCGCCGTTGGAATGGAGATAGCGCAACAGCCAGCCCGAATTCACGTCGCGCATGATCTTCTCGACCGAATCGAAGGCGAGCGTGGTGTCGGACGTGTAATGCATCGCCAGCACAATGCCGGTCAGGATCTGCGCGACCAGCATGATCGACAGGATGCCGCCGAACGTCCACATGTAGTTGAGGTTGCGCGGCACCGGATAGGCGACGAAGCTGTCATAGATCAGCCGCGGTAGCGGCATGCGGGCGTCGAACCAGCGCTCGATACCGGTCTTGGGC
This sequence comes from Mesorhizobium sp. B2-4-3, assembly GCF_006442815.1. Taxonomy (GTDB): domain Bacteria; phylum Pseudomonadota; class Alphaproteobacteria; order Rhizobiales; family Rhizobiaceae; genus Mesorhizobium. The sequence goes on from NZ_VFVL01000001.1 coordinate 364,962, forward strand.
GTATAGGTCGAGTGTCCCTCGCTCATCGAAATGTCCCCTGCCTCAACCGATAAGGATCTTGGTATCGGAAATGAACTTGAATACCGGGATCGCCATGTTCTCCGGCGCCGGGCCTTTGCGGATGCGGCCGGCGGTGTCGTATTGCGAACCATGGCACGGGCAGAACCAGCCGCCGAAATCGCCTTCCTGGCCGAGCGGGATACAGCCCAGATGCGTGCAGACCTGGACCATCACCATCCAGGCTTCCTTGCCGGGCGTGGTGCGGTTGGCGTCGGTCGCCGGCGCGTCGGACGGCAGGTTGGCGTTGCGGGCGATCGGGTCCTTGAGATCGCCGAGGTTGACGGCTTCGCCGTCCTTCATTTCCTTTTCGGTGCGGTTGCGCACCACCACCGGCTTGCCGCGCCACTTGACGATCAGCGAGCTGCCGGGCTGCAGGGAGGCGACATCGACCTCGACGGAAGCCAGCGCCAGCGTCGAGGCATCCGGCTGCATCTGGTCGATGAACGGCCAGGCGACGGCCCCTGCGCCGACCACGGCGGCCATGCCGGTGGCTACGTAGAGAAAATCGCGACGGTTGGGATCGTGGATGTCGGTTGCGCTCACGGGTGCCTGATCCTTTCGCCTCTTCCTAACCGGAGGCCGAGCCTTGTCCCCGCTCAATCGCACCTGCCCGACAGCGCATGGCGAACAGGCTAGCGAATTCCTCCGGCATTTGGATTTTCGGTTTATGCGTGCGGCCCGTTTTTGTCCAGTCGGGTGAAGGCACAAGGGCAGATTGTCGCGGGGATGCGCGACGGCCGTGGCCGGCGCATCCCCGCATGGCCGCCGGACGGGGTGAAACAGCAGGAAATCCGGGGTGGAATCGGGCCGGTGTTCGCCTCGACATCGGCTCCTGGCCCGGTCTATTGTCCGGCCATGGCGCATGTCATTGAACGCTACAGCTGGGCCGACGCCCCCGACCGCTGGATGGGCGAGCTGCAATGCGGCCAGTTCGGCGCCAATTCCTGCCTGATCTTCAACTATCAGCCGACGGTCGGCGGCGGCCCGCGCCTGCACAAGCATCCCTATGCGGAAATCTTCGTCATCCGCTCCGGCACCGGCCTGTTCACGATCGGCGACCAGGAAATCAGGGCCACGGCCGGCCAGATCCTGATCGTGCCGCCCGACACGCCGCACAAATTCACCAATCTCGGCCCCGGTCCGCTCGAAAGCACCGACATCCACGAGAACGGTCACTTCATCACGGAGTGGCTGGAGTAGACCATGATCCCGAAAAGTGGGAACCGGTTTTCGGGAAGATTATGGTCAAACTAAAGAGCGCCTAACTGGCGCCCAGCCTGACCAGCACGGCCCTCGGGATGTCGTATTCGCGGATCACGGCATCGTGCTTGCGCAGACCGCAAAGCTCGCGTTGGATGAAATAGGCGTGGACTGCCGCCGCCGCTTCCTTGAGCAGCCGGTTGCGATGCTCGCCCTCGCCGCTCTCGCGCAATTCGGCAAGGCTTTCCTCGACACGCCGGCCGGCGCGGCCGAGCGCGGCGGCTTTTTCGGCGAGGATTTCGTGGCCGAGCAGGTCGAGCGCGCTTTCCTGCGCGCTTGACCGTCCAAAATTGGTGGGCATGCGTACCGACATGATGCCGTTCTACTCCGCCGGCCGCGTCTCTTCCAGCGCGCTTTCCTCGTTGAACAGGAAGCCGCCGGACTGTCGCTTCCAGAGCCGCGCATAGAGCCCGTCGAGCGCCACCAGCTCGTCATGCGTGCCCTGTTCGACGATGCGGCCGCCGTCCAGCACCACCAGCCGGTCGAGCGCCGCGATCGTCGACAGCCGGTGCGCGATGGCGATCACGGTCTTTTCCTCCATCAGCCTGGTCAGATTCTCCTGGATCGCCGCCTCGATGTCGGAATCGAGCGCCGAGGTCGCCTCGTCGAGGATGAGGATCGGCGCATCCTTGAGGAAGACGCGCGCGATGGCGACGCGCTGCCGCTGCCCGCCGGACAGCTTCACGCCGCGCTCGCCGACATAGGCCTCGTAGCCGGAGCGCTCGCGGTTGTCGCGCAGACCCAGGATGAAGTCATGCGCCTCGGCTTTCCGGGCCGCGGCGATCACCTGCGCGTCGGTGGCATCCGGCATGCCGAGCTTGATGTTGTCGCGCAGCGACCGGTGGAAAAGCGCGGTATCTTGGCTGACCACGCCGATATTGCCGCGCAGCGAGTTCTGCGTCACATGCGCAATGTCCTGGCCGTCGATCAGGATCTGGCCGCCCTCCAGGTCGTAGAGGCGCAGGATCAGGTTGGCCAAGGTCGTCTTGCCGGCACCTGACGGGCCGACCAGCCCGACCTTCTCGCCCGGACGCACGACGAGATCGATGCCGTCGAGCACGCCGGCCCCCTTGCCGTAGTGGAAGGTGACGTTCCTGACGTCGATGCGGCCGCCGGCGACGACCATTTCCTTGGCGTCCGGCGCGTCGGTCAGGCCGAGCGGCTGCGAGATCAGCGCCTTGGAATTCTCCAGCACGCCGAGATTCCTCAAAATGCCGTTGAGTTGCATCATGAGGCGGCCGAGCAGCATGTTGAGCCTGAGCACCAGCGACAGCGTGAAGGCGACGGCGCCGACCGTGATCGAGCCTTCGACCCACAGATAGATGGCGAAGGCGGCGATCGCCGTGATCATGATGCCGGAGAGCATGGTCAGCGCCATGCGCACGCCGGTCAGCCGGCGCGTGAACGGCCGCAGCGCGTCGAGATAGATGCCGAAGCCGCCGCGGATATAGCGATCGTCGCCGTCGGCCGAAAACAGCTTCAACGTCTGCACGTTCGAATAGGAATCGACGATGCGGCCGGTGATCATCGAACCGGCCTCGGCCGTCGCCTCGGCATGCTTGCGGATCGCCGGCAGATAGAGTTTCGCCAGCCAGCCGAAGGCGGCGATCCAGATCACCACCAGCACCGCCAGCCGCAGATCGAGACCGGCGACCAGCGCGAGTGTCGTCACCGTATAGACGATCATGAACCAGACCACCTCGATGAAGCTTTCCATCAGGTCGCCCGTCGCCTGCCCCGCCTGCCAGACTTTTGTCGCGATGCGGCCGGCGAAATCGTTCTGGAAGAAGGCGTAGGACTGGCGCGAGACATGCCGGTGCGCCTGCCAGCGCACCAGATTGTAGAATCCGGGCGTGATCGTCTGCTCGTCGACCAGCGCCGACAGGCCGACCACCAGCGTGCGGACGACCAACACCACGGCGCCCATGAACAGGAGCTCGGGACCGGCCGCGGCCCAAAGCGCTTGCCAACTGCGCTCGCCGGGCAGTTGGTCGAGGATATCGACCAGCCTTCCGACGAAATAGAACAGGCCGGCCTCGACCAGCGGCGCGATGCCGCCGATGATCAGCATGGCGAAGAAGGCGAGCTTGGCCTGCCCGACATAGTGCCAAAGGAAGCCGCCGACGCTGGCGGGGGGGCGAAGATTCGCCGGCTCGCGGAACGGATAGACCCAGCGCTCGAACCAGCGATAGACGCCCTTCATCATTCCGCGGCTTCACCTTTCGTCGCCAGATCGCCGGCGGCCTGCTTGTCCTCGAGCAGGAACCCGCCCGACTGGCGCCGCCAGAGCTGGGCATAGAGCCCACCCTTGGCAATCAAGGTCTCATGCGAGCCGTCCTCGACGATGCGCCCTTTGTCCATCACCACCAGCCTGTCCATCGCCGCGATGGTCGACAGGCGATGGGCGATGGCAATGACGGTCTTGCCCTGCATGAGCTTGTAGAGGTTCTCCTGAATGGCGGCTTCCACCTCCGAATCGAGCGCGGACGTGGCCTCGTCGAGAATGAGGATCGGCGCGTCCTTAAGCATCACACGAGCGATGGCGATGCGTTGCCGCTGGCCGCCGGAGAGCTTCACGCCGCGCTCGCCGACAAGCGCCTCATAGCCGCTCTGCCCATGCGGATCGGTCAGCGCCGCGATCACATCGTCGATCTGGGCGGCCTTGGCCGCGCTGAACATCGTCTCGTCGCTGGCCGACTGGCGTCCATATTTGAGGTTCTCGCGAACCGATCGATGCAAGAGCGAGGTGTCCTGGTTGACGAAACCGATCGCTGCGCGAACGCTCTCCTGCGAGACGTTGCGGATGTCCTGCCCGTCGATCAGCACCTTGCCGTCCTGCACGTCGAACAGCCGCAGCACGAGATTGACCAGCGTCGACTTGCCGGCTCCCGAACGGCCGATCAGGCCGACCCGCTCGCCCGGCGCGATCGTCAGCGACAGATTGTCGATGACGCCGCCTTTGCCGTCCTTGCGCCAATAGTTGAAGTTCACCCGGTCGAACTCGATGCCGCCGGCCTTGACGACAAGGGCGGGCGCGCCCGGATTGTCCTGCATGGTGATGGGGCGCGCGATCGTCGTCATCGAATTGCTGGCGACGCCGATCTGCCGGAAGACATTGGCGCCGACATCGAGGATCCTGCCGGAGATGTTGGCGATCTGCAGTGCGAACGGTATCGCCGTCGCCACGGCTGCCGTGGTCATGGCGCCGGCGTTCCAGCCGGCTAGCGCCAGCCAGCTTATGGCGATGAGCAGCGTCGCATTGAGGACGAACAGGGACGACCACATCAGCGTGAAAACGCGCATCAGACGGTAAAATGTATCGGCATGCTCGACCACGGCTTGCGAGACATATCTGTCTTCGTGCTCGCCGGTCGAGAATGTCTTGAGCGTCAGGATGTTGGTGTAGCTGTCGACCATGCGGCCGCTCACCTGCGACCACCGCTCCGACAGCTCGGAAGATCGCCGCGTGATCCTCGGCATCGCAAGCCAGAAGATCAGGCAGTAGAACACCAGCCATACCGCCACCACCGCCAAGAGGAGCGGATCGAGCCGCGCCAGCACCACGATGGCGACCGCGACGAAGACCAGCGCATACCAGACGGCATCGACCGTGAGGTTGACGCTCATCTCCACCGAATCGCCGCTTTGCATAACCTTGGTTCCGATCCGGCCGGCAAAGTCGTTCTGGAAGAAAGACCAGTCCTGGCGCACCACATGCCAGTGGCTCTGCCAGCGGATGAGGTCGATGAGGTTCGGCGCGATAGCGTGGTTGCGGATGAGCGCGTCGATAACCATCGACAGCGGACGCAGCAGCACGACGAAAGCCATCATGACGAGCAGCGGCCCATGCACCGCGAAGAAATCGCCTGGCTTTGCGTTGGTGAGCGCGCCCACGATCAGGCCTACGAAAATCGGCAGCATCGCGTCCACGATCGCCGCGACGGCAACGATCATCATGCGCAGCCAGTAGGCGGCGCGAAACTGCCTTATGAAATACCAGTAGAACCGCCAAAGCCCCATTGGCGGCTGCCTGTCTTCGGCCAGCGCCACCGGCGAATAACGGCTTTCGAACCAGGTGAAGATGCGGTCGAGCATTTTTCTCTCATGGACGCCGGAAACTGCAATCGCGATCGCGTTACTCCGCTGCCATCTCGGATTGCGGCGCCTTGGCATCAACCTCGGTTGGCGCGTCATCGAGCAGGAAGCCACCGGACTGGCGCTGCCAGAGCTGCGCATAGAGCCCGCCCTTGGCGACGAGTTCCTCATGCGAGCCTTCCTCTATAATGCGGCCCTTGTCCATGACGACGAGGCGGTCCATCGCCGCGATGGTCGACAGACGGTGCGCGATGGCAATGACGGTCTTGCCCTGCATCAGCTTGTAGAGGTTCTCCTGGATCGCCGCCTCGGCTTCCGAATCGAGCGCCGAGGTCGCCTCGTCGAGGATCAGGATCGGCGCGTCCTTCAGCATGACGCGGGCGATCGCGACGCGCTGCCGCTGGCCGCCGGACAGTTTGACGCCGCGGTCGCCGACATGGGCGTCGAATCCCTTGCGGCCGTTGTGGTCCGAAAGCCCGCCGATGAAATCGAGTGCCTCAGCCCGGCGCGCCGCCTCGATGAGCATCTCGTCGGTCGCGTCGGGCCGGCCGTAGAGGATGTTCTCCTTCACCGAGCGGTGCAGCAGCGAGGTGTCCTGCGTTACCATGCCGATCTGCGCGCGCAACGAATCCTGCGTCACCGCCGCGATCTCCTGGCCGTCGACGAGGATCCTGCCGCCTTCCAGGTCGTAGAAGCGCAGCAGCAGATTGACCAGCGTCGACTTGCCGGCGCCGGAGCGGCCGACGATGCCGACCTTCTCGCCGGGCTTTACCGTCAGCGACAGGTTCTCGATGACGCCCTTCTGCTTGCCGTAGTGGAAGCGGATGTCGTCAAAGCGGATCTCGCCCTGGCTGACACTGATGTCCTTGGCGCCCGGGCGGTCCTCGACCAGGCGCGGCAGCGAGATCGACTGGATGCCGTCCTGCACCGTGCCGATATTCTCGAACAGGCCCGACATCTCCCACATGATCCACTGCGACATGCCCCACATCCGCAGCACTAGGCCGATGACCACGGCGACCGCGCCGATCGTCACCGCTTCGCCCAGCCACAGCCAAAGCGAGATCGCCGTGACGGTAAGCAAAAGCAGCGAATTCAAGATGTAGAGCAGGCCGTAGAGCACCGTCACCAGGCGCATCGAGCGGTACACGGTATCGAGGAAGCCCGCCATGCCTTCCCGAGCGAAGGTCGCCTCGCGGCGCGCGTGGGAAAACAGCTTCACCGTCTGGATGTTGGCATAGCTGTCGACGACGCGGCCGGTCATGGTCGAACGCGCATTGGCCTGTTCCTCACCGACCTTGCCGAGCCGGGGAATAAAATACCGCAGCAGCGCGATATAGCCGATCAGCCATACGCCCAAGGGTGCGGCCAGCCGCAAGTCCGCCGAGCCGACGATGAACAGCATGCCGAGAAAGTAGACGATGACGTAGTTGAGGACGTCTATAACCTTCATGACGCAGTCGCGCACGGCGAGTGCGGTCTGCATCAGCTTGGTGGCGATGCGGCCGGCGAACTCGTCCTGGTAGAAAGCCATCGACTGTTTCAGCAGGTAGCGATGCACCTGCCAGCGGATGCGCATCGGGTAGTTGCCCATCATCGTCTGCTGATTGAACAACGAACGCACCCAGACCGTGCCGGGCAGCGCAAACAGCACGATGAAAGCCATGCCGGCCAGTTTCCAGCTCTCGGTCTGCAGGAAGGTTTCCCGATTCTGCGCCGACAGCCAGTCGACGATGCGGCCCATGAAACCGAACATCCACACTTCGGTGATGGCGATCGCCGCCACCAGCACTGCATCCACGACGATGTAGGGCCAGACGCCGCGCGTGTGGTGCACGCAGAACGCGACCAGCGTCTTCGGCGGCTCGACCGGCTCCGCGGCGGGAAACGGATCGAGCCTGTTTTCAAACCAGCGGAACATTCCAGGCACTCGCGATGCTATGCGCGCTCACGCGGCGCGGGATTGATGGGCAAGGCTTTGCGGCCGCGCGGCGCGACGGGCCGGCGATACGGAATCATCCGCGTCGCCGGTCCTATCCCGCGCAATATAGGGTGTCGCCGGCATTTCGCCGACAGGCTCGTTTGACGTCCCTGACGACCCCGAACTTCCGGACGAAAGGCCGGAACCTGCCCGGCTCCTGTCGCCCGGCCGGATCAAACGGATGATCCGGCGCACCAGCGTGGGCCGGCTGTGGTCGGGCACCGCGCGCGAGAAATCGACATCCGGCAGCATGCCACGATGCGGCCTGCGCCGTTCCTCGGCATGCACCGCCGACGAATAGGTCTCGCCGATCAGCAGCGCCCAGGTCGCCGCCTTGCGCTCATGCAGGCTTCTTGACCCCGGTATCTTGTAGGGATCGAACATTGGTCCGTCCTCCATATGCAAATGCGTTAAAAAGGGTGACGCGGCCTCGACCACCGGCATTCGGCCGAAGGCGCGGATCGAATCGGTCGGAACCAGACGGCAAATGTCTGTCTCGACACGTTCAGATGGCGCTTGGCGCCGCTTTGGCAGTTTGAAAAACATCGCAAGATTCCCTCGAAGGCCAAAAACTGGGTTCGGCGGGAATCGGTGCGATGAGGACTTAAAGTGTCAGAAGAATCGTCGTACCGAAACCGCCTGCGGGCATACGTGAGCCCCGGAGCGGAGCTGGATGTGCATGGTCATCATGTGTTCCCCTCCATTCGGTTCGGGTTGACGATGGTGGGCATATACTCGACTTCGCAGAAAATGGCCACCCGCCAGTCCAGAAATCGCCGAAAGCCGGAGGCGCCTGTGGCCGATCTGCCACTTATTAGCAGGATGCGGAAATGAACGATCGTCTCCGCATCGCGCTCTACCAGCCGGACATCGCCGGCAACACCGGGACAATCCTGCGCTTCGCCGCCTGCCTCGACATCGGTGTCGATATCATCGAGCCGGCCGGCTTCCCGCTCTCCGACCGGGCGCTGAAACGGGCCGGCATGGACTACCTCGAAATGGCGGCGCTTTCCCGCCATGCCGACTGGCACGCCTTCGAGGAGTGGCGAAAGGCCAACGCGCGCCGCCTGGTGCTGCTCACCACCAAGGCCACGGCCGCCTACACCGACTTTGCTTTCGCTGCCGGCGACATCCTTCTGTTCGGCCGCGAATCCGCCGGCGTGCCGGATCAGGTCCACCAGGCGGCCGACGCGCGACTGACCATCCCGATGCGGCCCGGCGCGCGCAGCATCAATGTCGCGCTGTCCGTCGCCATGGTCGCGGGCGAAGCGCTGCGTCAGCTCGGCTAGAACCTCGAGCCCTTCTTCATTGCCGGGCGCAGGCTCTACTCGCGGCGTCATTCTCACCCAGGCGCACATCGCCTTCTCCTGCAATTGCCCTATCGACGTTTCTTGGCTACAAGCTCAACTTAACTTGAGGTCAAGCGAAAAGTTCGAGATGGCTCCGGTAAGGGAATTGACGGTCGGCCAGGTGGCCGTTCGCAGCGGCGTTGCGGTATCGGCGCTGCATTTCTACGAGGCGCGCGGCCTGATCCGCAGCCATCGCACTTCGGGCAACCAGCGGCGCTACAGCCGCGACGTGCTGCGGCGCGTGGCGATCATCCGCGTCGCCCAGGAAGTCGGCATCTCGCTCGCCGGGATCACCCAAGCGTTCCAGTCCCTGCCCGAAGAGCGCACGCCGACGCGCGAGGACTGGAACGTGCTTTCAACGGCCTGGCGCGACGAACTCGACCAGAAGATCAGCCAATTGAAGAAATTGCGCGATGGCCTGACCGATTGCATCGGCTGCGGCTGCATGTCGATCGACAAATGTCCGCTGAGAAACAAGGAAGACCGGCTGAGCGCCCAAGGGTCGGGAGCGAGGCGGCTGTTGGTCGAGCGCTGACCGGAGCTTAAATGCTTGTTTCTCAAAGGCGCCGTCGAGATCATCCCAAAAATGGACGTTGCAAGACAGGGCCTTTGGCCCGCAGGAGAGCGCCCTCGACCTCAATCTTTTTCCACAACCCGGTGGATCGCAGCGGCATGAATTGGAACGCCATCGCGTCCTTCGGTCCGAAGACCTTGCACGGCCTGAGCCTCGCCGCGCAGGATTTCGCCTCGCGCCGACGCCCGGTGCCGGCAGGCCTCACCGAGGCTTCCGCGCATGACCTCTACCTCGCTCCCCATTGCGACGACATCTGCTTTTCCCTCGGGGCTTTCGTGCTCCAACGGCGCAAAGGCGCTCTGCTCACCCTGTTCTCGAAGTCCGGCTATGTGGCCCAGCCGCGAACGGTCGCAGCGCTTGGCGACGAGCGCATTGCCGCGATCTCCAGCCTGCGCCAGCGCGAAGACCTTGCCTTTGCCACCCAGGTTGGCCTGCGGCTGTGTTTCGGCGGGCTCGACGAGGCGTCGCTGCGCGGCCACGATCCCTTCGACACCGCCAAGGCGGACGACGACGCGCGGCAGCTTGACGGCGCCGTCGTAGCGGCGATCTTCGCGGCGGCAACGGAACAGCCCAAAGACAGACGCCCCTGGCTCTTCTGCCCGATGGCCATCGGCGGGCATGTCGACCATATGGTGGTCCTCAAGATTGTGTTGCGGCACTACAACGCCCTGCGGGCGCGCTGGCGCATCGCCTTCTACGAGGATCTGCACTATGCCTCGGCCTGGCAGGCAAGGACGGCCGGGCTTGCGAGATTCGAGCAGCTTGCCGCGCGGCTGAAGCCGCGGCGCTCGCTCTGGCCCATCGGTGCGCCGGCCGACAAATTGGCGCTCGCCGCGCTGTATCGGAGCCAGTTCGTCGAACTGCCGGCCTCGATAAAGCCGTTCACACCGGCGCAGCGCATTCCGGCCCCGGCGCATGAGGCGCTCTGGAGCGCAGAGCAAGCATGACCGGCGCCGGCTCGCCCTTGCCAGCCCCGCCCCCCGCTTGGACGGCGCTCGCCAGGAACTGGTTACGCCAGATCGACAAATGGCGCCGGCTCATCGCCCGCCTTCGGCGGCTGGGGCCTGACCCCGAATCTCGAGAGCCGTTTTCCGCCTTGGCGGGCTCGCTGCGAGATCTTGGCGACCTGCGTCCGCACCTGCTCGTCCTTGTACCCTGGCTGCCGATCGGCGGCGCCGAGGTGCTGCTGGCCGATATCCTCGACAACCTCAAGGCCGAATGGCGCCTCAGCATCGTCACCACCGAGACCGGCGACCAGGCGCTGGCGCCGGCATTCGCGGCGATCACGGCGGAAATCTACCATTTGCCCGATTTGCTCGACCGGCGGCACTGGTTCGAATTCGTCGCCGCCCTTATGGCCTCGCGCGATTCCAAGGCGATCCTGTCGAGCGGGTCACGCTTCCTCTACAAGAATCTGAAGCGGATCAAGGCGCGCTTTCCGGCGATACTGAGCTACGACATTCTGCACAATGACGCGCCAAAGGCGCATTTGGCCTCGGCGCTCCGCGCCAGGCTTCACATTGACCGTTTCATCGCGGTGAACGAAGGAATCGGGCGCTCGCTCACCCGTGGCGGCGCCCGTCCCGGGACAGTGACTGTCGTCCCGAACGGCATCGATTACGAAGGCGTCTTCAATCCGCAAGGAGCCGACCGAAGCGCGGCCCGCGAACGCTTCGGCATCGGGGATGGCACCTTCGTCATCGGCTTCGTCGGGCGGATGAGCGAGGAAAAACGTCCTCTCGCCTTCCTGGCCGTGGCGGCGCCTATCCTCGCCGCTCATTCCACGGTCCGGCTCCTCGTGCTGGGCGACGGCAAGATGACGGCCGCGTTTCGCGATGCGGCCGGTGCCGCCGGCATCGCGAACCGCCTGCATCATTTGCCCGGCCTCGACCGCGCGGCGATGCCGCAGTTCTATGCCGCCTGCGACATCCTCGTGATGTCGTCGCGCATCGAAGGCACGCCGCTGGTGATGCTCGAGGCGCTGGCAATGGGTTGCCCGGTGGCGACCACCGGAAGCGCTGACACCGCGCATCGCGGCGCTGGTCGGCGACGAGGCGGCTCTGGGGCGGATGCGCGCGGCCGCGCGGCGGTCGATCATCGACACTGAACGCTCGGCCGACGCCATGCTGGCCGCCTATAAGGCATTGATCCGGCCGTCCCCGTGACCACCGAGGCCTGACCCGCCACGATCGTGGCGCGTTCAATCCGCCGCCGGCAGCCGCCTCATGGTGAACTCGATCACGTCGCCTGGACGTTCGAACCAGCTTTCGATCTCGGTCCAGTAGGCCTGTTTCGGAAAACGCTCGAACCACTCCTTGGCCTTGAGGCGCGCATCCGGGCGCGGCAGCACGAAGGTTTCGCGCAGGAAACCGTCGCGCGGCTGGTTTTCGCGCTCAGCCCGTGAGCGCTCCAGCCTCTTCTTCAAGCCATCCAGCGGCGGTCTTGCCGGGGTGCGCACGAAGGAACTCCTTGCACCTGGATCAGACAGGACTTGACCCTTGTCCTCAAGAGATTAGGGATCGCGCGCAGAAAAAACGAGTCATTTGTCAGGCAAGTGAGCCTGTGACTGGAGACCGAATTGGAAAGACCTGATCTTCCGGTGGGCCTGCCGGCCGACATTGAGCAGAAGAAGATGAAGGCCCGCCTCTGGTTCGAGGCCTTGCGCGAGCGCATCTGCGCCACCTTCGAGCAGATCGAGCAGGAGCTCACCGGCCCGCAAGCATCATGGTCGCCCGGCCATTTCGAGAAGACCCCCTGGGAGCGCGACGAAGGCCGTGGCGGCGGCGGCACCATGTCGATGATGCGCGGTCGCGTCTTCGAGAAGGTGGGCGTTCACACCTCGACCGTCCATGGCGAATTCTCGCCCGAATTCAGGAAACAGATTCCAGGCGCCGAGGACGACCCGCGCTTCTGGGCGAGCGGCATTTCTTTGATCGCGCATCCCTGGAACCCCAACGTGCCGGCCGTGCACATGAACACGCGCATGGTCGTCACCACGCGCCAGTGGTTCGGTGGCGGCGCCGATCTGACGCCGGTGCTCGACCGTCGCCGAACCCAGGACGATCCCGACACGATTGCCTTCCATCGCGCCATGCAGTTCGCCTGCGAGAAGAACGCCGCCGTCGCCGACTATCCCAAATTCAAGGCCTGGTGCGACGAGTATTTCTTCCTGCCGCACCGCAACGAGGCGCGTGGCATCGGCGGCATCTTCTTCGACTGGCTGCATTCGGACGAGGACAGGGGCGGCTGGAACGCCGATCTCAATTTCGTCCAGGATGTCGGACGCTCCTTCCTCGTCGTCTATGCCCATCTGGTGCGGGGCAACTTCGACCAGGACTGGACCGACGGCGAGCGCGACGAACAGCTGATCCGGCGCGGCCGCTACGTCGAATTCAACTTACTTCACGATCGCGGCACCATCTTCGGCCTGAAGACCGGCGGCAATGTCGCCTCGATCCTGTCCAGCCTGCCGCCCGAGGTAAAATGGCCGTAACGATCCTGTGAGCTCGGCCATGGCCGCATTGTCGTCCCATTCGCCGAATCTTGGTGCGCAATGTGGCCGGCCAGGTTTCTTTTTCGTCTAATATCCTTTTGAAAAAATTGAGCTATTTAGGATCGTCGGGTCGGGAAGCGCCGGCGGTCGAAGCGGAGATCACCTGTCTCCGCCGGCCGTGACCCGACGCGACTTGACGGCCCTGACCAGGAGGGTGCCTGACCAAACGGGTGCCCTTGTTTTCCAGGAGAACATGCCATGCGCAAGCTTATCGTGACGGCAGCAGCCGCCGCCTTTCTCGCCTCCGGTGGCGCCGCGTTCGCGGCGGTCAAGCACACCACCGGCACCGTCAAGAGCTTTGATGGAACGGCCATGAGCCTAGTTCTGGACGATGGGTCGACATTCAAGCTGTCCAAGGCCTTCAAGGATCCGGGCGTTCAGGCCGGCGAGAAAGTCCGCGTGTCCTGGGACATGAGCGGCAAGAACAAAATCGCCGAGGCCGTCAAGATCATGAAGTAACGACCTTGCTCTGAAGGTCCAGTTCTCAGGCAGCAGGGAAAGGCGGGGCATAGCGCTCCGCCTTTCCTTCCATTCCGGGATTGGGGACTTTCGATGCAACCGAACCGTCCGACACGTGTTATGGTAGTCCGGCAGAGCAACCGGAAGAGGCGCGCCGCCGTTTCCCTCCCGGACTGCCAAGACAAAAAATCAAGGGCGGCCGGCCGCCAAGGTCGAACCACCCCGCGCTAGGAAAGGAAGAGTCATGAAGGAATTCCAATGCGGATCGCTGGTTCCCGGCTGTGACTGGCACACGCGCGCCGACGAGGAAGCGGAGGTCATGCGACGCGCCGTCGAGCATATGCGCGAGACGCATGGCGAGACCGTCATTCGCGAGACCATGATCGAGGCGATCCGCTCGCGCATCCAGAAGGTTCGCGACGCCGCCTGATCGGGATCGGGCCAGATCGCAGGCTTCCAAACGTCACCGGCCGACAGGCATGATGGCGGATCGTTGCTTCCGGCGCATCCCGCCCTTTTCGCCGGCGATCCTCCGATCGCCGGGCAAGGCACTGTTTATGCGTAATTCCAGCGAATTCTTATATTCGTAACGGCTTAGATAACCTGGCGGTAACAGTCTGCGTGCGATTCTCCCGCGCATGATCCGGCCAGAGGCGGCTGCCCGAGAAGCCTTCGCCATCAAGGCGCTGTCCGGAAAGGTGGGGCGAGGTGCTTCGCGCATGCGCGAGCGGTCCAAAATCCGAGGCGGTCTCTGCACGGCGGTGCTCCTGTCATGCGCCTTCCTCTTGTCGTCCGCTGCAACCGCGCAGGAAGGGACCACCTCGCTCGTCGATATCCATCAGGGTTCTCCGCTCAATGACCGCGCCAGGGGCCTCGGCAACGGCGGCTATGAGCTGCAGAGCGGAAGCTGGGTCTCCTTCAGCCGTTGGTATCACGCGAGCTGGGTCGACATGCATGTCGACTTCCTCACTCAGATCACGCCCGATACCGGCTTTCTCTGGGGATTTGGCACTGGGGAACAAGGCGAGAAATACAGCATCGAGCCCAGCCTCAAGCTTGGTTTTCTCACTCAGACCCATCCCAATCTGAACAGCACCCTGTCCCTGTCGGTCACCTCGGTCATCGGCGGCAACCTGACCGAAAAGCCCTGCGAGGCCGACTACGGCGAGTTCGGAACCTACAGCGTCAACTGCCGGCTGGCGGCGGGCGAGACGGCGCCCGAGGAAACGCTGAAATATCTGGTCAGCGCGAAGCCGGAGAGCATGCATCTCTGGCTGAACTACCGTCTCACTTTCTGATCGGAGGGGCTGCGAATGAAATCATCTTGTCCCGAAACTCACGATCGTCCGTCCTGGTTCTGTCTGACTGGAGAATGAACATGTCGGTTAAGTCCTTGAAGTTCGGCCTCGCCGCTGCCCTCGCCATCCTTTCGGCACCGATGGCATCGGCGCAGGAAGCTCTCAGCCCGGACGAAATGGCTGCGCTCTGCCATGGCGGCGGCTCCATCTGCGTGAGCGCAACGATCCCCGCGCGGTCGACGCAGGCCGTCCAGAGCTGGATGAGCCTCGATGTCGGCGCCGCCTGGGCAGCCGGCTACAAGGGCAAGGGCGTTACCATCACCATCGTCGACGATTTCAGAAGCTCGTCGCGCTTTTCCGGCAATTTCGGCCTCGGCGTGCAGACCCAGCGGCATGGTGAATGGACGCGCGAGGAGGCAAGCATGATCGCTCCCGCCGCGACCATCCGCTCCAAGGATTTCTCGACGGGCACGGCCGTCCCGCTGGCCGCCGGCCGCAACGTGCTCAACCTCAGCTACGGCATGTACACAACCGCGGGTTACGGCGTGAACCAGATCGGCTGGGCCCCGGAGGAGGCGTCGATCATCTCCTATGCGACCAAAGGCTCTGCCATCGTCTCGAAGGCGGCCGGCAACGACGCGGTCGCTGTCGGTGGGGTCACGGGCGGGCAGCAGGACTATCTCGACCTTGCCCTGATCGGCAAACCGACGGCGATCTTCGTCGGCGCGCTGTCGACCAACGGCACCACAGCCAACAAGGCCCAGCTCGCCTGGTATTCCGACTATGCCGGCTCCAACCAGGCTGTGCAGAGCCACTTCCTGGTGGTCGGCGTCGAAGGAGACAAAACCGGTCTCTACGGAACCTCGTTCGCCGCGCCGATCGTCTCGGGCTATGCCGCGATCATCGGCAGCAAGTTCACCAAGGCGACGCCGGTACAGATCACCAACGACCTGCTCAACACGGCCCGTACCGACACGCTGGTCAATTACGACCCGTCCATCTACGGCAAGGGCGAGGCAAGTCTCTCGCGCGCCCTGGCTCCCGTGGCGATACGTTGAGGCACGCCGGCCGTCTAAAGCTCCAGCGCCTGCGCGGCGCGTTCCATCAGCGCGCCGCGTTCCAGGGTGAAGCCTGACTCCATCCATTCCTTCTCGAGGTTCTTCAGCGTGGCGCCGAGCTTGGGCCCCGGCGACGCGCCAAGCCCTGTCAGGTCGGCGCCTTTGATCGGGAACACCGGCTTTTCCCATTTCAGCGTGAAATTGAGCAGGCGTGAAAAGCCGCCGGCTTCCATCATCGCCTGATTGTCCTCGACGGCACGCGTCCGCGCGGCGGCAAGCGCCAGCCGAATGCGGTCGAGATAGCCGTCGCGATCGCCGTAATAGAGTTTCTTGGCGAATTCCGTCTCGGTCGCCTTGGCGTCCGGCGCAACGGTCAGCGCCCAATGCCGTAGCCGACCGGCCTCTTCGTTCGACAACCGCAGCCGCTCGCCAAGCGTCTTCATACGCACGGCATCGGGCGGGACGATCGCCTCCAGCCTCAGCACCGGATCGGCGACCCAGCCGAGATCCTTTCCAGCCTTGACCAGGCCATGGATGGCGTCGATGCCCCATTTCTCGCTTTCCGGCAGCACGGCGGTGAGCACGCCGGCCTGGCGCATCCACAACAGCGCGCGCGATGGATCGGGAGCCGACAACAGCTTCTTCAGCTCGGACCAGACGCGTTCGGCCGAAAGCCGCGCAAGCCCGTCCTTCAGCCTGGCGCAGGCCTTCAGCCCTTCCGCGTCCGGCCGTCCGTCGCCATACCAGGCAAAGAAACGAAAAAAGCGCAGGATGCGCAGATAATCCTCGCGGATGCGCGCTTCCGCGTCGCCGATGAAACGCAGCCGCCGCGCTTCGATGTCGGCGATGCCGCCGACGAGATCGACGACCGTGCCGTCCGCTTCGGCGTAGAGCGCGTTGATGGTGAAGTCGCGCCGCTCGGCGTCGGCTTTCCAGTCACGTCCGAAAACCACTTTTGCCCGCCGCCCGTCGGTATCGATATCGGCGCGCAGCGTCGTCACCTCATAGGGCTTGCCGCCGGCGATCACCGTGATCGTGCCATGCTCGATGCCTGTCGGGACCGTCCTGAAGCCGGCCGCCTCGGCGCGCCGGACCGTTTCCTCGGGCACCGTGGTCGCGGCGATGTCGACGTCGGCGACCGGTTGGCCGATCAGCGTGTTGCGCACCGCGCCGCCGGCGATACGCGCTTCCTCGCCGCCCTGCTTCAGCGCCGCAAGAAGCTTCTGCAGATGCTTGTCGGCCAGCCAATCGGCCCTGCCCGAGAGAGACACCTCAGCGCTCACGCATAGAGCCTTTCATAGAGCGTGCGGACGATGCCGGCGGTGACGCCCCAGATGCGCTGGCCGCCATAGGGCATATCGTAGAAGAACCATTCGAGGTCGTTCCAGAAACGGCTGTCGCGCGCGTGGTTGGCGGGGTCCATCAGGAAGCTCAGAGGCACCTCGAAGGCCGCATCGACCTCGTCGGCATTGAGCGTCAGCGAAAAACCCGGCCGCACGATGGCAAGCACCGGCACGATGCGGTAGCCGCTACCGGAGATATAGTCGGGCATGCGGCCGATGATCTCGATGAAATCCCGCTCGAGGCCGATCTCCTCGAAGGTCTCGCGCAGCGCCGTGGCCTCGGGGCCGGGATCGGTCGGATCGATCGTGCCGCCTGGGAAAGCCACCTGGCCGGAATGGCTGCGCAGCTTCTCGGCGCGCTTGGTGAGCAGCACCATGGCGCCCTCGGCGCGGTCGACCACAGGTATCAGCACCGCCGCGTCGCGCAGCGGCTTGACATGCTTGAGCCTGGGATGGCCGGGATTGAAGCGATGGTCGCCGAAATCGTCGCCAGGGACGATCGCCGCCTGCGCCGCGACGCGGGCACGAAAGTCAGCGATCGAAAACGGCGCCGGCGTCACCTGGTCCATCACGCGCTCAGCCGTTTCAGTTTCTCGGCCGGCATGATCGGATAGACCTCGCCGCCCGAGCGGACGGCGAACATCGCCCTGCCGTCGATGTCGATCTCCTCGCCATGCTCGACCAGTTCATACATCACCGGCCGCGCCACCAGCGCCTCCAGCCGTCCGCGCACCAGAACATAGGGTTTCAGCCCGCCGGTTTCGTCCTCGTCGACGAAGCGCAGCGGATGGCCGGGGCCGGCGGCGACGACGTCGCCGACATTGGTGCGGAAGGTGACAACCTGCTCGTCCCCGCTCCCGGATACGTTCATTTCGACGGCGATGAAGGGGGCGTCGACGACGCGGATCCCAACCCGTTCGACCGGCGTCACAAGATAGGTTTTTCCGTCGGCATCCTTGCGCAGCACGCTGGAAAAAAGCTGCACCAGCGGCATGCGACCGATCGGCGTGCCGAGATAGAACCAGGTCCCGTCGGCCTTGATCTCCATGTCGAGATCGCCGCAGAAGTCCGGATTCCAGCGCTCGACCGGCGCCGGCCCTTTGCCGGCCCGCGCCGCGCGCGAGATCAGCGCTTCCAGGCCGCGCGCCTCGGTGGCTCCGGTCAGGCTCTGCTCGCCCAGGCTCCGTTCGCCCGGTGTTTGTTCACGATGTTCGCTGCGTTCGGCCATGGTCACGAAATAGTCACTGTTGTCCCGATTGTCAGCCTTGTCCGCCCAAGTCTGTGATTTAAGTTCGAATACAGGCGCCAGGTGAAGCCGAATCGCGGCATTCTGCGCCATTGAGAGTGCAGGCCGGTATTTCCAACCACAAGGATCGAACGGCATGAGCGTGATGATCAAGGAAAGCCCGATCACCGAAAAAGCGATGATCGAGGAAGCCGAAAAGGCGCTGGCCGACATCTCCAGGGTCCGCGACGCGGTCGGGCGGGTGATCTTCGGCCAGGAGGCGGTCGTCGAGCGCGCGCTGGTGGCGCTGCTGGCGGGCGGCCATGCGCTGCTGGTCGGCGTGCCGGGCCTTGCCAAGACCAAGCTGGTCGAAACGCTGGGCATCGTGCTCGGCCTCGATTCGCGCCGCGTCCAGTTCACGCCCGACCTGATGCCGTCGGACATCCTCGGTTCCGAGGTGATGGAGCAGGACGAGTTCGGCAAGCGCTCCTTCCGCTTCATTTCCGGACCGATCTTCACGCAATTGCTGATGGCCGACGAGATCAACCGCGCCTCGCCGCGCACGCAATCGGCGCTGCTGCAGGCGATGCAGGAATATCACGTCACCATCGCCGGCGCCCGCCACGACCTGCCCGCGCCCTTCCACGTGCTTGCGACGCAGAACCCGCTGGAACAGGAAGGCACCTACCCGCTGCCGGAAGCCCAGCTCGACCGCTTCCTGATGCAGGTCGACATCCTCTATCCGGAGATCGAGGCGGAACGCCGCATCCTGCTCGAAACGACCGGCGTCGACGAAGCCAAGGCCGACAATGTGCTGCAGCCGGCCAGACTGAGGGAAATCCAGACGCTGATCCGCCGCATGCCGGTGCCGGAAAGCGTCGTCGAGGCGATCCTCAAGCTGGTGCGCTCGGCCCGGCCCGGCCAGGGCAATGCCGAGACGGACAAGCACGTCGCCTGGGGGCCGGGCCCTCGCGCTAGCCAGGCGCTGACCCTGTGCGCCCGCGCGCGCGCCCTATATGATGGCAGGTTGGCACCTTCGGTCGACGACGTCCGCGCCTTGGCCGAACCGGTGCTGCAGCATCGCATGGCGCTGACTTTCGCCGCCCGCGCCGAAGGCACTTCCGTGCGCGACGTGGTGGCGAAGCTGGCAAAAGGCATCTGATGGGTCGAATAGGCGAGGTCCAGGCACCGGTTGCGACGCGCGATGCGCTCGCCCGCGGCCGGTTGCGGGCTTCATTGGTGCCGGACCTGCTGGTCGAGGCGCGCCGTATCGTCAACACGGTGATCGCCGGCTGGCACGGCCGCCGCAAGCGCGGCATCGGCGAGAACTTCTGGCAGTTCCGGCCCTATGTCGAAGGCGATTCCTCGCGCATCGACTGGCGCCGCTCCGCCAGGGACGACCACACCTATGTGCGCGACCGCGAGTGGGAAGCCGCGCACACCGTCTGGCTCTGGGCCGACCCATCGCCTTCCATGCTCTACAAATCTGCCGGCGCCGGCGTTTCCAAGGAATCGCGCGCGCTGGTGCTGGCGCTCGCCTTGGCCGAGCTTTTGTCGCGCAGCGGCGAGCGCATCGCCTGGCCGGGCCTGACCGACCCGTTCACCGCCCGCAACGGCGCCGAGCGCATCACCGCCCAGCTGAGCCATGCCGCCGCGCTTCCCGCCAAGCCCGATCTGTCGGCCATCCGCCGTTTCTGCGACATCGTCCTCGTCAGCGATTTCCTAGATCCGGTCGAGGAAACCATGGCTTGGCTCGACGTGCTGGCGCGCCACGGCGTGCGCGCGCATCTGATCGAGGTGGCCGACCCGGCCGAGGAAACCTTCCCCTATGCCGGCCGCACCGAGTTCACCGATCCCGAGACCGGCGACAAGCTGACCGCCGGCCGCGCCGAGATGCTGGCCGAGGAATACCGCCTGCTTTACCGGGCCCGCCGCGAGGAATTGGCCGCCTGGTGCAAGCGCCTCGGCTGGAGCTACACCGTCAACCACACCGACCGCCTCGCCTCCGAGGCGCTGGTGCGCATCCACATGGCGCTGACCGCCGACGGGACCCATAATCTCGGAAAGGCGGTCGCATGAGCTGGCTGCCGCTTTCCTTCGGGGCGCCCATGGTGCTGTGGGGACTTCTGGCGCTGCCGGTGATCTGGTGGCTGCTGCGGCTCACCCCGCCCAGGCCGCAAACGGAAGTTTTTCCGCCGCTGAGAATCCTCGCCCGGGTCCTGAGGCGCGAGGAAACCCCGCAGCAAAGCCCGTGGTGGCTGACGCTGCTTCGGTTGCTGATGGCGGCGCTCGTCGTGATGGCGCTGGCCGAGCCGGTCTTCAATCCGCGCGAGAAACTGCCGGCGGAAGGTGCTGCCCTGGCGCTTGTCATCGACAATGGCTGGGCAAGTGCGGCCGACTGGAGCAAGCGCGTGGCCACCGCCGAACGGCTGATCGCCGATGCCGGCTCGAACGGCGTGCCGGTCGTCATCGCCTTCACCGCCGAGAAGCCCAATGCCGAGATCGGCCCCTTCGATGCCTCGGCCGCGCTCGACCATCTGCGCGCCGCCAAACCGCGGCCGATCCCCACCGACAGGCCCGCCGTCTACGCCCGCGTCGCCGCCGCTTTGGAGCGCCTGCCCGGCGCCAGCGTTGCCGTGCTCGCGGATGGCCTTGCCGCCAAAGGCGACGAGGCCGCTTTCAAGGCGCTGCTCGAAAAGAACGCGACGCGGCTGGTTTGGGCCATTTCCGACCGGCCTTCGCTGACCGGCCTGATTGGCGCCGACAACCAGGTCGACGGCTTCGCTTTGACCGCCATCCGCGCGCCGGGCGATCCGGCCCCGGCGCAGGTCACCGCGGGCGCTTTCGACGACAAGGGCCGCCGCATCGCCGATGCGACGCTGACCTTCGCGCCTGGCGAGGCCGCGACCACGGCCACGATGGCGGTCCCGTTCGAACTGCGCAACGATTTCGCCTCGATCGCGCTCGACGGCGAGCACCAGGCCGGCGCCGTGCGCGTGCTCGACGAGAGTTCGAAACGGCGGCGCGTCGGCCTGCTGTCACAGAACGAGGCCGACCAGGCGCAGCCGCTTCTGTCGCCGCTCTACTACATTCGCCGCGCCCTGCAGCCCTTTGCCGATCTGGTCGAGCCGTCGAGCGCCGATCTTGCCGACGCCATTCCCCAGCTTCTCGACCAGAAGCCGGCGATGATCATCATGGCCGATGTCGGCACCATCCCGGCGCAGGTCAAGCAGCGGCTGGTCGACTGGGTCGACAAGGGCGGCACGCTGGTGCGCTTTGCCGGCCCGCGCCTCGCCGCGGCCGGCAATGACGACGATCTCCTGCCGGTCCGGCTGCGCAGCGGCGAGCGTGCGCTGGGCGGCGCGCTGTCGTGGACGACGCCGCAGGCCGTCACCGAATTCCCCAAGAACGGCCCCTTCGCCGATCTTTCACCGCCCTCCGAGGTGACGGTGAGCCGGCAGGTTCTGGCCGAGCCGACGCCCGACATCGTCGAGCGCACCTGGGCCACGCTTGCCGACGGCACGCCATTGGTGACGGGCATGAAGAAGGACAAGGGCACCCTGGTGCTCTTCCATGTCACGCCTGAGGCGACCTGGTCGAACCTGCCGATCTCGGGCAGCTTCGTCGAGATGCTGCGGCGCGTCGTGCAATTGTCGCGCAACCAGGGCGCCGCGATCGCCAATGCCGAAGCCGCCGCCGCGTCGCTCGCGCCCTACCGCATGATCGGCGCCGACGGCATGCTGACGCCGCCCTCGCCGGATGCCCGGCCGCTGGTGCCCGGCGCCGGTCCGCTGCCGGTGACGCTGGAAAACCCGCCGGGCCTTTACGGCTCGGAGACCGGCGTGTTCGCGCATAATTTGCTCAACGCTTCGAGCACATTCGCGCCGCTGGCGCGCCCGCAGGTTTCGCTGCCGGTGACAACCGTCCCCTATGCGTTCGACGAATCGGAGAATCTCAAAGGGCCGTTGGTCGCCATCGCGCTCCTGTTGATGGTGCTCGACACGTTGGCCGTGTTCTGGATGGGCGGCCTGCTGACGCGCCGGCCCCGCCGCCGCTCGGCCGTGGCAGCGGCCGCGGCGGTTCTGGTCGTGCTGGGCGGGCTCTTCGGCCACGCCGACCTTGCCCGCGCCGACGATTCGAAACCAGGCGACGCCCAGGCGATCGAGGACATCTCGAAAACCCGTATCGCCTATGTGATCACCGGCGAGCCCGGCGTCGATTCGATCAGCCGCGCCGGCCTCGAAGGCCTCACGCGCTTCCTCATCGAGAAGACCGCGCTTGAGCCCGGTCCGCCTGCCGGCGTCGACATCGCCAAGGACGAGCTGTCCTTCTTTCCGCTGATCTATTGGCCGATCGACGCGTCGGCGCCCATGCCCAGCCAGGCGGCGATCGCCCGCATCGACGCCTATATGCAGCAGGGCGGCACGGTTCTGTTCGATACGCGCGACCAGTTTTCAAATGGCATCGGCGCCGGCTCGGCAAGCCCGGCGACCGAGCGGCTGCGCGACATCCTCGGCAATCTCAACGTGCCGCCGCTGGAGCCGGTGCCGTCGGACCACGTGCTGACCAAATCCTTCTTCATCCTTCCGGAGTTTCCCGGCCGCTTCAACGGCAGCCCGCTCTGGGTCGAGGCCTCGCTCGACGCCAGCAACACCGAGAACCGTCCCGTGCGCACCGGCGACGGCGTCTCGCCGATCATGATCACCGCCAATGATTTCGCCGGCGCCTGGGCCATCGACGAGAACGGCGACCCGATGCTGCCGACCGTGCCCCCGGATCCGATGCAGCGCGTCTATGCGCTGCGCGCCGGCGTCAACATCATGATGTACATGCTGACCGGCAACTACAAATCCGACCAGGTGCATGTGCCGGTGCTGCTCGAACGGCTGGGGCAGTAGGTCATGAACTGGTCGATCTCCTTCGAGCCGCTGGTTTCCTGGCCGCTTTTTGGCCTGCTCTTCGTGCCGTTGCTGCTGCTGGCGCTGGTCGGCCTGTGGTTCCGCCAACGCGGCTCGGCGCTTCGCTTCGTCGCGCTGCTCGCGCTTGCCGCGGCGCTGCTCAACCCGGTGTTCCTCGCCGAGGAACGCGAGGCGCTGAAGAGCGTCGTCGCTCTCATCGTCGATCGCAGCCAGAGCCAGGACATCGGCGACCGCGCCAAGCAGACCGACGAGGCGCTGGCCGGGTTGCAGCAGCGCCTTGCCCGCTTCAAGCAGTTCGATGTCCGTGTCGTCGAGGCCGGTAAGTCCGAAGCCGCCGACGAGCGCACCGAAACCAGGCTGTTCAGCGCGCTGGAGGGCACTTTCCGCGACGTGCCGCCGTCGCGCATCGGTGGCACGATCATGATCACCGATGGCGAGGTGCATGATGCGCCGGCCGGCGCGCCGGAGTTCAACGCGCCGCTGCATGCGCTGATCACCGGCAACGAGCACGAGAAGGACCGCCGCATCCGCTTCGAGAACGCGCCGCGCTTCGGCCTCGTCGGCAAGCCGCTCGACATGACCTACCGCGTCATCTCGACGGAAGGCGACGGCGCTCCGGTGGACGTGCGTGTCTCGGTGAATGGCGAGCAGGTCTCGGTCGAGCACGCGACCGTCGGCCAGCCGATGAAGCTCTCTGTCACCATACCCAATGCCGGCCGGAACATCGTCCAGCTCGGCATCGACCGGGAGCCCGGCGAGCTGACCGACGCCAACAACCGGGCGATCGCCTTGGTCGACGGTATCCGCGAGAACCTGCGCGTGCTCTTGGTTTCCGGCGAGCCGCATGCCGGCGAGCGCACATGGCGCAACCTTTTGAAGTCGGACGCATCGGTCGATCTCGTCCACTTCACCATTCTGCGCCCGCCGGAAAAGCAGGACGGCACGCCGATCAACGAGCTGTCGCTGATCGCTTTCCCGACGCGCGAGCTGTTCGTCGAGAAGATCAAGGATTTCGACCTGATCATCTTCGACCGCTATCAGCACCGCGACGTGCTGCCGATCCTCTATTACGATTACATCTCCGAATATGTCGAAAAAGGCGGCGCGCTGCTGATTGCCGCCGGCCCCGAATATGCCGGCGAAAACTCCATCGCCCGCACGCCGCTCAACGCCGCGCTGCCGGCCATGCCGACCGGCGAGGTGGTGGACAAGGCCTTCTATCCGCGCCTGACCGATCTCGGCCAGCGCCATCCGGTGACGCGCGGGCTCGACGGCTCGGCGAGCGAGCCGCCGCATTGGAGCCGCTGGTTCCGCACCATCGGTGTCAAGAATCCGCAAGGCGAAGTGGTGATGAAGGGCGCCGACGATCGGCCCCTGCTCCTGCTCGACCGCAAGGGCGAAGGCCGTGTCGGCATGCTGCTCTCCGACCAGGGCTGGCTGTGGGCGCGCGGCTTCGAGGGCGGCGGGCCGCATGTCCAGCTTTATCGTCGCATCGCCCATTGGCTGATGAAGGAGCCGGAACTGGAAGAGGAACGGCTGACCGCCGACGGCCGCGGCATGATGCTTGAAATCCGCCGCCAGACGATGAGCGACGATCCCGGTCCCGCCCAGGTCATCACGCCGTCCGGCAAGGCGGTGACGGTCAAGCTCGAGAAAGCCGAGCCCGGCATCTTCACCGGCAGCCTGCAGACCGGCGAGATCGGCCTTTACCAGATCGGCAATGGCGACCTCACCGCGCTTGCCCATGTCGGCCCGATCAACGCGCCGGAATTTTCCGACGTGATCTCGACCGAGGACAGGCTGAAAGCGCCTGCCGAGGCAACCGGCGGCAGCGTGCGGCGGCTGGCGCCGCCGTCGACGCTCGGCAATCTCGCCGGCGGCGTGACGCTGCCGTCGATCATCCCTGTCCGCTCTTCCGCGGCCGCTTCGGGCGACGACTGGATCGGCCTGCGCACCACCGACGACAGCTCGCTCAAGGCCGTGTCGCGCGTGCCGCTGTTCGGCGGCTTTCTCGGCCTCGGCCTGCTGCTGCTCGCCATCGGCTCGATGTGGTATCGCGAAGGACGGTGAGCTTCTTACATCTCCCCTTGTTGTGGGAGAGGTCGGATCGCCCCGATTTGTCCTTCACAAATCGGCTGGCAATCCGGGTGAGGGGTAGTTGGCGCCAAGCTGGAACACCCCTCATCCGTCTCGGCGCTGCGCGCCGATCCACCTTCTCCCGCAAGGGGAGAAGGAAAGCGCGCCGCCCCTACTCTTCAGGCTCGACGGTGAACAGCAGCGGATAGCCCTTGGCCTTGCCGGCGTCGGTCGCCCGCGTCGCCTTGGTCTCGGCGATATCCTTGGTGAACACCGCGACGACGCAGACACCGCGCGTATGCGCGGTGATCATGACGCGGTGCGCCTGGTCTTCGCTCAGCTTGAATTCGCCCTTGAGCACCGTCACCACGAACTCGCGCGGCGTGAAATCGTCATTGACGAGGATGACCTTGTAGAGCTTCGGCCGCTCGGTCTTCGGCTGCGGCTTGACGCGGGGCTTGATGACGGTTTCTGGCATCGGATCCGGCGGCGAGGAACTGAGTTCTCGCTCTCATTTTGTCACGCTGAAAAACACCCGTCCAACCCTCCGCGTGGATAGCGACGGATTGGACGTTCGACCTTATGTGGGGAAGCGCCGCCGGAGGGTCAACGGCCCTGGCGTCCGACCGGACGACGCATCGGGGTGCCCGATCTGCCTGAACCGACGTCGCCATCCATGCCCGAGCCGCGCTCCATGAAGGCAAAGAATATCCAGCCGGCCAAGCCGATCAGCGTTATGCCGGTCAGCACGAGC
Organism: Mesorhizobium sp. B2-4-3; assembly: GCF_006442815.1. Lineage (GTDB taxonomy): Bacteria > Pseudomonadota > Alphaproteobacteria > Rhizobiales > Rhizobiaceae > Mesorhizobium. The sequence goes on from NZ_VFVL01000001.1 coordinate 390,966, forward strand.
AGCATCCAGGACTGTGCCGGCGTGATGTAGTCGAAGCTCGAGGAGATCAGTGGAGCGAAAAGCTCGGGTTCGGTCCTGCCGCTGGCGGGATCCGGCACGGGGCTTGCGGTAAAGATGATCAACGATCGTGCCGCCGCGGTGGCGATCAGGCCGCCGAGCGTCAGCGAGCGCATCAGGGACGAAAACCGCTTCTTCATGCGGATTGTCCTACAGCACCGGCATTGCAATCAGGTTAAGGATAGACTGATGCGATGGAAACCTGCCGGTTTCGGGCTTCCCGCCGCAAGCAAGCCGCTCCTGCCGAAATCGACTGGAGCGGCTTCATCTAGTGGCGCCGAGCGCTGGATCAGGGCTTCTTGGCAGCCGGCTTCGCAGCAGCGGGCTTCGCAGCCGACGCCTTCTTCTTGACCGGGCACTTGTGCGTCTTGGTCACTTTGCAGGCCTTCTTGGCAGCGACTTTCTTCATCGGCTTCGCAGCCGTGCTATCCGCAGGAGCAGCCGTGGTGGTCGCGGTCGAAGCAGCCGGGGCAGCCGTCGTCGTTGCGGCGGCATTGCCGAGCGCCGGCATCGCGAAGGCGAGAGCAACACCGAGGCCGAGGGCGGAGAGGATGGACTTCTTCATGGCTTCATTTCCTTTTTCTTGCAGGTCTGGATGAGTGTCACTGAACGGGATCGATCGGTGCCACTCCAAGCAGCTTCAAAGCATTTGCGAGCATCCGGATTCCCTGTGCCTGTTTCTTGTTGGCACAGAACCGGTTTCCCTTTCTTTGCAGTGCTTTCGCCGCGGTGACCTGCGTTGCCGCGGCATGGGTTTCGAGGGCTTCGTCAACCTGACGGCTCAGATTGGTGCAACGCTCGGTCCGGGTGAGCGGCGCGACCTTAGCGGTGGAGGCACCGGCCGCTGCTGTGACGAGCGATATGCTGAGCAAAGCACCCGTCACGCTGATCCAGAACCTCTGCATTGGTCTTGTCCGTTACTCCGGAAACTCGCGTCGCAGCCGATGACCTGGCCGCCACGGCACCGGTTATGCCCTTGAAATTTTTCACCAGTTTTTCCCGACTGTAGAATTTTGTTTCTGGATTGTTTCTGGGGAATCCGGCCGGCGGACGATCGCGGCCACTGGCCAAGATGTGGCCCGAATTCTATCGTGTGGGTGTTTAGCGAAGGGATATCCGGCAAACAGAATGATAGGTCTCGAGTGAAATCCGATGCGCACATACTGATCGTCGACGACGACAAGGGCATACGCGACCTGCTGCAGGAGTTTTTCCAGAAGCGCGGGCTGCATACGACGGTGGCTGCCGACGGCATCGAAATGGAAGCGGTCCTGCGCCGCACGCCGGTGGACCTGATCATTCTCGACGTGATGCTGCCCGGCAAAAGCGGGCTTGAGCTTTGCCGCGAGATCCGCGCCAACTACACCACGCCGATCATCATGCTGACCGCGGTCACCGAAACGACCGACCGCGTTGTGGGCCTTGAAATGGGCGCCGACGACTACGTGCCCAAGCCCTTCGACCCGCGCGAGCTTTTGGCCCGTATCCGCGCCGTGCTGCGCCGCAACGGCAGTGCCGAGCCGCGTAGGCCCACCGCCAGGCAGATTTACCGCTTTGCCGGCTGGACCATGGATTGCGCGAGGCGTCGCCTGACGGCGCCCGACGACGTCCGGGTGGAACTGACGATGGCGGAGTTCAACCTGCTGCAGACCTTCGTCAAGAGCGCGCAGCGCGTGCTTACCCGCGAGCAGTTGATCGAGCTCTCCGGCGGCGACACCGGCTACAGCTTCGACCGCAGCGTCGACATTCTGGTGAGCCGCCTGCGCCGCAAGATGGAAGACGATCCGAAGACGCCGAAACTGATCCTGACCGTGCGCAGCGGCGGCTATCAGTTCCTGCCCGAGACGACGTCCGAATGAGACGCTTCCTGCCGCAGACCCTGCCAGTCTGGGTGCTGCTCATCGTCATTGCCGGCCTCATGCTCAGCCAGGTGGCGACGCTCTACATCGTCGCGCGCGACCGAGCCGCCGCCAACAGCGTCGTCGATCTCTACCGGTTGAACGACCGCGCCTATTCGCTGGTGCAGCTGATGCATGACGCCACGCCCGAAGAGCGCAAGGCGACCGCGTCCGGCCTGTTCAACTCGACCTATGCGCTGACGGTTTCGGACACGCCCGCCGTCACCTCGTCGATCGCCGGCGACGACCAGCTTGCCGAGTTGGAGGATATCCTGGTCGGCCGCCTGTCGAAGTTCGGCATCACCGATGCGCGCGTGCGGCGCGATCCGGCCACCCAGGAGGCCGATGTCCCGGACGGACGGGCGGTGAACAAGGATGTTGGCCAGGTCGAGCGCGACCTGCTGGTCCTGGCCGCGGATTTCGCGCAAAGCGACAAGCTGACCGCCTCGCTGCGCTTTTCCGACGGGCAGTGGCTGAATTTCACCGAACCGATCACGCCGGCGGGACCGATTCTCAGCCTCGACAGCCTGCCGCTCTATTCGCTGATCGCCGGTTTGATCGTGGTCATGTCGATATGGTCGCTGCGCCGGCTGACCGCGCCCTACCGGATGATGGAAACGGCGGTGACCCGCATTGGCAACGACCTGAAAAGCCCGCCGATCGCCGAAAGCGGCAGCCGCGAGATCCGCGCCGCGGCAAAGGCGATCAACGCCATGCAGATGCGGCTGCGCGATTATGTCGAGGACCGCGAGCACCTCGCGGCGGCGCTGGCGCATGATCTGCGCACGCCGCTGACCCGGATGCGCCTGCGCCTCGAACTGCTGCGCAGGTCGCCCGCGCGCGAGGCGCTGGCGCACGACCTTGCCGACATCGAAAGCATCGCGAGCTCGGTCATCGACTTCGCCAAATTCGAGGTGACCGAGGAAAAGGCCGAGCGGATCGATTTCTGGTCGCTGGTGGAATCGGTCGCGGACTCCTTCGACGGCGCATCCTTCGACGAAGACGTGGTCCCGTCGCGCGGCCTGATCTGCATCGCGCGGCCGGTGGCGCTGCGGCGCTGCATCACCAATCTCATCCAGAACGCGGTGACCTACGGCAAGAAGGCGCATCTCGGCGTGCGGCGGTCCGGCGACACGATCACGCTCTCGATCCGCGACGAAGGCCCGGGCATCCCGCAGGCGAAGCTGGACGCGGTGTTCGGCTCCTTCGTGCGGCTGGAGGAATCGCGCAACCGCACCACCGGCGGCCTCGGCCTCGGCCTCACCATCGCCCGCAACATCGCGCGCGGCGCCGGCGGCGAGGTCGATCTTTCCAACTACCCCGGAGGAGGCCTGCTGACGGAGCTGCGGCTGCCGGTGGCAGCTTGAGTCAGGAGCTGGTGCTGTCTGCCATCGGCGCCTCTGGATCAGTCGAACCATCCTTGTGATAGTGCGGCCCGCCTGGTTACGAGGGAAATCCACCTATGTTCTACGCCGTCCTTGCCTATCACGTCGAAGATACTGTGCAGTCCTGGTCGCCCAACGAGGATGCGGCGCTGATGAAGGACCTGCTCGAGGTCAACGACAGGCTGACCCGCGAGGGCAAGCTCGGGCCGGCGGCGAGGCTGGGCGCAACGGGCGAGGCTGTGACGCTGCGCGGTCCGGGTGAAGGCATGGTGATCGACGGTCCCTTCGCCGAGACCAAGGAGCAGTTGCTCGGCCTCTATGTCCTCGACTGCGCGAACCAGGACGAAGCGATCGCCGCCGCGCGCGACTTGAAGCGCGTCAACCCGTCCGCCGTCTACGAGATCCGGCCGATCATGCTTTATCTGCCCGGCGCGCCGCTGACGGTAAGCTGAGACAGGCTCCCGAGCGTGCTTCAGGCTGGTGTCGCGGCCTCGATTTCCCGCCCTTGCCGGAGCATCTCGCTGACCACCAGGTCGAGATCGTCGCGGCGCGTGCGGTGATTGGCAATTGCCACCCTTAGGCAATGCCGGCCGTGCACGGTCGTGTCGGACAGGGCCGCGATGCCCTCCTCCTGGAGTCTCAGCATGATCTCGGTGTTGAAAGCCTTGAGCCGCTCTTCGGACGCGCCCGCCAGCCGGTGGCGGAAGCTGACGATGTTGATGGTGGTCGGCGCCATCAGCTCAAGTGTTGGCTCCGCTTCGATCAGCCGGGTCAGGTAGCGGGCCTGTTCGATGTTCTGGTCGATCAGCCGGCCGAACTTCTCGACGCCGTGCTCCTTCAGCGCCATCCAGATTTTGAGCGCCCGGAAGCCCCGCGATGTCTGCAAGCCGTAATCGTGCAGCCACTCTCCGGACGCGAGGCCGCGCGGCGTCGATTCCAGATATTCCGGCGTGACGGCAAATGTATTCCGGTGCGCGGATGCGTCCCGCACCAGCGCGCAGCCGGCCTCGAACGGCGCATGCAGCCATTTGTGCGGATCGAGCGCGATCGAATCCGCCTGTGCGATGCCGGCGACGAGCGATCGGCTCTCGGGCGCGATCGCGATCAGCGCGCCGATGCAGCCGTCGACATGGAACCAGAGGTCCTCTTCGGCCGCCGCGCTTGCCAGCGCCTGAAGGTCGTCGACGGCGCCTGTGTTTACGGTGCCGGCGGTGCCGATCACGCAGGCCGGCTTGAATCCCGCCGCGCGGTCCTCCGCGATTGCCGCCTTGAGCGCGGCGATATCGATGCGCGACCCGGCGTCGGTCGGGATTCGCCGCAACGCCCGATTGCCGAGGCCCAGCAGCTCCATGGCCTTGCGGTGGCAGGAATGCACCTGGTCCGAGGCATAGTAGCGCAGCGGCCTGGGGATAGCGCCGACGCCACGTTCGCGCACGTCGACACCCGCCTTGGCGTTGCGCGCCACGGTCAGGCCGATGATGTTGGCCATTGAGCCGCCGCTGACCAGCGTGCCGCTGGCCGAGGCCGGGAAGCCGACCATCTCCTTCACCCAGTTGACGACCTGGCTGTCCATCAGCGCCGCGGCATGGTTGCCGCCGCCGAGATTGGAGCCCTGGATTGCCGCCAGGAAATCGCCGAGCGCGCCGGTGAAGTTGCTGGATCCCATGTACCAGGACCAGAAACGCGGATGGACGTTGCCCATCGGGTAAGGCATCAAATTGCGGGCGACATCGTCATAGACGTCAGCCGCCGGCGCCGGCGAGCGCGGCAAGGATGCGCCGAAGAATGCCCGCACCTCGGCCGGCATCTCGCGCCAGACCGGCCGGTCGCGGACATCCTTGAGATAGGCGATGGCATCGTCGAGGATCCGGTGCGAGAGCGCTCCCACATCGGTCCAGTCCGGCGGATCGAGCGTTTCCTCCGCGTTGGTCGCTTCCTGAAATGTATCCATCTCGCCTCTCCCGCCGGCGCGCGTCGACCCGCGCGTAAAAAGAACGACGCCGCCATGCGGGGGCGGCGTCGCGGTCGGTGTCGTCAGGCTTCGAACTGGCAGCTTGGCGTCGAGCGCGACAGCGCCGTCTCCTCAGCGTCCATGTCGGCCTCGATGCCGTCGAAGAGCGGCGTCGACATGTAGCGCTCGCCGGTGTCGGGCAGCATGCACAGGATCACCGAGCCGGCCGGCGCCTTGCCGGCGATCTGCCGCGCCACGGCGAAGGTGGCGCCGCCCGAAATGCCGGTGAAGATGCCTTCCTGCTGCGCCAGCGCCTTCGCCCATTTGATGCCTTCGGGACCGGGGATCGGCACCACCTCGTCATAGTAGCGCTGGTCGATCGCCTCTTGCAGCACGTTGGGGATGAAGTCCGGCGTCCAGCCCTGGATCGGATGCGGCTCGAAGGCCGGGTGGCTGGCGGCCGGCGCGCCGCCGGCACCGCGCTCTTGGCGCGTGCCGCTGCCGATCAGCTGCGCGTTCGCCGGTTCGGCCAGCACTATTCTGACCTCCGGCCGCTCTCGGCGCAGCACGCGTCCGACGCCGGCAACCGTGCCGCCGGTGCCATAGCCGGTGACCAGATAGTCGAGGCGCGATCCGGCGAAATCATTGATGATCTCGCGCGCCGTCGTCGCCTCATGGATGGCGGCATTGGCCTCGGTCTCGAACTGGCGCGCCAGGAACCAGCCATTGGCTTCGGCGAGCTCGACCGCCTTCTTGTACATGCCGAAACCCTTCTGGGCGCGCGGCGTCAGCACCACCTTGGCGCCAAGCATGCGCATCAGCTTGCGGCGCTCGATGGAGAAGCTGTCGGCCATCGTCACCACCAGCGGATAACCTTTCTGCGCACAGACCATGGCAAGGCCGATGCCGGTGTTGCCGCTCGTCGCCTCCACCACCGTCTGGCCGGGCTTGAGCTTACCGCTGCGCTCGCCTTCCTCGATGATGTTGAGCGCCAGCCGGTCCTTGACCGAGGCCGCCGGATTGAAGAACTCGGCCTTCACATAGATCGTCGCGTGACCCGGCCCGAGATTGTTGACGCGAATGACCGGCGTGTCGCCAACCGTATCGAGAATGCTGTCGAACAGCCGGCCGCGCCCGGACGTGGTTCTGATTTTCAATTGATGCAACATGGCTTTCTCCTCGATGTCCTCACGTGCCGGTTACAGACCGGCAGCCTTGGCGGCGCGGTTTCGACACCTGGCCGCGATAGGTTGCTTGATCTGCCGCAAAAGCGGCAACGGCGGCGTTCCTGCACGGAATGGGCTGCCGGCTGCCTCCTGTCGTCTTTGGTGATAGAATATGGACCAACTGGCCAGCGTTGGAGAAAGCGTGGAAACATACGTGGAATCCACCCGATCGAGCCTGAACGGCCCCGTCGGCCTGTCCGTAAGGCTGCTCGGGCAACTGACGATTGCCCGCGACGGAGTGCCCGTTACCTTGCCCTCGTCGCGCAAGCTGCGCGCGCTGCTTGCCTATCTGGCGCTCGCGCCCCACCCTGTCAGCCGCAGCCGCCTTTGCGAACTTTTCTGGGACGTGCCCAACGATCCGCGCGGCGAGCTGCGCTGGTGCCTGAGCAAGCTGCGCGCCGCGCTTGACGACCCGGATCGGCGCCGGGTCGAAACCCATGGCGATACGGTGTCGCTTCGCCTCGACGATGTCCATGTGGACGCGCTGGATGCCGCCGCGGCGGTGGCCGAAGGTGTCGAGACGCTCGATCTCATGCGGTTAGAGGCGCTTTCGCAACATTTCGCCGGCGACTTTCTCGACGGTCTTGAGCTCGATCGCAGCCCGCATTTCGGCAGTTGGCTGACGGCGCAGCGTCGCCGTTTCAGCGCATGCCATGTCGCCGTCCTGGAGCACGTCATCGGTCTTGTCCCGCCCGGAGCCGACGAGGCCGGCGCCTATATCGACAAATGGCTGGAACTCGCGCCCTTCGATGGCCGTGCGCATGTGGCGCTGTTGGAAAATCTGGCCCGGCGCGGACAGATCGGCGCCGGCGAGGAGCATCTTGCGACGGCGGCGGAGCTGTTCCACTCGGAGGAGCTGGATTTCACGCCGCTGCGCGAGGCCTGGCAGGAGATAAGAGCCCGGAACGCCGGCGCAACGCCATGCGCCCGATCCGGGCCGGCTTTCCCGGTCCTGGAACCGCCCGTCGCCGCGATCGAATCCGAGCCTGTTGCGACACGCCGGGCGTCGCTCGCGGTGATGCCGTTTGCCGAGAGCGCCGGCGCTGGCGGCTTCCGCGGCGGCCTCGCCGACGGCCTCACGCATGACATCATCACGCGGCTTGCCAAGCTTCGCGATTTCTTCGTCATCGCCCGCGGCTCGGTCTTCGCGCTCGCCGAGAAGAATATCGCGCCGGAAGATGCCGGACGCAGGCTGAATGTCGACTATGTCACGACGGGCTTGGTGCTCAGTCGGCCGGGCAGGTTCATCGTCTCGGTCGAGCTTGTCGAGGTCCGCACGGCGAGGATCGTTTGGGCGGAAACCTTCGAGCACAAACCCGACGACATCTTCATCGTCATCGAGGATATCGGCAACAGCATCGTCTCCTCGATCGCCGCCGAGATCGCGACGGTGGAGCGCAACCGCGCATTGCTGAAAGCGCCAAACTCGCTCAATGCCTGGGAGGCCTATCATCGCGGTCTCTGGCACATGTATCGCTTCACCCGCCAGGAAAACGAGCTGGCGCAGCATTTCTTCGGCGAGGCGTTGAAGCTCGATCCCACTTTCGCGCGCGCCTATGCCGGCATGTCCTTCACCCATTGGCAGAATGCCTTCCAGCGCTGGGGCGAGCGCGACCGCGAGACCGCGCTTGCCTTCGAAAGCGCCGGCCGGAGCCTTTTGGTCGACGACCGCAACCCTGCCGCCCATTGGGCCATGGGGCGGGCGCTGTGGCTGCGCGGCGAGCAGGATGGCGCGCTGCTGGAGCTGGCGAGCGCCGTCGACCTCAGCCCCAATTTCGCGCTCGGCCACTATGCGCTGTCCTTCGTCCATTCACAGTCGGGCGACCCGCAATCGGCGATCGGTTCGTCCGATCATTCGCGTCATCTCAGCCCCTTCGATCCGCTGCTGTTCGGCATGATGGGCGCCCGCGCCATGGCGCATGCGCGGCTCGGCGAATACAACGAGGCCGCGGAATGGGCGCTGAAGGCGGCCGCGAGGCCAAACGCCCATGTCATCATCCTGGCGATCGCCGCCCATTGCCTGGCGCTGGCCGGCCGGCAGGACGAGGCGCGGAATTACGCCGCCGCTATCCGCAACACCTTGCCGAACTATCGCGCCGACGACTTCATCGCGACATTCCGTTTCGACCGGGATGGAGAAGCCCTGTTTCGCAACGGCGCCAAGCTCATCGGGCTGAACTGAATCCTTGTCGGTACTGAGCCCGGAAGCGTTGCGGCCATGCGGAGACTCGCAATGCCGGCGGGACAGCAGCGAAGGATCGCTACCGATCTCATCCTTCCAACCCTGCTCCGCACGACGCGCTTGAGCGACGCGGTTCAGTGCTTCAGCGGGCCGCTGGCCTTCCGCCAGGCGTCGATGCCGCCCTGGATGTGGCGGGCACTGGCAATACCGACATCCTGCGCTGCCTGCACCGCCATCGCCGAGCGCTCGCCGAAAGCGCAATAGAACAGGATCTGCTTGGCTGTAGACTTCGCCAGCTCATGCAGCATGCCGCCGGCGGCGATGTTTTCCTGCAGCCGCGCATAGGGCAGATGGATCGCGCCGGGAATGACGCCGTGCCGCTCGCGCTCGGTTTGCTCGCGCAGGTCGACCAGCGCCACGTCGGGCCGCCCGACCAGCGCCAGCGCCTGCTCCGCGCTCACCGCCCAGCCGCGGCTGGCGATATCGTCCTGGTGCAGCCCGACCCGCATGTTGGCCGGCACGGCCACATCCATCATTTTCGGGTTGGACAGATTGAGATTGTTCATGATGTTCACATACTCGTCGACCGACTTGACCTGCAGGCGCGGGTTGAAGGCCTTTTCCTCGCCGATCGTCGACACGGTCTCGCCCTTGTAGTCATGCGCCGGGAAGATCATCGTCTCGTCGGGCAGCTTGAGCAGGCGGCCGAAGATCGATTCATATTGCTGGCGCGGATCGCCGTTCTGGAAGTCGGTGCGGCCGGTGCCGCGGATAAGCAGCGTGTCGCCGGTGAAGACCCGGTCCGGCAGGATGAAGCTGTAGGAATCGTCGGTGTGGCCGGGCGTGTAGATGACGTCGAGCGCCAGTCCCTCGATGCCGAGCTTGTCGCCGTCGGCAAGCCGCATCGACACCACGTCGGCCTTGGTCTGCTCGCCCATCACGGTCACGCAATGCGTCTTGTCGCGCAGCGCGCCGAGGCCGGTGATGTGGTCGGCATGAAGATGCGTGTCGACCGCCTTGACCAGCCTCAGGTCCAGCTCATTGACCAGCTGCAGATAGCGTTCGACCTTCTCCAGCACAGGATCGATGATCAGCGCCTCGCCGCCGCGCCGGCTGGCAAGCAGATAGGAGTAGGTGCCCGAGACGGAATCGAAGAGCTGACGGAAGATCATTTTGCTGCCCGCTACATTTTCGCCGCCGGGCGTCACCCGAGCGGTCACAGCAATATTCTACCGCAGGGACCTCTGGAATCAGAATGGATTTCGAAAAATATATACGCCGGTAGACGGCCTTCCCTGTGGCCACGGAATGCCAATCTTCAAATGTGGTGCCGGCTGGTCGAGCGGCTCCCTCAAAAAGCCTTGCTGAGACGGGCCAGGCCCCGGACGGTGAAGGCATTGTCGGTCCCGTAACCCGCCTCGAAGCCGGCATTGAGCGTCATGCCGGCGCCCACCTCCGCGGCGACGTCCGCGCCGGCAAAGCCGCGCAACACAAATTTTTTGCCGCCGGCGGCAAAAGAGATGTCCTGGCCGAGCAATGTCGCCGAAACGTCCTCGCTGCTTTGCGCGATCGCGTCGATCCCCGCTCGAAGCGTGGTTTGCCAGGTCTGGCTTGGCATGCTGACGGGCGCCAAAGCCAGCGCGAGCTGACCACGCGCCTCGAAGACTTTGACGTTGCGCCCCGCGACCGCGAGATCGCCATCCGAACCGGTCTCGGCGTAATCGTCGAAGAACAGCCCGGCGTAACGCAGCCGCACGCTGGGTATCAGCGTACCGGACGAAACCGGCAGCCGCGTGCCGAGCATAATCGACGGGCTGAGGAAGACGCCGTTGAAATCCGCCCGCGCCGTCTCGATGCCGTCGAGCACCAGGTTGTTCGCGACACGGCGGCGGCTGCGCTCCTGGAGCACGCCGGCGACGAATGCCGCTTCGGCAAAATTGACGCCCCCGTCATAGCCGAGATAGCCGCCCGCGAACACGCCGCGATGGACGATCTCCTGCGCGTCGTCGTCGACCTCGGTCGATCCGGCGGCGCCTCCGATGAACAAGCCACCGAGGAACCCGTCGCCCGAGCGCCTTTCGGCGCCGGCGACCATCCCGCCAAGCGCCTCGCTGAACCCGGCCGATGCGCCGGAACCGCCCTGGGAGCGTAGCCCGCCGAATGTCGAGATCCAGGCGTCTGGACCTTTATGCGGCGCAGGCAAATCGTCGCTTGAAGCGGACATGCGCGCCTCGGCAACACCGGCTATGCCGTCGACAAGGTCCTCGACCAACGGCCCGCTGCTGGCAAACCCGGTGATGTCCACCACCGCCACGCTGTCGCCGCTCGTCACGAACGGCCTGCCGCCGGTCAGCATGGTTTGCGGCAGGCCGCTTCCTGAAAAGCTCATGACGGCATTCAGTCCGGGGCCGAAGGCGACGGTGTTGCCGCCGCCGGAAAAGACGATCGGCCCCTGAATGGCCGTCCCACCCAAGAGATTCAGCAGCGCGTCGGGCGCGCCGAAATAGATCGCCACGCTCTGGTCGCTGAAGACTCGGCCGGAATTGGTGACGACAGAGTTGCTGCCCTGGGCGGCGATGCCCACGGCACCTACTCCCTCGACAATGACCGAACCGGAATTGCCGATCGTGGCATTGCCGAACAGGGTGCCTATGCCTGTCGAGGCTGTCCCGAAGGCATTGACCGTGCCGCTGTTGGCGATTGCGATGCCATTGCCGCTGGCGCCGATGCCGACGGAAGCCAGCCCCGACGCAACGATCGACCCGGAATTTTGCAGTTGTAGACCGTTGCTCTGCCAGATGATCCCTGCGGCGGCGGTGCCATAGGCCTCGATCGAGCCGCTGTTGTCTATCTCCAGGTCCGGCCCATCGCCGATGATGCCTGCGGTGGCCGTGCCTGAAACGCCGATAAAGCCACGGTTGTCCACGCGCCCGCCCGGGGCGTCGCTGATGATGCCGTATGTGGCGACGCCAAGCGCTTCGATCGAGCCGGTGTTCACGATGTGCGCATTGCCGCCCTCCGACAAGATGCCGATGGAGGCATCGCCTATCGCCAGGATGGCTCCGTTGTTGAGGATGGTCGCGCTGCTGCCTTGCGAATGCACAGTGGCGGCGCCGCCGCCCAATGTTGCTATCAACCCGTCATTGGTGAGCCGCTGGTTCGCGTTGAGCATCCGCACGGCATCGATGCCGGCGCCGAATGTCTCGATCGCCCCGTTTGCCTGCACGACGCCGGTATCGCCGGCAGCGGTCATCGTCTGCTGGCTGGCGACGACGCCATTGCCGATGACAAAACTTTGAGGAAACGCCGCGCCGCTTGCGAGCGAGACCCCGGCGAATATCGACAGCGCTATCGCGCCTGGAACCCCTGTGCGCGACGTCGGCATCACCCCCCTCGGCGCATGGGCATACAACAGAATGGATTCTGCGCCCGAAGGAAGCGAAAAACAAGTCGTGGGCAGCGCGCCCGGACCGGAGACCCCGGGCGCTTTCGAAGAAGCCTATCGCCGCAGCACCGCGCTCAGCACGTCGCGGATGCCTATAGCGCCGACGAAGCGCGAGCCTTCGTCGAACAGCGCCACCGGCGCCGTCTGCGAGCGGTGCATGGCGAGCATCACCGTCTTCAGCGGCGTGCCGGGATTGGCCCAGAACACCTGGGCCCCCTCCTCCGGCTGACCCTCGACATCGGCGCAGGACACCCACACCGCCGGTTTGCCGTCGCGTTCGGCCGCGGCCACCAGGCCGTGGTCGTCGATCTTGAAGCGCGTCGTCTTGCGCCGGTCGAGCCACACCCAGCCGTTCTCGCCCTGTTCGAGATCACGGCGATCGCGCATCACGTTCCACGCCGTCAGCACCGACAACGGGTTCACATTGGCGATGAAGTCGCGGACATAGTCGTTGGCGGGCCTAAGCACGATGTCTTCCGGCGCGCCGGTCTGGACGATGCGGCCGCCCTCCATGATCGTGATGTGGCTGCCGATCTTCAGTGCCTCCTCGAGGTCGTGGCTGACGAAGATGATGGTCTTCTTCAGCTCGGCCTGCAGTTGCAGCAACTCATCCTGCAGCTTGGTGCGGATCAGCGGGTCCAGCGCCGAGAACGGCTCGTCCATCAACAGGATCGGCGCCTCCGTGGCGAAAGCCCGGGCGAGACCGACGCGCTGCTGCATCCCGCCCGAAAGCTCATGGGCGTATTTCTTCGACCATTGGTCGAGATGGACCAGCTGCAGCTGCTTCTGCACGCGCGCCTTGCGTTCCGCCTCCGGCACGCCGGCAAGCTCGAGGCCGAAGCCGACATTTTCCTCGACCGTGCGCCATGGCAGCAGGCCGAACTGCTGGAACACCATGGCCACCTGCTTCTGGCGCAACCGCCGCAAGGTCGCCTCGTCGCAGGTGACCACATCGACCGTGCGGTCGCCGTCCTTGACCAGCACCTGGCCTCGCGACACCACATTGAGCCGGTTGACGGCCCGCAGCAGCGTCGACTTGCCGGAGCCGGACAGGCCCATCAGCACCGATATCTCGCCTTCATGCACGGTAAGGCTGGCGCCGGCACAACCCAGCACGTTACCGGTCTTTTCCAGGATCTCGGCGCGCGTAGCGCCCTTGTCGATCATCGCCAGCGAACCTGCCTGATCGGCGCCGAAGACGATGTCCACATTCTTGAAATCAACCGCGACGGTCATTTCTTGCCTCCAACGCCGATGCGGGTCATGCGGTCGAGCACGATGGCGAGCACGACGATGGCGAGGCCCGCCTCGAGCCCGAGATCGATGCGGCGCGAGCCGAGCGCGCGGTTGATTTCAGTGCCGAGGCCGCCGGCGCCGATCAGGGCGGCGAACACCACCATCGACAGCGACAGCATGATCGATTGCGTCAGGCCCGCCATGATCGTCGGCAGCGCCGACGGCAGCTCCACCTTCCACAGAAGCTGTCGCTTGGTGGCGCCGAACGCCTCGCCCGCCTCGACGATCGCCTTGGGCACTGAAACCACGCCGAGATGCGTGAGGCGCACGGCTGTCGGGATGACGAAGATGATGGTGACGATGAGGCCGGGCGCGTTGCCGAGGCCGAACAGCGTGAGCACCGGGATCAGGTAGACGAAGGTCGGCAGCGTCTGCATCAGGTCGAGCACCGGCAGCATGACGCGGTAGACCTTCGGCTTGTGCGCGGCCCAGATACCAAGCGGCACGCCGATCGCCATGGCCATCGCCGCGGCCGCAACCACCAGCACCAGTGTCTGCACCGTCTGCTTCCACAGATTCTGGTTGATGATGAAGATCAGGCCGAGGAATACGCCGATGGCGAGCGGCCGCGAACGCTGCAGCAGCCAGGCGATGATCGCGATGACCAGCGCCAGAAGCACGGGCGGCACCATCAGCAGCAGATCCACCGCCCCGTCGAGGATGAAATTCAGCCCGTTTGAAAACGCCCGGAAGACGGTGTCGAAATTGTCGGTCAGGAAGCCGAAGAAGGCCTTGCCCCACGGCCCGATGGGAATTTTGTAGTCTGTCAGGAATTTCGAAATCGGATCCATCTTCCCCTCTCGGCTTCGCCGCACTTTCCGTACGATCATCTTCGCAGCTTAACGCATGTCGCCCAAAAGTGTGCAGCGGTTCTGGGAAATGACATGCGTCAAAACAGAGGCTTAAGGCGCGCCGCGCTTTAAGAAAAAGGGCAGCCTTTTCAACCGGCTGCCCTCCTTCGGATCATTGCGGGCTCAAAGCCGGCTCAGCTTCCGAGCGCGGTCTTGACGGCAGCCGCCGCATCGCCGCCATCAAAGGTGGTCACGCCGGCAAGCCACGGCGTCACCGCATCCGGATGCTTCTTCAGCCAGTCGGTGGCGACCGTCTGCGGGTCGCCGCCCTTGAGGATGGCGTCCATCATCTCGCCTTCCATGTCGAGATTGAACTTCAGGTTGGCGATGAACTTGCCGGCATTCGGGCACTCGGTCATGTAGCCCTTGCGGACATTGGTCGAGACGGTGGCAGCGCCGAAGCCGCTGTCGCCCATGCCGCCGAGATAGGTGATCTTCATGGCGCCCATCACCGGATGCGGCGTCCAGCCGAGGAAGGCGATCCATTCATTGTTCTTCATCGACTGCTCGGCCTGCGTCAGCATGCCGGCTTCCGAGGATTCGACCAGTTCGAAGCCTTCGAGGTTGTCCTTCGGGTTCTTGATCATGTCGAGGATGATGCGGTTGCCGTCATTGCCGGCCTCGATGCCGTAGATCTTGCCGTTGAACTTGTCCTTGAACTTGCCGAGATCGGTCAGCGTCTTGACGCCGGCATCCGCGACATAGGTCGGCACGACGATGCCGTAGCCGGCGCCAGCGAGGTTCTGGCTGACGGTCTCGACCGAGCCGTCGGCAGTATAATCCTTGATGTCGTTGGTCATCGACGGCATCCAATTGCCGAGGAAGACGTCGAGATCCTTGTTCTTCAACGACGCATAGGTCACCGGCACCGAAAGCTGGATCACCTGCGGTTCGTATCCGAGCGCAGTCAGCAGCACCGAAGCCAGGCCCGTGGTGGCCTGAATGTCGGTCCAGCCGACATCCGACAGCCGCACGGCCTTGCAACTCGCCGGATCGCCGGCATAGGCGGCGGTCGTCGACAGAAGCGCCGCAAGGCCGAGGCCTGCGACGAAAGATTTAATGCGCGACATGAACTTATCTCCCATTGGATTTTCGAGGCAAAGCGAAGTCACGGTTCTTGCGCCCGCCTTGTTTCGTCAGCCAAACACCATTTTGATGTTGTTTCAAGCGGTTCAACGTCGCGACGAACGGCGCGCGCTGGCCATTAAGCGACATGACAGCTTTTTGAACGACATCGAGTTTCTGGTGGACGGAGCCGGCGCCCTCTCCCCGAGCCGCGGCAAGTCGGCTTAGGGTGTGTCGAGATTCAGGTCGGGCCGACCTCTCCTGAATCCCGACACACCTAAAAGAGCGACATGGCCAAGCTTTACTTCCACTACGCGACGATGAACGCCGGCAAGACGACCATGCTTTTGCAGGCTTCCTACAATTATCGCGAGCGCGGCATGTCGACGATGCTGTTCGTCGCCGGCCATTACCGCAAGGGCGACACAGGGTTGATCTCGTCGCGCATCGGCCTCGAAACCGAGGCCGAGATGTTCCGTGACGGTGATAACCTCTTTGCCAGGGTTGCCGAGCACCACGTACACGCCGCGGTGCACTGCATTTTCGTCGACGAGGCGCAGTTCCTGGAAGAGGAGCAGGTCTGGCAGTTGGCACGCATCGCCGATCGGCTGAACATCCCGGTCATGTGCTACGGCCTGCGCACCGACTTCCAGGGCAAACTGTTCCCGGGCTCGCGCGCTCTGCTCGCCATCGCCGACGACCTGCGCGAGGTGCGCACCATCTGCCGTTGCGGCCGCAAGGCGACGATGGTGGTGCGCCTGGGGCCCGACGGCAAGGTGGCGAAGCAGGGCGAGCAGGTGGCGATCGGCAAGGACGTCTATGTCTCGCTCTGCCGCCGACATTGGGAAGAGGAGATGGGCCGCGCCGCGCCCGACGACTTTATCGGCTTTGTCAGCCGCTGAGCCGGAAGCCTGCCTAGAGCCGGATGTCATCCGAAAACCGCTTCAAGCCCCGACCAGCGCCGGCGAAAGATATTTGCCGGCGCTGTTTCATGGCCGTTCGCAAAAACAAGACCTTAAGGCATATCGGCTAAAGCTGTTCGATGATGGTGCGTTACTAGGCGCCATGCGTATGCTTGCCTTGCCTTTCAAGGATCCAACCAATTCTTTTGTTTTGACGCTTCTCCTTGTCTTCCTTCTTTCAATCCCTTGAAGCCCCACATATATTCGCCGCCACGACATGGAAACGGATGCCGAAGCGGGAGGCCCCAATGGCGACATTGCAGAATTTCGATGCCGAAATTGCCAAGACCAAGCAGGTCGTGCAGGACATGCGCAGCAAGATCGAGCAATCCGGCACCGTGCTCGACACGCTCGCCCAGGCCGACAAGAAGATCGGCGACGCCAATTTCGACATCGAGAACGCCCGCATCGAGGACGTGCTCAAGCAGCAGAAGGTCATGGAAGGCAACATCGCCGACCTGATCATCGGGCTGGAGGATGCCACCAACGTCTTCGGCGCCGAATTCGAAAGCATGAAGAACTACACCGGCTGGGAAAACTTCGTCGGCGTCTTTTCGGCGCAGCGCAAGCAGCGCATGCGCACCGACCGCGTCCGCAACATGTCGCTGGCCGGCAATCTGCAGGAGTTGCTGGCGAAGTCGGACACCATCGTCGGCATCCTGAAGGCGCAGAAGCAGGTTCTCGACCAGCGCTACAAGACCTCCGAAACCAGCCTGTCGCAGGTGATCGAACGCCGCAAGACGACCATGTCCAACCTCGAGGCGGTGCAGAAGCGCATCGAGGAATTGAACCCGCAGCTGCTCGACATCGAAAACAAGATCGCCGCCTCCACGACCCAGAAGGAGCGCACCGAGCTTGAGGGCGAGCGCTCGAAGATGGCGACCGAATACAATGAAAAGCAGGCCAAGGAGCAGGAGCTGCTGGCCGAAAGCCAGACGCTGGAGCGCTACACCTCAATGTTCCAGACCTTCGTCGATTCGCTCAACAACCAGATCGCCGCGCAGTCGACCCTGATCAACAAGCTGACCATCGACACCGAGCAGCGCATCGTGCTGTACAAGGCGCTGGAGGATTCGCTGAAGACCGCCGCCCAGCAGGACGTCGCCCACAAGATCAACACACTGGGCAGCCAGGTCGACAACACCGCCGAGGAGACGATGGCCGGCATTGGTGCCGCCTCGCAGAAGCACATCGGCGACCTCCTGGAGATGCACGAGAAGAACATGGTCGCCAGCGCCGACATCCAGCGCCGCAAGAAGCTTGCCGACGACGCTTTCGCCCGCCGCTTCGACGATGTGATGAAGAAGCACAACGCCGCCAACTATGTGCAGCAATAGGCGGCGCCGCTGATTTCGTTTCCACGGCAGCCACATGACACCTGAGAACGACGCCGCGGCACGCTATTTCTCCGCCATCACGGCGGCGCTGAGCGGGCTGGAAGTGTTCATGCGCGACGACCGTTCGCCGCTTTACCGGCACGGCATCGTCGCCAGGATCGTCGCGGAGTATATCGCGCGGCTGGACAAGTCTTTTGCCTGCTGGCGCAACCGGCTCGGCTTCATGGACACGTTCCGCATCTCGCGCGCCGAAAGCGGCTACCCCGTCTTCCAGAGCCTGCTCGAGCTGGAAAACGACCGCCAGCAGGCCGATGCGCGCTTGGCCAACATCCCGCTGGCAGGCGAGCTGCGCGAGGAGATGGCCGACTTCATCCTGCGTCACAAGGAGTTTCCCGAGGCGCTGCAGAAGTCGATGGCCGAGCGGCTCTATCTGGAGGACGTCAAGAGCGAGGCGACCTTCGGCCCGTTCACCCTGGCGCAGACGGCAAAGGTCTCGGTCAATCCGAAGACCATGCGGCCCTATTATCTCGTCCACTGGGCCGCGTTCGACGGCAGCGCCAACCTGCCGCTGGTCTATATGGTGACGGTGGAGGATTCCTCCGAAAACATGGTGCGCCAGCTGGTCGACGTGAACGGCAAGCTCAACGAGCGGGTCGATATCCCGCTCCCCGTCGACGGCCTGCTCAACCCGGAGCTTGCCCATCGCTTCGACGACTTCACCGAAAAGAATTCCGCTTACACACTCTCGCCGGCGACGATCGCGGTCAATCTCGACAAGGATTTCGAGCCGCTGCATCCCAAGCAGCTGAGGCGCGTGGTGCTGGGACCCTTCTACTCGGCCGGCATCACCGACAACAATTCGACGGTGGCCGAGGTGCTGGCCAAGGTGCGCAAGCCGGAGAACGCCTGGCTGCTCACCTGGACGATCCAGGAGGTCTTTTCGAAGAGCGAGAAACCCGGCCGCAAGGGCCTGTTCTCCAGCGAGAAGACGACGCAGGAATTCTTCATCAACACCGACGACCTCGAAGCGGCGCGCCAGGGCGTGTCGAGCTACGAGAACCACGCGCTGATCCCGCACGAGGCCTACCAGGCGCTCTACGCCGCGGGCGAAGCGCAAAAGATCTTTTCCGGCTACAAGGTCCACATCCTGTCCAACGGACAGGTCATCAGCGACGTTTGAGATGCTTGCGCGGCCAAAGGCGCGGCGCGCAAGCGAGGTGCGAAAAATGAAACCAGCGGTATCCGCTAAGAAAAGAGAGCTTGACGTTTTAAGGAAGAGGGTTCGCCTCGGTGCCCTGGATAGCCTGGAGCACACCCAGCGGATCGACATCACCTACACGTCGAACGCAATCGAGGGCAACACGCTGACCGCGGGTGAGACCGCCTTGGTGCTTGAGAAAGGCATCACGATCAGCGGCAAGCCCCTCAAGGACCACCTCGAGGCGATCGATCACGCGCGGGCTCTGAACTGGGTGCTGGAAATCGCCGCACAACGCGACGCTCCGATAACCGAGGCGGACGTCCGCAACCTGCATCATCTGGTCGTCGCGAATTCCAAGCCGGAGATCGCCGGTCGCTACGCCGACATCGCTCGCTATGTGAACACCGATGCCGGCGTTCACAACTTCCCGACCCCGGCGGAGGTCCCGGCCCTTATGGAAACGTTCTGCCGATGGCTGACTGCGGCACGCAGCACGCCGCAGACCGCCTTCGAGGCCCATCGACGGCTCGTCGGCATCCACCCCTTCAACGACGGCAATGGCCGTACGGCGCGGCTGTTGATGAACCTTGTGCTGGCGCGCGCCGGCTATCCGCCGGTGGCGATCCGCCCCGAAGATCGTCCCGCTTACATCGCCGCGCTTGAAATTGACCAGCGCGGCGGCGGTCATGCCGCCTTCGACAAGCTGCTTTTCGAAAGGCTGGACCAGACGCTGGATCTCTATCTCGATGCCGCGCGTCAAGCGCGGAACTCTTCCGCCGGTGCCAGCACGACAATTCCGATGAGGAGCTGACTATGGATACCGGCCTGACAACGATTTCGGAAACCGCAATCGAAAAGCACCGCGCGACCGCGCAGAGCTTCATCACCCGCATCGTCGTGCTGGAGGACCCCTCGCGCGAATCCGGCACGGCGCTCGCCGGCACCAACCGCCGCTTCGTCTCGACCGTGTCGGTCGGCTCGGTGCGCCGCACGCGCGAGGTCGAGATCTCGAAGACGGTCGCGGCCATCCACCCCGACGATCAGCTGATGAGCATCCCGCAGCACACGCTGCTCTATCGCGCCCGGCGCGGCTTGGCGATCGCGCTCGCCATATCGGATGTCTTCGCCGAAGGCTCCGACCTCGAAAGCCTGCAGGCGAGGAACGCGCGCGCGCCGCTGGAAGGCGACGAGGCGGCCACCTTCAAGAAGCTTCTGTCGGCGTCGGCTTACGTCTCCGCCTTCAGTTTCGCGTCTTATTTGTTCCAGCTGATCGACGGCGACGGCGAGGCGCCGAACGACATTCCCGAGCCCGACTTCCTGTTCGACACGCCGCAGGATGCGGTGAAGTCGATCGTCGCTGGTCTCGACAAGGCGATCGCCGGCTCGAAGGATGACGCCGACCTGACGACGCGCGCTCGTGCCTTCGCCCGCGTCGCCATCGACGGGTTGCTTGCGCGAAAAGGTCGTTTCGACGGCATCGGCCCGTTCGAGAACGCCCATATCCGTATCGATGTCGACGATTTCACCCTCGATGGTTTCGACGTCGCGCCCGGCAAGCGCTCCAAGCCGCTGGTGATGACCTTCAAGAAACCGGAAGAGGTCGTCGGCAACCACATCGCCAAATTCCAGTCGGTCAGGCTGGCCAGGATGCTGATGGCCTACGACTTCGAGCGCGAGCTGAACCCCTTCGTCGAGCTCGGCGGCTTTCTGTTCACCTTCATCGGCGACGGCGCGCCGGGCACCGGCAAGACGACGCTGATCCAGATGATCGCCGGCCTCGTCAATGGCTACTGTCAGGTCGCAGGCTATCCTTTTGCTTACGAGAATTTCGGCGTCGACCAGATTTCGTCCTACCAGGGCAAGTCGGGCCAGAACTGCCGCCAGTTCATCAACAACGTGCTCAATCCGCGCGTCATCGGCTTCGGCACCATCGATGACATCGATCAGGTGGCGGCGCGCCGTTCCGACGACCGTGCTTCGGCCGGCCAGCAGGAGATCACCGGCGTCCTGATGGACGCCTTCGCCGGTGCCTCGACGGTGGTGCGCGGTAATTGCTCCTTCGGCATGTTTTCCAACTACCCCGAGAATGTCGACGATGCGCTGCGCCAGCGCGCCGGCGCGCGATGGCTGGTCGACGGCCCGCAGACCCGCGACGACTATATCGACATCTTCGTGCTGCTTGCCGGCAAGAACCACAAGATCCCGCTCGGCGAGCACGAGCTCTATGCCGCGCAAGAGATCCAGCGCGCCGTGACCGAAGCCTATGAAGAGCATGAGAAGCCACAGGAAGATGGGCTGATGAAGGTCTATGAGCGCTACATGAACGAGAACGGCGCGCCCAAGACCATGGCCGATGTCGGCACCTACCTGCACATGATCAAGGACGCCGAGCCGCGCTTCACCGGTCGCGCCATCAAGAACGTCACCGACGCGATAAAGATGCGCGCCATGGACATCGAGCTGCCGGACGACTGGTTCGAGAAACCGGAAGCCTTCATGCACAAGAGCTACGATGACAAGAAGGCGATGATCGAGGAACTGCGCGGACCGTTCTCGATGGACATGGTCATGCAGGAGATCAACCGCTACGCCGATTCCGAGTTCCGCTATTCCGACAAGTCCGACGATGCCGCGGTGGAGAAGCTCCTGCGAGACGCAAGGCTGCGCGAGCGCGCCGCGCGCGCGATGGAGGAATTGAAGAAGAAGGGTTTGTGGAATGCGTGAGCTGCGCCGACGCCTCCTTCTCCCCTTGTGGGAGAAGGTGTCGCCGAAGGCGACGGATGAGGGGTGCTCCAGGGAACGCCAGCGTCTCACTCCGCTGGAACACCCCTCATCCGTCTCGGCGCTATCGCGCCGATCCACCTTCTCCCACAAGGGGAGAAGGGAAGGCTGCGCCGCCCCTCATCCGCCCTTCGGGCACCTTCTCTCCGTGAACGGGGAGAAGGACAGGTGAAGAAGAAACCCGACCTTCTGCGCGACAACGAGCTGATCTACGGCAGGCTGCTCACCATCGACGAGCCGCATCTCATCCAGCGCTACAACAAGGCGCTTGCTGCGTTCGGGCTCGAGCTGACCAAGCTTAAGAGCTTCCAGATCGACCGCACCGGCTTCTCGCCCGAGATCGCTGAGGAGTGCGGCGACTACGACTATCTCGACCCCAACGAGGTCAACCGCCGCTTCATCATCCTGACGCCGTCGCAGATCGACCTGCCGGTGGTGCATACCGCCTTTTCCAACACCTCGCAGCTGATGTTCGAGTTCATGTCGAAGAACCAGCGCGCCATCGACGCGCTGACCATCAAGGACGTGATCTACGGCGAGATCGAGGACTCGGTCCCGAAAGTCAACGACATCGAGGATCTGCTGTCGATCAACCAGGTCGAGTTCAAGGTGCTGTCGGCCGAGGACGTGCTGGGCAAGGCGGCCGAACTCGGCAAGCTGGTCGACCGGCTGAGGCAGGAGCCCGACGCCTGGCGCGACAACGCCATGCTTGAGCGCATGGTCGACCTTGCCAAGATCTGCGGCGACATCCGCGAGAACGCGCTGGTGCCGGACCAGGTCATCTTCCGCCACAACGCCTACTGGACCAGCCATTTCGGCGGGCTCTACGTCTTCGTCGACCCCGATATGACGACGGTGATCAGCGATCCGGCCGCCCCCGGCTTCCGCCGCTCGCGACCCTGGCAGGTGAGCTATCTGTCGATCAACGACGCCGACAAGGTGTTCGGCTTCCTGGCCGCCACCGGCCGCCTCGACCTGCCGCGCGCCTCCTGGATCGAGGCTTCCGGCTATCTCGAGCATCGCGCAGAGATGGTCGTGCGCGCGCTGATCCGCGACGCCGAGCCCAACCGCAATCTGACCGATGTCGACAAGGTCTGGCTGCAGACCTGGATCCACGGTCATGCCGACCTGATCGCCCAGGACGGGAACTTTCCTTTCCTCAACGCCGCCAAGCGCGAGATCGCCCAGCTCGGCCACCTCAAGATCGAGGATGTGCCGCCGTACCAGCGCTTCCTGGTCGTGCGCGCCAAGCCCGACCACCCCGATGCCTGGCTGACCAACCAGCTGATCTCGGATTTCGTTCCGCAGGACTTCGTTTCGCGCTACGTCTTCAACAAGCCCGGCTTCTACAAGGATTATGACGGCTTCAGCGACGCCTGGAGAAGCCATGTTGTGGACGTTCTGAAAACCACATATTTGAAGGACAAGGCGGCGTTCCGCGCACGCCTTTACGGCCTGACTGACTAGAACGAAATGAACCGTCATTTCGTTCTAACTTATTGTTTTGACGCATGATGTTATCCAAAAGGTCTGCAACTTTTTGACATCATGCTAAGGGGTGCCACAGCCATGCTCGACCCGATCGTGAACTTCTTCACCCAGATTTTCCAGTGGATCGGCCGCGGCATCGGCTTCGTCATCGGACTCATCCTGTGGCCCTTCATGTGGGTCGGCCGCTGGTACGGCCAGCGCGGCTGGATTCTGAAGGCGGTGGTCGGCCTTGCCATTCTGGTATTGATCGGCCTTTACGCCAATTTCTTCTACGCCACGCAGTGGTGGAACAATTTCAACCCGAACTATCCCGACACCTACACGTTCGAGAAGCGGAACGTGTCGGCCGGCGAGCAGGTTTCGGCCGGCAGCGGCACCGATACGGCCAAGACCTGCGGCAACTCCGCCATCGCCCAGGTTGCCGCCGATCTGACGGACTTCAATGTCAACCAGAATGCCTGGATCTCCTCGATGATCCTCTACAAGCTCGGCCTGTTCGGCATCGATTGGGACAACACGCCGTGGATGGACAACAAGGCGTCCTTCCAGCGCGGCATCAACCAGGCGGTGCGGCGCACCGCGACCGAACTTGCCGACAATCTCGGCCGCGTGCGCACCACATCGCAGATCGACGCCGATCTGCAAGATGCGCGCGGCAATCTGCAGTTCGACGAGTACACCTGGTATTTCGGTCTCAACCCGTTCGGGCCCAAGACGCCGACGCCGAGCTATTATCGCGACGCGGTGCGCAAGCTGCGCTCCTTCAACGCCCGTCTCGCCACCTGCCAGGCGACCTTCGACGCCCGCGCCGACAATCTGAAGCAATATATCGACCGCATCGCTTCGGACATCGGCTCGACCTCGGCCATTCTCAAGGAGCGCGCGGAAAACCACAACAATGGCTGGTTCGATACCCGCGCCGACGACCGCTTCTGGTTCGCCTATGGCCAGCTCTACGCCTATTACGGCCTGATGAAGGGCGCCCAGGCCGACTTCGAGGATGTGATCAAGGAAAAGCACCTGCAGAGCCTGTGGGACACGATGGACCAGCAATTCGTCTCGGCGCTGCGCATCCAACCCTTCATCATCGCCAACGGCCGCGAGGATGGCTGGCTCCTGCCGACGCATCTGACGACGATGGGCTTCTACATCCTGCGGGTGCGCTCCAATATGGTCGAGATCAGCAACGTGCTGACGCAGTAGCAGCCTTTTCGGCCAAGACAGGGATGGTGGATTTGCGCCGTCGCTTCTGTCGCTTTTCGCGTATTCAGCGGCTGTTTTGAGACGGCGGAACGGTCTTCGCTCTGGCTTCTATACGCCGCAACGACCGGGGCCCGAAGACCCGAGCGGGGTCGCACCGGGAACAGCAATATTCTTTCTTTGCAGGAAACATAGTTGCATGAAAGTTGACGCCGCGGCAGCGACAGGGTTAGAAAACACCCCTGCGCCCGTGCGGCGTCTCGAACATGCACAACTGATCAAAACCGTCCCTTCCACCGCCCAATCCAGAGGAAAGCCGTCATGGCCGAAGTGAAGTCCGACATCGAGATCGCGCGCGCCGCCAAGAAAAAACAGATCCAGGAGATCGGCCAGAAGATCGGCATTCCGACCGAACACCTTCTGCCCTATGGCCATGACAAGGCAAAAATCTCGGCCGAGTTCATTAAGTCGGTCAAGGGCAACAAGGACGGCAAGCTGATCCTGGTCACCGCCATCAACCCGACGCCGGCCGGCGAAGGCAAGACCACCACCACCGTCGGCCTCGGCGACGGCCTGAACCGCATCGGCAAGAAGGCGATCATCTGCATCCGCGAAGCCTCGCTCGGCCCGAATTTCGGCGTCAAGGGTGGCGCCGCCGGCGGCGGCTACGCACAGGTCGTGCCGATGGAGGACATGAACCTCCATTTCACCGGCGACTTCCACGCCATCACCACCGCGCACAACCTGCTCTCGGCGCTGATCGACAACCACATCTACTGGGGCAACGAGCTCGGCATCGACACCCGCCGCGTCGCCTGGCGCCGCGTCATGGACATGAACGACCGGGCGCTGCGCGAGATCATCTGCTCGCTCGGCGGCGTCGCCAACGGTTATCCGCGCGAGGCCGGCTTCGATATCACCGTGGCTTCCGAAGTCATGGCGATCCTGTGCCTGGCCACCGACCTCAAGGACCTGGAAAAGCGCCTCGGCGACATCATCGTCGCCTACCGTCGCGACAAGACGCCGGTCTATGCCCGCGACCTCAAGGCCGACGGCGCCATGGCGGTGCTGTTGAAGGACGCCATGCAGCCCAACCTGGTGCAGACGCTAGAGAACAACCCGGCCTTCGTGCATGGCGGCCCGTTCGCCAACATCGCGCATGGCTGCAACTCGGTCGTCGCCACCACCACGGCGCTGAAGCTTGCCGACTATGTCGTCACCGAAGCCGGTTTCGGCGCCGACCTCGGTGCCGAAAAATTCTTCGACATCAAGTGCCGCAAGGCCGGGCTGAAGCCGTCCGCGGCGGTCATCGTCGCGACCGTGCGCGCCATGAAGATGAATGGCGGCGTCAAGAAGGAAGACCTCGGGAAGGAAAACATCGAGGCGGTCAAGAAAGGCTGCGCCAATCTCGGCCGCCACATCGAGAACATCCGTCAGTTCGGCGTGCCGGCGGTTGTTGCCATCAATCACTTCTATTCCGACACCGACGCCGAGATCCAGGCGATGAAGGACTATGTCGCCTCGATGGGCGAAGAGGCGATCCTGTGCAAGCACTGGGCCAACGGTTCGGCCGGCATCGAGGACCTTGCCAACAAGGTGGTGGCGCTCGCCGAATCCGGTGCCTCGCAGTTCGCGCCGCTTTACCCCGATGCCATGCCGCTGTTCGAGAAGATCAACACCATCGTCCAGCGCATCTATCGCGGCTCGGAAGCGATCGCCGACAAGTCGGTGCGCGACCAGCTGCACGCCTGGGAGCAAGCCGGCTACGGCCACCTGCCGGTCTGCATGGCCAAGACCCAATATTCCTTCTCGACGGACCCGAACCTGCGCGGCGCGCCGACCGGCCACACCGTGCCGGTGCGTGAGGTCAGGCTGTCGGCCGGCGCCGGCTTCGTCGTCATCATCTGCGGCGAGGTCATGACCATGCCCGGCCTGCCCAAGGTGCCGTCCTCGGAAAAGATCTTCTTGAACGAGGCCGGCCAGATCGAGGGCCTGTTCTAAATATCGTTCGAATTGAACGACCAAGGGCGCCGCCTCATCGCGGCGCCCTTTTTTCTTCGCCGGCTTTCATGCCACCGTGGGCGAGCCGAACTTCTTGATGCCCGCGACCGACATCGAGACGAACTGGTCGAGGATGGCGAAGAAGATATCGAGGCTGAAGCCGAACAGGAAAGCGAAGGTGAACAGGCTGAAGCCTATGCCGGTCACCTCGCCGCCGAGCTTGGTTCCCGGAGCCATGAACCAGGCGAGGATCATGCCGGCAAGCCCGCCTAGCGCGATGCGATGAATGAGGCGCGACAGCGACGGATTGGGCAAGAGCGGGTTCAGGATCATGCGCATGTGGAACATAATGCCGCCAAGCGCGCCGTAGAGCGCGGGCAGGATCCACAGCGCATAGGGGCTGAGGACCTCGCTGAGCGTCTTGGCCTGCAGCGTCAGCGTCGAAATCGAATTCGGCGTGATGGTGATGACGCCTTCGCATTGCAGGTCGCGTGTCGCCGCGTCGAAATCCGCGTTCACGTCTTCCACCTGGCCGGCCGCGCCGGTGGCGCTGACGACTTGGGTGCCGCCTTGAATGTTGCCGTTGTTCTTGCAATCGAAGTCCGACTGCTTGAGCGGCTGGCTGTTCTCGGCCCCGCTCTGCTGCTGCGCCAGCGCGATTTGCTGACCGCAGAACTGGTCTATGGCCATCTGCCTGGGGTTCGAGAAATTGATTGGCGCTCCCGCCTTGGCTGGCGAAGCCGAAAGCTTGCAATAGGCCCATTGCATGCCCCAGAGCGGAAATGGCGCTTCCTGTGTCATGAACCCCTGCGCTCGCACCAGCAGTGAGGAAAAACGCTGGTCGAGCGAATGCAGGCTGTCGACGGAATTGTAATAGGCGTCCTTCAGAAGCGTCAGGTCGGTCGCCGACGCCTGCTGGGCGGCGGCCGAGCTCAATTGCTTCTTGGTCGCCCAGACCTGCCGGATCGACTGCCCGAACCGGGCGCTGAAATCGTTGTTGTCGATCTCCTGCAGTTCCACGTTGATCGACACGCCCCTGTTGTAGACATAGGTCAGCTTGCCGATGACGATCATCATTGTCACCGAGAGCGCGATCAGAAAATAGGTTGCCAGCGCGGTCCGCCGCGACATGTCGCCCGGCGACCAGCCGGTGCGGAGCGCGGCCAGCGTGGAAAACGGCACGGTGTTGGAGCAGTCGTTGAGCACCGTCTGAAGCTTGACGACCTCGGGCTGGCTTGCGCTCGCGTCATTGAGTTTTTCCGCGTCGCCGATCGCGGCGAACAGGGCGCTGTCCTTGAACACGCCGTAGCGGCCGTAGCCGGCAACCAGCTTGGCATCGGCAAGCAGTCCGGAGACAAGAGGATCGCGGAATGTCGTCATCGCGCGCCCCTACGACTAGCCCAGATAACCGGGCACGAAGCCATATTGCGACGGGCATCCGCAGGGATAGCCGGGCGGCCCGGGCGGTTGTGCCCAGCACCAGAAGAATTGGGTGACGCAGATCGTGCCTGGCGCGTGCGGCGGGACTTGCGCAAGAGCGGGCCACGGCAGCAGCGCCGCGCCGACAGCGAGGGCCAGGACGACCAAGGTTCGTGCAACGCGCGCCTTCAATCCAGCCCCCAAAAAGCCAACCGCGCTTACTCACATGCGCGGTGACTTTCCGAAAATACCGGAGCGACGTCCGTGAAATGGCTCACGCTCTACCTCGATATTTGGCGCCGCATCCCGGCGGCGCCTCTAGCCAGTCAGAGCTAGGCGGCGTTCCGCTGCAAGGCACGCTGGTTCGATGCATAGATCGTGTCGCGCTCAGGCAGGGCGCCGGTCTTCAGGCAATCGATCCACTCGGCGGTCTTCAGCACCGCGGCGAAGCGCGACTGCAAGACGACGCTCACCACCCGGTGGATGTCCTCGGCCGATGCATAACCGGCGCTGTTGGCATAGGGCACCGAGCCGCTGGCATCCGAAAGGAACTCGACGGCAAAGCCCATATGAACAGCGTGGATGATAGTCGACAGATCGCAATTGTGGGTCATGTAACCGATGACCACGATCGTATCGATGGCGTTGGCGCGCAGCCAGGCTTCGAGATCCGTGCCGGTGAAGGCCGAAGGCAGCGTCTTTTCGACATAGTGGTCGCGGCTGCGCCTGGCGATCTCGGGATGCAGCTCGCCGCCATGGCTGCCCTTGGCGAAGATCGGCGAGGTCTCGGGCGCCATCTGTCTGACGACGACGATCTTGATGCCGGCCGCCGCCGCGGCATCCATGGCGCGCGCAACATTGGCGACGGTCTCGGTGAATGGCGGATGCTGGATGGCGAGATTGCCGCCATTATAGTCGTTCTGGACATCGACGACGACAAGCGCGCGGCGTGGCTGGGTGGCGGGAGCTGACATGGCGGTTTCCTTTCGATCGTGTTGATGGGCCAAAACTAGTCGGCTGGTTCGGTTTCAGAAAGTGGCCCGATTGACATCATTCGAAAGAATTGGGACATTCGGCTTTCAACGGAGCGATGCTTGCCATGAAGAACCCGATCGTTGCCGCCGTCGCCTTCGACGGCATCAGCCCGTTCCATCTCTCCGTGCCGTGCCTGGTGTTCGGCGCGGACCGCACCAAGCTTGGCCTGCCGCGCTTCGACTTCCGCGTCTGCGCGATGGAGGAGGGGCCCATTCATACCGATGCCGGGCTGAGCATCCTGGTGCCGCACGGGCTTTCCGTGCTCGATGAGGCCGACATCGTCATCATCCCGAGCTGGAAGGATCTCGAGGCTCCGCTGGCCGCGCCGTTCAAGGATGCGCTGCGACGCGCGCATCGGCACGGCGCGCTGATCGTCGGCTTGTGCCTCGGCACCTTCGCCATTGCCGGCACCGGATTGCTTGCCGGGCGCAAGGCAACCACCCACTGGGCCTATACGGACCAGTTGCAGGCGCTTCATCCTGACATCGCGATCGACGCCGACGTGCTCTATGTCGACGACGGCGACATCATAACCTCGGCCGGCGTCGCCGCCGGACTCGACTGCTGCCTGCACATCGTGCGCGCCCGCTACGGCGCGGAGGCCGCCCTTCGGCTTGCCCGCCATGTCGTGCTCTCGCCGCACCGGCAAGGCGGACAGGCGCAGTTCATCGAGCGCCCGCTTGCGCCGACGCCGAACGCGGACCGGTTCGCGCGCGCTCTCGACCAGGTGCGGGCAACGCTCGGCGAAACGCACAGTCTCGACAGCGTCGCCGATGAGGCCGGCCTCACCCGCCGCACCTTCACGCGCCGCTTCCAGAAGTCGGTCGGCACCAGTTTCGGCGACTGGCTTGCCGACCAGCGCGTGGCACTGGCGCAAAGGCTGCTTGAGCAGACGGACAAGTCGATGGACATGGTGGCCTTCGAAGCCGGCTTCGGCAGCGCCACCTCGCTGCGCCAGCATTTCGCCGCGCGGCTCAGGACCTCGCCGGTGCGGTACCGGCGTGAATTCTCAAGAACCGCTCAAAACGCCGGTGCGCTCATCGGCGCGTGACGACCCGCGCCGGGTTGCCGACGACGGTAGTGTTCGCCGGCACGTCGCGGGTCACCACCGCGCCCGCGCCGACGATGGCCCCCTCGCCTATGCTGACGCCGGCGAGGATCACCGCGCTGCCGCCGATCCAGGCATTGTCGCCGATCGTCACGGGCCTGGCGATCTCCAGCCCGGCCAGCCGGCCGGAGGCCTCGCGATGATGCTCGGCGCAGTAGATCTGCACATTGGGGCCGAGCAGCGTCCCCTTGCCGATGCGCACCGGCGCGGTATCCAGGATGGTGCAGCCGGCATTGAGGAAGACGCCATCGCCGAGGAACAGGTTGAAGCCATAGGCGCAATGGAACGGCGCCTCGATGCGAGCCCCCTCGCCCACGCCGCCGAGCAGCGCCCGCAAGGCCGGAGCGATATTGCCGCGCTGCCGGGGCGGAAGGCCGTTGTGCTCGAGCACCGCATCGCGCGCGGCAACGCGCAATGCCTCCAGCTCATCGTCGATGCAGGTGTACCATTCGCCCGCCGCCATCTTCATGCGTTCGCTTGTCGTCATGGTGGCACCTCCAGGTTTCGTCCGCTGCCAAAGCATAATCGATTGTCAGACAAAAGCCCCGTAGCCAAACGCTTGACTTATGCTAGCCTGCCGTTGCGAGACCATGCGACGGTCTCAGTTTGAGGGGGTCGATCATGCTTTACATTCTTGCACTGCTGATAGGCGTCATTGCCGGCCTGCGCGCCATGACCGCGCCCGCCGCCGTCGCCTGGGGTTCCTATCTCGGCTGGCTGCCGGTCGCAGGCACCTGGGCGAGCTTCATGGGCCACTGGATCGCCGTCGGCATCTTCACCATCCTGGCAATCGTTGAGCTGGTCACCGATCAGCTGCCGTCGACGCCGAGCCGGAAAGTGCCGCAGCAATTTGGCGCCCGCATCGTGACCGGCGCCTTCTCCGGCGCGGTGATCGGCGCCACGGCCGGCGCCACCATCGGCGGCCTGGTCGCCGGCGCGATCGGCGCGGTGATCGGCACGCTGGGCGGCGCAGAAGCGCGCGGCCGGCTGGCCGCCGCCTTCGGCAAGGATCCACCCGCCGCCTTCATCGAGGACACGGTCGCGATCATCGGCGGGCTGCTCATCGTGGCGGCGGTCGCATGAGCGCAAAGAGCTTCGACGCCATCGTCATCGGCGCCGGCCAGGCCGGCCCGCCGCTTGTCGGCCGGCTCGAGGCCGCCGGCATGAAGGTCGCGCTGGTCGAGCGCAAGTTCATCGGCGGCACCTGCGTCAACACCGGCTGCATGCCGACCAAGACGATGGTTGCGAGTGCCTATGCCGCGCATCTCGCCCGCCGCGCGGCCGACTACGGCGTCGCGCTCTCGGGCCCCGTCGGCGTGGATTACAAACGCATCAAGGCGCGCAAGGACAAGGTCACCAACGACGCCCGCGGCAATCTCGAAAAATGGATCGCCGGCATGAAGGGCTGCACGCTCTATCGCGGCCACGCGCGTTTCGAATCCGCAGAGACCGTGCGCGTCGGCGACCAACTTCTGACCGCGCCAAAAATCTTCCTCAACACCGGTGGTCGCGCCTCGGTGCCGAACCTGCCCGGTGTCAACGACGTGCCCTATCTCACCAATGCCTCGATGATGGATCTCGATGTGCTGCCCAGCCATCTGATCGTCGTCGGCGGCAGCTACATCTCGCTCGAATTCGCGCAGATGTTCCGCCGCTTCGGCTCCGAAGTCACGGTGATCGAGAAGGCGCCGCGGCTTACCGGCCGCGAGGACGAGGACACCTCGGCCGCCATCCTGTCGATCCTCGAGAACGAAGGCATCGCCGTTCATGTCGGTGCCGGCGACATCAGCTTCGCCAAGCAGGGCAAGGAGATCGCCGTCACCTTCTCCGCGGGCAAGCCGCCGGCCATCGGCTCGCATGTGCTGCTGGCGCTCGGGCGCGTTCCGAACACCGACGATCTCGGCCTCGACAAGGCCGGCGTCGCGGTCGATCAGCGCGGCTTCGTCGTCGTCGACGATCAGTTGCGCACCAATGTGCCCGGCATCTGGGCGATGGGCGACTGCAACGGCAAGGGCGCCTTCACCCACACCTCCTACAACGATTTCGAGATCGTCGCCGCCAACCTGCTCGACAACGATCCGCGCAAGGTCAGCGACCGCATCGAAGCCTATGCGCTCTATATCGATCCGCCGCTTGGGCGCTGCGGCATGACGGAAGCCGCGGTGAAGAAATCCGGCCGCCGCGCGCTGGTCGGCCAGCGGCCGATGACGCGTGTCGGCCGCGCGGTCGAAAAAGGCGAGACGCAAGGCTTCATGAAGATCCTCGCCGATGCCGACACCGGCGAAATCCTCGGCTGCTCGGTGCTCGGCCCGGGCGGTGACGAGGCGATCCACTGCGTGCTCGATCTGATGTACGCCAAGGCGCCGATCTCGACGCTCGCGCGGGCGATGCACATCCACCCCAATGTCTCGGAGTTGCTCCCCACGATCGCCCAGGAGCTTAAGCCGCTGGTCTAAGCCTGGCAGCGGCGTTCTCCCGTTTCTGCATTGCTGCATTGCAACAATGGCGCTTGTGCGCCGGGCGCATGCAACGTCAGTCTGATTTGAACCGATTCAGTCCGGATACCCCATGCCGCTGCCGATCCTAGCGCTCGCCATTGCATCCTTCTGCATCGGCACCACGGAATTCGTCATCATGGGCCTGCTGCCGGAGGTGGCTGCCGATCTCGGCGTCTCGATCCCGTCGGCTGGCCTTCTGGTGACCGGCTACGCGCTGGGCGTCGTCTTCGGCGCGCCGATCGTCGCCATGGCGACCGCGCGCCTGCCGCGCAAGCCTGTGCTTGTCGGTCTCGCCGCCCTCTTTGTCATCGGCAACCTCTTCTGCGCCATCGCGACGAACTACTGGCTCTTGATGGCGGCGCGCGTCTTCACCGCTTTCGGCCATGGCGCCTTCTTCGGCATCGGCTCCGTCGTCGCGGCGAGCCTCGTGCCGCGCAACAAGCGGGCGAGCGCGATCGCGCTGATGTTCGCCGGCCTGACGCTCTCCAACATCCTCGGCGTTCCCGCCGGCACGGCGTTGGGCGAAGCCTTCGGCTGGCGCGCCACCTTCCTCGCCGTCGTCGGCATCGGCCTCATCTCGGTCGCGGCCATCGCCTGGCTGGTGCCTTCGGACGTCGCGGAGCCCAGCGGCGGCGGCCTGGTAGGCGAGCTGCGCGTGCTCGGCAAGCTGCAGGTGTGGCTGGCGATGCTGATCGCCTCGCTCGCCTCCGCCAGCCTGTTCGCCGTCTTCACCTACATCAAACCCTATCTCACCGACGTCTCCGGCCTGTCGACGGCGACCGTCACCTGGGTGCTGCTCTTGTTCGGCGCCGGCATGACCATCGGCAACATCATCGGCGGCAGGCTGGCGGACTGGAAGCTGATGCCGACGGTGATCGCCACGTTGCTCGCCATGGCCCTGCTCTTCGTCGTCTTCACCGAGCTCGGCGCCATCGCGAGCGTGGCTGTCGCCATCGTCTTCCTGTGGGGCATGCTGATCTTCATCGTCGTGCCGCCTTTGCAGATACGCGTCGTCGAAGCGGCCGCCGAAGGGCCGAACCTTGCCGCCACGCTCAATCAGGGCGCCTTCAATGTCGGCAATGCCGGCGGCGCCTGGATCGGCGGCCTCGCCATCTCCTGGGGCGTCTCCTACGCCAACCTGCCGCTGGTGGGCGCGGCGCTCGCGCTTCTGGCCGTCGTGGTGGCCGTGCTGTCGCAGGCGCTTGACCGCCGCACGGTCCCGCAGCCACAACCGGCTGAATAAAGCTCGGCGTCTTCGCCGTAGCAGCTCGGCGTCTTCGCCGTAGCAAGGCTCGGCGTCTTCGCCGTAGCCACCCTGCCCCGACAGCACGGCACGGCTGGACCACTCGACAGCCCGATCGCAAAATGCATGGGTGAAACCGCTTCACGCGGAGGTATCCCATGCAGAAGACGATCGAACGCATTGCCGGCGACAGCGAAGGCGTCGTTTACGAATTTCCGGTCCTGCGCTTCGAGGGCAAGGACAAGGCGGCCCCTTCCGCCTATCTGCAGGCCGCTCTCCATGCCGGCGAATTGCCGGGCGTCGTCGCCATCGACGCGCTGATGCCGATGCTGACCAAGGCGGAGGCAGAGGGCCGCATCAAGGGTTCGATCACCATCGTGCCCTGGGCCAATCCGATCGGCCGCGCGCAATATCATTTCGGCGAGCACCAGGGCCGCTTCAATCTCGGCACCCGCACCAACTTCAACCGCTCCTTCCCGCTGCTTGCGGCGCCCGACGCCAGGCTGTTGCCGGATGTCAGCCTCGGCGGCGCCGATCGCCGGCTGAAGAACCGGCTCGTCCAGCTCTCGCTCGGCAACGACATCGTCCTCGACCTCCACTGCGACGACGAAGGCCTCGCCTATCTCTACATCCACACCAGCCTGTGGCCGCATATGGCCGACTGCGCGGCCGCCATGGGCGCCGAAGCCGTCCTGCTGTGGAGCGAGGACAACACCGGCACCTTCGAAGGCGCCTCGATCATGCCCTATCAGAACGTGCCGGCGAGCGTCGCGCGCTTCGACCGCCGCGCCGTGACCACGGTCGAATATCGCGGCATGCTCGATGTCGATGCCGCCCTCGCCGCGGCCGATGCCGCGGGACTCTACCGCCTGCTGGCGGCGCGCGGCGTCGTCCAGGACTCATCCGTGCCGAAATTCGAGAAATTTTCCGGACCGGTCGTACCGCTGGAAAACATCGACATGATGCCTTCGCCCAGGGCCGGCGCGATCCTCTACGACGTCAAGCCCGGCGATCGCGTCCAGAAAGGCGACAGGCTGGCGACGATCGTGCATGCGCCCGGCGAGGCCGGCGGCCGCACGGAAGTGTTTGCCCCGCAATCAGGCTTCATCCTGACCCGCCGCGCGCGCCGCATCATCCGCACCGGCGAGGATCTTCTGAAGCTCGCCGGCGACAGCAGGAGCAGCGACGCGCGCTCCGGCACACTGGAAGACTGAAGCTCCCCAACGAAGCGTTCGCGCTGACGCCACGGATCAGAGGCCGCGCAGGCTCTCCAGATTGTGCACATGGACATGGTCGCCTGCGGCGACAGGCGCCGTCAGTCGGCCGATGACTTCGCCATATTTGCGCACCTTGGCGCCGGCCGGCAGATCGCGCAGCGCCAGCTTGTGGCCGGCCTCGAGCGCTACGCCGGCCGTAAGCACGAGCCCTTCGCGCGCCCCGCGCGTCGCAACGCTCGCCCCTGCCTCGACCGGCCCGACCAGCACCGCGACGTCGTCGTCGGCATGCAGCACGATAGCGCCCGACTGGGTCATGCGCTTGCCAGCCGCAGCTGGACGCCGGCCGCGTCTTCCCTGAGCTTCAGCACCGCTCCGACATCCTTGCCGGCCATGCCGGCATCCATCGTCTCGGCAAGCACCGCGAGCGTGGCGGCGCCGACCGGCGCGTCCAGGCCGAGCGCCTCGTTCATCGCCAGCGCCAAGCGGCAGTCCTTGTGAGCGAGCTTGACCATGAAGCCGGGCTCGAAGTCGCCCTTGAGCGCGCGATTGTGCATGGCGACCGCGAGTTGCTGATTCCAGGCCATCGTCGTCTTGAGCACACTGATCATCGTGTCGAGCGTCAGCCCTGCCTTGGCGCCGGCGACCAGCGCCTCCGAGCTCGCGGTGATCAATACGCTCGCCAGGAGATTGTTGGTGAGCTTCATGGCCTGCCCCATGCCGAGCGCGCCGCAATGGATGAGGTCCGCGCCCATCGCCGACAGGATGGGACGAGCGCGTTCCAGCACCGCCGCATCGCCGCCGATCATCAATGTCGACGTGCCGGCAATGGCATGCTCGACGGTCTTGCCCACCGGGCTGTCGATCATATCGACGCCGCGCTGGGCAAGCCACGCACCGATCTTTTGCGTGGTCTGCGGGTCGATGGTGCTCATGTCGATATAGAGGTTGCCGGATTTCAGCCCATGACCGATGCCGTCCTCACCGAGCACGGCCGCCTCGACGTCGGGCGCGTCCGGCAGCATGGTGATGACGACCTCCGATCGCTCCGCCACCTCGCGCGGCGAAGCCGCCGCGTGGGCCCCAGCGCCCATGAGCTTCGCCACCGACGCGGGATTGAGATCGAAGACGGTGAGGCCAAATCCCGCCTTGAGCACGTTGCGGGCCATCGGAGCGCCCATCGTTCCAAGCCCGACAAAACCTACTTCGGTCATCAATGCTTCCTTTCACGGAGTTTCCAGAGCATGATCCCGAAAAGTGGGAACCGGTTTTCGGAAAAGATCATGCTCCAACAAGGAGTTAGATCAGGATGACCTTTCAACGAAACGTCATTCTGATCTAGCGAACGCGCCTCAGGCAGGCGCTTTCCACTGGTCGAGCTGCCAGGCCGGCAGGCCGCGCAGGTCCTTGGCGCCCTTGTCGGTGAAGCCGCTTTCGTCCGGTACCTTGCCTGTCGCCTCATAGGCCTTCTGCAGCAGCGGAGCCGCCTTGCCGAAGGCCGCCTTGACCTGATCCCAGCTCAGCGCCTCGGGGATCATCTTGCCGGCGACCATGAACTGCGAAATCTGGCTGACCGCGGCCGCATCGCCTTCCGTCGGCCAGATCCAGCCGCGCTGGAAAAGCACCTCGTCGCCGATGACCTTGGCGCCAAGCGCTGGATCGAGCCCCCAATATTTGTTGACCGATTGCGAAATGTCCTTGGGATCGACTTTCTGCAATTCCGCCAGCGCCCGCTGCGCGGCCACCAGGAAGGCCTGGCCGATCGGCGCGTCGTCGCCGACGATGCGGTCGCTGCAGATCCAGAAGGAGCGGTGGAGATAGTAGCCGTCGGGATAGAACTTCGACTTCTTGACACCCGGCAGCAGGTGCCCTTCGCCCTCGCCCGCCGGCCCGCTATAGCCGGCCTCGGTGTAGCCGAAGGAATTCATGATACCCGTCAGCCCGGTCTCGGCATTGGCCTTGAGGAAGGCCGGATAGATCACGACCGACGCGTCCATGCCTTCCGGCAGGGATGCGGCCACCGCCTGGGTCGGCGTGTTGACGATGTTGATGTTGAAGGCGCGCGGATCGGCGTCGCCCAATTCCTGCAGCAGCATCTGCGAGAGCGCGTTGTAGGGGTCGCCGCCGACCAGCGCGCCGACCGTCTTGCCCTTCAGGTCCTCGATGTTCCTGATCGGCGAGCCCTTGCGGGTCGCAAGCACCATGCGCATGTGGCCTTCGCCCACGGTCAGGATGTTGATCGGCTGCGCCTGCGACAGCAGGCGAACGATCGGCGTGTTGCCCCACATGCCGATGTCGAGATCGCCCGAGACGAAGGCCTCGACCATGGGCAGGGCCGAAGGATAGTCGCGCCAGTCGACCGCGAGATCATAGCCGAATTCGGCCGCCGCCTTCTCCAGCATCTTCTCGTTGATCATGCGCTGTGTCAGCGGCGAATTGCCGGCGGCGTAAGGCTGGCGGCCGATCGAGATTTTCGCCGTCTTGCGGTCCTGCGCCCGCACGATCGCGGGCATGGCCAGGGCGCCCGCGGCGGCGCCCGCAAGGAACATGCGGCGGGTGAAGATGCTCTGCGTAAATCTTGTCATGACATTCCTCCGTCCTGTCGTGTCAGTTCATCGTTGCGCGGTATGCTTCTTCGCGGATCAGCTCCCAGATCGACTGGCAGAGCCTGGCGAAATCGCCGGAGCGGCGGGTCGCGTCGCCGCGCGGCCTCGGCAGGTCGATGTCGATGATCTGCTTCAGCCGGCCGGGATGGCTGCTCAACACCGCCACCCGATCGGCCAGGAACACGGCCTCGTCGATGGCGTGGGTGATGAAGACGACCGTGCGCCGTTCCGTCGCCGGGCGGTCCTGTCCCCAGATCCGCAGCAATTCGTCTTGCAGGATGACGCGGGTCTGCGCGTCGAGCGCCGCCAGCGGCTCGTCCATCAAGAGGATCTCGGGTTCGCTCGCCATCAGCCGCGCCAGCGCCACACGCTGGCGCATGCCGCCCGAAAGCTGGTGCGGATATTTCTCATGCGAACCCTTGAGCCCGACCATCTCGATTGTGCGCTCGACGCGCTCGGTTCGCTCGGCCGGCGAGAGCCCCTGCCCGGCCGGCCCGTAGACCAGTCCGAACTCGACATTGCCGCGCACCGTGCGCCAGGGAAACAGCGCGTAGTCCTGGAACATCACGCCGCGCTCGGCGCCAGGCCCTTCGATCGGCTTGCCATTGAGCGTCATGGTGCCGGACGTCAGGGGCTCAAGACCGGCGAGCATGTTGAGCACCGTCGTCTTGCCGCAACCCGAGGGTCCGACAATGGCGAGGAACTCGCCGTCCCTGATGTCCAGCGACAGCTTCTCGACGGCGACGACCGAGCCGCCAAAGGACTTGCTGACGCAATCGAGCCGGATCTTCGGCGCGCTCATATACGGCTCCACGGTACGGTGATGGCGAGCGCCCAGCGCAGGGCGCGGTCGAGGGCGAAGGCGACGATGCCGACCGCGATCATGCAGACGACCATGCCGTTCAGATCGATCGAGTAGGCGTAGAAGACGAACATCATCTGGCCGATGCCGCCGCTGCTGCCGGACTTGGCGCCGACCGCAAGCTCGGCGGCGATGATCGCCGTCCAGGCGATGCCGAGGCCAATGCGCATGCCGACGAGGATCGACGGCAAGGCCGCTGGCAGCAGCACCACGCGCATGCGGGTGAGCGGCGTGAGCCCCATGGTCAGCGCAGCGCGCATCAAGCTGGGCTCGATGCGCTTCACGCCCGAGATGGTGTTGATCAGGATCGGGAAGAAGGCGGCATAGGCGACGATGGCGATGGCGGCGCCCGAACCCGACCCTAGCCAGAGGATGACCAGCGGCAGGATGGCGAGCGCGGCGATCGGGCGGAACGTCTCCACCAGCGGATCGAGATTGCGTTCGACCGTCGGCATGCTGCCCATGGCTATGCCGAGGGGAATTGCCACGCACGCCGCGATGGCAAAGCCCGCGAAGACACGCCCGAGGCTGGTGGCAAGGCCGGCGAGCAGGTCGCCGTCCCGCAGCATGGCGATCGCGGCTTCGGCGACGGTGGTGGGGCGCGGCGCCTGGGCCGAGCCCGAGGCGAGAAGCTGCCAGCCGGCAAGCAGCAAAAGAGGAACGGCGAGGCGAAGCGCCATGTGTTTCATCGCGCCGCTCCCGTCTGCGCCCACGGGGTCAGAACCTTCGAAAGCTGGCGCAGGCCCTTGTCGGTCAGGAAGCCGAGCACGCCGATGGTGACGATGAAGGCCATCACCGTCGGTGTCGACAACATGCTGCGATAGTATTCGATCGCGTAGCCCAGCCCGTTCGGCGCGCCGACCAGCTCGGCGGCGACTACGGCGGTCCAAGATGCCGCCACCGCAAGCCGCGCCGAGACCAGGATCGCCGGCAGCGCCGCCGGCACGATGACGCGCCGCATGATCGACGGCCCAGAGAGGCCCATCGTGCGTGCCGCGGCGATGAGGCGCTTGTCGACCGCGGCGGCGCCCGCGGCGGTGCCGACCAGCAGCGGGAAGAACGCCGTATAGAACATGATGAACAGCGGCAGGCGATGGCCGATCCCGAACAGATAGAGCGCGAGCGGTATCCATGCGATGCCGGCGATCGGCCGCAGCATCTCGACCGGCAGTTCGAGCAGATCGTTCCACAAGCGGCTGCGGCCCATCAGCAGGCCGAGCGGCACGGCAATCGCGGCAGCGGCGAGCAGGCTGGCTAAAAGCCTTACCAGGCTGATCAGCGCATTGCCGAACAGCTCACCGTTGAGCCCGGTGTCGCGAAGTGCTGCGGCGACCGCCAGCGGCGACGGCAGCAGCAGTTTCGACGGCACGAGCAGCGATCCGACATACCAGGCAAGCACGAACAGCGCCATCGTGCGCAGATAAACGAGCACTCCCCCAAGTCGCATGGAGCCGGCCGTCCTCGCGCCCGTTGAGGAGACCGCGCTCAAAGCGAACCTCGTATCCGGGTCGGAACTTCCAGCCCCTCCCCCAATATTTCGCCGAAGGTGAGCGTGCCGCCGGCGACCTCGAAGATCGTCGCAAGCAGCCGGCGCGCGGCCTCTTCTATCGTCTCGGCTCCTTCCGCGACCGGGCTGGCGTCGAAATCGATCTGCTCGGGCAGCCGGCGCGCGGTCTCGCGTCGAGCCGTGATCTTGATCGTCGGCGCGAGCGCGCTCGCCGTGCTGTTGCCGGGCCCGGTGGTGAACAGCATGAGCTGAGCGCCGGCCGCGGTGAAGCCGGTCATCGATTCCGGCGAGAAGGATGGGCCGTCCATCAGGTAAAACCCGGTGGCGGGTGGTGGCTCGGCGACGGAGAGCACCCCGCCGATCGGGCAGTTGCCTGTCTTCGCCACGGCCCCGAGCGACTTCTCCTCGATCGTGCTCAGCCCGCCACGAATATTTTCCTCGCCGGGATTGTTGCCCGTGAGGCTGCGGCCCGACGCGCTGGCAAGGCTCTCCCTGCGCTCCACCGCCTGCAGGATTCTTTGCGCGATCGACGGATCGCGGGCGCGGCCGGCCAGGATATGCTCGGCGCCCAGCCACTCGACGGTCTCGCCGGCGATGACGGTCGCGCCACGCGACACGAGAAAGTCCACAGCGGCGCCGACCACCGGGTTGCTGATCAGCCCCGACGTCGCATCGGAATGACCGCATTCGACCCCGACGATCAGCTTTGTTCCCGGCAAGGTTTCGCGGCGGGCGCGAGAGGCTTCGCGCAGCAGCGCGACGCCTCGCCTGAGACCCTGCTCCAGGACCGAAAGCATGTCTTCCTCCTGTTCGGCGAAGGAGACGCTGGCGACCGGTTTGCCACCGGCAGAGATGCGGGCAGAAACCATCGCGGTCGTCGCGGCGTCGACCCCGACAACCAGCACCGCGCCCGCATTGGGATTGCGGCCAAGGCCGACGAGTTGATCAACGTGCAATCCGAGATCGGGTTCGACATGGCCCCTGCCGCTGCTCGTCGCCGCCAGCAGCGCGCCTTCTAGGCTGGCCGCGATCCGCTCGCTCACCCGCAGCGCAAGCCCATTGATGCATAGAATGAGCAGGTGATTGCGGATTCCGGCGCTTCCGTCGGCCCGCCTGAAGCCGCAGAAGGACGGCAGTTCGTCGATTTCCTCTTTTCCGGAGGCAAGTGGAGGCATCTGGCGTTTCCGAACTGTCGCTGCAGGGCGATCTCTTGGTAAATCTCATATTTGATCAAATGTTCCATTGGCAAGGGCAAAATTGACTTCTCATGGCGGTCATGCGAGCAATATTTGCTCAAATCTGGGTAACGGGGACATATGGCGCGAATACCCGACGTTCAAAAGTTGCTTCGTGACGACATCATCTCCGGAGCCATTCCGTTCGGTTCGCGGCTGAGGATCGACGAACTGGCGAGCCGCTACGGCGTGAGCCACATGCCGGTGCGCGAAGCCCTGCGCGCGCTGAGCGGCACCGGCCTGGTCGTGCTGGAGCCCAATCGCGGCGCCCGCGTCAGGACGGTGCACATGTCCTTCGTGGTGGACCTTTTCGACATTCGCAGCGCCATCGAGACCATGCTTGCGCGGCGCGCCAGCGAGCGCCGCACCGCCGAGCATCTGCGCGACCTGAAGGCGGCCGAGGAATTGCTGGAGGCACGGGTGGCAAGCGAGGACTTCCTCGCCGTGCCGCACGCCAACAACATCTTCCACGGTGTCATCAACGAGGCCGCCGGCAATCCCGGCGCGCTGTCGATGGTGGACCGCAATTGGCTGCTTGTTGCGGCGATCTGGCAGCGCTACGGCTACGACGAAGGGCGCTTCCACGGCGTCATCAACGATCACCGCCACATCATCCGTGCCATCGAGCGGCAGGACGCCGGTTCGGCCGCGGTTCTGATGGGGGCGCATATCGAGAAGGCCAAGCAAGACCTCCTGGACAGGATCGCCGTCGATCCCAAGCCGGACATCGGCCTGCAGTGACTGTCGCCACCACGTTCGACGTCGCCGCGAAGACGAGCGACATTCTGGGCGAATCGCCGACCAGGCATCCGCAAACCGGCGCGTTGTTCTGGGTCGACCTGCGCCGCCCTTGCCTGCACCGGCTGCAGCCGCGGAGCGGGAGCGTGACCTCATGGCCGATGCCGGACGTAATCGGCTCCGTCGTGCCGCGGGCCTCGGGCGGCGTGGTCGTCGCGCTCAGACACGGCCTTCATGCCTTCGATCCCGAGAATGGTCAGTTGAGCCGACTGGCAACGGTCGAATACGGGCCGCCGCAGCACCGGCTGAACGACATGAAATGCGACCCTGCCGGCGGCATCATCTGCGGCAGCATGTGGGACTACGGATTGCATCCATCGGGCGCGCTCTACCGGGTCGATGCGGCGGGGCATCCGACCCTGCTTCGTGAGCGGGTCGCGGTGCCAAACGCCCTCGCCTTCAGCCCGGACGGGCGCACGCTCTACTTCACCGACACAAGGAAAGGCGACATCCAGCGTGCGGATTTCGATCCGGTCGGCGGACGTATCGGCGAGTGGTCACTATTCGCCAGCGCCCAGGCGGCGCCGGGCCGGCCAGACGGGGCAACTGTCGACGCCGAAGGCTTCCTGTGGAATGCGCGCTACCAGGGCGGCGCTCTGGCCCGCTTCGCGCCCGATGGCACGCTGGACAGGCTGGTGCGCCTGCCGGTCAGCCAGCCGACCTCCTGCGCTTTCGGCGGCGAGGACCTGAGGACACTCTATGTGACCACCGCGACCCAGACGCTGAACGCCATGGAACGGGCCGAGCAGCCGCTGGCCGGGGCGCTTTTGGCGCTCGATGTCGGCGTGGCGGGCCTGCCGGAGCCGATGTTCGCCGGCTAGAGCCCAATCGTTTTATTGCCAGCCGAGGTGGCGCCCGCCCGTCGCCTGGAGGTCGATGCCGGTGATGAAACTGCCGGCATCGGAGCATAAAAGCAGCGCCGCCCCGGCCATCTCGCTCGCCTCGCCCGCCCGCCGCATCGGCGCCGAATTCTTCTGGATGTCCGCCCACTTCGCCGCATCCTGGCGCCGCCAGCGGTTGCGCTCGGTGATGACGAGGCCCGGCGACAGGTTGTTGATCGTCACGCCGTGCGGCGCGTAGTCCTTGGCGAGGTTGAATGACAGATTGTGCTGCGCGCTCTTCAGCGCGGCATAGACGGCAAGATCGGATTCGGGGCGGGTCTGGTTGATGCTGCCGATCGTCAGCACCCGGCCCCAACCATTGTCCTTCATGCCGGGCAGTGCTGCCTGCAACAGTTCGATCGTCGCCCTGAAATTGATCTGGATCTGGCGCTCGACCTGGTCGGCAGGCAGTTCGAGAAAAGGCGTCCGGTACTGGATGGAGGCGCAGACGACGAGCACGTCGACGCCGCCGAGCGCCCCGATCGCCTCCTCGACGCATCGCGTCGCCTCGCCGGGCTCGGCGAAATCGGCCTCGATCGCGACCCCGCGCCGGCCTCTTTCGCGAACCTCGCGCACTGCCTCTTCGGCCGCGTCGGGCTGGCCGAACGCGATATCGGCGGCGCCGGCCGAATGAATTGCGACATCGGCGCCGGCCTCCGCGAAAACCCTGACGATCTCGCGGCCGATGCTGACGCTGCCGCCGGTGACGAGCGCGCGCCGCCCGGCCATCGAGAAGCGGCGGGCTAGGAGCAGCGCATTTTGAGTGTCGATTTCGTCCTGCGGCATTCCGGTTCGTCCTCAAGCGATTTGATCATACCTGTCACCGACACGCCACAGGACCAG
Source organism: Mesorhizobium sp. B2-4-3 (assembly GCF_006442815.1). Taxonomy (GTDB): domain Bacteria; phylum Pseudomonadota; class Alphaproteobacteria; order Rhizobiales; family Rhizobiaceae; genus Mesorhizobium. The sequence continues at coordinate 434,544 of NZ_VFVL01000001.1, forward strand.
GCGAAATGTCAAGGATGGAGCATCTAAACTTTTCGTACTTTTGATCAAATTTATACCTGTTGAGCCTATGCGATATCCATCACCGGTCCCACCGCGCTGAATGGCTGCACCTGTCTCGGCGAGCCGCGCGGATATCGAAACCTGCCCCCGCTCTCCCGCCGCGACCGAAGGCACCAGGCGATCCAACTCGTCGGGAGAGTTCCCTGATTCCGCTTGCCGATCCGGTCATTCGCCGCTATGGGAGTCGCCATGAACATGCGTTCGAACAAGACCATTTGGTGGTGGGCTCGCTGACAGCGGCCTGTTCGTGCGTGCGCGCGTGAAAGTAGAGGGTGGCCGCAACGGAATGTCCGGGCGGCCATTTGTTTTTTAAAGCCATTCCCGGGTCCGTTGCCCAAAACGCTGATGGAGACGGCAATGACGACTAAAGTTCTGGGCAACGGGGCGGAGCGTTTCGTCACCGCGGGCGGCGTGACGATCACCCGCGAGCGCCACGACAGGCCCTATGAAGGCGCGATCGATGCCTATGTCGACGGCCTGAATTCTCGCCGCGGCGCGGTGTTTTCCTCCAACTACGAATATCCGGGCCGCTACACGCGGTGGGATACGGCCATCATCGATCCGCCGCTGGTGATCTCGGCGCGAGGGCGCACAATGCGCATCGAAGCGCTGAACAAGCGCGGCGAAGCGCTGTTGCCCGCGATCGGCAAGACGCTTGCCAGCTTGAGCGAAGTGACGATCTCCGAGACCTCGACGACGCTCATTCGTCTCGATGTGGCGAAACCCGGCCGCGTCTTCACCGAGGAGGAGCGCAGCCGCGTTCCGTCGGTGTTTACGGTGCTGCGCGCCATCACCGCGCTGTTCAAGACCGCCGAAGACGCCAATCTCGGCCTTTACGGCGCCTTCGGCTACGACCTGGCCTTCCAGTTCGATCCTGTCGACTACAAGCTCGAGCGCAGAGAAGGCCAGCGCGATCTCGTGCTGTTCCTGCCTGACGAGATCCTGGTCGTCGACCATTATTCGACCAAGGCATGGACCGACCGCTACGACTATTCGGGCGAGGGTTTTTCGACCGAGGGCCTGCCGCGCGACGCCCATACCGAGCCGTTCAAGACCGCAGACCGCATCCCGCCGCGCGGCGACCACGAGCCGGGCGAATACGCCAACCTGGTGCGGCGCGCCATGGAGAGCTTCAAGCGCGGCGACCTGTTCGAGGTCGTGCCTGGACAGATGTTCTACGAGCGCTGCGAGACCCAGCCTTCCGACATCTCGCGCAAGCTGAAGTCGATCAACCCGTCGCCCTATTCCTTCTTCATCAATCTCGGTGAAAACGAATATCTGATCGGCGCCTCGCCGGAGATGTTCGTGCGCGTCAACGGCCGCCGCGTCGAGACCTGCCCGATCTCGGGCACAATCAAGCGCGGCGACGACGCCATTTCCGACAGCGAGCAGATCCTGAAGCTGCTCAACTCGAAGAAGGATGAGTCCGAGCTCACCATGTGCTCGGACGTCGACCGCAACGACAAGTCGCGCGTCTGCGAGCCGGGCTCGGTGCGCGTCATCGGCCGCCGCCAGATCGAGATGTATTCGCGCCTGATCCACACCGTCGACCACATCGAGGGCCGGCTGCGCGAAGGCATGGACGCTTTCGACGCGTTTCTCTCGCATGCCTGGGCGGTCACCGTCACCGGCGCGCCGAAACTGTGGGCCATGCGCTTCATCGAGCAGAACGAGAAGAGCCCGCGCGCCTGGTATGGCGGGGCGATCGGCATGGTCAACTTCAACGGCGACATGAATACTGGACTGACCTTGCGCACCATCCGCATCAAGGACGGCATCGCCGAGGTGCGTGCCGGCGCCACGCTGCTCTTCGACAGCGTCCCCGAGGAAGAAGAAGCCGAAACCGAACTGAAGGCATCCGCCATGCTCTCCGCCATCCGCGACGCCAAATTAGGCAATGCCGCCGGCACCGAACGCACCACCGCGCGCGTCGGCGACGGCGTCAACATCCTGCTGGTCGACCATGAGGACAGTTTCGTCCACACCTTGGCCAACTACTTCCGGCAGACCGGCGCCAATGTTTCCACGGTGCGGTCGCCGGTGCCGGAAGAGGTCTTCGAGCGGCTCAAGCCCGATCTCGTCGTGCTGTCGCCCGGACCGGGCACGCCGAAGGATTTCGACTGCGCCGCCACCATCAGACGAGCGCGCAGCCGCGACCTGCCGATCTTCGGCGTCTGCCTCGGCCTGCAGGCATTGGCCGAGGCCTATGGCGGCGAGCTCAGGCAGTTGCACATCCCCATGCATGGCAAGCCGTCGCGCATCCGCGTTTCGAAGCCCGGCATCATCTTCTCAGGCCTGCCAAAGGAAGTGACCGTCGGCCGCTACCACTCGATCTTCGCCGACCCGGTGCGCCTGCCCGACGGTTTCGTGGTCACCGCCGAGACCGAGGACGGCATCATCATGGCTTTCGAGCACCGCAAGGAGCCGATCGCGGCGGTGCAGTTCCATCCGGAATCGATCATGACGCTCGGTCACAATGCCGGCATGCGCATCATCGAAAACATTGTCGCGCATCTGCCGCGCAAGGCCAAGGAAAAGGCCGCTTAGAAAAGATGGGGCAAACGCTGGACACGACAGCGGCCGCGGCGAAAGCCGCGACCCGGGAGAAGGTCGCCAGGCTTGCCTTCTGGTCGATCGTCGTCGCCTGCGTCGTGCTCGTTCTCAAGCTTGCCGCCTGGTACATCACCGGCTCCGTCGCGCTCTATTCCGACGCGCTGGAATCGATTGTCAACGTGATTGCCTCGGCCGCCGCCTTCTGGGCGATCCAGGTCAGCTACAAGCCCGCCGATCAGGACCATCCTTTCGGCCACCACAAGGCCGAGTATCTTTCAGCGGTGCTGGAAGGCGTGCTGATCGTCGTCGCGGCGCTGCTGATCCTCAACGAGGTCTGGCGGTCCTGGCAGCATCCGGCCCCGCTCGAACAGCCATGGGAAGGCCTTGCGGTCAACGGCGTGGCGACGGTGATCAATGCAGCCTGGGCCTGGACGCTGATCCGCACCGGCCGGAACGCGAAGTCGCCGGCTCTCGTCGCCGACGGCCAGCACATCATGACCGATGTGGTGACATCCGTCGGCGTGTTCGGCGGTCTCGTCGGTGCCGTGCTCACCGGCTGGCAGATCCTCGACCCGGCGCTGGCCGTCATCGTCGCGCTCAACATCCTGTGGCAGGGCTGGCATGTCATCGGCTCCTCGATGAGCGGGCTGATGGACCGCGCCGTCGACAACCACGAGCACATGCAGATCCGCAGCATCATATCGGCCAATTCGAAGGGCGCGCTCGAGGTGCATGATCTGAAGACGCGCATTGCCGGGCGCGCCACCTTCATCGAGTTCCATCTCGTGGTCGACGCCGAGATGACCGTCGGCGCCAGCCATGTCATCTGCGACCGCATCGAGGATGCGCTGAAGGCCGAGATCCCCTCGGTGCGCGTCACCATCCATGTCGAGCCGGACGACGAGGCGAAGCTGCCGAAAGGCACCGCCGCGGTGCCTTTCGCTTGACGGTGCTATAGCACGGCAGACTTTGGAGATTGGCCGGAGCCTCTCAATTTCGTTATTCTAGAGCGGAGCAGGAGCGAAGCTCCGTGGCGAAGACCCTGGAATCCATGCCGTTACCTTCGCCAAGGCGTGCAACGGAGCAGAATTCTGCACCGTGGCAGCGCTTCCAAGTCACGGCATGGATTCTATGGTCTGCGCCGCGTCGCTTCGCTCCTTGCTCCGCCATAGAATGACGAAGCGCTGGTTACGGCGTGCAGGCCGACTGCGGCATCGGCTCCAGCCGATAGACCTTGTCGTCGGACCTGGTCTTGCCGTTCGCCGCCTTCGAACAAAGATCGACAATTGCCACCGCATTGTTGGGGTTGGCGACCATCATCGTGCCATTGGCGCCGCGCTTTAGGAAGATTTCCTTCTGCGAGATGTCGCAGGAAAAGTCGCTCATCTTCGAGCTGGCCGAGCAACGCCACTGGTCGGCCTCGCCCTGGCAGGAATAGGTCTGCGTGACCTTTTTCCCTTTCTGCCTCGTCGTCACCGAAACGGCGATATCGGCGCCGTCGGGCCAGTTCGCGGCATCGCCGCCGCCGGCAAAGGAGGCGAGCTCGACAGGTCCGCGGAAAACACGGATCGATTGCGTCAGTTGGTTGGGATGCGACTTCAGATGCGCATCGTCGTAGTCGCGCCCGAAGCAGAAGGGCTGATCGGACTTGAGCCGCACGCGCAGCGGGTCGCCAAGAGCCGGGTCGATCGGATCGATGCGCGCGAACTCCGCCTTGCAGCTGTCGGCCGGCATCGGATCCAGCTTGAAATTATCGTCCCCGCTGCCCAGCGCCTGCTTGTTGTATTCCGCCTTGCCGAGCTGTTCTTCCGAATCCGGGTCGAGATAGACGTCTTGCGACAGGCCGGATAGAAGCAGCTTTCCCTTGTCGTCGACTTTCAGCGAAGCCAGCGTGCGGTCGCAATCCATGCCGCAGCGGATGCCGCTCGCCTTGTCGCTCGGATCTTCCTTGTTGCACCAGCTGCTTGCCCATTCCGGCTTCTTGGCGCCACGCACCGTGGTGGTGAGGAAGCCGTTATAGGAAGTATCTTGGTTGGCGGGGGGTTCTTCGTTCGGCCGGCTGACCGGGTCATGGCCGTAGAGGAAGAAGATGCGCGCCACTTTCTGATGCGGATGCGCCTTGAGATGGGCGGCGTCGTAGACGCGGCCGAAGCATGCGTCGGCGCCGGTTGGGCTGAGCTCGAGAAGTTTGGGCGGCTGTTCGGCACGCGCGGCACCGGCAAAAGCAGCAAGGGCGGCGCAAAGCACCGCCGCCATGGTCCTCGCCACCACGGTCCTCGATGTCATGTGATCCTCCTCCCACCGACAGGACTTGGATATGCTAGTCTAGGAGTGCCGCCTGGGCCATGCAAAATCGCCAGGGGCGGGCGAACGGAGGATACGATGCTGCGCCGTGACATCTTTCGCGCCGGTCTTGCGGGCGCCGCGGGCCTTTTCGGCCTGAGCCGGGCAAATGCGGCAACACCTGAGGGGCGGCTGAAAGTCGCCTATCACCTCAGCGACGCCGACAAGGTCAACTTCGTCCTCGGCAACATCAAGAACCATTATGAAGGCACCGGCGGCAATGTCGATATCGTGCTTGTGGTGCATGGTCCGGCTCTGGCCGCCTTCAAGTCCAAGGGCGCTTCCGGCGCTGTTTCCAGCCGCTTCGCCGGCCTTGTCCAGCAGGGACTCGTCCCGCAAGCCTGCGGCAACACCTTGCACGGCATGGACATCACGCTGACCGACCTGCTGGCGGGCTTCGAGCTTGCCGAGAAGGGCGGCGTCGTGAAGCTCGCCGAGCTGCAGCACCAGGGCTATGTCTATCTCAGGCCCTGAATGCGCCCACACTGAACGCCAACACTTGAAGGCCAGGCCGGCAATGGCCTACGAAGGATGACAACCCGGAGGCCAGCCGACATGACGACACTTGCCATCCCCGATCTCGCCGGCAAGGCGGTGCTGGTCACCGGCGCTTCGACCGGGATCGGTGCGGCGCTTGCCCGTGCTTACGCGGCGCAGAAATGCCGCGTCGCGCTGCATTACAACGCGAGCCGCGCGCCCGCCGAAACCGTGGCCGGATCCATCCGCGACGATGGCGGCGAGGTGTTTCTGGTCCAGGGCGATTTTTCGATACCTGCCGATGTCGAACGTGTCGTCGAGGAGAGCGCAAACCATTTTGGCCGGCTCGACGGCCTGGTCAACAATGCCGGCGGCATGCTCGGCCGCGTCGCCTATGCCGACCAGGACGAGGCGCAGTACGACGCGGTTATGGATCTCAATGCGCGCTCTGTCCTGACCGCCTCGCGCAAGGCGATACCGTGGCTGAAGCGTCAAGGCGGCTTCATCATCAACACAACCTCGATTGCCGCCCGCAACGGTGCCGGCGGCGGCGCCGGCCTCTACGGGTCGTCCAAGGCCTTCGTTTCCAACGTGACGCGCGGCATGGCCAAGGAGTTGATCGGCTTCGGCATCCGCGTCAACGCCGTGGCGCCGGGCACGATCCTGACGCCCTTCCACGAACGTTATTCGAGCGCCGAGCAGATCAAGGCCATGGTCGCCACCATACCGCAGGGCCGCGCCGGAACGCCTGAGGATTGCGTCGGCGCCTATCTGTTCCTGTCGTCCGGCCTGTTGAGCGGCTACATCATCGGCCAGGTGATCGAGGTCAATGGTGGCCAGTTGATGCCGTGAGCGGTCGACTGCATACTCGATGCAGCGTGCAACCTGGAGGGAGAGCAAAGGCATGTTCGGACTGATCGGCAAGATGCGGGCGGCGCGCGGCCAGCGCGATGCGGTCATGGACGTGCTGCGCGAAAGCACCGGCGCCCTCCCCGGTTGCCTGAGCTACATCATCGCCATCGATCCGGTCGACGCCGACGCGATCTGGGTCACCGAAGTGTGGACGGATCAGGCGAGCCACAAGGCCTCGCTGCAACTGCCGGAAGTCCAGGCCGCGATCGCCAAGGCGCGTCCCTTCATCGCCGGCTTCGAATTCCAGATCGAGACCCGCCCCGTCGGCGGCTTCGGACTTCCGGCACCGGAAAAGGCCGGGTGACACTAGGAGGCGAGGCTCTGTCCTATCCGCAGCATCATCCTTGCAACACGCCAAGAGATGAACTAAGTCTATTGAACTAAGTTCGATCGGAGCTTTGCGATGCAGACGGTAAACATCCACAATGCGAAGACCAATCTTTCCCGCCTTGTCGACCAAGCCGCCAAAGGTGAGCCATTCATCATCGCCAAGGCAGGCAAGCCTTTGGTCAAAGTCGTGCCAATCGATCAACCGGACACCGCACAGGTGCGGCGAGTCGGTTTCATGGCAGGTCAGTTTTCCGTCCCCGATGACTTCGACCGCATGGGTGGCGACGAGATCGAACAGTTGTTCGGTGTTAGACCGTGAAGCTACTACTCGACACCCACCTACTGCTATGGGCCGCCGGCGAGCCGGACCGGCTACCGCTTGCGGCTCTGGCTGAGATTGAGGATCCGTCGAACGAGTTGCTGTTCAGCCCTGCCAGCCTTTGGGAAGTGGCAATCAAGCGAGGGCTCGGCAGGGACGACTTCACCGTCGATCCGCGCCTGCTCAGGCGAGCCCTTCTGGACAACAGCTATAGCGAACTGCCTATCACAAGCGAGCACGCCGTCGCCATCGACGGCCTTCCGGCGATCCACAAGGACCCGTTCGATCGGATGCTTGTTGCTCAGGCAACCGTAGAAGGCATTACTTTGCTCACGGTGGACGATATGGTCGTCCGCTACCCTGGTCCTATCAGAAGACTTTGACTGGACCGTCTCCGTCCTGGAGCCGGTCCTCGGGATGACGCGAGGGTTCGCATTCGCCCGCGCTCCGCCTAAGAACCGAACATGGACTCTCAGCCAGAGCGACCGCCCCCGGACCAGGAGCCGATCGAGCGCATGGTGCGCCTGCGCCCGCCGCAGCTGTGGCTGGCGCTGCTAGTGTCTTCCTCGTTCTTCGCCGGCGCGCTGGAGGTCGCCGCCCTGCCAGCGGCCCTGCTGATCGGCCGATGCTTGCCGCGATCCTGGCCGGCACCAACGGCGCCACTGTGCGCGTGCCGCGCCCGCTGTTCGGCGCGGCCCAGGCGATCGTGGGCTGCCTGGTCGCCAACTCGATCTCCGCCGACATCTTTCCGGTGTTCTATGCCGAATGGCCGCTTTTCCTCGCCGTGGTGGTCGCGACAGTCGCCGCCTCCAGCCTGCTCGGCTGGCTGATCAGTCGCTGGCGCATCCTGCCGGACCGGCGGCGACGGTGGTGGACTACGACCCCGCCGCCTGGCGCCAGATCGTCGATATCGATCTCAACGGCGTCTTCTATTGCTGCAAGCGCCTGGTGCCCGGCATGATCGCGCGCAATTATGGCCGCATCGTCAACATCTCGTCGGTGGCTGGCAAGGAAGGCAATCCCAATGCCGCCGCCTATTCGGCCGCCAAGGCCGGTGTGCTGGCGCTGACCAAGTCGCTTGGCAAGGAGCTTGCCGACCACGACATCGCCGTCAACGCGCTGACGCCTTCGCCCGCCCGCACCCGCATTCTCGAACAGCTCACCGAGGCGCAGGTCGCCTACATGCTCGGCAAAGTGCCGCGCGGCCGTTTCGTCGAGGTCGAGGAGGCGGCAGCCATGATCGTCTTCATGCTGTCGGACGAGAACTCCTTCACCACCGGCGCGACTTTCGACCTCTCCGGCGGACGCACGACCTACTGATCATCGCCGCAGGCTCTCGTCCCGCCCGACCGCAAGCCGCTCGGGGAGGAAATCGACGAAGACGCGGACCTTCGGCGAGAGGTGGCGATTGGACGGCCACAGCATGCGGAACTGGCCGCGGCCGTCGACATGGTCTTCAAGCACGGTGCGCAGCCTGCCGTCATTCAGGGCCTCCCGCGCCAGGAAATCGGGCATGCAGGCGATGCCGAGACCGGCAAGCGTCGCGCCCTTCAACGCCTCCATGTTGTTGCAGGTCAGCATCGAACGGATCTGCGGCGCTGCGCTCCCGGTAATGAACGGCCAGTCGAGCAGCCTGCCGCTGTTGAGAAAGCGGAAATGTATGCCGAAATGCGCCGCGAGATCGGCGGGCGTGCCGGGCGTGCCATGGCAGTCGAGATAGGAAGCGGCCGCATACAGAAGCATGCGAAAGGGCGCGACCGGCCTCGACACCAATCGTGAGTCGGGCAACTCGCCGCTGCGTATCGCGACGTCGATGCCCTCGTCGATGACGTCGACGATGCGATCGTTGAAATCGATGTCGACCTCGATCTCCGGATAGCGGGCCATGAACTCCGACAGCACCGGCAACAGCAGATGATAGGTGACGATCGGCGTCGAGATGCGTAGCCGGCCATGCGGCGTCTCGCGTGTGCGCGACAGCATCGCCTCCGCGTCTTCCATGTCGTCGAGGATGCGGCGAACCCGCTCGTTGAACAGCTTGCCCTCCTCGGTCAGGCCGATGCGCCGTGTGCTGCGCTGCAGCAGCCGCACGCCGAGCTCCTGCTCGAGCCGGGCGACGCTCTTGCCGACGGCGGAGGCGGAGATGCCGAGCGCCCGTCCGGCGGCGACGAAACTGCCGAACTCGGCGGTGCGCGCGAAAGCCAGAAGGCCGTTGAGACGATCCACAGTATAACCTATTCGAGCGTTTTATTCCGGAATGACTGGAGACCTAATACTATTTTGCCGGAAATGTCACCGCCCTATCTTGTCGTTACGATCGGCGCCGCCAGTCAGGGGCACGCCGGCAACCCCGCCTCAGATAGGAAAATCCATGACTTTGATGACCAGAACCGGCCCGGCCGGCAGATGGCTCGTGCTGCTGTCGGTTTGCCTTGCCGCCATGACGATGCCGTTGAGCTTCACTGGCCCCGCCGTGGCGCTGTCCCGCATTGCCGTCGATCTCGGCGGCAGTCCGATCGAGCTCAATTGGGTGACGAATGCCTTCATGCTGACCTTTGGCGCCGGCCTGATGGCGGCCGGAGCGCTGGCCGACAACCATGGCCGCAAGCGGATCTTCCTCGTCGGCCTCGCCACCTATGTGCTTGCCGCGATGGGCTGCATGCTGGCGCCAGGCATAGTCTGGTTCGACATGTTCAGAGCCCTCCAAGGCATTGGCGGCGCTGCCGCCTTCGCCGGCGGCGCCTCCGCGCTTGCCCAGGAATTCGATGGGCAATTGCGTCTGCGCGCCTTCAGTTTCCTCGGCACCAGCTTCGGCATCGGGCTCGCCTTCGGCCCGGTCGCCTCCGGCCTGCTCATCGATACGTTCGGCTGGCGCGCGATCTTTCTTCTCGTGGCGGCGCTTGCGATTGCTGCCGCCGCGCTTGGCCTGCGTACGGTCGCCGAATCGCGCGACCCTGACGCGACCGGGCTCGACTGGGCGGGAGCCGGCACCTTCACCGTCGCGCTTGCCGCGCTGACCTATGGCGTGCTGCAGGCGCCGCAAAGCGGCTGGGCCAATCCCTTCGTTGTCGCGCTTCTCGGCGTGGCTGCCATCGGCTTTGCCGCCTTCGTCATTGTCGAGCGGCGTGTGCGCCGGCCGATGCTGGACCTGACGCTGTTTCGCTTCCCGCGTTTCGTCGGCGTCCAGTTCCTGGCCGCGGCACCCGCCTACGGCTTCGTCGTCCTCCTCGTGCTCCTGCCGATCCGCTTCATCGGCGTCGAGGGGATGAGCGAGATCAAGGCGGGGCAATTGATGATCTGCCTCTCCGGGCCGCTGCTGATCTTGCCGCTGCTGGCCGGCCAGGCGGCGCGCTGGATCGCTCCGGCGACGATCTGCGGTGTTGGCCTGCTCGTCGCCGCGGCCGGCCTCCTCTGGCTGAGCGGGGTGCCCGCGGCGGACAGCGCGCTGGTGGCCCCGCTGATCCTGATCGGCATCGGCATCGCCTTGCCCTGGGGGCTGATGGACGGACTTGCCGTCAGCGTCGTGCCGAAGGAGCGCGCCGGCATGGCGGTCGGCATCTTCAACACCACCCGCGTCGCCTGCGAGGGCGTGGCGTTGGCGATCGTCATGGCGACCTTGTCCGGTTTCACAGCCGCGCGGCTCGGCGCTCAAGGGCTGGCCTTGCCTGCCGAAGCGACCGCGGCGGCGCAACTTCTGGCAACCGGCAACGTCGTGGGAACGGTGCAACATCTGCACTTGGCCGACGCCAGTGCCCTGGTTCAGGCCTACGAGACGGCCTTCGACCGGCTGCTCGTCGTGCTCGCGACCATCACCGTGCTGACCGCCATCGTCGTCTTTCTCGGCCTGCGTCGCGGATCAGCGCCGGAACAAGACGTCGCTCCCATCCCGGCCTGCCAGGAAGGCTGACGCCACGTGACGCCATCAAGTTCGGCGAGGTGTCAAAAAATACTTGACTCTTATACTCATATTTGAGAGCGCGAAAGCGCAATCAAATATGAGAATTGGAGACAGGTTAATGCCGAAGCGGTCAAGGACGTGGCGCCGGGGATTATCATTGCTGGCGGGCGGCGCCATCCTCGGCCATGCCTGGCCGGCAATTGCCCAGGATGGCGGCGACGCCACCGTTCTCGATCGGATCGAGGTGACAGCCGAGAGCAATGAGATCCTGAAACAGGACGGCTATGTCGCCAAGAAGGATCGCATCGGCACCAAGACCGACACCCCGATCGCAAAAATCCCGCAGGCGATCTCGGTCGTCACGCAAAAACAGATCGAGGACCAGAAGCCGCGCACGCTCAACGACGCGCTGGGCTACACGGCCAGCGCCAACCCCAACAACTTCGGTTTCGATACGCGCTACGACGCCTTCTTCCTGCGCGGCTTCCAGGCCTTCTACAACGGCATGTTCCGCGACGGGCTGCGCCAGTACAACGGCCCCTCCGCCTGGTTCAAGACCGAGCCCTACGGCATCGAGGGCGTCACCATCCTGAAGGGCCCGGCCTCCTCGCTTTACGGCGTCAGTGGTCCAGGTGGCATCGTCAATGTCGTCACCAAGCGGCCCAAGGACGAGCCGTTCCACGAGATCGAGTTGCTGGCCGGCGAACACAACCGCTTCCAGGCGGCACTCGACGCCTCCGGCCCGGTCAACGACGACGGCAGCATCCTCTACCGCTTCACCAGCCTCGGCCGCTTGAGCGAGACCGGCCTGCCCGACTATCCCGACGACAAGCTCTATCTGGCGCCGGCCGTTACCTTCAAGCCGGACGAGGACACCAAACTGACCATCCTCGGCGAATATTCCAAGTCCGTCACCGGCGGCACCGCGGCCTTCTACAATTCGGCCTATGGCGTGCTGTCGAATGTCTATGAGGGCGACGCGGCCTGGAACGACTTCACCCAGGACCAGGGGCGCATCGGCTACGAGTTCGAGCATCGCTTCAACGACTGGCTGACGGTGCGCCAGAACCTGCGCTACAACGCCGTCGATTCAGACATCGAATACAGCGGCCACTATTCCGTCGGCGCCGACCAGCCGCTGCAGCGCTATTGGGGCCACTACACCGAGGCGATGAAGAACTTCGTCGTCGACAACATGGCCCAGCTCGAATTCGACACCGGCCCGGTCAGGCACACCGCGATTGCCGGCATCGACTATGCCTGGTCGGACTATGACGCCGGCAGCGGGCTTTCCTATGTCTCGGTCGACGACATCGAGGCCGCCCCCGTCCCGCATTCCGGCGGGCAGGAGATGAACCAGCTCGGCGTCTACCTGCACGACCAGATGGAGTGGAACGATTTCACCCTGTTCACCAGCGGTCGTTACGACTCGGTCGACACCACCTCGACGGCGGCCGATTTCAGCCAGTCGAAGCAGACGGACAGCGCCTTCTCCGGCCGCGTCGGCCTCTCCTACCGGACCGAATGGGGCATCATTCCCTACATCAACTATTCGACCTCGTTCTCCCCCAACATCGGCTTCGTCTATGACGACGTCTCGAGTTCTGTCGGCCGCGTCGCCCGCCCGACCGTTGCCACGCAGAAGGAGATCGGCGTCAAATACGAGATCCCCGACCATAGCGCGACGATCAGCGCCGCGCTGTTCGACATCGACCAGAAGGACGGCGTCGTCTTCGACGCCTCGACCGGCATCAACAAGCAGCGCCAGCTCGACCTGAACTCGCGCGGCGTCGAGCTGGAGGCCAATGCCTCCTTGGACAATGGTTTCAGCGTCATCGCCTCCTACACATATCTGCGCATGAAGATCGAACGCGGCGCCGAGGGCACCGACGGCAAGGAATTGTCGGCGACGCCGAACCACATCCTGTCGCTCTGGGGCCATTATCAGTTCGAGAACGGCACGCTGGAAGGGCTTGGGCTCGGCGCCGGCGTACGCTTCGCCGGCGCGAGCTACGGCGACGACACCAACACTTTCAAGAACGACGCGCGCGCCTTCGTCGACGCTTCGCTGTCCTACGACTTCGGCTACCGCAATCCGAAGCTCGAAGGGGTCAAGCTGCAGATCAACGCCAAGAACCTGTTCGACAACCAGCAGATGATCTGCTCGGCCGGCTATTGCTACCGCGACCAGGGCCGCTCGCTGTTCGGCAGCCTGCGCTATCGCTTCTGATGTCGGTCTCCGTCCCAAACCGGGCCGCCTCGTCGCCGGCCGCCGTCGTCGCGGCGATCGGCAGCCTCTATGTGGCGCAGAGCGTGATCGGCGGCATCACCTGGACGGGGCTGCCGGCCGTGATGCGCGACCAGGGCCTGCCGCTCGACCGCATCGGCCTGCTCACCCTGATCGCCCTGCCATGGGCGCTGAAGTTTCTGTGGTCGCCGGCGGTGGAACGCTACCGGCTTCCGCCGGCGGGTAGGAACCGCACGGGCGCGATCGTCCTTGTCGGCGGCCTGGTTTCCATCGCCGGATTGCTGGCGGTTGCCCAGCTCGGCCCCGTCGCCTTCTGGCCCGTGATTGCCTGCCTGACAGTCGTTGCCTTTGCGGCATCTACCGTCGACATCGCCTGCGACGGTTTTGCGGTGCAGAACCTTGCCAGCGAGAATCTCGGCTGGGGCAATGCCGCCCAGGTCGGCGGTGCTTATCTCGGCTCGGCCATCGGCGCCGGCCTTTTCCTTTATCTGGTCGAAATCCATGGCTGGCGCGCGGCGGTCTCGGCCATGGCCTCGCTGCTGGTGTTGCTCGGCCTTCCCTTCCTGCTCGGCATCGCCAGCCAATCGCGCGAGGAAGTGCGCGAACACGTTCCTGCGCTCGCCGCGGCGTTGCGGCGCCCGCAGATACGCCGCGGCCTGGCGGCGTCGGCGATCTATGTGCTTGCGCAGAAGGCCGCGCTGACCATGCTCGGCCCGTTTCTCGTCGATGCCGGGCTCAGCCTTGCCACCATAGGGCTGGTCAACGGCGCCGGCAGCATGATCCTCGGCGTCGCGGCCGCGCTTGCCGGCGGTGCTCTCGTGCGATGGCTGGGCACGCGCAGCGTGCTTGTCCTGGCGCTCGTCCTGCAGGCCGGATCGCTGTTCATCCTCGCGGCCTTCGCGCTGTCGGGATTTTTCCCGACAGGTCCGCTGATGGCCGTCGCAATGTTGAGTTCCTCGGGCATCATGGCGCTCGGCTTCGTAGCGCTTTATGCGCAGTTCATGCGCTGGTCGGATCCGAGGCAGGCGGGCGTCGATTTCACGCTTTTCCAATGCATGGACGCGTTGGTCAGCATGGCGGGCGGCGTCCTGGCCGGCTATGTGGCGCAACATCTCGGCTATGGCGCGCTGTTCGGCGGCGCCGGCGTGGTCGCGCTGCTGGCGGCGCCGGCGTGGTCGCGCTGCTGGCGGCGCCGGCGATCGCCATGGTCAGTGGCCACGACTGAAGACGGCGCTATTCCTCGCCGGCCCCGTCCTCGCCTTGCGCGGCGCGGCGCCAATAGGCGGTGACTAGGTGCCGGTCGCGCGGCAGGCCCCACCCCTTGCGCACGATGCTGCGGATTTTGCGGAAGTCGGCGAACTCACACCCGGCCCAGACATAGAGATCGTCGGCCGCGGGACCGCGCTCGCGCAGCGCCGCGGCCAGCAGCCCGGCGTCGCCCGCTTCGCGGCCATGCCGGTAAAGCCAGCGGACGGCGATGTTGTTGCCCGCCGCCAGCGCCATCCGGTCTCGCGGACCATCGACCTCGATGATGGCTTCGGCGCGAGCGGACGGCGCAAGCTCTTCCAGCATCCGGCCGATTGCCGGAAGCGCGGTATCGTCGCCCAGCAGAAGCAGGTTCGATGCCTCGGGCAAGCCGCCGCCGCCGGGGCCGATCATGCCGATGATGTCGCCCGCCCGCGCATTCTGCGCGAAACTCGCGGCCGGTGTCTCGGCGCCGGGATGCAGCACGAAGTCGATGTCGAGCCAGCCCTCGGCCACGTCCAGCGCGCGGATCGTGTAGACCCGCACGGTCAGCGCATCCTCGCCGGACGGCCAGACGATCAGGCCGTCGGCACCCATGCTCGGCCAGACCGCCTGACGTCCGGTCGGCGGCAGCAGAAGCCGGACATGAAATCCGCCATGGCTGAAGCGGTCGAGGTCGCGGCCTGAGAAACGCAGGCGCTGCATATGCGGCGACAATCGCGTCGAGGAAAGGACCGAAATCTCGCGGAAGAACACCGGCGTGCCGGCATCCGCGCCGTCGCCATGCCAGCGCAACCCTTCGGTCGTACGCAGATGCGCGGCGATGTGGCCGGCAAAGATCATCTTCATGTAGGAGAGGCAGGTCTCGTCCTCCGCCGCGACACGGATCAGCACGCCGCCGTCCTCGAACGAGGCATTCAACGAGCCGTAATGCATGCGCAATTCCCATTGGCCGGCAACGCCGGTGTCGATCTCATAGTCGCTATGCTCGGCGCGCAGCCTGTCCATCACCGCGCGGATGCCTTCGCCTTGGATACGAGTTTGCGCGCTCAAGGGATTCATCGGATTCATCGTCGGGCCTTTCCATACCGAGTGCGGCGACACCGGCTGAAGCTCGGTGTCGCCAAGCGTCGGCATGCCACAGCGCTGGCGGCATTGCCACTAAAACATGATTATGAAAGTCATATTTCGCGGGAGAGCCCTTGACGCATCCGGTCTTCAGCTGATGACCAGGCTTGCGATCCGATCGCCGTCGAGCGTGAAGGCCATGTCGCCCTCGCCGTTGAAGCCATTGCCCGTCACGGCGACGCGGGCATGGTGGACGCCGTCGCGTTGCGCGACGCGCACGATGCGAAGGTTGGACTGGACGCCGATATTGTCCGACTGGTTCCACCGCGAGATCCCGTCGCGGCCACGGAAATCGCGACCCCAGTCGCTCAGGAAAGCATCGTCGGTAAATGCGGCCAGAAAGGCTTCGGTATCGCCGGCATTGGTGGCTTCGACAAAGCGGCGGATCGCGTCTGGCGTGGTCATTGGTCCGTGCACTTAAGGTGTGTTGAGATTCAGGTCAGGCCGAGTCGAAAATGACGATTTCAGAGAACCGGAGCGGAGCGTACTTCAAGTACGTGAGCACCGGAAGCGCAAGAAACCGCCATTTGCAGACCGGCCTCACCTGAATATCAACGCACCTCAGTCCAACCTGTGCATGAGATCGTCATCCAGCCAGCGGCCGAAGAAATAGACAAGCTGCTTGTGCCACCACGGCCAGTCATGGCTGACGTCCCCGCCCCAATAGTCGACCCAGGCCGGGATGGATTTGTCGCGCAGCACCTGTTCCAGCTCGCGCGTCTCGACCAGCATGCGCTCTTCCCAGGCGCCCTGCCCGCAGCAGAAGATGAGCCTGAGCGCCCTGAGCCGCCCGAGCAGCTTCTGGTCGACGATGCCGGGCATATAGTCGAGCGGCGAGTTGAAATAGATGTTGCCTTCAAGCGTCCAGCCGAAGAAATCGCGGGCCGAATAGACGCCGGACAGCGAGATCACGCCGCTCGCCAGCTCCGGGAAGCGGAACACGAAGTTCGACGAGTGGTAGCCGCCCATCGAGCAGCCGCAAAACAGCGGCTTCAAGGCGCGGCCGCCATTGGACTTGGCGGCGACCGCCTGCAGCTCCGGCAGCGCCTCCTCACGCACATAGCGGAAATAGGCCTCGTGGCGGGCGATGCGATGCGCCGCGTCGGCATGCTTGTTGAAGAAGGATTCCGAATCGATGCCGTCGAGCGTGAAGAGCTGGATGCGGCCGGTGTCGATGAACTCGGCGAGCGCGCCGACGCCGCCGGAATCCTCGAACTGGTAGAAGCGCCCCTGCGAGGTCGGGAACACCACCACCGGGCGTCCGGCATGGCCGTAGCGCTTGTATTCCATGTCGCGGCCGAGACTGCGGGCATGGCCCTTGTGATAGGAGACGTCCATCGGCTCAGGCCTTTTCCGCGTGGATATAGTCGACCGCCTGGCGCAGCGCCTTCGGATCCTTCGAACGCATCTGATAGGCGTAATTGCCCATGGCGCGGCTGAAGACGTCTTCGATGGCCTGGTGGTGGACGACCTTGTCGCCGTGGGCGGCTAGCACGTCCGCATGGCTGTGCAAATAGTCGATATGGCGTTTGCGGCTGGCATAGGCGGTGAAATACTTGCCCTTGTACGGGCCGCCGGCGGCATCCTTGACCACCATGTCGGCCCAGGCGGCATAGACGTCGATGTCGAACGTGTAGTTGATGGCGTCCGTCATCCAGGCGCCGGGCGGCCGCATGTTGACCTCGAGCGCGATGACGCGCTTGTCCCTGGTTTCGAACAGCTCGATATGGAAGAAGCGCTCGCGCACGTCGAACGCCTTGAGGATCTTGCGGCCCGCCTCCTCGACCTCCGGGCTGATCTCGGGAAAGCAGGTGTAGCTCATGTGGCGGTCGCGGTTGACCGCCTCCATGATGCTCTGATCGTAACGGTGGCTGGCCGCCAGCACCACTTCGCCGTCGCGGTTGACCAGCCCGTCGAAGGTCACCACCAGCCCTTCTATGAACTGCTCCATGACGAAGGTCACACCCTCCGGCTTGTCCTTGAAGAATTGGTCGAGCTCCCTGGCATTGGAGATCTTGAAGGTGTTCGAGGCGCCGGAGCCGGAATCCGGCTTGACCACCACCGGGAAGCCGACACGGCGGACGAAGGTCATGGCGCCGGCACGGTCGGAGCATTTGCGCTGCGGAATGGTCTCGACGCCGCTCTTGCGGAAGAAGGCGCGCATGCGGCTCTTCCGCTTCAAATTCTTCACGAAATCGACCTTGGTGCCGAAGATGTTGAAATCGGTGCGGATATTGGCTTCAAGTTCGAGCCAATGCTCGTTGAGCGACTCGAAGCGATCGATGCGGCCCCATTTGTGGATGAAATGCCCCATCGCCCGGAACACGGCATCGTAATTTTCCATGTCGGCGATGCGGTAATATTCCGAAAGCGCCGTCTTCAGCTTGCCGTTCAAGGTCTCGTAAGGCGCATCGCCGATGCCGAGCACGGTGGCGCCGGCCTTTTTCAGCCGGTCGCAGAAATCCGTGCCGTTGGCCGGGAAATGCGGCGAGAAGAACACGAAATTCATGGGCGACCCCTCCCCGAAGCTTCGCTCGGTAGCGAAGCCTTCGAAGCCAAGTCTGGCGCATTTGCGAGGCGCGGGGAAGAGTATCCGCAGCGGCGGCGATATCAGGCAAGGCGCATTCGCCCATGCGTCCCGCTTGCCTCCGCAGGGCCGGTCCTGTAAGAGAGCCGCCATGACCACGCGCGCCCGCTCCGTCGCTTCCTCTCGCATCGGCTTTGCCGGCGAGACCGCGCGCGCGCTCGCTTCGACCCTGCTTCTTCTCGGCCTTATCGGCGATCGCCGGGTTCGCTGAAGGAGCGCCCGGCGGTCGGTACCCGCCGCCTCAGGCGCATGCTCCTTGGCAAAATCATGATCAAGCGAACGAAATTCTGGTAGAGGCGACGCTCGCCATCAATCCGCCCAAGGCGAACGCGAGCCGCCCGGAGAAGAGACGATGAACGCACGAGAAGAAATCCGCGCCGGCCAGGCTGAAGCCGGGAAGCGCGCGGCCGGCCACATGCCGGATGCAGCACGTAAATACCAATCCTACCCGACTGTCGGCCTGACCGACCGTACCTGGCCGAACAAGGTGATCGACAAGGCGCCGATCTGGTGCTCGGTCGACCTGCGCGACGGCAACCAGGCGCTGATCGATCCGATGGGCCACGAACGCAAGGCGCGCATGTTCGCCATGCTGCTCGACATGGGCTTCAAGGAAATTGAGATCGGTTTCCCCTCGGCCTCGCAGACCGACTTCGACTTCGCCCGCTGGTGCATCGAGGAAGGCGGCGTGCCGCGCGATGTATCGCTCCAGGTGCTGGTGCAGTGCCGGCCCGAGCTGATCACGCGGACCTTCGAGGCGCTCAAGGACGCGCACCGCCCGATCGTGCATTTCTACAATTCGACCAGCGAGCTGCAGCGCCGCGTCGTCTTCGAGAAGGACGTTGCCGGCATCAAGCGCATCGCCACCGACGCCGCCAAGATGATCACCGACATGGCGGCCAAGGCCGGCGGCGGCTACCGCTTCGAATATTCGCCCGAAAGCTTCACCGGCACCGAGCTCGACGTCGCGCTGGAGATCTGCAACGCCGTCACCGAGATCGTGAAGCCGACTGCCGACAACAAGCTCATCATCAACCTGCCCTCGACGGTCGAGATGTCGACGCCCAACGTCTATGCCGACCGCATCGAGTGGATGTGCCGCAATCTCGACAACCGCGAGAACCTGATCGTCTCGTTGCACCCGCACAACGACCGCGGCACCGGCATCGCCACCACCGAGCTCGGCCTGATGGCTGGCGCCGACCGCGTCGAAGGCACGCTGTTCGGCAATGGCGAGCGCACCGGCAATGTCGACATCGTCACGCTGGCGCTCAACATGTTCACCCAGGGCGTCGACCCGCAGCTCGACTGCTCCGACATCGACCGGATGAAGGATGTCTACGAGTATTCGAACCAGCTGAAGATCCCGGAGCGCCACCCTTATGTCGGCGAACTTGTCTACACGGCTTTCTCCGGCTCGCACCAGGACGCCATCAACAAGGGCATGAAGGCGCTGAAGAAGGCCAACACGCCGATCTGGGAAGTGCCCTATCTGCCGATCGATCCGGCCGATGTCGGCCGCACTTACGAGGCGATCATCCGCATCAACTCGCAGTCGGGCAAGGGCGGCATCGCCTATGTGCTGCAGGCGGACTACGGCCTCAACCTGCCGCGCAATCTGCAGATCGAGTTCAGCCAGGCGATCCAGGCGATCACCGATGCGGAAGGCAAGGAAGTGCCGGCCAGGCGCATCCACGAACGCTTCCTCGAAACCTATGTCGACCAGCCCGGCGCGCGCCTGAAGTTCCTCGACCATCGCACCTATCCCGACACCGAGGTGAAGGGCCGGCGCATGGTCGAAGCGGATATTCTCGACAACGGCAAGGAAGTGACCATCACCGGCTCGGGCACCGGCCCGATCGACGGCTTTGTCGATGCGCTTTCGCGCCATGTCGGCGTCGACATGTCGGTGCTCGACTATTCCGAGCATTCCTTGCAGCGCGGCTCCAACGCCTCGGCCATCTCCTATGTCGAGATGGAATATCCGGGCGGCAAGCTGTTCGGCGCCGGCATCAACACCAACATCGTCGCCGCCTCGCTGGAGGCCGTTGTTTCGGCCGCCAACCGGATCATCGGCGGCTAGGGCGGTGATGGGAAACGGTCAGGCTCGGCGGCAGGCTTGACCGGGTAGATCTGTCCGAAGCGTGGCGCTTCCAATTGCGCCACGCTTCGGACACAGACGCGAAAGCCGCCATTCGTTAACCGGCGCGGGAATTTCCGGTGGCTTACGCGAAAGCATAATAGAAGCATCCTTGTGCGCCGGCGCGAGCGCTATATGATCGCTTCCTAACCTGTGCCGACTTCGAAGGGATCGACACTTGGAGCATGCCCCGCCTGCCGCCCCCGCAGTGCGCGAGACATTGGAGCGACTGCTTGCCAGCGAAACGTTCGGACGGTCCGAGCGTGCCCGCAGGCTTTTACGCTATCTGGTCGAACGCGAGCAGGCCGGCGAGGCGGATAGGCTGAAAGGCGTTTCCATCGCCATGGACGTCTTCGGCAAGGACGGGGATTTCGACGCTTCCACCGATGCCGTGGTCAGGGTGCAGGCCGGCCGCCTGCGCGAACTCCTGGAGCAGTACTTCTCCAATGAAGGTGTCGCCGAGCCGGTGCGCATCGCGATTCCGCGCGGCGGCTATGTCCCTTCCTATGAGCTGAATGCAATCCGTCTGCCTGGCAACGGCAGGTCCGCTTCCGGCGCCATCGCACGGTCCGGCGCATCTGCCGACGCTGCTCCGGCGGCGGCCGAATATCTCCATGGCCCGACGCTCGGCGAGCCCGTGACGCTCATGGCGCCCGCGGCAGCCGCCCAGTCGCTCACGCGGCAGCTACGATTCTTCTGGGCTGCCATGGTCCTGGTCATTGCCATGCTCGGCGTGCTCATCGCGCGTCAAAGCAGTGCCTTCCTCAACGGTGGCGACACGACCGCGACAGTCGAAACGGCACGCTTGGCCGGCACCGCCGCCCAGCCGGCATTCGACTCCCTGCCGCTGATCTACATTGCGGTGAAGGCGGATGGAGCGGAGGCAGCTCGCGTCGCGTCATCGCTGCGCGCCGGGCTTGCCGGTTTCGACACCGTCGATTTCATCGGGCGCGACGCGGATTCGACGCGCGATCAGTCCGCCGATCCAATCAGTTTCGTTTTCGAAATTGTTCCCGGGTCTGCTGTCGGCGACATCACGGTGGAATTGCAGAGCGTCGCGACCGGCCGGGTTCTCCTGTCGCGCAACCTGACATCGGCCGAAAGCGCCTCCGGTGCGGTTGAAAGCAACATCGCCAGCCTTCTCACCTCCACCGTTCCCGCATCGGGCGCGATCTACAGCTACATTGACCAGAGCGACATCCGGACCAGCCAGATCGGATGCCTGGTGCTCGACGACCGCTATTATCTCGACATGAGCGCCGCGACCCACGAGGCTGCGTATCGCTGCCTGGAGAAGCTGGTCAGCGAAGGCACCAAATCGTCGCTTGTCTACGCGGAACTGGCCTCGCTTCATACGGAAGCTGTCACCAACCACTACGCGTATCCCGCCGATTCCTCGCTGGAAAAGGCAATGTCGCTTGCCCACCGCGCCGTTCAGATGGGGCCGATGAGCCCGCACGCGCATCGCGCCTTCGGCTACCTCAACTCGCGTCTCGGCAACACGGACGAAGCGATCCGGTGGATGCGAAAGGCCTACGAACTCAACCCGTACGATCTCGGCATGGCCGCCGGCTATGGCTACGGGCTGATCTTCGCCGGCAAATACGATGAGGGAATGCCAATCCTGGGCCACGCGGTCGAGGCCTTCAGCGGCCATCCGACATGGTGGGATTATGGCCTGTTCATCGGAGCCTTCATGCAGGGCGATATGAAAAAGGCCGCGATCGTCAGCGAGTCTTTGCGCACGACCGCATCCAAGCCGCACTACCTGGCCGCGCGCCTGATCGGCGCCAGGATTTCAGGCCGCGACAAGCTGGCGGGCGAGCTTGCCAACAAGCTCACCGCCGAATTCCCGAAATTCGCCGCCGACCCGCGCGCGACATTCGCCGACCGCAAATACCCGGCCGATCTCACCGACCGGCTGGTGCAGTCCCTGCGGGCCGCCGGGATCGGCAACCCGAGCTAATCCAGCTCTGCGCCTGTGTTTTGGGCCACACGATCGCCGGAGCGGAAATATGATGCGGTGATACGGCAAGTATTAGGA
Source organism: Mesorhizobium sp. B2-4-3 (assembly GCF_006442815.1). GTDB lineage: Bacteria > Pseudomonadota > Alphaproteobacteria > Rhizobiales > Rhizobiaceae > Mesorhizobium. The sequence continues at coordinate 456,828 of NZ_VFVL01000001.1, forward strand.
CATGCTTGCGCGTCGAACGCCCGACGGGCGCCGCGGTCGCGAAAATTTTACTGGCCATGGGTCTGGATCGAGAGCAATTCAGCCACAATTTGAAATCGCTGCCTGTCTTCTTCACCGATCCATTTTCATGCTTCCATTCCCTTATGCCGTCGAGGGCGGCGCTGGTCCGAAGACGATCGTCCTTCTGCACGGCTTCGGAGCCTGTAGTGAGATCTGGCGTGACGTCGCGACTTCGCTGGCGGCGGAGGCGAGAGTGCTGGCTTATGATCTGCCGGGCCATGGACAATCACTCGAAAGCGAAGGCACGGGCGGCGCCAAGCCGGCCGCGCGGGCCATCCTGGCCGATCTTGCCGCGCGCCAGTTGGGCAAGGTCCACCTCGTCGGTCACTCCATGGGCGGCGCGATCGCGACACTGATGGCGCTTGCCGACCCCGACAGGGTTGCCTCGCTCACTCTGTTGGCGCCCGGCGGCTTCGGCCCGGAGATCAACGCAGCCTTGCTGCGCCGCTATGCCGTTGCGGCCAGCAGGAAGCAGGTCCGTGCCAGCCTTGCGGCCATGTCCGGTCCGCGCAGCGCGCCGCCCGACCACGTGGTGGATGCATTGTGCCGGATGCGCACCCAGCCGGGCCAGTTGCAGACCCTGATCGATATAGCGGCCGCGATGACAAGGGATGACCGACAAGGAGTGATCCCCCGTGCGCAGCTGGATACGCTTGACATGCCGGTGATGGTTGTTTGGGGAGCGGAGGATCCGCTGCTGCCGGTCGAGCAGGCCGAGGCGCTGCCGTCGCATTTCCACCTGCACCATGTCCTTGATGCAGGTCATATGCTGGTCGAGGAGGCTCCGGACCTGATTGCCGAAATCGTGCGTCGAAACACGCGCCGGCACGGCAGACGGTTGCGTCCGCCTCTGGGCGCGGCGGCGAGCTGACTTCTCCCGGACCGACTTCGAAAATATCCGTAACCCGCTTCCGCCGGTGCATTTTGCCTGCGATTGTGTTAACTCGCTGTTAACCAACAACGAGGCAGCCGCCATGAAGGATACAGGCGACAAAGTCACCCCGATCGAGCCGTCGCGGAAGCTCGCCGATGCGGTACGCGACGTCAAGAACGCCTTCGCCGACCGCGACGATGTGATTGTGGAGATGCGCGATGCGCACCGCATGCGCCTCGATCTTCTGGCAACCGAGCTCGCCCCGGTCTTTGCCGATGTTCCGGCCGACATGGACAGCTTCGACTTCGCCGTCTCGTCCGGCCTGCAGCCGCGGCTATGGATCGACGCGGTGAGCCACGTCGCAATGGGACGCGACCGCCGCACCTATCGATTCCTCAAGGATACGCGCGTCGGCCGCGTGGTGTTGGCCGAAACGAGCGAGATGAAGACCGTCGCCGATGCGGTGACGCGCTACGTGGCGGAACGTGTCGTCGAGCGGCAGCGTATGATGGAAGGGAGCATGGAGAGCGCCGTTCCGGGCCTGCATCGCCCTGTGGTCAAGGAAGCGGAGCCGCCCATCCGATCCGAAACCCGCCGCGGCAATGGTTGGACGACCTTCTTCGCCGGCCTCGGCCTGATCGCCGCCGGCGCCCTTGTCGGCCTGGCGGTTTCGCTGGCGTTGTTCTGGGATCGCATCGTGCAGATGAAGATCAGCTTCTGACGAGTTCACGGTCCTTCACGACCGGCACGTCGAGATCCATCGTTTGCAGATCCGAAGGCGGCAGCGCCGGCCCCGTCAGGCCGCGCCGGATCAGGCGCAGACGCCAGTCGCCCTTTTCGCCGTCGATTTCGAACATGTTGTATTGCGCCGCCGGGTGTTTGCCACCGGGCGCCTGGCCCGCGGCGGCGACCCCGACCACGGGCACCTTGGCGCCACGTGCGCCGATGGTGAACAGCGACGGCAGATGCGAATGGCCGTGCAGGACGAGTTCCGCGCCATGCCGGCGAATGACCTTGTGAAAGCGAGCGATGCCGAACAGCCGCTTATGCTGCGGTACGGCGCCGCGCACCGGCGGGTGGTGGATCATAATGGCGCGGAACAGCCCTTGTTTCGCCGCGTCGTCGAGAATCTTGCCGAGCCGCTCGGCCTGTCCTTCCATGAAGAAGCCGTTGGCCATGAAGGGCGCGGTGGCGCGCGCCGTGGTGACGCCGATCAGCGCGACATTGCCGCGCACGCGCAGATACGGAAAGGAATTGCGGTCGACCGGACTGTTGACGCCGTCGCCCGTCATCCAGGGAGCCCACGACCGGCAGACCTTGTCGAAGGCGCCCGGCACATAGGCATCGTGATTGCCGGGGACCACGGAGACGTCATGCGGCGATCCGAGCGTCTCCAGCCAGTGCTTGGCCATCTCGATCTCGCCGTCGAGCGCCAGGTTGACGAGATCGCCGGTGACGGCGAGATGGTCGGGCGCGTTCGCCTTGATGTCGGCGACGATGGTGTCGATGACGGCGTCATGCATGTGGCGGCGGCGGTTGCGCTGCCAGTTGACGTAGCCCAGCACGCGCTTGGACGCGAGGTCGCGATAGGTTACATCGGGCAGCGGTCCCAGATGAGCATCGGAAATATGCGCGAGCCTGAACATGGCCCCTTCTTAAGCGACGCCGACGAGGCTTTCCACTCACCGTTTGCTGTTCGCCCAAGCAGGTTCCGCAAAAGTGTCCCACGGTTTTGCGGCCAGAACCTGCGAAAAACAAGGAAAGCCAAGCAGATGTTCGTGGGGCAACCCACGAACATCTGCTTGGGGATCGTTGGATGAATCGCCCGGCCGATTCTGACGGGACATTCCGCCAGACCGGATGGCCGGGGTTGCGGGCAAGGCTGTTCCATTTCTATTTCTTGCTGCGCCGCCCGATGACGCTTGGCGTGCGCGGGCTGGTTTATGACCGCGCCTCCAACTCCGTCTTCCTGATCCGCCACACCTATGTTCCCGGTTGGCAATTGCCGGGCGGCGGCGTCGAGGTCGGCGAGACCCTCGAGGAAGCGCTGGCTCGCGAACTGGCCGAGGAAGGCAACGTCGCTCTGACCGCGCCGCCCGTGCTGAAGTCGATGCATTTCAACCACCGCTCGAGCAACCGCGACCATGTCGGCCTTTATCTGATCGAAGCCTTCCGCCAGACCGCGCCGAAACTGCCCGACCACGAGATCGCCGAGGCCGGCTTCTTCCCGATCGACCGGTTGCCCGAGGCCACGACCCCGGCAACGCTCAGGCGGATAGCGGAGATTTTTGGCAGCGAGCCGATATCGGCTTACTGGTGATCAAGCCGCCTTCCTGAACCTGTTCCGGTCATGCGGCGCGGCATAATCAAGCTCCGGCCCCGCCGGAATGATCCCCGTCGGGTTGATCGATCTGTGGCTGCCGTAATAATGCGCCTTGATGTGATGCAGGTTGACCGTGCCCGCGACGCCGGGCACCTGATAGAGATCGCGCAGATAGTTCGACAGGTTCGGATAGTCTGCGATGCGGCGCAGGTTGCATTTGAAGTGGCCGACATAGACCGGATCGAAGCGCGCCAGCGTCGTGAACAGCCGCCAGTCGGCCTCGGTGATGCGCTCGCCGGCCAGATAGCGCTGGTTCGAAAGCCGCTCCTCGATCGTATCGAGCGCTAAGAACAATTCGCCGAACGCTTCCTCATAGGCTTTCTGCGCGGTGGCGAAGCCGGCGCGATAGACGCCGTTGTTGATCGCCGGATAGACCAGCGCGTTGATCTTGTCGATCTCCGCCCGCAGCGCCGCCGGATAGAAGTCGAGACCGGCATCGCCCCATTCGTCGAAGGCGGAATTGAGCATGCGGATGATCTCGGAGGACTCGTTGTTGACGATGGTCTGCTGCCTTTTGTCCCACAGCACCGGCACCGTCACGCGGCCTGAATAGGCCGGATCCGCCTTGGCATAGATCTGGTGCAGGAAATCGAGGCCGTAGAGCGTGTCGCCGGTGGCGCCGTCCTCGGCTTTGAAGGTCCATCCGTTCTCGCCCATGAAATGATGCACCACGGAGACCGAGATGACGCCCTCCAGCTTCTTCAGGGCACGGAAGATCAGTGTGCGATGTGCCCATGGGCAGGCGAGCGAGACATAGAGGTGATACCGGCCGGGTTCCGCCTTGAAGCCGCGTGCGCGCCCTTCGACCGGCCTGCCATCGCGCGTGATCCAGTCGCGCCATTGCGACTCCGTTCGCACGAACCGCCCACCGCTGTCGGTGTTCGGCGCGCGATCCTGCCATTTGCCTTCGATCAGCAATCCCATGCGAAAAATCTCCCTTGCGGTTCGACATTATCTAGGTTGATGACCGGGTCGGCGAAGCCCTCAGGCGCTGAACAGTTCGTCAAATGACGAACAGGTCCAGCGACGGACAAGTTCGTGAGGCGATGCAAGAAAGCCGGAAAGCACCGATTGCAGCGGCGCAAAATTGGTGCTAGCGGAGGCGCCCATGTTCGACTTTGCCTCGATCCGGTTCGACCGACGACGAAAGGGCGCCCGCGCTTAAAAAGCGCTGACTGGCGAACGCTGCCGTTTGCAGCAAACCTTCCTCGCATACCGGAACGCAAAGACCATGAGCCTTGCCGACGTGAAATACCTGCCGGAAACCCCGGCGCATGACCCTGAAATCGAAGCCATCAACGACGAGGCCTTCGGCCCGGGTCGTTTCGTGCTTGCCGCCTACAAGATCCGCGAGTCGGGAGGACATGACCGCTCGATGTCCTTCGTCGCCGTCAAGGACGGCACGGTCATCGCTTCCGTGCGCATGACGCGCGTGGCAGCTGGCGCCGGACGCGCCATGATGCTCGGCCCGCTTGCGGTGCGCCCCGCCTACAAGAATCTCGGCATCGGCCGCAAGCTGGTGGCGATCGCGCTGGAGGCGGCCAGGAAGGCCGGCGCGCCCGCCGTCATCCTGGTTGGCGACGAGCCATACTACGGACCGCTCGGCTTCAAGCGCTTTCCGCGCGGGCAGATAGCCTTGCCGCGCCCGGTCGATCTCGACCGGTTGCTGCATCACGAAATCAAGCCAGGCGCCGTCGCCCGCTTTGCCGGCGATGTCTGCCACGCCAACATGGCGAGGGTTGCGGAACTTGTCCCGGCCTTGGCGCGGTCGGCCGCCACGGCGCAGTCGTCGATCGATCCGGCTATGGCGGTTGCGCCTCCCTTGCGCGCTTCGTAGCATAATCCGAATCCTGGGAGGCTTGCATGAACCCGAATGGCCAGATCGCGATCGTCACCGGCGGCGGATCGGGCCTTGGCGAGGCGACGGCGCGCGCGTTGGCGGCCAAGGGCGCCCGTGTCGCCATTCTCGACCTGGGCATCGAGCGCGCGGCGAAAGTCGCGGCCGACATCGGCGGCATTGCCGTCCAATGCGATGTCGGCAGCGGCGACGGCGCTGCCGCCGCGATCGCCGAAGTGGCTGAAAAGCTTGGGCAACCGCGTATCCTGGTCAATTGCGCCGGCATCGCCATCGGCGTGAAGACGATCGGCAAGGACGGACCGCATCCGCTCGACCAGTACCGCAAGGTGATCGAGATCAACCTGATCGGCACCTTCAACATGATCCGCCTCGTCGCCGACCGGGCGGCGAAACTCGATCCGCTCGCCGGCGGCGAGCGCGGCGTCATCGTCAACACCGCCTCCGTCGCCGCCTATGACGGCCAGATCGGCCAGGCCGCCTATGCGGCTTCCAAGGGCGGCGTCGTCGGCATGACGCTGCCTGTGGCGCGCGATCTCGCCCGCTTCGGCATTCGCGTCTGCACCATCGCGCCCGGTATCTTCAAGACGCCGATGATGGCAGGCATGCCGCAGGAAGTGCAGGATTCGCTCGGCGCTTCCGTGCCCTTCCCGCCGCGGCTCGGCGAGCCGTCGGAATATGCTGCACTTGCCCTCCACATCGTCGAGAACCAGATGCTGAACGGCGAGACCATCCGCCTCGACGGCGCCATCCGCATGGCGCCGAAATAAGCGGGGATGAATGGCTCGCCGACAGGCGCAGGTGCTGCCGCCGGAAAGACCGGCCCGCTCGCTGGCCTGAAAGTGATCGAGATGGCCGGGCTCGGTCCGGTGCCGCTTGCCGCCCTGATGCTGTCCGAGATGGGCGCCGAGGTGCTGCGCATCGAGCGCGCCGACGCTGGCCAGCCGCTCCTGAGCCTGCCACAAGAATACGATCTCGACCGCCACGGCCGTTCCATCCTCAAGCTCGACCTCAAGCGCCCGGCGGGCGCGGAACTGCTGCTGCGCCTTGCGGCACAGGCCGACTTGCTCGTCGAAGGCTTCCGCCCCGGCGTGATGGAGCGGCTCGGGCTGGGGCCGGATGTCGTTCTCCAGCGCAATCCGGCGCTGATCTATGGTCGCCTGACCGGCTTCGGCCAGGACGGGCCGCTGTCCGGGCGAGCCGGGCACGACATCACCTATCTCGCCTATGCGGGCCTCTTGCATGCGGTCGGCAGGCAGGATGCGCCGCCAGTGCCGCCGCTCAACTTCGTCGCGGATCAAGGCGGCGGCGCCATGATGCTGATCGCGGGCGTGCTCGCCGCTCTTTTCCAGCGCTCGCGCAGCGGAAAGGGCCAGGTGGTCGATGCCTCGATGATCGAGGGAGCCTCGATGCTCGCCGCGCCCATCCACGCCTATATGGCGGCGGGTCTGTGGAGCGACAGGCGCGGCGTGAACCTGCTCGATTCCGGGGCGCCTTTCTACGATACCTATGAGACGGCGGACGCAAGGCACGTTGCCATCGGCTGTCTCGAGCCGCGCTTCTTCGACGAATTCGCCAGGCTGCTGCCGCTCGACGGGCATTTTGCCGGCAGCCAGTACGACAAGTCGTCGTGGCCCGCGATGCGCGCCGCCATTGCCGGCCGGATCAAGGCAAGGACGCGCGACGAATGGGCCGAGCTTTTCGCCGCGACGGACGCCTGCGTGGCGCCTGTGCTGTCCCTGGTCGAAGCCAGGAACCATCCGCACAATTGCGCCAGGCAAAGCTTCGTGAAGTCCGGCGAGCTCGATCGCCCGGCGCCGGCGCCGCGTTTCTCGCAAGGCGCACAAGCGCCTGCCGCAGCTCCGGCCGTCGCCGATCGCGAGCCCTCGGGCATATTGACCCGTTTCGGCTTGAGCGAAGAGGAGATCGGAGCGCTTGCAAAGGCGGGTGTATTCGGTCGATAACCGGAGAACGAAAATCAGCTTATCTCGGGTGCGCTTGTGACCGAACCGAAGAAGGACGTCATCCGCGAGACCGACGCAGAGGCGATCAGGCTGGCGAAAACCCTGATCCGCGCGGCACGTTTCGGCGCGCTCGCGGCGATCGAGCCTGGCACCGGCGCGCCACTGGCAAGCAGGGTTGGCGTCGCCACCGACATCGACGGCGCGCCGCTGATCCTGATCTCGATGCTGTCCGCGCATACCGGTGCGTTGCTCGCCGATCCGCGCTGTTCGCTGCTGCTTGGCGAACCCGGCAAGGGCGATCCGCTGGCGCATCCGCGCATCAGCCTGGCATGCCGGGCCCTGCGGCTGGAGCGCGGATCGACCGATCAGATCCGCGCCGAGCGGCGCTACCTCAACCGCAATCCGAAGGCGAGGCTCTATGCCGGGCTCGGCGACTTCTCGTTCTTCCGGCTCGAGCCCGAGCGCGCCAGCCTGAACGGCGGCTTCGGCAAGGCCTTTCTTCTCGACCGCGATGATCTGATTACCGGCGGCACTCTTGTCGAGGAGTTCGCCGGCAGCGAACAGGCGGCGCTCGATCACATGAATGCCGACCATCGCGACGCGCTTGCCCTTTATGCCCGTCATTTCGGCCGCGCCGAAGGCGACGGTTGGATCGCCACCGGTTTCGATCCCGATGGCATGGATCTCGCCGCCGCCGATGCCATCTGCAGGATTTTCTTTCCCAAGTCTCTGCAAAGCGCGCGCGACCTGCGTTCGGCGCTTGTCGAGATGGCAAAGGCGGGACGCGCCGAAGAGCAAGAGCGATAGTTGATCGCGCGCCGGCGAAAGCAACGCTTGAGATTTAGACGAAATGATCTACCCTTGTAGTGACGCTGATTCAGCAGCGCCCATCGACATCTGAACATCGCGGAATCAGGCACCATTGCCCCCTGGCGCCTGGATGAGCCAAGACCCTTGGGGGATCTATGATCTCAAATAAGCTAATCGCCAATGCGGAATCGGCGGCCGCGTTCCTCACCCTCATGGGTAACGAAAAGCGCTTGCTGATCGTGGCCCATCTGATCGACGATGAAATGTCGGTCGGCGCCATCGCCGAGAAGGTGCAACTCAGCCAATCCGCGCTGTCGCAGCATCTCGCCAAGCTGAGGGCGCTCGATCTCGTCGAGACCCGGCGCGACCGCCAGATGATTTACTATTCGTGCAAATCCGAGGCGGTGCGCGAATTGCTGCGCATGCTGGAAGGCATTTTCGGCGACGGCGACCTCTCCCAGATGGCCTATCGGCTGCGCCGCGCCGGGGCTTGACCCGCGCCATCCAAAGCCCCTTACCTCGCTGGCAATTCTTGCCGGCGAGATTTGCATGAACCTCATCCCCATCGACGATCCTCTGGACCCGCGCGTCGCCGCCTATCTCGACATCCGCGAGCGCGATCTCGTCGGCCGGCATGGCCGCTTCGTCGCCGAAGGCAAGGTGGTGCTGGACCTCCTGTTGTCGACCGGGCGCTTCGTCGCCGAGTCGGCCCTCATCCTCGAAAACAGGCTGGCGAGCGTGCAGGAGATCTTGCGCAAGGCGCCTCGCGAGTTTCCGGTCTATGTCGCCGCGGGTGAGGTCATGGACCGGATCGCCGGCTTCCACATGCATCGCGGCATCCTGGCGATCGGCATGCGTGGCGATCCGGCGCCCGCCGAGTTTCTGGTGGAAACCTTGCCCCGGCACGCATTGGCCGTCGTCCTGGTCGGCATATCCAATCACGACAATATGGGGGCGATCTTCCGCAATGCGGCCGCCTTCGGCGCGGGCGCGGTGCTGCTCGACCAGACGTGCTGCGATCCGCTCTACCGCAAGGCAATCCGCGTTTCGGTCGGCGCGGTGCTCAAGGTTCCCTTCGCCACCTTCGGCGATACCGGAACCTTCACCGCGACGCTCGATCGGCTCGGCTTCAGCCAGTTCGCGCTCTCGCCACGCGGAAACATCGACATCCGCGCCGCGGAACGCTCGGCGCGCCTGGCGCTCTATCTCGGCACCGAAGGCGAAGGCCTGCCGCGGGATCTGCTTGCCCGGCTGCAAACGGTGAGGATCGCAATGGCGGAAGGTTTCGACAGCCTGAACGTCGCCGCCGCGTCGGCAATAGCCCTGCATCGCTTTTCAAAAGCCGGCGACGCATAGGCTGAATAACGGCGGCCGTGTCGTTCAGTTGGACGAGCCGGCCTTCTGCAAAGCCCTCACCCGGTCGGCCAGGCTGGCGCCACGCCCATTTTGCTGCCCATCGCCCGCCAGGGCCTTGGCGATAGGCGAGTCCGGCCCGTCGAGCTTCATCGTCAGATTGACCACCTCGGCGGCCAGCTCGTTCATTTGTTCGCGAAGGCCGGCGCCGGAGCGCGCGTCGCCCGCCGCTTCGGGCATTGCCGTCCCGGCGGCTGCAAGATCGGTTTTCAGCCGCTTGTTCTCGCGCGCCAGCGCCGTCAGCCTTGCCTCCAGCCGTTCCCGGTCGCCCTCGAGCCTGGCGATAGCCTTGTCGACATTGTCGCCTTTCGTATCCGTGCCGGCAGCCAGCTGCGCGACGCCGTTCGCGGCGCTCTCCTTCGAACGTTCGCGCATCCGGGCCAGATCCTTCTCGCGGCGGTCGAGCTTTTCCTCGCGGTCGGCAAGCGTGGCAAGCAGCCGCTCGACCTTCTTGTCGAGCTCGGCCGTTTTCTTCTTCTCCGCCTTCAACGCTTCGCGCGCGGCCTTGCTTTCCGACGCGACCTCCTGATTGCGCCGGTCCGCCTCCTTGCGCTGGCCCTTGAGCAACGCAATGTCGCTGGCGAGCTTTTCCAGCTCCGATTCGCGGGCAACCAGTTCGATCTGGCGGTTCGAGGACGAGAAGCTGGCGTCGTCATACATCTGCTCGAGCTTCCGCAACTCCAGCGCGCGTTTTTCCAGCGCCCGCTCCGTCTGTACGTGCTTTTCCGACAGCCGGTGCAGATCCTCCTCGCGCTGCCTGAGCTCCGCATTCTTTGCCTGCAGATCGGAGAGCGCCTGGTTCTTGTCCTTCTTTTCGACCGCCAGTCCCTTCAAGGCCTCGCGCCCGCGACCGATCTCCACCAGTTGTTCGGCCGCCTTCTCCTGAAGGTTCTTGACGGTTATCTCCAGCCGGCGCGTCGTCATGGCATATTCCGCCCGGACCCGGTCCTTGTCCGCCTGGATTTCGGCCGGCGTTAGCGGCAGCGAAGCCTCGAGGCGCCTGCGCGTCAGGACGACGGCCCGCCGCCAAACCGCCGGCGCGACCAGCGACACCAGAAAAACGGCGCAAAGGAAACCGAGTACGAAGAACAGAACCGACTGGACCAAGGCGTGCTATCCACTTTACGGAGCGGCAATCGTTGGATTGTGCCACCTTGGCATGGCGGAAATTCAACGCCGCGGCAAGAGTTTGCCGCGGCGCGATCAGCACTGTCCGAGCGATTGTAGCGAGCGCAATCCGATCAGAACGGGTTCCAGGTCGGCCTTTCGGTGAGCTTCAGATAGCCGAGATTGACCCCCAGACGGGCACCTACGCCGGTGCGGATCGGCACGATCAGCACCCGGTTGCTCTGCAATACGTTGAAACCGACGCCCGCAATGACATAGGCGGAGCCGGCAACGCCGCCGAAGCGGTTATAGAGGCTGCTGATGTCGTCGAGATTGTAGACCAGCATCATCACCCGCGATCCCTCGCCGCCGAAATCCCAGCCGAGCGACGGACCTTGCCAGAACACCTTATGGTCGCCGGCGTTCTTGGTGTAGAGCGTCCCCTCGCCATAGGTCAGGCCGCCGATCAGGGCGCCGGATCCCTCCTCGCCCAGCAGGTAGCCGTTGGGCAGGCCGTAGGAGGCAAAGATCTTCTCGACGACGGTGGCTAGCCCGCCGGACGTCTCGCCGAAGAATTTATGACCGGAATCGACGATCTCCTGAGCGGTGTATTGTTGGGCCCGTGACGCAGCGGTCGAAAGGACAAGAGCCCCCAGGAGCGTGATGGTCATGGCGAGGACACGGACGAACGTCCGGTCGTAGTATCGGGAAAACATGCTTCCAATCTCCGTCAGGGAGCACTTTCGCCGACGCCTCGCACCCCTGCGGCTCTTACCGGCCGTTCAGGGTGGCTATCACGGGCAAACTATGCCGTAATCCTTTTTCAACCATTAAGCTCCCACACGAAGATGGCGGTTCGAAGGCTGTGCTTGCGCCCCGGCGGCGGGTTTCCCCCCGCGAACACACCATTTTCGCCGTCGGCAATTTGGATTTGTTGATGCGCGCTCAGGCCCTGTGTATTCAGAAAGTCTTGGAAAAGAGCGTGATTCGCGGGGGCAGGCGCGAAAACGGTCGCTCGGCCATGAACAAATGACTTAAGCAGGGATTTCGCCGATGGCCGAGCTTTTCACCCTTTCCGCGCCAGATCTCGCGGCGCTGCTTTGCAGCCGTGTCTGCCACGACATCATTTCGCCGGTCGGCGCGATCAACAACGGCCTTGAACTGCTCGACGAAGGCGGCGCCGACGAAGACGCCATGAAGCTCATTCGCCAGAGCGCCAAGAACGCCTCGGCGCGATTGCAGTTTGCCCGCATCGCCTTCGGCGCCGCGGGTTCCGCCGGCATGATGATCGACACCGGCGATGCCGAGGCCGTGGCCATCGCCTTCCTGAAGAACGAAAAGCCGGAATTGCTGTGGAACGGTCCCCGAGCGCTCTTGCCCAAGAACAAGGTCAAGCTGCTGCTTAACCTCATTCTCGTCGCCAACGCGGCCATACCGCGCGGCGGCAAGCTGGTGGTCACGCTGGAAAGTCTCGAAACCGAGCCGCGTTTTTCGCTGTCGGCCGGTGGCCCGATGCTGCGCGTGCCGCCGAAATTCCTCGAACTGCATTCCGGCCACAAGCCGGAGGAGCCGATCGACGCCCATTCGGTCCAGCCTTACTATACGCTGCTTCTGGCGCGCGAGGCCAATATGACGATCACGATCCACGCGACCGCCGAGGAGATCGTGCTGACGGCCGCATAAGAAAAGCCGAAGTATCTTTTATTGCTAATATTCGTGCCGGCAGTGCAGGTCGAGCAATGCCGGCCGCAATGCATGTAACCGCGCTGCGGGTCAAAACGACGCGAGACGCTCGTTTGGAAAAACTTTACCTAACGGCTTTTCGGCTTCTTTACCAGATTGGCCTATGGTGCTTTCCGGTTGCCGGAGGTTGCCGGTTCGGCAGATGGCAAAGAGGACCCGGACATGAAGCGCTGCCTGTTCGTCGATGATTCGAGCGTCATCAGGAAGGTCGCAAAACGCATCCTTGGCGGCTCGGACATGATTGTCGTCGAGGCCTCGACCGGGGTCGAGGCTGCCGAGATTTGCGCCGGCGAGATGCCCGATGTCATCGTCATCGACGGTGGTCTTGCCGACATCCAGGCGGTCGACCTCATTCGCCGTATCCGCGCCATCGAAAGCCCTGCCCGGCCGCAGATCCTGGTCTCGCTGGTCGAGGTCGATGTGGCTGCGATCATGCGCGCCAAGCGCGCCGGCGCCCAGGGCTATCTGCTGAAACCCTTCAATCGCGCGCAATTGCTCGAAAGCTTCCGCGTCCTGAAGATAGCCGCCTGATTCGCCGAGACCGTTTTCAAACAAAAAACCCGGCCTGAGCCGGGTTTTTCGTTCGAATCGCTTGGATCGCTTATGCGCTGACGCGGATATCTTCCGGCTCGCGCAGCACATAGCCGCGGCCCCACACCGTCTCGATGTAGTTCTGGCCGCCGGACGCCGCGTCGAGCTTCTTGCGCAGCTTGCAGATGAAGACGTCGATGATCTTCAGCTCCGGCTCGTCCATGCCGCCATAGAGATGGTTGAGGAACATTTCCTTGGTGAGCGTCGTGCCCTTGCGCAGCGAAAGCAGCTCCAGCATCTGGTATTCCTTGCCGGTCAGGTGCACGCGCTGACCGCCGACCTCGACCGTCTTGGCGTCGAGATTGACTACAAGGTCGCCGGTGGTGATAACCGATTGGGCATGGCCCTTCGAGCGGCGCACGATCGCATGGATGCGCGCCACCAGCTCGTCCTTGTGGAAGGGCTTGGTCATATAGTCGTCGGCGCCAAAGCCCAGGCCGCGCACCTTGTCCTCTATGCCGGCCATGCCGGAGAGGATCAGGATCGGCGTCTTGACCTTGGAGAGGCGCAGCGTGCGCAGGACCTCATAGCCCGACATATCGGGGAGATTGAGATCCAGAAGGATGATGTCGTAATCATATAATTTGCCGAGATCGACACCTTCTTCGCCGAGATCGGTCGTATAGACGTTGAAGCTTTCCGATTTCAGCATCAGTTCGATGCTCTGTGCGGTTGCACTGTCATCTTCAATCAGCAGAACACGCATTTCATTCCCCTTTTCTGCTGCCGGACCGTGTCACGACCCGTCCGGGACCCGGAGCAGTGATTGCCTGAACAGAAGGTGCCACCGACTGGTTAACAAATCCTAATTTCGTGTCATCCACGATACCAGATTTTTTAACCCCTTTCTACACCCACTTGAATCTAATAATGAATCACAGACCAAAATCGCTAATGCACCACATTAAAAAGTCAGCCTAAGTGACTCCAGAGACTCGCTGGCTCGGGCTTCCCGCCGCAGCCAGAATTTTTACCCGGCCTTAAGTCCTCGCCCGTATGATTAACAATGCCCGTAAACGAATGGTTACCGCCGGCAAAAATCTTTAGGGCTTTGTTTCCCATAGCCCAGGGAAAGCCGGGGGAAACGGGCGGCGCTTGGGTCGTTCCGGGCGGACTGGGCGGTATTGCAAGTGTGCGTTTGCGGAGTATCGAGTCATGAAGTCACGTGAAAACCTCGTTCGACTGAAGCAGTTTCAGGTGAATGAGAAACGGCGCCAGCTCTTGCAGCTGGACATGATGATCGCCGAGTTCGAGCGCATGGCCGTCGAGCTGGAAGCGCAGATCATCGCCGAAGAGAAAAAAGCCGGCATCACCGACATCAACCATTTCGCCTATCCGACCTTCGCCAAGGCGGCTCGCCTGCGCCGCGACAACCTCAGGAACTCACAAAGCGACCTCGCCCAGCAGCGAAGCACTGCCGAATCATTACTCGGCGAAGCTGAAGCGGAGCTGTCCAAGGCCGAGATGCTGGAATCGCGCGACACCAAGATCCGCGAGACCGAAACAGGCGGCCGCAGCGCCATGATCGGCTGATCGCTGGCATTTCAGCAGTCATTGTCAGCGCCGTGCCGGCATCATCGGCACCGACATTCCGGTAGAATCGGCTACGCAACCGGCTTCAGGACGCAGCCGCCATCTCGCCATGATCGGCCGACGCCCGGGCCCGGGCATCCTTGATCTCCGGCGCATGCTCTTCCGCCCAGGAGCGGATCTGGCTGAGCAGCCCCGCCAGGTTCTGGCCAAGTTCCGTCAGCTCATATTCCACGCGCGGCGGGATGACCGCAAACACCTCGCGCCGCACGAGGCCGTCGCGCTCCAGCACCCGCAGCGTCTGCGTCAGCATCTTGGGCGTGATGCCTTCCAGCTTGCGCGCCAGCTCGCCATTGCGCAGCCGGCCGCGCCGCAACGCGCAGACCGTGAGATAAACCCATTTGCTGGCCAGCATCTCCAGCACCGTGTGCGACGGGCAGGCGCGCCGGAACGCGTCGTAGCCGAATGGCGATCTGTCTTCACTATCCATGAGGTGCCTATATATAGAAAAGGTACATACTCGACAATCGAATATTACTATCCAAATGATAGCGGCACATCCATTCGAACAGGAGGCGTTCATGCGTGCCGTTATCCAGACTTCCGTCGGCGGACCCGAGGTTCTTTTCGTGGCCGAGCAGCCCGACCCCGTGCCAAGGCCCGGTGAAGTGCTCGTCCGCGTCAAGGCGGCGGGCATCAACCCGGTCGACGGCGCCGTGCGCGGCGGTTTCTATCCGCTGCTTGGCGAACCGCCTTTCATCCTGGGCTGGGACATTTCGGGGACCGTCGCGGCGCTCGGCCCCGGCGTGACCACCTTCAAGGTCGGCGACGAGGTGTTCGGCATGCCGCACTTCCCCAAACAGGCTGGAGCCAATGCCGAGCTCGCCGCGGCGCCGACGGACGAGATCGCCGCGAAGCCCGCCGCGATCGACCATGAGCATGCTGCGGCCTTGCCGCTGGCCGGACTGACGGCCTGGCAAGGCATCGTGCGCCATGGCGGCCTGCGGGCGGGGCAACGCGTGCTGGTTCATGCCGGTGCCGGCGGCGTCGGCCATCTGGCGGTGCAGATCGCCAAGGCGCGCGGCGCCTATGTCATTGCTACGGCCAGCCCGGGCAAGCTCGATTTCGTCCGCTCGCTCGGCGCCGACGAGGTAATTGACTACACCAAGGGCAACTTCGTCGAACAGGTCGGCAATGTCGATCTTGTGCGGACCCCATCGGCGGCGACCATGTCGACGAGTCGCTGAAGGTGGTGCGTGATGGTGGCGTCCTGGTGTCGCTGCTCAACGTTCACGACGCCACCAGGGCGAAGGCCAACGCGCGGGGCATCCGCGTCGAGCGCATGTCCGTGGTACCCGACCGCGAAGGTCTTGTCGAACTCGCCAGGCTGGTCGATGCCAAGAAGCTGATGCCGCATGTGGCCAAAGCTTTCCCGCTCGACCAGGCGGCGGCCGCCCATGCCTTCCTTGCGACCCGACCCATCGGCAAGGTCGTGCTGACTGTTTGAATGGAAGGCCGCTCAAAAGCGAAGGGCGCGGAGTCCCGCGCCCTTGCTCGTTTTCGGCCGACAGCTTAATGTCGGTATTGCTGGATTCGCGTGGTGCGCAGCCCGGCAAGGCCGTATTCGTCGATCGATGCCTGCCAGGAGAGAAATTCTTCGGTAGTGAGCTTGTAGCGCTGGCAGGCTTCCTCAAGGCTGAGCAGGCCGCCACGTACCGCGGCGACCACTTCAGCCTTGCGCCGGATAACCCAGCGCCGGGTGTTCGTCGGCGGCAGATCGGCGATCGTAAGAGGGCTGCCGTCGGGCCCAATAACATACTTGACTCTAGGTCTAACCAGATCGGTCATCGTACTCTCTACTAAAAACTCAAAGACCCAATCCCCGCCACAGTACCGCCACAGCTTTAAAAATTGCCTAAGCGAACCCTAACCACTAGGTAAGGATCGTGAACGTCCGGTTAGGATTTCGTTTAGAAATTGAAACACCGGCCTCCAGGCCTTGATTTTGCCGGTAAGCTCGTCTTGCGCCGCAAGCTGGCGCACACGTGGCGCTTGACCTATATTCCGGCCATTGGCATTGAGCGCCGCACAGTGAAAGCACCATGAACAGCCTCGATCTTCCCCGCCGCCCCGAAGAAACCCGTGTCGTCGTCGCGATGTCGGGCGGCGTCGATTCGTCTGTCGTCGCAGGCATCCTGAAGCGCGAAGGTTATGACGTCGTCGGCGTGACGCTGCAGCTTTACGACCACGGCGCGGCCACGCACCGCGCCGGTTCGTGCTGCGCCGGCCAGGACATCGACGATGCCCGCCGCGTTTCCGAGACGCTCGGCATCCCGCATTATGTGCTCGACTATGAGGAGCGCTTCCGCAAGGCGGTCATCGATCCGTTTGCCGAGAGCTATGTCGCCGGCGAGACGCCGATCCCTTGCGTGTCCTGCAACCAGACGGTGAAGTTCGCCGATCTTCTGGCCACCGCCCAGGATCTGGGCGCCGACGCCTTGGCCACCGGCCACTATATCCGTTCGCGCGCCAATGGCGCGCATCGCGCGCTCTACCGCCCGGTCGACGCCGACCGCGATCAGAGCTATTTCCTGTTCGCCACCACGCAGGCACAGATCGATTATCTGCGCTTCCCGCTTGGCGGCCTGTCGAAGCCGCAGGTCCGCGCCATTGCCGAGGAGATGGGCCTGACCGTCGCCGCCAAGCAGGACAGCCAGGACATCTGCTTCGTGCCGCAGGGCAAGTACTCCGACATCATCGCCAAGCTGAAGCCGGCCGCCGCCAATCCGGGCGACATCGTGCATATCGACGGCCGTGTGCTCGGCCGCCATGAAGGCATTCTGCGCTACACGATCGGACAGCGCCGCGGCATCGGCATCGCGTCCGGCGAGCCGCTTTATGTCGTCCATCTCGACGCCGACCGGGCGCGCGTCATCGTCGGCCCGCGCGAGGCGCTGGAGACGCACAAGATCTATCTGCGCAACATGAACTGGCTGGGCGATGGACCGCTGTCGGACGTTCCGGCCGGCGGGGTCGAGCTCTTCGCCAAGGTCCGCTCGACCAGGCCGCCGCGTCCGGCCGTGCTGCGTCACCGCGACGGCGTGACCTCCGTCGAGCTGGCCGACGGCGAGTCGGGCATCGCGCCGGGGCAGGCCTGCGTTCTTTATTCCGACGACGGCAACGAGGCGCGGGTGCTCGGCGGCGGCTTCATCGAGCGCTCGGAACGCGGCGCGGAAGCCGAGGCTATGTTGTCCAGGCTTGCCGCAAGGCCGGCGCAGATCCCAGCCGAATAAGTTTCTCAGTCTTATCGCCGCCGTTTCCGGACGCCTCAGGCGGACGAACCCGTATGGATCACCGTGCCGGCGGTCAGGATGCGCAGCACCCTGATCGCTTCCTCGCCATCGGTGCGCGGTTCGGCGCGAGTCTCGATGCACTGCATGAAATGGGCAAGCTCGCGCGTCAGCGGCATACCCTCGCCAACCGGCACGTACGAAGGCTCATTGGCGGTGAAGGCCCACTGGCCGCTGTCCTGCCAGACCGCGTGGCGGTAGACGGCAAGCTTGCGTTCCCAGGGCTCGACGTCGTCGAACACTGCCATCGCCTTGGTGCCGACGACCGTCAGCCGCCGCTCGCGATAGGGATTGAGGCGCGAGGCGAAGAGATGGCTGCGCAGGCCGTTCGGAAACCGCATGTGCAGATGCGCGAAGTCGCTGAGGTTGTCGAGCAGCGCCGCTCCCTCGCCCCTCACCTCGATCGGCTCGGTACCGGTGATGGCGAGGATCATCGACAAATCGTGCGGCGCAAGGTCCCACAACGCATCGTTTTCGGTATGGAACTTGCCGAGGCCGAGCCGGTGCGAGTGGATGTAGCGCACCTCGCCGAGCTCGCCATTGTCGATCAGCGCCTTCAACGTCTCGAAAGCCGGATGAAAGCGCAGCACATGGCCGACCATGAACACGCGGCCATTGTCTTTAGCCGCCTTCACCGCGCGCTCTGCATCCGCGACCGTCAGGGCGATCGGCTTTTCCACCAGCACGTCCTTGCCGCTTTCGACGGCGCGCACCGCGGTGTCGGCATGGAATTGCGGCGGCAGCGCCATGACGATGGCGTCGATATCGGTCCGCTCGAACAGTCTGTCCGGCTCGATCGCCAGGCAGTCCTGCTCGCTGGCGAAACCTTCGGCGCGAGCGCGGTTGACGTCGGAAACGGCATGGAGCGCGCCAAGCGCCTTGAGGGTGCGGATATGGTTGCTGCCCCAGTATCCGCAACCGAGGACGGCGATGCGCGGCTTCATTCGCTCAAAACTCTAGAATTTCATGGCCGAGACATAGCGACGTGCCCCGCCGAACTCAACCCCGGGACACGCCCTGAGTGTCTGTCCGGCAAAGCTTTTCTGGGATGAAATTATGCCGGCCGGATTATGCCGGCATATCGGCCGCTTCGAAGCTTGACACGCTCACCCTCCCAACCTTATATCCGCGCGACCTTGGCGAACGCCTTGAAACGCCCATCCTTCCGGGACGGTTTTTCGGGCCACTTGCCACCCTGGCGGGGTAGCTCAGTTGGTTAGAGCACGGGAATCATAATCCTGGGGTCGGGGGTTCAAGTCCCTCTCCCGCTACCATCGATCCCCACACACCTGTGCGGGTTTTGTTCGCAGTGGGGAGCGCTTGTAGCGCTCCTCCGCTACCATCGATCCCCACACCAGTCTTTTCAACAGGTTGGCTGGAGAGGAGCCCCTGCAGGTGGCCTCTAATCTCGACCTCAACACCGGTTCCGTCTTCTTTCCGGAAAAGAGTGGCCGTAGAGATGATCTCACGTAGGAAACCAGCGCTTTCGCTGATCCCTCTAACTCCACCTGCCCTGAACGCTTCGTGCAAGTTTCGCATTGCGGCTTCGAATCGTTGCGCTGCGGCTGGCAGGAAAGTCACGACCTTCTCGACCTCAGGCTGCATCGCCAGCTCTGTTTCAATGCCCTTCCGGCGCTCTCGGATGGCCCTGATCTCGTCTGCCACTTCCTCGCCTTCCACAAAGCCCTTGGCAATCTGATCGACGACGCGGGACATTTCCCGCTTGGCGACTTCTAGGTCGCGCTCGAGCTTGATCCGCTTCGCCGCTTTGTCGCCGATCAGCCGTTGTCGCTCTTCCTGATAAGCGGCGATGTAGGTCGCCAGATTCTCATGCGAATGCAGCTTAGCTACGAGGCTTCCAACTACCAGCTTTTCGACCGTATCGAGATAGAAAGTTCTAGGGTCTGGACACGTCCCGCTTTCATGTGCAGCGGTGCAGCGAACGCGGACCTTTCCCGTTTTGTCGGCTCCCATAGTAGACATGCCCGCGCCGCATGCACCGCACTTCAACAGACCCGACAAAAGTCGCTTAGGCCTGCGCATTTTTGAAGCGGCTTCCGCCGTGATGTGCTCCCTCCGTGCGCCTTGCGCGACCTCCCATAGATCCTGCGGGACAATGCGCAGTTCTGGAACGTCCACTCGTTTCCATTCGCTTTCAGGGTTGGGCCTGCTTACGCGCCTACCCGTATCCGGATCCTTTATCATCGTCACCCGGTTCCAGACGCGCACGCCGACGTAGAGACTGTTGTGGAGGATGCCGTTGGCGCGTTTGGCAGAACCGACGATTGTGGAGGCGTTCCAGCGCGCGCCATCCCGTGGCGGCGCGATGCGGTCTTTGTTCAGGCCGTAAGCAATTTGACGGGGCGATAGGCCATCGGCGTATTCGCGAAAAACACGACGGATGACTTCGGCCTCATCGTCAACGATTATCATCTTTCCCTTGTTCAGCGGATCGGGCCGGTAGCCATAAGCCTGCCCGCCCCCGGAAAGTCCCTGTGCCACGCGCCCGGCCAAACCGCGTCGAACCTTGTGCGCGTTGTCCTCCCGAAACAATTGGCCGACGAGTCCCCGAAGACCAACGGTTACCGTGCTCGCCTTCCCGTCATGGACACCAACGAGATCGATATCCAGAAACTTAAGCCTTTTGCTGATCCCGGCGAGGTCTTCCATGTCGCGCGACAGGCGGTCCAGGGCTTCGACAATCACGACCTCGAATTGACCCATCATGGCATCGGCCATGAGGTCTCGGATGCCGTCACGATTATGCATGGACGCGCCAGACTTGGCCGCGTCCGAATACACTTTCGCAAGCTCATAACCGTTCTGGATTGCATGGGCGCGGCAGAGTGCCGCCTGATCATCGATGGAGCGATCGGATTGAAGATTTGTTGAAAAACGAGCGTATATCGCGGCGCGTGCCATAAGTTATCCCTCGCGCAATGATCGCTCATAGTCCTCGCGCGCAGCTCGCTTTGCAAGCGATACCATCAATCGTATTTGAAAATCATGTTGAAGATTGATCGTGTGACCTTCGGACTCGCCAAGGGCGCTAGTCTCGACGGATTGCCGTCCGATCTTGCTTTCAGAACTACAATCTAGTGACGGCTGGCGCTCGCTTAGCGGTACGACCTCACGGGGAAGACCTTGCAACTGCCGCTGCGGTCGACCCGCCGCGATCCTCGTCCTGCCGTTGTCGTCTGACTCTGCCATAGCGATCCGATCGTTTGTCGGATCACTCGTGCTTGAAAGGGGGCACGTCCCCGTGTCGTGCGAAGGGGACACTCTGACCTGAAATTGCGTAAATCCCGTTCATCTCGGGGCGTCCGCTTTTCTTCTCCTTCGAAGCCGACGAAGCCGTCACCCGCATACCCTAAGAGGCCAACGCTGACGCCGACATCATCGTCGGTGCCATTTTCGACTGGGGCGCTTGCAGTAAAATTCAGGGCCTCGGTCGTCGCGACGGGATTGCGACCTGAGATGCCGTAGTAAGCTGGAACTAAAATTCCTGTAGATCGCAGGTTCGATACCTACCGATAGCTTTCAAAGGCTTAGGCGAATCGCTATCGTACTATTTTCCCAAATTTATGCATCCCAGTTGGGAAGTGCCGCTTTGCATTGGAACCCCAAGATATGGCACGTTCTCATGTTGTCTCCTTGCTTTCCCCGGTGACAAAAAGCAGTGCCTCGGGGGTGCTTGGTAATGATGCTAGTTCGCCGAGGGTGAGGGGCTTGACTGGGGATCGAAGTCGGTAGGTCCCAATCGCACCTGGTGTCGTGCCGCGCTCGTCCGCCATGATCTCGGAGACGGTCTGCGCGCACATGCGCCCCTGGCAGGGCCCCATTCCACAGCGGACGAAGGTCTTCAACTGATTTGGACCAGGGACGCCGAGCGCAGTGGTCTCTCGAACCGTCCGGGCGCTGACCTCCTCGCATCGGCATACGATGACTGAGGCATCGACTGGCGCGCGAAACTGCTTGGACGGTTCGTATAAAATGTCTAGGAAATCTCGCCCTCGGAGGTGATAGTGCGCTTCGCGCAGTAGTGGCGCGTGCTGGCGTGCAACGGCATCACCGGCCATCATGCCGAGGTCACCGAGAACAGAAAGCGCGGCTATCCGCCCGCTGATCGCCGCATGCCGGGCGCCGCCAATGAATGCTCCATCTCCGGCAATGTAGACGCCTTGCAGCGAGCTTCGCCCCAAACCATCGACTTTCGCCTCGAATGCTCGCCGGCGCTCATTCCACCCGATGCTACATCCTGATGCGTTGGCCAGATTGATCGAGGGGATCACACCTTGATGCAGGAGGACGCAATCAGCTCGGATTTCCACCTGTCTGCCGCGAGCGAGATAGCGAACACCCTCGGCCCTACTGTCGCCGGCAATGGAGAGCGACGTCACTCCCGAAACAACTTGGGCATTGCGCCGGACCTTCGCCAGCAGGGAGAGTCCCTTCCAGATGTAGGGGGAGAACAGGAAGCTGGGTAGCTTCGTCAAAGCCTTCACACTGCGCCGGGGCTCGGCGGTGTCGAGGACAGCAACGACATCGGCCTTCGCCGCGAGCAGTTGAGATGCGAGCAGATACAATAAAGGTCCACAGCCCGCGAGGATCACACGACCACTTGGAACCAATCCGCCTGACTTTAGGGCAATCTGGGCAGCGCCCGCTGTCATGACGCCCGGAAGAGTCCAGCCCGTGACCGGCATCGGGCGCTCCATGGCGCCGGAGGCAATCAAGACCGAACGTGCTCGAACCAGTCTGGCAACACCATTCTGGCTGACGCCGAGTTCTGCTTCGTCAAGCCGTCCGGGCGCTTCAATGCTCCAAACTGTACACTTGGCCGCATAATCGCTGGAGGAGCGACTGAAACTTTCGGCCAAGGCTTGTCCAGCCCAGTAGTCGGTGCCGAGGAAACCAGCCGTCTGACGGCTGTTCCGCGTCACGCCCCTGTAGATCTGCCCTCCCGGCGCAGCGTTCTCATCGAATAGAACAACGCGCGCACCGGCTTCAGCAGCAAGCGTAGCGGCAGCGAGTCCGGCCGGTCCCGCGCCCACCACGGCGATATCGTAGGGGGACCGGAAGTCCCAGATTTCTTGTATCCGATGCTGACTCATCTTACACCTGCGGTGTTCACTTGTCGGCCTCCGGCCTGACTGCGAACGTCCATTCCTTGGCGCACTTCAATCAGGCAACTCTGCCGGTTCTGCACGCCATCAACGGTAACAAGGCAGTCGAAGCAGACGCCCATCAGGCAGTAAGGTGCCCGAGGAACACCCCCAACCACACTCCATCTGAAGACGTCGACGCCGCCCGCCAGCAACGCTGTTGCCAAGGTCTGGCCGCGCTCCGCTCTGATCGAGACACCATCGAAGGTAAAGATCACCGGATCGGCGATTTCATGCAGCCTGGCGAACATGAAACCTCCCTGAGCGAAATGGGTCGAAGTCGCCTGAGAGGCTCCCCCGGGCAATCTGGGGGGCGAGCGAAAGCGCGTGCCCCGCGGCTAACGTCACAGCCGAATGAGAGGTGACCACGTAGGCGCCAGGGAACTGCGCAGATTGTTCGTAAATTGGAAGTCCGTCGACTGTATCGACACGAAATCCCGCCCAGGTTCTGATCACGTTGACGTCGGCTAACAGAGGGAAGGTCTTGATCGCTCGACGAGCGAGGACCGTCGCGACATCGGTGTGTTCCGCGACCGTTGTCGCGTTTGTTTCCTCGCTGTCGCCGATCATCACACCGCCCTCGTCCGCCTGCCGGATCGTTCCGGACGCGAACGGCAAGAAAGGCGCGCACTTCTCAGTGACGAGGATCTGACCCTTGCTGCTCCTGAGCGGTGTGGACAAACCGACCATCGGCGAGAGCCGTTGATTGTCTATCCCCGCGGCGAGAACAACGCGCTGGACGGTCACAGATCCCCAGCGCCCCGTCAGACGGAAGGCGCCATTAACCGGCTCGATCTTGTCGATCAGATGCCGGGACCGATAGTCGATGCCAGCCCGTTGCATTGCGATGTGCAACGCCCGAAGGAGGCGTAGCGAGTTCACGTCACCGTCGGCGGGTGAGTAGATGGAGCCAACAACCTCCCGCCCCAACTCGGGCAGTCTCTCCTTCGTCTCGTTGTGACTGAGCACCTCATATGGAGGAGACGCCCGCTTGGTCTCGGACTCTATCGTCTCAAGATCTTCGCGCAGATGATCTAGTTCGTCGCGGCTGAGCGCGAAACTGAAACCACCTGTCTGTCGCAGCCGGACATCGATGCCGGTATTCTCGAATAGGTCGCCCGCGAAACTGGGCCAAAGTTCCGCCGACGCTTTCGACCACAAAGCGTAGTGGGGGGCGCCGACCCCCTTGCCCTGAACCCACACCAAGGCAAAGTTCGCGCGAGATGCGCGCATATCGAGGTCTTCGCCATCCAGGACAAGCGGCTTAAGGCCAACGCGTGCCAGACCGACCGCAATGGCGGCTCCCACCAAGCCGCCACCGACGACAGCGAAGTCGCGGGTCAACGCGGTGCTCATGCTGCAACTTCGTCCAAAGCAGAAGATCGATTGGGCACAAACGGCCCTCGTCTCCCGGGTGAACGGCCGGTGAGCCAAAAAAGCTTAGCCAAGAAATGACCTCTGATTTCGGTGCGATTCCTTCATGCACCGCGTTGTTGAATCGCTCTGAGAACTCTCGCTCCAGAGAGTTGGGCATGACACTTGCTTCGGAAAACCGAACAAACTGTGCCAACATAACATTCGAATCCCGCCTCCCTAAGTTCCAATGCCAACTAGCGCGATATTCATGTCTCAATGTTGTAACCTGTCCGGCCTTATGCCGGGAGTCGGAAGCTGGACAATGTCAGGTGGCGCACATACGCATCGTCAACGTCGACTCCCAGCCCGGCTCGGTCGGGCAGATGCACTGTGCCGTTCCGGACAAAAGAGGAGAAATTCGTTGGGTCTTCAACCAATCGCAAAGTCGACATGAAGGCGTGCCCAACGTCGACGAGATTTCTGACCGTGACCGCATGTTGCAGTGATGCTGCTTGTGTGATCCCGAACTCGAGTTGCGAATTCATATAGCAGCCAATCCCGAAGGCTTCAGCCACTGCTGCCATGCGCTGTGCGCGAAGTGGACCACCGTTCTTGCTGCTTTTGATGCTGAATACCTTGGCCGCACCGCGAGCGGCGAGTTTGGCGGCGTCGGCGAGATCAATAA
Organism: Mesorhizobium sp. B2-4-3; assembly: GCF_006442815.1. GTDB lineage: Bacteria > Pseudomonadota > Alphaproteobacteria > Rhizobiales > Rhizobiaceae > Mesorhizobium. The sequence goes on from NZ_VFVL01000001.1 coordinate 481,714, forward strand.
TCGACTCGTCCGCCGACAGTGGAAGAGCGCTCTGACGGCAGAGAGCAACCGCGCCGTCGATGTCATCTTTCATCAGAGGCTGCTCGACGAAAGCGACTCGCGAATGAGCTATGCCGGCAAGGAACTCCCGGGCCTGTTCTCGTGTCCACCCTTGGTTAGCGTCTGGGATGAACTTCACGTCGGTCCCGTAGCGAGCCTCCAGATCAGCGACGCGCTGTATCTCGCTGGGAATCGGCGACGTGCCCATCTTCAGCATGAAGCTCGAGAAGCCCTGGGCGGCGCGCTCGTCGATCACGCAAATATCCTCGTCCGCTGTGCCATTACTCAGGGGCCAAAGCACCGGTATCGATCGACGCACCGGTCCGCCCAGCAATGTCGCAACCGGAACGCCCATGCGCTTGCCGGTGACATCCAGCAAGGCCATCGTAACGGCCCCCTTGGCACAGAGTTGCAGTGGCACGAGTCTGTCGAGAATGGCGTCCATCGTGCCCGTCTGCGGGTCCGTCGATGCAAGGACCGCGGGCAAGATAGTCTGCTGCAGGATCCGCATGACGCTAGCCGTTGACTCTCCGTCATACGTCTCCGTGGGGTTGGCTTCGCCCCAGCCCTCGACACCATCGGCATCGGTGAGCTTGATAAGCACAGCTTGCGTTGAGGTGAGGATGCCCTCGGAGAGCTTATAGGGCGTCGAAAGCTTCGACTCGATCTCGAAGACCTCCGCGTCGACAATCGGCGCCATTTGGTGACGAAGCAATTCGGCAATCATTGTCATTTCCAACCTAGCGATGTGACGCAGGCAGCCCTGAGCCGGTTAGTGTGTGGTTGTGGTGGCTCTGAACCGCAAAATAGACTGCGACCGCAGATGCGGGCTAAGCCACGTCTCAACAAGTGAGACCGCGACCCCGATAACGAAGTTGATCGTCAGGTAGATGACGCCGGCTACGAGAAACACCTCCACAGGCCGGAACGTAGCAGAGATGATCTGCTTCGCGAGGCCGGTAACTTCAACGATTGTTATGGTCGAAGCGAGTGACGTCGCCTTGATCATCAGCATGATCTCGTTGCCGTAGGCCGGAAGCGCTAGGCGCATCGCAATCGGGAAGACGATCCGCCTGAACTGGAGGAACCCTGACATGCCTACAGACCGCGCAGCTTCGATCTGGCCAACAGGCACAGCATCAATTCCGCCTCGATGATCTCGCTCGTATAGGCTGCCGTATTCAGCGTGAGTGCAAGGATCGCACAGAACCATGCATCTCGGAAGAACGTCCAGAGACCGACGTACTCGAGGGAGTCTCGGAACTGGCCCGAGCCGTAGTAGATGAGGAACATCTGCACCAGGAGAGGGGTAGATCGAACGATATAGACGTATCCGTAGGCGAGGTTCGACAGGACAGCGTTTCGGGAGAGCCGAGCCAGCGCAATCGGCACCGATAGCAGAAAGCCCAGCAGCAACGACGAAGAGGCCAGGATCAATGTCTTCGGTACGGCGGCAAGGAGTCTCGGAAGCGAATCCAGAATGAGTTGGAAGTCCATGTTATCGTCCCTTCACGCCGCGATTTGCCCACTTCTCGGCCCTCAGGAACCCCCGGTTGGACAAGGAAGAAAGTAGCAAGAAGCAGATGAAGGCAGCGAGATAGAATGTGAACGGTTCATGTGTGGAACCGGCACCGCTCGACGCGGCACGCATGATCTCTACCAGGCCGATGACGGAGATCAGTGACGTATCTTTCAACGTGTACTGCCAGATGTTTCCAAGCCCGGGCAGAGCATACCGAGCCGCCTGCGGGATCAGAACCCGGCGCAAGCGCAGGAAGCGTCCCATGCCAACGGCCTTCGCTGCCTCGAGCTGCCCCTTCGGAATAGCGAGCACGGCAGCACGAATGACTTCGGTGCAGTATGCTCCGGCACTCACTCCAATACACATGACGCCGACAATGAAGACGGGCGGCTCGACATAGCCCTGGAAACCGAACAGCCCATTGGCGACGTAGCGGATAAGCGAGCCACCTCCAAAAAAAACCAGGAAGATGATCAGCAGTTCCGGAACGCCGCGCACGACAGTCGTATAGACGTCGCTCAACAAGCGGAGCGGCCAATGTCGTGAAAGCTTCGCGGCGGCAAAACCCGAGCCGAGAACGATGCCCATCAGAAACGCCGACGTCGCCACGACAATTGTCATGAGCGCGCCGAGCGCCATTTCGTCGCCCCAACCAGCGTCACCCCAACTGAGCAGCGCAATACTCATCGGAAGACTCTTTCGTTCATAAGGGTCGGGATAGGAGTGCCGGTCCAAGCCGGCACTCCATCAGCGCGTGGTCAGTGCTTCGGCGTGCCGTCGAACTCGAACCACTTGGTGGAAAGCTCCTTGACGGTGCCGTCGGCGATTGCGTCCGCGATCGCCTTGTTGAACTTCACCTTTAGGGCTTCGTCCTCCTTACGAACGCCGATCCCGACGCCCTTTCCGAATGGCCCGCCAGTCATGTTCGGACCGAAGATCGCGAGATCCTTGCCCTCCGATGTCTTGGTCAGCGGAAGGAGACGCGCCATTGTGGAGAGGCTGAGGTCGATACGTCCCGAATTGAGGTCCAGAACCATGTTGTCGGCCGTGTCATATGTCGACACTTCGACGGTCGGGAGGAACTTGCGTACGAATGCCTCCGACGTTGTGCTCACTTGTACGCCGACCTTTTTCCCCTGGAGGGTGGCAGCGAGTTGGTCGAGAACAGCGTGCTCGTCGGGACTTACGTCGTCCAACGTCAGAGTGTCCATGGAGGTCTTGAGCTTGATCAGCGGGCTCGACTTCGGCGCAATGAAGCGAACGGGGGTTTGCAGGTAGGGTCCGGCGAACGCGATTACCTTTTCGCGCTCATCATTGATGTCCATGCCCCCCATGATCGCGTCGAATTTCCCAGCAGTGAGGGAGGGAATAATGCCGTCCCAAGCTGTGTCGATGACCGTGCATTCGACGCTGATGCGCTTGCAGAGATCCTTGCCGAGATCAATGTCGAAACCGACAATTTTACCGGCGGCATCCTTGTACTCGTAGGGTGCGTAGGCAGCCTCAGTCGCAATCGTGATGCTCTTCTTGTCCTGTGCATGCGCTTGCCCGGCCAGAGCGATGGTACTGCTGGCCATCAGCAAGAATACGCTTTTCCTAACCCAATTCATCCGTTCTCCTCCTGTTACTTGGTGTTGACGTGACCGTAGTCGAGCCCACTGCGGTCACGCCCCGCAGCCTCCAGGGAGCCCTCGACACAGTCTCGAGAACGGGGGCAAACTGATATTTCAGATGGGGCGCCGGGCAGCATCCGGATGCGCTGGCGCGACTGCCGTCATCTTCGACGATCTTCCTGTGCGCGACCGGTGAAGCGACTGATGAACTGATCGAAGCGTGGATCGCAACCACCGGCAAAAAGCGCCTCGGCTTCGCCCTGCACCCGAATCTGACCCTGATCGAGAAAGACTATCTTGCTGGAAACGTCCCGCGCGAAGGCCATTTCGTGCGTCACGATCAGCATTGTGCGGCCCTCAGCCGCTAGGTCGCCCATGACCTTCAACACTTCGCCGACCAATTCAGGGTCCAGCGACGAAGTCGGTTCGTCGAAGAGCAGGACGCGTGGCTTCATAACGAGTGCGCGTGCAATGGCTGCACGCTGCTGCTGTCCACCCGAAAGCTGCGAAGGAAAGTAGTTTGCGCGTTCATGCAGACCGACACGCGCCAGTGCCGCCTCCGCCTCAGCTTTCACTTCGGCCCGATTTCGACGCTGGACGTAGATGGGTCCTTCCATCAGGTTCTGCAGCACCGTCTTGTGGCTCCACAGACAGAAGTCCTGAAAGACCATTGCGACCTTAGTGCGCAGTTGGTCAACTTGCTTGGGGTCGACGATTTGCAAATGGTCGCCACGGGGTCGAAGTCGAACCTCTTCGCCGAAGGCGGTTATGCGTCCTCCTGAGGGGAGTTCCAGCAGATTCAAGCACCGCAGGAATGTCGACTTTCCCGAACCCGAAGCTCCTAGGATTGAGATGACCTCGCCTTCGCGCGCTTCGAAGTCGATGCCCTTTAGGACCTCGAGTCGACCGAACCGTTTGACGAGGCCGCTCGTGGAGATGGCCGGAGCCGGATCGCCACTATTGCGCCCTGCGTAGCTGCCTATTGCGTTGAGAGTTGTCGACGACGTCATCGGCGTTACCCTGCGTCGCAAAAACCGCAAACGTACGACGGGATGCAGCACATTCGAGAATGGCCGACCCGCTTTGTCGACGCTATCGCTATCAGGAAAAACAGCCTTGAACAGGCGCCCCCCGGAGGCCGCGACTAACGCTGAGTTGGCGGCGGGTACGACTTCGCCGCACCCTTTGGGCTCATCGCCCATGAGTTGGAAAGATTTGATCAAGATAACCTCTATTCCCGAGCATCCCCCTGATGCACGGTTAATCGCCATTAGCCGTCGTTCTCTTTGAAAGGCGCGATGTCCCTTGGAAACGACCGTCTTCCTGAGCGACGCCATAGACTTTTCCACGTCGCTTCCCTAATCTCAAATGCCAAATCAGACGACATTCATGTCTAAACATTATGGAACGCGTATGAATTTACGGCAGGTGGAAGCTTTTAGAGCCGTTATGCTGACCGGAACGATGACCGCCGCGTCGGAACTTCTGTCTATCACCCAGCCCGCCGTGAGTCGGCTGATCCGGGATTTCGAGCACTCAACTAAGCTGCTGCTGTTCGAGCGGCGGGGGAACCAAATCACCCCAACGCTCGAGGCCGCTACGCTTATGCAGGAGGTAGAGCGCTCGTTCATCGGCATGAACAGGATTGCGACCGTCGCCGATGACATCAATCGCCAGGCGGCCGGCACGCTACGAGTCGCCGCGATGCCGGCCCTTGGCAGCGGGATTCTTCCGCGCTTTCTTGCCAAGTTTCTCCATGACAAACCTAAGGTTCATGCAGCACTCATTGCTATCCCATCATCCATGGTGATCGAGTCGGTCGCCTTGGGACAAGCTGATGTTGGGTATGCCGATGGGCCTCTGGATCGTCCGGGATTTCGTATCGAGACCCGACAGTTTGCAGCTGTCGTTGCGATACCAATCGGTCATCGCTTGGCAGCAAGGGAAAGGATTACCCCACAGGACCTCATTGGCGAGCGCATGATCAGTCTCGATCCTGGAAGCATCTTTGCCATGCGCGTGGAGGTCGCCCTTGCTGGAATCCTCCGAGCGCCCGTTATCGAGACACGCCTGTCCTACACGGCGCTCACGCTCGTCAGCGAAGGCGCCGGTGCAGCGATCGTAGACCCAACTTCGGCCTATCAATTCGTGGGCAGAGGAGTTGAGATTAGACCTTTTAGCGTGTTTGTGGACGCCGGCTTTCTGGTTATCCGCCGCGCCAATGTGAGGCAGTCCGCCATCGTGCAGCGGTTCGTCAAAGAGTTCTGGGCTTATCACGACGAGGTCGTCCCGAACTCCCAATAGGCCGTATTCACACAGGGAACTCGCTCAACTCGCAGCTACTGCGCGAACGCCCGCGAGCCGACGGCGACACGGAGCAATGGCGATGGGGGTACAAGGCCACGAATAGGATCGACACGCAGCCGTGCCAGCCATCAAAACGGTGCAAATGAAGCGACCGTGGCGAGCAAAGCCGATGCAAAGCGACAGACGGATGATTGCTCAGCCGCCTTTTGGAGGTGCGGCCGGTCTTTCGGCATGCGAATCCAGGTTGCTCTCTTTCCAACGCACGACAAGCAGCTTCTCCACGCCTTAAGGCCGAGCAGGCTCCAGTTGGCGGCGCGCCTTTCAGGCTCACAAAACAGAGTAAATTCGAGCGTTATGTCCAAGGCCCGCCGGGCAGCCACCTGCGCTCGAAGCCCTCGCCTGCAGCGGATGCCTGGAGCGGCGGGAGAACGAACCCGGCAATGCCAACGATCACGGCCGAGAAATTCGGCGGCTGCAAGAGCAGCGGTTCCCTTCCCGCAAATGCCGACCATTGCCGCGCCTTCCCGATGTCCTCGGCAAACGAAGCGCTCAGTCCAACTGGTGTGTCCCTCGGCAGCGGCGTGTGACGACGTTCAAAGGTCGCTCGAATTGCCTGCGTCAGCGATTGGCCCTCGAACGCGAACAGCCGAGATAGCGCTAGCAGATCATAAAAGTCCTTCATGCGACTGTTCGCTTGGCCAAGCGCAACGATCGCCTGAAGCTTCTCGGCAATCACTGTCTCTTTCGGATAGGCTCTCAGTCGAGGACCTTCCGCAGACAGAAGCGGCGGAAACTCCAGTTCCTGCGCTGCCGGTGTAACGGCGTCGCCAAAGCCAATGTCGACCTGCACCGGAATTCGTGTTCGCCCGAGAAACGCTGTCGTCTTCACCCTGACCCCACCATATTGCTGGGCTTCACGGATTGGCTCGACGGTCAGGCCATCGAATACCAGTCCGTCATCTTCGGCCTCGATCCGGCAGATCGCTTCGAGTACGGCCCGGATCGCCGTTGCCGCAGGATCGCCGAACCCGAGAAGGTCGAGGTCCTGCGTGGGTCGAAACGGATCGTCGAGCCAGGCCGCGAACAGCATCGCGCCCTTCAGGATGAACTGGTCGCGATGCGGCGAGATGCTAAGCCGATAAAGCAGCCTCTCGATGGCGTATCGTCTCAGGATGAGCTGATAGTTCGTCTGCTTCTCTCGAGCGATGTTGCGCAGGCGAGCGAGAACGGATGCGGGAAGGTTGGCCGGCCTATCCTTCATCGGCAACCGTGCTTTCGAGATAGGGGCGCACGACGCTCCAGATGCGCAGCGCCTGCGCATATCGGGCAATGTCGTCGGGCTTGGCCTTTCTGGACCGCCAGCCCATGCGCAGCGCTTCCATTGCAACGTCGAGGCCGACGGTGTTGCGGAAGCGGAAGCAGTCGACGATCGATTTGGCCGGATCGAAGATCCGGACAGGCACTGAATCGATAATGTGAGTGTTGACGCCAAGCCTGAGCGCCTTTTCGCCGAAGCGGGCAACACGGATCGGCGGATGGTCGATCGTCGGCTTGCGATCCTTCGAACCGATTGCGATCCAGACAGTCCGAGGCAGCTGCAGCGTGATTTCATGAAACTGAAGCGCCGATACGAGGCAGATCACGCCTTTGGGGACACGCGTTGCGATCTCGGCCAAGGAATGCGCGATGTCGACCTCCGCGCCTGCAATCTCGTAGAGCCCGCGCAAGGGGCGTTGGAGGACGCCCTCGTCGACCAGGCGTGCAAGCGTGGCCGGATTGATTCCTCGGCGTTTCAGGTCCGACAGGCGCATGATACCCTGGCGTTCGATCAGCTGCACCGGCGCCTTCGCTGACGAGCGTG
>NZ_VFVL01000010.1 GCF_006442815.1 Mesorhizobium sp. B2-4-3
TCCCCGCGCAAAACGCACGAAACTGTTCGCGATGTCTTCGCACACCTGTTCGCGATGTCCCCAGTCCATACACCCCCAAGTGGGGGAGATGTCCGGCAGGACAGAGGGGGGCGCGAAGGAACGCTGTCATCGAAAAATATGTACTCAAGGCGCCACGATCGGCGAGGCCGCCAGATCGGACTTGCGCGGCTCGACACCCGCGAACACGCTGCCTTCCTCGAACCAGCTTTTCGGCGCCGGCGCGCCCCACAGCGTCTGGCGCTGCGGGTCTTTCAGGTCCCATTTGATCGGCTCGAGATCGGGATCGACCGTCTGGTAGTCCGAGCAATAGATCTCGATGCGATGGTTGTCCGGATCGCGGATGTAGAGGAAGAAGGCGTTGGAGATGCCGTGCCGTCCAGGCCCACGCTCGATATTGCCGACATAGCCCGTGGTCGCCATCAGGTCGAGCAGGTCGATGATGTTGAGCGGCGTCGGCACCCAGAAGGCGACATGGTGCAGGCGCGGTCCAAGGCCGTTGGTGAAGGCGATGTCGTGCACGCCGCCTTTGCGGTGCGTCCAGGCGGCCCAGAGCTTTCCGGTCTCGGCGTCCTCGGTGTATTCGGTCACGCGGAAGCCGAGCTCGTTGTAGAAGGCGACCGCTTCGTCGACGTTGGGCGAGAAGCAGTTGAAGTGGTCGATGCGCAGCGGCTTCACGCCCTTATAAAGCGCGTATTTCTGGTGGATCGGCGGCAACCGCTCCATCTTCGAATAGAATTCGAGCGGTATGCCGTGCGGGTCGCGGGTGCGGAAGGTGCGCGACTGGTAGGGCCGCTCGACCCATTCCACCGGCAGGCCCTTTCCCTTGAAGAAATGCTCGGCCTTGTCGAGGTCCTCGTCGGAGAAGACCTTGAAGCCGAGCTCGCGCGCTTCCGGCGCCGTCGCCTTGCGCAGCACGATGCAATGATGGCCGCGCTCTTCCATGGCGCGCAGATAGATGGCGCCGCTGGTCTCGTCGGTCACCTGCAGGCCGAGCGTGTCGACATAGAAGGCGCGGGATTTTGCAAGGTCGGTGACGGCGAGCTCGACATGAGAGAGCCGCACGATGTTGAAGGCGGGGTAAAGGTTGGGTTGGGGCAGGGCCATCATGTGTCTCCGGTCAGCCGCCGAGCTTCTGGATGGAATGCGGCGCCGTGGCGAACGCAATGTTCTTGGTTTCCATGTAGAAGTCGAACGACCAGTCGCCGCCGTCGCGGCCGATGCCGGAGTTCTTGACCCCGCCGAAAGGCGTCGGCAGATGCCGCACATTCTCCGAATTCACCCAGATCATGCCGGCGTCGAGCGCATCGGTGAAGCGCAGAGCGCGGGTGACGTCGGAGGTCCATAGATAACCGGTCAGGCCGTATTGGGTGTCGTTGGCCAGAGCCAGCGCCTCGGCCTCGTCCTTGAACGGGATCGCGGTCAGCACCGGCCCGAAGATTTCCTCCTGGGCGATGCGCATCTTGTTGGTGGCGCCGGTAAACAGCGTCGGGCTGATATAGCAGCCGCCGCCCGGGCCGGCGAACTTGCCGCCGCCGGCGGCGACGACCGCGCCCTCCGATTTGCCGATCTCGATATAGGAGAGCACTTTTTCCTCATGCACCGGATGGATCAGCGGCCCGACCACAGTTTCGGGATCGAGCGGATGACCGATCTTGATGCGCTTTGCCTTCTCCGCCACCAGATCGGTGAACTTGTCGTGCACCGAAGCCTCGACCAGGAGGCGCGAGGACGAGGTGCAGCGTTCGCCGTTCAGCGAATAGATCATGAAGACGGCGGCGTCCGCAGCCCGTTCCAGGTCGGCATCTGCAAAGACGATGACCGGGTTCTTGCCGCCGAGCTCGAAATGCACGCGCTTCAGCGTCTCGGCGCCCTGCTTCATGATCATCGAGCCGGTGCGGCTTTCGCCGACGAAGCCGATCGCCTTGATGTCGGGGTGCTCGGTCAGCGCTCGGCCGGCATCCTCGCCAAAGCCGTTGACGAGGTTCCACACGCCCTTGGGCAGGCCGGCTTCCTCGGCGATCTCGACCAGCAGCCGGGCGGTAAGCGGCGACAACTCGGCCGGCTTGTGCACGATGGTGCAGCCGGCGGCCAGAGCCGGCGCGATCTTCCAGGTCGATAGCATGAAGGGGGTGTTCCACGGCGTGATCACGCCGACCGGGCCGATCGGCACGCGCGTCGTCAGATTGAGCTGGTTCGGCGCTCTCAGCGAACGCCCGTCACGCGCCTCCGGCGCGCGGTCGGCATAGAAGCGGAAGTTCTCGGCGCCGCGCAGCGCCGCCTTGGCCATGAATTTCAGCGACTGGCCGGTGTCCATGCATTCGACGAAGGCGATCTCCTCGGCGCGCGCGACGATGGCGTCGGCTATTCTATGCAGCAGCTTCTTGCGGGCGTCGCCGGATATCGCCGCCCAGTCCTTGAAGGCAGCCTTGGCCGCTTTTGCCGCGCGGTCGATGTCGGCCGCCTTGCCGCGTGCCACGGTGGCAATCGGCTTGAGGTCGACGGGCGAAAGCGTCTCGAAGGTCGAGCCGTCCGCGGCAGGCACCGCTTCGCCGCCGATCTGGTTGAGCACGCCATCCTTCCGGAAGCGTTCCAGATAGGCCTCGGCCTTTCTCAGATTGTCGTCCAGTGCCGCCATGATTTCTTTCCCGTTCTAGATCACTTGCCACGCAGGCGCGGATGGATGGCGTTCTTCTTCCAGCTCAATTCTGCGTCGATCTCGCGGATCTCCAGCGACAGCGCGAAATGCGGCGTGGCGAACAGTGACGAAAGATGATCAGCGACAGCTGCGAAGATCGCCTCGCCGGCGCTTTTCTTTTCCGCCGCAGTGCGGCCCTTGCCGATGCGGAAATTCATGTCGATGAAGCCGTTCTCCGGGAGCCGGTCGGCAATCGCGTAGGCTTCGGCGCGGAAGGCGCGGACCCTGACCGCGCCCGGTTCAAACAGCCCGGTTTCGAGAATGGTTCGCGAGACCAGCGCGCAAAGCTCACCCATGTCGACCTTCGCGTCGAGATTCGCCGAATATTCGATCGCCATATGGGGCAAGGCTTCCTCCACCTTGTAGTTAACATGTGAATTACATCTTGACGACCGAATGTCAAGCGTCGTTTTCTGCGGGGATGCAGCTTCCGGGTGGGATTGCCGCTCTCGGCAAAATCGCGGATATAGCTGCGATCCGGGCCCTAATCTTTGTTGCGAGTCGTACTGGACTGGAATTTTTCGGAGACCTGATTTTGCTACCGCCCAGCACCCGTCGCTCCTTGCCCATGGCTCTGCTTCGCGCCCGCGAAGTGATCATGGCGCATTTCCGGCCGATGCTCGCGCGCCACGATATCACCGAGCAGCAATGGCGCGTGCTGCGCGTTCTCGCAGAAACCGGGCCGCTGGAGGCGACCGAGCTCGCCAACCGCGCCTCGATCCTGCCGCCGAGCCTCACCCGCATCATCAAGGCGATGGAGGAGCGGGAGTTCATCACCCGCAACAAGGTCAAGGATGACGGCCGCCGCGCCTTGCTCGCCATCAGCCCGGCCGGCGTGGCCTTGATCGAGGAACTGGCGCCCGAGCGGGTCGCCATCTACGACGCCATCGAGAAGCGGTACGGCGCAGAAGAGCACGAGCGGTTGCTGGATATGCTGGAGAGCCTGATCCAGTCGGAGACGATGGAGGGGTGAGCGCTTTCCCTTCTCCCCTTGTGGGAGAAGGTGGATCGGCGCGAAAGCGCCGAGACGGATGAGGGGTGTTCCAGGGAACGCCAGCGTCTTACTCCGCTGGAGCACCCCTCATCCGTCGCCTTCGGCGACACCTTCTCCCACAAGGGGAGAAGGGGAAGTTTTTCACCCTCCAAAACTCCCCAGCGCGCTCGGCTGCATGTAGTTGCGCCCGACATAGAGCAGCGCCGCCTCGTCGCTGCCGTGGCGGATGTCGACGACGCGGCCGAACATCACATTGTGCGTGCCGACCTTGTTCACCGCGCCGATCTCGCAATCGAAGCTGACGATGGCGTCGAGCAGCGCTGGCATGCCGGACGGCATCGTCTGCCAGCGCGCGGCTTGATAGCGCTCGGTCATGTCGCGGATCGCGCCGGCGAATTTTGCCGCCAGATGCATGTGCGACTGGGTCAGCACGTTGACGCAGAAGCGTTGGTTGGCGAGGAACATGCCGGTTTGCACCGAACGCTCGTTCATACAGACCAGCAGCGTCGGCGGGTCGTCGGAGACGCTGCACATGGCGGTCGCGGTGAAGCCGCCGCGCCCGGCCGGGCCGTCCGTGGTGACGATGTTGACCGGCGCGCAGACCCGCGCCATGGCCTCGCGGAATTCCAGCCTCGCGACTTGTGTTGTCATGGCCGTTTCCATCGCCGGCCCCGTCAGTTGGGCTGGGCGGCTATCGGCGGCAGCCAGGTATCGCCGGTCCAGCCCTTTTCGTCATAGTCGGCCATGCATTGGTCGACCAGTTCCTCCATCTGCTTCAGCCGGCCGCCGCGCTCGGCGCCCTTCAGCACCTGCAGCCGCACCTCTTCCGGCGCACCTGCATAGTTGAGCTCGTAGAGCGCGTGGCGGCCGCCGAATTCGGTGCCGGTCGCGTCCCACAACAGCTTCATGATCTTGATGCGCTCGACATGGCCCATGTCGTTGGAGCCGCGCACATATTGCGCGAGATAGCGGTCGATCTCCGGATTGTCGAAATCGCGCACCGAGGAGGGCAGATAGATCAGGCCAGAGGCGATCACCCGGCGCACCGTGTCGATGACGCGCGGATAGGCTTCCGACATGAAGGTGCGGTAGGCGAGCGCGGCCTCGAGATTGGGCAGCACCGCACCACCCGCCCACGGTATCGGATTGTGCGCCATCGCGTTGGAGAAGCTCCAGAACATGTGGCGCAGCGCAATCACCTCGCCGAGCGCCGCCTGGTTGCCGCGGAAGGCATCGCCGCCTGTGGCGCGCAACGCCTTGGCGAGCAGGCCGGCGAGGAAGTCGAGTTTTACCGCAAAGCGCGTGCAGCCCTGGAAGCAATAGCCATGCATGAAACCCGACGCCGGGTGGAAGGACAGGATTTTTTGCGCATCGCGCAGCACCAGCACGTCCTCCCAGGGGATGAAGACGTTGTCGAGCACCAGGATCGCGTCGTTCTCGTCGAAGCGCGACGACAGCGGATAGTCGAAGGGATGGCCGACGGTGTTGGCCGTCTGCTCATAGGAGACGCGGCAGAACATCTTTATGCCCGGCGCGTTCATCGGCACGATGAACATCACCGACAGCGATGGATCCTCCGTCACCGTCGCCGAGCTCTGCGCCAGGAAATTGTAGTGGGTGAGCGCCGACGACGTCGCCACCACCTTGGCGCCGGACACCCAGATGCCGGCGTCATTCTCCTTGGTGATGTGCACGAACACGTCCTTCACCTGCTCGGCCGGCTTGTGGCGATCGATCGGCGGGTTGACGATGGCGTGGTTCATGAACAGGACCGCCTCCTGGGCCCGCTTGTGCCAGGCGCGCGCATTGTCCTTGAACGGGCCGTACCAATCGGCATTGGCGCCGAGCGTGTTCATCAGCGCCGCCTTGTAGTCGGCGGTGCGGCCCATCCAGCCATAGGTCATGCGCGCCCAATGCGCGATCGCACCCTGCTGCGCGGCGAGATCAGCCGAGGAATGGGCGACGCGGAAATATCTGTGGGTGAAGCCGCCCGAGCCGGTGTCCGTGGGCGCGGTCAGCACGGCCTGCTGTGCGGGATCATGCAGCGCGTCGTAGAGGCGGGCCAGCGAACGCACCGAATTGCGCATCGCCGGATGGCTGGTGACATCGGCCACCCGTTCGCCATTGATGTAGACCTCCCGCCCGTCGCGCAGGCTCGCCAGATATTCGGCGCCCGTGAACGGCCGCGAATTGTCGGCCCGGAATTCTTCCGATCGCATCATGATCCTCCCTTGGATTGTTGGAGAGTAGCCGCAAGCCGCTGGATGGTTTATGGACGAAAGCGCAAAACCGATTGGACTTTTTCGGGTGACTGATGAGCCAGACCGCCATCCCGGAATTCTTCGTCTACGGCGAGCCGGCGCGGGCGCTCGACGTCGGGTTCCTGCATGTCGAGACCGTGCAAGCCCGCGCTTCCGTGCATCGCGGCCGGGTTCTGGCGCACAAACATCCGCAAATGGCGCAGATCACCTTCTGGACGAGCGGGCAGGGCGTCTATCGGATCGAGGACAAGACCTGGAGTTTTTCGGCGCCGACGGTCAGCTTCATGCCGAGCGGCGTGGTGCATGGGTTCGACATCGAGCCGGGCACCGACGCCATCGTCGTCTCGGTCGCGGACGCTGCGCTCGCAGCCATCGCCGAGCACTCGGCCCTGCAGCTTGATCAGCCCGCCTTCGTGACCGGGCGAGGTGACGCGGCGCCGTGGGAGCGGCTTACCGACACCATCAAAATGATCCAGGCCGAATATGTCGAGGCTCAAGCGGGCGCGGAAAAGATCCTGCCGGCGCTGATCGCGGTGGCATTGTCGCACATCGCCCGTCTCGACGCCCAGTCGCATGCGGTGACCGTGCCGGCCGCGGTGGCTCTTGGCGGCCGGCTCAGGCGGCTGATCGACCGGCATTTTCGCGATGACTGGCCGGTCGAGCGCTATGTCGACGAGCTCGGCACCACGCGCCATCTGCTCGACAAGGCGGCGCATCAGGTGCTGGGCTTGGGCGTGCGTCAAGCGATCGGCGAAAGACGCCTGGTCGAGGCCAAGCGCCTGCTGCTCTTCACCATCCGCACGGTCGAGGACATCGCCTACGAAACCGGCTTCAACGATCCGGCTTACTTTTCGCGGTTTTTTCGTGATGCGGTCGGGGTGGCTCCGGGAGCGTGGCGGAAGGAAAGGGTGAATGGTGAATAGTAAATGGTGAATGGACAGGGTAGTGCGGCTTGACTGCCTGCGCACGAAAGAATTTCCGACCATTCACCATTCACCATTCACCATTCACCATTCACCATTCACCATTTACTATTCACCATTCACGCGCAGCAGCGGCCAACCCCGCATCCAGCCCCTCGGCAATCTTCGCCACATCGGCGGCCGTTATGATCAGCGGCGGCGACAGGATGATGTTGTTGCCGGACACGCGCAGCATCACGCCGGCGCCATAGGCGCCATCAGCAACGACGGCCATCGTCTTCTTGTCCACCGGCTTCTTGGCTGCTCTGTCAGAGACCAGCTCGAGCGCGGCCATCAGGCCTATGTAGCGGACATCGCCGACCAACTGATGCTTGGCCTTCAGCGCTTCCAGCGCCTTACCGAGTTCGATGCCGCGCGCGGCTGCGTTTTCGTTGACTGCAAGCCGCTTGGTCTCGGCCAGCGCCGCGATACCGGCCGCGCAGCCGACCGGATGACCGGAATAGGTATAGCCGTGGCCGATCGCGCCGAAGCTCGTCTTGTCGGCTTCGAAGACGTCGGCGACCTTGGCGCCGATCATTGTCGCGCCGAGCGGGAAATAGCCCGATGTGATCGCCTTGGCGATGGTCATGAAATCCGGCTTGGTGCTGGAGAGCCGCGAGCCCGACCAGGCGCCGGTGCGGCCGAAGCCGGTCACCACCTCGTCGGCGATCAACAGGATGTCGTGGCGGTCGCAGATCGCCCGCACCATCGGCATGAAGCTCTCATGCGGGACGATCACGCCGCCGGCGCCGAGCACCGGCTCCATGATGAAGGCGGCGATCGTATCGGCGCCCTGGAAGGCGATCTCTTCCTCGATCGCCCGCGCGCAGAGTTTCGCCAGCTTCGCCGGATCGGTCTCGTCGAACGGGTTGCGATAGGTCATCGGTGCCGGCGTGTGGAAGACGCCGGGCAGCAGCGGCTCGTAGTTGCGCCGGAAATTGGCATTGCCGCTGACCGACGCGCCGCCGAAATGCGTGCCGTGATAGCCCTTCTTCAGCGCCAGGAATTTCGTGCGGTCGCCCTGGCCGCGGATCTTCCAATATTGCCGTGCGAGCCTGAGCGCCGTCTCGACCGAGTCCGAGCCGCCCGAGGTGAAGAAGGCGCGCGCCATGCCCTCCGGCGCGAACCACTGGGTCAGCTCGTAAGCGAGCTCGATCGACGGTCCGGTCGAGGTGCCGCGAAAGCCTGAGTAATAGGGGAGCGCGTCGAGCTGTTCCGTCATCGCCTGCTTGATCGGATCGCAGCTGTAGCCGAGGTTCACGTTCCAGAGGCCGCCGACGGCGTCGAGCACCGTGCGGCCCTCGGCGTCGGTCACCGAAACGCCTTCGCCCTTCATGATGATCTTCGGCGGGCTCGCCCGCATTTCGGCCGGATGCGCCATCGGATGCCAGATCGGCTTGGCGTTGTTTTCGGTGAGGAAGTTGATGTCACGCATCGGGAGGAGCTCCAGTTTTTGCAATCAGGAGAGCGTCAGGCCGAAATGGCTGAGCGCCTCGGCATAGCTTCGCGCCGGCTCTGCGACGTCAAAGTGAACGTTGAGCATGCCGGCAGCAATCGCGCCGTCGACATTGCGCTTCTGGTCGTCGACGAAGACGCAGGCCGCAAGCGGCAGCCGCAGTGCCTCGCCGACCATCGCATAGGCACGGGGATCGGGCTTGAGGATTTTCGTATAGGTCGCATCGACGATCGTCTCGAAAAGCGAAAGCAGCGGCAAGCGCTGGCGAAAATCAACGCCATAGAACAGGTCGAGCTCGTTCGACAGGATGGCGAGGCGGATCCCGGCGGCATGCGCCGTGCGGATGGCTTGGTCGGCCTCCGGTCGCATCACTTTTTCCGGCTCAGCTCCGCGCGCCCGCCGCACGAAGGTCTGCATGTCCTGCCAGTCTTCTCCGACCAATTGGCCGACTTCGCGCGTACGCGTTTTCCAGTAGTCGCGTTCGCTGATTTCATCGGCTTGCATCGAGCGCCACAGCGCATCGGAAACCGGGTCGAACGGTCCGCGCCAACCGAGCGTGCCGGGCTTGAGCCCAAGCGCCTGCTCTGTCAGCGCATGCGTCTCGAACAAAGTGCGGGTGACCACGCCGCCGAAGTCCAGCACCAGCGCCTGCGGCTTCACCGGGCTCATGCCGCGCGCCTGCCGGTCACGCCGGGCGGAACGATGCCTTCCGCCACCCAGCGGTCGAAGATTTCCAGCGCCTTGGCGCTGAAGGCGTCGTCGTTGATATGCCCGGCGATCTCATGCAGCTCGGCATTGTCCGGCACGCGCACCCGCATCTCCTCGACGAAGGCCGACAGCGCTTCCGGCTCGTAGAGCGGCTCGCCTTCCTGGTCCCATTGTTGGATGCCGCCGGCGGGCAGGATGAAGGCGGTCGGACCGGTCGCCGCGGCGAGCTTGTCGCCGATGGCGCGCGCGATCTCCCGGCGCGTCGCGCCGTCGGAGGTGACCGAGGCAAGCAGGCGGTTATGCGCGTGGTACGGCCGCTCCGTGAAGCGCGACGGCACCGCCTGCCAGGTCGGGAAATCCACCATGTCGATGGCGCCGGGCGCGACGATCTGCGGGATGCCTTGCCGCCCGGCATTCTCCAGCCGGTCGGTGCCCGAATTCACCACTGAGCCGGTAAGCTGGTTGGCAAGCTCCTGCAGGCTGAAATCGAGCACCGCGACGAAGCCCTTCTGCGCCGCGATCGCCTCCAGCGCCCGTCCGCCCATTCCGGTGGTGTGGAAGACGATTACCTCATAGCCGCGCTTTTCCAGCTCCGGCTTCAGCGTGACCATGTATTGCAGGCAGCTTTTGCCCAGCGAGCTCATGCCGACCTTCGGCCGCGACATATCGGGCTTGACGACGGCCCGCGCAGCGCCGACCACGGCGCCGCTGGCCTGCGACAGCACCGCCTTGCAGGCGCTGTTGAGCCCGTAGAGGCCGCCGGCCCACAGGATCATCATCAGGTCGGTAGCGATGCGCTCCGGCGGCACGAGGTGCGAATAGGCGATCGTCGAGACGACGAATTTCGGCACGCCGAGCGGCAGCGCCAGCGCCACGTCGAGCGCAAGGTCGGTGCCCATCGAGCCACCCAACGCGATGAAGCCGTCTATCTCGCCCCTGTCGTGCAGCGAGCGCGCAAGCCGCGAGGCGCCAAGCGCCATCAGCGTCATCGCGGTATTCTCGTCGCCGCTGGCGATGATTGCCTCGATGGTGGTGTCCGCCGCGCGCGCTACCGCATGCTTGTCATGCTCCGGCTTGTAAGGCGGGTCGCCAAGCACGCTGACGTCCATCATCACGGCAATGCCGCCGACGGCCTCGATGCGCTCGCGCATGAACAGAAGCTCGTCGGCCTTGGTGTCGCCGGTGCCGATAACCAGGATTCGGCGTTTCTCCTCCACGTCAGTCTCCCTGCAGTCTCTTGTTGGTTGTCAGGCCCGCTTCTGGCCGGCCAGCCGGCCGAACAGCCGCTCGCCGATCTCGCGCCCCGCGGCGGTCACGCTGACGCCGAGCCGCTCGATGTCGGCCTTTTGGGTGCGCACTCTCGGCGCCGCGATCGCGATGGCGCCGATGGCGTAGCCGTCAGTGCCGAGAACCGGGGCGGCGACGCTCATCACGCCTTCCTCGAAACCCTGCAAGCCGATGGAGTGACCACGTGCGCGGGCGGCGACGACATGGTCGGCGAGCGTCGCCGCATCCCCGATGGTGAAGGGCGTGAAAGCCGGCAATGGTCCGGCGAGGGTGGCCGCGCGGATGCGTTCCTCGGTGAAAGCAAGAAAGGCGATGCCTGACGCCGTCGCATGCATCGGCAGCACGTCGCCGAGTTGCACGCTGACACGATTGGCCTTGGCCGATTCGATGACCTGGACGGTGATCAGGCCTCGCTTCGAATATTCCGAGAGATGCACCGTCTCGCCGCTCTCGGCGGCCAGCATCTCGACCACCGGCACGGCCATGCGCAGGAACGGAAACTGCGCCTCGCGCATCAGCGCCAGCCGCGTCAGGCCGGCTCCGAGCCGGTAGAGGCGCGTCGCCTCGTCCTGCTCGACCAGCCCTTGCGCAATGAGCGAAACCAGCAGCCGGCGCGTCGTCGCCTTGTCGAAGCCGGCGCCCCTGGCAAGGTCGGCAAGCGCCGCCTCGGGCGCGCCGCCGCCCAGCACCTCCAGCAGCGAAATGGCTTTGGCCACCGTGCTCATCGCGTGTCCGGTCCTCCGTCAAATACTTAACGTGCGAATTAACTTGACAGCAAGTCGATTCCTTTGCAAGTCTAATATCGAAATGCCGTTGCAAATAATGAAATGCGCATTGGCCCTCTCAGAAGGCCCTCGGCATCTCAGGGACACTTGGCTTCCGCAGCGCGGAATGGAGGGAAAAATGACCACAATTGAAGCCGGAGAAGTGAACCGGCTGAGGAAGAACAGCCTTGGCGTCGGCGCCATCACCTTTATGGTGATTTCGGCCGCCGCACCGCTCACGGCCGTTGCCGGCGGCACGCCGCTCGGCATGCTGATGGGCAACGGCGCCGGCTTTGCCGGCACCTATCTGATCGTGACGCTGTTGCTGCTCCTGTTCGCGGTCGGCTATGTCGCCATGTCGCGCCACATCGGCAATGCCGGCGCCTTCTACGCTTATGCGGCGCGTGGGTTGGGCGGCCTGGCCGGCGGCGCCGTCGCGCTCATCGCGATCCTCTCCTACAATGCCATGCAGATCGGCGTCATGGGCCTGCTGGGCGCGGCCACCGCCGGGCTGTTCGCCGGCTGGGGCATCAATCTGCCCTGGTGGGTGTGGAGCTTCATCGCCATCGCCATTGTCGCCGTGCTCGGCTACCGGCAGGTCGACCTGTCGGCCAAGATCCTGACGGTGCTGGTGCTTGCCGAATACGTCGTGGTGCTGATCCTCGACCTTACCATCCTCAAGACCGGCGGCGACAGCGGCCTGTCGGCGGCGCCCTTCAGCTGGAGCCAGATCACCAGCGGCGCGCCGGCCATCGCCATCCTGTTCTGCTTCGCCGCCTTCATCGGCTTCGAGGCGACCACGATCTATGCCGAGGAGGCGCGCGACCCGAAGGTGACCATTCCGCGCGCCACCTATTTCTCCGTTATCCTGATCGGCCTGTTCTACATGATCACCGCCTGGCTGATGGCGGTCGGCGCCGGCGTCGACAAGCTGTTGCCGTCGCTGCAGGCCTTGCAGGACCCGACCACCTTCCTGTTCGGCCTCTCCGACCGCTATGCAGGAACGCTGCTCACCCACGCCATGAGCATCCTCTTTGTCTCCAGCCTGTTCGCCGGCGTGCTCGCCTTCCACAACGCGGTCGCCCGCTACATCTATGTCGCCGGCCGCGAAAAGCTCCTGCCGCAGTCGATCGGCGTGACGCATTCGGCGCATCAAAGCCCGCATGTCGCCTCGGTGATCCAGACCGTGCTTGCGGCCGTCGTTATCGGGCTGTTCGCGGTGCTCGGCCTCGACCCGGTGCTGGCGCTGTTCTCGTGGCTCACCAACGTCGCCACGCTCGGCGTCATCGTCATGATGGCGGTGGCCTCGCTCGCCGTCGTGATGTACTTCCGCGCCAACCCGTCCAACCAGGAGAACGGGCTGAAGACCACGATCCTGCCGGGGCTGACCTTCATCGCCTTTGCCATCATCATCTATCTGATCGTCATCAATTTCGGCAGCCTGTCGGGCGCCGGTGGCTTCCTCGGCGTGTTCCTGCCGGTGCTGGTGCTCATCGCGGCCGTGATCGGACTGTTCTTGGCAGGTGCCTTGAAGAACCGCGATCCGGTTGCCTTCGAAAGCCTCGGCAAGCCGCTCGGCGATTAATGAGCAGTTGATTGATGGACAAGGGGCGGCGTCCGCGCCGCCCCGCCTTAACGGAGCGGGAGCAGCGGCATGAGCTTTACCGATGGTATCACGGTCGAGGCGCTGGAAGCCGACCCCTATCCGATCTACGCCGAACTCAGGCGCAACGCGCCGGTCGCTTTCGTGCCGGCGGTCAATCTCTGGTTTGTCACCCGCTGGAAGGACGTCGAGACCGTCGCCAAGTCGCCCGACATCTTCTCGGCGGCTGTCGGCACCTCGCCGGTCGAGCGCTCTTTTGGCAAGCCGACCATCCTGACCACCGACGGTGAGACGCATAAGCAGCTGCGCCAGGGCGTCGATCCGAAATACCGGCCCCGCACCGTCGCCTCCTATGCCGGCGATCTCGTGCGCTCGATCGCCGAACCCTATCTCGACAGAATTGCCGCGCAGGGCTCGGCAGAGCTGATGGCCGACTATTTCGAGCCGGTGTCGACGTTGAGCCTGGCGCGCTCGCTCGGCCTCGCCGATGTCGACACGCCGACCTTGCGGCGCTGGTTCTACGGCCTTGCCCAGGGCGCCATCAATTTCGAGAACGATCCGAAGCGACAGGAAACCGCCGACGCGATCAGCGCCGAGGTCGGCGCTGCCGTCCGGCCAACGCTCGAGCGGCTGATCCGCGAGCCCGACGACTCGGCGCTCTCGCACATGCTGCATGACGGCATGCCTGACGGCTCGACTCGCTCGATCGATTTCCTGATGCCGACCATCAAGGTCATCCTGCTCGGCGGCATGCAGGAGCCCGGCCACGGCGCCGGCTCCATCCTCGTCGGTCTGCTGACGAACCCTGAGCAACTGCGGCAGGTGCTCGACGATCCTGAAACCTTCGTACCCAGAGCAGTGGACGAGGGCCTGCGCTGGGTGGCGCCGATCGGCACGCAGACGCGTGAAACGACCCGTGCCGTGGAGATCGGCGGGGTGACGATCCCCGCCGGAGCTCCCGTTGCGGCGCTCGTCTCTTCGGCCAGCCGCGACGAAAGTCGCTTCACCGATCCCGACAGCTTCGATATCCATCGCGACGAGGGCAACCACGCCGCCTTCGGCTTCGGCCATCATTTCTGCTCGGGCCGCTTCTTCGCGCACGAGCAGATGTGCCTTGCGCTAAGGCTGCTGCTGGAGCGTTTTCCCGATTTACGCCTGGTGCCGGGCAAGGAGCCGGTGTTCCGCGGCTGGGAGTTCCGCGCGCCGCCGGCGTTTCATGTAGAATTTGGAGCAAACTCGTAATGATCAGCCAGGACACCATCGACACGCTGCGCAAGGCGGAGGTCGGCGCGCGGCGTCTGTTCATCGATGGAACCCCGGTGGACGCGCAAAGCGGCGGCAGTCTGCAGGTGATCTCGCCGATCGATGGCCGTCCCTTTGCCAGCATCGCCGATGGCGACGCAGCCGATATCGACCGTGCGGTGGCCTCGGTGCGCAAGGCGTTCGCCAAAGGCTCCTGGTCACGCGCGGCGCCCGCCTTCCGCAAGAAGGTGCTGACGAAATTCGCCGAACTGGTCGAAAAGCACGCGCTGGAGCTAGCCGTGCTCGGCGTGCGCGACAATGGCACCGAGATCGGCATGGCCTACAAGGCCGAGCCGCTGTCGGCCGCCGGAACCATCCGCTACTATGCTGAGGCCGTCGACAAGGTCTATGGCGAGATCGCGCCGACCGCCGACAATGTGCTGGGCCTCATCCACAAGGAGCCGCTCGGCGTCGTCGGCATCATCGTGCCGTGGAATTTCCCGTTGATGATCGGCGCCTGGAAGATCGCGCCGGCACTCGCTGCCGGCAACGCGATCGTCGTCAAGCCGCCGGAGATCGCCTCGCTGACCTTGTTGCGTCTGGCGGAGCTTGCCGCCGAAGCCGGCTTGCCCGAAGGCGTCTTCAATGTCGTCACCGGCCGAGGCTCGGTGGCAGGCGAGGCGCTCGCCCTGCATATGGATGTCGACGCCATCGCCTTCACCGGCTCCGGGCCTGTTGGTCGCCGCCTGCTCGAATATTCCGCGCGCTCGAACCTCAAGCGCGTCTTCCTCGAGCTTGGCGGCAAGTCGCCCAACATCGTCTTTGCCGATGCGCCGGACCTGAAGCAGGCGGCGGTCGTCTCGGCCAACGGCATCTTCCGCAATTCCGGGCAGGTCTGCGTCGCCGGCTCGCGGCTCCTGCTCCAGGCCTCTGTCTACGACCGCTTCATGGACGAATTGCTCAAAGCCACCACGAAGCTGAAGGTCGGCGATCCGCTCGATCTCGGCTCCGATGTCGGCGCGGTGTCGAGCGCCGAGCAACTGACCAAGAATCTCGGTTTCGTCGCGAAGGCTTCGGAGGAGGGCGCCCGTCTCGTCACCGGCGGCGAACGCATCCTGGCGGAGACCGGCGGCAGCTATATGGCGCCGACGATCTTCGAGAACGTGACCGAGAAGATGCAGCTCGCCCGAGAGGAAGTGTTCGGGCCGGTGCTCGGCGTCACGCGCTTCGAGACCGAGGAAGAGGCGGTGCGCCTCGCCAACGCGACCGTCTATGGCCTTGCGTCGGCCGTGTGGACCTCGAACCTGTCGACCGCGCACCGCATGGTGCGCGCCATCAATGCCGGCGTCGTCCATGTCAACAGCTATGGCGGCGCCGACATCACCGTGCCGCTCGGTGGCTTCAAGCAGTCCGGCTTCGGTCGCGACAAGTCGCTCCACGCCATCGAGAAATACACCGACCTCAAGACAGCGTGGGTAGCGCTCTGAAGCAATTCCAGGAGAAAGTGCGAAGCGGTTTTCCGTCGGGATTTGATATTTAAGCGCGCATACGGAGACCTTCGGGGTTGAAGAACTGCATCTGCGCGACGACGGCTTGCCTGAGCTGGCCAGCTTTGAGGGCAGTCGTGGCTATCCATCCTGACATGAATGCGCGAAACGTAGTGTTACGATGCTGATGATGTTCACGGCGTCCGCTCGGGCCTGCCGTGGAGTGAAGAGGAGAGTTCACCACGTCCAGGATCAGCCGTCGCGCCTTGCTCTTTCATTCCGGCTGCGCTGTCGTCGCCTCGACCGTCGCAGCAAACGGTCACAGCACAAAGGCGCTGAGGCGTGACCGGCAACCATCCCAGGACCTGTTCGCCCTGATTGAGGCGCACAAGGCAGCGTACGCGGCGTTCGGCAATGCCGTCCACAAAAGGGGCAGCCATAGCCACGACCATATCGAGGCCGGCCGAGAGGAGGAGAGGGCGCTACTGGCCATCTGCGCCTATCGGGCGGTCAAGGAAGGCGACCGCCTGGCCAAGGCGCGATATCTTTTGGAGATCGAGGCGCGCGGCGAGCTCGATCTGCCAGGACATATGCAGGCTCTTTTGCGCTCTATAGTGTGAAAGGCAGACTTCCAGCCGCATAGACCGGTCGAACCCGCCGCAATGCTGAAGGGTTTCGGGGCTGAGGATCATCCTGTTCCCGCCGAAGAGGCGGACGCAGTTCGGTGCGATGCAGCGACTGAAATCGGCGTGGAACTAGCTCAGCATCTTCGGCAATCCCGCCGCCAGCGCGTCGACGGCCAACCGCACTTTCAGCGGCAGATGTGGCGTCTGCAGCCAGAGCGCATGGCAGTCATAGAGATAGTCCGGCCGCCCGGGCAGCACCCGTACCAGTGTGCCGGCCTCGATGCGTTGGCGCACCAGCCAGTATGGCAGCCAGGCCAGCCCCATGCCGTCGGTCGCCGCATCGGCGATGGCGTCGAGGTCGTCGAGCCGCAGCCGCCCGGCGGGCGCGATCTCCACCACCGAGCCCTCGTCGCGCGGAAACAGCCATGGCTGCAGCACGTGGCCGAGCCGCCGGTAGATGATCGCCTGATGGGCGGCGATGTCCTCCAGGGCGGCCGGCTGGCCGAGCCTCTCGATATAGGACGGCGACGCGCAGACGATCATGCGCTGGCGCGCGACGCGGCGCGCGATGATGCCGGCCCTGTCGTCCAGCGCTCCGGTGCGGATCGCGAGGTCGAAACCATCCTCGACGAGGTCGGCGAAGCGGTCGCCGAGCGACAGGTCCAACTCCAGCGTCGGATAACGCCGAGCGAAGGCGAGCAGGATCGGCGTGACGCAGTGCCGGCCGAAATGCGCCGGCATCGTCACCCGCAGCTTTCCGCGCGGCTCGGACAAATGGTCGGCCGCCAATGCATCGGCCGCCTGCGCTTCCTCCAGCACGACCCTGCAACGCTCGTAATAGGCGCGCCCGACATCGGTCAGGCTTTGCCGGCGTGTGGTGCGGTTGATGAGCCGCATGCCGAGCCGCTCTTCGAGGAAGCGGACATGCTTGCCGACCATCGGCCCCGACAGGTCGAGCGCCGCCGCGGCGGCCGCGAACGAGCCGAGATCGACAGCTTTGATGAACACTTCCATGCTTTCGAGGCGATCCATATTCAAAACCAATCGTTTCGACTGTTCTACCAGAACGGCGATTTATCGGCTCTCGAAGCCTCTGCATAGTCAATTCCATCGACTGGATTTGGAGTTGCATGGATGGCAAGGGTTGTTCGCTTTCACAGTCACGGCGGTCCCGAGGTGCTTCGCGTCGAGGATATGGAGGTTCCGCCGCCAGGCCCTGGCGAGATGCGGATCCGCGTCAGGGCACTGGGCTTGAACCGCGCCGAGGCCTCGATGCGCAAGGGCACCTACATCGAGACGCCGGCGCTGCCCTCTGGTCTCGGCCTCGAAGCTGCCGGCATTGTCGAGACGGTCGGCGAGGGCGTCGGCGGCTTCATGCCCGGCGATGCGGTCAGCATCATCCCACCGCGCTCGATGGTGCGCTGGCCGGCCTATGGCGAGCTCGTCAGCTTTCCGGCCGAGCTCGTCGTCAAGCATCCGCCATCGCTTTCGTTCGAAGCCGCCGCCGCGACATGGATGCAATATCTCACCGCCTATGGCGCGCTGGTCGACATCGCCCGCCTCGGGCAGGGCGAGCCCGTCGTCATCACCGCCGCGTCGAGCAGCGTCGGGCTGGCCGCCATCCAGATCGCCAACAGAATTGGCGCAGTGCCGATCACGGTCACCCGGACATCGGCCAAGAAAGCGGCATTGCTCGATGCTGGCGCGGCGCATGTGGTGGCATTGGCCGAGGGGGACCTCGAAGCGCGGCTGAAGGCAATCGCGCCGCAGGGCATGCGCGTGGTCCTCGACGCGGTCGGCGGCCCGATCTTCACGCCGCTCACGGCCGCGATGGCGCGCGGGGGCATTCTGATCGAATATGGCGGCCTCAGCCCCGAGCCGACGCCGTTCCCGCTGTTCGAGGTCCTGGCGAAGACGCTGACGCTGCGCGGCTATCTCGTCCACGAGATCACCGGCGATCCGGTCCGGCTGGAACCAGCCAAGGCCTTCATTCTCGACGGCCTCGCATCAGGGGCGCTGAGGCCCATCATCGCCAGGACGTTTCCGTTCGAGGAGATCGCCGAGGCGCACCGTTTTCTGGAGGCGGGCGAACAGTTCGGCAAGATCGTGGTGGTGGTTTGAGGCGTGCTTGGCCTTGCAACACGACTATCCGCTTGGCAAGCGGTGCCGCTCGGGACAAACTGGCCATCCGCGTGACGCCTCAAGGAGACTCCAAAAATGAACGCCAATGTTTTTTCCGGCTGCATGCCGGCGCTGATGACGCCTTGCACCGATGACCGCCTTCCCGACTTCGACGCGCTGGTGCGCAAGGGGCGCGAGCTGATCGCCGCCGGCATGTCGGCCGTCGTCTATTGCGGCTCCATGGGCGACTGGCCGCTCTTGACCGACGCGCAGCGCATGGAAGGCGTCGAACGCCTGGTGAAGGCCGGCGTGCCGGTGATCGTCGGCACCGGCGCGGTCAACACCGCCAGCGCCGTGGCGCACGCCGCTCACGCGCAAAAGGTCGGCGCCCGGGGCCTGATGGTGATCCCGCGCGTTCTGTCGCGCGGCCCATCGGTGACGGCGCAGCGTCACCACTTCAAGGCGATCCTTGCCGCTGCCCCCGACCTGCCGGCCGTCATCTACAACAGCCCCTATTACGGCTTTGCCACGCGCGCCGATCTCTTCTTCGCGTTGCGCGCCGAGCATTCGAACCTTGTCGGCTTCAAGGAGTTCGGCGGGCCGTCGGATCTGCGTTACGCGGCGGAAAACATCACCAGCCGGGACGATGAGGTTGCGCTGATGATCGGCGTCGACACCGCCGTGTTCCACGGCTTCGTCAATTGCGGAGCGTCCGGCGCCATCACCGGCATCGGCAATGTCCTGCCCAAGGAAGTGCTGCATCTCGTCGGCCTCAGCCAGGCGGCGGCCAAGGGCGATGCCGAAGCGCGCCGGCTGGCGCAGGAACTGGATGCGGCGTTGGCCGTGCTGTCCTCTTTCGACGAGGGACCGGACCTCGTGCTCTATTTCAAGCACATGATGGTGCTGAAGGGGGCCTCCGAATACAGGCTGCACTTCAACGAGACGGATGCGCTGAGCGACAGCCAGCGCGGCTATGCCGAACAGCAGCTCAAGCTGTTCGACACCTGGTACGCGCAGTGGTCGAGACAGCCCGTCATGGCAAGATACGCGGCCTGAGCCGATCGGTCCGGGAGCGTCAGCGCACCACCATGCGCACCCGTTCCCTCAGTTGCCTGGGCGCGCCGCCTGTCCTCGGCCGAGAGATTGGACCCGGCAGCGATTGGCAATGAACAGGCCGGAGCTTGTCGCCGGCCTGTTCGCACGCCCGGGTCAGGCGGCCTTGACCTTCAGCTCTTCCGCGCCGCGCACCATCCTGGTCACCCCGGCGAAGTCGAGCTTGCCGGAGCCGAGCACCGGCACCTTCGGCACGACACGCACTTCGGCCGGCACCATCAGGTCCATGGCGCCGTTCGCCTTGGCGAAGGCGAGGAAGTCCGCGCGGGTGGCACCCGAAGCTTCCGTGATCAGGATCAGCTTCTCGCCCTTGCGCACGTCCGGCACCGTGGCGACGGCCGAGAGCGAGCCTTTCCACAATTCGCCGGCCAGCGCCTCGATCGCGGCCAGCGAAACCATCTCGCCGGCGATCTTGGCGAAGCGCTTGGCGCGTCCGCGGATCGAGATGAAGCCCGCATCGTCGACGGTGACGACGTCGCCGGTGTCGTGCCAGCCGTCGGCCAGCGGTTCGATCACGCCGGGGTTCTCGGCGCGCAGGTAGCCGGCCATGACGTTCGGGCCGCGCACGAACAGCCGGCCGCCCGCATCGACGCCGGGCACCGGCTCGAGGCGGTACTCCATGCCGGGCATGATTTTGCCGACGCTGCCCGACTTGTTGTACATCGGCGTGTTGATGGCGATCACCGGCGCGGTTTCGGTCACGCCGTAGCCTTCCAGGATGCGCAGGCCGAACTTCTCCATATAGGTCGTGCGTGTGGCGGCCTTGACCGGCTCGGCGCCGGCGAAGCAGTAGCGCACCGAACGGAAGTCGTAAGGATGCGCCGTGCGCGCATAGCCGGAGAGGAAGGTGTCGGTGCCGAAGATGATCGTCGCGTTCGACGCATAGATCAGCTCCGGCACGATGCGGTAGTGCAGCGGCGAGGGGTAGAAATAGACCGGCACGCCGGAGATCAGAGGCAGCACCGTGCCAGCCGTCATGCCGAAGGAGTGGAAGATCGGCAGCACGTTGAACACCTTGTCGCCCGAGTGGAAGTCGATGCGCGAGGCGGCCTGGGCGGCATTGGCCAGGATGTTGCGATGGGTGAGCACCACGCCCTTCGGCGTGCCTTCCGAGCCCGAGGTGAACAGGATCGCCGCCGGATCGTCCGCCTTGCGCGCCACGCGCGGCGTCGCCCTGCGCAGCAGGCCGAGCAGCTTGTCCTTGAGGCCGATCGTGGCGCGCAGATCGTCGAGCCAGACGATGTCGACCGAGCGGCCGATCTCCTCGACCATCGGCCCGAGCTTTGCCTGTTCGATGAAGGCGCGGGAGGTGAGCACGGTGCGCACCTCGGCCGCCTTGCAGGCCGACAGGATGTTCGCCGCACCCGCGGTGAAGTTGATCATCGCCGGAACCTTGCCGGCCGACATGACGCCGAGAAGTGCTGCGCAGGCGCCGTTGGCGTTGGGCAGCATGATGCCCAGCGTCTGCTGTCCTGCATAGAGATGCTCGAACTTCTCGCCGAGCACGGCGGCGGCGGTGAGCAGCTTGCCATAACTCAGCGAACCGGTGACCGGATCCTGAACGGCGAGCTCTTTCATGCCGCGCTCGTTGGCCGTCTCGATGATCTTCTCCAGAACGGTCTTGTCGATGTCCTGAGTGCGGAAGACCAGGTCCGACATCACCTGGTAGAGCGCGGAGCCCGCCGCGGCGCGCCGCTGGCGGCCCTTCAATTCCTGCGGGACTTCGAGCTTCACCGGCTCCAGGATGGTCACCTTGACCTTCGGGAACAGGCGGCGGCGCACATGTTGCGAGGAGAGCCGCGAGAAGTAGCTCTTCTCCAGCCCCTCGATGCGCACCGGCACCACCATCGAGCTGGTCTTGTCGGCCACCATGGCCGCGCCGTCATAGACCTTCATCAGGCCGCCGGTGACAGTGATGCGGCCTTCCGGGAAGATGACCAGCGGATCGCCGCCCTGCACGATCTTGATCAGCGTGCGGGTCGACATCGGCTTCGCCGGATTGAGCGGCAGCGCCCGAGCAAGCTTCATGAACGGCTTCATCCACCAGGCCTGGGCGATCGTATAGTCGATGGCGAAGACCGGCTCCTCGTCGGTCAGCGTCAGCGCGAGCGGGCCGTCGAGGAAGCTGACATGGTTGAGCGCCAGGATCGGCGCCTTGCCGGCCGCCTTTAGGTTGTCCAGTCCTTCGACCTCCAGGCGCAGGAAGGCGCGGAACAGGATCGAGACGAAATCCCGGAACGGGTTGGTCGGCAGGTATTTCAGCATCAGCCAGGCGGCGACGGCGTTGGCCACGACGAGGCCGAACAGGATGCCCGCGATGGAGATGCCCGCAGCCTGAATGGCAGCGACGAGGATGCCGCCGACGGTCATGAAGCCGGCATTGACGATGCTGACCGCCGCGACGACGCGGGCGCGGCGCGCCTCGGGCGACCAGGCCTGCACGGCGGCGAAGGTCGGCACCACCAGGAAGGCGGCGGCAATCGCCATGCCGGCGAGGTCGATGGCGACGCGGATGGTGTTGGGGCCGGCGAAGAAGGCCGAAAGGCTAGCGGCTGTCGGCGAAGGCTGCATGCTGCCGATGGTCCATGCCAGATGCAGGCCGAACAGCGCCATCAGCGCCGTGCCGACCGGCGCCGGCAACAGCACCATGCGTCCCTGCGACATCCAGGCGGCAATCGCCGAGCCGATCGCGATCGAGACGGCGAACACGGCGAGATAGGCCGTGACCGCGATCTCGTTGCCGCCGAGCGAGTCCTTGATCAGCGTCGGCAGGATCGAAAGCACGATGGCGCCGACCAGCCAGAACCAGGAGGTCATCAGGCCGGCGCGCCAGATGCGCGTGTCGGTGCGCAAGTCGGCGACCTGCCGCCAGGTCGAGCGCAAGATGTTCTTGTCGATGGTGAGGTTGGGCGCGGCCGAGCCGGTGGACGGGATGTAGCGGCTGACGAACCAACAGCCGACGGCCAGCGCCATCATGATCGGCCCGAACACCGCGACCCCGATGCCGTCGGCCGAGACGACGCCGCCGGCGATGGTGCCGCCGAGGATCGCCGCGAAGGTCGCCGACTCGATCCAGGCATTGGCCTTGGGCAGTTCCTTGCGCTCGAGATGATCCGGCAGGATGCCGTATTTGATCGGCCCGAACAGCGCCGAGATGATGCCGAACATCAAGAGTGCCGTCATCAGCACCGGGATCGAGGACAGCGCGATGCCGACGACGGCGACGGCGGCCGCGGCGATTTCGGTGAATTTCAGGCGGCGTGCGATCAGCGCCTTGTCGAAGCGGTCGGCGATCTCGCCGCCCAGCGCCGAAAGCAATAGGAACGGCGCCATGAAGACAGCGCCGGCCAGCGTCACCAGCGACGCGGCCTGATCCTTCGCCAGCGTGAAGAGAATAAGGAACACCAGCGTGTTCTTCAGGAAATTGTCGTTGAAGGCCGAGAGGAATTGCGTCCAGAAGAGAGGCGCGAAGCGCCGCGACATCATCAGATGGGTGTTCATGGCAATTTCCATTGGGCAAGTCCGGCTGGCGATCCGAATGGACGGAGCGGACACTTGCGCGGTTTGAGCCTTGTTTATCGGGAAGCGGTTAAACTTCGTTACTGCGGTTCGATCCGATCCATTTGTTTCTTGTTCTTGGCGCCTGGAATCCGTCGTCCATGATCGGTCTCCAGGCCTTCCAGGCACTTGACTGTTTGCGGGCTTGGCAGTCGGCGAGCATCGATATGATCCTTTCGTTTCAGCGTTAAGCCGGATAGGCGTCGGTCTGTTTCAAGCCGGACATATTGCTTTGAACGTTGTTCACGGGTGCATCGTAGCACATCGTGAACGACGTTCAAGAGAAAAATGAACGATGTTCACAAACGGAACGCGTAGGTTAAAAATGTCTCAAAGTAGAGGTCCGTGGGCTTTGGGCGCCGGTGGGGCGCCTCACGCCTCGCCGGTCAGCCGCGCCGAGATCAGCCTGGCTGCCCTGACCGCCGCCTCGCCTTGTCCGGCCGCTGTCGCATCGTCGACGCGCGAGACCGGCGAGGCGACGGCCAGCGTGCCGATCGGCTGGCCGTCGGCGCCGAGGATCGCGGCGCCGATGCTGTGCACGCCTTCCTCATAACCCTGGGCACTGCGCGAATAACCGCGTGAGGCGGCAAGCGCGATGGCTTTCACCAGGTCGTCCGGCTGCGTCATCGTGAACGAGGTGAAGGCCTGCAGCGGCTTCTCCAGATAGGCGCCGACCGCTTCCAGGCGTGAGGCAGCAAGGAACGCGATGCCCGAGGCGGTGCCGTGCAGCGGCAGCACTTGGCCGACATCGACATTGACGCGGTTGGCCTTGGTCGACAGCTCGACATGCAGCGTGAGCAGCGCGCCGGCGCTGAACTCGGACAGATGCACCGTCTCGCCGGTTTCGAGCGACAGCTCGCGGATGACCGGCGCGGCGAGGCGCACGAAGGGGAAATGCGCGTCGCGGATGCGGGCGAGCCGCGACAGGCCGGCGCCCAGTCGGTAGCGGCGGCTGCGCGGCTCCTGCTCGATCAGCCGGTGCGCGGCAAGCGCCATCAGAAGACGCCTGGCGGTGGCCTTGTCGAGACCGGCGCGGCGCGCGAGGTCGGAGAGGCCGATCTCCGGTTCGTGCAGCGTGAACAACTCCAGCAGCGACACCGCCTTGCCCACCGTGCTCATCGCGCATTCTCCAAGATACTTCGCATGTGAATTAACTTGACAGGCGCCCTTCCTGCCTTCAGTGTGTCTATAACATACAAAACACTGGTTCAAATAATGAACCGACTAGGAACGGCTACGCGCCTCGGAATTTGGCGCGCCAGGGAGAGTTCAGCGCCGTGACGGCCGCCAGCAAGACCGCTTTGCAATCAGCAACGATCGAAGACCTGCTCGACCGCGAGCAGGCGCGGTTCCTCGACACGCATCCGCGCTCGGCGGCGGCCTGGGAAGAGGGCAAGACGCATTTCCTTTATGGCGGGCCGTCGCACTGGATGCGCCGCTGGGCCGGCGGCTTCCCGGTCTATGCCGCTTCGGCCCGTGGTGCGCATATCACCGACATCGACGGCCATGTCTATGTCGACTTCGCGCTGGGCGACACCGGCGGCATGTGCGGCCATGCGCCCGAAGCGGTGACGCGCGCTGCGCTCCACCAATTGCAGAACGGCGCGACGATGATGCTGCCCACCGAGGACAGCCTTTGGGTCGGCGCCGAGCTGACGCGCCGCTTCGGCCTGCCTTACTGGACGCTGACCACCTCGGCCACCGACGCCAATCGCGGCGCCATCCGCATTGCCCGCATGATCACCGGCCGCCCGAAAGTGCTGGTCTTCTCCGGCTGCTATCACGGCGGCGTCGAGGAGGCGCATGTCGAGATCCGCGACGGCAAGATCGGTATGCGCAACATGATCCACCCGAACGGCGTCGATCATTCGGCCGTCTCCAGGGTGGTCGAGTTCAATGACATCGCCGCGCTGGAAGAAGCGCTGTCGCATGGCGACGTCGCCTGCGTGCTGACCGAGCCGCTGATGACCAATTTCGGCATGATCCCGGTCGCCGAGGGTTTTCATACGGCGCTGCGCGAGATCACCCGCCGCACCGGCACGGTGCTGATCATCGACGAGACGCACACCATCTCCAGCGGGCCTGGCGGCTACACCGCGCTGCACGGGCTGGAGCCGGACATGCTGGTCGCCGGCAAGGCGATCGCCGGCGGCATTCCGGCCGGCATCTTCGGCGTCTCGCGGGAGATTGCCGAGCGGCTGTGGAAGATCGTGCCGATGGTCAATCCACGCGTGCGCCAGTCGGCGCATCTCGGCATCGGCGGCACGCTGGCCGGTAACGCGCTAACCGTCGCCACCATGCGCGCGGTGCTGGAAGAAGTGCTCACGCCGGCCAATTTCGAGCGGATGATTGCCAACGCCACACGCCTTGCCGAAGCCGCGCGCAAAATCATCGCCGGGAACAAATTGCCCTGGCACGTGACGCAGACCGGCGCCCGCGCCGAGATCATGTTCATGCCGAACCCGCCGCGCAGCGGCGCCGACGTCATCGCCGGCCGGCGCGGCGACCTTGAGACGCTTTTGCATGCCTTCTACATGAACGAAGGCATGCTGGTGACGCCGTTCCACACCATGTTCCTGATGTGCCCGGCGACGTCGCCGGCCGATGTCGATCGCCATACGGAGGTCTTCGGCCGTTTCGTCGATCTCGTCCGTGGCGCGGGCGTCGTCTGAACGATGGCGACCCCGTTCGATCTCACGGGCAAGGTGGCGCTGGTGACCGGCGGCGGGCGCGGCATCGGTGCGGCAATCGTCACCCGCTTTGCCGAGGCCGGCGCCTCGGTGGTCATTGCCAATCGAACGCTGGATGTCGCCGAGGCGCTTGCCGCGGAACTCTCCGCGCGCGGCCTGTCCGCACGCGCCGTTGCGCTTGCCGGGCTCGACCGCGCCGCGCTTCACACACTCGTCGGCAATGTCGCGCGCGAGGCCGGCCGGCTCGACATCGTCGTCCACAATGCCGGCGGCTGCCCCTGGGCCTCGGTCGAGGAGCTCGACGAGGACAAGCTCGAAGAGGCGCTGGCTATCAACCTGAAAGCCTGTTTCTGGCTGGCGCAGGCGGCGGCGCCCGCAATGCGCGCCAACCGTTTCGGTCGCGTCCTTGTCACCTCGTCGGTGTCGGCGCGCGTCGCCATGGCCGGCGGCGCGCACTATTCGGCCGCCAAGGCCGGCGTCAACGCCTTCATCCGGGGCGCCGCCTTCGAATTCGCGCGCGACGGCATCACCGTCAACGGCGTCGAGCCGGGCTTTATCGCCAAGCCCGGCCGCGGCACGATGAGCAAGCCGGAGGTGGCGGACCGCCTCGGCCAATTCATTCCCATGGGTCGTCTCGGCGAGGCCGACGACATCGCCTACGCCATGCTCTACCTCGCTTCCGAGCAGGCGAAATACTTGACCGGCCAGACCATCGTCGTCGACGGCGGCTCGACCCTGCCGGAGACCGGATATGCCGTCGAGCGGCATTGGGGGCTGGCATGAGCCGCCGCCTCGAAGGCCGCACGGCCCTGGTTACCGGCGCCGCCACCGGCATGGGTCGCGCCACCGCCGAACTGTTCGGGCGAGAGGGCGCCAAGATCGTCGCCTACGGCCATGGCGGGAAGGTGCTGGAGGAAGCGGCCAAGGTCAGCGGCGGCATTGCCGTGCACGGCGACATCACCAACGCCGGTGACATCACCAGCGCCATCGATGCCTGCGGTGGACGTCTCGACATCGTCGTCAACGCCGCCGGCGTCATGATCCTCGACGAGCCTGAGACGCTGAGCGACGAGACCTGGGCCAAGAGCTTTGCCGTCAACGTCACCGGCTCGATGATGGTCTGCCGCGCGGCGCTGCCGCTGCTCAAGGCGCGCGGCGGCGCGATCGTCAACATCGCCTCGGTCGGCGCCTTCAACGCCAGCGGCCAGAACGCCGCCTATTCGGCGAGCAAGGCAGCACTCGTCTCCTACACCCGCTCGCTCGCGTTCGCGCATGGTGTCGACGGCATCCGCGCCAATGCGGTCGCGCCCGGCTGGGTGCGCACGCCGATGAGCGTCTACGAGATGAAAGTCGCCGCAAGCGCCAATGGCTCGACGCCCGAAGGGGAATTCACGGCACTGACCAGCCGCATCGCACTGCGCCGTGTCGCCGAACCGCAAGAGATCGCCTCCTGCTGCCTGTTCCTCGCGTCGGACGAAGCGTCCTTCGTCACCGGCGCGGTGCTGGTGGCGGACGGCGGCGGCCGCGCCCCGACACAGAACAGGGCGGTGTGACGTGAATTGAAACTTGCTCGCTCGCCAGCATGAGGGTGCGGCCAGCGAGAGAGGAGGAGAGAGAATGCCCGACAGAAACGCCGACCTGGTTTTCACCAATGGCCGCATCTACACGCTCGACCGCAAGCGGCCCTGGGCCTCGGCCGTCGCCGTCAAGGGCGGCCGTATCATCGTGGTCGGCGAGGGCGCTGACGTCGCCGCGCTGATGGGCCCTGCCACCCGCGTCGTCGACCTCAAGGGCGCGATGATGATGCCTGGCATCGTCGACGTGCACGCGCATCTGATGATGGGCGGCCAGGCCGAACTTTTCGAGCTGCGCTTCCCGCCGACCGCAAGCTTCGAGACGCTGATCGCGCGCGTCGGCGAGGCCGCGGCCAAGGCGCCGGAAGGCTCCTGGATCATCGGCGGACAATGGGGCAGCGATCTGTTGCCGAAGCTCAACCGGCTGGAGGCGCTGGCGGCGCTCGACCGGGTGAGCCACGGCCGGCTGGTGATGCTGCGCGACGACACCTATCACAACCGCTGGGTCAATTCAGAAGCGCTTGGCTTGGCCGGCCTTTCCGCGTCGTCGCCCGATCCCAAGAAGGGCTCCATCGGCCGCGATCCGGCGACCGGCGCGCTGACCGGCATGATGATCGAATCCGCCGCCGGCATCGTCGAGCGCACCATCGCGCAATCCGGCCATTACACCGAGGAGATGGACCGCGCCGCGATGGCGCGCTCGATCGCTACCCTCAACTCATACGGCGTCACCGCGTTCCTCGACGCCGCCGCCATGCAGCCGATCCTGGCGGCCCTGAAAGGCCTCGACGATCGCGGCGAGCTGACCGCATGGTCGGTCTCGGCCATGCCCGCGGTCGAACCCTCCTTCATGTTCGGCATTGCCGGCGAAGAGCTGATCGCTTTGCGCGAGCAATATCGCGGCGTTCACGCGAAACCGGACTTCGTCAAGATCTTCCTCGATGGCGTGCCGGGCGCGCGCACCGCCGCCTTCCACGAGCCTTACACCAAGGACCCCGTGCTGGGCTGCTGTTTCCGCGGCTCGACGATCGTCACCGTGCCGGAGCTGATCCGCTGGATCGGCAAATGCGAGAAGCTCGGCCTCGGCGTTAAGATCCACTGCGCTGGTGACGCCGCCGTCAGCCAGGCGCTCGACGCCATCGACGTCGCGCGCTCCTTCAATGGGCCGACCAAGCTGAAGCATCACATCGCGCATGCGAGCTACATCGCGCCGGACGATATCGCCCGCTTCGCCGAGCTCGGCGTCGTCGCCGACCTTTCGCCTTTCCTGTGGTATCCGACGAGCTTCCTCGAAGGCCATAAGCAGACGATGGGCGAGGCGCGCGCGCTGCGCTTCTGGCCGAACAAGGATCTGCTTGCCGCCGGCGCGCTGCTTGCCGGCGGCTCCGACTGGCCGGTGATGCCGAACCCTGATCCGTGGGACGGCATCGAAGGCCTGGTGACGCGCCGCAACCCGAGCGGCGAGTTTCCGGGCGCGTCGCTTTGGCCGGAGCAGGCGATCGATATCGCTACCGCGCTCGAGATCTTCACCATCAATTCGGCCCGCGCGGTCGGCCTCGCCGACACCGTCGGCTCGATCGAGATCGGCAAGTCCGCCGACCTCATCGTGCTCGACCGCAACGTGCTGGAGACGCCGGCCAAGGACCTCGCCGACACCAAGGTGCTGACGACCTGGTTCGAGGGGAGGGTGGTCTATGAGCGCGCCTGATCCTTCCAGCGACACGAGGATACCGGTGACAATTCTCACCGGCTTCCTCGGCAGCGGCAAGACGACGGTGCTGAACCGCCTGCTGCGCCAGCCGTCGCTTGCCGGTGCGGCCGTCATCGTCAACGAGTTCGGCGCCGTCGGGCTCGACCATCTGCTGATCGAGGCCAGCGAAGAGCAGTTCACGCTGCTCGACAATGGCTGCGTCTGCTGCACGGTGCGCGGCGACCTGGTTGCCACGCTGAAGGAGCTTGACCGCAAGAGTAGCGTCGGCGAGACGCCACCGCTCTCTCAAGTGATCATCGAAACGACGGGTCTCGCCGACCCGGCGCCGATCCTGCACACGCTGATGGCCGAAGCTGAGCTCACGGCTCGCTTTCGCATCGGCGGTGTCGTCACCACCGTCGATGCGGTGAATGGCGCGGCGACGCTTCACCGTCATTCGGAAGCCGCCAAGCAGGTCGCCGTCGCCGACCGGCTGCTGATCACCAAGACCGATCTCGTCTCGAACGAGGTACTCGGCGGTTTGCAGCACCGACTGGCGCATTTGGCACCGACCGTCGAGCAAACCGTTGCCCGCAACGGCGAAGTCGAACTCGATCTGCTGAAGAGCCTGCCCGCCGATGCTGCGGCAGATGTGACCCGCATCGCCGCGCGGCTCGAAGCGGCTGATCACCACGACCATGAATGCGGAGCTGATTGCCACCATGGTCACGATCATCATCGCGACACACACCACGGC
Source organism: Mesorhizobium sp. B2-4-3 (assembly GCF_006442815.1). Taxonomy (GTDB): domain Bacteria; phylum Pseudomonadota; class Alphaproteobacteria; order Rhizobiales; family Rhizobiaceae; genus Mesorhizobium. The sequence continues at coordinate 29,610 of NZ_VFVL01000010.1, forward strand.
ATCCGGTCCTTCAGCTTCATCATCGACAAGCCAGTCGAGTGGGCCGCTTTCGCCCGCTGGCTGGACTATGTCGCGGCGCTGAAGGGCGAGGATCTGCTGCGCTTCAAGGGCATCGTGCGCACCACGGAGGAGCCGGAGCAGCCACTGGTGCTCCACGGCGTGCAGCATGTCTTTCATCCGCCGGCGCGGCTCGACCGCTGGCCTTCGCACGACCGCCGCACCCGGCTGGTGTTCATCGTTCGCGACATCGAGCGCGAGACCATCGCCCGCACGCTGGTGAAATTCGCCGCCATTGACGCCGCCAGCATTGCCGGGCCGGCGCTGGCTGCCGCCTGAAAACAAGTAACGTATGACAAAAATGGGAGACTGAAACATGCATTGGAAATCGAGACTGCTCGCAGCGGCATTTGCCGGCATCGGCCTTGCCGCCATGGCCGGCACGGCTTCCGCCGCCGGCCCGACTTGTAAGGACGGCGCCATCAAGGTCGGCGCCGTGTCGACCGTCACTGGCCCGGCCGATTTCTCCGAAGTGCCGAAGGCGACCCAGGCCGCCTTCGATGCGGTCAATGCCGCCGGCGGCATCAATGGCTGTAAGATCGACTACACCATTGCCGACGACAAGGCCGATCCGGCGGTCGCCGCGCAAGCCGCGCGCGACCTGATCGACAACAAGGAGGCTGTGGCGCTGGTCGGCTCGGCCAGCCTGCTCGACTGCGCCGTCAACTCCGCCACCTACAGCCGCAAGAAGATCCTTTCGGTGCAGGGTCTCGGCGTCGACGCCGCCTGCTTCTCCTCGCCCAATGTCGCGCCGGTCAATGTCGGCCCTTACACGCTGTCGACGGCGATGGCCTACTACGCGACCAACGAATTGAAGACGAAGAAGCTCTGCGCCTTCTTCATCATCATCGGCGGCACCCAGGAGGCCTACAAGAAGGCGATCGAGAACTGGGAAAAGATCAGCGGCCAGAAGATCCACCTGATCGACCTGACGCTGCCCTTCCAGGGCGATCTGACGCCTTATGTCATCAAGGCGCGAGACGCCGGCTGCGACGCGGTGCTGACCAACCAAGTCGAGCCGCAGGTGGTGCAGCTGATCAAGACCGTCGATGCCCAGAAGATCACCGGCATCAACTGGCTCTTCCTGGCGCCCGGCTACACCGAGCAGGTCGCCAAGGCGCTGGCCGACACCAAGCAGCCGATCTATGTCGGCACCGAGTGGGAGCCCTACACCGAGAAGAACTCGGCCGCCAACGCGCAATGGATTGCCGACATGCAGAAGGCGAACCGGCCGCTCACCGCCTTCTCGCAGGGCGGCTACCTCGCCGCCGAGCTGTTCCTCAAGGTGGTCGCCTCGATCGACGGCGAGGTGACGCGCGAAAGCGTGGCCAAGGCGCTGCACGACATGCAGCCGCTCACCAACCCGCTCGCCGGCTCGCCTTACGTATTCGGCAAGGCCAAGACGCATTCGCCGATGCAGGCCACCAAGGTGATGAAGCTCGAGGCCGGCGCCTGGAAGGTCGAGACGCCGGACTGGGTCGTGCTGCCGCAGGCCAAGTGATGGTCGCTTGAACCGGACGGCGCGGCTGGCCGCGCTGTCCTCCGGATCGGGATACGAGATGAACGCATTGCTCACATCCGCCGTGGCGGGACTGACGGCCGGGGGCACCTATGCCCTGCTCGGCGTCTGCGCCGTCTTCACCTACCGGCTCGTCGCCGTGGTGAATTTCACCGGGGCCGCGATCGGCACCGCCGGAACCTTCGTGCTGATCGCCTTGTTCGAGGCCGGTTTCCCGATCTGGCCCTCGGTGCTGGCGGGGATTGCGGCGGGCACGCTGACCGGCGTCGCAATCGGCTACATCATGACGCGGTGGTTCGGCGAAGCGACTGCTTCGACCAAGGCGGCGGTGACGGTGGCGCTGCTCGTCGGCCTGATCGCCATAGGTCTGCGCCTGACAGGCGGCCAGCATCCGCACAACATGCCCGAGCTGTTCCCGGGCTCGGCCTTCCGTCTCGCCGGCGTAGAGGTGACCATCGCCTCGGTGCTCACCATCGGGCTCGCGGTGCTGTTCACCATCCTTTCCGACCTCTTCCTCAACCGGACAAAGGTCGGCCTCAATCTGCGCGCGCTGGCCGACCGGCCGATGGCGGCGGAGCTGCTCGGCGTGCGGGTGCAGATCCTGTCGCTACTGGTATGGGGCATGACGGGCGCCTTCACCACTTTCGCGCTGATGATCATCGCGCCGCAGCGCTCGCCGAACTTCATGACGCTTAGCCTGCTTGTCGTGCCGGCGCTCGCCGCGGCACTCATCGGCGTCTTCCGCAGCTTCTGGTGGACGCTGGCCGGCGGCATCGCGCTCGGCATCGTCGAAGGGCTGGCGAGCTCCATCGACAGCATCAGCCAGTATCGCAGCGCCATCCCGTTCCTGGTGGTGCTCGCCGTTCTTCTCTGGACGCAGCGGGAGGCCCGTTGGGATGAAGCGCGCTAGTCTTCGGGCCTCATTGACCCTCATCGTCGTGGCGCTTATCGCCGGCGGCGTCGCCTATGCCGGCCTGCTGCCCTCCTATTGGGTGTTCCTTGCAACCTCGGTGCTGATCACTGGCGTCGCGCTGCAGAGCCTCGGTCTCGTCGCCGGCCGCACCGGCATGATCGCGCTCTGCCAGATGTCCTTCGCCGGCGTCGGCGCCTGGACGGTCGGCTATCTCAACCTCGCCCAGGCGCCGGGCGGCCTAGCGGCGTGGATCCTGATCGGCGGCCTTGCGGCCGTCCCGTTCGGCGTTGCCATCGGCCTGCCGGCGCTGAGGCTGCGCGGCATCAACCTCGCCATCGTCACGCTCTCCTTCGCCACCGCCTTCGACACCATCCTGGCCACCATGACCTATCCCGGCCAGACCGACTTCCTGCAGGTACCGCGGCCGGAACTGTTCGACAGCGACGAGGGCTATTTCGTCTTCGTGCTGCTCTTCTATGTGGCGATCGCCGTGGCGCTTGGATTCATCAGTCGCTCGCGGCTCGGCGCGTCCTGGCTGGCGGTGCGTCACTCGGAGCGCGCCGCCGCCGCGCATGGCGTCAGCATCGCCACCGCCAAGCTCTCGGCCTTTGCGCTCAGCGCCTTCGTCGCCGGCATTTCCGGCGGTCTGCTCGCTGGCTATCTCGGCACGCTGGTCGCCGAGAATTTCAGCATGATGCAGTCGCTGTCGCTCTATGCGGTGTCGGTGATGGCCGGCGCGCATTTCGCCGAGGGTGCGATCATCGGCGGCCTGCTCGTCGTCATGTTCCCGGAAATCCTGCGCCGGCTGGACTGGCCGCAGGACATCGGCAATGTGCTGTTTGCTATCGGCGCAACCCAGGCACTGTCGAGCGGCGAGACGATGAGCGAGACCTTCCGGCGCCAGTTCCGCAAATTGCTGCCGGCGCGCGCGCCGAAAGCCGCCGCCGTGTCTGCCTCGGAATTGCCGTCCACAATCGAGCGCGCCGCCGGCCCGGTCCTCACCATCGAGGGATTGACGGTTCGCTATGGCAGCGTGGTCGCGCTGAACAATGTCAGCCTGAGCGTTGCCGCCGGTACGGTTGCCGGCTTGATCGGCCCGAACGGCGCAGGCAAGTCGACTTTCATCGATGCCGTCGCTGGCTTCCTGTCGTCCTATCAGGGCAGCGTGCGGCTGGGAGGCAAGCCGCTCGAAGACGTGCCGGCGCATCTGCGTGCCCGCGACGGCGTGCGTCGTACCTGGCAGACCAACCGCATCGCGCCGGAGCTGACCGTCGGCGGCTATCTGGCGCTTGCGGCCAAGGGCCTGTCGGTGAACGAGACCAGGGCGGTGCTCGACTGGCTCGACTGTCCGCATCTCGACACGCTGGTGGCTTCGGTCGATGCCGGCACAAGGCGGCTGCTCGATGTCGCGGGCGTCGTCGCTGCACGCCCGGCCGTCGTGCTGCTCGACGAGCCGGCCGCCGGCCAGTCGCATGAAGAAACGCTACGGCTTGGCCAGCGCATCGCCGAGATCCCTAAACTGTTCGGCTCGGCGGTGCTTCTGGTCGAGCACGACATGGACCTGGTGCGGGCGGTCTGCTCGGAGGTCACCGTGCTCGATTTCGGCCAAGTCATCGCCTCCGGTCCACCGGCCAAGGTGCTCGGCGAACGCGCGGTGAAGAAGGCCTATCTCGGCATCGAGGAAGAGAGCGTGGCGGCATGAGCAGGCTCGTCGTTTCCAACCTGTCGATCAACCGCGCCGAATTGCCGGTCGTCTCGTCGGTCGATCTCACCGCCGAGAGCGGCGCGATCAGCGTGGTGCTCGGCGCCAATGGCGCCGGCAAGACGACGCTGCTCGAGGGACTGTCCGGCATCATCCCGGTCGCCGGAGGCGCCATCGCCATCGACGGCCGCGAGTTGCAGAAGGCACGGCCCGGCACCCGCTCGCGCGAAGGGCTCGCCCATGTCGAGCAGGGCCGCACCGTCTTCCGGCAGCTGACGACGGAAGAGAATTTGCGCGTCAGCCTGCATCCGGGTGCCGACATCGCGGAAGCCTATGCGCTTTTTCCCGAGCTGGTGCAGCGCCGTTCGGTGAAGGCAAGCCTGCTTTCGGGCGGCGAACAGCAGATGCTGGTCATCGCGCGCGCGCTCCTCACCCGGCCGAAGGTTCTGCTCATCGACGAGATGTCGGCCGGCCTGGCGCCGGTCATCGTCACGCGGCTGATGACGGCCGTGCGCAAGCTCGCCGATGACGGACTGGCCGTCGTCCTCGTCGAGCAGTTCGCGGCGCTTGCGCTGTCGATCGGCAACCGCGCCTATGTCATGCGCCGCGGCCGCGTCGTCTATGACGGCGATTGCGCGAAGTTGCGCCAATCGCCGGACGAACTGCACCGGCTTTATCTCGGAGGGCAGGAGATGGCTGCCACGTCCTGATCTTGCTCAGGTCGGCTTCTCGCCGATCACTTCGAACCGCTCGACTGCGCAGTGCTCGGCGATCACCGCCAGCACTTCTGTCGAAGGCTCGACCGCGTCAGGCTGCTTCCATTGAACGTTGAAAGAAAAAACAAAGCGGTCGCGGCCGGCGTCGTGCTCCATGCCGACGAAGCGCGCGTCATAGCCGAGGGGGCGCACCATGTCCCCGATGTCGGGCGGCGAACTGTTCGGCCATGAGACCGAAAGGATAGCTTTGTGATCGCGAGAAATCTTCAAATCGACCCACTTCAGGGCTTGCAGGGTCACCAGCGTCAGCACGGTCGCGATTGCGCCGAGCCCGTACTGGCCACCGCCGAAAGCGAGGCCGATCATGGTCATGATCCACATCGTGGCGGCGGTTGTGACGCCGGTGACGAGATCGCCTCGCCGCAGGATCGCGCCGCCGCCGATGAAGCCGACGCCGGTGAGCACGCCGAGCGGAAATCGCATGACGTCCATGCGCACAAAGGAATCCGGCCCTTTGCCGGAAACATCGAGCAGCATGTTGGCCTGGACCATGGCCACGCAGGCCGCCAAGCCGACCAGAATGGTTGTCCTCAGCCCGGCGGAATGCCCGCGCGCCTCACGATTCAAGCCTATGAGAAAGCCTGCCAGCAGCGTGACCAAGAGCCGCCCGACGAGGTCAGACCAGGTCGGATGAAGCGGCATGTCGCAGCAAAGGGTCTCGAACATGGTTTCGACAGGGCGGTGAAAGGTCGCCGCGCCTCAGTTTCGTCTGCGACGTTCAACCGGCGGAGCCGGTGATGGTTCCTTGGCGCAACCCCGGCTTTTCGCGGGCGACAACCCTCAATGCGCGGTGAGACTGAGCACCAGCGCCAGCACCACGATACCGACCAGCCCTGCGATGAAGATGATGCGTTGCGCGCGCGTACGCAGGATGATCTCGCCCTGCCGGACATTCTGGCCGGAGAAAACCGGCCCTTCGTCGTCGCGATCCTTGCTCATGACATGCTCCTTCCCTTCGATGGGTGCGGAAGGTCTCTGAGCAGGAACCGATTTGTCGGCTTGAAGTTCCGCCCCGCTTCGGCGGGGTACATGCCCGCGACCGGGATCGAACCGGTCGCGGGGATTGATCGGCTCAGCCGAACTTCGGGTCGAGGCTGCCCGATTTGTAGCGCTTGGCCATGTCGGCCAGCGGGATCGGCTTGATCTTCGGCGCGTTGCCGGCGGTGCCGAACTGTTCGAAGCGCTCCTTGCAGAGCTTCTTCATCGCGGCCATCGCCGGCGTCAGATATTTGCGTGGATCGAATTCCGACGGGTTCTCGGTCAGCACCTTGCGGATGGCGCCGGTCAGCGCCATGCGGTTGTCGGTGTCGATGTTGATCTTGCGCACGCCATGCTTGATGCCGCGCTGGATCTCTTCCACCGGCACGCCCCAGGTCGGCTTCATCTGGCCGCCATATTTGTTGATGATCTCCTGCAAGTCCTCCGGCACCGAGGACGAGCCATGCATGACGAGATGCATGTTGGGCAGGCGGCGGTGGATCTCCTCGATCACGTTCATCGCCAGCACCGCGCCGTCTGGCTTGCGCGAGAATTTATAGGCGCCGTGGCTGGTGCCCATGGCCACCGCCAGCGCGTCGACATGCGTGTCGCGCACGAACTGCTCGGCCTGCACCGGATCGGTCAGCAACTGGTCATGGCTGATCGCGCCCTCGACGCCGTGGCCGTCCTCCTGCTCGCCGCCGCCGCTTTCCAGCGAGCCGAGCACGCCGATCTCGCCTTCCACCGAGACGCCGCCCCAATGCGCCATGTCGACGACGCGCCGCGTGATGCCGGAATTATAGGCGTAGTCGGCCGGCGACTTGCCGTCCTCCTTCAGCGAGCCGTCCATCATCACCGAGGTGAAGCCGTACTGGATGGCGGTGACGCAGGTGGCTTCGTTGTTGCCGTGGTCGAGATGCATGCAGACCGGGATGTCGGGATGGATCTCGACCAGCGCGTCGATCAGCTTGGCCAGCACCACGTCATTGGCGTAGGCACGCGCGCCGCGGCTGGCCTGCAGGATGACCGGCGACTTGGTCTCCTCCGCCGCCTCCATGATGGCGAGGCCTTGTTCCATATTGTTCATGTTGAAGGCAGGCACGCCATAGCCATGTTCGGCGGCATGGTCGAGCAATTGTCTCAGTGTGATGCGAGCCAACGAATAGTCTCCGTATCTGGTTCGAGCCCGTGTTTGAAAAGGCCGCCCGGACGTCGGGCGGCCCCGTTGCTTCTGGCCGGATTTCGGAGCTACCGCAACCTTTCGGAGCCTTTTCGGCCGCAATTCTTGTTGCAGGGCTGAAATCCGCCTTGTCGAGGCTAAAGCGCGTCGCGCTGAAACGGATTCAGGCGCCGCGCTTTAGGTTTTTGCTTTCATGCATGTCGTTCTCCCAAAACCGCTGCGCACTTTTGGGCGACATGCATTAGGCGGCGATCCGCGCACGCGCGGCGAGGATCTCGACGCAGGCCTTGGCCGCTTCCTTGCCCTTCACGGTGAAATGCTCGTGGAAGAAGCGGCGATGCTCGGCGCTGTCATGGTAGTTGTGCGGCGTCAGCACCGCCGACAGCACCGGCACGCCGGTCACGAGCTGCACGTTCATCATGCCGTCGATGACCGCGCTTGCCACGAAGTCGTGGCGATAGATGCCGCCATCGACGACGAAGGCGGTGCCGAGGATCGCGGCGTAACGGCCGGTCTCGGCAAGCGTCTTGGCGTGCAGCGGGATCTCGTAAGCGCCCGGCACGTCGAAGACCTCGACGGTAAAACCGCCGAGGGCGGCAAGGCCCGTCTCGAAGGCCGTCACGCATTGGTCGACGATATCGGCATGCCAACGCGCCCGGATGACGGCGACACGACGGAGAGTATGGTCTTTGGGGAAATGCTGATTCATGGGTCCTTCCTTCCGTTTCGAACCAGAATCAGGACGCACGACGCAAAATCCGGCCCGCGCGAGCGGGCCGTCTTGCGTACGTTCTCTTCCATCCGGACTTTAACCGTCGGCCCCGGAATCGCACCGGATCTGCTGACCCTTCCGATAGGTTGGAAGGCGCTCGCGGGCTTGAGCGATCGAAATCGCCCTTACCGCCGGTGGGGACTTTCACCCCGCCCTGAGAACATTAACGCACGTTTTATGGGAGAGCAGGGCAATAGTGTCAACTGGCGATGATATCGCGGTCGTCATCCTAGGGCGGAGCAAGGAGCGAAGCGACGCGCGCAGACCCTAGGATCCATGCCGTGGCGCTAAGGCATTGCAACGGTTACAGAATTCTGCACCGTTGCGCTCGATGACGGAGGTCACGGCATGGATTCTCGGGTCAAGCCCGAGAATGACGACGTGCTGGAGAGATCAGCTAGTCACCCACGCTCCGGAAACATTGCCTTCAACCCTTCGCGCGAGGCCTTGGCCACGCCTCGCTCGGTGATCAGCCCGGTCACCAGCCGCGCCGGCGTCACGTCGAAGGCGGGGTTGGCCGCCGGCGTCGCGTCCGGCGAGACGCGCACCTGGGCGATCTTGCCGTCGGAAGTCTTGCCCCAGACCAGCGAAACCTCGTCGCCCGAGCGCTCCTCTATCGGGATTTCCTTCAGCCCATCGGCAACCGTCCAGTCGATGGTGGGCGAGGGGAGCGCGACATAGAAGGGCACGTCGTTGTCGGCTGCGGCCAAAGCCTTCAGGTAGGTGCCGATCTTGTTGCAGACATCGCCATTGGCCGTGGTGCGGTCGGTGCCGACGATCACCATGTCGATGTCGCCATGCTGCATCAGATGGCCGCCGGCATTGTCGACGATCAGCGTGTGCGGCACGCCGTGCCCGGCCATCTCCCAGGCGGTCAACTGGGCGCCCTGGTTGCGCGGCCTCGTCTCGTCGACATAGACATGCACCGGGATGCCGGCCTCCATCGCCAGATAGATCGGCGCGGTGGCGGTGCCGTAGTCGACCGTCGCCAGCCAGCCGGCATTGCAATGGGTCAGGATGTTGACCGTTTCGCCCGGCTTCTTGCGCGCGGCGATCTGCTTGATGATCGCAAGTCCGTTCTCGCCGATGGCGCGGTTCAGCCCGACATCCTCGTCGGCGATTGCGGCGGCGCGCCGGTAAGCGGCTTCCGCGCGCTCTGCGGGTGCAATCGGCTTGAGATGCCGTCGCATCTCGTCCAGCGCCCAGCGCAGATTGATCGCCGTCGGCCGCGTCTTGTTGAGCGTCTCCCACACCGCGTCGAGCGCTTCGTCAGATGCATCGTCTTTCATCTGTATGGCGACGCCGTAGGCGGCGGTGACGCCGATCAGCGGCGCGCCGCGCACCCACATGTCGCGGATCGCGGTGGCGATGCCGGCAACCGTTCCGATCGTCTCGATGCGGAACTCGTGCGGCAGCCAGCGCTGGTCGATGATCTCGACCGACCGCTTGTCGTCGCTCAGCCAGATGGTGCGGTAGTGGCGTTCGCCGACGTTCAAATTCGCTTCTCCTGTTCGATCAGCGCGGCCAGATTGTTGACCTCGTCGATGCTGTGGATCTGGCGCCGGTTGACGGCGATGTGGCGGCCGAAGCGCAAAGCCTTGGCCTCACATCTGGCGCGCAGGTCTTGATCGGCAATAGCCTCGAAATCGGCATTGTGGGCGAGGCCGAGGATGCGCCGGTGCACCTCGATGCCGGCGAAGCCGAGCAGGTCGTCCCAGATGGAATGCAGCATATGGTCGAGCGCCTGCTCGGAGCCAAGCAGGTCGCCCTGATCCTCGAACAGGCTCCTCTGGTAGAGCATGCCGGTGCGCTCGGTCCGCCACAGATTGGCGAACTCGGCGCGGAACACTGTCCAGGTCTCGGCGGTGACACCGAGCAGATAGGCGCGCATCGGTGCGCGGCTGCCCTTGTCCTCATGGCCGCGCTGCGAGAAGAAGGCCATCCAGAAATTGGCGAGCAGCATGCCGACGTCGAAGGCGATCGGGCCATAGAAGGCGAACTCCGGATCGATCATCCGGGTCTCGCTGTCGGTCACCATGATCGAGCCCGAATGCAGGTCGCCATGCAGCAGCGTCTCGGCATTGGCGGCGAACAGATGTTTTAGCCGCTGCGCCTCGACCTTGAGGTCGCGGTCGGCGCGCAATTCGGCGACGAGGCTGTCGAGTTGCGGCGACGTATGCCTGTTCAACTTGGCATCAAAATACGGGTCGGAAAACACCAGATCCTCGGTAATGCCGCAAAGCTCGACATTGTCGGCAAACAGCGCCAGATCCGCCTTGCGGCCCTTGGTCGGCATGTGCAGGTCGGAACCGCGGAACAGCGTGCGGGCCATGAACAGGCCGATGTCGCGCGCGATATTCGGCAATTCGCGGCCGTCGATCAGCGCGCGCCGCAGGATAATGTGCGGCGGCGCCAGGTACTCCATCACGATCAGCGCCTGGGCCTCGTCGAAATGATAGATCGCCGGCACCGAGCCGGGCGCTCGGCGCTCCTGCCTGGTCAGCGCATGATATTCGAAGAAGGAGCGTTTCAAGGGCAGCGGCCAGCTGTCGCCGACCAGCCGCACATAGGGCAGCGCCTGTTTGACCACCGCGGCGCCTTGGTCGCCCTCGACGATGAACACAAGGTTGAGATTGCCGTCGCCGACCTCGCGTACCTTCCAGTGGCTGGCGTCCCTGCCGATGCGCTCGGTCAGCGCCGCGGTCTCGCCAAGGCGCTTCGGCAGCGTCTCCACCGACAATGCTTCGAACTTCCCGATCATGCTCTCCCTCCTGCGCGTGGTTTCCGACGATAGCGGAGCCACGGCGGCGGGGCCAAGCTAGGAAGCGATCTGGCAAATGTCAATCGTGTTGACAATTGCCGAACGAGCCCATAGCGTCACGATCCGGGAGGAACGGATGGGCGCAGATGCCGTGTTCCATGTGGAGGGCCTGAGGAAATCCTTCGGCCAGAACGAGGTGCTTGGCGGCATCTCGCTCGACCTCTTTGCAGGCGAGGTGACCGTGCTGATGGGCGCCAACGGCGCCGGCAAATCCACCTTGGTGAAGGTCGTCAGCGGCGTCTACGAACACGGCGCAGGCTCGATGCGGCTCGCCGGCAAGGCCTTCGATCCGCAGACCCCCGCCGAGGCCATTCGCGCCGGCGTCGTCACCGTGCACCAGAACATCAATGACGGCGTGGTCGCCGACCTCGATGTCGCCACCAACCTGACGCTCGACCGGTTGAGCGGCAAAGGCGCGTCGTTGCTTTTCAAGCCTGCCAATGTCCGCGCCGAAGCGAGAGCCGTCGCGGACCGCATGGGACTTGCCATCGACCTCAGGGCGCGCGTCAGCGACTTGTCGTTGGCGGATCGGCAGATGGTGGCCATCGCTCGCGCCATGGCGCATCAGCCCAAGGTCCTGATCCTCGACGAGCCGACCTCCTCGCTGTCGAGCGCCGAGGCCGACCGGCTGTTCTCGCTGATCGACCGCCTGCGCGGGCAGGGCGTCGCCATCCTCTATATCTCGCATCGCATGTCCGACATCCGGCGTCTCGCCGACCGTATCGTGTCGATGCGCGACGGCGTGGTCTCCGGGATTTTCGACCAGAAGCCGCTCGACTATGAGGGCGCCGTGAACGCAATGCTCGGTCGCAAGATCCACCTCGACAGGGTCGTGGCCAGAAGCTCGGCGCGCGCGGTCTTCACCGCCGAGGGCCTGCAACTCGCGCATGGAGCAAAGCCGATCTCGATGACGCTCGGCGCCGGCGAGGTGGTGGCGATAACCGGCCTTGTCGGCGTCGGCAAGACGGCGCTGGCGGAGACGCTGTTCGGTGTGCGCCGGCCGCTCGCCGGCACCATGCATATGGACGGCAAGCCCTATGCGCCGGGCTCGGCGCGCGAAGCGATCGCCGCCGGCGTCTTCCTGGTCGCCAAGGACCGCGCCGCGAGCGGCATCGTCGGCGGCTTCAACATCGAACGCAACATCAGCCTGCCGTTCCTCAAGCGCATGTCGGGTCTCGGTGTCATGAAGAAACGTGCCGAGCGCGTCGCCGCCCGCCGCCAGATCGACGAGCTCGGCATCGTTTGCCGCTCCGAGAAGGACGAGCTGTCGGCGCTGTCCGGCGGCAACCAGCAGAAGGTGATGGTGGCGCGCTGGATGTCGCAGGCCTCGCGTCTGTTCATCCTCGACGAGCCTTTCCAGGGCGTCGACATCTCGGCGCGCCGCGACATCGCCGCCAAGCTGAGGGCAAGCGCCGACGGCCGCGCGACGCTGATCTTCGTCACCGAGATCGACGAGGCGCTGGAGACCGCCGACCGCATCCTGGTGATGTCGGAACATACGATCGTCGGCGAGCACCGCAACGCCGAGATCGACCTCGACCGACTGCTGGCGGAAGTGGCCGGCGGGCCGCTTCACAGCGCGGCGTGAGATCGCGGGATGAAGAGACTCGGAGTGCAGGCATGAGTTCCAGTTTGGCGGGCAGGGCAACGGCGCGGGAGCGTTCGATGACACTGCGCGACTACGCCATCCGCTACGGCTTCATCGTCCTGCTGGTCGGGCTGATCGCCTATTTCGCTGTTGCAGCCGATGGCTTCGCCTCGCCGCAGAGCGCCGTCTTCATCTTCCAGTCGGTGGCCATCACCGGCGTGCTGGCGCTCGGCGTCACCGCGACGCTCGTCGTCGGCGGTTTCGACCTGTCGATCGGCTCCGTCGCCACCAGCGCCATGATGGCGGCCTCCTACGCCATGGTCGTGCTGGAGCAGAACGCCATCGTCGCCGTCATCGCCTGCCTTGTCATCGGCGTCATCGTCGGCCTGATCAATGGCTGGCTGATCGTCTATATGCGCGTGCCCGATCTGCTGGCGACGCTCGGCATGATGTTCCTGCTGCTCGGCCTGCAGCGCATCCCGACGGAAGGCCGCTCGATCGCCACCGGCATGACCATGCCCGACGGCTCGGTCGCCAACGGCAAGTTCTCGGAAGCCTTCCTGGCGCTCGGCCGCCACCGCATCGACTTCTTCATCCCGAACCTGATCCCGGTCTCGGTGGTGGTGCTCGTCGTGCTCGCGGTGCTGATCTGGTTCTTCCTCGAATACACCCGCTTCGGCCGCATGATGTATGCCGTCGGCAGCAATGAGAGGGCGGCCGAGCTCGCCGGCGCGCCTGTCAAGGCATACAAAATCTGGGCCTATGTGATTTCGGGAGTTTTTGCCTCGATCGGCGGGATTTTACTCGCCGCCCGGCTTGGACGCGGCGACATCGCCTCGGGTAATAATCTCTTGCTCGACGCAGTCGCGGCGGCGCTCATCGGCTACGCGGTGCTTGGAGCGGCCAAGCCCAACGCCTTCGGCACGGCCGTCGGCGCGGTGTTCGTCGGCGTCCTGCTGCAAGGCCTGACGATGATGAACGCGCCTTACTACACGCAGGATTTCGTCAAGGGCGCGGTGCTTGTCGTCGCCCTTGTCTTCACCTTCGCCCTTTCCGGCAGGGGCAAGAGATAGTTTCGACCGGGGCATAACAAATGGAGGAAAACGAAGTGAGCATCACAAGAAGACTTTTGGGGAAGGCGGCACTCGGCCTCGCCGGCGCGGCGCTGCTGATGCAGGGGACGGCGCTTGCCGCGGACCGTCCGGCGCCGTTCGACAAGCCGGGCGTCAAGATCGCGCTGGTGCGCTATCTGTCGACCGGCGACTTCTTCCAGGCCTATCTGTCGGGCGTCGAGGCGCAGGCCAAGGCGCTCGGCGTCGACCTGCGCGTGCTGGACAGCCGCCAGGATGCGGCGCTCCAGGCCGACATGGTCGACCAGGCGATCGCGCTCGGCGTGCAAGGCATCATCATCCAGCACGGCCTGACGGAATCGATGAAGGACGCCGCCCAGCGCGCGGTCGACGCCGGCATCAAGGTCGTCGCCTTCGACGTCAATGTCGAGAACCCGAAGATCCCGCAGGTCGAGCAGTCCGACAAAGACCTCGCCAAGCTCGCGCTCGAGCAGGCGGTCAAGGACAATGGCGAGAGCTGGAAGGCCGGCTATGTCTATGTCGCCGGCATAGCCCCGCTCGACCGCCGCAACGAGACCTGGGTCGACGTGAAGAAGAAATATTCGGGCATCAGCGAGGTCGCCATGTTCGGCACGCTCGACAACCCGATCGCCAACTCCGTCGCCAACCAGGCGCGTTCCGTGCTGCAGGCACATCCCGACATCAAGGTGATGTTCGCGCCCTATGACGAGTTCGCCAAGGGCGTGAAGATCGCCGTCGACGAGGCGGGCCTGAACAAGGGCATCAAGATCTACTCGGCCGACATCTCGACCTCGGACATCGCCGCCATGCGCGAGCCCGACAGCGCCTGGGCCGCGACCGCCGCCACCAACCCGGCGGTCGTCGGCCAGGTCTCGGTGCGCGCGCTGGCGCAGTTGCTTGCCGGCGAGGATCCCGGCCACAACGTCATCGTGCCGCCGACGCTGATCACCCAGAAGGAGCTGATCGACAAGGACATCAAGAACATGGAAGACCTGTCGGCCAAGCTGCCGCAGTTCGCCCATGCCGATGTCGCGATGCCGGCCTGGATGCCGAACCCGAACGCCAAGTAGGTTCGGGCGGTCGCAAATGAAGAGAGCGGTCCAATGGGCCGCTCTCTTTTTTCTGCCCAGGCCATTCCGGCCTCACCGCTGCCAGAAGGGTAGCTTGGCGATTTCCGCCTCGACCTCTTTCCTCGTCAGCCCGATGTCGTCGATCAGATGCGGATTGTCCGTCGCCATGCGCTTGAGCTCGAAGCGGAAATAGGCCTGCTTGCGGCGCTCGGCGAGGAGACCGCGCAAGGCTGAGAGGCTGTAGCGCCGGCGACCGTTGATCTGGGCTGGACGCGCCACCAGAGATGCGCAAGGTGCGAAGGTATCGTTCATGGCAACCTCCATGCAGTAGCGGGTTCGAGAACCCGTAACCTGATTGAGACTGCAGTGTGCCGCAGGCGGCCGGCGGCGTAATTAAGCCGTCCCAAATAGTTCTCAAAACTTCCAAATCGGCTATAGATCGCCGCATGCAGGGATCGCGCTTCGCTTTCGGACCGTTCGTGCTTGATCCGGGCGCGGGAACGCTGCTCCGGGGCGATGTTCCCGTTGCCGCCAGTCATCGCGGGCTGAAGCTGCTCGAAGCGCTCGTCGCGCGTCCGGGCGAAATCATCGCCAAGGCCGAGCTTATGGACGCAGCCTGGCCGGGCACCGCGGTCGAAGAAGGCAATCTCACAGTCCAGATCGCGCAGCTAAGGAAGCTGCTCGGTCCGGCGACCGGTGGCGGCGAATGGATCGCCACGGTGCCGCGCGTCGGCTATCGCTTCACCGGCACCGTCGAACAGCCCGACGCCACGCGCAAACCCTTGCCGCTGCCCGACAAGCCGTCGATCGCCGTGCTGCCCTTCATCAATCTGAGCAGCGATCCCGAGCAGGACTCTTTCGCCGACGGCCTGACCGAAGACCTGATCACCGATCTCTCCCGGATCCCGGGCCTCTTCGTCATCGCGCGCAACTCGGTCTTTGCCTATAAGGGCAAGGCCATGGACGTGCGCGCCATCGCCGGGGAGCTTGGCGTGCGCTATCTGCTGGAAGGCAGCGCAAGACGGGCCGCCGGACGCGTGCGCATCAACGCCCAGCTGATCGACGCGCTGAGTGGCGAGCATCTGTGGGCCGAGCGCTTCGATCGCGGCCTGGAAGACATCTTCGCCGTTCAGGACGAGGCGACGGCCAAGATCGTCGAGGCGCTGCTCGGTCGATTGCGGGCGCCGCCGGCGCGCAACCGGCCAAAGAACCTCGAGGCCTATGATCTCGTCGTGCGCGCGCGAAAACTGTTCGACGAGTCGCCGCAGATGGCGCGCGAAGCGCATCTGATGCTGACGCGCGCGATCGCTCTCGACCCGGATTACGCGGAGGCCTATCGCTGGCTTGCGATGAACCATTGGATGGGATGGGTGCATTGGGGCGAGCCGTTCGAGCCTGCCCGCAGCACGTCCCTGGAACTGGCGCGCAAGGCCGTGGCGATCGATCCCAACGATGCCGGTTGCCGCTGGGTTCTGGCGAACCTTCTTGCCTATGAACGCGATTTCGAGCAGTCCGATGCGGAATTCGCCAAGGCGATTGAGCTCGACCCGAACGAGGCCGATATCTGGGCGACATTGTCCGACATCGAGGTGCTAGCGGGAAAGATCGAGCAAGGTCTGGAACACATTCGCAAGGCATTCCGGCTCAACCCATTTCCGCCGAGCTGGTATTATCTGACGCTCGGCCAGGCGCAATATGCGGCTGGCGACTATGAAGCCGCCGTCGAGACGCTGCGCCGCGACGAGACCTACCGCTCCAGCTCACGCCGCTTCCTGGCTGCAAGCCTGGCGCAGCTCGGCCGCCTCGACGAGGCACGCACAGAGGTTGCGCTGTTCCTTGTCGGCAATCCGCATTTTTCCACCCGCCGCTGGGTCGAGACGGAACCGTTCCGCGACGACGCGACGCTCAAGCATTTCGAGGATGGCTTCCGCACGGCCGGCCTGCCCGAATGAGGCGGCCGGCCACGGTGACGGGCTAGTCGCCACAGCACAGGGATTTTGACCGGTCGGCTCCGTTTGCATTGGCAGGTGGCAAGCGTTGGAGATTGGCCGAAACGCCCATCGCGATCGTCATTCTAGGGCGGAGCAGGAGCGAAGCTCCGTCGCGAAGACCCTAGAATCCATGCCGTTACCTTCGCCAAGGCGTGCAACGGAGCAAATTCTGCACCGCGGCAACGCTTCCAAGTCACGGCATGGATTCTATGGTCTGCGCTGCGTCGCTTCGCTCCTTGCTCCGCCATAGAATGACGACGTTGGGGCGGCTTCAGCCAATCCCCGGCGTTTGCGCTGATTGAACGCAAATGAACGGAAAATCTTGTACCAAGACAAGCGGCAACCTTCCAAATCCCTGTGTCGGGGAACTAGTCGCCCCTGCGTCCAGTTTCTCAAACCTTTTGCCTCAACGGCCGGCGCGCGCCAGCCCATGCGCCACCAGACGGTCGATGACCTCTGGATAGCTGACGCCGCTCGCCGCCATGGCCTTGGCGTACATGCTGATGTTGGTGAAGCCCGGAATGGTGTTGAGCTCGTTGATCAGGAAATTCATGTCCGGCATCAGGAAGAAATCGACGCGGGCCATCCCGTCGCAGCCGAGCGCTCTGAACGCCCTGGCGGCCATATCGCGCATGGCATTCTCGACTTCCAACGGCAGCTCGGCCGGCACGATCAAGGCCGCGCCGTTCTCGTCGATATACTTGGCGTTGTAGTTGTAGAAGCCGTGACTTTCCGCGGGCACGATCTCGCCGGGCCGCGAGACGAAGAGCTCGCCCGTGGGTCTCTCCAGCACGCTGAATTCGATTTCGCGGCCACGGACGAATTCCTCCGCCAGGACCTTGCGATCGTGCTGGAAGGCTTCCGCCAGCGCGCGCTCGAATTCCTGACTGCCATTGACCTTCGCGACGCCGACCGACGAGCCCTGCCGCGCCGGCTTGATGAACAGCGGCAAGCCGAGCTTGTCTTCCAGTTTGGCAAGCGACGGCGACGCACCCTCATCGATCGTCACCGAGCGCGCAACCGGCAGTCCCGCCGCCTTCAGCAGCCGCTTGGCGATGTCCTTGTCGAGGGCCGTGGCCGAGCCCAGAATACCGCAGCCGGCGAGCGGCACGCGCGCCACTTCGGCCAATCCCTGCACCGCGCCGTCCTCGCCATGCAGACCGTGCAGGACCGGAAACAGGATATCGATGGCGGGCAGGTCGTGGGGCGCGCCATCGGCCGGGATCGCCAGCATCCGCCCATAGCCGCCCGGCACCAGGCAGAGCTGCGTGCCGGCCGACGGCGTCGCCAGTGCGCAGTTCTCGAAGCGGCTCAGCAGCCATTGCCCTTCGCGCGTGACGAAGATCGGCACGGCGTCGTATTTCGCCGGATCCAGCGCCTGCATGACGTTGGCCGCCGAAAGCAGCGACACCTCATGCTCGGCGGAGCGCCCGCCGAAGAGCACGCCGATACGAAGTCTTTTCGCGGTCATCTGGGGCTCCACCAATGATCAAGGTTGGAGGTTGCAGGCCCTCCTTGAACCGTTTGAGCAGTAAGCGAAGGATTGAAGTGGGATTTTGACCGGTTCGAGCAGTTCTTCAGCAGAAGCGTGAAAAGGCCTTCGGTCCGGAACGGCGTCAATAAGGAGACGGAGCGGTCGGCGTTTCGTAGAACGACGAACCGCTCCAGGAGTGGGTGCCTTTGCCTGGTCAGCGCAGCGCTTCCGCGATGTTGCCAATGTCGGTCGCGGCCTTTACTCGTTGAAGAGGTCCGAATGAGAACCGGTTCGTGCAAGCTGCAGTTCGTCATTACCGATGCGGTAGATCAAAAGCCAATCCGGTTCGAGGTGAGCGTCGCGAAAGCCTTTCCATTCGCCTTTCAGCGGGTGGTCCTTGTAAATCGGCGGCAGTTCGTGCTCGCCGACCAGGAGACCCAATATCTCACGCAATTTGCCAAGATCTTTGCCACGCTTCTCCATACGCTTCACATCCCGGCGAAATTGCCCGGAGCGAACTGGGATCAACATGTCAGATTTCCAGATCCTTGAATAACTCGTCGGCCGAGGCGAAACGCTTGCCTTTGCCCTTCTCCAATTCGGCCATGGCCTTTCGAGTCGTTGCGTTCGGGACTTTCACCGGAAAGGGAAATTCCTTGTCGGCGGCGACACGGACCAGCAGTAAGCGAATGGCGTCGGAAACCGACAGGCCCATAGCCGCCAAGGCTTCCGTGGCCCGATCCTTGGTTGCGGTATCGATCCGAGCGCGGACTACCGCATCTGTTGCCATATCTGACTCCTTTTTAGCTACAATGTAGCTACAAAAGAGAATTCCTGCAAGCTGCAGTTTTACAGGATTGGCATCAGCGCAACGCCGCCGCGATGTTGCCGCCGTCCACCGTCGTCACATCGGCCGTGGTGCGCTCGGCCAGTGCCTGGTGCAGGAATGCCTGCGCGACGTCGTCGGCGGTCACTTCCTGTCCGAGCAGATTGCCGGACATGTATTCCTTTTCCGACACGCCGCGCGCGCCGGAGCGGCTGGCGATCATCGCGTCGGTCAGAAGCCCCGAGCGGATGCGGTCGGCATTTACGGCATTGGAGCGGATGCCATAGGCGCCGTAGTCCAAGGCGTATTGGCGCGACAGGAACAATGTCGCGGCCTTCGGGATGCCGTAGGCGCCGAATTTCGGGCCGGGATTGATCGCTTGCTTCGAGGTGTTGAACAAAAGCACGCCGCCGGTTCCCTGTTCCAGCATGATGCGCACCGCATTCTGCGCCGCCGACTGGTGGGCGAAGAAGTTGAGCTCGAAACTCTTGCGCAAAGTGGCGTCGTCGAGCTCGCCGATGCGGCCTTCCCAGGCCGCGCCCGCATTCGAAACCAGGATGTCGACGCCGCCATAGACGGCGACCGCCTTGTCGAAGGCAGCGCGCATCTCGGCCGCCTTGGTGATGTCGGCGCCGACGCCGATCGAATTGTTGCCGGCGGCCTTCGCCGCGTCCGCCGCCTTGGCCGGATCGAGGTCGACGATCACGGAATGCGCGCCGTTGGCCGCGAACAGCTTTGCGGTCGCCGCACCAATGGCGCCGGCGCCGCCGGTGATCAGCACGACTTGGCCGGTCAGCGGCTTCGGCTTGTTCGAGGCGAGCTTGGCCTGCTCGAGAGACCAGTATTCGAGCGGAAAGAGGTCGGCCTTGGACAGCGGATGGAAATTGCCGACGGCCTCGGCGCCGCGCACCGCCTCGATCCACATCTCGCCGACATCGGAGGCGATTTTCGCGTCCTTCAGCGTGCGGCCATGGCCGAACATGCCCAGCCCCGGCACCAGCGTCAGGCGCGGCATCGGGTCGAGCATGGTGCGCTTGACGTCGTCCAGCGCGTCATTGGTCTCGAAATAGGCGGTGTAGTCCTTGACGAAGGCATCGACATGGCTGCGCACCACGCCCTTGTAGTCGCCGAGCTTGCCGGCATCGGGCGCCGGCACCGCCATCGGTCCGGTCTTGATGCGGATCGACAGATCAGGCGTCGACACGCCGCGGCCGGCATAGTCGGCGATCTTGGCCGAATTGATGAAATCGACAATGGCGTCAGACGTGCGGAAGTCGCTGATCATACGGTCGAAGCGGCCTTCGCCGCGCGCCACCGCGACTGCGCCGCGCAGCATCGGCGCGATGTCGCTCGGCCGGGCGAGCTTTGCCGGCAGCGCTGCCTTGACCGCCTGCGGCTTGCCGTTCCTGGCGACATAATCCTCGGCCATGGTCACATAGTGGATCATGCGGTCATAGGCCTGCCTGGCATCGTCGCCGAAAGTGAAGATGCCATGCTTGTCGAGGATCAGGCCCTCGACGTTCGGGTCGGCGTCGAACACTTCCGCGGCGACCTTGGCGAGGTCGAAGCCCGGCTTGATGTAGGGCACGTAACCCATCTTGTCGCCGAACACCTTTTTCACCAGTGCCTTGCTGTCTTCCTGGTCGACGATGGCGAGGATCGCCGTGGAATGCGTGTGGTCGACGAATTTGTGCGGCAAGAAGGCGTGCAGCAGCGTTTCGACCGAGGGGTTGGGCGAGGACGGGTCGATGAGGTTGGAGCGCTGCAGCGCCACCATGTCCTCGTCGGAGAGCTTGTCCAGAGAGCGCGCCTTGAGCAGCGCGCCCATCTTCACCGCCGGCAGGCCTTGCGGCTCGATGACGGCCATGTCCCAGCCGCTGCCCTTGACGCAGAGCACGTCCCATTCGTCGCCGACCAGATCGGTGGCCTTGGTCTTGCAGGACGTGTTGCCGCCGCCATGCAGCACCAGCCGCGGCTCGCCGCCAAGCAGACGGGTCGTGTAGACGCGCAGCGCAAGGTCGCGGGCGACGCCCTTCTTGGCATAGTCGGCAACCATCTTTTCCGCGTCGGCGTCATTCCAAAGGTTCTGCATGTCGTTCCGTCCGGTTCCGTCTTTTTTGCTCATGAACAGAAAGCCGCGACGTCTTGATGACAGAAGCGGCGAGGGTGGATTTTTCAGAGCATGATGCCGAAAAGTGTGAAGCGGTTTTCGGACGACATCATGCTCTATCTCTTTGATTTAGAGCCGGATGATTTCAGGTCGGTTTGATCTGAAATCATCCGGCTCTAAGATGCTTTTTTGCCGGCTTCGCCCGCGTGATTGAGCAGGCGCTCGGCCATGTGCGCGCCGATCACCAGATGCGTGCAGAGCCCGCCGGCGACGGCCGCTAGCAGCGGCTCGAACTTGGTGTCTTCCTGCACCACCATCAGGCGCTTTTCGATGGCGCGCAGCGAGGCGAGTTCGGCGGAAATGACGCGCCGGTTGTAGCTGCAGTCGAGCACCTCGCCCTTGGCGTCGATGATCTGCCCTGCGATGACCCCGGCAGCCCCTTGGCTGCGCAGCGCTTCCATCTCGGCCGGCGACAGCGCGCCGCATTTCACCAGATGGCTGTCGGCATCGACCGCGCCGACGGAATAGAGCGCCAGATCGCAGTCGGCGACGCCGGCGAGCTGGTCGCGGATCACCGGCTCGGCGCGCAGGCCTTGCGCCAGTTCCTCGGTGGAGAGCACCAGCGGCGCATAGAAGTTGAGGCCCTTGGCGTTCAGCCGCCGCGCGATCTCCATCGTGCATTGGTCGGGCCGGTAGGAATAGGGCGCGCCGAGATTGCCGCAGAGCTGCACCACGGTGACGTCCTGCAGGTCGGCATAGGACATGATGTCGGCGATGGTGTAGACGGTGCGGCCCCAGGCGACGCCGATACGGTCGCCTTTCTTCACCAGCTCGAGAAAGACGCTCGCCGCCAGCACGGCGATATCGGTCGAGGGATCCGCGAGATAGGCATTTTCCGGCGCGATCCAGACGGCATCGAGCCCGAAGGTGTCTTCAAGTCGGCGCGCCGTGACGTCGTCGGTGAAGAGCTGCGTCGAGGTCGAGATGTTGACGATGCCGGTCTCGCGCGCCTTGCGCAGATACATGGCGACCGAGGCGCGGGAAATGTTGAGCTGGCTCGCCACTTCGTCCTGGCGAAGGCCGTGGGCATAGTAAAGCCAGGCGGCCTTGTGGATGAGCTGTTCTGCCGGTCTGATCGCCATGCCGCCTCCTCGGCTGACATTAGTCACGGCTCTCGACAAAAGTCAAATCTGCCTGCGTGAGCTGCGATCGCCTCACGGTGGGGCTCCATCCGGATTGCCATTCCACCAAGCCGGCGCAGCATAGCATCTTCAGCCGCGGAAGGGGGATAGCGTGACGAAGGGCCTAAGGTTAGAAGGTTCGAAAAGAACCTTGGGGAGAACGGGATGGCCAATCCCTACGATACAAATCTCGACAGGAACGCCGCCAACCACCAGCCGCTGACGCCGCTCACCTATCTCGAGCGCGCGGCCAAGACCTATCCCGACCATGTCGCCATCATTCATGGCAATCAGCGCATCACCTATCGCGATTTCTGGCGCCGCTCGCTGAAGCTCGCCTCGGCGCTTGCGAAGCATGGCATCGGCAAGGGCGATACGGTGACGGTGATGCTGTCCAACACGCCGCCGATGCTGGAAGCGCATTTCGGCGTGCCGATGACCAAGGCGGTGCTGCATTCGCTGAACACTCGTCTCGACGCCGCCGTCATCGCTTTCCAGTTCGACCATGCCGACAGCAAGGTGCTGATCGTCGACCGCGAGTTCTCAGGCGTCGTCAGGGAAGCGCTGGCATTGGCCAAGGTGAAGCCGTTGATCATCGACTATGACGATCCTGACTATGCCGCCGATGCGCCCTATCCGAAGGGCGAGCGGATCGGCACGCTCGACTACGAAGATTTTCTAGCCGGCGGCGATGAGGCTTTCGCCTGGTCGATGCCGGACGACGAGTGGGACGCCATCTCGCTCAACTACACCTCCGGCACGACGGGCAACCCGAAGGGCGTCGTCTATCATCATCGCGGCGCCGCGCTGATGGCCTATACCAACACCATCCATGCCGGCATGGCCAAGCACGCGGTCTATCTCTGGACGCTGCCGATGTTCCACTGCAACGGCTGGTGTTTCCCCTGGACCTTGGCCGTGCAGGCCGGCACTCATGTCTGCCTGCGCTGGGTGCGGGCAAAACCGATGTATGACGCCATCGCCGACCATGGCGTCACGCATCTGTGCGGCGCGCCGATCGTCATGTCGGTGCTGATCAACGCGAAGGACGAGGACAAGCGCGAGTTCGCGCAGACCGTCACCTTCAACACGGCCGCGGCGCCGCCGCCGGAGGCCGTGCTTTCCGGCATGGTCGATGCCGGCTTCGCCGTCACCCATCTCTACGGCCTGACCGAGACGTATGGGCCGGCCGTCGTCAACGAATGGCACAATGAGTGGGACGCGTTGGAAAAGGGACCGAGGACGGCGAAGAAGGCGCGCCAGGGCGTCCGCTACGCCTCGCTCGAGGGTCTCGCGGTGATGGACCCGCAGACCATGGTGGAGACGCCGGCTGACGGCGAGACCATCGGCGAGGTCATGTTCCGCGGCAACATCGTCATGAAGGGCTACCTGAAGAACCGCAAGGCGACCGACGAAGCCTTCGCCGGCGGCTGGTTCCATTCCGGCGACCTCGGCGTCATGCATCCCGACGGCTACATCCAGCTCAAGGACCGCTCCAAGGACATCATCATCTCGGGCGGCGAGAACATCTCCTCCATCGAAGTCGAGGACGCGCTTTACAAGCATCCGTCGGTTGCCTCCTGCGGTGTGGTTGCCCGCGCCGACGACAAATGGGGCGAGGTGCCGGTCGCCTATGTGGAGCTGAAGCCCGGCAAGACCGCGACCGAGGCCGAGATCATCGAGCATTGCCGAGGGCAGCTGGCGCGCTTCAAGGTGCCGAAGGCGGTGGTGTTTGCCGAAATCCCGAAGACCTCGACGGGGAAGATCCAGAAGTTCCGGCTGAGGGAAATGGCGAGGGGCATCTAACTTTCGTCATCCTAGGGTGGAGCAGTCGCGAAGCGACGTCGCGGAAACCCTAGGATCCATGCCGTGACCGAGCGGCAGTGCTCCAGCGGACGAGGACAGCCACCAGCGGGCACCGCGCACATTGGCGTAACATATTGATCCGCCTCACTCTTCGGCGAGCGTCACGGCATGGATCCTCGGGTCTGCGCGCGTCGCTTCGCTCCTTGCTCCGCCCGTGGATGACGACGTACAGGCGGCAATGGCTAGTCGCCGACGCCAGCCGCAGACCCTTGTTCCTGTCACCATCTGTCACCATCTGTCACCAAATTATACGCGTACGTCGATTTCGCGTTGACTCCCTGCCGCTTTCGTTTTACGAATGACGAAAATCGAAATTCGTCACTCGTCAAAACGAAAGCGCCATGTCAGAAGCCGCCAACATCGTGGCAGACCCCGCCAGACAGGAGAATGTGACCCGCATTCTCGACTGCGCGGAGCGCCTGTTCCGCCACTACGGCTACGGCAAGACCAACGTCGCCGACATTGCCCGCGAGCTCGGCATGTCGCCGGCCAACATCTACCGCTTCTTTGCCTCCAAGGTCGAAATCCACCAGGCCGTCTGCGGCCGCATGCTCGGCGCCAGCTACAAGATGGCCTACGAGATCATGCACCTCCCGGTCAGCGCCGAGGAGCGGCTGCGCCGCTACATCCATGCCCAGTACAAGATGACGCTGGAGGTCATGCTCGACCAGGAGAAGGTGCATGAGATGGTGATCGTCGCGCTGGAGCGCGATTGGGGCGTCATCGACAAGCATGTCAACAGCGTTCACGACCTCTACGCCGAGGTGATCCGCGAGGGCATCGAGGCCGGCGAGTTCAGGCAGCAGGACCCGGAGACCGCCTCGCGCTGCTTCGGCGCCGCCACCGTCATTCTCTGCCACCCGCAGATGGTGGCGCAGTGCCTTGCCAAGACCAACCGGGCAATGCCCGACGAACTTATCGACTACGCCATCAGAGCCTTGAAATAGCCGCCGCCCGCCGGGCGCGGTTTCAATAAATCATCTCCAGTTCGGGAGTGCTAAGGTGTCATTGTCCAGTTCCATCCTCCGCAGGCTGCCGGCCGCCGGCCTCCCAACCGCCGCCATCGTCGCGGCAGTGCTCGGCCTCGCCGGCTGCAGCCAGGAGAAGGCCGAGGTCGTCCAGGAAGTCGTCCGGCCGGTGAAAGTGGTCGAGATCGGGGAGGCGCAGACCACCCGTCAGCTTGACTATTCCGGTTCGGTGCGCGCCCGCACCGAGATGAATCTCGGCTTCCGCATCGCCGGCAAGGTGACCGAGCGCCTGGTCGATATTGGCCAGCATGTGAATGAGGGCGACGTGCTCGCCCGCGTCGATCCAGCCGATTATGAATTGTCGGTGAAGAGCGCTGCTGCCAGCCTCGACGCCGCCGAGCGCCAGGTCGAGACCGTCGACCTCGCCAGGAAGCGCGCCGAGCAGCTCTATGCCAAGAACTTCGCGCCGAAATCGCAGCTCGATCAGGCGCGTCTGACCTACGACCAGGCGGTGGCGACGCGCGATGCCGCGCGCTCGACGCTGGCCCAGGCGCAGAACCAGGTCCAGTATGCCGATCTCAAGGCCAGCAAGAACGGCATCGTCACTGCCATCTCCGCCGATGTCGGCCAAGTGGTCGCCGCCGGCACGCCGGTGATGACCGTCGCGGTCGACGGTGAGAAGGAAGTTTCGATCGCGGTGCCGGAGATGGATATCGCAGGCTTCAAGCCCGGCAAGGAGGTCAAGGCAAACTTTTGGTCGGACGAAGGGCTCACCCTTGACGGCAAAGTCCGCGAGGTCGCCGGCAGCGCCGATCCGCAGTCGCGCACCTTCGCCGTCCGGGTTTCGCTGCCCAACGATCCGCGCGTGCTGCTCGGCATGACCGCCAATGTCCAGGCGACCGTCGGCAGCAAGGCGCAGCTCGTGTCGATCCCGCTGACCGCGATGACCGAGAAGGACGGCAAGCAGATCGTCTGGACGGTCGACCGCGCCTCCGACACGGTCCATCCGCGCCCGATCAAGGTCGCCAATTTTACCGCCGACGGCGTCGCAGTGGCCGATGGCCTCAAGCAGGGCGACGTCGTGGTCGCGGCCGGCACACAGTTCATGACCGAGAACCTGAAGGTCAAGCTTTCAAGCGACGCCCAGCAATCCGCATCAGCGGAAGGTGACGTCGCCACCACCAGCAGCCTGCACTAACCAGGCGTAACGAACGCCTTTCCCGCTCTCGCTGCGTCAAGCCGCGAGCCGGGGAGGGCATGGGTTCCGGGCGGCGAACGCCCGATCGTGAGATGCCGGCATGTTGGCTCCCCCGCAGCAGTGCCGCGTCCAGCGCGATTTGCGAGTCTCTCTCCGCTTGAGGGGTCTCGCCGCCCGGAAGCCCACCGAACTTAGAAGCGGCATGCCAAGCGAGCGTGCCTTGCCGATCAATTGGACTGGACATGTGCCATGACCACCACCGACAGCAGCACTGAAAAGCGGCCCTTCAACCTTTCGCGCTGGGCGATCGGACATCCGAGCATCGCCCGCTTCCTGTTCGGGCTGATCATCCTTGCCGGCGCGCTCGGCCTGATGCGCATGGGCCAGAAGGAAGACCCGGACTTCACCTTCCGCGTCATGGTGGTGCAGGCGACCTGGCCCGGCGCGTCGATCCAGGACATGGAGGATCAGGTCGTCAACAAGATCGAGCGCAAGCTGCAGGAAACGCCGCATCTCGATTTCGTGCGTTCCTACACCCGCGCTGGCAGCGCCATCATCACCTTGCAGGTCAAGGGCGACACCAACACCGAGGAGGTGAAGGACGCCTTCTACCAGGTGCGCAAGAAGGTCGGCGACATTTCCAACGAATTGCCGCAGGGCCTACTCGGTCCCTATTTCAACGACGAGTTCGGCGACACTTTCATCACGCTGCATTCGATCAGCGGCAACGGCTTCACCTATCCGGAGCTGAAGCAGTTCGCCATCCAGGCGCGCGACATGCTGTTGACGACGCCGGGCGTCGAAAAGGCCGTCATCATCGGCGACCAGCCGCAGAAGATCTATATCGACGTCTCGTCCAAGGCGCTGGCCGAGCGCGGCCTGACCATTGTCGACCTGCAGAATGCCGTGAAGGGGCAGAATGCCGTCGATCCGGCGGGCTCCGTCGACACCGGCCTGCGCTCGGTGCGCATCTCGGTCGAGGGCGACGTCACCAAGGCCGCGGATATCCGCGAGCTCAGGCTGCGCTCCGGCAACCAGGTGACGCGCCTCGGCGACATCGCCACGGTCTCTTCCGGCCTTCAGGATCCTTACGACAACAAATACCTCTTCAACGGCCATGAGAGCGTCCAGCTCGGCGTCGTCATGGCCAAGGGTTTTAACGTCAGGGACGTCGGCAAGGACGTCGAGGCGACCTATCAGCGCTTCGAGGCGGGGCTGCCTTACGGTGTGTCGGTCGACCAGATCTCCGACCAGCCCCAGGTCGTCAAGGACGCGGTGAGCGAGTTCATGGAGGCGCTCGGCGAGGCGCTGCTCATCGTGCTTGCAGTCTCGCTACTGTCGATCGGTTGGCGCTCCGGCCTGGTGATCGCCATCGCCATCCCGCTGGTCTTGGCCGCCACCTTCGCCATCATGTACGAGATCGGCATCGACCTGCAGCGCATCTCGCTCGGCGCGCTCATCATTGCGCTCGGCCTGTTGGTCGACGATGCGATGATCGTCGTCGAGATGATGGAGCGAAAGCTCGAGGAAGGGCTGGTCAAGATCGAGGCGGCAAGCTTCGCCTACACCTCGACCGCTTTCCCGATGCTGACCGGCACGCTGATCACCACGGCCGGCTTCATCCCGGTCGGCTTCGCCGCCTCCACCGCCGGCGAATATGTGCGCACGCTGTTCTATGTCGTCGGCATCGCGCTCGTCGTGTCCTGGTTCGTCGCGGTCTATTTCACGCCGTGGCTGGGCTACATGATCCTGAAGCAGCGCAAGCATGCCGGCACCCATCACGATGTCTTCGACACCGGCTTTTATCGCCGCCTGCGCGCGACGGTCGCCTGGGCCGTGCGCCACCGCATCATCGTGCTGGTGATGACGCTGGTCACCTTCGCCACCAGCCTCTGGGCCTTCCAGTTCATCCCGCAGAACTTCTTCCCGCAGTCCTCGCGCCCGGAAATCCTGGTCGATCTCTGGCTGCCGGAAGGCACCTCGATCAAGGAGGTCGAGAAGCAGGCCAAGTCGTTTGAAGGCAGGATGGCGGACGATCCGGACAAACGCTTCATCGCCACCTATATCGGCGAAGGCGCGCCGCGCTTCTTCCTGCCGCTCGACCAGCAGCTCCGCAACCCGAACTTCGCCCAGCTCTTGGTCATGGCCAAGGACGAGCCGGCGCGCGAGCGGCTGATCGTCAAGATGCGCAAGATCCTGGCGCAGGATTTCCCCTCGATCCGCGGCAAGGTCGACCGTCTCTTCCTCGGTCCGCCGACCGGCTGGCCGGTGCAGATGCGCGTCATGGGTCCGGACCGCCAGGAGGTACGCCGCATTGCCGATGAGGTGAAGGCGAAGTTCCAGGCCAACCCGCTGCTCGGCGCCATCCATGACGACTGGCTGGAGCCGGTGCCGGCGATGAAGCTGGTGATCGATCAGGATCGCGCTCGCGCCCTTGGCGTCACCTCGCAGCGCGTCCGCCAGATGCTGCAGGCCACCATGTCCGGCGCGCCGCTCGACGACTTCCGCGACGGCGAGGAGACGGTCTCGATCGTCGCCCGCGAGCCGGACGCGACCCGCAAGCTGCTGTCCTCGGTGGACTCCGTCTATATCCCGACCGACTTCGGCGGCTCGGTGCCGCTCTCGCAGGTGGCCAAGGTCGTGCCGGTCATGGAGCAGGGCATCGAATGGCGGCGCGACCGCCTGCCGACGATCAGCGTGCGCGCCACGCTGCCGGACGGCGTGCAGTCGAACGACGTCGTCACCAAGATGTACAACGACATGAAGGACCTGCGCGCCGGCCTGGCGCCCGGCTACAAGGTCGAGATCCAGGGCGGCGCCGAGGATTCGGCCGAGAGCCAGGCCTCGATCGCCGCCAAGGCGCCGATCATGCTCGCCATCATCGTCGTGCTCCTGATGGTCCAGCTGCAGCATTTCGGCAAGTCGATGCTGGTGCTGGCCACTGGCCCGCTGGGCATCATCGGCGCCGCCGCGGCGCTGCTGATCAGCGGCGCGCCGTTCGGCTTCGTCGCCATCCTCGGCGTGATCGCGCTGCTCGGCATCATCATGCGCAACTCGATCATCCTGGTCGACCAGATCGACCAGGACATCGCGGCCGGCATGGAGCGATCGGAAGCGATCGTGGGTGCTGCCGTGCGCCGCTTCCGGCCGATCATGCTGACGGCGCTGACCGCCGTGCTGGCGCTGATCCCGATCTCGCGCGCCGTCTTCTGGGGGCCGCTGGCCTACGCCATGATGGGCGGCATCCTGGTCGCCACCGTGCTCACCATCCTGGTGCTGCCGGCCGGCTACGCCCTGTTCTTCGGCCGCGCGCCGAAAAAGGCCAAGACCGACGAGCAGGCGCCTGAGCCGGAGAAGATCGAAGGCATTGAAAGACCGCAACTAGCCCTGGCAGCGGAATAAGGTGGCAACCTGGAATCATCCGCCATCGTCATCAGACGGTGGCGGATGATCTGCATGTACGGGCAACCACATCTTGACGACGCCGTACGCCGGTCAGTCTTCGCTTACTGGCGCCAAATGAAATGAAACGGGCGCGCCGAAGCGCGCCCGCTTCCTTTCAGGTTGCCACGCTAGATGACGAACACCCAGTTGGCGATCAGCATCACGATCACGCCGGCAATCAATGTCAGGTAGGGCAGCATGCCCGCCTTTTTGACCGAGAGGTCCGCTCCCGCCATGCCGAGGTCGGCCAGCATGTGATCGGGGAACTTGCCCTTGTCCTGGATGTAGTGACGGAAGCAGAACACCGGGATGATCAACGCCGCCGTGATCAGGCCGGCCCACAGCGCCATCGGGTTCCACACCTTGGCGCCGGCGCCCATGAAGATCGCGTTGACATAGGCGAAGATGGCGCCGATGCCGAGCAGCCAGGTCGGCGCCTTCCAGGGACGATTGATGTGGCCGTTGTCGATGCGGTGGATCCAGCCGGCGTTGAGGTTGAGGAAGTTGAAGATGATGTAGCCGCAATTCGACACGGCGAGGATGAAGAAGAAGCTCGTCGCGTCGGCCGAGGCGATGGCCAGCACGATCAGGTTGAAGCAGAGGTCGGTCCACATCGCCCGCGTCGGCGCGCCATGCTCGTTGACATGGCTGAGATAGCGCGGCAGCCAGCCGTCGACCGAGCCCTGGTAGAGCGTGCGCGAGGAGCCGGCCATCGCCGTCATGATGCAGAGCACCAGCGCCAGGATCATCAGCATCACCAGCAGGCTGTGGATCAGCTTGCCGCCGCCGACCATGCCGGCCAGCGCGTCGGCGACGCCCGAGCCGTCGACGATCGGCGTCGCCAGCATGCCGTTGAGCCCCAGCACGCCTTGGAAGGTGAAGGGCACCAGGATGAACAGCAGCATGCAAAGCAGGCCGGAATAGAAGATCGCCTTGAACGTGTCGGTGCCGGGGTTCTTGAACTCCGACGTGTAGCAGACGGCCGTCTCGAAGCCGTAGGTCGACCATGCCGCGATGAACATGCCGCCCAGCACCAGCGTCCAGCCGGCGATGTTCCACGAACCCGGGTCGGGCGCGTAGGCGGCCGCCAACGGCACCAGCGGCGAGAAGTTCGACCAGTCGATCTGGCCCGTGAAGATCGGCACGACGCCGACGATCAGCATCGGGATGATGACCAGCAGGCCGATATATTTCTGCACGTTGGCCGTGCCGAGGATGCCGCGATGCTGGATGGCGAAGATGATCAGCATCAGCACCGCGCCGATGAAGAAGGTGGCGTTGAAGGTGAAGGACACCGGACCCAGCGTGTGGCTCCACAATGACCAGGTGCGGATCGCGGGCGTGGCGGCAACCGCCACAGCGGCGATGGCATCGGCGGGCGCCGTTCCGGCATGCGCGGCGATGTAGGCGACGACTTCCGGCGATGTCTCGGTGAAGGCCGGGATCGGCGCCAGCGCGTTGAGGATGTAGGCGGCGGCGATCGAGCAGCCGAGCGACAGCACCGGCGACCAGGCGAACCAGTTGCACCACACCGACAGCGGCGCGATGAACTTGGAATAACGCAGCCAGGCGGTCGCACCGTAGATCGAGGCGCCGCCAGATTTGTTCGGAAACAGGCCTGCAATCTCGGCATAGGTGAAGGATTGCAGGAAACCCATGATCATGGACACCGTCCAGATCAGGAAGGCCAGCGTCCCGGTCGTGCCGGCGATACCGCCGATCGAGAACAGGACCAGCGCTGGAACGCCGCTTGCCACCCAGAAGGCGCCACGCCAATCGATATGCCTGAGCAGCTTGCTTTCGACAGGCTGCTCGAGGGCCGTGCTTATCGTGCTCATATCTTGTGTCTTCCCCTTTTTTCTGTTCCCCGCCGGCGACGCTTCGGCTCTCGCGAAGCTTGCTCCCCGGCAAATTACCGTCGACCCGTCGTGTTTCCACTCAGTCGTATTTTTTTCTTAAGAGTGAAGATTGATCCGACGCGCTTTCGCGTCAAGCGTTTTGTGAATGTCATGCACATCACGCTTGCGCGCGACAGCGATCTTCCCTTCTCCCCTTGTGGGAGAAGGTGTCGCCGAAGGCGACGGATGAGGGGTGTTCCAGCGGAGTGAGACGTTTGCTTTCCCTGGAACACCCCTCATCCGTCTCGGCGCTATCGCGCCGATCCACCTTCTCCCACAGGGGGAGAAGGTAAGGGCGCTATCACGATCGCGGCTTGGTCTTCTGCGGATCGTAATGGGCGAAGGCGACGACCCGCGCGGGCAGCCGCTTGGCGCGGCCGTCGAGCTTGCCGATCTCGACCTCCGTGCCGATCTCCGCATGAGTGACGTCGAGCCGTGCCAGCGCGATGGTCTTGCCGAGCACCGGCGAGCGCATGCCGGAGGTGACGACGCCGATCTGGGCGCGGCCGACATGGACGCAGTCGCCATGGCCGACCGGGATGTTGGCGTCGATGTCGAGGCCGACGAGCTTGTGCTGCGGGTGCTCCTTGCGCCGGATCAGCGCGTCGCGGCCGATGAAGTCGTCGGCCTTGGTCTTGAGCGGCACGGTGAAGCCGATGCCGGCTTCGAACGGGTCGGTCTGGTCGGAGAATTCGTAACCGGCGAAGATCAGTCCCGCCTCGATGCGCACCATGTCGAGCCCTTGTAGCCCCATCGGCTTCAGCCCGTGCGGTTGGCCGGCCTCCCAGACGGCGTCGAACACTTTTTCGGCGTCGCGCGGATGGCACCAGATCTCATAGCCGAGCTCGCCCGTATAGCCGGTGCGCGAGACCACGACCGGCACGCCATTGCCGCCGCCGATGCGCGCGACGGCGAAGCGGAACCATTCGAGCTCGCCGATCGATGGCTGCACGGGCGAGGTCCAGACGACTTCCTTGAGGATGTCGCGGCTCTTCGGCCCTTGCACGGCGATGTTGTGCATCTGGTCGGTGGAGGAGCGGACCAGCACGTTGAGGTCGAGTTTTTTCGCGGTCTCGCGCAGCCACTCGCCGGAAAGATCGTCGCCGCCGACCCAGCGGAAATTGTCCTTGCCGAGCCTGAGCAGCGTGCCGTCGTCGATCATGCCGCCATGCTCGTAGCACATCGCCGTATAGACGACCTGGCCCACGCCGAGCTTCTTGACGTCGCGGGTCAGCGTGTATTGCAGCAGCGCTTCGGAGTCCGGCCCGGTGACCTCGAACTTGCGCAGCGGCGACAGGTCCATGATCACCGCAGCCTGCCGGCAGGCCCAGTATTCGGCGATCGGACCTTCCTTGGCGAAGGAATTGGCGAGCCAATAGCCGCGATATTCGACGAAGTCGCGCGTGTGCTTGGCAAAGCTCGAATGAAAGGCTGTCTCGCGAGTCATTTTCGGTTCCGAGTCGGGCTTCATGCGTCTGGCGATCGCTCGCGAGAATTTGTGCTGGCCGGAATAGCTGCGCACATGGATGTCGGTGAGGTCCCAGCCATTGGCGGGCGTGGTGTCGTCCGGGCAGGCCGAGGACACGCAGACGATGTCGGTGAGCGCCCTGAGCAGCACATAGTCGCCCGGCCGCGACCACGGTTCGTCCGACACCATCACGCCATGCGCATCGATCGCCGTGTTGAAGAAGAAGTTGATCGCCATCCAGCCGGCGCGGGGATTTACGCCCTTGTCCGACAGCGCCTTGTTGAAATTCTCCGAGCAATTGGTGTGGCCGGGATAGCCGATGTCGTCGTAATATTTGGCGGCGCAGGCGAGCGCGAAAGCATCGTGCCGCCCGCATGTGTCCTGCACCACCTCGACCAGCGGCTCCATGTCCTGGTCGTAATATTTCGAATGCAGGCCGGGCATCGGATAGGCCGAGCCCATAAGCGTGCGGGTCGTCGTCACGTCGAGCGGCAGGTCGCGGCCCTTGTCCAGCTTGCGCGCCGAAAAACACTGGAAGTCGGTGCATTGCCGGCCATCGACATCGATGATCTGCAGATAGTCGCCGGCCTTGACGAAATAGGCCTCGGCGGTTGCCGACTTCACCCGAAGGTCAAGCACCGGATCGGCGAGCGGACCGGGAAGCTGGGACCTCGTCTTCGGCCGGATCGTGGCGCGCCGCACCAGGACGGTCAGTGGCGTCGCGGTGTTGTGGCCGTCGACCAGCATCGGCCCGCCAGGCGCCGCGATCAGCAGCGCGCCGTCGCGCTGGATGGCAAAGCTCTGCTCGGTGCCGGCGGGCGTGGCGCCGCCAAACACGCGCACGGCCTTCGGCTGGTCGAGCTGTACCTTGCGGCGCTCGAGGCTGAGGCGCAGCGCCGAGAGACTGTCGTCACCCTCGGCGAGCAGCGCCTTGATGCCGGCTGCGTTGCTGTTCGACCGTTCGCCGAAAATGCCGGGATCGGTCGTGCCTGATTTGTCCCAGGCCAGAAGCTCGCAGGGCTGCCCACCCTCGACATTGGTCACGCTGATGCTGTCGCCAGCCTCGACGTCGATCAGCGCCGCACCATTGCCTTGCACAGTGTAGCGCTCCAGGCCCGGCGGCAGGCTGATCTGGCCGGGCCTCAGGATCAGGCTCGGACGCGGCGGTCCGGACAGGACGGCAGGGTAGGGCGACTGGCTCATCTCAAACCCTCCTCCGAGCGAGAAACAAGTTTGCCTGTGTGTAAAATTATTTTAGCAGCAAGAATAGCAGCGGGGATGGATTTGGCAAGCACCGGCTCCACCTTCTCCCGCAAGGGGAGAAGGGAAGGCGCACCGCTAGACCAAGTCCTCGGAATGGCTGATTGTCACGCCGTATTCCGCAGCCGAGTCCAGCATCGTATGCCATAGGCTCTCGGCGAAGGTCGCGAACACCAGGACGTTGAACACGGCCTGCGCGTTGCGATCCTTGCCGCGCCACAGCGTGACGCTGGTGTGATCCATCGATGTGGCAGCCGCCGCGCCCACGCCAAACACATCCGGATGCAGATCGATCGACGACAGCTTGGCGAGCATCGCGCGCGCCTTGTCGCCGCTAACGCTGATCAGCGCCCGCGCATGTGACTGGTCGGAGAGCGAGGCCGACCCGGCAAAGACCGGAGCAAGCGCTTCCATCGTGTGCCTGCCGCCTTTCGACAGGACAAGAAACTGGTCCGGTCCCGACCAGATCAGCGTCGCATCGCCAGCACTGACCGCCTTCGGCGTCTCCGGAGCCGCGACGCCGAACCGCGCCTGCGCGGCCTTGGCCATCTCGCCGGCCGCGCCGCGCCGCGTCATCACCTGGACGAGGTCGAAGTTGCGGATCTCAATCAGCGTCACGCCGTCTTCGCCGCGTGCGCCATAGGGCCCGGCGACCAGCGCGCGGTCGAGCGGGCTGCGGATGTCCCAGGAAAACTCAGCCACGCTGGCGCCCTCCATCCGGGTCGTAGAAGACGGAATTGCAGAGCTCGACATCGTAGTCCTCGCCGCGCAGCGGATCATGCGCGCGCACGATCTCGCCGATGCGCTCGCGGCCGCGTTCGACCAGTCCGAGCCCGATCCACTGGTCGAGCACCGGCGAGAAGCAGACCGAGGTGACATAGCCCTGGTCGTTGTCCGGGCCGGGCGTCTCGCCTTTCGGAATGATGTGCGCGCCGGAACGCAACCGCCGCGTCTTGTCGACGGGCTTGATGCCGACAACCACCTGCCGGTTCGGCGCGACCAGCGCCTCGCGGCCGGCCATGACGCGGCCGATAAAATCCTTCTTGGTCGACATCATCTTGCCGAGGCCGAGATCGGCGGCCGTCGTGGTGCCGCTCAATTCCGGTCCCGCGACATGGCCCTTCTCGATGCGCATCACGCCGAGCGCCTCGGTGCCGTAGGGTGTGACGCCGAAGGCCTTGCCCGCGATCATCAGATTGCGCGCCGTAGCCTCGCCGTAGCGCGCCGGCACGGAGATCTCGAACGCCATCTCGCCGGAGAAGGAGATGCGGAACAGCCGCGCCGTCAAGCCGCCGCGCAGGTTGACCTCACGGGCGCCCATGAACGGGAAACCTTCGTTCGACAGGTCTTCGGCCGGATCGACGATCTCCTTCAGCAGGTCGCGGGTCTTCGGCCCGGCGATCGAGAATTGCGCCCATTGGTCGGAGACCGAGGTCAGTTGCACGTCCAGTTCGGGGAACAGCACCTGCCGGCAGAATTCCAGATGCTGCATCACCAGCCCGGCCTTCGCCGTGGTGGTCGTCAGGAAATAATGGTCCTCGGCCAGCCGGGAGGTCGTGCCGTCGTCATAGACGATGCCGTCCTCGCGCAGCATCAGCCCATAGCGCGCCTTGCCGACCGCGAGGTTGGAGAAGGTGTTGATGTAGACGCGATCGAGAAAGGCGCCGGCGTCCGGGCCGTGCACATCGATCTTGCCGAGCGTCGAGACATCGCAGAAGCCGACGCCCGAGCGCACCGCCTTGACCTCGCGGGTCACCGATTCCAGCCAGTCCTTCTCGCCCGCGCGTGGGTACCACTGCGCGCGTTTCCACAGGCCGGTGTCGACGAACACCGCGCCTTGCTCGGCTGCCCAGTGGTGCGACGGCGTCAGCCGCGTCGCATGGAAATTCTCGTCGCGGTGATGGCCGGCGAAGGCGCCGATCGCGACCGGCACATAGGGCGGCCGGTAGATCGTCGTGCCGGTCTCGGGGATCGACTTGCCGGTCACCGCCGCCATGATGGCGAGGCCGGCGACGTTGGAGGTCTTGCCTTGGTCGGTCGCCATGCCGAGCGTCGTATAGCGCTTCAGATGCTCGACCGATTCAAAGCCTTCGCGCTGCGCCAGTTCGATGTCGGAAGCGGTGACGTCATGCTGCTGGTCGACAAAGGCCTTGCCCTTGCCTTTCACGTGCCAGAGCGGGGTCAACGAAAAGGCCTCGTCGTTGGCGAGAGGCGTGGACCCTGTATTGCCGCTGCGCCCGGCATCCCGCGCTGCCGCGGCACCTGCCTCAAAGCCTTCGCGCAGGCAGGCGCCAAGGCTGAAGGCGCCGTTGGCCGCGCCTGCCGCCACTATGCCGGGCGGTGCGCCATCCGGCACGAAGGCGGCGATGTCGTCGCGCCATTTCGGCCTGCCGCGATGGTAGGAGGTGAGGCCGACCGCCGGGTTCCAGCCGCCGGACACGGCGAGCCCGTCGGCCTCGACCTCGGCGCGCGCGCCGCCGGTCAGCAACACGGAGATCTTGCGCACGCCGACCTTGCCGCCGTCGACGCCGCTGACGGAGCCGTGCAGTACCGGGAAGCCGCCCTTGCTGGCCAGCGAGCGATGCGCCGGTGAAACGTCCGGCCGCGCGTCGATCACCGCCGCCACCTGCAGTCCGGCGGCGATTGCCGTTTCGGCGGTGCGCCAGCCATCCTCGTTGTTGGTGAACAGCGCGATCCGCCGGGACGGCGTGGCGGCGTAGCGGCTGATGTAGCTGCGCATGGCCGACGCCATCATCACGCCGGGCGTGTCGTTGCCGGCAAAGACGATCGGCCGCTCGATAGCGCCGGCCGCGACCACGCAGCGCTTGGCCACGATGCGCCACAGCCTCTGCCGCACCTGGTGCTCCGGCGGCACCGGCAGATGGTCGTTGACGCGCTCGATCGCGCCATAGGTGCCGCCGTCATAGACGCCGAACAGCGTCGTGCGCGTCATGATGCGCACATCCGGCATGGCCTCGAGTTCGGCAACCGCGCGCGCGACCCATTCGGCGGCGTGCAATCCGTCGATCGTGCCGGCATCGGCAAGCAGGCGGCCGCCGAGGACGAAATCTTCCTCGCACAGGATGACGCGCGCGCCACAGCGCGCGGCGGCAAGGGCTGCCGCCAGGCCCGCCGGGCCGGAACCGGCGATCACCACGTCGCAATGCGCCCAAGCCTTGTCATAGTGGTCGGGGTCGGAAACCTGCGCTGCGCGGCCGAGACCGGCGGCGCGCCGGATCGCAGGCTCGTAGATCGCTTCCCAGAACTTGGCCGGCCACATGAAGGTCTTGTAGTAGAAGCCGGCGACAAAGATCGGCGCTAACAGCTGGTTGACCGACATCACGTCGAAATTGAGCGACGGCCAGCGGTTCTGGCTGGCGGCCTCGAGACCCTCATAGAGCTCGGCCGTCGTCGCCTTGGTGTTCGCCTCGCGCCTCGCGCCGCTGCGCAACTCGACCAGCGCGTTCGGCTCTTCCGAGCCCGCCGTCAGGATGCCGCGCGGGCGGTGATACTTGAACGAGCGGCCGACGAGCTTGACGCCGTTGGCGACCAGCGCGGAAGCCAGCGTGTCGCCCTTGAAGCCCGAGAACGTCTTGCCGTCGAAACGGAAGTTGAGCGCGGCCGAGCGGTCGATGAGACCGCCATTGTTCAGCCGGTTTGCCTGATCGCCGGCCATCACGCACCAACCTTGGCGGCGCCGGCGCCCGCCGCCGGTTCGACAGAAGAAATCTCATGCGTCAGCGTGTTGCGCGTGACCTTCAGCCAGGCCCGGCAGCCGCCGCCATGGTACCAGTGCTCGCTCATCGGGCCGGCGATGTTGTCGCGCAGGTAGACGTAGTCGTAGATCGCGTCTTCGCCGGCGTCAGCCGCCGGCCGTTGTGGCTTGGCATCGCCGAGATAGGTGAACTCGCCGAGTTCGCGTTCGCCGCAGAAGGGACAGACTATGCGCATGGCTGGGTCTTCAATGCATGATGCCAAAAAGTGTGAAACGGTTTTTGGATAACATCATGCTCATCTCTAATGCAGGTTCGGTTGGGCGCCCTGGCCCTTCTCGTCGATCATGGCGCCGCGCTGGAAGCGGTCGAGGCGGAACAGCGCGGCTTCCTTGTGCGATTGATCGCGGGCGATGAGATGAGCGAAGACGAAGCCGGAGCCGGGCGTCGCCTTGAAGCCGCCATAGCACCAGCCGGCATTGATGTAGAGGCCGTCCACAGGGCTCTTGTCGATGATCGGCGTGCCGTCCATCGACATGTCCATGATGCCGCCCCACTGGCGCAGAAGCCGCACGCGGCCGATCATCGGGATCAACGCCATGCCGCCTTCGCAGACATCCTCGACCACCGGCAGGTTGCCGCGCTGGGCATAGGAATTGTAGCCGTCGATGTCGCCGCCGAAGACCAGCCCGCCCTTGTCCGACTGGCTGACATAGAAGTGTCCGGCGCCGAAGGTCATCACCCCGGGGATGAGCGGCTTGATCGCTTCGGACACGAAGGCCTGCAGCACATGGCTTTCGATCGGCAGACGCAGGCCAGCCATCGCCGCGACGCGCGAGGAAGAACCCGCCACCGCCATGCCGACCTTGCCGGCGCTAATCTTGCCGCGCGACGTCTCGACGCCGGTGACCTTGCCGTTGGCGTCGCGCGTGAAGCCGGTAACCTCGCAATTCTGGATGATGTCGACACCGAGTTCGCTCGCCGCATGCGCGTAGCCCCACACGACCGCATCGTGTCGAGCCGTGCCGCCGCGCCGCTGCAGCAGCCCGCCCTGCACGGGAAAGCGCGCATTGTCGAAATTCAGGAACGGCAGCATCTTGCGCAATGCCGCCTGGTCGAGCAGTTCGGCGTCGATGCCGTTGATGCGCATGGTGTTGCCGCGCCGCGCGAAGGCGTCGCGCTGCGCGTCGGAGTGATAGAGGTTGAGCACGCCGCGCTGGCTGACCATCGCGTTGTAGTTGAGGTCCTGCTCCATCGTCTCCCACAGCTTCATCGACAATTCGTAGAAGCCGGTGTTGCCTGGCAGGCCGTAATTGGAGCGGATGATGGTGGTGTTGCGGCCGGCGTTGCCGGAGCCGATCCAGCCCTTTTCCAGCACCGCGACGTTGCGGATGCCGAACTCGCTGGCGAGGAACCAGGCGGTGGCGAGACCGTGGCCACCGCCGCCGATGATGATCACGTCATAGCGATCCTTGGGCGCTGCGTCGCGCCAGGTCGGCTTCCAATTCTTGTGGCCGGAGAGAGCGGCGCGGGCGAGCGAGAAGATCGAATAATTCATCAGTTCATTCCGAGGTCGCTCGCACTGCCCAGATATCAGATATCCAGCGTGTGGTCGCGCTCCCACTGCGTGAAGTGCGACGCATAGGAATTCCATTCCTGGTGCTTCAGCTTTAGATATGCCGACGAGAATTCCTCACCCAGCGCCGCCTTGAGCGATTTGTCCTTGTCGAACTCGCGCAACGCATCGAGCAGGTTGAGCGGCAGCTTCGGCGCGCCCTTCACGGTATGGCCGAACTGGTACATGTCGATGTCGTAGCGCTTGCCGGGATCGGCCTTCGAGCGGATGCCGTCGAGGCCGGCCGCGATGATCACCGCCTGCAACAGGTAGGGATTGGCGGCGCCGTCCGGCAGGCGCAATTCGAAGCGGCCGGGGCCGGGCACACGCACCATGTGGGTGCGGTTGTTGCCGGTCCAGGTCACCGTGTTCGGCGCCCAGGTCGCGCCCGAAATGGTGCGCGGCGCGTTGATGCGCTTGTAGGAATTGACCGTCGGATTGGTGATCGCGGCAAGCGCCGAAGCATGCTTCATGATGCCGCCGAGGAAGTTCTTGCCCTTGGCGGAGAGGCCGAGCTCCATCGAATTGTCGGCGAAGACGTTGGTCTTGCCGGCCTTGTCCCACACCGAGATATGGGCATGGCAGCCATTGCCGGTCAGGCCCTGGAAAGGTTTCGGCATGAACGTCGCGCGCAGCCCGTGCTTTTCCGCGATCGACTTGACCATGAATTTGAAGAAGGAGTGCTTGTCGGCGGTCGCGAGCGCGTCGTCGAACGACCAGTTCATCTCGAACTGGCCGTTGGCGTCCTCATGGTCGTTCTGGTACGGACCCCAGCCCAGCGCCAGCATGTGGTCGCAGATCTCGGCGATCACATCATAGCGGCGCATCACCGCCTGCTGGTCGTAGCAGGGCTTCGATGCCGTGTCGTACTGGTCGGAGATCGCGCTGCCGTCCGGCGAGATCAGGAAGAACTCGGCCTCGACGCCGGTCTTGACATGCATGCCGTCGCCGGCCGCTTCCGCGATCAGCCGCTTCAGCGTGTTGCGCGGCGCCTGGTCGACCTCCTTGTCGTCCATGATGCAGTTGGCGGCGACCCAGGCGACGTCTTTCTTCCACGGCAGCTGGATCACCGAAGCCGGATCCGGCACCGCCAGCATGTCCGGATGCGCCGGCGTCAGATCGAGCCACGTCGCGAAACCGGCAAAGCCCGCGCCGTCCTTCTGCATGTCGGCGATCGCCTGCGCAGGCACCAGCTTGGCGCGCTGTCCACCGAACAGGTCGGTGTAGGAGATCATGAAATATTTGACGCCGTTCTCCTTGGCGAATGCGGCGAGATCGTTCCCCATTTATGTAGTTCCCTCGCTTATGTATTTCGGATGCTGGCTGGAGCGGAGGACCCGTCCCAGCTGTTTGCCTTGACGCAATTCCGGGCGGAATTGTCCTAGAAGCCGTTCCTCCCCGGTATCCAGTTGGTGCCGGCCAAAGGCACGCCGGCCATGGCGGCGGCTTCGATCGAGAGCGCGACGAGATCCTCGGGCTCGAGATTGTGCAGGCTGTTCTTGCCGCACGCGCGGGCAATGGTCTGCGCCTCGAGCGTCATCACCTTGAGGTAGTTCGCGAGCCGCCTCCCGGCCGCGATCGGGTCGACCCGCTTCATCAACTCGGGGTCCTGCGTGGTGATGCCGGCCGGGTCGCGGCCTTCATGCCAGTCGTCATAGGCGCCGGCGGTGGTGCCGAGCGCATTGTACTCCGCCTCCCAGCGCGGATCGTTGTCGCCGAGCGCGACGAGTGCCGCCGTGCCGATCGAGACGGCGTCGACGCCGAGCGCCAGCGCCTTGGCGACATCGGCGCCGTTGCGGATGCCGCCGGAGACGATCAACTGCACCTTGCGGTGCATGCCGAGGTCCTGCAGCGCCTGCACCGCCGGCCGGATGCAGGCAAGCGTCGGCTGGCCGACATTCTCGATGAACACTTCCTGGGTGGCAGCCGTGCCGCCCTGCATACCGTCGACCACCACGACATCGGCGCCGGCCTTCACCGCGAGCGCGGTGTCGTAGTACGGGCGGGCTCCGCCGACCTTGACGTAGATCGGCTTTTCCCAGTCGGTGATCTCGCGCAGCTCGAGGATCTTGATCTCGAGATCGTCCGGCCCCGTCCAGTCGGGATGGCGCGAGGCCGAGCGCTGGTCGATGCCCTTGGGCAGCGTGCGCATCTCGGCGACGCGATCGGAAATCTTCTGGCCGAGCAGCATGCCGCCGCCGCCGGGCTTGGCGCCCTGGCCGACAACCACTTCGATGGCGTCGGCGCGGCGCAGGTCGCGCGGGTTCATGCCGTAGCGCGACGGCAGGTACTGGTAGACCAGTTGCTTGGAATGGCCGCGTTCTTCCTCGGTCATGCCGCCGTCGCCGGTCGTGGTCGAGGTGCCGGACAGCGTGGCGCCACGCCCGAGCGCCTCCTTGGCCGGGCCGGAGAGCGACCCAAAGCTCATGCCGGCGATGGTGATCGGTATCTTCAGCTCGATCGGCTTCTTGGCATGGCGCGAGCCGAGCACCACCGAGGTGTCGCAGCGCTCGCGGTAGCCTTCCAGCGGATAGCGCGAGATCGACGCGCCGAGGAACAAAAGGTCGTCGAAATGCGGCAGCTTGCGCTTGGCGCCGGCGCCGCGGATGTCATAGATGCCGGTCGCTGCTGCGCGGCGGATTTCGGAAAGCGTGTAGTCGTCGAAGGTCGCGGATTTGCGCGGCGTCGTCGGCGGGTTGCGGTAGGTCATCTTGCCTCAATACGCGTCGGCGTTGTCGATATTGAAATTGTAGAGCTTGCGGGCCGAGCCGTAGCGCTTGAACTCCGACGCCTTGACGCCGGTGACGCCGGCCTTGTCGAGCAGGCCTTGCAGCAATTCGATGTGCTCGGGCCGCATCTCCTTGGCGATGCAGTCGGCGCCGAGGCTTTCGACCTTGCCGCGCACGAAAAGCCGCGCCTCGTAGATGGAATCGCCCAGCGCATCGCCGGCATCGCCCAGCACGACCAGGTTGCCGGACTGCGCCATGAAGGCCGACATGTGGCCGATATTGCCGTGCACGACGATGTCGATGCCTTTCATCGAGATGCCGCAGCGCGACGAGGCGTTGCCTTCGATGACGAGAAGACCGCCGCGGCCGGTGGCGCCGGCATACTGGCTGGCGTCGCCCTTGATGACGATCGAGCCCGACATCATGTTCTCGCCGACGCCGGGGCCGGCCGAGCCGTGCACGGTGATCGCCGCGCCATCATTCATGCCGGCGCAGTAATAGCCGACGCTCCCGCGCACATCGATGCTGACCAACTGGTCGACGCCGACCGCCACAGAGTGGCTGCCCTTGGGGTTGAGCACTTCCCAGGCGGTCTCGTTGGAGCCGGACGTGAGCTTGTGCAGCGCCTGGTTCAGTTCGCGCAGCGACTGTTGCGAGAGGTCGAAGACCCTCGCATGGCTCTGATCGCGCTCTGCTTTCGACATTGTGGTTGCCGGCATCGGCTCAGTGCTCCCAGAAATAAACGGTTGCGGGCTCGGGCTCCCAGACCCTTGCATTGTCGATGCCGGGCAGCTTGGTCAGCGCGCGATATTCGGAGCCGAAGGCGACATACTGGTCCGTTTCGGCCATGACGGCGGGCTTGCAGGCGATCGGGTCGCGTACCACGCCGAAGCCGTTCTTGGTGCCGACGACGAAGGTGAAGAAGCCGTCGAGGTCGGAGAGCGTGCCTTCCAGCGCCTCGCCGAGATTCTTGCCATGCGCCATCCGGTTGGAGAGGTAGGCGGCCGCCACTTCGGTGTCGTTCTCGGTCTCGAAGGTCATGCCGTCGCGGATCAGCTCGCGGCGCACATTGTTGTGGTTGGAGAGCGAGCCGTTATGCACCAGGCACTGGTCGGCGCCGGTCGAGAAGGGATGCGCGCCCATCGTCGTCACCGCCGATTCCGTCGCCATGCGGGTGTGGCCGATGCCATGCGTGCCGGTCATCGAGCGCACGTCGAAGCGATCGACGACGGCTTCAGGCAGGCCGACTTCCTTGTAGATCTCGACTGCTTCGCCGGCGCCCATGATGCGGATGTCGGGCCGCAGCGATTGCAGCGCCTCGCGCGCGGCGTCGACCTTGTCCGGCGCGGTTCGGATGACGGCGTGGGTGGATTTCGTGGCAAGACTGACGGGAGCGCCGATCGCCTTGGCGAGCTCGATATCGAGGCCGCGGAAATCGTGCTCCGGCTTGGCCGACTGGATGGTGATCTTGGCTTCATTCTTGGAAGGGGCGCCATAGATGGCGATGCCGGCACTGTCCGGGCCGCGGTCGCTGAGCGACACCAGCATCTCCGACAGCATCGCGCCGAGCTTCGGCTCCAGCGCCTTGTCCTTCAAGAAAAGTCCG
This sequence comes from Mesorhizobium sp. B2-4-3, assembly GCF_006442815.1. GTDB lineage: Bacteria > Pseudomonadota > Alphaproteobacteria > Rhizobiales > Rhizobiaceae > Mesorhizobium. Next base: position 73,424 of record NZ_VFVL01000010.1, read on the forward strand.
ACGATTCCGCACATGCCAGCCTCCGACGTTTTTTGGCTCTCAGATGATGTATCCAATGAATAAGCCGAATTCAATTGGTATGAAAGAAATTTTCCTGTGATTACATATTTGATGGCGCATTGCCTGAGGCACTATCGCCGTCCGGGCGCGCCTTGTGGACCCAGATCGCATGGCGGATGCGCGCGATCCTGTAGGCGTCGAGGATCGAGAGGGCATAGATCAGGAAGCCGCCGGCATGGCGGCCGATGAAGCCGGCGTCCACCGGCGCCAGCTTGGTCGTTACCCAACCAAGGATCACCATGAAGAACAGGAACTGCAGGCCGCGCACCGGCACGCCGAGCATGACATGGCCGCTTGCCGGCAAAACAATCGCCGCGCCGAGCACGAGATACGGATTGGCCGGAACGGAGGAAGCGGTTTCGTCGGTCATGCTGCCTGTCTTTCGCGCCGGTTGATGGCTTCGCGCAGGCCTGAGGCCGCCGCGAGCAGGCGTTCGATCAGGGCAGGATCGATCCTGGTATCGCCGAACGCCGCCTGTCGGAACACGCCGTAGCGGGCGCGCTCGGCCTCGGCCAGCAGCCAGACGATGCGCACGCCGTTCGGCGTGACCAGCAATTCCTTGGCGCGGCTTTCGGCAAAAATGTCGGTATGCGCGGCGATCAGATCCTGCGGGAAGGCGACGCCCTTGCGGTCCGTCTTGAGCACTGCGTCGGCCGGAAAGCCGAGCACCTTCGGCAGCGTGTGGGCAAGATGATCGAAATTGGAGAACGTCGTAGCCGAATTCGGCCGCATCATCATGTCGAACGTACCCGGCACTGCGACCGGCTCGGTGATCGAAACGCTAAGCCAGCGTGTCGGCAGCTTTCTTGTCGCCAGCGTGTCGACGATGGTGCGCAGCTGAACGCGCTGACCGTTCCAGGAACCGGCCCAAGTGACGATGCCGGCCGTGCCGTCGGAAATGTCGGCGGCGTCCGCGATGACGCTGCGAACGCTGGCCGTATCGGCGGCCAAGGCTGCCTTCGCCTTGGTGCGGCCGGCACGCGCCAGCCAAGCGATATGGACGACGACGCCCAGTGCGATCGCCCCGGTAAGCAATACTGACGTCAGCTCGGACATCTCGACACGCCACGGCCCGCCATCGAAAGGCGGGCCTTCACTCCACTCAATAACCCTGCGGCTTCGGCCACGGCATGGAGAACTGGTCGCCGCGCCGCACGAATTTGTAGCGGTAGAAGTGGAACCACAGCGAGATCAGGAAATAGAACACGGTCATCGCGATGAGCTGCGAGCCGAAGCCGAGGAAGATGGCGAAGAAGGTGACCATGCACAGGCAGAACAGCACGATCGCCGGCAGCGGATGGAAGGGATGCGTGTAGCCGCGGCGGATCGAGCCCAGCGGCCACTTCTTGCGGAACATCATGATGTTGATGCTCATGAAGGTGTATTGCAGCACGCCCGACAGGATCGAGAAGGTGATCGCCTGGTTGAGGTCGGCGATGAAGGCGAAGGCCAACGCGATCGGCAGCAGGAACAGGATCGAGCGATAGGGCGTGCGATACTTCGGATGCACCGCCGAGAACCAGCTGGGCAGGTAGCGGTCGCGGCCGAGCGAGAACCAGGCGCGCGCCGCGTCGTTGATGCAGCCATTGGCCGAGGCAAGCGCGGCCAGCAGCGTCGCGATGAAGAGCAGGTTTTCCAGCAACGGGCTGCCCGTCAGTTTGCCGGCGTCCCACAGCGGATAGTAGGTGATGCCGAGATATTCCCACGGCATCAGCGAGGCGCAGACATACCAGGTCATCGCGGCGGCGATCAAAAGCGTGATCATGCCGGCCATCGTGCCGTAGGGCAGGGAGCGCGCCGGCGAGCGCACTTCCTCGGCCGCCTGGGTCGTTCCCTCGATGCCGAGATAATACCAGATGCCGAACTGGAAGGCGGCGATGACGCCGATCCAGCCATAGGGCAGCGCATTGGCGGGGGTGACCAGCTCGTTTAGCTTCAGCACAGCCCCTTGCGTCCACGGGCTGACCGAGAAGAACAGGATGACGATCGAGACATAGGCGATCGCGGTGATGACGAAATTGACATTGAGCGTCATCAGCACGCCGCGATAGTTGAGCCAGGCGAGCACGACAATGGTGGCGGCGATGAAGGAATTGTGCGTCAGTCCTTCGACGCCGGCCTTGGCGACGATCGTGTCGCCGAGCAAGATCGCGTCCGACACTTCGAGCATGGTGTAGGCAAACACCAGGAACAGCGCGACGTTGAAGGCCATGAGCGGCCCGACGATATGCTTGGCCTGCGCGTACTGGCCACCGGCGGCGGCGACCGTCGACGTCACCTCCGAGTCGATCATCGCGACCGAGGTGTAGAGCAGTCCGACGACCCAGCAGACGATCAGCGCGGCGAGCGCGCCACCCTTGTCGGCGGAGAAATTCCAGCCAGTGAACTCGCCGACCAGCACGATGCCGACGCCCAGCGCCCACACATGCGCCGGGCCAAGCACCCGAAGCAGCGAGACCCTGTCGCCGTGGATTGTCGTCGTTTGTCCCGTTTCAACCGCAGCCGTCATATCAGTCCCCACTCAGATCCGGTGTTTTTCGGAAACGGCTTCAAGCTCACCTTCACGCGAAGACGTCAAAGTCTCCTCGGAATAGGTCGTATCGACCTTGAACCAGTCGTAGAGCATCCACGCCGCAAGCGCGGCCGAGATGGCCCAGCAAACGTAAGACAGTCCCATCCACATGATGTTTTCCCCGGACTCTTTGTCGTCGAAAGTCTCTTTGTCGTCGTCGTCGAAAGTCTACTTGTCGTCGAACTTCTCGTTGATGACCTCGCGATATTCCTTATCGGAGGCGCGGAACAGGAAGACGAAATAGGCGATCAGCACGATCGCCATGATGATCAGCGTCGGCCAGTCGATGATGTAATGGAAGCGGTTCTGGATGATGTCGTGCGCCGTCTCCGGCGTGTAGCCCAGCTTCTCCCAGATCGAGGCCATGGTCGCATTCTGGCCGAGCGCGTCCCAGGTCTTGGCGTCGAGCGCGTCGATCGACTTCGCCGCCCCGGCAAAGCCGAGTTTCAGCGGCAGCCAGAGCGCCACGAAGATTGCGACCACCACGACCGCGATGTCGAGGACCTGTCCGGCCTTGCTCTGCTCCGGAGGGGTATAGCGAGCCATGGGTTCTCCCTTCACGATTGACGGTTGCGGGCGGCGTCGGCGTTCTTGATGTCGAGCCCGTAGATGAAGTCCTTGTCTTCCTTGTAGTGGTTGAGCATGGCGAGGATCGCGGCGGTGTTGAAGATCAGCACCGCGGCGGCCGCAACCGCCACCACGAGCTTGATGCCGCTGTGCGGAATGTATGGCCATGTCATCAGGAGGACGAAGAGGATCGTTGCCCATAGGCACACGATCAGAAGCACGGACCCACGCACGTCAGAACGGTACAGCGCTTCGATGCGCTGCTGCATGTCGGACATCGGTTTTCCCCTTCTGGCGACGTCCGGCCACACAACCGACCGGGCGTCCACTCTTTCAACAGAGTGAAATTTTTTTCATAAATTCCGCTCGATTCCCGAAATTGTCAAGCTGGATTTACGCATCGTGAACCGTTTGTCGCCGGGCAAGAAATTTGCCTGACAATGAAATTATTTGCTTCAAGGGGATTGCAGGGCTTCGCCGTTTGCGGTCAATATTCGACCAAGCTCCGCCACCAAGCAGGGGCAGGGAACAGCAACGGCTTAAATCGCACGGAGGACGATCGGATGACGGCATCCTGGAGATTCTCGACCCTGGCGGATCGCCATCGCGCGCTCGGCTCGAAACTCGAGGACTGGAGCGGCATGGGCACCGCCTGGGCTTACGACAAGGATGCCGACGCGGAATATGTCGCGATCCGCACCAAGGCCGGGCTGATGGACGTCTCCGGCCTGAAGAAGGTCCACATCACCGGGCCGCACGCCTCGCATCTCATCGACCTCGCCACAACGCGCGACGTCGAAAAGATCTATCCCGGCAAGTCGGCCTACGCCTGCATGCTGAACGAGGCCGGCAAATTCACCGACGACTGCATCCTCTACCGCATCAGCCCGAACTCATGGATGGTCGTGCACGGCTCAGGCACCGGCCACGAGGAACTGCAGCGCGCTGCGATGGGCCGCGATGTCTCGCTGCGTTTCGACGACAATCTGCATGACCTGTCGCTGCAGGGGCCGACCGCGGTCGACTATCTGGCCAAGCATGTGCCCGGGATCCGCGATCTCAACTACTTCCATCATATGCACACGCAGCTCTTCGGTTTTCCGGCGATGATCTCGCGCACCGGCTACACCGGCGAGCGCGGCTACGAGATTTTCTGCCGCGGCCAGGATGCCGGCAGGATCTGGGACAGGATCCTCGAAGAGGGGAAGAGCGCCGGCATCATCCCGTGCCGCTTCACCACGCTCGACATGCTGCGCGTCGAGAGCTACCTGCTCTTCTACCCTTACGACAATTCCCAAAAATATCCGTTCGAGAACGAAGGCCCCGGCGACACGCTGTGGGAACTCGGCCTCGACTTCACCGTCAGCCCCGGCAAGACCGGCTTCCGCGGGGCCGAAGAACACTACAGGCTGAAGGGCAAGGAGCGCTTCAAGATCTACGGCGTGCTGCTCGACGGCAAAGAGCCAGCCGACGAAGGCGCGCCGGTCTACCGCGACGGCAGACAAGTCGGCGTGGTCACTTGCGCCATGTATTCGCCGCTGGTCGAGAAATCGATGGGCATCGCCCGGCTCGACGTGGATTGCGCCGTCAAGGACACCAAGCTCGAGATCCGCAACAAGAGCGGCTCGATCAAGGCGACGGCGCAACCGCTGCCGTTCGACGATCCGAAAAAGACCAAGCGCACGGCAAAAGGTTGAGGCATCATCACGGGGAGGGGGCTCGAGGTACGAAGGTAGAATGACAGCCAAGACGATCATCAGCCGGCCCATTTACGGAACGCTGTCGCCGCAACCAGGCAAGCATCATCTCTTTATCGCCGATGCGGAAGGCGCGCTGGCGATAACGGACATGGCTGGCAAGGCGCCGCCCGGCTTCTTCGACGGCGCCGAGATCGTCTTTATTCCCGACCCCGAGGGTAAGCACATCTCGGCGCTTGAGGCGCTGGAGCCGGCTCAGCTCCATCTGCCGCCGTCCTTCGCCAGCCTCCTGCCGCGGCTCAGGCAGACGCTGACCAACGCCCATATGGGGCTGCGTCTCTATCTTGCCGGCACCGAGGGCCTGATCGGCCAGGCCATGCAGGCCGCGCTTGAAGCAGGCGTCGACCACACCTCGATTGAGACCGAGCATCGCGGCTCGCTGGCGCGGCGCATGCAGTGCGTGCACTGCAAGGGAATCACCGAGAATGTGACGACGCAGCCGGCCGCCTGTTCGCATTGCGGCCTGCTGCTCCTGGTGCGCGATCACTATTCGCGGCGCCTCGCAGCCTTCCAGGGCGTGTGCATCAACGCCGAGGATCGCTCCGAGATTCCTCCGATGGAGGAGGCCTTCCCATGAGCACCGGCACCACCAAGCTCGACGTCGTCGTCAGCGACGTCGTTCCGGTCAACGATCTCGTGACCCGCTTCCATTTCCGCCGCCGTGACGGCGAGCTGCTGCCGACCTTTTCCGGCGGCGCCCATGTCGTCGTCGAGATGCGCGACGGCGACCGCACCAGGCTCAATCCCTATTCGCTGATGGGCTCGCCGCTCGACACGCGCGAATACACGATTTCCATCCGGCGCGACGATGTCGGCCGCGGCGGCTCGTTGTTCATGCACCGGCAGGTCAAGCCCGGCCTGGAGATGGTGATCAGCTACCCGGTCAACCTTTTTTCGCTCGACCTCAGGGCCAGGAAGCACCTGATGCTGGCTGGCGGCATCGGCATCACACCCTTCATGGCCCAGACCGCGCAGCTGGCAGGGGCCGGCGGCAATTTCGAATTGCACTACACCTGCCGCACCGCTTCGCTCGGTACCTATGCCGATGTGCTCCGAGAGCGCCACGGCAACCGGGTCAGGCTCTATCACGACGACCGCGAGGAGCGCATCGATCTCGAGCGGCTCTTGTCCTCGCAGCCGCTCGGCACGCATCTCTATGTCTGCGGCCCGGCCGGCATGATCAACTGGGTGCGCGCTCGCGCGGCAAGCCTCGGCTGGCCGCCGGAGACGGTGCATTTCGAGCATTTCGCGGCTCCGCAACCCGGCGCGCCGTTCGACGTCGAGTTGGCTGTCAGCGGCAAGACGATCCGCGTCGGCGAGCAGCAGAGCCTGCTCGAGGCGATCGAAGCCGCCGGGGTCGACCCGCCCTATCTGTGCCGCGGCGGCGTCTGCGGCCAATGCGAGACCAATGTGATCTCTTCCGACGGCAAGTTCATCCACAACGATCACTGGCTGAGCGAGGAAGATCACCGTTCCGGCTGCAAGATCATGCCTTGCGTCTCGCGCTTCGAGGGCAAGTCGCTGGTCCTGGAAAGATAGGAGGCGTCAATGGGCATCACCTTTCGCAAGGAAACGTTTCGCGACGATTTCACCTTCAAGAACAGCCCGGAGCACATCAGGCGCTTTCCCTTCCCGTTCAACGAAGACGCCTACATGTACGCGGTCAACATCGAGCCGCATGTCGTCGGGCCCAAGGGCAGCGTTCTCGAAAACCTGATCGACGTGGACGAGCACTATGTCGCCGAGATGCAGGACCGCGCGCTGGTGCTGGCCGAGGATCCGTTGCGCTGCCAGTCGCTGCCGCACATGACGCTCGCCGGCTGGGACCTGCTCGAGCTTCTGATGGAGCAGCAGGCGCTGGGATATCCCGAGCATTTCACGCTGGAGCGAAACGGCGACCGTTGGCGCTGGATCAACCGGCCGCTCGGCATCGACGACACCTTCACCTTCGGCGACGTCTCGACGCTGCCCTATGGGCCGATGGAATATATCACCCGGCAGAGCCAGGGCGATTTCTGCATCCTCGACCAGCGCGACGGCAATCTGTGGATGGATGCCGGCATGGTCACCACCCAGGCCGACTGGTCGCTCGACTTCGACATCGGCATGAATTTCTTCGAATGGCACGCGCCGGTGCCGCTGGCGCATGAGAAGGGCATCTTCACCCGCGCGCTGAAATTCCTCACCAACATCCAGCAAGGCAAGCCGGCAAGGCGCCTCAACTGGACGATGACCGTCAATCCGCGCCTCGACACCAGCCCTGAGAATTATCACAAATGGGGTCCGGACCGCGCCACCGTCACGCCGGAGAATGTCGGCGACAAGGTGCATCTGCGCGTCGAATTGCAAAGCTTCTGGCGTCTGCCGCGCTCCAACGGCATCGTCTTCCCGATCCGCTGCTACCTGATCAAGATGGACGAATTGGTCACGCAGCCGAAATGGGCGCGCCGCCTGCACCGCGTTATCCGCGACCTGCCGGAAGAACTCGCCACCTACAAGGGCCTGACACGATATAGGCCGACGCTGGTGGAATGGCTGTCGAAACTGGATGACGACGGCCCGACCAGTCCGGGATTTGGGCCCGATTGAGCTGCCGATCTCCACCTTGGGCGCCCCCGGCGCCGACGTTGGAGATTGGCTGAAGCCCCGTGACGTCGTCATACTCGGGCTTGACCCGAGTATCCATGCCGTGACCTCGGCTGTAGGGTGCAAGGGCGCGGAATTCCGTAACCGTTGCACCGCTTTAGCGTCACGGCATGGATTCTAGGGTCTGCGCGCGTCGCTTCGCTCCTTGCTTCGCCCTAGAATGACGAAGCGCGGTAAGGGCGAGATCAGCCAATCACCCGGCGCTGTTTTGCGGATAGCAGATAATCGACAGATAGCGCATCGGCAGTTGCGTCAGCTCTTCCGGTCCGTGCGGCGCGTCGGCGTCGAAGAACAGGCTGTCGCCCGGCTTCATCGGATAGAGATTGTTGCCGTGCCGGTAAACGACCTCGCCTTCGAGCATGTAGAGGAACTCCATGCCGGCATGCTGGAAGGTCGGGAACACGTCCGAATTCTCGGTCAGCGTGATGAGATAGGGCTCGACGACGACGCCGCTGGTGTTGGCGCCGATATGACCGAGCAGGTTGTACTGATGCCCGGCGCGCGTGCCGCGCCGCTCGACATCGACGCCTTCGCCGGCCTTGACGAAAACGGCGCTGTGCTCCTCCTCGAAGCGCCGGAAGAAGGCGGTCACCGGAACGCCCAGCGCCCGCGACAGCGCCTGCAGCGTCGTCAGCGACGGCGAGGTGATGCCGTTCTCGATCTTCGACAGCATGCCGAGTGAAATGTCGGTGGCGGTGGCGAGATCGGCGACGGTGATGCCGAGCTTCTTGCGGAATGCGCGCACCTCATGGCCGATCGCCACTTCCAGCACCTTTTCGCGCGTGTCGCGGATGGCGTGCGGGTCCTGCGTCAGCGGCGTGCGGATCGTGCGGCCGTCGGCCGAAACGCGTTTCGGCGGCGCCTTGCCCTTCGCTGCCGCATCGATGCCGGACTTCTTGTTCGCCATGTCGCCCCCGACTCTCGCGGATTTATTTCACTCAAGGTGAACATATTCGGTGGCGATACAAGAGCGCAACCGCGACGACAAGCAATCGGATGTCGCAGGGCTCGCCGGGATGGATGCCGGCGCAATCGCCTCTGCGCACAAAACCATTCTGCGCAAAGCTCGTTGCAGCAGATGTCTGTTGACAGCACCGAAGCGCCAATTACTGTCACTGTCAGTGAAATTTGTTTCGCTGGGGAAATCAAAAAAGAGGAGGCCCGCAATGAAATCTCGTGTCGCCGTCATCGGAGCCGGACCGTCGGGCCTGGCACAGCTTCGGGCCTTCAAGTCGGCAGCCGACAAGGGCGCCGAGATCCCGGAAATCGTCTGCTTCGAAAAGCAGAGCGACTGGGGCGGCCTGTGGAATTACACCTGGCGCACCGGCCTAGACGAGCACGGCGATCCGGTGCACGGTTCGATGTACCGCTATCTGTGGTCGAACGGCCCGAAGGAATGCCTCGAATTTGCCGACTACACGTTCGAGGAGCATTTCGGCCGGCCGATCGCCTCCTATCCGCCGCGCGCCGTGCTGTGGGACTACATCAAGGGACGTGTCGAGAAATCGGGTTTGCGCGACTGGGTGCGCTTCAACAGCCTAGTGCGCATGGTGACCTATTCCGACGAGACCAAGAAGTTCACCGTCACCGCGCATGACCGGGCCAACGACGTCACCTACTCGGAAGAGTTCGACAATGTCGTGGTCGCCTCAGGCCATTTCTCGGTGCCCAACGTGCCCTTCTTCGAAGGGTTTCCCACCTTCAACGGTCGCATCCTGCACAGCCACGATTTTCGCGACGCGATGGAATTCAAGGGCAAGGACATATTGATCATCGGCCGCTCCTATTCGGCCGAGGACATCGGTTCGCAATGCTACAAATACGGCGCCAAATCGATCACCTCCAGCTACCGCTCCAAGCCGATGGGCTTCAAATGGCCGGAGAACTGGAAGGAAGTGCCGCTATTGCAGAAGGTCGTCGGCAAGACTGCGCACTTCAAGGACGGCACCACCAAGGATGTCGACGCCATCATCTTGTGCACCGGCTACCTGCACTCCTTCCCCTTCCTCACCGACGACCTCAAGCTCAAGACCGCCAACCGCATGTGGCCGCTCGATCTCTATGAAGGCGTCGTCTGGGAGAAGAACCCGAAGCTTTTCTATATCGGCATGCAGGACCAGTTCTACACCTTCAACATGTTCGACGCGCAGGCCTGGTACGCGCGCGACGTCATCATGGGCCGCATCAAGTTGCCGTCGGCCCAGGCGATGGCCGAGCACGGCGCCAAGTGGCGCGCGCGCGAGGAGACGCTGGAAGACGCCGAACAGATGATCTGGTTCCAGGGCGACTACACCAAGGAACTGATGGACCAGACCGACTATCCGGGCTTCGACGTCGAGGCGGTCAACCGCACCTTCATGGAGTGGGAGCACCACAAGATGGAAAACATCATGACCTTCCGCGACAACGCCTACCGCTCGCTGATGACCGGCACCATGGCGCCGGTCCACCATACGCCCTGGCTGCAGGCGCTGGACGATTCCATGGAAAGCTATCTTGAGGTGAAGGGCGTGGCGGCCGAGTAGCACGGCGCGCTCACGCCGGCGTTGCCGGGGTGGAAATCAAACGTGTGGGTGTCTTGCGGACACCCCATCAGTTTACCAGCAGACGTAGCCGCCATCGACGATCAGGTCGAGGCCGGTGACGAAGCTTGACGCACGGCTGGCCAGGAATACCGTCGGTCCGATCATCTCCTCCGCCGTCGCCATGCGCCCCATCGGCGTGTCGCGTTTGAACACCTTCACTTCTTCCGCGACTTCGGGCCGTTTGTTCATCGGCGTCAGCGTGTAGCCCGGGCTGACGACGTTGACGCGCAGGCCGCGATCGGCCCACTCCATGGCGAGGCTCTTCGACATGTGGATGACGGCGGCCTTGGAGGAGTTGTAATGCGCCTGCGTCAGCCCCCGGTTGACGATGGTGCCCGACATCGAGGCGATGTTGATGATGGAGCCCGAGCGTCGAGGCAGCATGACGCGTGCCTCTGCCTGACAGGACAGAAATGCGCCCGCGACATTGACCTCGTGCACCTTGCGCCATTTTTCCAGCGGCATGGTCTCAGCCGCTTCCGAGCCGGCAATGCCGGCGTTGTTGACGGCGACAGTCAGCGCGCCGAGTTCAGCTTCGACCCGGCCGATCGCCATGGCCAGGTCGGCCTCGGACGTCACGCCGCCCGTCAGCACCAGCGCCTTGCGGCCGAGCGCCTTGACCTTCTCGGCCGTCTGCTCCAGTCCGCCGTTCGAGGCATGCCCGAAGCAGGCAACATCGGCGCCGGCTTCCGCAAGCCCGATGGCGATCGCCTGGCCGATACCGCTGCCGGCGCCCGTTACCAGCGCCACGCCGCCGTTCAACGAAAACAGATCCATGATGCCCTCCCAATGCAGCGAGGGTATTCGCTATCGCGTCTTTCGATCAACCTCTTTAGAAATCGCAGGCCTTGGGGCGCATTTCGGAAGACCAGTCCTTCAGCGGCACCGGCCTGAACTTGCCCTTGATCGGTTTGCCCTCTTCCAGATCCTTGGAGGCGGTGGCCCTGCCGGTGAGATAATTGATGTCGCAATCGCCAAGCGTCGTCTCGACGCCGCCTGATGTCTGCTTGTTCCAGTCCCAATTGCGGCTATAGCCGCCGACCAGAAACTTGCCGTGGCGATTGACGATCGTCAGCGTCTCTTCCGTCGATTTGCTGGCGCCGCAGCCGAAGCATGACGTGACTGCGAGCGATCCCTTGCCCTTGCTTTCAAGGGCGATGACCGGGTCTTCTGTCAGCCCTTTCCTGACGAAATCCGGCTGGTGCGCGGGATCGGGCTTCTCCTCGCCCAGATAGATGTAGAGATCGGCGGGACCGCCGGCTTCCTGTATCACGACCGCCCGGTCGGTCTTGCCGTCCTGGTCGATATCGAGCTTCAGTTCGAGACCGGGAGCATTTTCGGCAAGCGCCGGCATCGGCGTCGCCGCCAGGACGACAAGCCAGGGCCAAACCGCATGATAGGATGCTTTCCTCATAAGCAGACGTCCGCCGCGCGCCGCAAAATAGCACCGCCGCGGAGCGGACGCAAAAAGGCGAAACTCAGGCTGAGCAAGGTCCTGGCCGGCCGAGCATGAAGTTTCAGAAATAGCCGTCCGATGCCGCCGTCGCTTCCTTCGGGATTTCCACCCCGTCGACCAGGATCTTGTCGACCAGCTCATGGTGGAAGCAAACCAGCCCCTTGATCCGTTCGGCCTCGTGCACCGGCTCTGGATAGTACCAGACCAGGTTCTCGTGTCGCTTCTTCGGCGTCGTCACATGGTAATAGTTGGAGATGCCCTTGTAGGGGCAGCGCGAGATGTAGCGGCTGGGCGAAAACATATCGAGCCGCGTGTCCGAGATCGGCAGATAATGGCGCACCGGATGGCCGGTCTCGAACAGGAACACGCCGCGCCGCGAATCGGCCACCTGCTCGCCGTCGAGGATCACCTGCACGCGCCGCGACGAAGGTAGGCAATCGACGCGGCGGAACGGATCGCGGGCGTGCACGAAGATCTCTTCGTCCTCTTCATACCAATGGGTCATCTTCGGCCAATAGAAAGAAATGTAGTCGGCGATCGGCGGACAGCCCTTGACGGGGTCGAGGTAGCGCCAGGCGCCGTCCTCGACCAGCGTGATGCCGGTGTTCAGCGAATAATGCGTGGCGACACCTTTGAATGGATCTTCCGTGGTCGTGCGGCTCGGCAGCAGGAACTCCTCGCGCACGTCGCTCATAGGGAAGTAATAGACCGGCAGATGGTCGCTCTCCTGGAACACCAGCGCCTTGGTGGTGTCGGCGACGATCATCGGCCCGACCTGCACGCGCAGCCGCTTGGGCGAGGGCATGGTGAAGGCGACATAGCCTGGTTCGAACTCGTACTGCACGATGGTATCGAGCACCGGGAAATGCGGCCCGCGGCCGCGCAGATGGGGCTTGCGAATGGTCGTCGTCCTCTTCTCGTCGTTTGCCGCCAGGTTCTTGCGCGCTGTCATGGTCATGACGCCACTGACACACGGTCGAGCAGCAGGCCGGCGGCGATCGGCGGCAGGCCGCTGACATTCTTGCGCACCGGCACCAGAAGGTCCGGGAAATAGCTGAAGATCACCGGTGTCTCGTCGAGCAGCAGCTTCTGGATATCGGAAGCGGCCTTGCGCTGCGCGTCGAGGTCGAGCGCCTTGAGATAGCTGTTGACCATCCCGTCATAGGTCGCATTCTTGAAATGCGCCGCGTTCCACGGACCGTCGCTGACCAGCGGGCTCTTCAGGAACACATTCGGCACGCTGCGATGCGCGTAGTCGGTGATGCCGAGCGGGCTGTCCAGCCAGTCCGACTGGCCGAACACCGCCTTGCCGTAATATTTGTCCTGGTCCTCGATGTTGAGCGAGATGCGGGCGCCAATCTCCTTGGCGAAGTTCTGGAACAGCTGCGCATAGCCCGGGATGTCGGAATAGCGGAGCGTCGTCAGCGTCATGTCGAAGCCGTTGGCGAGCCCCGCCGCCTCCATCAGTTGCTTGGCCTTGGCGATGTCCTGCGTGCGTTGCGGCACCGACTTGTCGGTGACCGGGAAAGCCGGCGCGAACGGGCTGTCATTGCCCGTGGCCGCCATGCCGCGGCAGAGTCCGTCGACCAGTTGGGAGCGGTCGATGCACAAGGCCAGCGCCTGGCGCACGCGCTTGTCGGTGAAGGGCGCCATGTCGCAGCGCATATGGAGTTGGCGATGCGCGGTCGAGGCGACGCGCAGCACGGTGATATCGGGGTTGCCCAGCACCACCTGGCTGACGTCGAGCGGGACCGCGTCAAGAACGTCGACCTCGCCCGCCTGCAGCGCCAGGATGCGCGGCTGCACGTCGGCATAGAACTTGAACTCGAGCCGGTCGGGCAGCGCTTTCTCGCCCCAATAGTCGGGATTGCGCACGAAGCTCGCGCCGACCTTCGGCGTGTAGCTTTCGAGCCGGAACGGACCGGTGCCTTCGAAGGTCTTCTCGTAGTCGCCCTTGTAGCTCACCGGCAGGATGACGGCGTTGTAATTGTCGATCGATACCGAATAGGGGAAGCTGCCGTTTGGCGCGTCGAGATGGAATTCCACGGTGTGGTCGTCGACCTTGCGCGTGCCGCCCTTCGACAGCAGGCCCTTGAACACCGAGAGAGCATTGGACGTGCCGTTCGGGTCGGCAAGGCGATCGAAGGTCGCCACGACGTCGTCGGCCTTGAAAGCCTCGCCATTGTGGAATTTCACGCCCTTGCGCAGCTTGAAGGTCCACACGCTGCCGTCGGCGTTGGGCGACCAGCTTTCGGCCAGCACCGGCTTCAGCGTCAGGTCGGGCTGCGTCACGCAGAGGAACTCGGCCGTCTGGAAGACGAGCTGGTAGCTGCCGCTGTCATAGAAGGTCACCGGATCGATGGCGCCGCCAGGCATAGCTACACCGGCGCGCACCGTGCCGCCGGGCTTGCCTTCGGCGCGCGTTTGCGGAGCGCCGAGGCCGATCGCCGAGGCGATGCCACCGAGGAAAGGCAGCGACAGGCCGAGCACGCTGCCATGGCGCAGGAATTCGCGCCGGCCGATCCTTCCGGCGAGCAATTCGTCGATAGCGGAATTTTCGATTGCGCCGAGGGTTTTGCGAGCGGCGTCGATCGTCCTGAAATGCTTCGGCATGGCGGCATTCCTTGTTTTGTCGCGGGGGCTTTGGCATTTAGGTCACTGTTGACCGCGACCGGAAAGCGATATTTTTTGATTGGAGCCATCGAAAATTCCGATGGCGATCCATTGAAAGGCGAGGAACCATGGAAACCGAGAATCTGCGCAGTTTCCTGGAAGTCGCGGCGCATGGCAGCTTCACCGTCGCCGCTCATCGGCTGAACCTCGCCCAGTCCACCGTCAGCGCGCGCATTCGCGGCCTCGAGGAACAGTTGGGCCGCAAGCTGTTCGTTCGCGACAGCGACGGCGTCACGCTGACGCCGGCCGGCCGGCAATTCCTGCCGCATGCCTCGACGATCACCCGCACCTGGGAGCAATCGCGCCAGGACATCGCCGTTCCCGATGGCTACGAGACATTGCTGAGGCTGACCGCGCCCGCCTATCTCTGGGACAGCATCACCTCGCCCTGGATCGACTGGATGCGGGCGGCGCGGCCGAACGTTGCGCTGCGTCTGGAAGGCAGTTTCCCCGACCTTGCGATCGACCAGATGGCCGAAGGCCTGCTCGACATCTGCATCCTCTATTTGCCCAAGCCGCATCCCGGCATCGTCTATGAGACATTTGCTGTCGACCAGGTGGTCCTCGTCCAGCATGCCGAGCAGCCAGGATCGTGGACCGACAACTACATCCTGATGGACTGGGGGCTGGAATTCCGTATCGAGCACGACCGTGCCTTTGCCGGCATGGTGAAGCCGGCGATCTCGGCCGGGCTGGTGTTCATCGGCCTGCAGCACGTCCTGTCGCAGAAGGCGGCCGCTTACCTGCCGCTGAGCGCAGTGAGCTCGCATATCGCGCGCGGCGAGTTGAAGCGCGTGGAGGGCACGCCGGTGTTCCAGCGCCCGATCTATCTTGCCTATCCCGCCAATCCGGCATCGTCCGATGCTCTCGACATTGCGCTGAAAGGCCTCCGCATGCTGGTCAAGGACTGGTTGGACGCAAGCGGATTTGCCGAGGGCGACCGCGCGCTCAGCATGGCGGATGCACCCGTGCCCTGATTGCCGTCAGGCCGTCTCCATGGTCTTTGGCTTCTGCAGCTTCGCCAGTTCCGCATAGGGGATATGGCAGCGGATCGTGTGGCCCGGCTGTACCTCGGTCAGCTCCGGCTCCTGCGTCTCGCAGATCGCGCCGATCTTGCGTGGGCAGCGCGTGTGGAAGACGCAGCCCGTCGGCGGGTTGGCCGCGCTTGGGATCTCGCCGTCGAGACGGATGCGCAAGCTCTCGGTGCGGTCGAGTTTTGGAACCGCCGACAGCAGCGCTTCGGTGTAAGGATGGTGCGGGCCGGAAAACACCGCCTCCGACGGCCCGAACTCCATGATGCGGCCGAGATAGAGCACGGCGATCTTGTCGGAGAGATAGCGCACCACGCCAAGGTCATGCGAGATGAAGATATAGCTGACATCCTGCCTCGACTGCAGGTCGGCCAGAAGGTTGAGGATCGCCGCCTGCACCGAGACGTCGAGCGCCGAGGTCGGCTCGTCGCACACGACGATGCGCGGATCGCCGGCGAAGGCGCGCGCGATCGCCACGCGCTGCTTCAGCCCGCCCGACAGCTGCCGCGGCTTGACCGCGAGATGCCGGTCGGTGAGGCGCACCGAGCGGACAAGCTCTTCCAGGCGCGTATCCAGCGTCTTGCCGCTGAGCCCTCCCAGCCGCTTCAGGGCGCGGCTGAGGATATGCCGGATCGAATGCGATCGATTGAGCGCCGAGTCCGGATTCTGGAAGACGATCTGCACTGCCTTGACCTGGTCTTCCGAACGGCTGGCGAGCCGTGGCGCCAACTGCTTGCCCTCGAGCTCGATCGAGCCGCCGTCGTCTGGTGCGATGAGGCCGAGCAGCAGCCTCGCGAAGGTGGTCTTGCCGCTGCCGGATTCGCCGACCAGGCCAAGAGTCTCGCCGGGCCTCAGGCTGACCGAGACGTCCTTCACCGCCCGCAGCGGACGGCCGTGGCTGGCATAGGTCTTGTTCAGCCCCTCGACCTGCAGCACCGGCGGCGCCTGCTTGGGTGCTGCGGCAGCGATCTCGGCGGGCGTGGCGCGCGGCAGCGACTGCGCCTTGTCATGATAGTGGCAGCGCGACAGCCGGCCGTCGCCGAGCTCGTAGAGTGGCGGCGGCTCGGCGCGACAGCGTTCGGTGGCCAAAGCGCAGCGGTCGGCGAAGGCGCAGCCGGCGATGGTGGCGCCGATGCCGGGCAGGAAGCCCGGAATGGTGTCGAGCCGGCCCTGGTCCTTGCGCTGGCCGCCGCGCGGCAGGCAGCGCAGCAGCGCCACCGTGTAAGGATGGCGCGGATCGTTGAAGACGTCCTTGGTCGAGCCTTCCTCGACCAGCATGCCGGCATAGAGCACGCCGACGCGGTCGCACATGTTGGAGACGACGGCGAGGTTGTGGCTGATGAACAGGATCGAGGCCGACAGCTCGCGCCGCAACTGGCCGATCAGGTCGAGTACCTCCGCCTCGACCGTGGCGTCGAGGCCCGTCGTCGGCTCGTCGAGGATCAGCATCGAAGGGTCGTTGGCCAAGGCCATGGCGATCGCCACGCGCTGCTGCATGCCGCCGGAAAGCTGATGCGGATAGCGCTGCATGACGCTTGCCGGATCGGATATGCGCACCCGGTTCAGCATGGCGAGCGCCTTGTCTTGCGCCGCCTGTCCGGTGACGCCGGTAAGCTCGAAAATCTCGGTCAGCTGGCGACCGATGCGCAGCGACGGGTTCAGCGCCTTGCCGGGATCCTGATAGACCATCGACACGCTGTCGGCGCGGGCGCGCCGCAGCGCCTCGGCGTCGAGCTTCATCACATCCTTGCCGTCGAGCGCGATCGAGCCGCCGGTGATGGAACCGTTGCGCGGCAGATAGCGCACCACCGAAAGCGCCACAGTGGATTTGCCGCAGCCGGATTCGCCGACCAGCCCGTAGGCCTCGCCGGCCTTGATGGTCAGGTTGACGTTGCGCAGCACCGCGCGGTTGCGGCGGCCGACGCGATAGGCGACCGAGAGGTCCTTCAGCTCGAGCGCGTTGGCGGCTTGGCCAGGCTCAGTCATTGAACGCTCCATGCACGCCGTCGGCCACCAGGTTGACGCCGATCACCAGCGAGGCGATGGCCAAGGCATCGAACAGCACCGTCCACCAGAAGCCGCCGCCGATCATGCCGTAATTGGAGGAGATAGACAGGCCCCAGTCGGGCGAGGGCGGCTGGATGCCGAAGCCCATGAAGGAGAGCGTGGCCACCGCGAAGATGGCGTAGCCCAGCCGCACCGTCGTCTCGACCAGGATCGGCGGGATGACGTTGGGCAGGATCTCGACGAACATGGTGTGCAGCGCGCCTTCGTGGCGCAGTTTTGCCGCGGCCACATAGTCGAGCTCGCGTTCGGCCAGCACCGCCGAGCGCACGGTGCGCGCGATGATCGGCGCGAAGCTCAGGCCGATGACGACGATGACGGTGATCTTGGACGTGCCGAGGGCAACGATGGCGAGCAGCGCGATGATGACCACCGGGATCGCCATGAAGGCTTCCAGCACGCGGCTGACGATGTCGTCGACGATGCCGCGGAAATAGCCGATGACGAGGCCGAGCGCGGTGCCGGCGATGGTCGCAAGGATGGTGGCCAGCGGCGCCACCGTGAGGATGTCGCGCGAGCCGACGATGACGCGCGAGAACACATCGCGGCCGAGCTGGTCGGTGCCGAACCAGTGATCGGCCGCCGGTGGCGTGAGCGCGTTGATGATGTCGCTTGCCAGCGGATCGTAGGGAACGAAGTGCTGGCCGAACAGCGCGCAGACAACCCAGAACAACAGGATGAAAAGCCCGGTGAGGAACGTGCCGGACCTGGAGAGCGAATGCAGCACTTCGCCCCAGGGGCTGCGCTGTGCGGTGTGGGGCGCCGGCAGGCTGGCGGGGGTGTCTGTCGCGCTCATTGCTCTGCTCCCAGCCGGATACGCGGATTGAGCACGGAATAGAGGAAATCGGCGATCAAGGTCGCCACCGCATAGACGATGCCGATGGTGAGGATGCCGGCTTCGAGCATCGGGAAGTCCTTGCCGCGCGCGGCGGTGAAGATCAGCGAGCCGATGCCCTGATAGCGGAACAGCGTCTCGATCACGACCAGGCCGCCGATGAGATAGCCGGTCTGGGTCGCGATCACGGTGATGGTCGGCAACAGCGCGTTGCGCAGCACATGGCGCCAGATCACCGTTCGCCAGGGCAGGCCCTTCAGTACGGCGGTGCGCGTATAGTCGGAATCGAGCGCCTCGATCATGCCGGAGCGCGCCATGCGCGCGATATAGCCGAACAGCACCAGGAAAAGCGGCAGCGAGGGCAGGATGAGATAATAGAGCTGGGTGAAGAAGCCGGCGCCTTTCGGCCAGGCGGCGGCGATCGGCAGCCAGCGCAACCACACTCCGAAGATCAGGATCAGGATGATGCCGGTGACGAATTCCGGCAGCACCGTGACCGACAGGCCGCCGAGGCTAATGATGCGGTCGAGCGGTCGGTTGAAATTGAGCGCGGCGATCACCCCGCCCAGGATGCCGATCGGCACCACCAGCACGAAGGCGACCAGCGCCAGCTTCATCGAATTGCCCAAGGCATCGACGACGAACGGCGCCACCGGCGCGCGGAAGACATAGGAGGTGCCCATGTCGCCGTGCAGAAAATTCCAGATCCAGCTGCCATATTGGACGAGCAGCGGCCGGTCGACGCCGAGCGAATGGTTCAGCGCATCCACCGCGCGCTGGTCGGCGAACGGCCCAAGAATGGCCCGCCCGACATTGCCGGGCAGCACCTGGCCGCCAAGGAACACCATGACGCTGAGCAGGAACAGCGTGACGAGCGACAGTGCCAGGCGCCGGGCAAGGAAGAAGAGAATGGCGAATACTCCTATTGGAGCCGGCTCTCCGTGGAGAGCCGGCTAATTAGGATAGGCTTGTTCTCTGTCGTTCAGCCTTTCGACGCCTTGTCGAGGAACAGCTGCGACATGGCGGTGGGCTGCACGCCCGCCACGCCTTTCGCCGTCGCCGTCAGGTAGTCGTAGAAATAGCCGAAGATGACCGGCGTTTCCTCGAGCAGCAGCTTCTGGATCTTGCTGGCCGTGGCCTTCTGCGCCTCGAGGTCGAGGGCCGCGATATAGCTCGCCGCCATCTGGTCGTAGTCCTTGTTCTTGAAGTGGGCGGCATTCCAGGTGCCGTCGCTCTTCAAAGGCGCCGCAAGGTACACGTTGGGCACACCGCGGTGGCCGTAATCGGTGATGCCCATCGCCGAATCCAGCCAGTTCGACTTGCCGAACACCGCATCGCCGTAATAGGCGCCCTGGTCGAGGATGTTGAGCTCGAGCTCGATGCCGATTTCCTTGACCCAGTTCTGGATGAGCTGGGCATATTCCGGGATCTCCAGATAGCGCTCGGTGGTGAGCGTCATCTTGAAGCCCTGGCCGACCCCGGCCGCTTCCATCAGCTGCTTTGCCTGGGCGATGTCCTGCTTGCGCTGCGGCACGCTGGTGTCGGTCGAGGGGTAGACGGCGGCGAACGGGCTGTCGTTGCCGAGCGCCGAGCGTCCCTTCATCAGGCCGGCGGCGAGTTTCTCGCGGTCGAGACAGAGCGCGATGGCGCGGCGCACGCGGGCATCTTTCGTCGGGCCTTCGTCGCAATGCATATGCAGCTGCTGATGCGCGGACGACTTCAGGCTGATGATGTCGACGTTGGGGTCGTTGAGCACGGCGACGCCCGCCAGCACCGGCATCTGGTTGATGATGTCGATCTGGCCGCCCTGCAGCGCCAGGATCTGCGGCTGGATGTCGGTGAAGAAGGTGAATTCGGTGCGGTCCGGCAGAGCCTTTTCGCCCCAGTAATCGTCGTTGCGCACGAAGGAGGCGCCGACCTTGGGCGTGTATTTTTCGAGCTTGAACGGCCCGGTGCCGTCGAAGCTCTGTTCGTAGCCGCCCTTGTAGCTCGCCGGGATGATGACGGCGTTGTAGTTGTCGGACGACAGCATGTAGGGGAAGTTGCCGTTCGGCGCATCGAGGTGGAATTCGACGGTGTAGTCGTCGACCTTCTTCGAGGCGCCCTTCTGCAGGATGCCGGTGAATACCGACAGCGCGTTGGACGAGTTGGCCGGATCGGCGAGCCGGTCGATGCTGGCCACCACGTCGTCGGCCTTCATCTCGCCGCCCGAGTGGAATTTCACGCCCTTGCGCAGCTTGAAGGTCCACACCGTGCCGTCGGTGTTCGGCGACCAGCTTTCCGCCAGCGCCGGCTTCAGAACGAGGTCAGGACCGTCGACGCAGAGGAATTCCGCGACCTGTTGCATGACGAGCAGGCCACCGGCGTCGGCGATGGTGACCGGGTCGATCGCCGCCGCCGGCACGCTGCTGCCGACGCGGATGGTGGCGCCGGGCGCGCCGGCGCGAGCGAGCGAGGGTGCCGCGCCGAAGCCGGCGGCCATGCCGATGCGGCCGAGCAGCGGCAGCGACAGGCCGAGCAGGCTGCCGTGGCGCACGAATTCGCGGCGGCTGATGCGGCCGTCGATCAGGCCGTCGATGAGGTGGTTTTCGAGTGGCGTCCGGCCGCGCCGGAGGAGATCGAGAATGCGATAGTTCTTGCTCATGGGTCTAAGCCCTTTCCCCAGTTGTTGTGGTTGACGGGTGCATTCCGGCAGACGAGTTCCGTGGAGTTCTCCGGTCCAGGCACTCAGTATCGGTCGATGTACAGTAGCATGCGGTTCCGACCGGTCCATCCGCTCCCTGCGACGGAAAAGTCAGATTTTCTTGATGGATTGTCTGTTGTCCGGGCGACCCATGGTCGCCTTATTCCCGATAAGTCCTGCTTGCTTTTCGACATCCTCCTAATTCAGCGGCAATCTGCGGTAGGTCCCGGGCTTTTCCGGATCGTGATATTTGTTGCAGGGGCCGTTTTCGACGAAGTCGCGATGGCAGGCGGCAAGCCTTTCCCGCGACAGCGTTACCCCGAGGCCGTGGCCTTCAGGCACCCGTACGACGTTGTTTTTCGGCGCGAACGGGCCTTCCTCGATGATGTCCATCGGCTGCATGCGAAACAGCGACTGGTTGGGCTCCCTGATCCAGCCGAGCGCCGCGCACAGATGCAGGTAGCAGGCGCTGCCGATGCCGGTGTCGCCGCTGTAGCACCAGTAATCGATGCCGGCATGCTCGCAGGCGCCGACGAAGCGCAGCATGCGGTTGATGCCGCCATGCGCCGTCGGGTTGCCCACGAAGGCGTCCGGCACCTTCAGCTCCATGGCGCGGGCAATGTCGATGTTGTGGGTCGAGAACGGGATCGAGGTGTGGCGGCGAAGCTCGCGCATCTCCTCGATGGTCGCCACCGGATCCTCCCAGTTGCGCACGCCGAGCTCTTCCAGCGGCCGTGCCAATTGCCTGGCGGTCGCCAGCGAATAGGCCTGGTTGGAATCGATGCGGATCATCGCATCGTCGCCAAGCTTCTCGCGGATGAGCTCGACCATCTTCAGCGAAACTTTCGGATCGTGCGTCGAGAACTTGCCCTCGAAGAAGGTCGTGCCGTGGCGCTCGTTGAGCTCGACGCAGTAGTCGGCGACGTCTTCCGGCGTCTTTTCGCCCTTCACCCTCGCTCCGGCGCCGCGCAGCGAGAAATAATCGGTGAAGGGGATTTCCTTGCGCACCGCCCCGCCGAGCAACTGATAGAGCGGCTGCTTCCAGGCCTTGCCGCGCAGGTCCCACAGCGCCATCTCGATGGCGCCGAAGGCCATGATGCGGGTGCGGTCGTTGATCGATTGCACGCCGCTCCAGAAGGGCAGGCAGACTTCCTCCGCCCCGGCGATGTCGAAAGCATCACGCCCGGCAAGCCTCGGCGCCAGCACGTCGTTGATGACGGCGGCCGCGCCTGGCGTCGGTGCCTCGCCGATGCCGACAAGTCCGTCCTCGGTCTCGACCTCGACGATGGTCGGCGAGAAGCCGTCGAGCTCGCCGAAGACCCAGACATAAGGGGCCTCCAGCCTGTAGTTGATCGGTGTTGCCTTGACGCGCCTGATCTTCATTTCAGCCGATCTCGAAGAAGGGTTCGCCGAGCAGGCCAGGGTCGACATCGATACCGAGGCCGGGGCCGTCGGGAACGCCCATATGGCTGCCGGTCACCGGCGGCGCATTCCTGGCCGTGCGCACCGTCACCCATTCGTGGAAAGCGATCGCATGCAGCCGGCGTTCTTGCGGCGTCGACAGCGACAGATGCGCCATGGCCGCGGTGTCGATCTCGGCGCCGCCGGTATCCTCGACCGTGATCATGAAGCCGAGATCGACGGCGACGTCGCGGATCAGCCTTGTCTGCGTCACGCCGCCCAAGCGCGAAATCTTCAGCGTCAAACCGTCGGCAGCACCCCTGCGGTGGATCTCCAGCATCTCGCCCAGCGAGGTGACGGATTCGTCCAGCACCATCGGCTTGTCGAGCATGCGGCGCACCGACATGTTCTCCTCGATGGTCGTGCAGGGTTGCTCGAACGTGTAGTCGATGCCGCGCGTGGCGTCGGCGAACTGCCGCGCCTGGTAAGGCGTCCAGCCGGCATTGGCGTCGCAGAAGATCACCGTGCCCTTCGGCACCGCCGAGGCGACCGCCGTCACCCGCTCGATGTCGTCATGCACATTGCCGCCGACCTTGACCTGCAGGCGCCGGCACCCTTCGGCGATGATCCGCTTGGCCAGCGTCGCCATCTGGTCGAGCGTGCCGTGGGTGACGACCCGGTAGGTCTCCGCCATGTCGCTCTCGCGCCCGCCGAGCATCGTCACCAGCGGCACGTCGGCCGCGCGGGCGGCGAGATCCCAGCACGCCATGTCAAGCGCCGACTTGATGTAGGGATGGCCCTTGAACACCGTGTCCATCAGCCGGCCAATGCCCGCCAGCCCGCGCGGATCCTGGCCGATGAGATGCGGCGCGATCTCCGGCACGCCCGCGCGTGTTCCCGCCGGAAACGCGGCCGAATAGAAATTGCCGAGCGGCGCCATCTCGCCCCATCCGGTCACGCCGCTGTCCGACGCGATGGCGACGATCACCGCGTCGAAGCAGTCGGCAACGCGTCCCTTGGACATGCGGTAAGGCCCATCCACGAAGGGCTGGACGACATGATAGGCCTTGACGCTCTTGATCTTCACGTTCGTGTCCGTTGTCCGTATGTCTGTCAGTTTTTCGATGCGCGCTTTTCGAGGCCGCGCGCATAGGCAAGAAGTTCTTCGAAATCGAGGCCGATATGCTGGCGCGCATGGCGCTGGGCGGCGCGCATGTCGGCGCCCTTGAGCAGGGCGACATAAGTTTCGTGCACATCCTCGGCCGGCACCGGCTCGTTGCGGGCGCGCTGGTGCAGGGCGAAATACATCTGCAGCCGGCTGGTCAGCCGCTGCCAGGTCTCAAGCAGCACCGAATTGTCCGCCCATTCGTAGATCAGCCCGTGTAGCTGCAGCGCGGTCTCGATCTGGCGCGTGGTGTCCTTCGCCCGCGTCGCCTGCTTCACCGCTTCATGGCGGCGGTCGAGCTCGTCGAAGAAGCGCTGGTCGCGCTGCGGCCAGGTCTTCTCGATGGCGAACTCGTCCAGCACCTGATTGAGCGAATAGGCATCGATGATGTCCTTGGCGGTGACCTCGATGACGAAGGTGCCGGCATAGGGGATGCTGGTCAGGACGCCTTCCTGCACCAGCTCGCGCATCGCCTCGCGCAATGGCGCGCGGCTCACCCGCATCTGCTCCGAAATCCTGAGCTCGTTGAGCTTTTGCCCCGGTTCCAGCTGTCCGGTCAGGATGGCGCGCCGCAGCAGGGCGACGATCTCCGCCCTGCGCGTCGTATCCGCGATCGGACTGAAATCCAGCTTTGCCATGTGTCGACTCCCGGGAGGAATTTCTGCAAGACAAGCAGATTGTCGACAATCTAACAAGAGCCGATTTCCGTGAATTCCGGATTTTGAACCGGCAGCCTCAAGCCGCTCGCCCGTAGAAGCCGATCCGCTCCTCATCGGTGAACATGACGCCAGGACGTTCGTAGTAGGAAAACACCGCGATCATGCGCTCGCGATTGCCTTCGACGGTGGTCACGCGGTGCGCGGTGTTCTTGCCGCGGAAGACGTTGAGCGTGCCGGCCTTGATGCGCAGGATCTTTGCCTCGGGATCGCGCCCCTCGAGCAGCTTGGCGACGCCGTCATAGTTCGGATCGTCGCCCGAGCGCAGGTCGGTGCGGTATTCGAAGTCGCCGCCGATCTCCGGAGCCTGCAAGAGCAGCGTCGTGGTGAATTCCGAGCGGTCGAAATGCCAGTTGAGCGCCTCGCCGGCGCGGTAGCCCATGACGTTGGCGCGGGCCAGCGGGTCCTGCATGACATGCAGTTGCGGCTTGTCCATCGTCGCCGCCAGGAACCGCACCAGCGGCGCGTATTCGTAGATTGAAAGGACGGTGCTGCCCGGGATCTGGTCGGCGCAGACCGTATGGCTGATCGTCTCCACCTTGCGCAGCGCCGGATGGCCCGGCGAAAGCTCCGGGATCGACGGCTTGAAGTAGATGTTGTGCATGCGCTTGTGGACATACGAACGCGTGTCCATCACCGGCCGAACCTCTGCGACCGCCTTTTCGGCAATACCGGGACGCAGAAAACCTTCCAGGTTGAACATGCCGCTTGCCGCCAGCGCGGCCTTGGACTCGTCCACCAGCCGCTGCCATTCGGGACTGCCCTCGCGGTCGAGCGGGTAGCGGTCCAGGTCGAGAATGTTTTCGATCATAGCGTCCTCCGAAATCTGAGGCTTACTACACGGCAAGGAAATCTTTGCCGCAACGCGGAAAATTGTTAGGCTCTCTCAAGAAAAACTTTCGAGGGAAACGTGGACAAGCTTCCGCCATTGAATGCGATGAGGACTTTCGAGGTCGCGGCGCGCGCCGGCAGTTTCACGCTTGCCGCAAGCGAGCTCGGCGTGTCGTCGGCCGCGGTCAGCCAGCAGATCCGCAACCTGGAAGACTGGTTCGGCAAGCAGCTCTTCATGCGCAACGGCAATCGTATCGCGCTGACCGATGCCGGCCACGCCATCTATCCGCAGACGGCGCACGCGCTGGGCGAGATCGCGGCGGTCGGCCGGCGCATGCTGGAAGGCGGCTTGCGCACGCGCCTCGTGGTGAGCGTGCCGGTCTCCCTGGCGGAGCTGTGGCTGGCGCCGAGGCTTGGCGTACTGCTCGACGGTTTTCCGCGGATGGCGATCGACGTCCGGGTCGAGGACGATCCCGTCGACTTCGTGCGCCAGAACATCGACCTGCGCATCTCCTATGGCGATTATCACTACCCGGCGCTGAAGATGGTGCGGCTCGTTCATGACGAGGTGCTGCCGGTGGCATCGCCCGAGTTCTGGCATCGTCACGGCAATGGGGCCGCCAGCTTGGCGGACGTGCATGAGAGCCACTTCATCCATACCAATTGGGGGCCGAACTATGCCTCGCACCCGAGCTGGGCGGATTGGTTCGCCGCCGCCGGCGGCAGCCGCGCGCCGGACCCTTCGCATGGCCGCCGCGTCGGCCTGTCCAGCCTGGCGATCGGCGCCGCGCGGCTGGGACTGGGGATAGCCCTGGGACAAAGGGTGATGGCGAATGCCGATCTTGAGGCGGGGCGATTGATCGCCCTGTCGTCCGTCCCGGTTCGTCTCGGCCAGCCCTATTGCGCCTTCATGCTGCCGGCGAAGGCGGAACGCGCCGACATCGCTGGTCTGGTCGAACTGCTGGCAAGCAATCCCGCGAAGCCGCGCACGGAGCCAGCGTCGGGAGCCGCCTGAACCCTAATAACAAAAACGGCGCCCTCGACGTGGGTGTCGAGGGCGCCGTCGGACCGGAAACTGATGGGGGTTATCAGCTGGCCGGTTTCGGTTGCGGCAAGGGAGAAACCGGCATTCCGGGTCCGATTTTCTGCAGATTGCCCGTGATCACCTGATCGGTCTCGGAGATGCCGGAGGTCACGGAAATCAGGTCGCCGTCGGTCGGCCCAAGCGAGACCAGCTTCTGGTCGACGGTGTTGCCCTTGCCGATGACATAGAGGTACTTGCCGAGCTGGCTGGAACCCAGCGCCACTTGCGGCACCATCAGCGTGTTGGGCTGTTCCTTCACATGCAGCCGCACCCGCACATATTGCCCAGGCAGCAGCGTGAACTTGGCGTTGCCGATCGTGGCGCGCGCCGTGATCGTGCCGGTCGAATGGTCGATCGTGTTGTCGATGAAGGTGAGCTCGCCCTTCTGGCTGGGCTGGGTCTCGCCGGGCAGCAAAACGTCGACGGCGATCGGACCGTTGGCCTTCGCCTGCTCGATCTGCACGAGGTCGCTCTCGCTCGGATTGAAGGTCACATAGATCGGATCGAGCTGCACCAGCGTGTTGAGCACGGTGCCGGCGACGCTGACCAGCGTGCCGACCGAGGCCTGATTGCGGCCGATACGACCCGAGAACGGCGCCTTGATCTCGGCATAGCCGAGATTGAGCTCGGCTGTGCGCACCGACGCCTGGTCGACGGCAAGGGCGGCTTGCGCCGTGCGCAGATTGCTGGTGCGCTGGTCGAAGCTGTCCTTGTCGAGGTAACCGGCCTTGGCGAGATCGGTGCCGCGGCCGAGATTGGATTTTGCATAGTCGAGCGTCGCGCTATCGCGCTGCACCTGCGCCTTCGCCTGCTCCAGCGCGGCCTGATAGTCATCGGGCGCGATGCGGTAGAGCATGTCGCCCTGCTTGACGTCGCTGCCGTCGGCCGCGGTCTGATCCTGCAGATAGCCCGGCACGCGCGCCTGCAGCGTGATGCTGCGGATCGACTCCACCCGCGCGGCGTAGTCGAGATAGATCGGCAGCGTCTTCTTCACGACATTCACCACCGGCACCGGCATCACGAAGGCCGCCGGCGCTGGCGCGGCACCCGCCGCACCGCCGCTCAAATTGCCCATGTCGAGAAAGTGCACGCTGGCCACCGAGATCGCGCCCAGCGCGACGGCTGTTCCCAAGGCGATTTTCCATCTACGCATAATTGATCTCCAATCTTATTCGGCCGCCTGGGCGACCTATTCAGCCGCCTGGGCGAGCGGCTGAAGCGCCGGCTCGGCGGTCGGTTCAATTTCGTCTTGCTGTGGCGCATCGTCGTGCGCCTTGGCAGGTTCCCTTTCGCCGCGTTCGCGCAACTGCTCGATCACGGCGTAGAAGACAGGCACGAAGACCAGCGACAGGATCGTCGCCGCCACCATGCCGCCGAAGACGGTGGTGCCGATCGATTGCCGGCTGGCTGCGCCGGCGCCCGTCGCGAACATCAGCGGCAGCACGCCGAGGATGAAGGCGAAGGCGGTCATCAGGATCGGCCGCAGTCTCAGCCTTGCCGCTTCCATCGCCGCCTCGACGATGGTGAGACCCTCCTCGCGCCGGCGTCTGGCGAATTCGACGATCAGGATCGCGTTCTTCGCCGCCAGGCCGATCAGCATGACGAAGCCGATCTGCGAGTAGACGTCGATCTGCATGCCGCGCAGCATCAGCACCACGAAGGCGCCGAACAAAGCGAGCGGCACGGCGAGCAGCACCATGAAGGGCATCGCCCAGCTTTCATACTGCGCCGCCAGGATCAGGAAGACGAAGACGATCGCCAGCCCGAACACCACCGAAGCGATCGATCCGGCTTTGAGCTCCTGATAGGTGATGCCGGTCCACTCGTAGCCGAAGTCGCGCGGCAGCACGTTCGCCGCCGCCCGCTCCATGGCCGCCACCGCCTGCCCGGACGAGAAGCCGGGAGCGGCGCCGCCATTGATCAGGGCCGAGGCATTGTTGTTGTAGTGCGGCACGGTCTCCGGACCGACGATCGGCACCAGTCTGCCCAGCGTGCTCAGCGGCACCATGCCGCCCGACGCGTTGCGCACATAGAGCCGCGAGATGTCGGTGGCGTCGGCGCGCGCGTCCTTGTCGGCCTGGATGGTCACGCGGAAGGTGCGGCCGAACAGGTTGAAGTCGTTGACGTAGAGCGAGCCGAGATAGATCTGCAGCGTGTTGAAGACGTCCGGCAAGTTGAGGCCGAGCAGCTTCGCCTTGCTGCGGTCGAGGTCGTAGTTGAACTGCGGCGTCGAGGTCGAGAAGGACGAGAACAGCTGCTGCGGGTTGAGCTCCGGCTGCTTGCGCGCCTCGGCGAGCAGCGCCTGCGTGACGTCGTTCAGCGCGGCACTGCCGCGCCCGGACAGGTCTTCGACCTGGAACTCGAAGCCGCCGGTGGTGCCGATGCCAGGGATCGAGGGCGGATCGAAGGAGAGCGCGAACGCATCCGGCATCTGCAGGAGCTTGCCGCGCACCTGCTCGACCAGTTTCGAGGCGCTCTGGTCGGGACCGCGTTCGTCCCACGGCTTCAGGATCGCGAACTCCACCGCCGAATTCGACTGCGCGGCGCTGGTCAGGAAGTTCAGGCCGCTGATCGAGCCGACGATGTCGACGCCGGGCGTCGATTGCAGGATGTCGCGCGCCTTCTGCGCCACCGCGTCGGTGCGCTCCAAGGAAGCACCGTCCGGCAACTGGATGACGACGAAGAAATAGCCCTGGTCTTCGACCGGCAGGAAGGTCGAAGGTAGTTTCTGCCAAACGAAATAGGTGGCGACGAGGCCGGCCGCGAACAGGACGAGCATGGCCCAGCGCAGCTTGATCAGGATGCGCACGCCATGCGCATAGGCATGCGACAGCCAGTCGAAGCCGGCGTTGAACCAGCGGAACAGCACGAACTGGGTTTCGCCGCGATGGCGTAGGAAGGCGGCGCTCAGCGCCGGCGACAGCGTCAGCGAGTTGAAGGCGGAAATGCCGACGGAGATCGCGACGGTCAGCGCGAACTGGTTGTAGAGCCGGCCGGAGACGCCCGGGATGAAGGCGACGGGAACGAACACCGCCATCAGCACCGCCGTGGTGGCAATGATCGGCCCGGTCACCTCGGCCATCGCCGCGCGCGTCGCGGCAAGCGGCTTAAGCCCGGCCTCCAGTTGTCGCTCGACATTCTCGACCACGACGATCGCATCGTCGACGACAAGACCGATCGCTAGCACCATGCCGAGCAGCGAGAGCATGTTGAGCGAGAAGCCCAGCATATACATGATCGCCAATGTCGCGATCAGCGAGACGGGAATGGCGATGGTCGGGATGATCGTGGTGCGCCAGCTCTGCAGGAAGATGAACACCACCGCCACGACCAGCACCAGCGCTTCACCGAGCGTGATCAACACGTCATGCATCGAGGCCGACACGAAGCGCGTCGTGTCGTAATGCATGGCGTAGTGGACGCCCTTGGGAAAGCGCTGCGACAGCTCCTGCATCTTGTCCTTGACCCGCTGCTGCAGGTCGAGGGCGTTGGAGCCGGGCATCTGGTAGACGGCCAAAACCACTGTCGGGTCCTTGCCGAAAAAGGCGGATGACGAATATTGCAGCGCGCCGAGCTCGATGCGGGCAACGTCGCGCAGCCTGACCAGCGAGCCATTCTCGGAGTTGGCGCGCACGACGATGTCGCCGAATTCCTTCGGGTCGCTGAGGCGGCCCACCGCGTTGACCTGCATTTCGAAGGCGGTGCCGGCGGGTGCCGGCGACTGGCCGATCTTGCCGGCCGCCACCTGCACGTTCTGTTCGGCGATCGCATTCTGCACGTCGACGGCGGTGATGCCGAGATTGGCCAATTTGTCCGGGTCGAGCCAGACGCGCATCGAATAGCGGCGCTCGCCGAAGATCTGCACGTCGCCGACGCCGGGCAGGCGCTTCAGCGGATCGACCACCTGCAGATAGGCGAGGTTGCTCAGCGCCACCGGATCGATCGAGCCGTCCGGCGAGGTGAGGTCGACGATCAGCACGAAATTGGGGTTTTGCTTCTTGATCGTCACGCCGCCCTGGTTGACGATGGCCGGCAGGGAGGATGCCGCTTGGCTGACGCGATTCTGCACGTCGACGGCCGCCGTGCTCAACGGATAGCCGACGTCGAAGGTGATGGTGATGGTCGAGGAGCCGTCATTCGAGCTCGTCGACGACATGTAGGTCATGCCTTGCACGCCATTGATCTGCTGCTCGAGCGGCGTGGTGACCGTATCGGCCACGACCTGCGCGCTGGCGCCCGGATAATGGGCGCTGACCACAACCTGCGGGGGCGTGATGTCGGGGAACTGCGAGACCGGCAAGAGGAAATAGGCGATCGCACCGGCGAGCACCATGATGATGGCGATCGCCGACGCGAAGATCGGGCGGTGGATGAAGAAGTTCACCATGATGCGGACGCCTCGCCGAACGGTTTTGCGAAATGGCGCAGGCGCCGGGCCCGGCCGGAGCCGGAGCCGGAATCCGCCAGGAAGGATGGCGGGACATCGTCGCCCAGCGATTGCTCCGCAGCGCGCGAGCGCAGCATCCGTTCGAAGGCTTTGGGATCGATCCCGTCTGCCTTCATCACCAGCCGGATCATCGGATCCCGGATGGCTTCGTCGATCGTCAGGTCTTTGCGCTTTTGCATAGGAGTGGCTCCTTGCTCGGCCCGCATCGTTTGATCACGGACCGCTTTTTTCTCGTTCTTCACCGGCCGAAGCCGCATGACAGGCAGGTTTTGCGTCCTATCTCACTCTGGCAGGGCTATCGGAGGCCTTGTCGTTTGACGGCGAGTGATATAGGTGTTACCAGTAAGTAACATGCTGGAAGTTACAGACCGGTAACACCCTAGTCAAGAGGTGGCGACGGTTTTTTTGGAAACGACGAAAGGAGAGCATGATGACTGACGGCGTTGCGGAGCGTTCCCGCCCCCGGGATCGGATTCTGGAGACGGCGCAGGACATGTTCCACAAGCACGGCATCAAGGGTGTGGGCGTCGACGCCATCACCGAGGCTGCCGGCACGAACAAGATGACGCTTTACCGTCACTTCGAATCCAAGGACGAATTGATCGTCGAATGCCTGCGCGCGACGGCGGCGAAGGCGTCGAGGATCTGGGACGAGTTCGAGGCCAGGCATCCCGGCGACAAGCTCGCCCAGTTGCATGCCTGGGTCCAAAAGGCTTCCGAGCTGCTCAGCGCCGACAGCCGCGGCTGCGATATGGCCAATGCCGCCGTCGAGCTCACCGAGACCGATCACCCGGCAAGGCGCGTCATCAAGGAACTGAAGGAGGCCCAGCGCGAGAAGCTGGTTGCGCTTTGCCGCGATGCCGGCATCGGCCAGGCCGAGCTGCTCGCCGACACGCTGTCGCTGCTGCTCGAAGGCGCGCGCGTCTCGATGCAGAGCGTCGGCGCCGAAGGCCCGAGCGCGCAGTTCGTGCGCATGGCCGAAAGCCTGATCGCCTCGTTCCGGGCGCGCTGATGTCTTCGCCTCATCCTGATTCTGGGATATGCTGCGTCAAAATTGGGCGCCCAGCTAGGCAATGGGTCAGGCAAGTTTTCCGGAGATGTATGAGCGCTGGCTCGTAGGTCCGCTCTTCCGTCCTTGGGCCGAAGCGACCTTCGAAGAGGTCAAGCTGTCTCCAGGTCATCGTATCTTGGACATCGCCTGCGGCACCGGAATAGTCGCCCGCATTGCCAAGGAACGTCTCGGTGCTTCCGGATATGTTGTCGGCATCGACATCAATCCGGATATGCTTGCCGTCGCGCGCACTGTGGCGCCGAATATCGATTGGCGCGTCGGTAACGCCGGTGCACTGCCGCTCGGTGACAGAGAGCAGTTCGACGTGATCGTCTGCCAGCAGGGGCTGCAGTTCTTCCCCGACAAGCCGGCTGCGGCGGTGGAGATGCGGCGAGCGCTGGCGCCGGGCGGCCGCTTGGCGGTTGCCACTTGGCGTTCCGATGAGGAAATCCCCTTCTTTCGAGAACTCCGCCGCGTCGCTGAGCGACACCTAGGCCCAATCGCGGACATGCGCCACAGCTTTGGCAACGCGGCGCCGCTCGAGGCGCTGCTCCGGGACGCCGGCTTCCACGACGTTCGATCAAGAACAATTTCACGCGCCATACGCTTTGAGGACGGCGCAGCCTTTCTGCGATTGAATACGATGGCCCTGGTCGGCATGAGTGCTGCCGGCAAGGCAATGGCCGAGCAGGAGCGCAAGCGCGTCGTGGAGGACATCGTGAACGGAAGCGCTGCCGTGCTGCGGTCCCGCTCCGATGGATCGGGAGTCGTTTTCGAACTCAGCTCCAACCTGGCGACGGCCAAAGGCTAGACGCTCGGTCCACGGGGCTGGCGTCGCCTCCGCGTCGTTCCATTTGCGCAAAGAAAAAGCCCGCTGCCGGGAGGAGGTGGCAGCGGGCTTGATTTCGAATACGGCACGGGAGGAGGTGTACCGTACTCAGCGTCGGCATCACATCTGGGAGGAGGAGACGGCCGACACCCAGAGAAATACGAGCTGCCTAACGATTCGGCAATTGCGAAACGTGCATAGCTGCTGTGCAGAATTGCGGGATCAATCGTCAGACAAATGCTAAGGCACGCCTTCGTGCGCCCACCCACCGGTTTATTGCACCGGCACGTTTTCCTTGAAGATCAGCCGCGGCTCGATGAACTTTTTCGTCAGATAGGGCGCCGACGACGCGATGGATCCGAGCAGGCGGATCACCGACTGCTCGGCGATCAGCCGCGCATTCTGGTCGATAACGACGTCGGCGAGATCGTCGACGAGATAGCGGCGCGTTTCCTTGGTCAGGTCGTGGCAGATGAAGACCGGCTTCCTGCGCGGCTTGACCTCGAGCAAGGCCTTGGCCACGCCGGACCGTCCGGCGCCGACGCAGTAGATGCCGAGCAGGTCCGGTTCGTTGTGCAGCGCCTTGATGGTCGCGCGGTAGCTGGCGTCCGCGTCGTCATTGCTCTCGGCGGCGCTTGAGACCGTGAGGTTGGGAAACTCTTCGCTCAGCACCGAACGAAAACCCATCTCGCGCTCCTCGTGGCCGCGATAGGAGCGCGACCCGACCACCATCGCCAGATGTCCTGTACGGCCGCCGAGGAAGCGGCCCATCAGCAGCGCCGCGGTGCGACCCGCTACCCGGTTGTCGATGCCGACATAGGCCGAGCGGGGTGCCGCCGGCACATCCGAGATCAGCGTGACCAGCCTGATCCCGGCATCGACCAGCTCGCGCAGGATGTTGCGCGTGCGCGGGTGGTCGACGGCGATGACGCCGACACCGTTGGCTTTGAGCGACAGATTCTCGACAGCGCCCTGCAGAGCGGCCGGCGAAATACCGGCAAGGTTGTGGATGCGGCAGGAGGCGACCAGTGGCAGGCGTGCCGCATAATCCTCGATGTGATGCGCAAGATCGGCCATGAAGCCATTGGACCCGATCGGCAGGAAGAATTCGAGATGCGCCGGCTTCGACGGCAGCACGACCTGATCGAGCGTCGGCAGATAGCCGAGCTGCTTGGCCGCCTCCATCACCCGCTGCCGGTTGGCAGCGCTTGCCCCCGGCCGGTTGTTGAGCACCCTGTCGACGGTCGCGGTCGACAGGCCGCAGCTTCTGGCGATGTCGGCTACCGTGGCTTTCATGAGTCCAGTCATAGGATGGGAAGCGAGCCCCTGTCAGGACAATTCAACGTCAGGCCAAACCGACGCCGGGCCAAATCGACGCCAGACCGTCAGCTATGCCGCTGCGGGCCGTCGGAAATCGCGTCCCGGATCTCCTTGTCCGACATGCCGGTGATGACGCGCTCGACCTCGGCGACCGTAGTCTTTTTCGGATCGATGTCGTCGGCCACCACCTTGCCCCGGCGCATCACCACGATGCGGTCGACCACCTGGAAGACGTGATGGATGTTGTGCGCGATGAAGATGCAGGAGTGCCCGGAATCGCGGGCGCTGCGCACGAAGCTCAGCACCCCTTGCGTCTCGGCGACGCCGAGATTGTTGGTCGGTTCGTCGAGGATGATGAGATCGCTGTCGAAATGCATGGCGCGCGCGATCGCCACGGCCTGCCGCTCGCCGCCCGACAACGAGCCGATCGGTGTCGTCGGCGGGATATTCTTGGTGATGCCGACCTGCCTGAGCAGGTCGCGCGCCACCGCATTCATTGCATCCTGGTCCATGCGGTTCAAGAAGCGCGGCGCCCTGATCGGCTCGCGCCCGAGGAACAGGTTGCGCGCGATTGACAATTGCGTGACGAGGGCCGAGTCCTGGTAGATCGTCTCGATGCCGTGGGCGATGGCATCGCTGGTGCTGCGCAGCGTGACCTTCTTGCCGCGGATGAAGATGTCGCCGCTGGTCAGCGGCACGGCGCCCGACAGCACCTTGATCAGCGTCGACTTGCCGGCGCCGTTGTCGCCGAGCAGGCCGACGATCTCCTTTTCGTTGACGTGGAAATTGGCGTCCACCAGCGCCTGCACGCGCCCGTAGGACTTGCGGATGTTTTCCATGCGGATCAGCGGTTCGGCCATGGTTCAGGTCCCTGCCTGGTGACGGCGCTCGAGCCATGAATGCAGCGCCATCATGCCGAGGATGATCGCGCCGATGAAGATGTTGTAGGCAAGCCCCGGCACGCCGATCAGCACGATGCCGTTGCGCATGACGCGCAGGATCAGGATGCCGAGCACCGTGCCGATGATGGTGCCGCGCCCGCCGGTCAGCGCCGTGCCGCCGATCACCACCATGGCGATGACCTCGAGCTCGTAGCCGGTGCCGCTGTTGGGGTTGGCCGCGGACGTGCGCAGCGACGAGATGACGCCGGCGAGCGACGCCATCACCGCCGACAGGATGAACAGGCCGACCTTGACGCGGTTGACGTTGACGCCGCGCGCGCGGGCCGCGTTCGGATTGCCGCCCGCCGCCTGGATCCAGTTGCCGGTGCGGCTCTGCGTCAGCACATAGCCGAGCACGATCGCAGCGCCGATGAACCAGAACAGCGAGGCATAGATGCGGAACGGTCCGACATAGAAGTCGCCGACCAGGATGTTCGCCAGCCAACTGCCTTCCGCGCTCCAAGTGCGCTGCGGGAAGCCGTCGGTGATGAACAATGCCGTGCCGCGCACGACCAGCAGCATGCCGAGCGTCACCAGGAAGGACGGGATCTTGAGCTGGGTGACGAACCAGCCATTCACCAGCCCGACCAGGGCGGCGACGATCAGCGCGATCAGCAGGCCCATCTCCAGCGAAGTGACGCCGCTGTTGAAGAGCGTCCACATCAGCACCGGCGAGAAGCCGAACAGCGAGCCGACCGAGAGGTCGAATTCTCCGGATGTCATCAGCAAGGTCATCGCCAGCGCGATCAGG
This sequence comes from Mesorhizobium sp. B2-4-3, assembly GCF_006442815.1. Taxonomy (GTDB): domain Bacteria; phylum Pseudomonadota; class Alphaproteobacteria; order Rhizobiales; family Rhizobiaceae; genus Mesorhizobium. The sequence goes on from NZ_VFVL01000010.1 coordinate 108,889, forward strand.
CCGAGCTCGACGGTGAAGGCCAGGATGTTCGAAATGTTCTGCGGCGACAGGAAGTCGGGATTGATGCCCCAGAAGACGACGAGTTCGACGACGAGCAGCACCAGCGGACCGAATTCCGGCCGCGCGATCAGACGTTGGACGAAGGAATGATTTTCCATTGAACCCGCGACGTAAGCGCGGCCGTCCGATGGGGACGGCGCGGGGAGAAGGAAAAACGGTCGCGACAGGGGTGTCGCGACCGTTCGCTTGAGGATTACTTGCCAGACAGGATCTTGTCGTAGACGCCGGCGGTGTCCTTCTCGTAGAGCGCGCCGGTGATGACGTTGAAGCCCGGAGGAATGCCGCTGGCGGCCATGTTGGCCATCGACAGCGCGATATAGCTGGTCGCCTGCGGGTCCTGCCACTGCCCGGCATTGACGTAGCCATTCAGCACTTCCTGCGTGGTGTCGAGCGAGTTGCCCCAGCCGACGACCGGGATTTCGCCCGGCTTGACGCCGGCCTGGTCGAACACGCGCTTGATCGAGCCGGTGACGAGGTCGCCGAGGCCGATGATCGCCTTCACCTTGCCCTTGTGCGCGGTGAGGTAATCGACCATGCGGTTGATCGCTTCGGCCTGGTCGAGCGTCGCCTCGGTCACCTCATAGGTGATGCCCGCCGGCTCGAACACGCTCTTGATGCCTTCCTCTTCCTGCACCCCATAGGTGGCGCCGGGGATCTCGACCGGCATCCAGACGAAGTCGCCCTTCTTCACCAGGCCCTTGTCGACCAGATACTGCGCCCAGTGCTTGCCGAAGGTGACGTTGTCGCCGCCGACATAGGCGTTGAAGCTGGCTTTCGGATCGGGCGTGTTGAAGTTGACGATCGGGATGTTGGCCGCGCGCGCTTCCTTGACGATCTCGACAAGGCTGCCCGGATCGGGGCTGGTGGTGACGATGCCATCGGCCTTGGCCGAGATGGCGGCGCGGACAGCCTCCTGCTGCGAGGCCACGTCGCCATTGTGGAACGAGGTGTTCACCTTGTTGCCCGTGTCGCTCGCCCATTGCTTGGCGCCGGCCAGGAAGTAGGTCCAGACCGGATCGGCCGGGCCGCCATGCGAAATCCAGTAGAACGTCTTGGCCTCGGCCATCGCCGGAATGGCGAGTGCCGCGATCAAGCCAAGCACGAGCAGTCTTAGCCGCGAAAGCATTCGATTCCTCCCATGTTGAAACTCTCCTCCTGGATCGGCGCGATGCGCCTTGGAACCCGCATCTCCTGCCAGCGCCGACCGGAACGTCCAGAGCATTCTCTTTTTCGGGCGGTGGCAAGCCTCCATCGCCAGTGGATGTTGGCACAGGCGCGCACGCCATCACCAATCCCATCAGATTGCATCAGCAACGGCGATATTTCTGTCAGGGGTCAGCCGCGCTTGCCGGCCTGCCTGCGTTCGGCGCGATGGCTGCGCCAGATCCTGCCGATCCGGTCGGCCGCAAGTGCCGCGACCAGCAGCGCGCCGACGGCGAAGCTCGCCCATGCGCTGCCGATGCCGAGCAACGCCATGCCGTTCAAAACGACCTGGATCACCAGCGCGCCGATCGCTGCCCCGACGACGCTGCCATGGCCGCCCGACAATCGCGTGCCGCCGAGCAGGGCCGCTGTTATGGCGAACAGGGCGAAGCCATTGCCGTCGGCGGGCGCGATCGTGCCTTGCGCGCCCAGGTGAATGACGCCGGCGAGCCCGGCGACCGCGCCCATCAGGGCCAGCGCCGTCAGCCGTACGGTGGCCGTCGCGATGCCGGCATGGGCGGCCGCTTCCGGATTGCTGCCAGTCGCCTGCGCGCGGTAGCCGAAACGGGTGCGGTGCAGGACGATCTGCAGGGCGGCGGCCAGCAGGACGAAGATCGCGACACTTGCCGGCACCATGCCGAAAGCCTTGCCGGAGAGCGTCGAGAAGAAACTGCCGTCGCCTGCCGGCGGAGTGATCGCTTGTCCTTTGCCGATGACCGACGACAGGCCGTCGGCCATCCACCAGCTGCCGAGCGTCACCGCGATCACCGGCACCCGCAATGCCTGCGCAAGCAGGCCATTGACGAGGCCGATGCAGGTGCCGAGCGCGATGCCGGCGAGCACCGAAAGCCAAGGGTCGGTCCCGGCCGCGATCAGAACTGCCGCCGCGACAGCCGCAAGGTGGAACACGGCGCCGACCGACAGGTCGATCTCGCGGATTGCGAGCACGAACACCATGCCGATGGCGGCGATGCCGGGAAGGGCAGCCTGCTCGACCAGCACCAACAGATTGGCGGGTTCGAGGAACGGCCGATGCAGCCAGCCGAGCAGCCCGACAAGCACGGCCAGCGCGACGACCACACCGGTCTCGGACGGCAGCCGAAAGTCCGGTTTCGCCTTCGGCGTCGCCGATCCGGCCAGGCGTGGGCTGGTGTCGGCGCTCGTCATGCGGCGTTCCTTTGACTGGTCGTTGCCGGCTCACGTGCCGGCGCCGCCGTATCGCCGGTGATCAGCTTGCGAAGGGTCGCGGCGTCCATCTCGGAGCCGGCGACTTCGCCAGCCAACCGGCCGTCGCGAAAGGCGATGACGCGGTCGCAAAGCCCGGCCAGTTCGGACATCTCGCTCGAATGCATGAGCACGACGCAGCCGCTGGCGGCCATTTGCCGGACCAGCCCATAGATTTCCTGCTTGCTGCCGATGTCGATGCCGCGCGCCGGCTCGTCGAGCAGCACGACCTGCGGGCCGATCTCCAGCCATCTGCCGAGAGCCACCTTTTGCCGGCCGCCCGCCGACAAGGAACCGGCAAGCTCGTCGCTGCCGCTTCGAATGCGCAGCGCCTCGACCAGCCGCGCCGCGCGCTCGGCTGCCGCCTTCGGCGAATACCAGCGACGACCCCAGTCGCGCGCGCCGAGCACCACGCTGGAGAGGTTGAAGGCGATGGATTTGTCGGCCATCACGCCGTTGCCGGCATGGCTGGAGATCAGGCAGATGCCGCGCCGCGCGGCCTCGGTGCGGGTCTTCGGCAGGCCGTCCCCGTCGGGAAAGCGCACCTTGCCCTTGCGCGCCCTGCGTTGGCCGAACAGCATGGCAAGAAGATCCGACGCGCCGGAGCCCCGAAGGCCGGCGAGGCCGACGATTTCGCCGGCGCGGGCGCTGAACCCGACGCCGGCGAGCCGACCGCCGCTCAGGCCGGAAACGGTGAGTTGCGGCCGCAGCGTGCCGGCGACGTTGGACAGCGATCGCAAGGGCAGCGGGAAGAGCGTCAGGCCCAGCTGACCGATCATCGCTTCCTCGGTCGCCGTCAGGTCGGACCGTGGCTTGGAAAGCACGTCGCGGCCGTTGCGGATGACGCTGACCTGGTCGGCGAGCGCGAGCGCTTCCTCCAGCCTGCTGGTCAGATAGAGCATTGTCATGCCACGCGCCTTCAGCTCGCGCAGCACCGCAAACAGCCTGTCGCCCTGGCTTCGGTCGAGAGCCTCGCACGACTCGTCCAGCACGAGCAGCCTCGGATGATCGAGCAGCGCGCGGGCAATGCCGACAAGCTGCCGTTCGGCAGCGCCGAGCTCGCCAAGCGGCGCGCCGACATCGACCGCGAGGCCGAGCTGGCGCAACAGCGCAAAACTGCGCGCCTGCATCTCGCGGCGCGAGACCAGGCCGCTCCGCAACGGTTCGCGATTGACGAACAGATTGGCGAGAACCGACCGGTCGGGGAACAGCGCGGATTGCTGCAGCGCCACCGCAATTCCGTGCTTGCGCGCGGCGCTCGGGCTGTCGATGGCAACGCTGTGGCCGTCGATTTCGATCGCGCCGCTATCTGCCCGCTCGATGCCGGCCAGGATCCGGGCCATGGTCGACTTGCCGGCGCCGCTTTCGCCGACGATGGCATGGATCGTGCCCCGCTCCGCGGCAAGGCTCACATCTTCGAGCGCGACAAAGCCGCCAAGGCGCTTGGCGAGGTTGCGCACCGAGATCAGCGGCGAATCGGACATTCAGGCGGCCCCCCGACCGCGATGCGATCTTGGAGCGGATCGCGCCCGTAGTCACCTGTATTTCATAAAAAATTAATGAAGGAAGCCGGCCTTGACCGATGTCTTCAGAGAAGGCCCGCCCTGGCCAGGTCGCGCATCAGGTGGCTGGCGCCGTAGGTCCAGTGCGGACAGTCCGGCGACAGGCGCACACGGTTGGTGAGCGCGCCGAGCTTCTCCGACGAGATGGTGACGATGTCGCCGACCTTGTGGGTAAAGCCCTTGCCCTTCTCGCCGCGATCCTTCGACGGCACGAACATGGTGCCGAGATAGAGCGCCAACCCGTCCGGATACTGGTGATGCGGCCCCATAGCGGCCTTGACCAGCTCTTCCGGCGAGCGGCTGATTTCCGCCATCGAGCTCGCGCCCTGCAGCGAGAAGCCGTCCTCTCCCTCGACGCCGAGCCGCACCGTGGCGCGCTTCACGTCGGCGATCGAAAACGTCTCGTCGAACAGCCGGATGAAGGGGCCGAGCGAAGCGGAAGCGTTGTTGTCCTTGGCCTTGCCGAGCAGCAGCGCCGAGCGCCCCTCGACGTCGCGCAGGTTGACGTCGTTGCCGAGCGTGGCACCGACGATCCGGCCCGAGCTATCGGCGATCATGGCGATCTCCGGCTCTGGATTGTTCCAGGTGGAGACCGGATGCAGTCCGACATCGGCGCCGAAGCCGACCGAGGCCATCGGCTGGCATTTGGTGAAAATCTCGGCATCCGGGCCGATGCCCACCTCCAGATATTGCGACCAGGCGCCGCGCGAAATCAGCTTGGCCTTGATCTCCATCGCTTCCGGCGAGCCGGGCTTGAGCTTCGACAGGTCGTGGCCGATCAGTCCGGCGATGTCGGCGCGGATGGCGTCGGCCTTTTCGGCCGAGCCGCGCGCCTGTTCCTCGATGACGCGCTCGAGCAGGCTGACGACGAAGGTGACGCCGGAGGCCTTCACCGCCTGCAGGTCGACGGGCGAAAGCAGGATCGGCTTCTTCGCATCGCGTTCGGCTTCGAAGCTGTTGGCCGCGATCTCGGCGAGCGCGCCGATCGCCTTGCCCTTGGCCGAGCGCAGATAGCCGGTCGGATCCTTCAGCTCGCAGACATCGCGCACCGTGGGCGCCGCGCTCGAGGTGATGTCGATGACCTGGCCGTCGCGCACCGTGACCACCAGCGGATGGGAAGCTTCGCTTGTCCTGGCGCGGCCGACGAAAATTCCATCGGCGGGCAGGCGAGTCGGATCGGTCATGGCATCATTCCTCTCAATTTTCGTGCGCGGCACTTTTCCCCGATTTCGCGGAAACGTCTATCCCGCCAGCCGCAACATTTATGACCACGCATGTGCGCTGTCACACAGCCACAGCCGAACTGGCCCATCGAAGCGCTCTTTCAAATTTATGAAATCGGCAATAGGATTTCACGAAGTTCCACGCGTAGGTGACCTCTTGGCCGCAGCCTTTTCCGATCCGATCTGGCGAAAGCCCCAGGCGGCCACGGCGTTCCAGTCCGAGCTTTCGGCCGGCGGCACGCTTGACACGGTCATCGTCGGCGGCGGCATCATGGGGCTATCGACCGCGCTGCATGCGGCGCGCGCGGGGCTTTCCATTCAGGTGCTTGACGCCTGCGCGATCGGGCAGGGCGCTTCGGGCCTCAATGGCGGCCAGGTCATTCCAGGCCTCAAATACGATCCGGAATGGCTGATCGGGCATTTCGGCAAGGAGCGCGGCGAAGCCCTGGTCGATTTCGCCGCCTCGACGGCCGATGCCGTGTTCGATGTGATCCGCGACGAGAAGCTGGCCGTGCCGTTCACGCGCAACGGCTGGATCCAGGCGGCCCACACCGAGACCGCCTTAAAGGCAGCCGCTAACCGCGATCGCCAATGGCGCTCGCGCGGCGCCGACGTCGAACTGCTCGATCAGGCAGGGATCGCGGCTATGACCGGCGCCAAGGGCTATCTCGGCGGCTGGCTCGACCGTCGGGCAGGCGTCGTCGATCCGCTATCTTACACGCTTGAGCTTGCCCGCGTCGCCGCGGCCGCCGGCGTGAAGATCGCCGAGCAGCAAAGGGTGGTGAAACTCGCCAGGGAGGCCGGCGTCTGGCGGGTTTCGACGCAAGGCGGCGCCGAACTGCAGGCCAAGTCGATCGTGCTCGCCACCAACGCCTACACGGACGGGCTGTTGCCTGGTCTCGCCCAGACGATCGTGCCGCTGCATTCCTTCCAGGTTGCCACCGCGCCGCTCCCGGACGAGCTTGCCGCAAGCATCCTGCCGGGCGGACAAGCCGTTTCCGATTCCCGCCGCATCCTCGTCTACTATCGCCGGAGTCCCGATGGCCGAATGGTGTTGGGCGGCCGGGGCCGCATGGCGCTACCTTCGAACGCCGCGGACTGGGCGCATTGCGAACGCGCGCTCATCCGCCTCTATCCGGCGCTCGCGGGCGTCGCCATCGAAAAACGCTGGTTCGGCCGCGTGGCGCTGACACCGGATCATCTGCCGCATTTGCATGAGCCGGAAAAGGGCCTGCTCGCCGTCGTCGGCTGCCAGGGCAGGGGCGTCGGGCTGATGAGCGCGCTGGGCAAGCGCGTGGCGGGCTACCTGGCGAGCGGCGATGCCAGGCAATTGCCGTTCCCGCTCTCGCCGATCAAGCCGATCCCGTTCCACGCTTTCCGCCAGGTCGGCGTCGCCGCGGCGATCGCCTGGTATCGAATGTTGGACGCCTTCGAGCGCTGACGCCGAACGAGTGCGCCGCACAAGCGATTCAGCTTGACAGTTTCAGGAATATGAAAAAACATTAGGTGATTTCAGAATTTCGATGGGCAGTTCGATGTCGTCGACCATCGCCGCAGCGCGGCCATCGCCGGAAACCCGCATCTCGCCGGTCTTCCGCTTCGCCATGCTGCTTCCGGGCGGGCTGGTCACTTTCTTCCTCATCCTGTTCGCGCTTGGCCTGGTGGTCTTCCTCGCCTTCAGGGGAAATGACGGCTCGCTGCTCGGCGTCGGCCTGACGTCGAGGAATTTCGTCACCGTCGCTACCGATCCGCTCTACTGGACGGTGACGCTGCGCTCGCTGGTCATCGCCGGCCTGGTGACGCTCGCCACCGTGGTCACCGCCTATCCGGTTGCCTATTACCTCGCCTTCCATGCCGGGCGCCGGCGCAACCTGCTGCTTTTCCTGGTCACGCTGCCGTTCTGGACCAGCTACCTTTTGCGCGTCTTCGCCTGGAAGATCGTGCTCGCCTATAACGGCGTGCTGAACTCGGCTTTCATCGAGACCGGCCTGTGGTCGGAGCCGACGCTCGCCTTCCTCAACACGCCGGCCGCGGTGGTCGTGACGCTCGCCCACGCCTATGCGCCTTTCGCCATCCTGCCGATCTATGTGGCGCTGGACACCATCCCGAAATCGCTGCTCGAAGCCGCATCCGATCTCGGCGCGCGACCCTTCACCAGCTTTCGCCGCGTCGTGCTGCCCAATTCCATGCCGGGCGTGCTGGCGGCGGCGCTCGTCGTCTTCGTGCCGACGGTCGGCGACTATGTCACGCCCGCCATGGTCGGCGGTCCAGCCAGCACGATGATCGGCACGCTGATCCAGTCGCAGTTCGGCAAGGCCAATGACTGGCCGTTCGGGGCGGCACTCTCGGTCTGCGTCATGCTGGTCATCCTTTGCGTCGTCCTGGTGGCGCGCGGCGCCGACCGCCGGTTTGGCAGCCGCACATGAGCGCCCGGGCCGACACCAACAACGACGGCCGCTGGCTCGGCCTCTATGTGCTTGGCTATCTCGTCTTCCTCTATCTGCCGGTGCTGCTGATCCCGCTGTTTTCCTTCAACAACTCGATCCAGGCGGCGTTTCCGCTGCAGGGCTTCACGCTCGAATGGTACCGCACGCTCTACGGCAGCCCCGCGCTTTCCGGCGCTTTGGCCAACAGCCTGGTCATCGGCGTCATCGCCGCCTCCGGCGCGACGCTCTGCGGCATCACCGTTTCCTATATGGACCTCTATGGCCGCTCGCCGCTCGCCGCCACGATCAGCGCCATCGCCCGGCTGCCGATCCTGATCCCGGGCGTCATCGTTGGCATCTCGCTGTTGATCCTGGTCAACCTCATCGGCCTTGGACCGTCGCGCGTTTCCATCGTGCTCGGCCATATCCTCGTCGCGCTGCCGACCACCGTGGTGGTGATGCGCAGCCGCTTCGCCGCCATCCCGAAGACGATCCGCGAGGCCGCGCTCGATCTCGGCGCGTCCGACTGGACGACGTTCCGGCGCGTCATGCTGCCGCTGAGTGCGCCCGCCGTGCTGTCGGCCTTCATGCTCTCTTTCCTGATTTCCTTCGACGAGTTCATCGTCGTCTTCTTCCTCGCCGGCACCGAGCCGACGCTGCCGCTCTACATCTGGAGCCAGCTGCGCTTCCCGCGCTCGCTGCCGACCGTCATGGCGCTCGGCACAGTGATCCTCGCTGTCTCCTTCATCATCGCGGGCACAGCCGAAGTCCTTCGCCATCGCGGTCTTGGAACTGCGCGCCGCAACCCAGCCTGAACCACAACAAAGAAGAGGAGAACGAAAATGACAATCCACCTGAAATCGATCGCCGGACGCAAAGCCCGGGCCGGCCTTGCCGCGCTGGCCCTCGCGCTGTCGTCGACGGTCGCTCTGGCCGCCGACAAGCTGCAATATTTCACCTGGTCGGGTTACGAATTGCCCGACTTCAACAAGAGCTTCCTTGCCGCGCATCCCGATGGCGTCGAGGCGACGATCTTCGGCGATGACGACGACGCCTTCACCAAGGTCAAGGCCGGCTTCAAGCCCGACATCGCGCATCCCTGCTACGACAAGGTGGCGCGCTGGAACAAGGAAGGCCTGCTGCAGCCGATCGACACCAAGCGCATCAAGAACTGGGATTCGATCTTCCCGGTGTTCAAGAACCTGCCCGACCTGCAGGCCGGCGACGGCAAGGTGTGGATGGTGCCGTGGGACTGGGGCAACACCTCGATCCTCTACCGCACCGATCTGGTGAAGAACCCCGAGGCGAGCTGGAACCTTCTGTGGGACAAGCAATATGCCGGCCGCATGGCGACCATCGACGCCGTCCACGACACGCCGATCGTCGCGGCACTTCTCGCCGGCGTGAACCCCTTCGACATGACGCCGGACCAGATGGACAAGGTGGCCGAAAAGCTGCGCGAGCAGCGGCCGCTGCTGTCGAGCTACACGACCGACATGACCTCGGTCGAGCAGGCGCTGGCGAGCGGCCAGCTGGTCGCCGCCATGACCTGGAACGCGTCGGCCACCTCGCTCAAGAAGCAGGGCGTTCCGGTCGAGTTCATGAAGCCGAAGGAAGGCATGCTGACCTGGGCCTGCGGCTTCGTCATGCTGAAGGACGCCAAGAATGTCGATCTCGCCTATGACTTCATCAACAGCCGGCTCGACGCCGACTCGGGCAAGTTCCTGATCCAGTCTTATGGCTATGGCAGCTCGCTCTCGACCGCCTTCGCCGGCGTGTCGAAGGAGGAGCTCGACAAGCTGCAGCTGCCGGCGGATCCCGACGTGATGCTGAAGTCGACCATCTTCACCGGTCCGATGAAGCAAAATGACGATGTGGCGAAGATGTTTGAAAAGGTGAAGGCGGGGGGGTGAGTGAGCGGCTTCCCCTTCTCCCACAAGGGGAGAAGGGGGAGCCTGGTGGCGCTACGCCGCGCCGGTGGAAAGACAACAAGGACCAACGAATGGACATTCTTGACGAAGCAAAGCCGAAAGACGATGCCGATGTCCGCGTCGGCCGGCGCGTGCGGGCGCTGAGACTCGAGCGCAAGCTGTCTCTGGCCGAGCTTGCGGCCAAGGCAGGCATCTCCATCGGCGCGCTCAGCCAGATCGAGCGCGGCATGTCCTCGCTGCGCGTCAAGGTGATCTGGCCGCTAGCCGCCGCGCTCGACATCGAACCGTCGGCGCTCATCACCGACGGCAACGAGGCGGTGAACGACCTCTATTGCGTGCGGTCGGATAAGCGCCGCTCTATTCCGGTGAAATCCGAAGGCATCGCCAAGGCGCTGCTGTCTCCGCCTGCCGCCACGCTTACCGGCATGCTTGTCACGGTCGAGGCCGGCGGCGGCACGGCGGAAGCTTACGCCCATGCCGGCCATGAATTCGGCTTCGTCATGACGGGCGAGGTCGAGCTGGTGGTGGACGCCACGACCTATGTGCTGAAGGCCGGCGACAGTTTTGCCTTCAAGAGCACGCTGCTGCACGCCTTCCGCAACCCCGGCGCCGAGCGCTGCCAGATCCTGTGGGTCAACACCACCAAGCCGTCCGAGGTGCGCGATGGCGCCTGAACCACTCGTTCGGCTGCAGAAAGTCTCGAAAGTCTTTCCGGGTGGCGTGGTCGGCCTCGATGCCGTCGATCTGGATATCGCCACCGGTGAGTTCCTGACCTTGCTCGGTCCATCCGGCTGCGGCAAGACGACGAGCCTGCGCGTCATCGCCGGCTTCGAAAGCCCGACCAGCGGCAATGTCCTGCTCGATGGCCGCGACATCACGGGGCTGCGGCCCTTCGATCGCCCGGTCAACACCGTCTTCCAGGACTATGCCTTGTTCCCGCATATGGATGTCGCGGCCAATGTCGGCTTCGGCCTGTCGCTGCGCAAACTGTCCGGAGCCGAGCAGGCGAAGCGGGTCCGCGATGCGCTCGACATGGTCGGGCTTGCCGAGAAGCTGCGTGCCCGCGTGTCCGAGCTTTCCGGCGGCCAGCGCCAACGCGTCGCTTTAGCCCGCGCCATCGTCTGCGAGCCGCGCGTGCTTCTTCTCGACGAGCCGCTGTCGGCGCTCGACGCGCATCTGCGCGAGCAGATGCAGGTCGAATTGAAGCGGCTGCAGTCGCGGCTCGGCACCACCTTCGTCATGGTCACGCACGACCAGACCGAGGCGCTGTCGATCTCGGACCGCATCGTCGTCATGAACAAGGGCCGTATCGAGCAGACTGCTGCGCCGGCCACGCTCTACGACCGGCCGGCGACGCGCTTCGTCGCTTCCTTCATCGGCACGATGAACTTGCTGCAGTCACGCTTCCTCGGTCGCGACGGCGAGCGCCTGCGCTTCGCCGCAGGTGAGTTACCGCTGGAGGCTACATCCGACAGCGGCGAGACGCCGGCCGCCGGCGACACGCGCACCATCGGCGTGCGCCCGGAGGATCTTCTGGCTGCCGGTGAAGCCGCCGAGGGAACCGCGCCGGCGCGGGTGAGCGGCGTCGTCTTCCATGGCCGCACGCTGCGCCTGCATGCCGAACTGGGTGAGGGGACCGCGATCGTCATCGATGCCCCGCGCCGTGCCGACGGTTCACAATTCAGCGTCGGCGACGTGGCGCATGTCAGCCTGCGGCGCGGCGCCAACTGTCCCATGCTTTCCAACTGATGCGATAGCGTTGGTTCAAGACGCCTTGGCGAAGAATCCCTGATAATCGGACTTAGCCTGCAGCAGGCGCAGGATGTTCTCGCGCGAGCCGCGCACATGCGCGCGGGCGCGCTCGCCGGCCAGCGTGACATCGCCGGCGCAGATCGCGTCGACGATGCCGGCATGTTCCTCGCGGGTGAGCTTCCATTCGTCCAGCCACAGAAGCTCTGTCCAGACATATTGCTGGCATTTGTCGAGTATGCCGCAAAGCATGCCGTGCAGCATCTCGTTGCCGCTGATCTCCGCGATCACCCGATGCAGGTCGATGCCGACCTGCAGCTCCTCGAATTTCTCCCTGGTGCTGCGATCCGGGATCGCCGCCAGCCGTTCGCATTCGGCCAGCATCTCGCGCAGCTTCGCCTTGTCGGCGGCGGTCGCGTTGGCTGCCGCCAGTTCGGTCGCGCGCCCGTCGAGCAGCTCGCGGATGTCGAAAGCCTCGCGGAACATGGTCAGGTTGAACTCGGCCACCACATAGCCCTGGCGCGGACGCCCGATCACCAGGCCGTCGCGCTCCAGACGGTTGAAGGCCTCGCGCACCGGCGTGCGGCTGACCTTCAGGCGCTCGGCGATCTCATTTTCCGTCACGCGGCCGCCCGGTGGGATCTGGCCGGTGATGATCAACGCCTTCAGCGCCTCGAACACCGAGTCGCGCAGCGTGTTCTTTCTCTCCTTGCTCAAGCGTCCCGCCTCCAACGGTCAGTCATGGAATCGCAGTCTAGTGCCTTTTAGCGCCTGCTTGAAACAGGCCGCTCGACAGGAACGAACGCCCCGATCCAAGTCTCGATGTATCCCCGCCAAAAACCGCACGTCCCGTGTTGACATCGGCTTCCGGAGAATTACACTCAAAATTGTATACAAATTCGCATACCAAATCAACGATAACGGGAACACCGGTTGGAGAAGCGAAAATGACGAAGAGACTTTGTATTCACGGCATGGGCATCCACGGCATGGCCGTCGCCTGCCTGCTCGCCGCGGTCGCCGTTCCGGCGTCGGCCGCCGACACCATCACCGTCGCCTCATGGGGCGGCACCTATCAGGAAGCACAGACCAAGGCCTTCTTCGATCCGACGGCCAAGGAACTCGGCATCACCATCAAGCAGGACACCACCAACGGCCTCGACGACGTGCGCTTGCAGGTCACCGGCAATGCCGTCAAATGGGACATCACCGAGCTTGGCGCCGACGAATGCGCCCGTGGCTCCAAGGAAGGTCTGTTCGAAAAACTCGACTACAACGTCATAGACAAGAGCGGCATCAACCCGAAGCTTGTCCACGACGACTGGGTCGGCATTTCCTACACCTCCGTGGTGCTGATCTATCGCACCGATGTCTTCGGCGACAAAGGCCCGAAGACCTGGGCCGATTTCTGGAACGTCGAAAAATTCCCCGGCCGACGCGCGCTTTCCGGCAGCCAGGCGACGGAGACGCTGAGCGTCGCCGCTCTCGCCAAGGGCATTCCGATCGACAAGGTCTATCCTGTCGACATCGACGGCGCGCTGCAGTCGGTGGACAAGATCCGCGGCCACATCGATGCCTGGTGGACATCCGGCGCGCAGGCCATGCAGCTCGTCAAGGATGGCGAGGTCGACATGGCGAGCATCTGGAACGGCCGCGCCGGCACCTTGAAGAAGGAAGGCGCGCCGGTGAGCTTCTCCTTCGACCAGGGCGTGCTCACCGCTGACTGCATGGTCATCCCGAAGGGCTCGAAGAACAAGGACATCGCCATGAAGGTGCTGGCCAGATTCGTCAGCCCCGATCTCCAGGCCAATCTGCCGCTCTATGTCGACAACGGCCCCGCCAACGAGAAGGCGTTCGAGACCGGCAAAATCCCGCCGGAGCGCATCAAGGACATCAATTCCGCGCCCGAGAACGTCAAGAAGCAGGTACTGCAGGATCCCGAGTTCTGGCGCGACACGCTCGTCGAGGCGACCGAGAAGTTCAACAACCTGATCCAGCAATAGCGATCCTGTTGGAGCGGCGTCCACGAGGCGCCGCTCCGCATCGTTCGCGAAAAATGATCCGGAGTTGAAGGAGATGCTCTTGTCTCTCGCGCAGACCGCGCTTCCCATCGGCATCAGCGGTATCGAGAAGCGCTTCGGCGGCGTGTCCGTGCTGCATGACCTCGGCCTCGATGTCGCGGCGGGCGAATTCCTGACGCTGCTCGGGCCGTCCGGCTCGGGAAAGACGACGCTGCTGATGATCATGGCCGGCTTCGTGCGGGCCAATGCCGGCTCCATCAAGGTCGACGGCGAGGAGATCGTCACCATGCCGCCGCACAAGCGCAACATCGGCATGGTGTTCCAGAACTATGCGCTGTTCCCGCATATGAACGTCTTCCACAACATCGCCTTTCCGCTGAAGCAGCGACGCGTGTCGACGGCCGAAACGGCCGAGCGTGTCGAGAGGGCGCTGGACCTTGTGCAGCTGAAGGGCCTCGGCGAGCGCCGCGTCGACCAGCTCTCCGGTGGCCAGCGGCAACGTGTGGCCTTGGCCCGCGCCATCGTCTTCGAGCCGCGCATCGTGCTGATGGACGAGCCGCTGTCGGCGCTCGACAAGAGCCTGCGCGAGCATATGCAGATCGAGCTGCGCCACCTGCACCGAAGGCTCGGCATGACCACCGTCTACGTCACGCACGACCAGCGCGAGGCGATCACCATGTCGGACCGCATCGCCGTCATGAATGCCGGGCGCATCGAGCAGATCGATCAGCCGGAAGTGCTCTACGCCAAGCCGCAGACGAAGTTCGTCGCCGGCTTCATCGGCGAGTCCAGCTTCGTTCCGGTCGAATGCCGCAATGGCAGCGTCTGGCATGAGGACAGGAAGTTTCGCATGACGGCAGCCGCGCCGTCGAACGGACGGCACCTGATGGTGGTGCGGCCGGAAAAACTGCGCGTGATCGCCGGCGAACCTGCAGGCGACGTCAATGCGCTGCCGGCAATTGTCGGCGATGTCATCTATCAGGGCGACAGCTTCGTCTGCTATGCGACGCTCAAGGATGGTCGCCAGGTGACTTTGCGCGACTATTGCCGTTCCGACGTGCTGGCGAAACTGCCGGCGCCGGGCGAGCCGATAACGCTCGGCATCGACGCGCAGGACGTCGTTCTGGTGGCCGACCAATGAGCCTTGCATCCGCCAGTCTCAGTCATGCCGGCCGGCCCGATGGGGCGCTCAATGCCGATGCCTTGCGCGCCGACGCGCGGCGGGAATCGCGTGGCCTGCTCGCGCTTTTGTCGCCCGGGCTGCTTCTGGTCTTCGCCGTCATCATCGTGCCGATCGGCTGGCTGTTCTGGCTGTCGCTGTTCGACGAGGCCGGCCAGCTCAGCGCCGCCAATTACGCGCGCTTCTTCGAGCAGGCCTCCTATATCAAGACCTTCGTCACCACCTTCAAGGTGGCCTTCGTCGTCACCGGCGCCTGCGTGCTCCTCGGTTATCCGCTGGCCTATATGCTGTCACAACTGCCGCGCCGCGCCGCCGGGGTCTGCCTGATCTTCGTCATCCTGCCGTTCTGGACCTCGGTGCTGGTGCGCACCTACGCCTGGCTGGTCATCCTGCAGCGCAAGGGCCTGGTCAATACGTGGCTGATCGATCTTGGCGTCATCGGCCAGCCGCTGCCGCTCGCCAACAATTTCGCCGGCGTCGTCATCGGCATGACCCACATCATGCTGCCCTTCCTGGTCTTGCCGCTCTATGCCTCGATGAAGAGCATCGACACCGACTGCCTGCGCGCCGGCATGAATCTCGGTGCCAGCCCTGCCGCCACTTTCCGGCAGATTTTCCTGCCGCTGTCGCTGCCAGGTCTCGCCTCGGGCGTGGTCATCGTCTTCGTGCTGTGCCTCGGCTTCTTCGTCACCCCGGCGCTGATGGGCGGCGGCAAGGTGATCATGTGGGCCATGCGCATGGAGCAGACCACCAGCCTCTATTCCAACTGGGGCGCTGGCGCCGCGCTCGGCGTCGTGTTGCTTGGCGTCACGCTGGCGCTGCTCGGCCTCTTCCAGTGGCTGCTCGGTGCCCGCGCCACCGGGGTCTGGAGCCAGCGATGAGCATGGAAAACGCCCTGCCCATCTCGCATCGGCAACGCCTCTGGCTCTACGCGCTCGGCGGCCTCGTCATGCTGTTCCTGATCGCCCCGTCGGTGATCATCGTCATCATGTCCTTCTCGGGTTCGACGCTGCTGCAGTTCCCGCCGCAGGAATGGTCGCTGCGCTGGTATGAAAGCTATTTCGGCTCGGTCGAATGGCGCGACGCCACCATCGTCTCGGTCAAGGTTGCAGTGATGACGGCGATCGTCGCAACCCTGCTCGGCACCGCCGCGGCATACGCCATCAACGCCCGCACGCTGCGGCTGACCGGCGCCATCAACGCGCTGCTCACCGCCTCGCTGATCATCCCGGTCATCCTGATCGGCATCGGCACCTTTTTCCTCTACGCCCGCATCGGCCTCAACAACACGCTGACCGGCCTCGTCATCGCGCACACCGTGCAGGCGCTGCCGCTGGTCGTGTTGACCGTGCTCTCGGGCTTGCGGTCCTATGACATGAACCAGGAGAAGGTGGCGCGCAGCCTCGGCGCCGGCCGCTTCTCCGCCTTCTTCCAGGTGACGATGCCGCAGATACGCTTCTCGATCGTCTCGGGCGCGCTGTTCGCCTTCATCACCTCGTTCGACGAGGTGGTGGTGTCGCTGTTCATCTCCGGCGGCGAGACCACGACGCTGACGCGGCGCATGTTCAATGCGCTGCGCGACCAGATCGATCCGACGATCGCCGCCATTTCGACTTGCCTGATCGTGCTATCGATCGTCTTGTTGTCCGCTGCCCAGCTTTTCGGCCGCGGACGTTGATTTGAGGGATACCCAGAACCGCATGCGTGACTTCCAGTTTCCAGGCCGCTCGCCGGTCCGCGCCACCGAGGCCATGGCCGCGACCTCGCATCCGCTCGCCACGCTTGCGGCAATCGACATGCTGCGCTCCGGCGGCAACGCCATGGACGCCGCGGTCTGCGCGGCCGCGGTGCAGGCCGTGGTCGAGCCGCAGTCGACCGGCATCGGCGGCGACTGCTTTGTCCTCTATTGCCCGAAGGGCGACGGCAATGTGCTGGCCTTCAACGGCTCGGGCCGCGCGCCCGGGGCGGCGACGGTCGACTGGTATCTGGACAAGGGGTTCGACGAGCTGCCGAAACAGGGCCCGCACGCGGTCACCATCCCAGGCGCCGTCGACGCCTGGTGCCGGCTGCTGGAGGATCACGGCCGCAAGGGTTTGGCCGACGCGCTGGCTCCGGCCATTCGTTACGCGGAAGAAGGCTATGTCGTGCACGACCGCGTCGCCTTCGACTGGCAAGATCCCGAGACCGACTTGTCGGCGGACGAGGTGGCGACGCGCATCTTCCTGCCGGGCGGCAAGCCGCCGAAAGCGGGGGACGTCCATCGCCAGCCGGAGCTGGCTGAGACGCTGCGTGTCATCGCCGGGAAAGGCCGCGCCGGTTTCTACGAGGGCGCGGTCGCGGACGATCTGGTCGGGCGGCTTCGCGCGCTCGGCGGCCTGCATACGCTCGACGATTTCGCCGCCACCAAGGGCGATTACCGGACCCCGGTCAGCACCTCCTATCGCGGCTACGACATCCACCAGATGCCGCCCAACAACCAGGGCCTCACCGCGCTTTTGATGCTGAACCTGCTCTCGGGCTTTGAGCTGGGCAAGCTCGATCCGGAAGGTGCTGCGCGCCTGCACCTCGAGATCGAAGCGGGCCGGCTCGCCTATCAGGACCGCGACGCGTTTTTCGCCGATCAGGATCATGTCGACGTGCCGGTCAAGGCGCTGCTTTCCAGCACCTATGCCGATCGCCTGCGCGCCGCGATCGATCCCGAGCGCGCCATGACCGATCTCCCGCGCCTCGATCTGCCGGGCAGCGACACGGTCTATATCAGCGTCGTCGACCGCGACCGCAATGCGGTGAGCTTCATCAACTCGACCTATTATTCCTTCGGCAGCGGCGTCGTCGGCCCGAAGACCGGCGTCGTGCTGCAGAACCGTGGTTCCAGCTTCCGCCTCGATCCGAAGCACCCGAACGCGATCGCGCCGGGCAAGCGGCCGATGCACACGATCATGCCGGGCATGATGACGAGGAACGGCCGCGCCATGATGCCCTTCGGCGTGATGGGCGGCGGCTATCAGCCCTTCGGACATGTGCATCTTTTGACCAACATGATCGACTTCGGCATGGACCCGCAGCAGGCGATCGATGCGGCGCGCGTGTTCTACAACCACGACGTCGTCGAGGCCGAGCGCAGCGTGCATCCCGATGCCGTCGAAGGCCTGCGCCGGCGTGGACATCGTGTGGTGGAGCCCGGTCATCCGCTAGGCGGCGGGCAGGCGGTGCTGATCGATTGGAAAAAGGGCACGCTGACCGGCGCGTCCGATCCGCGCAAGGACGGCCTGGCGCTCGGATATTGAGCGGCGCTGGACATCGGCCGATCCTTCGAAACATAGTCTGGAACCATGACAAACACTGAAGACGCCACCGATCTTGCCCATCGCCTTGCGCCCGGCGCCGACGACGCGCCGGCCATCGCCGCGCCCGAACGGACGGCCCTCTCGCATGGCGGACTGCGCCGCCTGATCGGCGATACCGTGGCGCGGCTCAACACGCTGGGCATCGGCCGCGGCGACCGTGTCGCCATCGTGCTGCCGAACGGCCCGGAAATGGCGACGGCTTTCATCGCCGTTGCCGCCGCCGCCTCCACCGCGCCGCTCAATCCGGCCTACCGGGCCGACGAGCTCGATTTCTATCTGAGCGACATCGGCGTCAAGGCGATCCTCGTCGGCAAGGACGAGCAGAGCCCTTCGGTCGAAGTCGCCGGGCGCCTCGGCATCCCGGTGCTGCGGCTGGCGGTGCCGGAAGGTGCGCCGTCTGGCGTGTTCATGATCGAGGGCGATCCGGTCGGCCCCCCGGTCGCATCCGGCTTGGCTGAGGACAGCGACACCGCGCTCCTTCTGCACACCTCCGGCACCACGTCGCGTCCGAAACTCGTGCCGCTCAGCCACGCCAATCTCGCGGCGTCGGCCGCGCATATCGGCGCGACGCTCGGCCTGACGCCGGCCGACCGCTGCCTCAACATCATGCCGTTGTTCCACATCCATGGCCTGATCGCCGCAGTGCTTTCCTCGCTCGCCGCCGGCAGCAGCGTTTTCTGCACGCCGGGTTTCAACGCGCTGCGTTTCTTCCAGTGGCTCTCCGAAGCCAAGCCCAGCTGGTACACCGCCGTGCCGACCATGCATCAGGCGATCCTGCCGCGCGCCGCGCGCAACCCCGAGCAGCTCGCCGAGGCGAAGCTGCGCTTCATCCGCTCGTCGTCGGCTTCGCTCCCGGCGCAAGTGATGGCCGAGCTGGAATCCACCTTCGGCTGCCCGGTGATCGAATCCTACGGCATGACCGAGGCCGCGCATCAGATGGCGTCCAACCGTTTGCCGCCCGGACTGCGCAAGCCCGGCAGCGTCGGCGCGTCGGCCGGCCCGGAAATTGCCGTCATGGCGCCGGACGGGCGGCTGCTCGAACCCGGCGAGATCGGCGAGATCGTCATTCGCGGCCCCAACGTCACCGCCGGCTATGAGAAGAACCCGGACGCCAATGCCAGCGCCTTCGCTCATGGCTGGTTCCACACCGGCGACCAGGGCGTGCTCGACGAGGACAGCTACCTGCGCGTCACCGGCCGGCTGAAGGAGATCATCAATCGCGGTGGCGAAAAGATCTCGCCGCTCGAGGTCGACGAAGTGCTGATGGACCATCCGGCGGTGGCGCAGGTCGTCACCTTCGCCATGCCGCATGACAAGCTGGGTGAGGAGGTAGCGTCCGCTGTCGTGCTGCGCGAAGGCCAGAGCGCCAGCGAGGCCGATATCCGCGGCTTCGCCGCCACCCGGCTCGCCGATTTCAAGGTGCCGCGCAAGGTGCTGATCCTCGACGAGATACCGAAAGGCGCGACCGGCAAGCTGCAACGCATCGGGCTGGCCGCCAAGCTTGGGCTCGGCTGATGCGCATCACTGTCTTCGGCGCAGGCGCCATCGGCGGCTACCTCGCCGCCAAGCTCGCGATCGCCGGCTCGGTCGATCTGTCGATCGTGGCGCGCGGCGTGCATCTGGAAGCGATCAAGGCCGATGGCCTTCGCCTGATCGAGGACGGCAAGGAAAAGGTGGCGCAGGTCAAGGCTGCCTCTCGCGCGGAAGAACTCGGCGTGCAGGACTATGTCGTGCTGGCGCTGAAGGCGCATTCGCTGGCGCCGGCGCTGGGCGAGATCGCGCCGCTGCTGGGCGAGGGGACAGCCGTCGTCACCATGCAGAACGGCGTGCCCTGGTGGTATTTCCACAGGTCGGGCGGCGCGCTCGAAGGCACGCGGCTCGACGCGGTCGATCCTGGCGGTGCGATCTGGGATCGCATCGGGCCGGAGCGGGTCGTCGGCTCCGTCGTCTATCCCGCCGTCGAGGTCGATGCGCCCGGCCTGATACGCCATGTCGAGGGCACGCGCTTTTCGCTGGGCGAGCCGTCGGGCGAGAAGAGCGAGCGAGCCACCGCGCTTGCCCGCGAAATGGTCAAGGCCGGGCTGCAGGCGCCGGTGCGCGAGGACATACGCTCGGAGATCTGGGTGAAGCTTTGGGGCAATCTCTCCTTCAACCCGATCTCGGCGCTGACTGGCAGCACGCTTGCGGCCATCGTGGCAGACGAGGGGACACGCGCCACGGCGCGCGCCATGATGCTGGAAGCGCAGGCGATCGGCGAGAGCCTCGGCGTGAGGTTCCTCATCCCGGTCGACCGACGCATCAAGGGCGCCGGCGATGTCGGCGAGCACAAGACCTCGATGCTGCAGGACCTCGAACGCGGTCGCCCGATGGAGATCGACGCGCTGGTCACGGCGGTGCAGGAACTCGGGCGCCTCACCGGCCAGCCGACGCCGACCATCGACACCGTGCTGGCGCTGGTGCGCCGACTGGCGATCGAACGTGGATGTTATTGACTTCATAGACGTGAAGATCGTCCGGCCTTGACTCTTGTCGATGTTCCTGTTTTGTTCGGGTTGGAGCTCAACAGGAGCGTTCTCAGCCGAACGAGTACGGATGTCTCGGCAACAAGAGTTTGATTTCGGTATTCCGCTGCCTCCGAAGCAGCCAAAGCGGCCGGATCGGTTGTTCTTCGCCTTACTGCTGGAAGCGAAATACCGATCCGAATTTTGGGCGCTGCAGAGGCGACTCTGCGATATCAACGGGATAACTGGATCGCTGCTGCTGAAAGAGCGGTTTCACGTCAGCCTGCAGCATGTCGGCGACTACAAGCGACTTCGATCGAAAACAGAATTCGCAGCAAAGCGGTCCGGCCGGCTCGTTGAGATGACGGCGTTCGAAGTCGCATTTCATCATGCCGTGAGTTTCCCCGGCCGCCCGGTGGTAAAGGGAAGACCGCCCTCTCGTCCGTTCGTGCTTTTGGCTGACAATGGGCCGGTCTGCGAACTCAGCCGGCGGATTGGCACTGCAATGAAGGCAAACGGCCTCAAGTCGGCGGATTACTTTGTCCCGCATATGACGCTTGCCTATGACGAGAAATTCGTCCCCAGGCAGCCGATCGATCCAATCGGCTTTGTAGCAAGGGAGTTCGTCCTCAGTCACAGCCTGCGCGGCCTGACGATCTACAAGGATCTGAACCGCTGGCCGCTTATGGCCGCGTTATAGTTCCAGGCGCGACGATCCTGACACGATTTGTCACCTGTGGAGCCTGCCGTCGGTGGCAGGCGAACGATCGATACCTACTTGATGTCTTGTCCAAACCGGGAGGAAATCATGACCACTGCCGAAATCGCCAAGGATTTCACCGAACTCCTTAAGCAGGGCGACAGCCATGGCGCTGCCGCGAAATACAATGCCGACGACATCGCCAGCTACGAGGCGATGGAAGGGCCGATGGCCGTTTGCAACGGCAAGGCTGCCGTCAAGGAGAAGGGCGCCTGGTGGGAAGCCAACCATGAGGTTCACGGCGGCTCGATCGACGGCCCCTATGTCAATGGCGACCAGTTCGCCTTGCGCTTCACATTCGACATAACGCCCAAATCTACCGGCGAACGCGTCAAAATGGACGAGGTCGGCCTCTACACGGTCAAGAACGGCAAGATCAGCGAAGAGCGTTTTTACTATTGAGGCCGATCGGCCTGAGGCGTCTCGCTTCTTTCGCTGCGCAAGCTTGAAATCAGGGATGGCGACCGGGCTGATATTCCGGTCGCTATGCCTGTGTCTCAAATCGTCTTCACATACTGAGCCAGCTGGTCGGCCACCGTGCTCCAGCCGTCGAAGAAACCCATCTCCTCGTGGCTGTTGCGCGTCGCCTCGTCGCGGTGGATGACGGTGGCGGTGTAGCGCGTGCCTTTGCATTCAGTAACGGCAAGAGCCAAATCGCATCGGCGCAAAGCGCTGGCAAAGCGGACAGGGCAGGCCTAGGGTTTTGCCGGATTCGCAACCGATCCGCCCGAGGCCCCAATTGACCATCACCATGTATGGCATCACCACTTGCGACACGATCAAGAAGGCGCGCGTCTGGCTGGAGAGCCATGACGTGCCGTATCGTTTTCACGATTACCGGGCCGAAGGGGTCGAGGCGCACAGGCTGGACAGTTGGGTCGGAAAGGTCGGCTGGGAAAAGCTGCTCAACAAGGGCAGCACCACGTTTCGCGAGCTGCCGGAGAAGGACAAGCAAGCGCTCGACGAGAAGAAGGCGAAGAAGCTGATGCTCGCCAGACCGACGATGATCAAGCGGCCGGTGCTGGAGGTGGGCGGTGACGTTATCGTTGGCTTCAAGCCAGAGGTTTACGAGGAGGCGATGAAGTAGGGGCGGGACGCCGAAGCTGCCAATCTCCCCCCTTGCGGGGGAGATGGCCGGCAGGCCAGAGGGGGGTGTGAAGGAACGCGGCGTTGGTAGAACGTGTCCAGCGCGAACCGCCTTTGGTATGCGGTTTGAGTATCGAGGGGCTTGCGGGACAGCACCCCCCTCTGCCCTGCCGGGCATCTCCCCCGCAAGGGGGGAGATCAGATGTCGCCGCCGCTTTCGCCGATCGCCAACGTAGCGGGATACATCACGTCCCTCGCAAATACCTCGCCAGCGCCACCGCATTGTTGTGCGCCTCGTCATGCGCGCCATAGAGCAGCGTCACCTTGCCCCTGCCGAGTAGCGCACGCAGCTGCGCCACCGCCTCGCCATTCCCATCGAGCTCGGCCCGATACCGCTTCTGGAACTCCGGCCAGCGCTCCGGCTCGTGCCCGAACCATTTGCGCAGTTCGTCGCTCGGCGCGATCTCCTTCAGCCATAGCGTCAGTTCGGCGTCCTTCTTGCTCACGCCGCGCGGCCAGAGGCGATCGACCAGCACCCGCTGGCCGTCGGCTTTCGCCGGCGGCTCATAGACGCGCTTCACCGCTATGTCGAAGGCCATCTTATCTCCGTTGGCGGGAGAGCTGTTACGCCCACTCGCCCTTGCGCATCACCGGCACGCGGCCGCCGTCCTTGGCGACGCCGTCGATATCGATCTTGTCCGAGCCGATCATCCAGTCGATGTGGATGAAACTCTTGTTGCCGCCGCGCGCCGCAATCTCCTCCTGGCTGAGCGAAGCGCCCTCGACGAAGCACTTCGAATAGCACTGCCCGAGCGCGATGTGGCAGGCGGCGTTCTCGTCGAACAGCGTGTTGAAGAACAACAGGCCACTCTTCGAGATCGGCGAGGAATGCGGCACCAGCGCCACTTCGCCGAGGCGTCGCGCACCCTCGTCGGTGTCGAGCACCTTCTTCAAGACGTCCTCGCCCTTCGAGGCCTTGGCCTCGACGATCCGGCCGCCTTCGAAGCGCACGGAGATCTCGTCGATCAGCGTGCCCTGGTAGGAGAGCGGCTTGGTCGAGGAGACATGGCCCTCGACGCGCCTTGCATGCGGCGTGGTGAAGACTTCCTCGGTCGGGATGTTCGGGTTGCAGGTGACGCCGTTCTTCGCCGTCGAGGCGCCGCCCATCCATTCATGGCCGTCCGCCAGCCCGACGGTCAGGTCGGTGCCTGGACCGGTGAAATGCAGCGCGTGGAAATTATGCCCGTTCAGCCATTTCGTGCGCTCGGCGAGCGCCGCGTTGTGTGCCTTCCAATTGCCGATCGGGTCCTCGACGTCGACCCGCGAGGCCGAGAAGATCGCGTCGGCAAGCTTCACCACCGAGACGTCGTCCGGCTCGCCCGGAAATACCTGCTTTGCCCAGGCAAGGTCGGGATAGGCGACGATGTTCCAGTTGATGTCGAAGCCGGTGATTTTTTCCAGCGCCGGCTGGTAGGCCATCGAGTTCGCCTTATTGGCGCGCGCCACCTTGGCCGGATCCTGCGACGAGAGCAGCGACGGATCTTCGCCGCGCACGGCGAGCCGCGCCGCATTGTTCGAGAAGGCTTTCGCCATGCCTTCATAGAGCCAGCCGGCGGCGCGGTCGAAGCCGGCGTCGGCGCCGTAGCGGAAACGCGCCAGCGTGATCTCGTCGTCGTTGAAGATCGGCGTCACCAGCCCGGCGCCGGCCTTGTAGGCGTGCTCGACGATGCGGCGCGTCAGCGGCAGCGCCGCGATCGACGAGGTCAGCACCAGATCCTGTCCGGGCTGCAGCTGCAGTCCGACCTTGATGGCGACTTCCGCCAGCCTGTCGAGCTTCACCGGGTCGATGCTTGCCGAAACGCCGCGCGAATGTGTGGTCATGGGTCCTGCCTGCCGTTTGTTGGGGTCCGGTTCTTACATAGACCGGTGGGCCTGGCCTTTCCACCGCGATCGACTGGGCCTGCTCTCAAGCATGACTGATCGCGGTGTCGAAAGTGCGCAGCGGTTATGCGGCGCTGTCCAGCGCCCGGAACTGCGCCATGGTCGCCTCGATCTCCTCGCGGACCCAGGCCTTGAAGTCGCGCACCTTGCGGCTTTCGCTTTTTGTGGCTGAAGTCACCAGCCAGTAGCCGAGCCCGCTTTCGGCTCGCACACCGAAGGGCGCGACCAGCCTCCCGTCGGCCAGCGCGTCGGCGGTGAGCAATTGCCAGGCAAGCATCACGCCGTGGCCGGCGATCGCCGATTCCAGGCACAGCATCGGATCGGTGAAGCGCGCCCCCTTCTGGAAGGTGACCGGCTCGACGCCGGCCGCCTCGAACCAGCCGTCCCAGCTGAACATCGCCCGTTCGTCGGTGATGGCGCAGGTCTGGGCCAGATCGCCGATCGACTTCAGCCTGGCCGCGATCGAGGGCGCGCAGACCGGGAACACTTCCTGGGCAAGCAGAAGCTCGGCGCGGTCGCCCGGCCATTTGCCGTCGCCAAGCCGGATGGCGATATCGATGTCCGAGCGGTCGAGATCGGCGACCCTGGCCGAGGCGTCGATACGCAAAAGCACGTTAGGATGGCGGGCAAAATGCCGCGATAGCCGGGGCAGCAGCCATTTCGAGGCGAAGGCCGGCGCCACCGAGACGACCAGCGTGCATTCGTTGGCCTCGTCGGCCAGCGCCACCGCTTGCGCGAGCTCGCGGAACCCGGCGCTGAGCCGCGCTGTGAAGGCGGCGCCGAATTCCGTCGGCACGAGCCCGCCCGGCGTCCGTTCGAACAGCGCCTGGCCCAGCTGCGTTTCCGTGCGCTTGACCTGCTGGCTGACGGCGCTGACCGAGACATTCAGCTCCGCCGCCGCTCCCGCCAGCGATCCCAGGCGGGCGACGGTTTCCACGGCGCGCAGGCCGTTGAGATGGACGCGGTTCAGCATAGCCATCCAGTTTTTCTAAACTGAATGGACCGAAATCTCAATTGAAACCCGACAGGAAAGGGCGGAATTTAACTGGAACAGCCTTGAACCATGAGGTAGCCCCATGAAGATTTTATCTTTTCTGAAAGGGCTTTCGGGTGTCGAGAGGAGGCCATGCGATGACGGCGAGATCACGCGCTGGATCACCGACCCGCTGTCGCATCCGGTGCTCGACACCATGTCGGAGCGCGAGCTCGGCGATATGCCCTTCCGGCTGACGGCCCGCCGCACCGCATATGAGACCGCGAGTGCGGCTGGCCGGTAGCTATTGGCCTGTTTGGCGGCGCTGGCACCGACAGGCTCCTCTCCCCACCGGGGGTCCGAAGGACGGGCGAGACCCGTGGCTCGCCCCGGAATGGTCGGCCGAGCGAAGCGGAGGCGGGGTGAGGGGACGTCTGCGCTGGCCCAACGCAAGCACATTGTCTCACGGACGCACATTCTTATTGTGCGCCGCCAATGAACGCCTCGACATCTCCGCTCCGCCTTGCGCTCGCCGGCATGGTCGCGCTCGCCGTCGCCATGGGCATCGGCCGCTTCGTCTACACACCGATCCTGCCGGGCATGATGGAGGGACTGCACCTGACGCCGGCCGATGCCGGCTGGATCGCTTCCGCCAATTATGTCGGCTACCTCATCGGCGCGCTTGCTGCGGCCGGCGGCTGGGCGCATGGCCGCGAGCGCATGCTGATGTTCGCCGGCCTCGCCGCCAGCGCCGTGCTCGCGGCCCTCATGGGGCTCAATGAAACCATGGCCGCCTTCCTCGTCATCCGCTTCCTCGCCGGCCTCGCCAGCGCCTTCGTCATGGTGTTCATGGCCTCGATCGTCTTCAGCCATCTGGCTGAGGCCGGCCGCGGCGATTTGCAAGCGCTGCATTTCGGCGGCGTCGGCCTGGGCATTGCCGCGTCCTCGGCGCTGCTGGCGATTCTCGTCTCCGAACATGCGGGCTGGGCCGCCGGCTGGCTCTGGTCCGGAGCGCTTTCGGCGGTCGGCCTGCTCATCGTCATGCTGCTCGCCGGCTCGACCACGCCGGCCAATGCCGCCGACGGGCGCGAGCCGGCGCTGCCGAGGGACGGGCCCCTGGTGAAGATGATCGTCGCCTACGGGCTGTTCGGCTTCGGCTATGTGGTGACGGCCACTTTCCTGGTCGCCATCGTCCGCCAGGGCGGCGGCGGGCGCGTCTTCGAGGCGACTGTCTGGATGGTCGCCGGCTTTGCCGGCTTTCCCTCGACTTGGGCGTGGCAGAAGCTCGCCGGCCGCATCGGGCTCTATGCCGCTTATGCCGCGAGCTCACTGGTCGAGGTGATCGGCGTCACCGCCAGTGTCGTCGTCAATGGCGCCGCCGGACCGTTGATTGCCGGCGTCCTGCTCGGCGGCACCTTCATCGCCCTCACGGCGCTGGGCATACAGATGGGCAGGCAGCTCGCGCCGCGGGCGCCGCGCCGCATCTTCGCGGTGATGACAGCAGCCTTCGGTCTCGGCCAGATCGTCGGCCCGATCGCCGCCGGCCTGCTCGCTCAGGCATCGGGCAACTACGTGCTTGCCTCGATCATGGCGGCGGCGGCGTTGCTCGCCTCCGGCGTCATCGCCTGGTCGGCTGCGCCAAAATCGCCATGATTTGCGGCCTTGTTCGATGCCGGGCATCGGGCACGGGCATTTTCTTTCCCCCTAATGTGTGACTTTATGCCTGCCGAACAGCAATGCCGCTGATTTGCGGTCAGACCGAGGAAACCCGCCACAGTGTTCGTATCCTTCTTCCCGCAGCCGAAGCTTTTCTTCACCTCGGCCGCCGTCTGGAGCCTTGCCGCGATCCTGTTCTGGTTCTTCGGCGGCGAGCAGTTGGGCGCCGTCTTCGGCCTGCCGCCGGTAGCGGCTGGCACGCCGCCTATCATCGGCATCGCGGTGCTGTGGTCGAAGCCGTTCCTGTGGTTCTACATCTACTTCGTGGCCTGCGTGGTGATCTTCTACGCCTTCTGGAGCTGGTACGCCCCGCACCCCTGGCAGAACTGGTCGATCCTGATGACCGCCGTCATCCTGTTCTTCATCTACTTCAACGTTCAGGTCTCGGTTGCGGTCAACAATTGGTATGGTCCTTTCTTCGACTACGTTCAGGGCCTGATGTCGGGAACGACTCCCTCGACCAACACGGAATTCTACAAGGGATTGGCCGATTTCTCCTGGCTGGCGCTGGTCGGCATGAATGTGCAGGTGGTCAATGCCTTCATCGTCAGCCACTGGATCTTCCGCTGGCGCACCGCGATGAACAACTACTTCGTGGCCAACTGGGGCCGGCTGCGCCACATCGAGGGTGCCTCGCAGCGTATCCAGGAAGACACGATGCGTTTCTCGCAGATCATGGAAGATCTCGGCTCGACCTTCGTCCAGTCGATCATGACCCTGATCGCCTTTCTGCCGGTCTTGATTCAGCTGCAGGCTCACATCACCGAATTGCCGATCATCGGCGCGGTCCCGCAACCGCTGGTCGTTGCCGCATTGGGCTGGTGTCTGTTCGGAACGATTTCCGTCATGGTGGCGGGTCTCAAGCTGCCGGGCCTGCAGTTCCGCAACCAGCGTGTCGAGGCAGCCTATCGTAAGGAGCTCGTCTACGGCGAAGATCATGCCGACCGGGCTCAGCCGGCGACGACGACACAATTGTTCACCAATGTCCGCCGCAATTATTTCAAGCTCTATTTCCACTACATCTATTTCAACGTTGTTCGTTACACCTACCTGCAGGCCGACAACATCTTCTCGCTGCTGATCCTCGGGCCTTCGCTGGTCGCGCATAAGATCACGTTCGGCGCGCTGAACCAAATATCGAACGCCTTCGGCAAGGTGACGAATTCGCTGCAGTTCCTGTTGAATTCCTGGTCGACGATTGTCGAACTGCAGTCTGTTCACAAACGTTTGCGTGCCTTCGAGGCGACGCTGCAAGGCGAACAGCTGCCGGTTATTGATCAGCATTATCTGGAACGCGAGCGGGCTGGCATGCGCCCCGAAGATCAGCCGGTAAGCTGAAGCATGTCTCCCGAAAATGGGAACCGGTTTCGCGATAAAGTCATACGAAAAATCAAGAATCTAAACCGCGTGGAGCGAATCTGAAAGATCGCGACGCGCTTAGGGCGCGGCTGCGTCCAGTCAGCCGCCCACAACGGCCCGTGCCTGGCCGGCGCGCTGGCGCGCGACATAGTCGCGGAAACTGATGCACTCGACGTCAGCCTTCGCGCAGACCTCGCCGGCGAAGCGCTCCAGCGTGTTCCAGTAGGCGCCGTCGTTCATCAGCGTGAAGTGGAAGCCGAGCTCCAGCGGCAGGCGCTTGCCGTTGTACTGAGCCTCGAAAGCGGCGTGGAACGCCTGGTAGGCGCGCTCGGCGAATGCGTCCGCCATGGCCGGCTTCTCGGCGCCGTCCGAGTGGCGGACATAGAGATTGTAATCCATGGCGACCACCGGCTTCGCCTTCGGCCCCTCCGGGATAAGCGGCAGGGCAAAACGGGTTGTGCCATTCAGGGTTGGCGGGACGATCGGGCCGTTCGAGACGCCGCTGGCGTCATACTGGAAGCCGGTCTCGGGCAGGGCTTCGTAAAGCGCCTTGCCGGTCGAGAGATAGGGCGCGCGGAACCCGACCAGCGCATGATGCGCGAAATCGTGCCAGTCGGCCGGCTCTTGGATGCCGTTGATCGCATAGGCGTTTTCGAAAATGCGCCGGACGGAGGCGAATTCGGTCAGCCAGTCCGCCTTGCTCCACGCCTTGCCGTCGAAATGGCCGCAGGCATGGCTGCCGATGTCGTGGCCCTCGGCCGCGGCCAGCCGGACCTGCTCCAGCCGGTCGGCCACGTCCTGTTTCGAGGCGCCGAAGCCGACATTGGATTTGCCGGCGGCCTTGCCGGGACCGGCATAGTCCTGCCGCGTCTCCGGCGAGAGCAGGAACACGCAGGACAGGAAATAGGTGAAATGCGCGCCCGTGCGCTTTGCCAGCGCCCGGCTGCGTTGCCACTGCGAGATCTCGCGCGCGGCGTCGAACGAGATCAGCACGACCTGCTTGGCCGGCGAAGCGGCCGGCGATTTCGGTGGATCGGCGAAGGCCGCATTGGCTGAGGCGAGCGAGGCAAGACTGAATGCAAGGACGCGGTACGAACGAAGCATTGGCAACCTTCTGGCGTGAACGTCTCCGGCCGATCGGAAGCCGGCTATCGCGCAAATGTGGCGCGGTTGCGTTCGGGCAGGCCCTGTGGGCACCGGAGGGCTCCGCGCCGATTTTCCGGCCCGCCCTCTTCCATGCCGACGAAATTTCGCTAAAACGCGGGGCTCAAGAAGCGCCTCCTTCCGGGGCAGCAATGGTTTTGATTGATGTCGGACGACAGTTTTATCCGCGAAGTCAACGAAGAGATTCGTCGCGAGCAGGCGCAGAAGCTATGGGACCGTTTTGGCCCGGCCATTCTCGGCATCGCCATCCTGATCGTGCTGGGCACCGCCGCGGTCGTTGGTTACCGTTACTGGGACGAAACCCGCGCCAACCGCTCGGGCGACGCCTTCTCTCAGGCGCTCAAGCTCGCCAATGATGGCAAGAACGACGAGGCGATCGCTGCGCTCGACCAGCTGGAGAAGGACGGCTACGGCGCCTATCCGCTGCTCGCCCGCATGCGTGCCGCGACCGTCAAGGCCGACAAGGGCGACGTCGACGGCGCGGTCAAGGATTTCGACGAGGTCGCCGCCGACAACGCCATTCCCGCCGGCATCCGCGACATCGCGCGGCTGCGGGCGGCGCTGCTGCTCGTCGACCACGGCTCCTACGCCGATGTCTCCAGCCGCATCGAGGCGCTGACCGCCGACACCAATCCGCTGCGCCATTCGGCGCGCGAGGCGCTTGGCCTTGCCGCCTGGAAGGACGGCAAGTCGGCGGACGCGCTCAAACTGTTCGACCAGATCTCTTCGGATGAAGCCGCCCCGCGCAATGTGCGCCAGCGGGCGCAGCTTATGTCCGAGCTGATCCGCGGGTCGGGCAACGCGTCGTGATCCTGGATGGGCTTCAAAGTCGCCATCATCGGCCGGCCTAACGTCGGCAAATCGACTCTTTTCAATCGGCTGGTCGGAAAGAAGCTGGCGCTTGTCGACGACACGCCGGGGGTGACGCGCGACCGCCGCGTCCACGCCGCCAAGCTGTACGACCTTCACTTCGACGTCATCGATACCGCCGGCTTCGAGGACGCGGCGGCTTCGACGCTGCCCGGCCGCATGCGTCAGCAGACCGAAATCGCCATCCGCGAAGCCGACCTCATCTTCTTCACCGTCGATGCCAAGTCCGGCCTGCTGCCCGACGACCGCACCTTCGCCGAAATCGTGCGCAAATCGGGCAAGCCGGTCGTGCTCGTCGCCAACAAGGCCGAGGCGCGCGGCGCTCAAGGGGGCATGCTGGAGGCCTGGGAACTAGGCCTCGGCGAGCCGATCCCGGTTTCGGCCGAGCACGGCCAGGGCATGCCGGACCTGCGCGACGCGGTGATTGAAGCGCTCGGCGAGGAACGCGCTTTCGGCGAGGACGAGGAAGACGGCAGCGACGAGATCGCCGCCAGCGAGGTGCTGATCGGCGAGGACATCGCCGACCCGGACGCCGAACCCGCCTATGACGAAACCAAGCCGCTGCGCATCGCCGTCGTCGGCCGCCCCAATGCCGGCAAGTCGACGCTGATCAATGCGCTGATCGGCGAGGAGCGGCTGCTCACCGGTCCGGAAGCCGGCATCACGCGCGATTCGATCTCGGTCGACTGGGACTGGCGCGGTCGCCGCATAAAGCTGTTCGACACCGCCGGCATGCGCCGCAAGTCCAGAATCCATGAAAAGCTGGAAGTGCTCTCGGTGCAGGACGGCCTGCGCGCCATCCGCTTTGCCGAGATCGTCGTCATCGTGCTCGACGCTACCATTCCCTTCGAGAAGCAGGACCTGCAGATCGCGGACTTGATCATCCGCGAGGGCAGGGCGCCGGTGATCGCCTTCAACAAATGGGACCTGATCGACAACCCGCAGGAATTGCTGGCCGAGCTGCGCGAAAAGACCGAGCGGCTCCTGCCGCAGGCGCGCGGCATCCAGGCGGTGACGGTCTCGGCCGAGACCGGGCGCGGCCTCGACCGGCTGATGGAAAGCGTCATCAAGACGCATAAGGTGTGGAACAACCGCGTCTCGACCGGCAAGCTCAACCGCTGGCTGGAAGGCATCCTCGCGCATCACCCGCCGCCCGCCGTTGCCGGCCGCCGCCTGAAGATCAAATACGTCACCCAGGCCAAGACCCGCCCACCGGGCTTCGTCGTCTCGTGCTCGCGGCCGGACGCGATGCCGCAATCCTACGTCCGCTACCTGACCAACAGCCTGCGCGAGGCCTTCGATATGCCCGGCGTGCCGATCCGCATGGCGCTGCGCACCTCGGACAATCCGTTTGCGGGCAGGGCGAAGAAGCGGTGAGGTCTATTCTCCGCCGCGGGTAAAATCCTCACAATGCTGGCGGGACAGCACCCCCCTCTGCCCTGCCGGGCATCTCCCCGCAAGGGGGGGAGATCAGCAGCTCCGCCGGCGGCGCCTTTCCTGCAACGTTGATGTTTGGCGAAAGCGGTCGCGACATCCAATCTCCCCCCTTGCGGGGGAGATGTCCGGCAGGACAGAGGGGGGTGTGACGGAACGCGACGCTGGATAGGCCGATCCGCCGCTGCCTGTCCGAAAAAGGCTATGCGACCTCTCGCAATCCACCGCGGGTTCGCGCCCCCTCAGGCAACGTCTCCATCGCCGCCTGCAGCAATATCTCGGCCAGCCGCGCCGCCACCGGGTCGAGCTCGGCGTCCTTCTGGTGCAGATGCAGCGCCATCATCGGCAGGGCAGGAAGGCCGAGGACTCCCGGTGCGATCGCCCTGACATTGGCCGGCAGGCCGATTTCGGTGCGGATCGTCAGGCCAAGCCCCGCCGCCACCGCCGCCCAGATGCCGCCGAGGCTGGGGCTCGAGAAGGCCATGCGCCAGGGCATGCCCGCGCGGTCGAGCGTTTCGGTCGCCACGGTTCTGAGCAGGCAGGGCGCCTCGAACACCACCAGCGGCAGCGGCTCGCCATTGCGCGGACCGGCCTCGATCGGCTTTGCCGGACCGATCCAGCGCGCCTGCACGTCGGCGACATGGCGGCTGTAGGGCAGCGTCATGCCGTCATGCCAGGCCAGCGCGATGTCGAGATTGCCTGACAGGACGCGCTCGGCCAGGTCGTGGCTGCGTCCGATCCGCGCTTCGATGCGGACCTTGGGATGGGCGCGGGCGAAGCGGCCGAGCACGTCCGGCAGCACGGCCTCGCCGAAATCCTCCTGCAGGCCGAGCCGCACCCAGCCTTCCAGTTCGATGTCGCGGATGGCGGAGGCCGCCTCGTCGTTGAGCTCGATCAGCCGCCGCGC
This sequence comes from Mesorhizobium sp. B2-4-3, assembly GCF_006442815.1. GTDB lineage: Bacteria > Pseudomonadota > Alphaproteobacteria > Rhizobiales > Rhizobiaceae > Mesorhizobium. Next base: position 141,526 of record NZ_VFVL01000010.1, read on the forward strand.
ATAGCCGAGCATCGTCTCGCCGGCTTCGGTCAGCGCCAGGCCGCGCCCCGCCTTGCGGAAAACCGGCGTGTCCGCCTGCTCTTCCAGCTTCTTCAATTGCGCGCTGACCGCGGAGGTCGAGCGTCCCAGCCGTTCGGCCGCCTTGGCGAAGCTGCCGAGCTCCATGCCGGTGACGAAGGTCCTGAGGACATCGAGATCGAAAGTGACGCGGCGCATGAGATTGTCCTGATTTTCAGGATTGTTGATCAAAAACTTCCTGATTTTATGGATGAAGCTATGGCGCTACATCCTGTCCGTCAAGCCGTCAGCCGGCCGTCACGGGAATGGAACCATGTCTGCCATCGTCACACGAAACGACTGCCAGCCGCCCGCGGGAGAAAGCGCCAGCAACCCTGCTGGCCGCGCCTTCGGTCCCAATCATCGCTGGAAGGTGCTGGGCATCGGCGTCGCCGCCAATGCCGGCTTCTCCGCCACCTTCTCCGGCATCCCGGCGACCGCGGTGGCGATGCGCCAGGGCTATCACCTCGACAATGCCGCGCTGGGTTTGGCGCTCGGGCTGCTCGGCCTCGGCGTGGCGCTCAGCGAGTTGCCCTGGGGCGTGCTCACCGATCGCTGGGGCGACCGCCGCGTGCTCCTGACCGGACTTGGCGCGACCGCCGCGTGGCTTCTCATCATGGCCATGCTCGTCGTGCCGACGAAAACAGCCATTCCCGGCGTCGCGCTGCTGTCGGCAAGCCTGCTCGTCGCCGGCCTGCTCGGCGGCAGCGTCAACGGCTCCAGCGGCCGCGCCATCATGGGCTGGTTCGGCGAGGGCGAGCGCGGCTTCGCCATGAGCATCCGGCAGACGGCGGTGCCGCTCGGCGGTGGGCTGGGCGCGCTCGTCCTGCCGTCCCTGGCGCTGGCCTTGGGCTTCACCGCGGTCTTCGGCCTGCTTGCGGCCGTCTCCGCTCTGTCCGCCGGTTTTGCCTGGCGCTGGCTGCACGAGCCGTCAGTGGCAAGCGGTGGTCATGCCGCCGCCGCGACAAGCGGCCCGGCACCCTTGCGCAATATCGAGGTCTGGCGCATCTCGACCGCCATCGGCCTGCTCTGCTTCCCGCAGGTCGCGGTGCTGACCTTCGCCTCGGTCTTCCTGCACGACTTCGCGGGCATGGGCACCTTTGTGACCAGCGCCAGCCTCGCCGCCGTGCAAACCGGCGCCATGGCGATGCGTATCTGGAGCGGGCGCTTCACCGACCGGCACGGCAACCGCCGCCCGTTCCTGAAACTCTGCAGCGCGTTGAGCGCGTTCGCCTTCCTGGTGCTTTGGCTGCTGGTGATCGGCGCCGCCGGAGCACCGTTGCTTATGCCGCTGCTCCCGCTGATGGTCGTCGTTGCCGGCGTATCCGTCTCCGCCTGGCATGGCGTCGCCTATACCGAGCTTGCCACGCTTGCCGGTGCCGGCCATGTCGGCACCGCGCTCAGCCTGGCCAACAGTTTTGTGTTCGTCGGCTTCTGCCTGGTGCCGATCGCCATTCCGTGGCTGCTGGTGTTCTTCGCATGGCCGGGCGTGTGGCTCGCGGCCGCGATTTGCGCGGCGGCCGCCTTGCCGATCTTCCTGCGCCCAGCCTGATGCACCCAGGTCTGATTTTTCACCGGCTTGCCGCGGAAACGGCAAGCCGGCTTTCCTCAAACATGAAAAGAACACGATCGATGTCGTTAACCCCGCATCAAGGTTAATGCTTCATTTTGACTCTCCGGGGTCAGTAGCGTTCTGGAGAGTTCCGTGCATCGACGCGTTTCATTGCGGCTTGCCGCCGCCGCCGCCGTTGCGAAAAAACGTTCCTTTCTTCCTCCTTTGGTGCTCGGGCTCGGCATTTGGATCGGCTTTCCGTCCGCCGTCGCCTATCAGGATATGGCAAGCCTGATCTCCGGCCTGGAATCGTCCAACACCCGCTGGAACGCCTATATCGAGAAATCCGCCGCCGGCTCGGTGCATGCCGCCGAAATGCCATTTGTCGATTCCGTCACCACAGGCTCGCTATCCGGTTCCGGCGTCGACCTGCCGGGCGTCGGCACGGTGGCCTTTCGCGGCAAGGGCAATGTCGCCGGCGCCACGCCCGACGAAGACCGCGTCATGCGCGCCGACAAGAAGGGCCGTTTGGTCAAGGTGGCACCGGTCGCGCCGCCCAAGAATTTCAGCGCCGGCTCGATTTTCGAGCGTACCTCCTCGCTGATGCGTCCCGCGATGGACAGCGGGCTGAAGCTCACCTTCGCCAAGCCGGGCATCGCGGGTAAGGAAGTCCAGATCGCCCAGGCCTTCCACCTGCGCGAGGACAGGAAGCCAGATCCGGCGCTGCCGGCGGCACTCGTCGCCCTCGTCAACAACGACAAGCCGGATATCCTCGCCACCGCCTATGCCCAGTCCGCGCCCGACTACGCCAAAGCCTCGCCCTTCGAGGCGCTGCTGCAGGACGATCCGAACGATGGCCGCTTCATCCCGCCGATGGGCAAGGGCGACCATTCGTGGATCCAGAACCCGCTGCCGGCAAGCGTCTTCTCCCAGCCGGAACAGACGTGCCTCGCCAAGGGCATCTATTTCGAAGCGCGCAGCGAGCCCGTGCGCGGCCAGGCGGCGGTCGCCCAGGTGATCCTCAACCGCGTCCGCAACCCGGCCTATCCGAAGACGATCTGCGGCGTCGTCTATCAGAACGACGACTGGTTCAACCGCTGCCAGTTCTCGTTCGCCTGCGACGGCAGGAAGAAGACCATCACCGACCAGGCTTCCTACAAGACCGCCCAGGAGGTCGCCATGGCGGTGACCGCCGGCAAGATCTTCATTCCCGAGGTCGGCTCATCGACGCATTACTACGCCAATTACGTCCATCCGGGCTGGGCGCGAGCCATGCATAAGATGACCAGGATCGGCCTGCATATCTTCTACCGCACCTATGGCGGCGGCTGGAGCTGAGCCGGCTGGCGGCTCGAGCTGAGCCGCCTTAACCACCGCCCCGGCTATCCTTCCTTCGACGCCCGGCGATGCCTCGGCGGACGCGCCTTGTTGCGCGGATTCGCGCCGTCACCTCACGCGGGCGTGAAGGGCACGATGTCGCACCTCGATAAGCCTTTGATTTAACTATCAAAAATACATCGCTTGGAAGTTCGGCCCGTGGCTTGACGGGGGCGGACCCTCTAACTATGTTGCCGGCGACTTTAGAAGCGGACGGACGGCAATCGTCTGCCCGGGCAGGGGGGTTGCGATGGCCGACAAAACCGGGCCAGACGGAACCGGAGAAACCGGCCGCGGCAGGCAGCCAGAAGCCACCATCCGCGACGACGAACTTGAGCGCCGCCGGCGCGAGCTTGAAGCATCGCTTGCGACAAGACGCACGGACCGGTTCGAGGGGAAAGACGAAGCGAGAGCTGCGACCGGTTACGGTCAGGCGCTGAAGCTGTCCAGCGAGTTCATCGCCGGAGTGGTGGTCGGTGTCGGCTTGGGCTGGATCATCGACCGTCTGGCGGGAACAGCGCCATGGGGTCTGATCGTCGGCCTGTTGCTGGGCTTTGGCGCAGGCATACTCAATGTCCTGCGCTCGGCGGGACTGACATCGGAATTCGGCCAGGGCGGCAAGCCGCGCGAGCCGAGAGAATGAAGCGAGGCGCCGCAGGGCGCTAAAGTGAACTTAAAGCCGGTTGTGGCTTTGACGGGGATACAAAGTGGCTGCTGACAAGGTCGATCCGATCCACCAGTTCCAGATCCATCCGATCATCCCGCTGCATATCGGCGGCTACGACGTCTCTTTCACCAATTCCTCCCTGTTCATGGTCGTGACGATCGTTCTGGCGTCCGCCTTCCTCTATATGAGCACCTCCAGCCGGGCCTTGATTCCGGGTCGCCTGCAGTCGGTGTCCGAAATGGCCTACGAATTCGTCGGCAACATGCTGCGCGATGCCGCCGGCAAACAGGGCATGCAGTTCTTCCCGCTGGTGTTCTCGCTGTTCATGTTCGTGCTGGTCGCCAATCTGATCGGCCTGTTCCCTTATTTCTTCACCGTCACCAGCCACATCATCGTCACCTTCACGCTGGCGATCCTGGTCATCGGCACGGTCCTCGTCTACGGCTTCGCCAAGCACGGCTTCGGCTTCCTCAAGCTGTTCGTGCCGCAGGGCGTGCCGGGCTATCTTCTGCCGCTGGTGGTGGCGATCGAAATCATCTCCTTCGTCTCTCGGCCCGTCAGCCTCTCTGTTCGTCTTTTCGCCAACATGCTGGCCGGCCACATCACGCTCAAAGTGTTCTCGGGCTTCGTCGTCAGCCTGAGCGCGTTTGGCGCCGTCGGCATCGCCGGCTCGGTGCTGCCGCTTGCCATGGCGGTCGCGCTCTCTGCGCTCGAACTGCTGGTCGCCTTTCTGCAGGCCTATGTGTTCGCGGTGCTGACCTGCATGTACCTGAACGACGCGCTGCACCCGAGCCACTGATTTTCACCGGCGCCCCGGCGCCAGCTTACCCAACGTACCAACTGCAACGAATAGAGAAACCACAGGAGTTTTGAAATGGACGCAACTGCAGCAGCTGCTATCGGCGCTGGTATCGCCTGCATCGGCATGGGCGGCGCGGGCATCGGCCTCGGCAACATCTTCGGCAGCTATCTCTCGGGCGCGCTCCGCAACCCGTCGGCTGCCGACGGCCAGTTCGGCCGCCTGATCTTCGGCTTCGCCGTGACCGAAGCCCTGGGCATCTTCTCGCTCCTGATCGCTCTGCTCCTGGTCTTCAAGTAAGAGCCGGCGCTGACGAAAGGGGCCGCATGGTGCGGCCCCGTTCCATGGACAGGGGAATGAGATGTTCGTGACATCTGCCTATGCGCAAGAAACAGCGCCGGCCGCGGCCGAGGGCGATACGCATGCGGGCACCGCCGTGCCTGCCGCGGAGCATGAAACGTTCCCGCCGTTCGATGCCAAGACCTTCCCGTCGCAGATCCTGTGGCTGGTCATCACCTTCGGGCTCTTCTACTTGTTCCTGAAGCGGGTTGTGATGCCGCGTCTTGGCGGCATCATCGATGTCCGCAACGACCGCATCACCCAGGACCTCGACCATGCCGCAAGGCTGAAGGGCGAGGCGGACGCCGCGGTTGCTGCCTATGAGCAGGAACTGGCGGAAGCCAAGGTCAACGCCAACAAGATCGGCCAGCAGGCGAACGACGCCGCCAAGGCGCAAGCCGAGGGCACGCGCAAGAAGCTCGAGGCCGAGCTTGAGAAGAAGCTTGGCGAGGCCGAGGCGAGCATCGCCTCAATCAAGGCCAAGGCGATGAAGGAAGTCGGCACGATTGCCGAGGATACGACGTCGGCCATCGTCGAGGCGCTTGTCGGCGGCAAGACCGACAAGGCCGAGATCGCGGCCGCGGTCAAATCCGCGAGCCGGTGAGGAGCGGGATCATGGACGCCACATCACTTGCCACGCTCTGGGCCACCGTCGCCCTGATCATCTTCCTCGGCGCCATCATCTATCTGAAGGTGCCGGGCATGCTCGCCAAGTCGCTCGACGCCCGCGCGGCCAAGATCAGCGCCGAGCTCGAGGAAGCGCGCAAGCTTCGTGAAGAGGCCCAGCAACTGCTCGGTCAGTATCAGCAGAAGCGCAAGGAAGCCGAGAAGGAGGCTGCCGACATCGTCGCCGCCGCCAAGCGCGAGGCTGAATTGCTTGCCTCCGAAGCGGCCAAGAAGACCGAGGACTATGTCGCCCGGCGCACCGCGCTTGCCGAGCAGAAGATCGGCCAGGCCGAACGCGAGGCCGTCAGCGAAGTGCGCGCCTCGGCCGTCGACATCGCCGTCGAGGCCGCCCGCGCGCTGCTCGCCGCCAAGGTCGACGTCAAGGCAGGCGCGGACCTGTTCAAGTCGGCGCTGGATGACGTGAAGGCCAAGCTGAACTGAGCCGACTTCGAAGCTTCGAAATCGAAAGCCGCCTGGGCAACCCGGCGGCTTTTTTGTTATTTGAAAAAAGCGCGGCGCTGAAGCTGCCAATCTCCCCCTCCTGGGCCCCTCGTGGGGGAGATGCCCGGCAGGGCAGAGGGGGGGCGCGAAGGATCGCGGCGTCTCGGTCGTCATTCTAGGGCGGAGCAAGGAGCGAAGCGACGCGCGCAGACCCTAGAATCCATGCCGTGACGTTAAGGCGTTGCGGCGGTTATAGAATTCTGCACCGTAGCACCCTACGGGGTCGGTCACGGAATGGATCCTCGGGTCAAGCCCGAGGATGACGAAGCGCGGGGTTCGGCCCATCCCACCAAAGCCGGACAGGCTGGCGGGACAGCGCCCCCCTCTGTCCTGCCGGACATCTCCCCCACGAGGGGGGAGATCAGCTAACTACTCCAGCCCGGCGAAGCCCTCTTCCTCTTCCGCCGCCTCAGCGCCACCCAGCCTGAACGGCGCAAACGAGGCGCGGTGCAGCCTTGCCACCGGCCCATGCGCCTCGATCGCGGTGCGGTGGCGGACCGTCGCATAACCCATATGCACTTCGAAGCCGTAGTGCTCGTGATGTCCGCCGCAGCCGCACATCATGCGGTCGCGCATCACCTTGGCGACGATCGAGGCGGCGGCGATCGATTGCGAGCGCTGGTCGCCCTTGATGAGCGCGCGGCCTTCGCAAGCGAGACCTGGCGGAATGTCGCGGCCGTCGGCCAAAGCGAGCTTCGGCTGCAAGGACAGGCCGGCGGCGGCGCGGCGCATCGCTTCGAGGCTCGCTTTCAGGATGTTGCTGTTGTCGATGCCTTCGGCGCTGATCGAGGCCATCGACACACTGAGCGCCGAGCCGAGAATCTTGAGAAACAGCGCCTCGCGCTGCAAATGGGTGAGGCGCTTGGAATCGTCGAGCCCTTCGGGAATGTTGGCGGGGTTGAGCACCACCGCGGCGGCCACCACCGGACCCGCGAGCGGACCGCGGCCGGCCTCGTCCATGCCGGCAATCGGCCACAGCCCGTCGGCCATCGCCTTCGTCTCGATCGAGAAGTCGGGCTTCTCGACCATTTCAAAGAGAAGCGGAGAATCGGAACGCGCGCGAGCCATGGTGCGGCGAGGTTCGCATCGGCTCCGATTCTCCGCAAGGCCTTCCGGGTCGGATGGGGCGTCGGACCGGGAAGGCACCGTCTCGCGGCCGGGGGACAGTGGCCGGACGGGATTCTTGAAAAGGATGACAATTCCAGACCGAAAACCGCTTTGCCTGGAATTGCTTAGCGCCGGCCCGTCACGGCCGGCGCAGGTGTCAAAGCAGCATCAACTGCTCGCTGGCGCCCGAACCTGCGACGAATTGGTCGGTGCGCAACTGCCGCCGCTCGACATTGAGGCCGAGCCGCTTGGCGGCGATCTCGAAGCGCCGGCCGATCTGCCAGGCATAGGGACCGGCGCCTTTCATGCGCTTGCCCCATTCGGAATCGTAATCCTTGCCATCGCGCATCGAGCGGATCAACGACATCACATGCCGGTAGCGGTCGGGATAATGGCGCAGCAGCCAGTCCTTGAAGATCGGAGCCACTTCGAGCGGCAGGCGCAGGATGACGTAGCCGGCCTCCCGGGCCCCTGCGGCTCTAGCCGAATCGAGGATGCGTTCCATCTCCGGATCGGTGAGGCCGGGGATGATCGGAGCCACCATCACCGATGCCGGAATGCCGGCATCCGAAAGTTGGCGGATCGCCTCCAGCCGTTTCGTCGGCGTCGACGCGCGCGGCTCCATCGTTCTCGCCAGCATGCGGTCCATCGTCGTCACCGACAGCGCCACCTTGGCAAGGCCGCGCTCGGCCATACGCGACAGGATGTCGATGTCGCGCGTCACCAGCGCAGACTTGGTGACGATGCCGACCGGATGGCCGCGCGCCTCCAGCACTTCCAGGATCTCGCGCATGATGCAGTATTGCTTCTCGATCGGCTGATAGGGGTCGGTGTTGGTGCCGATGGCGATCGTGCGCGGCTGGTAGCTGGGCTTCGACAACTCCCGGTCCAGCATGCGCGCCGCATCCGGCTTGGCAAACAGCTTCGATTCGAAATCGAGCCCCGGCGACAGGCCCATGAAGGCATGCGTCGGCCTGGCGAAGCAATAGACGCAGCCATGCTCGCAGCCGCGATAGGGGTTGATCGAACGGTCGAAGGAAATGTCCGGCGACTCGTTGCGGGTGATGATCGTGCGCGGCTTCTCGACCTGCACTTCCGTCTTGAACGGCGGCAGCTCCTCCAGCGAGTTCCAGCCGTCGTCGAACACATGCCGGCTGACCGGCTCGAACCGGCCGGACGGGTTGATGCCGGCCGAGCGGCCGCGATTGCGGTCGGGCCGCACGCGCATGCCGCTCTGCTCGATCATGGCATTTGCCATCTCGGCTCGGCCGGCTCCGAAAGCGGCAATGTCGGCGCGCACGATCTGTTCCATTTTCGCCCTCTCCCAGGGACTGTCGGCAGGCTGTCGAATCGCTCTGTTCATGAAACTATTCCTATTTCGCCGAAGAGAACAAAGCAAGAACTTTTTCGGCGGATCCGTGACTGGCGCAAGTCGCGGCTTTCCGGAGCGGCTTGCCGTTTAACGGAAACGGCGAACCGCTCCATCTCCTTGTTCCGAGGCAATTCCGGACGGAAAACCGCTCACACTTTTCCTGGAATTGCTCTATTCGGCTAAGAATGCTCAGCGTTCTCATCGAAACCCGCAACGACGAAGAGGGTCTTGCCCGTACGCTCGCCTCGCTGGTCGGCGGCGCGGTCGAGGGCGTGGTGCGCGACGTGATCGTCTGCGATCAGGGCTCGACCGACCAGACGCATCGGGTGGCCGAGCATGCCGGCTGCCATTATGTGACCGGCGGGATCGGCGCCGGCATCGGCCAGGCCAAGGGCGATTGGCTGCTTTTTCTGGAACCCGGCGCGCGGCTTGCCGACGGATGGATCGACGAGGTGGTGGCGCACGCGGCGAAGCAAACCATGCCGGCGCGGTTTTCACGTGCCCGGGCCGACCGCGCGCCTTTCCTGGCCCGCGTCTTTTCGGGCAACCGCGCGCTGGCCGAGGGTCTTGTCATCAGCAAGCGTCAGGCCTCGGCCCTGGCAAAGAGCGCGCGCGGCGCCGAGGCCCTGGCGCGCGGCCTTGCCGCCAGAAGGCTGAACGCCGAAATCTGGGTGGCTCCGCCGAAGTGATGCAGGCTCCCCCTTGTGGGAGAAGGAAGAAGCGCTGTCCCTGCCCAGTTAGGTCCCTCTGATTTCGACGGGCATCCAGGCCCTGCGGCGCCTGGCGACACGCTGCTCGCGCGTCTCGGCATCGAACCGAACGGCGACCGGCTCGCGGGAGAACAACTCGCGATCGTCAAGCGCGTTGACGATGACGATCGCTCTCGCATCGTCACCCTCGCCGGCGATTGCCGCGACATAGACGCCGCACTCGCCGCACAGAAGATAGTCGGCGGTGCGCAGGCCAAAGCGGTAGGCCCGCAAGCGATGCCTGTCCTCGACCGAGACCACCAGCCTGCCGTTCGGATCGGCGGCCGCGCGTGAGCCGTGCCGGGTGCAGAACGAGCACTGGCAGGCGCGAATTTCCAGTCCGGCGGGATCAAGCGCGGTGGAGAAGCTCAGGCGGATGTTGCCGCAATGGCAGCCGCCGCTGTGAACGGTCATGGCGGATTGTTCCTTGTTCGCGGCACAAGATACTTGGCCGGTGCCGGCTTCGAAATGGCTGCCCGCAGGCGCCAGCGGCATTTCGCCTGCGAACCGGATGCCGGTCGCTCACTTTGACTGCGGTTACGAGGCAGGCTTGCCGCCGCGCCTGAGATGCTCGTCCAGCCGCGGCATGATCTCGACGAAGTTGCAGGGCATGTGCCGGTAGTCGAGCTGCGCCTTGATGATGCCGTCCCAGGCATCCTTGCAGGCGCCGGGCGAGCCCGGCAGCACGAACACGAAGGTGGCGTTGACGACGCCGCCAGTCGCCCGGCTCTGGATCGTCGAGGTGCCGATCTTGTCGTAGGAGATGCGGTGGAAGACTTCCGAAAAGCCGTCCATGCGCTTTTCGAAGATTGGCTCCAGCGCCTCAGGCGTCACGTCGCGGCCGGTGAAGCCGGTGCCGCCGGTGGTGATGACGACATCGATGTTTTCGTCCTTCGACCAGCCGAGGACCTTGTCGCGGATCTTTTCGCGGTCGTCGGTGACGATGTCGCGGGCGGCAAGCGTATGGCCGGCTTCCGTGATGCGGTCGGCCAGCGTCTGGCCGGACTTGTCGTCGGTAAGCCTGCGCGTATCGGAAACCGTCAGCACGGCGATGCGCACCGGGATGAAGGGCCGGCTCTCGTCAAGCTTCGCCATCGGTCACTTCCATGCTGCGCGTCGCGGCGACGAACCAGTCGGGATGGCGGCCGCGGATCTCGATCGCCGCGCGCTTGGCGACATTGCCGGTCTCGAACAGGCCGAAACATGTGGCGCCCGAGCCGGACATGCGCGTGAAGGCGGCGTCGGCGCGCTTGAGCGCCTTGAGCGCCTCGCCGATCGCCGGCTGAATCGAGCGGGCGGGCGCCTCGAGATCGTTGCGGGTCGTCTCGAGCCAATTGCGGATCGTGTGGAAGTCGAGGCGCTTCGGCAGCGGCGGCAGCGCGTCGTTGTCGCGGCTGGCCAGCGCCTTGAACACGTCCGGTGTCGAGACGGCGCCGCCCGGATTGACCAGAACGAGGCCAAGCGCCGGAAAGGCGGGCAGCGGCGAGACCTCATCGCCGACACCGCGTGCAATCAGCGGCTTTGATTTGAGGCACATCGGCAGGTCGGCACCGAGCGAAAGCCCGATCCGCGCCAGCGAATTGTCGTCGATATCGAGCTTCCAGAGCCGCGCCAGAGCATTGAGCGCGGCCGCCGCGTCGCTCGACCCGCCGCCGACGCCGGAAGCGATCGGCAGGTTCTTCTCCAGCTTGATGGCAACCGGCGGCGCATGCTGGGCGCCGGCTTCCCGGCGCAAGGCATCGCGTGCCTTCACCACCAGATTGTCGCCGTCGAGCGGCAGCCCGGCGGCATAGCGGCCGGACACCGAGAATTCATCCTCTTCCGCCGGCTCGATCTCCAGCCGGTCGCCGAAGCGGGTGAAGACGGCAAGGCTGTCGATGAGATGGTAGCCGTCGGCGCGCCGTCCGGTGACATGCAGCGCCAGGTTGATCTTGGCAGGTGCAAGCCACGTCCGGACCTCTGTGCCGGGCTCCAGAATGTCGGCTGCTGGCGAGATGGGATCAGTCCTTGGCGAGACGGTATTCGCCGGTCTTGGGGTCCTTGACCAGCGTGCCCATCGTGCCGTTCGCCGCCTGTTTCTCGGTGCGCCGGATCTTGGCCGTCACGCGTTCGGCCTCGCGCACGAAAGCGCGGTAACCAAAGTAAGCGGCGGCGCCGACAACAGCGAAGAAAATGATCTGCGGCATCTCTAAAACTCCTCCCGCGTCCTCGCGGCAAGGCCGGCCGAATGGGTCGGTCAAGCGGCCATGCTAGCCGCATTCATGGCTTTTTCAAAGCCCGAAGCGCGCCCATAGCGCGCGCTCTTCCGCCGCATCGAGGACGCCGCTGGCGGCCGCCGCCGCGATATCGGGTGCCGAAACACGCGAGCCGAACAGGCCGAATCGGCCGAAAAGCCCGCGCGGCGCGGTGATCAGCTTGAGCTGCGTCTTGTCGCCGAAACGCGTCCTGAGCACGCCGCGCATATCGCCCAGCGCATCGACAAGGCCGAGCTCGAGGCCTCGCTTGGCGGTCCAGAACAGGCCGGTGAACAGGTCCGGGTCGTCCTTCAGCTTGCTGCCGCGCCGCTCCTTGACGAGCTCGATGAAGGTCTCGTGCACGTCGAGTTGCAGTGCCTTCAGCCGCTCGACGTCTTCCTTCTTCTCCGGCTTGAACGGATCGAGCACGGCCTTGTTCTGCCCGGCGGTGTGGACACGCCGCTCGACGCCGATCTTCTTCATCAACTCGGGGAAACCGAACGAGGCCGAGACCACGCCGATCGAGCCGACGATCGACGACGGGTCGGCGAAGATCTCGTCGCCGGCGACCGCGATCATGTAGCCGCCGGAAGCCGCGACGTCCTCGACGAAGACCAGCACCTTCTTGTTCTTTTCCACCGCCAAGTCGCGGATGCGCTTGAAGATCAGCCGCGACTGCACCGGTGAGCCGCCCGGCGAATTGATCGAGATGGCAACCGCCGGCGCATCGAAGCTGAATGCCTTTTCGATCAGGCCGGCCGTCGAGGCAAGCGACAGGCTCGGCCGGAATTGGCCGCCGCCCGCCATGATGGCGCCTTGCAGCCGGATGACCGGAATGGTGACGACTGTCGAGCGCCAGGATTTCGGCAGCAGGCGGTTGAAGAGGCGTTTCACGAAGGAATGTCTCCGGTCGATTTGCAAAGCAGCAAGATGAGATCAGGTCGGTTGGTCTGTTTCACGGGCGGCGTCGGCTTGCTTTGGGCATGTAAGGAACTCGCCGGCCAACGGCAATGCCGCATCGCCAGCCAGTGCATGTCGCGCAAAAGTGTGCAGCGGTTTTGCGAAAAAGACATGCATAAAACAAAAACTTGAAGCGCGTCGCTAGAATCCATTTCAACGCGACGCGCTTCAAGGATCAATCGCCAAACAGCGATGCCAGGCCGTTATTGATCATTTCCGTCCGCTCCGCCGGCGCGTTGCCCGACGGTCCGTGCAAGATGAGCGGCGGGCGGATCGACAGTTTTCCACGCGCGCCGAGCACTGCCCTGACGACGATGCGGATCGCCGCCGCGTCCGGCCGTGGATGCACGCACAGCATCTCGGCATCGCCGAAGCGCCCGTCGATCGCATCGAGGATGGCGACCAATTGCTCGGGCCGGGCGATGACGGCCAGCCCGCCGCGCGGCCTGGCGACGGCGGCGGCGCTCCTGATCCAGCGCTCGAACAGCCCGTCCTCGACGACATGCGCCTCCCTGCGCAACGCGTTGGGGGTGGCGCGATCTTGCGCCGCGTTGAACGGCGGGTTCATGATGACGAAATCGAACTGGTTGTCGGCAAGGCCGGCTTCAGCACGCGCCCGGCCGGCCAGGGTGACGTCGGCCGTCAGCACCGAAGCGCGGTCGCCGAGATGCGCATTGCCGGGATGCGAAAGCGTGGCTGCGGCGAACCCGGCCATCTCGGCCGAGCGTTCGACGAGCACTGCCCGCGCCGCCGGGCAGCGCGACAGCACGGCAAGGGCCGCAGCACCCGCGCCCGCGCCGAAATCGGCGAGCCGGCCGGAAAAGCCGGACGGCACGGCGGCCGCCAGCATCATGGCGTCCATGCCGGCGCGATGACCGCCCCGGCTCGGCTGCACCAGCCAGAAGCGCCCGCGATGGAAGGCATCGACCGTGTGCGCCGGCGTATCCGGGACGGGGGCGGTCCTGGCTGCCATTATTTTTTGCGGATCTCGTTCTCGATGCCGGCATCCTTGAGGATGCGGCGCGCCGCATCGACTTTCTCGGCATCGACCATCACCCGCCGCGGCAGGATGCCGAGCGAGCCGTCGAGCACGCTCATATTCTGGTCGGCGACGAAACAGGCGATGCCGGCGTCGCGCATCAGCGATTCGACAAAGGAGATCACGACGGCGTCGTTGGTGCGGACAAGCTCGATCATGGAACGAAAATCGCAGGTTGCGGCGTTCGTGTAAACGTGCGGGTGGACACACCGTCGGCAAAGCCGCGCCAATTCGCCTCTTGCCGTGCCCGGTTGTGCCGCCCTAGAGTCGGAGCGGGATTATGGGTGCCGTCGTGCGCGTTAACTCGTGCGCGTTAAAGAGACGGGAGTTGTCGTGGTGGGTGTCGTCCTCAACATCGAAGGCAAGCGGGAACCCGCTTCCATCAAGGATTTGATCGATCTGACGGCGGCCGACATGGGGCGGGTCAACGAGCTGATCCTGTCCAAGGCCGGCTCCGACGTCGAGATGATCCCGGAGATCGCCAACCACCTGATCTCGTCCGGCGGCAAGCGACTCAGGCCCATGCTCACGCTCGCCGCCGCGCAGATGTTCGGCTATTCCGGCGAAGGCCATGTCAAGCTCGCCACGGCGGTCGAGTTCATGCACACGGCGACGCTTCTGCATGACGACGTGGTCGACGAGAGCGCGCTGCGCCGCGGCAAGAAGACGGCGCGCATGATCTGGGGCAACCAGGCGAGCGTGCTCGTCGGCGACTTCCTGCTCGGCCAGGCTTTCCGCATGATGGTCGAGGTCGGTTCGCTGGAAGCCTTGGACATCCTGTCGGCCGCGGCCTCCATCATCGCCGAGGGCGAGGTGATGCAACTTGCCGCCGCGAAGAACCTCGAGACCACCGAGGATGAGCATTTCGCCGTCATCAAGGCCAAGACCGCGGCGCTGTTTTCGGCCGCTGCGGAAGTCGGGCCGGTTATCGCCCAGGCCTCGCGCACGGATCGCGCGGCACTGCGCTCATACGGCATGAATCTCGGCCTTGCCTTCCAGCTCATCGACGACGCGCTGGACTATGGCGGCTCGAGCAAGGATCTCGGCAAGAATGTCGGCGACGATTTCCGCGAGGGCAAGGTGACGCTGCCGGTGATCCTCGCCTACCGGCGCGGCACCAAGGCCGAGCGCACCTTCTGGAAGCGCGCTATCGAGGACAATGTCGCCGACGATGCCGGGCTCGAAAAGGCAATCGGCCTGATGGCCCGCCACGGCGCCATCGCCGACACGATCGGCCGCGCCCGCCATTTCGGCGAGATTGCCCGCGACGCGCTGGCGCCGCTGGAGGCGACGCTGCAGAAATCGGCGCTGATCGACGTCATCGATTTTTGCATCAGCCGCGTCAACTGAGCCTGTCTGTCTTCTCGGGACTTGCCTTGCATCCGCCGGACAGGGCGCTTGTGAATCCCACGCTGGGCCGTCTCGACAAAGGGCGGTCCGGCAAATTATCTATAAATATGGCCAGCACAGAAGACACGATCGCCGTCCGCATCAGCAAGGAACTGGCGGACCGCATCATTTCGGGCGCCATAGAGCCCGGCTCGCGGCTGCGCCAGGACCATGTCGCCGAGGAATTCAACACCAGCCATGTCCCGGTGCGCGAGGCTTTCCGCCGCCTCGAGGCGCAAGGCTTGGCGATCAGCGAGCCTAGGCGCGGCGTGCGCGTCGCTTCTTTCGATCTCGGCGAGGTCAGGGAGGTGGCCGAGATGCGGGCGGCGCTCGAAGTGCTGGCGCTGCGCCATGCCGCGCCGCATCTGACGGCGTCGATCCTCGACCTGGCCGAGGAGGCGACCAAGGCCGGCGACAAATCCCGCGACGTGCGCTCCTGGGAAGAGGCCAATCGCACTTTCCACCGGCTGATCCTGGCGCCCTGCAACATGCCGCGCCTGCTTTCCACCATCGACGACCTGCACGCGGCGAGCGCTCGTTTCCTGTTCGCGGCCTGGCGCTCGGAGTGGGAAACTCGCACCGACCAGGATCATCGGGCGATCCTGAGCGCGCTGAGACAAGGCAACCCCGAAGCGGCCGCCGCGACCCTCGGGCGTCACGTGCAATGGATCGGCCAGAAGCCCGTCAAGACCGCCTCCGGCAAGACCCGCGACGCCTTCGCCATCGTGGGGTAGGTTCGGCGATTGGCAATTGGCAATTGGCAATTGGCCGAGACCTCTCAGCCTCGTCATTCTAGGGCGGAGCAAGGAGCGGAGCGACGCAGCGCAGACCCTAGAATCCATTCCGTGACCTATGAGCTTCAAGGCGAACCAGACAATGGCACCGGTGCGCCATCGTAGACGGTCGCCTTCTGCACCGCTGCATTCTTCGGCCCGCGTAACGGAATGGATTCCAGGGTCTGCGCGCGTCGCTTCGCTCCCTGCTCCGCCCTGGAATGACGAATTTGAGGCAGGCGCTTGCCATTCGTTTCAAAATATGGATTCGATAATAGATGAAGTCAAAAAATTATCTATAATTTCACGCAAGCCAAGGAAGACATCGTGACCAACGCAGCCGTTTCGACCCACAAGCCCTCCTTCAGCCCACTGCGGCTGCACAGCCGTTCGCTCGCCTGGCAGATCGGCGCCGTCATCCTCGGCTCGCTGTTCCTGGCGCTGTCCTCCTATATCGAGGTGCCGATGGTGCCGGTTCCGGTCACCATGCAGACCTTCGCCGTGACGCTGGTCGGCGCCCTCTATGGCTGGCGTTTCGGTGCGCTCACAATCGCCGCCTGGCTCGTCGAGGGCGCCGCCGGCTTCCCGGTTCTTGCAGGCGGCGACGCTGGCGTTGAGCATTTCTTCGGTCCGACCGGCGGCTATCTCTTCGCCTTCCCAGTCGTCGGCGCCGTTGTCGGCTGGCTGGCCGAACGCGGCTGGAACGGCAACCGCGTCATGCTCGCCTTCGCCGCCATGCTCATCGGCAACCTGCTTTGCCTGGTTCTCGGCACCGCCTGGCTCGCCGTCATGATCGGCGCCGAGAAGGCCGTCACCTTCGGCTTCCTGCCCTTCATCGTCGGCGGCCTGCTCAAGTCGGCGCTGGGCGCGGCGACGCTGAAGCTGTTTTCGGGCAATAGGTCGGCCGATCCCCGGTAAGCTGCGAGGCTGATAATCGATCCCGACACGCGATGACCGTCAGGCTGCGCGCCCATCATTTGCTCTGCCTGCTGACCTATGTCGGCAAGGGCTACTCGCCGACCTTCACCGCCAACTACGACGAGGTGGTGAAGCGGCTCGGCGAGGGCGAGGGGGTGGTGATCGTTGCCGGTCCGGACGACATCTGCGCCCCGCTGCTCGGCGAGCCGGAGCCGCATTGCCTGCGCCAAAGCGCCGCCGAGCGGGACCGGATGGCGGCGCGCGATATCGGCGCTTTCCTCGGCCGGCCGATCGAGGCCGGGGATCGGTTCGTGCTTGACGCCACCGGCCTGGCGGCGATGCGCAAGGCCTTTTCGGCCGGCCTGACGCGCCAAGCGTGCTCCGGCTGCGAATGGTCCGGCCTGTGCGACGCGGTTGCCGCCGGCGGATTCAGCGATACCTACCTGTAGGCAATCCGATGCCGCATATGGGCGTCCGGGCCTCCGCGCGGGACTTTCCGCTGGCGCGGCATCGTTTTTTAAGCCGGATGATTGCATTGTGATTCGCTCGGCGATTGAAGCCCGACCCCAAAAAGGCCATGCTTTGACCGGAAAAGATCGAGTCTATGGGCGGTCCTCCAAGGGCGGGATCGCGTCTGGCTGAAAGGGATACGATGCGGCAAGGACGTGCGCGCTGGCTGACGAGGCTGGCATTTTTGACCGGTGTGGCGCTTTGGGTGCTGCCGGTCCAGGCCAAGGAAGAGGCCCGACCGCTCCAGATCACGTCTTTCTCTGGCGCCTATCTCGCGGCTCATATCGCCGAAAGCGACAATGACCTCGACGATGCGATCGCCTATTACAAGCAGGCGCTGGCCTTTGCGCCGGACGACAAGGAATTGCAGCAGAGCCTGATGCTGGCTCTGGTCGCCCAAGGCCGCTTCGAGGAATCGCTGGTCTATGCCGACAAGCTGAAGGAAGTGCCGGATGTCGAGCGCTTCTCGCGCCTCGCGCTGGCCATCGATTCCTTCCACAAGAAGGACTACGCCAAGGCGCAGTACTGGTTGAAGCTCTCGCTCGAATCCGATCTCGACCGGCTGCTCTCGGGCGTCATGGACGGCTGGGCCAAGGAAGGCGCCGGCAACGCGTCCGAGGCCATGGATTCCATCGACAAGCTCAAGGGCCCGGACTGGTTCGGCCTGTTCAAATCGTTCCACCGCGCGCTGATCGCCGACGCCGCCGGCCTGAACGACAAGGCCGACGAGATCTACGCCGCCACCATGGCCGATACCACGGCCGGCGGCTCCGCCCCCGAAACCTGGATGCGCAACGCCCAGGCCTATGCCTCGTTCCTCGCCCGCAAGGGCGACAAGTCGAAGGCGCTGGCGGTGTTGAACCAGGCCGAGGCCTTTGCGCCGGGCAAGCTCGAAATCACCACGCTGCGCGACCGCATCGCCAAGGGCGACAAGATCGAGCCGCTTGTCGCCGGCCCGGCCGACGGCGCCTCCGAAATCCTGCTCGACCTTGCCACCGCGCTCAACCGCGGCGGCGGCGAGCCTTTCGTGCGCCTCTATTTGCAATATGCGCTGGCGCTGAAGCCCGACAGCGACGCGGCCCTGGTGCAGCTTGCCGCCGTTGCCGAGCAGCTCAAGGACGGCGAAGGCGCGGTCGCGCTATACCGCCGTATTCCGGCGTCCTCGCCGCTCAAAGAGCTCTCCGACCTGCAGATCGGCCTCAACCTTGCCGATCTCGACAAGCATGACGAAGCGATTTCGCATCTCAAGGCCTATCTCGACAGGCATCCGGAGGACATGCGCGCCTATCTGGCGCTTGGCGGCGTCTATGGCTCGAAGGAAGATTTCCGCTCGGCCGCCAGTCTCTACGACAAGGCCGTCGAGCAGCTGAAGACGCCGACCGCCGCCAACTGGAACATCTTCTACCAGCGCGGCATCGCCTATGAGCGGCTGAAGGAATGGCCGAAGGCGGAACCCAATTTCCGCAAGGCGCTGGAGCTGCAGCCCGACCAGCCGCAGGTCATGAACTATCTCGGCTATTCCTGGGTCGACATGAACATGAACCTCAAGGAAGGCCTGGCGATGATCCAGAAGGCCGTGGATCTGCGGCCGAACGACGGCTACATCGTCGATTCGCTGGGCTGGGCCTATTTCCGCATGGGCCGCTTCGACGACGCCGTGCGCGAGATGGAGCGCGCCGTCTCGCTGAAGCCGGAGGATCCGGTCCTCAACGACCATCTCGGCGACGCCTACTGGCGCGTCGGCCGCAAGCTCGAGGCCACCTATCAGTGGACGCAGGCGCGCGACCTGAAGCCGGACCCCGATGTGCTCGCCACCTTGCAGCAGAAGCTGCTCAAGGGCCTGCCGCCGATCGAATCCAACACAGCGCAGGAAACCCCCAAGGTAAAGCCGGACCCGACGCCCGCGCCGAAAGGCTGAGCGACTTTCGTCGACGTTCAAGAATGCGGGGCTCGTCGAGCCCCGTTTTCGTTTGGGGTTGGCCTCTTAGCCGAAACGCCCATCGCGATCGTCATTCTATGGCGGAGCAAGGAGCGAAGCGGCGTCGCGCAGACCATAGAATCCATGCCGTGACCTTAAGGCGTTGCAACGATGCAGAATTCTGCTCCGCTGCACTCTTCGATCAAGGTCACGGAATGGATTCCAGGGTCTGCGCGACGCCGCTTCGCGGCTGCTCCGCCCTGGAATGACGAGGTTCGGGCGGCTTCAGCCATCTCAGCTTTTGTGCCGATTTCACGGAAATGACCGGCGAAAATCTTGCGCGCCGACAAACAGCGGCCTTTCAAATTCCTATGTCGAGAAATTAGAACATCTTTCTGTAGACGACGAACCCGGACTTCTCGCCGACCTTGTCGTAGAGCTGCATCGCCGTACGGTTCGTCTCATGCGTCAGCCAGTAGACGCGGTTCGCGCCCGCTTGGCCAGCGCGTTCGTAGACGCCTTCGATCAGCGCCCGGCCGACGCCCTGGCCGCGCGCGGCTTGCGTGGTGAAGAGATCCTGCAGATAGCAGCTCGGCGCGATCGATGTTGTCGAGCGATGATAGAGATAGTGCACGAGACCGAGAAGCTTGCCTTCGCGCTCGGCCACCAGCGCATGCACCGGCTCATAGGCGTCGAAGAAACGCGACCAGGTCATCTGCGTGATCTCGCCGGCAAGCGCCGTCGGGCCGGAGCGCCCGTAAAACGCGTTGTAGCCGTCCCACAGCGGCAGCCACTGCTCGTAATCCTGCCTTGCTATGGGTCGGACGGTGAGTTGACCGGACATGGCTGAACCTTCGTTGTTGAAGCTGGGGCGAAGCAAAGGATCGCCGCGGTTCGCCGGCAATGGGCCAGCCCCACGCAAAGCGTTCAACCTCGCCGGATGCGGGGCGCCGCCTTGACGCTTGCCGGCCCGGCAACTAGGGAAGCGTCATCCTGCGCTTTCCGAGGCCGCCGTGACCATCGAGATCCCCGCTCACATGCATCCCAGCCGCTCCTTCCAGGGGCTGATCCTGACCTTGCACAATTACTGGGCGGACTATGGTTGCCTCATCCTGCAGCCCTACGACATGGAAGTCGGCGCCGGCACCTTCCATCCGGCGACCACCTTGCGCGCGCTGGGTCCGCTGCGCTGGAACGCCGCTTATGTCCAGCCGTCGCGCCGGCCGAAGGACGGCCGCTATGGCGAAAACCCGAACCGCCTGCAGCATTATTACCAGTATCAGGTGATCCTGAAACCCAATCCGCCGAACCTGCAGGAGCTCTATCTCGGCTCGCTCGAGGCGATCGGCATCGATCCGCTGCTGCATGACATCCGCTTCGTCGAGGATGACTGGGAAAGCCCGACGCTGGGTGCCTGGGGGCTCGGTTGGGAGTGCTGGTGCGATGGCATGGAAGTGTCGCAATTCACCTATTTCCAGCAGGTCTGCGGCATCGAATGCGCGCCGGTGGCGGGCGAGCTGACCTACGGCCTGGAGCGGCTCGCCATGTATGTGCAGGGCGTCGACAATGTCTACGACCTGAACTTCAACGGCCGCGAAGGCGCCGAGAAGGTCACTTACGGCGACGTCTTCCTGCAGGCCGAGCAGGAATATTCGCGCCACAATTTCGAATTCGCCAACACCGCGATGCTGTTGAGACACTTCGAGGACGCCGAGGCCGAATGCAAGGCGCTGCTCGATGCCGGCACGCCCAAGCCGAGCGACAATCTGGCGATGCACCGCATGGTCTTTCCGGCTTACGACCAGTGCATCAAGGCAAGCCATGTCTTCAACCTGCTCGACGCGCGCGGCGTGATCTCGGTGACCGAGCGGCAAAGCTACATCCTGCGCGTGCGCAACCTGGCCAAGGCTTGCGGTGAGGCGTTCCTCAAGACGCGGGCCGGCGGGCTGGCGGCGGCTTAAGCCGATACGGCTTTCGCGGTCTGGGTGGCCGCGCCGGCCGGCAACACGATCTGCGCCGATGCGCTGTCGATCGTGCGCATGGCCTGCCTGATCCCCGGCATCGTGATCGCGCCATGCGCCTGGGCGGCGAAGCAGGCGCTGAGCGCCAGGATCTGCAGGGTTCTCGATGCCGTCTTCATCGTCGTTCAGCCAGTAGGTCTCTGCCTGAGCGTTTGTCGCTTCAGCGCAGCGTTCGGTTCACGGGAAGTTCTGCTCCAAGGACGGGTGGCGCCGCGCCGTTCCGACAGCGGGTCGAAAAATTCCGCGAAATCGGTCGAGGAGGCGGTCTGCTTGCGGGGTGACAGCGGCCGGCCGAGTTGCTATTTCCCGCGCATTCGTTTCGGCGCTGCGCGCCGACCCTCCCCATCATGGGGGGGGTGGGGAGCTTAACTATGCCCGACCTGCTCTTGGAACTTCGCTCCGAGGAGATTCCCGCCCGCATGCAGCGCAAGGCTGCCGGCGACCTCAGGAAGATGCTGACCGACGGCCTGGTCGAGGCGGGTCTGACCTATGAGGCGGCGCGTGAATATTGGACGCCGCGGCGCCTGACGCTCGACATAAGGGGCCTGACCGCGCGTTCGAAGGACATCCGCGAGGAGATCAAGGGGCCGTCGACCACGGCGCCCGAGCAGGCGGTGCAGGGCTTCCTGCGCAAGGCCGGCCTGTCATCGATCGCCGAGGCGCATGTCCATTCCGACCCGAAGAAGGGCGACTTCTACGTCGCCCATATCGCGAAGCCGGGCAGGGCGGCCGAAGAGATCATCGCCGAGCTGGTGCCGGGCATCATCAGGAATTTCCCCTGGCCGAAATCGATGCGCTGGGGGCCGGCCTCGGCGAAACCCGGCTCGCTGCGCTGGGTGCGGCCGCTGCAGTCGATCGTCTGCACCTTCGGCCCTGAGACCGAGGAGCCGGTTGTGGTCGATTTCGAGATCGACGGCCTCCGCGCCGGCAACGTCACCTATGGCCACCGCTTCCATGCGCCGGGCGGGATCACCGTGCGCCGCTTCGACGACTATGTCGCGAAGCTCGAAGCGGCCAAGGTCGTGCTCGACGCTGACCGGCGCAAGGAGATCATACTGGCCGATGCCCGCAACATCGCCTTTGCCAACGGCCTCGATCTCGTCGAGGACGAGGGCCTGCTGGAGGAAGTCTCCGGGCTGGTCGAATGGCCGGTCGTGCTGATGGGCGAGTTCGAGCAGGATTTCCTCACCATTCCGGGCGAAGTCATCCGCCTCACCATCCGCGCCAACCAGAAGTGCTTCGTCACCCGGCCGCAGGGCGCGGCCGAGGACCTGTCGAACCGCTTCATCCCGGTCGCCAATGTCGAGGCGAGCGACGGCGGCAAGGAAATCGCCTACGGCAACGGCAAGGTGGTGCGCGCCCGCCTGTCCGACGCGCTCTATTTCTGGAAGACCGACCAGGGCGATCTGCCGGACCTCGACCAGCTCGCGGAATCGGCGGCGAAGTTCGACCTGGATTTGAAGAAGCCGCTCGACCAGCGCATGGCGCGCCTCGATCATCTCAACGTCACCTTCCATGCCAAGCTCGGCACGCAGGGCGCGCGCGTTGAACGTATCAAGCGGCTGGCGCAAGAGCTGGCCCCGGTCGTCGGCGCCGATAGCGCGCTGGTCGCTCGCGCGTCGGTGCTCGCCAAGGCCGATCTGCAGACCGAAGTGGTCGGCGAGTTTCCGGAACTGCAGGGCGCCATGGGCCGCAAATACGCGCTGCTGCAGGGCGAGCATGCATCCGTGGCCGCGGCCGCCGAGGAGCACTACAAACCGCAAGGCCCATCCGACCGCGTGCCGACTGATCCGGTCTCGGTTGCGGTGGCGCTCGCCGACAAGCTCGACACGCTTATCGGATTCTGGGCGATCGATGAAAAGCCGACCGGCTCGAAGGATCCGTTCGCCCTGCGGCGCGCTGCGCTTGGCGTGGTCAGGATACTCATCGAGAATCGTATTCGTCTGGCGCTGACGTCTGTTTTCGCCAAGGCCTTTGCAAACTTCAAAGGCGGCGCGGATCAGTCGTCCGATCTCCTCGCCTTCTTCCACGACCGCCTGAAAGTCTATCTGCGCGAAAGCGGTGCACCGCATGACCTGATCGATGCTGTGTTGTCAGCCGGTTCGCGCCCGATCTCCCCCCTAGTGGGGGAGATGTCGGCGAAGCCGACAGAGGGGGGCGCTGTCCCGCCGGCCTCTCATTCTGTCGCGCCCCCCTCTGCCCTGCCGGGCATCTCCCCCACAAGGGGGGAGATCGGCCAATCGCCGAATGACGACCTCCTCCAGATCGTCCGCCGCGTCGAGGCGCTGGGTTCCCTGCTCGACACCGAGGAGGGCAAGAACCTGCTCGCCGGCACCAAGCGCGCGGCCAACATTCTCGCCGCCGAGGAGAAGAAGAAAACGCTGGTCGCCGAGACCGTTGAGCCGGCATTGTTCCGCGAGGAAGTGGAAAATAGGCTCTATGCCGCGGTGAATCAGGCCGAGAAAGAAGCCGGCCAAGCAATTCAAAATGAAGATTTTTCCGCCGCCATGCTGGCGCTTAGCGTGTTGCGCGAACCGGTTGATTCATTCTTTGAGGGCGTTCTCGTGAATGATGAGGACCAGGCCGTGCGCGCCAACCGTCTGGCGCTGCTCGCCCGCATCCGCGCCGCCACCGATCAGGTCGCGGATTTTTCAAAAATCGTCGGCTGACAGGGCAAAAATCGTCGGCTGACAGGGCAAAAATCGCGCCTTTCAACTTGCCCGCATTCGCTAGGATGCGGGCATTCCTCGACAATTCGGCGCCCGAAATTTAATGCGCCGGAGCCGGCTTACAGTCACACGGCGATGACCTCCGCATGGGACAAGGATGCATGTCGTCCAGAATCGCCGAGCGGTTCTGGGGCAACGACATGCATCAACCAAGACTTAAGGCGCGTTCCCCGAGATCGTTTCCCGCGGCGCGCCATAAGACGTTCCCAAACACGGAGGCATGCCATGAATTCCGTTGACGATATCGACCTGATTGAAGAGACCCCGGCCGCCGCCGAGGCGACCGAATCCGCTTCCGAAAACCTCCTCGACCACGCCGCCGCAGCGGCAGTCGAATCTGCCGATCCGTCCGAGGACGATGAGGAAGATGACGAAGACGGCGAGGAGGCCACTGCCTCGGCCGACGACGAGTCGGAAGACGAGGATGAAGACGGCGACGACGATGACGCCGACGACGAAGACGATAACTCCGACGAAGAAGCCAAAGCCTCGGGCGACGATGAGTCCGACGACGAGGATGAAGATGGCGAGGACGATGAAGACGACGACGATGATGACGACAAGGAACAAGCGGCCTGAGCCGTCCCCTGTCGTGTGAGCAGGAGGGGCGGCGCGTCATGCGTCGCCCTTTTTCGTCAAGCTCGTCAGTCTTCCAGGAAGATTGACCCCATCAATCTTCAGAAGCTGACTAGTGCCACTGCACAGGGATTTTGAAAGGTTGCCGTTTGTCTTGGTGCAAGATTTTCCATTCATTTGCGTGAAATCGGCGCAAACGCCGGGGATTGGTTGAAGCCGCCCCCCCAACGTCGTCATTCTATGGCGGAGCAAGGAGCGAAGCGACGCGGCGCAGACCATAGAATCCATGCCGTGACTTGGAAGCGCCGCCACAGTGCAGAATTTTGCTCCGTTGCACGCCTTGGCGAAGGTGACGGCATGGATTCTAGGGTCTTCGCGACGGAGCTTCGCTCCTGCTCCGCCCTAGAATGACGATCGCGATGGGCGTTTCGGCCAATCTCCAACGCGTGCCACCTGCCAACGCAAACAAAGCCTACCGAAGCCGACCGGTCAAAATCCCTGTGAGTGCCACTAGTCAGGCTTCCACGATGCTGACCCGCACGCTGTCCGGATAGACCTCGACCTCGATCAGCGGCTCGCCATTGACGATGGCGCGCCCCGTCGAGCTGCTCATGGCGCCGCCGTGCCCGATCCGCATGACGGGGATCGGATAGAGTTAAGCGCCTAGCACACCAAGGCCGGATCCAATGTGACCTACATCGCCTTGCCGACGCGCGGCTGTGACTCTTGCGGCTGCGCCTGTGGCTGCGCATCGGCTGTCGCGCCTGGCTGGGCGGCGGTTTTGCCGCTGCCGTTCGAAGCTGATGCAGCGCCGTTCGCCGGCGTTGCCGGTGATGTGCCGTTTGCCGGCGCGGTGGCGGCGGGTGTGGTTGCCGGTGTCGCGGGCTTGGCCGACGCTGTCGCCGCCGGCGTTGCGAAAGCGCCGCCGACAATGCCGCCGCGAATGATCATCGGGGCCTGCTGGTGCCCGGATTTCTCGGGGATTGCCGCGACCTTTTCGTCGGTGACTGCGGGCATAGGGTCGCCAAGCGCTATCATCGACGGCGCCGAGGCCGCGGACAGCTTGGTCGGCTCGATCGCATTCAGCCTGATTACGGAAGGCGTCGAGGTCAAGGGTCCGACCACGACGATCGACGAGGCATGTGCCGCGCCGTTCATCGCCAAAAGGCCGATACCGAACGCTCCAAGCAAACGCATCACAAGAACTCCCCAGCCCGCAACCACATCAAACCCGCACCTTAGGGCCGGCACATTGAAGCCGGCTTGCTTGGAAACTTAACATTTTAGGGATTGATAAATCGCCAATGCCCGCACTTGCCCGATGCAAGCGGCCGTATTACGGGACCGGCATGTCTAAAGCGCGTCGCGTTGAAACGGATTCAATCGACGCGCTTTAGGTTTTGTTTCATGCATGTTGTTGTCCCAAAACCGCTGCACACTTTTGGGCAACATGCATCAGGATTGGTGGCGAATTTGGCTGAGATGCTGGCGATCGGCGAGGCTCTGGAGCGGGCCTTGGCGTTGCTCGAAGGCGGCGACGTCGTCGCCATCCCGACCGAGACGGTCTATGGCCTGGCCGGCGATGCCACCAACGGCGTCGCCGTGGCGCGCATTTTCGAGGCCAAGGGCCGGCCACGCTTCAACCCGCTGATCGCCCATGTCGCGGATCGCGCCATGGCGGACCGTATCGCCGGCTTCGATCCGCTGTCGGCAAGATTGGCCGAGGCCTTCTGGCCCGGCCCGCTGACGCTGGTGCTGCCGCACCGGGCGGACAGCGGCATCCATCCGCTGGTCACCGCGGGGCTGGACACGATCGCGCTGCGCATGCCGCGCGGGTTCGGCGGCGGCCTGATCGCGCGGCTCGGCCGGCCGCTCGCGGCCCCCAGCGCCAATTCCTCCGGAAAGATCAGCGGCACGACGGCAGGCGCGGTCGCCGCCGATCTCGGTGACAGGATCAGGCTGGTCGTCGATGGCGGCGCGACGCCTGTCGGGCTCGAATCGACCATCGTCAAAGTCGAGGACGGCAGGCTGCGGTTGCTGCGGCCCGGCGGCATCGGCGCCGAGGAGATCGAGGCGGTGGCCGGCGCGAAATTGTCGCGCGGCGCGAGCGGCATCGAGGCGCCTGGCATGCTTGCCTCGCATTACGCGCCGGGCGCCGCGATGCGGCTCAATGTCGGAAAAATTGCCGAAGGCGAGGCTTTGCTTGCGTTCGGCCGCAACCGCGCCGAGGGCTGGGCGCACGCCGTTGCGCTGCGCAACCTCTCCGAGGCGGGCGACCTGCGCGAGGCGGCCAGCAATCTGTTCGCCTTCATGCAGGCGCTCGACCGCGTCGGCGCCGCGACCATCGCCGTCGAGCCGATCCCGTTGGAGGGCCTGGGCGAGGCGATCAACGACCGGCTCGCCCGCGCCGCCGCGCCGCGTGACAAGCCCGCCTGAGCGCCCTAGGGTTTGTTTCATGAACGACCAGCCCTTGGATCTCGATCCCGCCCTCATCGACCGCTTCACGGCCATCGTCGGCGACAAATATGCATTGCGCGACCAGGCCGACATCAGACCTTACATCACCGAGCGGCGTGGCCTTTGGCATGGCCGGACATCGCTGGTGCTGCGCCCCGGCAGCGTCGAGGAAGTGAGCCGCATCATGCGTCTGGCAACCGAAACCGGAACGCCGGTCGTGCCGCAAAGCGGCAATACAGGGCTGGTCGGCGCCCAGGTGCCGGACAAATCCGGCCACGACGTCGTGCTGTCGCTGTCCAGGCTGAACCGCATCCGCGAGATCGATGTCCTGTCGAATACGGTGACCGCCGAGGCCGGCGTCATCCTGCAGACGCTGCAGGAAGCGGCCGACGCCGCCGGCCGGCTGTTTCCGCTGTCGCTCGCGGCCCAAGGCTCCTGCCAGATCGGCGGTAATCTGTCCTCCAATGCCGGCGGCACCGGGGTGCTTGCTTACGGCAATGCGCGCGAGCTCTGCCTCGGCGTCGAGGTCGTGCTGCCGACCGGCGAGGTGTTCGACGACCTGCGCAAATTGAAGAAGGACAACACCGGCTACGATCTGAAG
Organism: Mesorhizobium sp. B2-4-3; assembly: GCF_006442815.1. Lineage (GTDB taxonomy): Bacteria > Pseudomonadota > Alphaproteobacteria > Rhizobiales > Rhizobiaceae > Mesorhizobium. The sequence goes on from NZ_VFVL01000010.1 coordinate 168,837, forward strand.
AACCTTTTCGTCGGCGCCGAAGGCACGCTCGGCATCATCACCGCCGCGGTGCTGAAATTGTTCCCGAAGCCGAAAGGCAGGGAGGTCGCCTTTGCCGGCCTGCCGTCGTCCCCGCACGACGCGCTTTCGCTGTTCACCCTGGCGATGGACCGGGCCGGCGCCTCGCTCACCGCCTTCGAGCTGATCGCCAGAAGGCCTTATGACTTCACGCTCAAGCACGGGCAGGGCATCACCCGGCCGCTGGCCGACGACTGGCCCTGGTACGTCTTGATGCAGGTCTCTTCCGGCCGTTCCGAAGAAGACGGCAGGGCGCTGATCGAGGAGATTCTTTCAGCCGGCCTCGAGCAAGGCATCGTCGGCGACGCGGTGGTGTCGGCAAGCCTTGCCCAGGGCGACGCTTTCTGGAATTTCCGCGAGACGCTCCCCGAATGCCAGAAGCCGGAGGGCGCCTCGATCAAGCACGACATCTCGGTTCCCATCGCCTCGATCCCGGAATTCATCGAAAAGGCGGCCGGCGTGGTTGAGGGGGTCTGCCCCGGCGCGCGCGTCGTCTGCTTCGGCCACATGGGCGACGGCAATCTTCACTACAACATCTCGCGTCCGGTGGACTGGCAGGACGAGGCGTTCCTCGAGCTCTACCATCCCATGAACATGGCGGTGCACGATGTCGTGCGCTCCTTCCACGGCTCGATCTCGGCCGAGCACGGCATCGGCCAGTTGAAGCGCGACGAGCTGATCGCCACGGCGCCGCCGATGGCGATCGACCTGATGCGGCGGGTGAAGGCCGCCTTCGATCCGGCCAGCATCATGAATCCCGGTAAGGTTATCTGATCCTTCCCCTATCTGGTGGCCGGTCGCATTCCGATAACCATCGGCTCAGATCAGCAAAATTTAACCGACTTTCTTAAGCGCGCCGGTAAGAAGCGAGCGCTAATGTTTCTTCCCATAACGAGGCCGGAAAAACCGGCCCTGAGAGAACCGGAAAACGGCCCTCAGGAATAACAGGGAAGACATTGATGATGAACACTGGGCTGAAGCCAGTCTGGGCCGGACGCAACATGCGTCTCGACCCGTTTCACCTGCCGCAAATGGTGAGCTATGCCACCCGCGACGACTATGGCGATGTGACCTTCACCATCGACCAGCGCGGCGCGGTCATCCGCCGTGTGCTGGAGATGAGCGGCGTGCCGGCGATCATCGCACTGCCCCCCAATGCGTTCCGCGGCGTCGCCGCGCGCGCCATGGAGGATCCGGACGGCAATGTCACGGTGACGCTGGAACTGCTGCACAATGATCCGATGCTGTCGGTGCCGCTTCTGGTCGCCGACGACCTCGACGACGTCGCTGCCGACTGGCGCGCCTGGGCCGACGCCTATCGCCTGCCGATGCTGCTGATCGAGGCCGACGGCATCGCCCGCACGCTGGAAGAATCGCTCGGCGCCGCCATCAAGGCGCTGCCGCCGCAGGAGCGCCGCAAGGGCCGCGTCTCCACCATGCGCCGCCCGCGCTTCCTCGCCCGCCGCAAGGCCGGCAATCTGGGCTTGAGACTGGTCATCGACGGCCAGGAGATCATTGCAAGGGAGTAGCGGCACTCACCTTCTCCCCTTGTGAGGGCTTTGCACGGAACCGGGTTGGTGATTCCGTAGGTCAGGAATGAAGGGGGATGATTCGGATGGTC
>NZ_VFVL01000011.1 GCF_006442815.1 Mesorhizobium sp. B2-4-3
AAGGTGGTCGATCCGGCCGCACTCATCCAGCGCCATGCCTGCACCGGCTGCGGCGTCCACATGTACGGCCCGGTCGAACGCGACCATCCCTTCAAGGGCCTGTCCTTCATCCATCCCGAGCGCTTCGAGGAGGATGGCTGGTCGCCGCCGGGCTTCGCCGCCTTCGTCTCCTCGATCATCGAATCCGGCGTCGACCCCAACCGCATGGGCGGCATTCGCGGCCAGCTGAAATCGATCGGGCTCGAGCCCTATGACTGCCTCAATCCCGGCCTGATGGACTATATGGCCACCTGGACCGCCAAGAAGTCGGGCGCCCTGGCGGCATAGTCCGCATTGCCACGTCGGGGGCGTGGCGATCGTGCCGAAAATCTCTGGGTTGCGGCCGACGAGGCCGCGCCCCGGAGCGCCTGAACTTGCCACTCATCTTGGCGCCGCCGTCGATTTCCCGATGGTCTGAGAACGCCTTTGATCGGGCGAGCGTCCCCACCGCCACAATCTCTTTAGTCAGCAAGCCGTCCACGGTCATTGGCGCATTTGCCGGCGCCATCGGACCGCCGTCGCTTTGCGCGCCTGTTCAAGCTCATCGGCCAAGCTCAGCCCGCTGCTTCGGTTTCGGCGAAGCAAAGGACAGAAAAAGACTTCTTTTTGCGATCCGGCCCGGATGCTCTCTTGCGAGACCTAGAACAAGGCCCGCCTGGGAGGGCGACGCATAACAAGAGAGCGGCTGCCGAAACGACAGCCTGGCATACGCCACTCGAACGAGGTCGATGCCGGTAACAGCCATAGGGGAACCACGATAATGAAGACATTCCGAAATTGCCTGACGGCCGCGGTCAGCGCGGGCCTGCTGGGCCTGGGGCTTGCCGCTCCCGCCAACGCCGGCGCCATTCGCCTCGGCATGACCACCTGGGTGGGCTACGGGCCGCTGTTCCTTGCCCGCGACCTTGGCTACTTCAAGGAGGCCGGCGTCGATGTCGACCTGAAAGTCATTGAAGAATCAGCGCTTTACATGGCGGCGGTGGCCGGCGGCGATCTCGACGGCGCCGCCTCCACCGTCGATGAGCTGATGAAGTACCGCTCGGACGAGCTCTGCTTCAAATACGTGGTGGCGCTGGACGACAGCCATGGCGGCGACGGCGTCGTCACGCAGGCCGACGTCAAATCGCTCAAGGATTTGAAAGGCCAGCCTGTCGCCTTGAACGAGGGCTCTGTTTCCGAATTCTGGTTCAACGTGCTCCTGAAAAAGGAAGGCATGACCGAGGACGATGTCAGCATCACCAACATGACCGCCGACGATGCGGCGACCGCGTTCATCGCCGGCCAGGTTCCCGCCGCCGTGACCTGGGAGCCGCACCTAACCGAAGTCCGCAAGGGCGGAAAGGGCAAGGTGCTGATCGATTCCACGACCACCCCCGGCCTGATCGTCGATGTGATCGCGCTCAAATGCGACCTGATCGAGAAGCACCCCGAGGATGTGAAGGCCCTCATCAAGGGCTATTACAAGGCGGTCGACTACATCAAGACCAACCCGGAAAAGGCCTATGAGATCATGGCCAAGGGCATTGGCGGCTATCTCGAGAAGCCCGAGGATTTCGCGGCCGGCGCCCAGGGCGTGCGCTACTATGACCGCGCCCGCAACCTGGAATTCTTCGGCACGACGGAGAAGAGCGAAGCATCCGACCTGGTGAACTTCGCGCAGGACATCTGGGGCAAGGCCGGCAAGCTCAAGATGACGATCGACTCGAAGACCATCCTCGACACCGATTTCATCAACGAACAGTGAGCCTTTGGGATCGTCGGGGTCGGCCCGTCCGGGCCGATCCCGGTTTCTCGAACGCCTGAGCTTCGCGCCTGGGTCGGTTCACCGTTTCACCGAAACGGCGTACCTCTCTATCTCTTGTTTTGACGCAATTCCGAACGGAAAACCGCCTCGCTTTTCCTGGAACTGCTCTAAAATCAACGGAGGCCATCTTATGGCACAAAGGCGGACGGCGTGGACACGCCTGACGACCCCATTCGCCAACATCCCCGCCAGCACGGCAACAACACTCGCGCTGGCGATGTGGGTCGTCGTGATCGGCGGCTGGGCCTTGCTGTCCTATGGTCGCGTCGTGCCCAACATGTTCCTGCCGACGCCCGGAACGGTGCTGCAAACGACCTATCGCATGTCCCTGGACGGCAGCCTCTTCTACCACACTTTGACCAGCGCCAAGGTGGTCATCCTGGGCTTCATCGTGTCCTCGGTGATCGCGGTGCCGCTGGGACTGTGGATGGGGACCTACCGGGCGGTGCAGGCACCGCTGGAGCCGCTGGTCAATTTCATCCGCTACCTGCCGGTGACCTCCTTCGTGCCTTTGTTCATCCTTTGGATCGGCATCGGCATCGAGCAGCGCATCGCGGTCATCTTCTTCGGCACCTTCTTCCAGCAGTTGGTGATGATCTCCGACTGCGCGCGCGGCGTGTCCAGGGATCTGGTCAACGCCTCCTACACTCTGGGCACCAAGCGCTCAGAGGCGGTGTGGCACGTCATTTTCCCTGCCGCACTTCCCTCGATACTCGACACGCTTCGCGTCACCATGGGCTGGGCCTGGACCTATCTCGTCGTGGCGGAACTCGTCGCGGCGTCGAGCGGTCTCGGCTATATCAGCCTCAAGGCGATGCGCGGCTTCCAGGTCGATGTGATCTTCATGGCGATCGCCGCGATCGGGCTTCTCGGCCTGATCACCGACACGGCATTCCGCATTCTGCGGGCAAGGGTCGCGCCATGGGCACCTTGACGTTGAACGCATCCTCGCAAACCGCAGCCGGATCAAGGGTAGTGATGACCGAAACCGTCAAGGCGAACATTCCGGCCGACACGGCCAATGCGGCCGGCGAGCCGCATTCGACCGGCACCACGATGGCCATCGAGGACGTGACATTGCGCTATGGCGACGCCAATGGCGTGCTGGCGCTGGACGATGTGTCGCTGAAGGTGGCGAAGAACGAATTCTGCGTCATCGTCGGCCCTTCGGGATGCGGCAAATCCAGCCTGCTTTATCTCGCCGCCGGCCTCAATGACGCGACCTCCGGCACCATCAAGGTGGACGGCAGGGAAGTGATCGAACCGGGTCCCGACAGAGGGATGGTGTTCCAGAGCTACACCTTGTTTCCCTGGCTCACGGTGCGCGCCAACATCGAATATGGACCCAAGCGCAAGGGCCTGCCGGCGGAGCAGCGCAAGCAGATCGTCGACCAGTATCTCAACGAGGTCGGCCTGGCGCCCTTTGCCGATCATTATCCCGCGCAGCTGTCCGGCGGCATGAAGCAGCGCGTGGCGATCGCCCGCGCGCTCGCCAATGATCCGGCCGTCCTCTTGATGGACGAGCCGTTCGGCGCGCTCGACAGCCAGACACGCGGCACCATGCAGAAGCTGCTCCTGCGCGTCTGGGAGCGGCAGCAGAAAACGGTGCTGTTCGTCACCCACGACATCGACGAGGCGCTGGTGCTCGGCGATCGCGTTCTGGTGATGACGGCCAGGCCCGGCAAGATCAAGGCCGAGATCAAAGTCGACATCCCGCGGCCGCGCTCGATGGACGTGATCCTCGAACCCGACTTCATCGCGCTCAAGCGCCGTATCCTCGGCCTCCTGCACGACGAGATCGACGAGGATCACTAAACTAGTCTCTAGACACAGGGTTTCTGAAAAGGTTGCAGGCTTGTCGGCGGTAAGATTTTCGCCGTTCATCTCCGTGAAATCAGCGCGGACGCTAGGGATTGGCCGAAGCCTCGCTCCTTGCTCTGCCCTAGAATGACGACGTTCGGGAGGCTTAAGCCAATTCCGGACGTTTGTGACAGTTCACCGAAACAGCGGTGGTCTATTTGCCGCGGCGATGCGTCGAGCCGAGGATCATCTCGGAAGCCTTCTGCCCGATCATCATGCTTGGCGCGTTGGTGTTGCCGCCGATCAGCTTCGGCATGACCGAGGCATCGGCGATCCGGAGCCCGTCCACGCCGCGCACCTTGAGCGTCGCCGGATCGACGACAGCCATATCGTCGGTTCCCATCTTGCAGGTTCCGACGGGGTGATAAACCGTCAGCGCCTCGGCGCGCAGATAGGCGAGGATCTCGTCGTCGCTGCGGACGTCCTTGCCCGGCAGCATTTCCTTGCCGCGCACCGCGTCGAACTCGGGCGAGGCAAAAATCTGGCGCGCGATCTTGATGCCTTCGACCAGCACCATGGCGTCGTCTTCATGCGTGAAGAAGCGGTGGTCGATCAGGACGTCCCGGCGGGAACTGTCGCGCGACAATTTGATCTCGCCGACGCTTTTCGGCCGAAGCACGCAGGTGTGAATGGCGTAGCCGTGGCCGTATTCGATCAGCCTGCCGCGATGGCTGCGATAGCCGGGCACGAAGTGGAACTGGATGTCGGGAAGGCCGTTCGCGTGCCTGGTCTTCGCGAAGCCGCCGGCTTCGACATAGTTGGTGGTGAGCATGCCCTTGCGGCGCGCGAAATACTGGAAGGGTGCCACCGCCATACGCGGCAGGTTGGCGATCGACAGGCCGAGCGTCCTGGTGCTCCTGGAGCGCACCGTGATCATGCCGTCGACATGGTCCTGCAGGTTCTTGCCGACACCCGGCAGATCAAGAACCGGCGTGATGCCGATCTGCCTGAGCTCGGCTGCGGGGCCGATGCCGGACGCCATCAGGATCTTGGGCGAATTGATGGCGCCGGCCGAAAGCACGATCTCGCGGTTCGCGGAGAGCGTCTTCTGCTGGCCGTCATGCCGCACGCGCATTGCCGTGGCGCGGCCTTCGGCAATGACGAGGTCGATCACCTCGCATTGGCTGAGCAGCGTCAGGTTGCTGCGATCGAGCACTGGGCGCATGAAGGCGCTGAAGCTGCTGAAGCGCTGTCCGCGGGCCTGCGTGACGTTGTAGATCCCGAGACCGAACTGGCTTTCGGCATTGAAGTCCGCGTTGGCGGGCAGGCCGGCGTTCCTGCCGGCCTTGACGAACATGCTGGAAAGCACGTTCGGATCGCGCGGATTGTCGACCAGCAGCTCGCCGTCGCTGCCATGATAGCGCGGGTCCTGGGCGAGCAGATTGCGCTCCAGCTTCCTGAACACCGGCAGCACGTCGCGATAGGCCCAGCCGTCGCAGCCGAGTCCGGCCCATTCGTCATAGTCCTCGGCGGCGCCGCGAATATAGACCATCGAGTTGATCGAGCTCGATCCGCCCAGCGCCTTGCCGCGATTGACCGGAATGCTGCGGTTGTTGAGATGAGGCTGCGGAACGCCGACGAAACAATAATCGTAGGTCGGGTTGCCGTAGAGCGAGAGGATGCCCGCCGGCACCTTGACCCGCAGGCTGTTGTCGCTGCCGCCGGCCTCGATCAGGCACACTTTGACAGACGGATCGGCGCTCAGCCGATTGGCGACCACGCAACCGGCCGAGCCCGCGCCGACGACGATGTAGTCAAATTCAGCCGCTTCCATCCAACCCCCAAGACGCGGCCTCAAGCCGCGGGTTCTTCCCAGACCGATCTGCCGCCGACGATCGTTTTCAGCACCTTGATATCCGCGATTCTGTCCGGCTCGACCTGCAGCGGATCATCGGAAAGGACGATGAAGTCGGCGAGCTTTCCCGCCGCCAAACTGCCCTCGTCGTTTTCCCGGTGGCCGGCAAAGGCCGCCCCCAGCGTATAGGCATGGAGGGCCTGCGCGACGCTGATCCTCTGCTCTGGGACCCAACCGTCTTCCGGCTGGTGGTCCCGGCTCTGGCGCAACACCGCATTGCGAATGCCGATGAGTGGATTGAGGTCGACGATGGGCCAGTCGGTTCCGAACGCGACGGCGCCCGCGGCCTCGAGGATGGAGCGAACAGGAAAGGCCCGCGGAAGGGATCCGGAGCCGACACGCACCTCCCAAAGCCCTTCCATCCCGAGCCATTGGTCTCGTGGATAGATCATGGCGGGCTGGAAGCTGGCTACCGCTCCTATCTCGCCAAAACGCTCGATGTCGCGCGCGGTGGGTATTTCGCAATGCTCTATCCGCGGCCGGCGCTGCCGCGAGCGTTCCCCGTCCGCGGCATAGGCGTCGAGGGCCATTTCGATGGCGCCCGTCCCGATCGCGTGTGTCCAGACCTGAAATCCTTCCTGCTGCGCACGGCTGACGGCTGCGTTGTAGGCGGTCGCCTTCCACAGGCATGTTCCGGTTTCGCCAGGTTTGTCGGCATAGCCCTGAGGCATGAAGCCGGTGTGGGATTCCAGCACGCCGTCCAGGAAGAATTTGACGACGCGCCCGTCGAGAAAATCAGGGTCGAGGTCACTCCTCCATCCGGATACGCGCGCAATCACCTCGTCGACGTTCGCCTCCGGGTTTGCAATGCTCGAAAGCGTGAACCGCAGGCTCAATTCGCCATTCGCGAATATCTCAGCCAGCAAGGGGACCGCTTCGTCATCCATCCCGGCGCTTTGGACCCGCGACAATCCCAAACGGTTTGCTTCCTTGATGGCGGAGAGCAGCGCCGATCGCATATCGGATTTCGAGGATTGGGGAACCAGGGCTTCAAGGTGGGACCAGGCTCTCTCCTTCAACCACCCGGTCGGCTCGCCGCTCGCGTCTCTTACGATCTCGCCACCTTCGGGGTCGGGCGTGTCCCGTGTGATGCCGGCAAGTTCCAGCGCCTTGCTGTTCACCCAGGCCGCGTGCGCCATGCCGGAGCGGAAGAAAACGGGGCGATCGGCAACAACCTGATCGAGAAGCGATTTGTGGAAGTCGCCTTCGGGGAGATCGGGGTAGCCGTAACTGAATTCGCTGCCCACGATCCATGCGCTGTCGGGATGGGTTTGCGAATAGGTTTTCAACCGGTCGAGGACGTCGCCAAAGGTCTTTGCCTCGCGCAACCGTACTTCATCGAGATATTTGCTTCCCCAGGCAAAATGGACATGGGAGTCGATGAAGGCCGGCATTGCGAACCGACCCTGGAGATCGACGATTTCGGCATTCGCGGAGGCCTGCGCCCTGACGGAGGACCAAGCGCCGACAGCAACGATGCGGTCGCCGCGAACCAGCATCGCCTCAGCAACGGGATTCGTCGCATCGACCGTGTATAGCGCGCCGTTTTTATAAAGGGTCTCTCGCGCCATTTCACTCTCAGCGGTCGTCGCTCTGATGCGGGTGACGCAGGGAACCACCAAATCCAAGGCGCAAGAATTACTTTTTCCAGCACCCGTGCTTAGGGTCCGCCTAAGCTTTTCCCGATGTCCGGAGGCGGTCTTGCTGATCGCGATCGCTGGAATTGGGTGCCCTCGGCGATCCCGTTCCAGCGTTTAGGGATAAGCTAAGCACTGACACATGAAATCATAATTTTCGCTCCGCCAGCCCCTCACTAAAAGCAAACCGGACCTCCATCGCAGCGGCGAAAGCCCTATCGAAAGAGACGTGGATATGTCGGTTGAGAAGGTAGACACGCTCGTCGTCGGCGGCGGCCAGGCCGGGGTGGCGATGAGCGAGCACCTGAGCAAATGCGGGGTGCCTCATCTCGTCCTCGAACGCGGCCGGATCGCCGAGCGCTGGCGCTCGCAGCGGTGGGACTCGCTGGTCGCCAACGGTCCGGCCTGGCATGACCGGTTTCCAGGCCTGGAGTTTCCCGTGACTGGCCCCGACGGCTTTCCTTCCAAGGAGGAGGTCGCCGATTATTTCGTCGCCTATGCAAAGCAGATCAACGCGCCGATCCGCTGTGGCGTGGAGGTCAAGCTCGTGCAGAGAAATGTCGGCCGTCCGGGATTTCACGTCGAGACGTCGGACGGCGTGATCGAAGCCAACAGCATTGTTGCCGCGACCGGACCTTTCCAGGTCCCTGTCATCCCGCCTCTCGTTCCTGCGGATGCCGGCATCCTGCAAATCCACTCCAGCGCCTACCGCAACCCCGCGCAGCTGCCGAAGGGTGCGGTGCTGGTGGTCGGCGCGGGATCCTCGGGCGTGCAGATTGCCGACGAGTTGCAGCGCTCAGGCAGGCGCGTCTATCTCTCGGTCGGCCCGCACGATCGCCCGCCGCGCGCCTATCGCGGCCGCGACTTCTGCTGGTGGCTGGGCGTTCTCGGCAAATGGGACTTGGAAACGCCGGGACCCGGCACGGAACATGTCACGATCGCGGTCAGCGGCGCGCGCGGCGGCGAGACGATCGATTTCCGCCGCCTGGCCGCGCAGGGGCTTACGCTTGTCGGCATGACAAAGACATACCAGGACGGCGTGATGACCTTCGCGCCGGACCTTGCAAAGAACATTGCCCGCGGCGACGCCAATCTGATGTCGCTGCTGGACGAAGCCGACGCCTATGTTGCCCGCAACGGTCTCGACCTTCCGGAAGAACCCGCTTTGCGCAAGATCGACCCCGATCCGGACTGCGTGACCAATCCGATCCGCGAACTCGACCTGGCCGAGGCCGGGGTCGCGACGATCATCTGGGCGACGGGCTTTGCCGTCGATTACAGTTGGTTGAAGGTCGACGCTTTCGACGAGAAGGGCCGGCCAAGGCATCAGCGCGGCGTCTCGGTCGAGCCCGGGATCTATTTCCTGGGACTGCCCTGGCAGTCGCGAAGAGGGTCGAGCTTCATCTGGGGCGTCTGGCACGATGCCAAGCATGTGGCCGACCGTATTTCGACGCAGCGCAAATATCTGGCCTATCACGCCGCCGCGACCCGCGAGCCCGTGGACGCCTGACCAAAGCTGCGAGCCCGACCCTTATGGAGACCAAGATGGCGCATACGCGAATTCGCAAATTCAATACCAAGGACACCTATCCCGAGCAGAAGCTCGACAACGACCTCTGCCAGGCGGTCGTCACGCGCGGCGGCCGGACCGTCTATCTGCGCGGCCAGTGCCCGCAGGATCTCGATACGGCGAAGAACATCGACAGCCACGATCCGGTCGAGCAGACCCATAAGGTCATGCGGAACATCAGGCAGCTCATCGAGGAGTGCGGCGGCACGATGGAGCATCTGGTGAAGGTGGTTGTCTACATAACCGACGTGCGCCATCGCGAGGCCGTCTACCGGACGATGGGCGAGTACATCAGGGGCGTCCACCCGGTTTCGACCGGCCTGGTCGTGTCGGCCCTGGCGCGACCGGATTGGCTGGTCGAGATCGACGGCACCGCCGTCATCCCGGACTGAACGCCATGACCTTCTCCATCGTCGCGCGCTGCAGGCGCACAGGCATGTTCGGCGTGGCGGTGTCCTCGTCGTCTCCCGCGGTCGCGGCGCGTTGCGCCTACGCGCAGGCGGGTGTCGGCGCAGTCGCCAGCCAGAACATCACCGACCCGACGCTCGGGCCTCGGGCGCTGGAGTTGATGGCGCGCGGCGCCTCGGCCACGGAGGCCGTCGCGATCCTGAAGCGCACGGGCGCTTTTATTGAATACCGGCAGATACTGGCTGTCGACACCGCGGGCGTCAGCGCGATCCACTCCGGGCCGAAGGCGCTCGGCATCTGGGCCGAAGCGCGCGACGAGGACGTCGCTTGCGGTGGCAACCTGCTCGCCAACGATGGAATTCCACAGGCCATGGTCGACGCGTTCCTGGCGTCCGAGGGCCATCTTGGCGATCGGCTGATCGCCACGATGCGCGCCGCGTTCAAAGCCGGCGGCGAGGCCGGGCCTGTCCGCTCCGCCGGCATGAAGCTGGTGCGCGATGTCTCCTGGCCCGTCGCCGACTTGCGGTGCGACTGGACGGAAGCGTGTCCGATCGAGCAGCTGGCGGGGCTTTGGGACATCTACAAGCCCCAGCTCGATGCTTACGTGACCCGTGCCCTCAACCCGTCCGGCGCGCCGAGCTATGGCGTTCCCGGTGACGAATAGTCCGGCCAGTCCTGGAGCCAGCATGAGCGAACTCAGCCATAAGGAATGGATCGGCAAGGCGTCCGCGATCCGTTTTCGCGACAAGGCGTTCATCGACGGCAAGGCGGTGCCGGCGCGCTCCGGCCGAACCTTCGCCAGCATCAATCCGGCCACGGGAGCGACGCTTGCCGAGGTCGCCTCCTGCGGTGAAGAGGACATCGATCTTGCCGTCGCCGCGGCCCGGCGCAGCTTCGAGGCCGGCGTCTGGTCGCGGACGAGCCCTCAGCATCGCAAGGAGGTGCTGTTGCGGCTGGCGGAGCTGCTGCGCGAGAATCTGCCGGAGCTCGCGCTGCTGGAATCGCTGGATATGGGCAAGCTGGTCAAGGACGCGGCCACCATCGACGTGCCGGGCTCGGCGGCGATCTTCCAGTGGTATGCCGAGGCGATCGACAAGGTCTATGACGAGGTCGCGCCGACGGAGCAGGGCGACTTGGCACTGGTACGACGCGAACCGCTTGGCGTCGTGGGCGCCGTCGTGCCGTGGAATTTCCCCCTCGACATGGCGACCTGGAAATGCGCGCCGGCGCTGGCGATGGGCAATTCGGTGGTGCTGAAACCGGCCGAACAATCGCCTTTCTCGGCGCTCAGGCTGGCGGAGCTCGCCATGGAGGCCGGCCTGCCCGCCGGCGTGCTCAATGTCGTGCCAGGCCTCGGGGAGACCGCCGGCCAGGCGCTTGGCCGGCATATGGATGTCGATTGCCTCGCCTTCACCGGCTCGACCGCCGTCGGCAAGTTGTTCCTGCAATATTCCGGCCAGTCGAACATGAAGCAGGTCTGGCTGGAGACCGGCGGCAAGAGCCCCAATCTGGTGTTCGCGGATTGCGCGGACCTCGACGCGGCGGCCGACATGGCCGCCTTCGGCATCTTCTTCAACCAGGGTCAGGTGTGCTCGGCCAATTCCCGGCTTCTCGTGGAGCGCGGCATCAAGGATGCGCTGGTCGAGAAGCTGGCGGCGCGCGCGGCGGCGACGCAGCCCGGCGACCCCCTCGATCCGGCATCGAGGATGGGGGCGATGGTGGATGCACGCCACACCGCGACCGTCATGCGTTTCATCGACGGTGGCAGGAAGTCGGCCCGGCTGGTCACGGGCGGCGGCCGGATCTCGGTCGACGGGCGCGGCAGCTTCGTGCAGCCCACCATCTTCGACAATGTTGCGCCCGAGGATCCGCTTGCCCGCGACGAGATATTCGGCCCGGTGCTGTCTGTCATCGCCTTCGACAGCGAAGAGGAGGCGCTTCAGATCGCCAACGACAGCGTCTACGGACTGGCGGCATCGCTTTGGACCGACAGCCTGTCGCGGGCACACCGCATCGCGGAAAGACTGCGGGTGGGTACGGTTTCGGTGAACACCGTCGATGCGCTAAGCCCGATGACACCCTTCGGCGGCTTCAAGCAGTCCGGCTTCGGTCGCGACCTGTCGCTGCACGCGCTCGACAAATACACGGCGCTGAAGACCACCTGGATCAAGTACTGAGGGCCGTGACCTTGATCACCGGGTGCAAACCGGCAACATAGGGCCATGCCGCTCCGCTTCACACTCAGACAGCTCGAATACTTCGTCGCCGTCGGCGAGGCGGGTTCAATTGCCAAGGCGGCCGAGCAGGTCAATGTCTCGCCGCCGTCGATCTCAGCCTCGATCGCCCAGCTCGAAGCTGAGTTCGGCGTCCAGCTCTTCGTGCGCAAGCACTCGCATGCGCTTGCGCTGACCGCGGGTGGCCGCCTGTTCCTCAAGGAGGCCGCGCGGCTGCTCAACGATGCGGATGCGCTGCATGACATTGCCGGCGATATCGCCGAAAAGGTGCGCGGACCGCTCGCAATCGGCTGCCTGCTGACCTTCGCGCAGATCGTGCTGCCGGCGCTCCGCCGGAAATTCGAGGACGCCTATCCGGATGTGCGCGTCAGGCAGTTCGAGCGCAACCAGGGGCAGTTGTTCGAGATGCTGCAGCGTGGCGAAATAGATGCTGCACTGACCTACGACCTCGAATTGTCGCAGGATATGACCTTCGAGCCGCTGATGCAGTTGCCGGCCTATGTGATGCTGCCGGCCGCGCATCGCCTGGCGGCGAGGGCGGGCATCACGCCCGAGGAGCTGGTCGACGAACCGATGGTGCTGCTCGACCTTCCTTACAGCCGGGAATACTTCCTCTCGGCGTTCCAGGGCCTGCGGCCCAGGATCGCCGAGCGCACCGGCGACATCGCCGTGATGCGCTCAATGGTCGCCAACGGCTTCGGCTACGGCATCGCCAATATGCGGCCGCTCAACACCATGTCGCCGGACGGCAAGCTGCTGGTCTTCGTGCCCTTGCTTGGGGACCTCAGGCCGCTGACCATGGGAATCGCGCTGCCGAACGCCGAGCACCGCACGCTCACGGTGCAAGCCTTCATCGACCATTGCCGCCGCTTCGTGGTCGAGCAAGGCGTTTTCGGCACCGAACGCATCGTCAAATAAGCGATATCACGGCCAGCCGTCGGCGAGCCGCGACAGCAACCTCTCCAGCATCTCGTCGCAACGCCGCAGCTGTTCGACGCTGACGAATTCGTCCGGCTTGTGCCCCTGCGCCATCGAGCCCGGTCCGCAGACGACGGCGGGCGTGCCCAGATCGCGGCTGAACAATCCGCCTTCCGTGCCGAAAGCGACCTTCATGGCGCTGTTGGCGCCGGTCAGCGATTTGACGAAGGCGACGGCTTCCGAAGCGGCCGGCGTGTCGAGACCCGGATAGGTGTTGGTGATCTCGATGTCGATCGCCGCTTCGGGCGCGATCGATGCGGCGTCGGCGGCAATGCGCGCCGCGGCACCGCGCAGCCTGTCGAGAATGCCGGCGGCATCGTCGGTGGCGACGTTGCGGATCTCGAAATCGACCTGGCAAAGGTTGGGCACGATGTTGAGCGCCACGCCGGCATTGATCTTGCCGACATGCACGGTCGTGTAGGGGATGTCGTAGTCGCCGTCGCGGGCGCCTTCGCGGGCCAGCCGATCCTGTTCGTCGCGCAAGGCCTGCACGAAATCACAACCGAGATGGATGGCGTTGAGCGCCAGCGGAGCGAGCGCCGAATGGCCTTCGCGTCCCTTGCAGAGAGCGCGCGCCGCAAGCTTGCCCTTGTGCCCGGTCGCCACCTGCATGTTGGTCGGCTCGCCGACGATGCACAGCAGCGGCCGTTGCGGTGCCGCGCTCAGCACTTCGATCAGGTCGCGCACGCCGAGGCATCCGACTTCCTCGTCATAGGAGAGCGCCAGATGCAAGGGCGTGCGCAGCGTCATCTTCGAAGCTTTGAGGCAGGTCGCGAGCGCAGAGGCCACGAAACCCTTCATGTCCGTCGCGCCGCGCCCGAAAAGCCTGCCGTCGCGCTCGGTCATCGCGAATGGCGGCAGGGTCCAGTTCTGGCCGTCGACGGGAACGACGTCGGTATGGCCGGACAGCATGATGCCGGGCTTGTCGGCCGGTCCGATGGTGGCAAAGAGATTGGCCTTGTGGCCGTCCGCGCTGTGGATGATCTGGCTGGCGATGCCGCTCGCGCCAAGCAGCTCCGCCGCATAGAAGATGAGGTCGAGGTTCGAGTCGCGGCTCACCGTCGGGAAGGCGATCAGCTTTTCGAGGATCCTGGTGCTGTCCATGTCTCTTGTTCCGTTGCCGCAGCCGGCTGTTTACATCGCGCCGTAGCGGTCCTGAAGTCGCATTTGGCTCAGCCCCGATTCATCGCAGGCTAATCCATGCAAGGGCGATTAGGCGCGTCCTAATCCTCGCAGAAGAAATCCATAGTTTTCCCACGCCAGCGCCAACTTATGAGTAGTCTCCAGAGCATCGGCAGCGCCAGCCGACTGGAAGGAAGCACCATGCGCGACCCACGCTACGACATCCTGTTCGAGCCGATGAAGATCGGCCCGGTGACGGCCAAGAACCGTTTCTACCAGGTCCCGCATTGCAATGGCGGCGGCTATCGCGATCCGTCGGCTGCGGCCGAGATGCGCCGGATGAAATCCGAAGGCGGCTGGGGCGTCATCTTCACCGAGCAGACGGAGATGCATCACACCTCCGAGATCACGCCCTTCATCGAGCTCAGGCTCTGGGACGACGCCGATATTCCGGCCTTGGCCAAGATGGCCAAGGCGATGCACGAATATGGAGCGCTGGCCGGCGTCCAGCTCGCCTATTCCGGCATCAACGGTCCCAACCTCTACACCAAGGAGGTTCCGCGCGGGCCATCGGCCTTGCCGATCCGCACCTTCACCAACGATCCTGTGCAGGCGCGCGCCATGGACAGAGAGGATATCCGCGACCTGCGCCGCTGGCACCGCAATGCCTTCAAGCGCGCTAGACAGGCAGGCTTCGACCTGGTCTGCCTCTACGGCGCGCATGGCTTCGGCATCATCCAGCACTTCCTGTCCACCGCCACCAACCAGCGCAGCGACGAATATGGCGGCTCGCTGGAGAACCGCTCGCGGCTGATGCGCGAGCTGATCGAGGAAGGGCGCGACGCGATCGGCGACACGTGCGGCCTGACGCTCAGGCTGTCGCTGGACGAGATGATCGGTGAGCTTGGGTTCGCCAATTCGGAAGTCCGCGACATGATCGAGATGCATGCCGAGCTGCCCGATCTCTGGGACCTCGCCCACGGCGCCTGGGAGGATTGCTCGGGACCGTCGCGCTTCAAGGAGGAGGCGGCGCAGGAAAGCCTCGTCTCCGGCATCAAGAAGCTGACCTCGAAGCCGGTCGTCGGTGTCGGCCGCTTCACCTCGCCGGATGTCATGGTCAGGATGATTAAGTCGGGCACGCTCGACTTCATCGGCTGCGCCCGCCCGTCGATCGCCGATCCCTTCCTGCCGCGCAAGGTCGAGGAAGGGCGCATCGAGGATATCCGCGAATGCATCGGCTGCAACATCTGCATCACCGGCGACATGACGATGTCGATCTCGCGCTGCACGCAGAACCCGACCTTCATGGAGGAATGGCGCAAGGGCTGGCATCCGGAGCGCATGCAGGCCAAAGGCGACAGCGACAGCGTGCTGATCGTCGGCGCCGGGCCCGCCGGACTGGAGGCCGCCCGCGCGCTCGGCCTGCGCGGCTACCAGGTGGCCATTGCGGAAGCCGGCACCGAGCTTGGCGGCCGCGTGGCGCGCGAGTGCCTGCTGCCGGGCCTGTCGGCTTGGGGCCGGGTGCGCGACTACCGGCAGTACCAGCTCAGCCAGATGCCGAATGTAGACGTCTATTTCGAGAGCCGACTGTCGGCGGACGACATCCTGTCCTTCGGCTTCCAGAACGTAGCCGTCGCCACCGGTTCGACCTGGCGTCGCGACGGCGTCGCACGCGCCCATGTCGTGCCGATGCCGATCGACGCCGCCATGCCGCTCTACACGCCCGACGATCTGATGGGCGGCAAGGTGCCGTCCGGCAACGTCGTGCTGTTCGACGACGACCACTATTACATGGGCGGCGTGCTGGCCGAGCTGATGGCGCGCCAGGGCGCGACAGTGACCCTGGTGACCCCTTCGGCCTATGTCTCGGACTGGACCCGCAACACGCTGGAGCAGGGGGCCATCCACCGCCGCCTGGCGGAGTTGGGGGTCGATATCGTCCTCAACAGGACCGTCACGAGCATCGTTTCGGGCGGCGTCGCGACGGCCTGCGTCTATACCGGCGCGAAAGTGGACATGGCCGCCGATGCCGTCGTCCTGGTGACGTCGCGCGATCAGGATGACGCCGTCTGGCGCGAGTTGAAAGCCCGGGAAAACGAGTGGGCCAGCAATGGCATCCGCTCGGTCAAGGTCATCGGCGATGCGGAGGCGCCGGGGCCGATCGCCTGGGCCACCTATGCCGGCCACCGCTTCGCCCGCGAGCTGGACGAAGCCGATATCGGTGACGCGCTGCCTTTCCGGCGTGAGGTGACGGCGCTGGCGGACGGGTAGCGCCGTTCAGCTAGCCATTTCATCGGCCAGAAGCATCCGGGCGGGCTGTTCGCGCTCGATGTCGGCGTCAAGGGTCTGACGTTGCCGGCATTCAAGGGATAGCGCCGGCAATCAAGGCGCGACATCGCGGGCGGCGCCGAGCCTGACCGTTGCACACTTTCGTGGAATTGCTTTAGGAGAGCTTCCTGAGAAGGAAATCGAAGAACCGATTCTCTTCGGCGCGGGCAACATTGATCCTGATGCCGGCCGCCATCGGGTTCTGCTTGTCCAGGCAAAAGACGCTGCCGGGGGCGATGAAGATCCCTTCCTGCGCTCCCAGCCTTGCCAGCTCGATATCGTTGATGCCCTGCGGCAACATCAGATAGAGGTAATAGCCTCCGCCATTCCCAGCGAAGATCGAATGCCCGGAACGGACGAGGGCGTTATGAACCCGGTTGGCGGCGGCCTCGATACGCTGGCCGAGGCGCTTGAGATGGCGGTCGTAATGCCCCTCCGACGTCACCCGGTGCAGCAGCCGCTCGACATGGCCGGAGCTGTTGACGGTCGTCAGCATCTTGAGCTCGGCCAGCGCCGCGATCTTGTCGGCATGGCCGGCAATGTGACCCGAACGCAGGCTTGCCGACAGCGTCTTCGAAAACGTGCCGATCGAGATCACATGATTGAGTTGATCCAGCGTCGCGAGCCTGTTGGGCGGCGTCGGCGACAGGTCCGCGAACGGGTCGTCCTCGACGATCGTTACACTGTGCCTGGCCGCGATGGTGAGGATCGAATGCGCGACCGACAGGCTGATGCTGCCCCCGGTCGGGTTGTGCCCGATCGATTGCGTGATGAACAGTTTCGGCCGCTCCGCGACGACCTTGGTCGCGAAGTCGTCGGGGTCCGGTCCGTCGGGGAGCCGTCTGACGCCAACGACGCGGACCTGGGCGAGCTTGAGCTTCGCAAACAGCGGATAATAGCCGGGCTCGTCGACCAGGACGACGTCGCCCGGTGCCAGGAAGGCCCGGATCACCAGGTCGAGCGCGTGGTTGGCGCCGAAGGTGAGGATGACGTTCTTCTCTGAAGCTTGGATATGTTGCTTTTCCAGCCGCCTGGCGATCTGCTGCCGAAGCGGCGGGAACCCCCATGCCGAGCCATAGCCATCCGTGCTCGAGGACGGCCCTTTGCCCAGAAGCCCCAGATGACGGCGGATTTCCGACTCCTCCGTCCACGAGGCGGGCGGGCGGCCATCGCCAACCCTGATCTCGAAGCTCTCTTCCAATTGCGCGTTGAGCAGCGACACGATATCGACCGCCTCGGACAGGTGCTTGGGACGACCGGCCGCCGGCTGCGCGGACTTGGTGACCAAGAAGCCTGAACGGGGCTTGGAGACGATGTATCCCGCGGCCGCCAGGCGTTCATACGCCTCGACGATCGTGTTCTTCGAGACGGCGTATTCACGCGTCGCGTTGCGGATCGAGGGCAGCTTGCTGCCGGGAGCGCGGTCGCCCGATACGATCTGCTCGATCAATCGCGCCGCCACATTCTCCACCAGGGTGGCGCCCTGTCTGCCGCCTGAAGCAGCCATCTGCTAGTCCCTCTAATGTAGTCCCTCTAATGCGGGTACAGATTAAGACAATTTCTCATATCTGTACCTTTAGCGGATGGTAACAATGATCCATCCTGCTGCAAGAAGAAAATGACACATTGCGTGGGAGGCGCTTGTGACAGACCCCCAGAAAGGCGCGGCGCGCCCCTCCGTCAATTCGCGGCTGGAAAACCTGCGCAACCTCGCGCCGGCGGAGCGCCTGGCTCGGGTCGCCGAGGCCGTGTCCCTGACCGAGGCGGAGCGCGGGACCTTCGGGCCTGGCGGCCTGCCGCTGACGTTGGCCGACGGGATGATCGAGAACGTGATCGGCACATTCGAGCTGCCGATCGGGGTTGCCACGAACTTCACCGTGAACGGGCGGGACTATCTCGTTCCCATGGCCGTCGAGGAGCCTTCCGTGGTGGCGGCGGCTTCCTTCATGGCGCGGCTGGCGAGAAAGAGCGGCGGCTTCTTCACCTCCAGCTCCGGTCCCATCATGCGGGCCCAGGTGCAGGTCCTGGAACTGCGCGACCCGCATGGTGCGCGGGCGCGCATCCTGAAGGAGCGGGACGCGATCATCGCGGCGGCCAACGTTAAGGACAAGGTCCTCGTCTCGCTCGGCGGCGGCTGCCGCGACGTCGAGGTCCATGTGTTCGATCAGACGGTGGCTGGGCCGATGGTCGTGGTCCATCTCATCGTCGACGTGCGCGACGCCATGGGCGCCAACACCGTCAACACGATGGCCGAAGCCGTGGCGCCGATGATCGAGGCCATCAGCGGCGGCGTCGTGCGGCTGCGCATCCTTTCCAACTTCGCCGACCTGCGTATCGCGCGCGCCATGGTGAGGGTCGCCCCCGAGACGCTCGAGACTCCGGAATACAAGGGCGACCGGATCGCCCGCGGCATCGTCGAGGCATGCGCGCTTGCGATCGTCGATCCCTATCGCGCTGCGACACACAACAAGGGGATCATGAACGGCATCGACCCGCTTGTGGTGGCGACCGGCAACGACTGGCGAGCCATCGAGGCCGGCGCGCATGTGTGGGCGTCCCGCTCCGGGCGCTATACGTCCCTGACGACCTGGGAGCTCGACGCCGAAGGGCATCTTGTCGGCACGCTAGAGATGCCGATGGCGCTCGGGCTCGTCGGCGGCGCGACCAAGACGCATCCGGCCGCGCGCGCCTGCCTGAAGATTCTCGGCGTGGAAAGCGCGCAGACCCTGGCCGAGGTGGCGGTGGCGGTCGGCCTTGCCCAGAACATGGGCGCGCTTCGAGCGCTGGCGACCGAAGGCATCCAGCGCGGTCACATGGCGCTGCACGCGCGCAACATCGCCATCGTCGCCGGAGCGACCGGGGACGAGATCGACAAGGTCGCTTCCTTGCTCTCCGCCAGCCACGACGTGCGGGTCGATCGCGCCAGGGAGTTGCTCGAGGAGATACGGGCGGAGAAGGTATGAACCTTCGTCTTGATGGCGGTGAACCCGTCGCCTCGACTAGCGTGCGACAATCGGCGCCGCTTCGCTGCCCGACCTCAATCAGGCCATTGGAAACCAAGACGTGACTGAAGTGGATCTCAACGGCGATTTTCCGGTGCGGAGCGGCCCGCTAGCCGGCGTTATCGTGCTCGACATAACGCGCGTGGTCGCCGGGCCGTTCTGCTCGATGCTGCTCGCGGACCTCGGCGCGTCAGTGATCAAGATCGAGAATCCGGAAGACCCGGACTATGCGCGTACCTTTCCGCCTTTTGTCGGCGACGAAGGCTCGGAGCTCAGCGCCTTCTTCACCCAGTTCAACCGGAACAAGCTCGGCCTCACCGTCAATCTCAAATCGCCCGACGGCAAGGCCCTGCTCAAGCGGCTGGTCAGAAAGGCCGACGTCCTGGTCGAAAACTTCCGGCCGGGCACCATGGACAGGCTCGGCCTCGGCTACGATGTGCTCAAGGCCGAGAATCCGCGGCTGATCTACACCGCGATCAGCGGCTACGGCCGCACCGGTCCCAACTCCTCCAAACCCGCATACGACAACACCGGCCAGGCGGCAGGTGGCTTGTGGTCGATGAACGGCTATCCGGACCGGCCGCCGGTCCGGGTCGGCACCATCATCGGCGATCTCGCGGCGGCGCTCTATGCCGCGATCGGGACGCTGGCCGCCTTGCGCCATGTCGACAAGACCGGGATCGGCCAGGTGGTCGACGTCTCGCAGCAGGACTCCGTCCTGACGCTGACCGAGAACGCCGTCGTCCGCTATACGGCGAGGAAAGAGATCGCCTCGCCGCTGGGCAACGATCATCCGTTCGTGCGCCCCTACGGGCAATTTCCGTGCAAGGACGGCTATGTTTTCTTCGGCGGCTACACCGACAAGTTCTGGGCGATCACCTGCGGTCTCTTCGGCGAGCCGGACAGGGCGACGGATCCCGAGATCGATACGATGGAGAAGCGTTTCGATCCGGTCGTTGCCGAGACCAAGGTCAAGCCGCTGCTGGATCGATGGTTCAGCCGCTACACCAAGGCCGAACTCGAGGAGCTCGCCGGAGACCAAGTGCCGCTGAGCGCCATCAAGACCATCGCGGAGGTCGTCGAGGACCCGCACATAGCCGCCCGCAACATGATCGTTCAGGTGCCGATCGGGCGGCAGCTTCTCGGCATGTTCGGGCTGCCCGTCAAGCTCTCCGAAATGGCCGAGGCGGCGCCGCAGAAGGCGCCGGCGCCCGGCGAGCATAACGATCTCATCCTCGCCCGGCTGGTCGGGCTTTCGCCCGAAGAGTTGAGCGCCATGAAATCGCGAGGGACGGTCTAGCGATGGCGATCGATTTCGACGTCGACGGCCATGTGGCCACGATCCGGATCAACCGTCCGGAAAAGCTCAACGCCTTGAGCCTGGCCATGTATGAGGATCTCGGCCGCGCCTTCAACGAGGTGCGAGACGACGACCGTATCCGGGTGGCCGTGCTCGCCGGTGCCGGGGACCGTGCCTTCTGTGTGGGCGCCGACCTCAAAGAGTCCATTCCGGCGCTTGCTTCCGACAGCTTCGACATTTCCGCTTGGGATCCGGCGCATATCAAGACGTCGGGTTTCTACAAGCCGGTGGTGGGCGCCATCCGCGGCCTGTGCATCGGTGGCGGCTTCGAGCTGGTGCTGGCTACCGATATTCGGATCGTGGCCGAGGACGCCGTCTTCCAGCTGCCGGAACCCGCCCACGGCTTTGTTCCCGCCGGCGGCACGCTCGTGCGCCTCGTGCGTCAGATCGGCTATGCGCACGCGATGGAAATCCTGCTGACGGGAAGGCGCTTCACGGCGGCCGAAATGCTTTCCAGGGGCGTCGCGAACCAAGCCGTGGCGAGCGGCGAAGTGGAGCGGGTAGCGCGCGATGTCGCCGACCGCATCGCGTCCTTCAGCCCGACGGCCATCCAGACGATCAAGGAGGCGGTACTGACATTGCAGCATCTGCCGCTCGGCGATGCCTTCCAGCAAGAAGCGCGCCTTGGGCAGCGCACCTTCACGAGCGACGATGCCAAGCGCGGACTCGACGCTTTCGCCAACAAGGGCAAGTGACTGTGGCAACTGCTTCCGAAAAAATGACGCCGAGCGCGACGACGAAGACCAGGCACCGGATCGGCCTTACCCAGGAACTCATCGTGTTCGTCGTCGCGGTGCTGCTCTTCCTCTACTTCTCCGTCGCCCTCAACGGATTCCTGAGCCCGGAGAATATCCTCAACCTGATCCGGAACGTCGCCATGCTGGGCATGCTCAGCCTCGGGATGGCGGTGGTGGTCATCGGCCGCGGCGTCGACCTTTCCCTGGTCGCGGTCATGGCGGTGTCGCTCACCCTGTCGATCGTGCTCGCCAACCAGGGCTACGCCTTCTCGACCGCCTTGGCCCTCGGGCTGGCCTTCGCCGTCGCGGTCGCCGTGGTGATGGGTTTCCTGATCGCCTATGTCGAAATCCCAGCCATCTTTGCGACGCTCGCGGTGTCGGCGATCGTCTATGGTCTCGGGCGAGGCGTGATCGCGTCCCTCGACGTCAACAACATCCCCGACAATCTGCACTGGTTCCTGTTTCTCGGGCGCGGCGCCGTGCTTGGCATCCCGATGCCGATATGGCTCTTCGCGATCTGCTCGGCCGCACTCTATCTCTTTCTCAGGAAGACCGGTCTCGGACGCTTCATCTACGGCATCGGAGACAACATCTCCACGGCGCGGATCACCGGCATTCCGGTCCGCCCGATCATCATCCTGCAATATGTGATCTCGAGCGCAATGGCCTTCCTGGCCGGCTGCGCGACGGCGGCCTCGGTTGCCAGCATGAACATGCGCATGGTCAATTCCACCCTGATCTACGACGTGCTTCTGGTCGTCATATTGGGCGGCATCGGCCTCACCGGCGGGCGCGGCGGCGTCCGCAACATCCTGGTCGGCACGATCCTCATCGGTCTGCTGCTGAACGGCATGACCATCCTCAACATCTCCTACACTGTCCAGAACCTGCTCAAGAGCACGGTGCTGCTGCTTGCGTTGGTAATCGACGCCCTTCTCAACCCCCGAGACGAACAAACATCGCAGCAAGGGGACATCTGAAACCGACAATCATCGAATGGGAGGAACCGAGATGATGATCCTGAAATACGCGGCGGCCGCGCTCGCGGCGGCAATCATTTCCACGGGCTGCGCGATAGCGCAGGAGGGCATGGCCGACGCCCTGAGGCAGCCGACGCTCGATTCGCTCGCCGGTAAGAAGGTGGTCTTCGTGCCGATGTCGATGAGCTTCGACCTGCCGGAAGGCTGGGCCGCGATCATGGAAAAGGAAGCCAAGCGGCTCGGCTACACGATCGACATCCGCGACGCCAACTGGAGCACCGACACCGGCACGCGCGCGCTGACCCAGGCGATCACTGAAAAGCCGGACATCATCGTCGTGCAGAATTTCGATGTGGCGTCCTACGCGCGCACCCTGAAGAAGGCCGAGGATTCGGGCATCAAAGTCATCCAGGTCAACATGAAGTCGAGCTATCAGACCGACGCCTTCGTCGGCGCCGACTGGTACGGGATCGGCCAATACGCCGCCAACCGCATGATCGAGAAATGCGGCAAGGCGAGTGGCAAGAGCGGCAAGATCGCCATCATCCAGGGCCCGGCCACGGCGGCGGCGAGCGTCTATCAGCTCAACGCCATCACCGAAACGCTCAAGGGTCACGACGATATCAAGATCGTCTCCAGCCAGACGGGCGACTGGGACCAGTCCAAGGCGCATGGCATCGCCCAGACGGTGATCCAGCAGAACCCGGACCTGTGCGGCATCGTCGGCTTCTGGGACGTCATGGATGCGGGCACCGGCGCGGCCATTCAGGAGTCCGGCAAGGACATCTACCTGATCACCTCGGGCGGTGGAAACAAGACCGCATGCCAGGGCGTGCAGAACGGCACTTTCAACGAGGTCATCTCCTACGATGTCGAGGGCCAGGGCCGCGACCTGAACAACACCATCAAGGTGCTGTTGCAGTCGAAGGAGCCGGCAGGCTCGCTCAAATTCGCGCTCTACACACCCAACAAGTTCATCACCAAGGATACCATGTCCGCGAACAGCTGTTGGGACCTCGATCAGCTGAAGAAATAGGAACACGCCGGGCCGTTGCGCGATACGCGGCGGCCCCGGCCAAGCCGGATTTGATTGGGACGTTGTGATGGAAGCGATCGAGCGCCTCTATTTTCGTTATTTTCCTGAAAAGGTGCTCGGCGAAGTGCTGTCGAAGCGCTGGAGCG
Organism: Mesorhizobium sp. B2-4-3; assembly: GCF_006442815.1. Classification (GTDB taxonomy): domain Bacteria; phylum Pseudomonadota; class Alphaproteobacteria; order Rhizobiales; family Rhizobiaceae; genus Mesorhizobium. The sequence continues at coordinate 23,097 of NZ_VFVL01000011.1, forward strand.
ACAATGCCGTTCCGGTTTTCGCCACGATCCTGACGATCGGCTTCTTCCTTCTGGAGAATCCGCATTTCTTCACGCTTGACAGCGTGACCGAGACGTCGCGCCAGCTCTCGGAGTTTGCGCTGGTCGTCGTCGCGATGGGCATCGTGCTGCTTGCCGGCGGGCTCGACCTTTCGGTCGGCAGCGTCTTTGCGCTTGCCAATATCACGGCCCTGATCTGCATTTCGCTCCTCGGCTGGCCGGTCTGGGCCACGGTGCTGACCACGCTGGCGGTAGGGGCGGTCTGCGGCGCGGTCAACGGCTTCCTGATCGGCTATCTGCGCATCCGGGCGTTTCTGACGACGCTTGTCACGCTGATCATCATCCGCTCGATCGTCGACATCATCCTGCTCCACTATGCGGTCGACATCTCCGCGGTGTTTCCGGATTCCGACCTCTGGGCCTTCATCGGCGAAGGCAGCGTCTTCGGGATCCCATTCTCCTTTCTTGTAGCCTTGGTCGTCATCGTCCTGTGGCACATCGTGCTGACCCGGGCCAGGATGGGCTGGCACATCACCGCCGTCGGCGGCAGCCGCCGCTCGGCCTACAATGCCGGGCTGAAGGTCAAGTTCGTCATCTTCTCGACCTATGTCTGGTCGAGCGTGCTGGTCTCGCTGGCCGGCGTGTTCTTCGCGGCCCGGCTTGGCAGCGCCGGATCGGATACCGGCGTCGGCCTCGAGATCGCCGCGCTGACGGCGGCCGTCCTCGGCGGCAACAGCCTGGGCGGCGGCCGCGGCTCGGTCGTCAAGTCGGTGCTGGGCGCCGTGGTCGTGCTCATCCTCACCGACAGCATGGTTCGCATCGGCATCACCGGCGGCATCAGCTCGATGATCCTCGGCATCGTGCTGCTCTGCGTCGTGGCCATCGATGTGCGCTGGCTGAAGAACAGGCACAAGCTGCTCAACAAGGTCTATGTGTCGCCGAGCTATTTCCGCCTTCCCGAACTCCCCGAAACCGATGCCGGATCGACGAGCCCCTACGCGCTCAACGACCGGCTGAAAGACGTCACGCTGATCGGCAAGGGCGAGATCGAAGGGCCGGAGGACGTCATCTTCGACCGCCAGGACAATCTCTACTGCCCCAACCGCCATGGCGACATCGTGCGCTTCCTGGCGCCCGATTATGCGCGGTGGGAGGTTTTCGTGCATATCGGCGGCCACCCGCTTGGGATGGCGTTCGACGCCGACGACAACCTCAATGTCTGCATCGGCGGCATGGGCCTTTATCAGGTCTCGCCGGACCGCAAGGTGACCAAGCTCACCGACGAGACCAAGCGCACCTTCCTGTCGGTCATCGACGATTCACGCCTTAAGCTCGCCGACGATCTCGACATCGCGCCGGACGGCCGCATCTTCTTCTCCGAAGCGACCATCCGCTACGACATGCATGACTGGCCGACCGATGCGCTGGAGAGCCGCGGCAACGGACGCCTGATCTGCTACGACCCGAGGGACCGGTCGACGGCGACAATCCTGCGCGACCTCCAGTTCCCGAACGGGGTCTGCATGGCCGGCGACGGCGAATCCTTCTTCTTCGCCGAGACCTGGGGATGCCGCATAAACCGGTACTGGTTCGCGGGGCCGAACAAAGGCAAGCGCGAGGTCACGATCCCGAACCTTCCCGGATATCCCGACAACATCAATCGCGCCTCGGACGGCAATTTCTGGCTGGCCCTGGTCGGCATGCGGTCGCCGGCGCTCGACCTCGCCATGCGCATGCCCTCGCTGCGCAAACGCATGGCCAAGCGGGTTGCCCGGGACGAGTGGCTGTTCCCCAACATCAACACCGGCTGCGTGCTGAAGTTCAGCCCGGACGGCCAGATCGTCGAATCCTACTGGGACCTTGGCGGCAAGAACCATCCGATGGTGACGTCGATGCGCGAGCACAAGGGCTATCTCTATCTCGGCGGACTCTACAACGACCGGATCGGCCGGCTGAAATTGCCCGCGGCCGATCCGGACTGGACGTCGCAGGCAGCCTATTGGGGAGCGCGCTCATGAGCTTCTCGCGCTACATCGGCGGCATCGTCGACAGCTTCATGGGCGGCCGTGGCGAGCATTCCATCACCGTACCGGTCATGGACGGCGCGCTGAAGCCGAACAACCTGCTCGAAAGGGTCTTCAGCATCGCGATGCTGGCAGGCGCCGACAATCTGGCCGTCGCCGGCACCCATGTCCTGGCTTCGTCGGGAAGGAGCCTAGTCGAGGTCGCGAGCGACGGCTCGGTCAAAACGCGGCAGACCTATGACGCGGACATCACGTTTCTGGCGGCCTCCGCCGGCGGTGCGATCGCCGTCGGCCTGGACGGGCAGGGAATCGCGATCGCGGGCGGACCGCATGATGGAAAGCGGCTGCCCGCCAACATCGGCAATCAACGGCTCAACTGTCCGACCGCCGGCGTGTTCGCCGACGAAAACACGCTCGTGGTCTGCAACGGCTCGAGCGCCCACCCGGTTGGCGAATGGGCGCAGGACCTCCTGGAGCTTGGCCGCAGCGGCAGCGTGCTGAGGATCGATATCGGTGCCCGGGGTGCCTCGGTGATCCAGGGCGGCCTCGGCTATCCCTCGGGCGTGTGCATCGCCGACGGCGACCGTGTGGCCGTCAGCGAGGCATGGCGGCACCACCTGCTGACGGTCGGGATCGGCAGCAAAGGCCGCGCGACGCCGCTGGCTGACCTGCCGGCCTATCCGGGCCGCATCTGTCCGTCGAACCATGGAGGGTACTGGCTGACCATGTTTGCGGTGCGCTCCCAGCTGCAGGAATTCGTGCTGCGTGAAAAGCGCTACAAGCGCGAGATGATGGAGACGGTCGCTCCCGAATACTGGATCGCGCCCACGCTCTCCAGCGGCCACAGCTTCAAGGAGCCCCTGCAGGCGGGCGGCGTCATCCGGCTTGGTATCCACAAGCCATGGGCTCCCACGCGCTCCTACGGTCTCGTGGTCAGGCTCGACGATCAATTCCAGCCGATCTGGAGCGCGCACAGCCGGGCCGACGGCAAGCGCCACGGCATAACCTCCTGCGTGGAAGACGCAGGGCGACTGCTTTTGACCTCGAAAGGCTGCGGCGCAATCCTGGCGCTCGATCATCTCGATCCCAGCGAGCCGGACATCGTTTCCACCTTGGATGCCTTAGCATGACACCCATCGTCGAACTCAAGGCGGCAACCAAGGATTTTCGGGGCAATCCGGCGTTCCTGGATGTCGATTTCCAACTGCTGCCTGGCGAGATTCACGCCCTGCTCGGCGAAAACGGCGCCGGCAAATCCACGCTCACCAAGGTCATAGCAGGGGTCTATCCGCTGAGCAGCGGCAAGCTGTTCATCAATGGTCGGGAGGAGCGCCTCGGCACCCCCGCCGAGGGCCTCGCGAAAGGCATCGCCATGGTCTACCAGGAAAACAGCCTGGTGCCGTCGATGACGGTCGCCCAGAACATCTATCTCGGCAAGGAAAAGCCGCTCAACCGCCTTCGCGGCATCTACATCTCGGCGCAGCAATTTCTGCAGTCGCTCAATTTCCATGTCGATCCTTCCGCCGTCGTCGGCTCGCTCGGCGCGGCCCAGAAACAGATGGTGGAGATCGCGCGGGCAGTTCACCACAAGGCCAAAGTCATCATCTTCGACGAACCGACGGCAACGCTGACGCCCGAGGAGAAGAGCTATTTCTTCAAGCTGATCAAGAAGCTGAAGGAGGAAGGGGTCTCCATCATCTTCATCTCGCATGCGCTGGAGGAAGCGCTGCTAGTGGCGGATCGCATCACCATCCTGCGCGACGGCAGGCTGGTCGCATCCGACAAGGCGTCCGCCTTCGACCGCCAGAAGATCATCCAGGCGATGGTCGGCCGTACGCGCACCGACGAGATCTACAGCGGCGCTTCGCGGACCCGCGCGCCGCGTCCGCGCGGGCCAAAAGTGCTTTCGGTCGAGAATCTATCGATGGGCAACATGGTCCGCAACACGTCCTTCTCGCTTTATGCCGGCCAGGTGACGGGCATCTTCGGCCTGGTCGGGTCCGGCCGCACCGAGACGCTGAAAGTTGTCAGCGGCGTGCTCAAGCGCGACTTCTTCCACGGCGGCGAGGTGAAGATCGACGGACAGCCCAAACGCTATCTGGTGCCCGCTCCCGCCGTGCGCGACGGCGTCGTCTACGTCACCGAGGAGCGCAAGGCCGAGGGCTTTTTCGAGACGATGAGCATCGCCGAGAACATCTATATGGGTCATCTCGGCGGCCAGCCCTATGGCGGCCTGAGCATCATATCGATGCGGCAGGCTCGCTCGCTCGCCGAAGACTGGCGCAAGCGTCTGAACATCCGCGCCATCGACCCCAATGCGAAGGTCATCGAGCTGTCGGGCGGCAACCAGCAGAAGGTCGTCATCGCCAAGGCGCTGGTGCAGAAGCCGAAGCTGGTGATTTTCGACGAGCCGACGCGCGGCGTCGACGTCGGCGCCATCGCCGAAATCCACGCCTTCATCAACCAGCTCGCCGACCAGGGTATCGCGATCGCGGTGATCTCCTCCTATCTGCCGGAGATCCTCACGCTGTCGGACCGGATCCTCATTGCGCGTCAGGGCAAGATTGTCGAGGAAATGGATCGCCGCAACGCGACGGAAGAATCGATCATGTATGCCGCGGTCCATTAGGACAGTCAGCGTCCCATAGAACGCCGGCCTGCTCCATTCCTTGCCTCAGGATCGTGCATCTCTCCGCCAAGGCGGTGGGTCAGTCGCGCAGACCTGTACCGGCCTTCAGCCGCAGCGCCAGGGCGCGGGCGTCTTCCAACTTGTCGGCGTCGACACCGGTGTCATAGCCGAGCGCCGCCAGATGGGCGACCACGGCCTCCGTGGCGACGTTGCCGGCGGCGCCGGGTGCATAGGGGCAGCCGCCCAGCCCGCCGACGGCGCTGTCGAAGACCCGGACGCCAAAGGCCAAGGCGACGTCGATGTTCGCCAGCGCTTGGCCCGACGTGTCATGGAAATGACAGGCGAGGCGCGAGGCGGCAATGCCTTGCGTTACCTCGGCCAACATCCGATCGATCCGCCCGGGGCTAGCGCGTCCGATCGTGTCCGAGACCGCCACTTCGTGGCAGCCAATGCCGATCAGCCGCTCGGAGACATCTCGCACGGCTTGCGGTTCGATCTCTCCCTCGTAAGGGCAGTCGATGGCGCAGGAGACGTAACCCCTCACAGGGAGCCCGTGGGCGGCGGCAAGCGCTATCACCGGCCCGAACCGTTCGATGCTCTGCGCGATCGTGCAATTGGTGTTTTTTCGCGCAAAGGTCTCCGACGCGCTAGCGAAGACGGCAAGTTCCTCGACGCCGGCCTCGATCGCGGCCGCCGCGCCCTTTTCGTTCGGCACGAGTGCCGAGAGAACCAAGCCGGGCCGGCGCGGAGCTCCCCGCATGACCTGGTCATGGTCGGCCATCTGCGGCACCCATTTTGGCGAGACGAATGCCGTCGCCTCGATCCGCCTGAGCCCGGCATCCGCCAGCAGCCCAATCAGCGCGACCTTGTCCTGGCTGCGGATGACCGCCTTTTCGTTCTGCAGGCCGTCGCGAGGGCCTACCTCGACGATCGTAACGTTCCCTGACTGGCTCATCGGTCGATTGCTGGTTGTTCACGCATCCTGCGAGCCAGCAAACGCTCTCGGGAAGGTGCAGGAAAAGGTACAGAGCTGATGAAAATGCCACGATCTGTGCCCGAACGCTGCGAGAGGAAGGCGCGACCGCCGAGCGGGAATTTTCCGCGGTCTCGGCGCGCCGCTGGAAAAACGTTGGCGGTCATTCGCGGAATCTCCTTGAGGCTGGCGCGCGGATTGATCAGTTTGTCCGCAAAGCAGGACCACTTGCCAGGCGGATGGTCGCGGCGGACAGGGAGAAAAAAGCAATGCGCACCAAAACCAGCATCCGCGTCGTCGGCTGCCATGCCGAGGGCGAGATCGGCGATGTCATCGTGGGCGGCGTGCTGCCGCCTGCCGGCCGCACGATGATGGAGAAGATGATCACGATGGAACGCGATCACGACCATATCAGGCGCATGCTGATCTGCGAGCCGCGCGGCAGCGTTGCCCGGCATGTCAATCTCCTGGTGCCCTCGACGCGCGAGGATTGCGCCGCGGGCGCCATCATCATGGAGCCAACCGAATATCCGCCGATGTCTGGCTCCAACACGATCTGCGTCGCCACGGTGCTGCTCGAGACCGGCATGGTGCCGATGCAGGAGCCGGAGACGCGCTTCAAGCTTGATATGCCCGGTGGCGTCATCGAGGTGCGCGCCGAATGCAAAGACGGCAAATGCCTGTCGATCACGCTGCGCAATGCCCCCGCCTTCGCCGAGCGCCTCGCTGCCAATATCGAGGTGGAAGGGCTCGGCACGATCAAGGTCGATATTGCCTATGGCGGCATGTTCTACGCGATTGTCGATGCGCCCGCGCTCGGCTTCTCGGTCACACCCGACGAGGCCCGCGAATTGGCCGTGGCCGGCGAGAAGATCCGCCGCGCGGCGCGCGAGCAGCTCGATGTCGTGCATCCGCAGTTCGACAATGTGCGCGGTGTGTCGATCGTGCAGTTCGCCATGCCGTTCCAGGGGCCGGGCAACGTCACGCGCAACACCTGCATCGTCTCGCCCGGCCGCTCGGACCGCAGCCCGACAGGAACCGGCACCTCGGCCCGCATGGCGGTGCTGCAGGCGCGGGGCCAGATGAAGGAAGGCCAGGCGCTGATCCATGAATCGATCATCGGCTCGCGCTTCACCGGCAAGATCCTCGAACTCACCGAAGTCGCCGGGCGCAAGGCGATCGTGCCGCAGATAACCGGCAGGGCCTGGATCACAGGAGAGCACAACTACTATCTCGATCCGACGGATCCCTACCCGCAAGGCTATGTGCTGTCGGATACCTGGGGTACCTCGACTTCGGTGACACAATAGAATTTCCTGCAGCGGGCCGGCTCGGATCATTCGAGCGCCCAGGCGCTTTCCAGCGCATGGCAAGGCATTGCGCTGGTGCAGAATGTCAGCGGACCTTGCAGGGAGACGCCTGCTCTGATTCCCTTATGTCGGCGGGGGTCGCCTGATTCGGTGTGCTTGTCGCTCCGGTTCCGCATGAACGTGCGACGGAGCCGCCGGTGCCTTCGGTAGAAAGATGAGAAAATGACCGCCAAGCCGGAAATCCTGGAGATGAGGCCCAAGATCACCGTTGTCGGGGTCGGCGGCGCCGGCGGCAACGCCGTCAACAACATGATCGCCGAAGGGCTGCAGGGCGTCGAGTTCGTCGTCGCCAACACCGACGCCCAGGCGCTTACCATGTCGAAGTCGTCGCGGCTGATCCAACTGGGCGCGCATGTGACCGAGGGCCTGGGCGCCGGGTCCTTGCCCCAGGTCGGGAGCGCTGCCGCGGAAGAATCCATCGACGAGATCATGGACCACCTGGCGGGAACGCATATGTGCTTCATCACCGCCGGCATGGGCGGCGGCACGGGGACGGGTGCTGCGCCCGTGATCGCGCGTGCGGCGCGCGATGCCGGCATCCTGACGGTGGCCGTCGTCACCAAGCCTTTCGTGTTCGAAGGCAAGCGCAGGACACAGGCGGCCGAGGAAGGCATCGAACGCCTTCGCGAGAGCGCCGACACCGTGATCGTCATCCCGAACCAGAACCTCTTCAGGGTCGCCGACGCCAGGACCACGTTCGCCGACGCCTTCGCCATGGCGGACCGCGTTCTCTACGCGGGTGTCGGCTGCATCACGGACCTGATCGTCAAGGAAGGCCTGATCAATCTCGATTTCGCCGACGTGAAGTCGGTGATGCGGGACATGGGCCGGGCGATGATGGGAACCGGCGAGGCCTCCGGAGAGGGGCGCGCCAAGATCGCGGCCGAGGCGGCGATCGCCAATCCGCTCCTCGATGAAGCTTCCATGTCCGGCGCCAGGGGGCTGCTCGTGTCGATCTGCGGCGGCATGGACATGACGCTGTTCGAGGTCGACGAAGCCGCGACGCGGATACGCGAAGAAGTCGACGCCGATGCCGACATCATCGTCGGCGCCATCTTCGACCAGGCATTGGCAGGAAAGTTCCGCGTGTCCGTCGTCGCGACCGGACTGCGCAAGAGCGCGGACATCGCACAGTTCGAGCAGCGGATCGCCTGACGCCACGGCGATCTCGCGGCTGCGCTCCCGGACCGCGCGATGCGGGGTGGCGCCTTTGCGCGCTTCTTCGTCGCAAGCCATCACGACAGCATCGGCCAGCATCTGTCCAGATTGGACTAATTGACCAGCCTGTTCGACGGGAGTCGATTTAAGTTCCTTCGGGGAGGAGTAGACTTAGCGACGATCGATGAAGCGTCGCGCCTACCCGGGAGGATTACCTTGCTCTTTGCCGTGCACTGTCTCGACCATGCCGATGCGCTTCAGCGCCGGCTCGTCAATTATGATGCCCACAAGGCCTATCTTGCCGGCGGCTCGGTCACGACCGTGATCTCCGGGCCGCTGGTCGCTGCGGACGGCGCAACCATGATCGGCTCGCTTTTCGTCTTTTCCGCCGACAGCATCGAGGAGGTGAAGGCGTTCAACGCCGCCGACCCGTTCAACGCCGCCAATGTCTGGCAGAGCGTCAGCATCAATCCCTTCCTGCTGCGTGTCGACAACCGGGCCTGACGGGGAGGGGCTCGATGAAAAGCTTCGTCTATAACGGCCAACCGGCACGCGTCGTCTTCGGATCGGGCACGATCGCTCGGCTGCCGGAAGAGATCGACCGGCTCGGACTGAAACGCGTGCTCGTGCTGGCAACGCCGCCGCAGGAGGCCGACGCGCGGCGTCTTGCCGGATCGCTCGGCGGCACGGCGGCCGGGGTCTATGCCGGGGCGACGATGCATACGCCCGTGTCCGTGACCGAGGATGCGCTGCGCGTCGTGGCGGAACTCAAGGCCGACGGGCTGGTCGCGGTCGGCGGCGGCTCCACGACGGGCCTCGCCAAGGCGATCGCCTTGCGCACCAACCTGCCGCAGATCGTGATGCCGACGACCTATGCCGGATCGGAAATGACGCCGATCCTCGGCGAGACCAAGGATGGCGTGAAGGTCACCCAATCGAGCCCAAAGGTGCTGCCGGAAGTGGTCATCTACGACGTCGACCTGACGATGACGCTTCCCGCTTCCTTGTCGGGAACAAGCGGCATGAACGCCATCGCCCATGCGGTCGAGGCGCTCTACGCAAGGGAAAGCAACCCAGTGATAGATTTGATGGCAACCGAGGCCATCGGCGCATTGGTGAGCGCCTTGCCGGTCATCGCCGGGAACCCGCATGACCGCGACGCGCGCTCCGAGGCGCTTTATGGCGCCTGGCTCTGCGGCATCTGCCTCGGCTCGGTCGGCATGGCGCTGCATCACAAGCTTTGTCACACGCTGGGCGGCAGTTTCGACCTGCCGCACGCGGAGACCCATACGATCGTGCTGCCGCATGCGCTGGCCTATAATGCCCCCGCCGTTCCGGCCGTCATGCAAACCCTGCGGGCCGTGCTGAAGACGAATGACCCGGCGACGGCCCTCTACGATCTCGCGGGCAGGATCGGCGCAAGGCGCGCCCTGTCCGAGATAGGCATGCCGCCCGACGGGATCGACATCGCAACGGACCGCGCGCTGGCCAATCCCTACTGGAACCCGCGGGCGCTGGAGCGGGAACCGATCTGGGCCCTTATCGCGCGCGCCTATACCGGCGAGCCGCCGCGGGCCTGAGAAGGCGACCGTTGCAGGCGGCCTCACCTGAATATCAATCCGTCTGGATCCAGACCGCTTTCGTTTCGAGATACTCGTGCAGATGCTCGACGCCGCCCTCGCGGCCATAGCCGGACATCTTCATGCCGCCGAACGGCACCGCCGGATCGATGGCATGGTACATGTTGACCCAGACCGAGCCGGCCTTGACGCGGCGGGCGAGCTTGTGCGCGGTGCCGAGATTGGTGGTGAATATGCCGGCCGCGAGACCGTAAGGCGTTGCGTTGGCGCGCGCGACGACCTCATCCAGCGTGTCGAAGGGCATCGCCGAGATGACCGGCCCGAAGATCTCTTCTCGCGCGATCGTCATCTTGTCCGACACCGCGCCGAAGACGGTCGGCGCGATGAAGTTGCCGCCGTCATAGAGTTCGCCCGTCAGCCTTGAGCCGCCGGCGACCAGCCTGGCGCCTTCGTCGCTGCCGGCCTTGATGTAGCCTTCCACCTTGCCTGCCTGCCGCGCATTGATCAGCGGCCCGATCTCGGTTTCCGCCTCGATGCCGTGGCCGATGCGCAGCTTGCCGGCGAACTCGGCGACCCGGCGCACGAATTCGTCATGGATCTCGCGCGCCACGAACAGGCGTGAGCCGGCAATGCAGATCTGGCCGGAATGCACGAACACCGCCATCGCCGCAACCGGCACGGCCTTGTCGATATCGGCGTCGCGGCAGACGATGATCGGCGACTTGCCGCCAAGCTCCAGCGAGACGCGCTTGAGGTTGGCGACGCCGGCGCGGGCGATGGCCTGGCCGGTCGGCGTCGAGCCGGTGAAGACGATCTTGTTGACGTCGGGATGCTCGGCAAGCCGCGCGCCGGCCTCGGCGCCGGTTCCGGTGACGATGTTGACGACGCCGTCGGGCACGCCGGCCTCCTGCATCAACCGCGCGATCAGGAGCGGCGTCAGCGATGCATCCTCCGAGGGCTTCAGCACGATGGTGCAGCCGGTGGCCAGGGCCGGCGCGATCTTCCAGATCGAGGCGGCGGTCGGGGCATTCCAGGGGATGATCGCGCCGACGACGCCGACCGGCTCGCGCCGGGTGAAGGTGACGATCTCGCCCGGAATGGAATTGTCGATCGCCTCGCCATGCATCGCGGTCGCCATGCCGCCATAGAAGCGCAGCATGCCGATGACCCGGCGCCGGTTGGCTAGTGTGCGGGTGATCGGCAATCCCATGTCGAGCGTGTCGGAGACGCTGATCTCTTCCCAATGTTTTTCGAACAGGTCGGCGATCCTGAGCAACACGCATTGCCGCTCGTAGGGCGAGAATTTCGACCAGGGGCCTTCGAGGGCCGCGCGCGCCGCGGCCACCGCCGCGTCGATGTCGGCGGCCGACCCGCGCGGCACGGTTGCCAGCACTTCGCCCGTCGCCGGGTTCAGCGCCTGCATCTCCTCACCGGATTGCGCCGCGACCCATTTGCCGCCGATGAACATTGGCCGGAACTCGCCATGGTAGAGCGTGGTGGCCTTCGCCCTCGGGTCGAAGTTCAGCGTCATCGTCTCCTCCTCACGAATTCCGACGCGACTATTACTCCGGCTGCCGGCGACCTCAAACAAGGAAAGCTAAAAGGGCGTTCAGATAATCGGCCAACGCGCGCGTCCTCGCCTCGGCGAAGCGTCGACAGGCGAGAGCTTTGCGCGATGCGCGATCTGGCCCAGTCGGTATTGGGCAGCTCCTGGCGGCAAAGGCCCAGTATTGGTCCGGCAGACTGATCAGCGCCGACCTATTCCATCGCGTCGGTCTGGTTTTGCGAGGCGCAAGGTTGCGCCAAGCCCGGCCGGCGGTTATGCCGGATCGAGATTTCCCTACGAAAGGCAGAGCCGATGAAGGTCGTTTCCACCTCCAAATCGCATGGCGGCATCCAGGGCGTCTATTCCCACGCTTCCGAGGTCTGTGCCTGCGACATGACCTTCGCCGTCTTCGTGCCGCCCCAAGCCAAGGACGGCCACCTTCCGGTCCTTTGGTACCTGTCGGGCCTTACGTGCACGCACGCAAATGTCATGGACAAGGGCGAGTACCGGCGTCTGGCTTCCGAACTCGGCCTCGTCATCGTGTGTCCCGACACCAGCCCGCGTGGACCTGACGTTCCGGACGAGAAGGACAACTGGCAGTTCGGCTGCGGCGCCGGCTTCTACCTCGATGCAACGCAGGAGCCTTATGCGAAAAACTACCGCATGTATTCCTACATCACCGAGGAATTGCCGGCGCTCGCCGCCGCCAACTTCCCGGTCGACATGGCACGCCAGGCCATCTTCGGCCATTCGATGGGCGGACATGGCGCGCTGACGATCGCGCTCAAGAATCCGCAACGCTACCGGAGCTGCTCGGCCTTCGCACCGATCGTGCAGCCGTCGACGGCCGGCTGGTCGCGGCCTGCGTTCGAAAAATATCTCGGGCCGGACGAGAAGGGCTGGCGCGCCTATGACGCGACGCTGCTGATCGAGGATGGGAAGCGTTTTCCGGAATTCCTCGTGGACCAGGGCACCGCCGACGGCTTTCTGCAGGACGGTCTTCGGCCATGGCTGCTCGAAGAGGCATGCAAGAAGGCGGGCATCGACCTCACCCTGCGCATGCAGGACGGCTACGACCATTCCTACAATTTCATCTCGACCTTCATGGACGATCACCTGAAGTGGCATGCCGCGCGGCTTGCGTGATTGTCGTCCGTAAAATGCGCGCCCGGCCACCCTGGAACGGTCTATTCCGCGTCAGCCATGGCTGACAATCGGGCATTCACCTTCTGGTGAGCGCGAGAATTTCCGGAGGAACATTCGCCTTTTCGCGCTGTTACATCCTAGCAGCAGCGCGGAAAGGAGCTTCCTCATGGAAAATCCGCAATCCACGGCAAGCATAGCTGGCCATCCCATCCATCCCATGCTCGTCACCATCCCGATCGCCTGTTTCGTCGGGACCTTGCTCACCGATATCGTCTATTGGCAGACAGCGGAAATGACCTGGGCCAACTTCTCGGCCTGGCTCCTGACCGTGGGTGTCATTGTCGGCATTCTGGCCGCCATCGCAGGGCTCACCGACTTTCTTGGGGGCCGCAAGATACGCGCTCAGCCGACCGCATGGCTGCACATGGCGGGTAACCTCGTCGTGCTCGTGCTGTCTTTCTTCAACATGCTCATCCACACGCGCGACGCCTGGTCATCCGTCGTGCCGACCGGGCTGATCTTGTCGGCGCTGGTGGTGATCGTCCTGATCTTCACGGGCTGGCTCGGCTGGGCGCTGGTCTATCGCCATCATGTAGGAGTGGCCGATGAGACGATTTGATAGCGCAATCCAATGGACGACTGCGGCGCTCTGCTGCGCAATGGCCCTGGGCCTTGCCGGCTGCAGCGACGACAACACCAACCCGAACGCGCAGATCGGTCCGAACCCGAAGCTGCCCGAGATAAACCAGTACCTGTTCCCGCCGATGCATCTGGCCTCGGTGGTCGGCTGGAAAAACGATGAAAAGCCGGCGGTCGCGCAAGGTCTGCAAATCGAGGCGCTGGCCAGGGGGCTTCAGCATCCGCGCTCGCTTTACGTGCTGCCCAATGGCGACATACTGGTGGTGGAATCAACGGCGCCGACCGAAGCATCGGTCAAGCGGCCTAAGGACATCGTCATGGGCTGGGTCGAGAGCTGGGTCACCTCCGGCGGCGACACCGGGCCGAGCAACCGCATCACGCTCTTGCGCGACAGCAATGGCGACGGCAAGCCGGACTACCAGGGGGTGTTCCTCGACCATCTCAACTCGCCCTTCGGCGTGGCGCTGGTCGGCAACGACCTTTATGTCGCCAACACGGACGCGATTGTGCGCTACCCCTATCAGCCGGGCGACACCAAGATCATGGCATCCGGCAAGGTGCTGACGCAACTGCCGGGCGGACCGATCGATCACCACTGGACGAAGAGCCTGGTGGCGAGTCCCGACGGTTCGCTGCTCTATGTCGGCGTCGGCTCGAACAGCAACATCACCGAGAACGGCATCCAGGCCGAGAAGGACCGCGCCGCGATCTGGGAGGTCGATCGCGCCACCGGTCGCTCGCGCATTTTCGCCAGCGGGTTGCGCAATCCCAACGGGCTGTCGTTCGAGCCTCAGAGCAAGGCGCTTTGGACCGTTGTCAACGAGCGCGACGAACTCGGGCCGAACCTCGTGCCGGATTACATGACATCGGTGAAGGACGGCGCCTTCTATGGCTGGCCCTATAGCTATTACGGCCAAAATGTCGATCCGCGTGTGATGCCGCAGCGGCCGGACATGGTGGCGAAGGCCATCCCGCCGGATTACGCGCTGAGTTCGCATGTCGCGCCGCTCGGGCTTGCCTTCTACACCGCGAACAACCTGCCGCAATCCTATCGCGGCGGCGCCTTTGTCGGCGAGCATGGCAGCTGGGATCGCTCCCGCTTCAACGGTTACAAGGTGATCTTCGTGCCGTTCAGCGGCGGGCATCCAAACGGCATGGCGCAGGACGTCGTCACCGGCTTCCTTGATGACAAGGGCGAGGCGAGGGGTCGTCCGGTCGGCGTTGCCGTCGACAAATCCGGCGCGCTGCTGATCGCCGACGATGTCGGCAACACGGTGTGGCGGGTGACCGCTGCGGCGCCTGGTTCCTCGTAGGAACCTGGCTCAACGCCAATGTATCAGCCCACCGGCTTCTGCAGCACGTCGAATTGCGGGTTGGTTTCCGAGAAGATCGGCAGGGCCGCGGCGCCGAGGACGGATGTGTCCTTTCCCGCTGCGCCGACCAGGACACGCGGCGTGGTACGGGCGCTGGTCGAGCTCACTGAGAGATGGAGCGGTTCCAGCCGCCCGGCCAGTGCCTCGATCACCGGCAGAGGCATGAAGCCGCCGAGCACCACGGTCTCGGGGTCGAGCGCCATTTCAAGGACGTCGATCGCCTGCCGCAATGGCTCGACCGCCTCGGCGAGCCATGCTTCGAAGCGACTGTCGCCGCTTGCCAAAAGCTCTTCCAACAGGTCGGGGGAGGCATGATCGGGATCCGGCAGGTCGAGCCTGTCGTAGGCGGCGCGCAGCGAGACGTAGCGCTCCAGGCAGCCGCGCTTGCCGCAATCGCAGGGCAGGCCGCCTGGCTTGACGATGATGTGGCCGATCTCGCCGGCATTGTGGCGCCTGCCCTTGTAGAGATGGCCGTCGAGGAACAGGCCGGCGCCAAGGCCCGTTCCGATGAAGAGGTAGACGAAGCTGTCGAGCTTGCGGGCAACGCCGTAAAGCCGCTCGCCTACTGCCGCCGCTGTGGCGTCGTTCTCGACGATCACGGCGATGCCGGTCAGGCGCTCCAGTTCTTCGGCCACCGGAAAGTCCTGCCAGCCGGGAAGGGCGGTCGGCCCGACCGAAGTCATGCCTTCGACGCCGAACGGCCCGGGCATCGCCATCCCGGCGCCGAGCAGTCTCGTCCGGTCCAGCCGGCAGGTTGCGATCAGGTCGCTCGAGATCGCGGCTAGCAGCGGCATAGCCTGCGTTGGAGTCGGTCGGTCGACATCTCTCTCGACGCGCGCGCGCACGGTGCCGGAGAGATCGGTGACGACGCCGACGGCCAGCTGGTGGTCGAGCTGCAGGCCGATCGAATAACCGCCATCGGGGTTGATCGAGTAGGGGACGGCGGGTTGGCCGCGCGCGCCTTTCAGCGTTGCTTCAGGACGCAGCAGCCCGGCTGCTTCCAATTCCTCGACGATGTTGGAGATGGTCTGCGACGACAGCGCCGTCAGCCTTGCGATCGCGGCCCGCGACAGCGCGCCGTTGATGCGGATCGCTTCGATCACAACACGCCGGTTGTGCGATTTCGCCTGCTCGAGATTTGTGCCGGAGATGGCTTTCTTGGGGATCATGAGATAGTTACCAGCCACGGCAACCCTAGAATGCCACTTTAGAAAATCAAGTTGATTTAGTTACTTGGCGCCCGGCATCGAATTCGGAGAGCGCGGCGTGGTTCAACGCCGTGCGGGCCTTTCGTGCCCTATCGAGCGGATATCGACCCGTGCCCGCGACCAATTGGGCAGGAACGATCTCGCGGCTGACGCATTTTGCCTCGCGTCAACAGCCGAGGGACCAGATGCGCATAGCCCATGTCGCGCCGCTCTATGAATCCGTGCCGCCGAAACTATATGGCGGCACGGAGCGGATTGTCTTCTACATCACCGAAGCACTCGTCGAGCTCGGGCATGACGTCACGCTGTTCGCGAGCGGCGACAGCGAGACTTCGGCGCGGCTGGCGCCAGGCCGCGACCAGGCGATACGCCTCGACCCGCGGCCGAAGAAATCGGAAATCGCCGCGCATCTGGCGATGCTCGCCGATGTGCGCGAACGCGCCGGCGAATTCGACGTCATCCATTTCCATCTCAGCCACTTCCTGCATTTTCCGTTCTTCGAGGAGATCGCGGGTCGCACGGTGACGACGCCGCATGGCCGGCTCGACTATGTCGACTTGGCGCCGGCCTACCAACGTTTCCCGCGTTTCCCGATGATCTCGATTTCACAAAGCCAGAAGCGCGGTCTGCCGGATGCGAATTGGCTCGCCACGATCCATCACGGATTGCCGCTCGATGCCTATCAGCCGACTTATCAGCCGCAAGCGGAAGAGCCGTATCTGGCCTTCCTCGGACGCCTGTCCCGCGACAAGCGGCCGGACCGCGCCATCGAGATCGCGCGGCGGTCCGGGTTGAAGTTGAAGCTGGCGGCCAAGATCGGCGACGACGACCGCGCTTATTTCCGCGGTAACATCGAGGCGCTCATCGATGGCGACCGCATCGACTATGTCGGCGAGATCACGGAAAACGAGAAGGCCAAGTTTCTCGGCAACGCGGCAGGTCTCTTGTTCCCCATCGACTGGCCGGAGCCGTTCGGCCTCGTCGCGATCGAGGCCATGGCCTGCGGCACACCGGTGATTGCCTGGGATCAAGGCGCCTTGCCGGAGATCGTCGACACCGGCGTCACCGGCTTCGTCGTGGACAGCGTGGACGATGCGGTCGCGTCGATGCCGGCGCTTCTCGACCTCGACCGGCAGCAGGTGAGGGCGGTTTTCGAGACAAGGTTCTCGGCGGCAAGAATGGCACGCGACTACCTCGCTGCCTATATGCGCCTGACTGGCATGCCGGAGGCCAAGGCCTCCTGACGTTCACTGCCTAGAGCCGGATGATTTCAGGTCTGTTCGACCCGAAATCTGAATCCGGCACTAAATCAAAGAGATAGAGCACGATGTTGTCCGAAAGCTGCTTCACACTTTTCGGCATCATGCTCTAGGGCGGGGCAAACGAAGAGGTGATGAATGACGGAGCTCGACGAGCGCAAGCTTGATCCCGCCGTGGCCCTTTCCTCGCTCGACGAGACGGCGCCACGCGAACCGCACCGGCTTTTTGCGCTCAAGCAGGGCGACTGCTTCGCCGTCGCCGACGCCTATGGCGACATCAGGGGCGCCGGCGACGGCTTCTTCCGCGACGACACGCGCGTGCTGTCCGAATTCCGGCTGACCATCGGCGGCAGGCAGATGTCGCTGCTCGGCGCCTCACTCAGCCAGGACAATGTGCTGTTCACGTCCAACCTGACCAATTTGCCGATCCATAGTGCCGGCGGCCGCGATATCCCTCAGGGCGCGATCCATATCGAACGGGTCAGGCTGATCTGGCAGGACAGGCTGTTCGAGCGCATCACGCTTTCCAATTATAGCCGCGAGCATTCGACCATCACCGCCTCGCTGCATTTTTCCGCCGACTTTCGCGACATGTTCGAGGTGCGCGGCTCGACCCGGGTAAAGCGCGGCACAACGCATGCCGCTAAAGCAGACAAGACCTCGGTGCTGCTCGGCTATGATGGCCTCGACGGTCTGCCGCGGCTTTCCGCGGTCTCCTTTTCGCAGGCGCCCGACCAACTGAGCGACAATCGCGCCGATTTCCTCATCGCGGTGACCAAGCGCAGTCAAAAAGTCCTCTACATCGAAGTGGGTCCCGAGGTCGCTGATCCGCCCGATCGGGACCGTTTCCGCGCCGCGGCGGCACGCGCCCGCTTCGGCATGCGCGCCAAGCGCCGGCATGGCGCCACGGTGCACAGCTCGGGCCGCGTCTTCAACGATTGGGTCGAGCGCGCGCGTGCCGATGTGGCGCTGCTCACCACCGAGCTTTCGACCGGGCCTTACCCTTATGCCGGCATCCCCTGGTTTTCGACGGCGTTCGGCCGCGACGGCGTGATCTCGAGCCTGCAGATGCTTTGGCTCAATCCCGGACTGGCGCGCGGCGTGCTGGCCTTTCTTGCCGAGCACCAGGCGACGGAGACTTCGCCTTTCAGCGATTCCCAGCCTGGCAAGATCATGCATGAGACGCGCAAGGGCGAGATGGCGGCGCTGCGCGAGCTTCCGTTCGGCCGCTATTACGGCGGCGTCGACACCACGCCGCTTTATATCCTTCTGGCTTCCGCCTATGCCGACCGCACAGGCGACATGGCCTTCATCGACAAGCTTTGGCCCTCGCTCAAAGCCGCCGCCGAGTGGACGGAGGAGGCGAGCCGGGCCACCGGTTTCGTCACCTACCAGCGCGCCGCCGAGTCCGGTCTCGCCAACCAGGGCTGGAAGGACAGTTTCGATTCTGTCTTCCACGCCGACGGCCGCATCCCCAAGGGGCCGATCGCGCTGGTCGAGGTGCAGGGTTATGTCTTTGCCGCTTTCCGCGGCCTGGCGGCGCTCGCGCGCCGCCGCGGCGAATATGCGGACGCCGAGCATTGGGAAAACCGGGCCGAGGAAATGCGGGTCGCCGTGGAACGCGACTTCTGGCTGGACGACCTGAATTTCTATGCACTGGCCATCGATGGCGAGGGCCAGCCCTGCAAGGTTCGAACAACAAATGCCGGGCATCTGCTTTTTGTCGGGCTGCCGCAGCCCGAGCGCGCCAAGCTGATCGCCGACCAGTTGCTGTCGGCCGCCTTCCATTCCGGCTGGGGGTTGCGGACGCTCGCCGACGATGCGGTGTTCTTCAATCCGATGTCCTACCACAACGGCTCAATCTGGCCGCATGACACCGCGCTTTGCGGCGTGGGCCTGGCGCGTTACGGCGAGCGCGACAGCGTGGTACGGCTGATGAGCGGCACGTTCGAGTCGGCCGTGCATTTCAACATGCGGCTGCCGGAACTGTTCTGCGGCTTCACGCGCGCGCCCGGCGAGGCGCCGATCGCCTATCCCGTCGCCTGCCTGCCGCAGGCCTGGTCGGCGGGCTCCACCTTCATGCTGATGCAGGCCTGCCTTGGCCTGGAGATCGACGGCTGGGAAGGTGAACTGCACGTCACGCGGCCAAGGCTGCCGATCGGCATCGACACGCTCACGCTCCGGCATCTCTCGGTCGGCGACAAGGCGGTCGATCTCACCTTCCAGCGGGTCGGCGACCGCGTCGTGGCCTTCCTTTCCGATCGTCATGAAGGCCAGGTGCCGCTTATCGTGCGGACTTAGACCGTGATGGCGTTTCGTTGAATCGCCATCACAGTCTAACTCTTTGTTAGGGCATGATCTTTCTCCGAAAACCGGTTCCCACTTTTCGGGATCATGCTCTAGAAGAAGGCGTCGCAAGTCCGCGTTCAACAATCGAAAAATGTCGGAACCCATGGCCGGTTTGTGCGTTCCACACCCTGAACCGGTTCACCGGTCCGCAGCCGGCAAGAATGAAAAACAAAGAGCGGACAGCCGGAGGCAACCTGGCATTTCAATGACACAATATGGCGTCGACCTTTTTTTGGTCCTTATTCTCGCAAGCCTAGGACTTTCCGCTCTGGCGACCTTCATTTCAGTTTCACGGCATCGGCGCCAGCACGCGCGAGCCTCCGTTCCACCGGGCGATGATGTTGCGTCCGAGGCCGCGCGCAAGGTGCTGCGCGAGTTCGAGAAGAACGGCCAGTCGGTGGATGCGGCTCTCGTGAGCTGGTCGCCGGAAACCTTGCGCAAGATCCTCGACGAGGATCTGCCGGATGCGCAGGTCATCGTCGTCTCCAACCGCGAGCCGTATATCCACAACGAGTCCAAGGACGGCGAGGTCGAATTGGTGGTGCCGGCGAGCGGATTGGTTTCCGCGCTGGAGCCGATCACGCGCGCATGCGCCGGCACCTGGATCGCCTATGGCGGCGGCAGCGCCGACCGGACCGTGGTCGATGGAAACGACCGCGTGCAGGTGCCGCCTGGCCATCCCTCCTACACGCTGCGCCGGGTTTGGCTGAGCGATGACGAATATCAAGGCTACTATCTCGGCTTCGCCAATGAGGGTCTGTGGCCGCTCTGCCATATCGCGTTCACGCGCCCGATCTTTCGCGAGTCGGACTGGGAGGCCTATGAGGCCGTCAACCGCAAATTCGCCGAGACGGTAGTTGCCGAGGCGCGCAACGAGCGGCCGATCGTGCTGGTCCAGGACTACCACTTCGCGCTCTTGCCGCGCATGATCCGTGAGCGGCTGCCCGAGGCGATCGTCATCACCTTCTGGCATATCCCCTGGCCGAATTCGGAAGTGTTCAGCATCTGCCCCTGGCGCGAACGCATCCTGGACGGACTGCTCGGCAGTTCGATCGTGGGCTTCCACACCCAGTTCCACGCCAACAACTTCACCGAGAGCGTCGACCGCTTCATGGAGAGCCGCATCGAGCGAGCCGATGCCGCCATTTCCTATGGTGGTCAGGTGACGCTGGTGCATTCCTATCCGATTTCGATCGAATGGCCGGTCGAGCTCCTGAAAGCCCTGCCCAGCGTCGAGGAATGCCGGGCACGCGTCCGCAAGCGGTTCAGGATTCCAGCCGGCGCCAAGCTTTGCGTCGGCGTCGAGCGTCTCGACTACACCAAAGGCATCCTCGATCGTTTCCATGCGCTCGAGGAGCTGTTCATTCGCCATCCTGAAATGGTGGGTAAAGTCGCGTTCCTGCAGATCGCGGCGCCGAGCCGAGGCACGTTGCCGGCCTACAAGCAGCTGTATGAGGAATGCCTGCGCTGTGCCGAGGAGCTCAACCAGCGCTACGGCAGCGAATCCTACCGGCCGGTCGTCATGGTAGCCGAGCACCATTCGCAGGCCGCGGTCTATGAACTTTATCGCGCGGCCGACATCTGCCTCGTCACCAGCCTGCATGACGGCATGAACCTCGTGGCCAAGGAGTTCGTGGCCTCGCGCGACGACGAGCAGGGCGTGCTGCTGCTCAGCACCTTCGCCGGCGCCTCGCGCGAGTTGCTGGAGGCACTGATCGTCAATCCCTACGACGCGGCGATGATGAGCGAGACGATGCTGCAGGCGCTGACCATGGGAACGGACGAGCAGCATGAGCGCATGCGGCGCATGCGGGATATCGTGCGCGACAACAATGTCTATCGCTGGGCCGGCAGCATGCTGCTCGACGCGGCGCGGCTGAGAAAGCGCGGCGACCTCGACCGGGTCACTGCCTTATACGACCGGCCGACAGGCCCCACAGGGGACAATGTCGTCTCCATGTTCGAACGCAAACAGGCAGTCGGATTCCGATGACCATTCAAGCAGACCTTACCCCGCCGCTTCCCGAAGGCCGGTGGGCGCTTTTCCTCGACATCGACGGCACCTTGCTGGAGCATGCAGCGCATCCCGACGCCGTCTCGGTCAGCGAGGAGTTGCGCATTCTCCTGGAGAGGATCGAGCGGCGGCTCGACGGTGCGCTCGCCTTCATCACAGGGCGCTCGATAGCAGCCGTCGACCATCTGTTCGACCCGTTGAAACTGCGGATCGCCGGCCTCTACGGGCTGGAACACAGGCTCGCGCCGGACGGAAAGATCGAAGCCGCTGACGAGCCGGCGGATATGGCGGCGCTCGCCGACGAGATCGAACTCGAGCTGGCGAGCAAGGCCGTCTATGTCGAGCGCAAGGGGCCAGTGCTCGCCATCCACACGAGAGCCGCCCCGCAGCTTCTGGCGCGGGCGACGGAATTGGTCGAGGCAGCACTTGCGCGCTTGCCGCAAGGCTACCGCGTGATCGCCGGAAATGCCGGCGTCGAGCTGATGCCGCTGGAAGCGGCCAAGGGCGCCGCGATCCGGCGCTTCATGCAGCTCGATCCGTTCACCGGCAGGCGCCCGGTGTTCCTCGGCGACGATACGTCCGACGAGAACGGCTTCGACACGGTCAACGCCGCGGGTGGGATCTCGATCCGCGTCAAGCCGCAAGGCGAGACCGCTGCGCGCTTCGCCATCGAAGATGTCGCGAGCGCCATTGCCTGGCTCGAAGCCAATTTCGGGAAGCCGGCCACGCAAGCGGCCAGCCGCAATCTCGTCGCCTAAGCCGGCCAAGCGCTACGCCGCTATTGCTGCTGCAGGCCGGTGATCATGGCGATGATCTCGTTCTTGTCGGTCTTCTTCGTCTCGCGCACGCCGATCTGCTTGCCGCGCCTCAAGACGCAGATGCGGTCCGACAGCTTGAATACCTGGTCGAGGCTGTGGCTGATGATCAAAATACCGACATTGCGCTGCTTCAGCGACAGAACGATTTCTTCCACCTTGGCGGTCTCGGCAACGCCAAGCGCGGCAGTCGGCTCGTCGAGCAGGATCAGCTTGCTTGCCCAGTGCGTCGCCCTGGCGATCGCGACGCCTTGGCGCTGACCGCCGGAGAGGTCGCGGATGGTGGCATGAGCGGAAGGGATGCGTACGTCGAGCTCCTTCACCAGCTTTTCCGTCTCGGCGATCATGCGGCGGCGGTCGAGCAGGCCGAAGCGGTTCAGCGGCTCGCGGCCGAGGAACATGTTCATGTAGACGGTCTGCTGGTCGGCCAAGGCGAGATCCTGATAAACCACCTCGATGCCGTGCGCGCGCCCCATGGTGGCGTTCGACATCGTCACCGGCTTGCCCTCGATGGCTATCGTGCCGGAGGAAGGCGGATGCACGCCCGAGACTATCTTGACCAGCGTCGACTTGCCGGCTCCGTTGTCGCCGACAAGCGCCACGATCTCGCCCGGAAAGACTTCGAGCGAGAAGTTCTCGATCGCGGTGATGCCGCCGAAATTCTTGCGGATATCCTGAAGCTGCAGGATGGGCGCGTTCATGGTCATCTCCTTCGTTGGAGCATGATCTTGTCCGAAAACCGGTTCCCACTTTTCGCTGACGCGGTCCTTCGGTTCGGGATCATGCTCTAAACAGGCCAGGCATAGGGTTCGCCAAAGCCGTTCTCGATCGTTTCGACCTTCGGATCGCCCTTCGAGATACCTGAGACGCCGACGACATAGGCGCGGGTGACGAAGGCCTGGCCGCGGAAGCCGAAGATGGCGCTGTCGCCCGGCCTCGGAGCTCGCGCGCCGGAAGCGTCGATCATGGCGTAGTAGTCGATCGCCGAAGGCGGCGGCACCTCGACGCTTTTGAGCGCTGTGGCGGCCGCTGTCGGCTCGGCCGAGACGATCGCCTTGACGTCATAGTCCGGGAAGATCGGGTCGATATAGAAGCCGCCGCCGAAGCAGTAGGCGTTGCCGCCCGACAGATGCGACACTTCGGTGAGGTAGAGCACCGCGGGCAATTCCGGCAGGTCCTCCATGACATGCAGCGCCGTGGTGCCATGCAGTCCGTTGCCGGGCTCGCACTGCGTGGCGCCGGCTTCGGCCAGCGCGGCCAACATGACGCTCGACGTCGTGCCAGGCGCATTGATTTCGATCTCCTTACGGCCGGCCCTGGCGAGCGCCTCGGCTGCCTTGCTCAGCGTTGCCAGATTGGGCGTCGGCAACACTTTTCGCGCGGCATGGTCGAAGAGCAGGGCAGGGAAGGTGGTGATACCGGCAAAGCGGCCGCCCGGAACGGCATCGAGCCGGTCGGCGACGCCGACAACCTCGGCGGCGTCGAAGCCGCCCTCATGGCCGCGGTAGAAAATGTCGCCTTCGGCCGCGATGCGGGCGAGCAGGTGCTGGACATAGCCGGCGGCCTTGGCGCCCTTGCCGGCTTCCTCGGCCTTGGTGTCGTTGAAGACGGTCCAGTAATCCGGCTGGAAGGTGCTCGCCGCCGCCTCCGCTTCGAATTTCGCGATCTGCTGCAAATGGCCGAGATGGCCGAGCTTCATCCCGGCCTTGTGCGTGGCGCGCGCGCAGGCCATGTCGACCGCCACGGCGCGTTCGATGCCGCCGCGCATCACCGCCTTGCAGAATGAGCTCGAGCGCCCGACCTGCTTGGTCATGGCGAATATCTTCAGGCCGAGCCGGTCGGCTTCCTGCTTGAGGACCGCCGCATTGTGCTCGACCGTGTCGAGATCGAGCACATAGGCGTTGGCCGGCAGCTTGCCCTGCTGATGAAGGCCGATCGCCGCCTCGATGAAGGCGGGGTTGCGGCGGCGCAGAACGTCAAGAAACATGGAAAAGGTTCCTTCAGCGGGATTTGTCGCGCAGCGACACGGCGACGGCGGTGAGGATGATCAGGCCGCGCACGATCATCTGGTCGGAGACCGAGAGGCCCATCAGGATCAGGCCGTTGTTCAGCATGCCCATCATCAGCGAGCCGACGAGAGCGCCGACGATCGAGCCCTTGCCGCCGTTGAGCAGCGTGCCGCCGACAATGACGGCGGCGATGACCGTCATCAGATCGGTCTCGCCGAGCGTGTATTTCGCCGCTTGCAGGCGGCCCGCATAGAGCAGTCCGGCAAGCCCAGCGAGCCCGCCGCTGATGGTGAGCACGGCGAGCCTGATCTTGGGCACGCTGATGCCCGAGACGCTCGCTGCGCGGGCGTTGTCGCCAGTCGCCAGCACATGGGCGCCGAAACGCGTCTCACGGTAGACGAGGTGGCCGATGGCGATGGCGATGACCGTCCACCAGATCAGCGACGGCACACCGAGCAGCGAGCCAGAGCCGAAGAAGCCGGTGAAGATCTCGTTGGTGACCGAGATCGAACGCAGGTCGGTCATCGAGCGCGAGACACCGGCGAACAGGCCCATCGTCGCCAGCGTCACCAGGAAGGACGGCAGCCTGACATAGGCGACCAGCGCGCCGTTGATGAGGCCGATGAGGATACCGGCGCCCAGGCCGGCGACGATGCCCGCCGCCATCCCATAGGAGGCGATGGTGACCGCGGCGGCGAGCGCCGCCACCGCGACGATCGAGCCGATCGAAAGGTCGATCTCGCCGGCGGACATGACGAAGACGAGGCCTATCGCCATGATCGTCACCGGCGCCGTCTGCAGCACGATGTTGGAGAGGTTGCGGACGGTGAGGAAGCCGCTGTCCCGCAGCATGATAGCGAAGAACAGGAAGATCGCCAGGAAGCCGAGATAGACGACATATTGCTGCAGATTGAAGCGGCTGGCGAGGCTGCCCACCTCGGTACCGGTGTTGGCACTGGACATGTTCGATCTCCGATGATGCGTGCTTCGCAGCCTGCCGCGCCGGCTACTTCATGGCGTCCGCGATGGTCGCGGGCACATCCTTGTTGAGCGACTTCTTCCAGCCTTCCTTCACCGTCTCCTTGGTGACGGCAATGGAATCGACGGCATAGAAAGGCTCGGCCTTCAGGCCGACCAGGGAACCTGCCGAGGCACGCGCCAGCGTCACGCCGATCGAGTAGGCCTCGTCGGCGACAAGGGCTGCGATGTTGCCGCCTTTGACCATGTCGAGCGCGGCCGGTTCGTTGAGGTCGAGCGTGACGATCTTGGTGTGCTTGTTGCCGGCGGCGCGCAATGCGGAGAGCACGCTGAGAGCCGGCTCGGCCCAGGTGACATAGATGCCGTCGAGGTCTGGATGCTGGGTGATCATCGCCTGCGCGATGTCCTCTGAGCGCGCCGGGTCGGCCATGCCGGCCTCGGCGGCGATCTTCATATCGGGATAGTCCTGCTCGATGGTCTTCTTGAAGGCGCCATCGCGCTGGTTGGTGACGTAGAAATCGGCGTCGTGGAAGATGTAGCCGACCTTGCCCTTCTTGCCGAGCGCCTCGGCCATGGCGATGCCGGCCTTGTTGCCCATCTGGAAGAGGTCGTCGGAGACGATGGTGACGTAATCCGTGCCCTGCTTGTAGCCGGCCGGGCAATTGTCGACGAAGCCGAGCTTGACGCCGGCCTGTCGGGCCGGGTCGTAGACCGAGGCGGCGGTCGCCGGATCGACCGGAAGCGACAGGATGATCGACGGTTTCTTGGCCATCACCGTCTCGACATCGGCCTTCTGGCGCGCGGCGTCGAAGCCGGCGTCGGTCTGCGCCACCACTTCGACGCCGAGACGCTTGAACTCGTCGCGCGCGCCGGCGTTGACGGCGTTGGTGTACTCGCTCATCTCGTGCCAGACGAGAGCCGCGGTGAACTTGCCGTCCTTGACCTGCTGCTCCTGCGCCGCCGTCAGCGTCAGCGAGGCCGCCGGAACCGGCTTCTCGCCGTTCGGGCCGGTGGTGACACCTTGGGCGGCGAAGGCGTGAGCGGCGAACAGGCTCGCCAATACAGTCATGATACTCAATGCTTTGCGCATATCGGTTCCCCTTTTTGTTCAGGAAGAGAGTTCCGGCCCGGTAAGCCGAGCCGGAGCGTCGGCTTCACTTCGCCGCGTCGAGCACCGACTGCGGTGCATCGCGGTTCAGCGAGTCCTTCCAGCCCTGGGAGACATTCTCCTTGGTCACGGTCAGCGCCGGCGCGACGACGAAGGCGGGCGCCTGCTGGCCAAGCAGCGACTTCATGCCTGAGGCGGCCATGGCGCGGCCGAGCTCGTAGGCCTTGTCGGCGACAAGTGCCGCGACATTGCCGCCCTTGACCATGTCGAGCGCGACCGGCTCGGCAAGGTCGAGCGTGACGATCTTGGTGTGCGTGTTGCCGGCGCCGCGCAGCGCCGAAAGCACGCCGTCGGCGGGCTCGGCCCAGGTCACGTAGATGCCGTCGAGATCGGGATGCTGCAGCAGCATGGCATTGGCCAGTTCCTCGGCACGGGCCGGGTCGGAGATGCCCTGTTCGGCGACGATCTTGATGTCGGGATAATCCTTCTCGATGGTCTTCTTGAAGGACTGGTCGCGCTGGTTGGTGACGTAATAATTGGCGTCGTGGAAGATATAGCCGACCTTGCCCTTGCTGCCGATGGCCTTGGCCATGGCGTCGGCCGCCTGCTTGCCCATCTGGTAGAGATCGTCGGTGACGATCGAGGCGTAGTCGGTGCCTTGCTTGTAATCCTTGGGCAGGTTGGACAGGAACACCAGCTTGACGCCGTCCTTGACCGCCTGGCGGAAGGCTTCGGCGGAGGTGACGGGGTCTAGCGGCAACGCTAGGATGACGTTCGGCTTGGCGGCTAAAGCGGTCTCGATGTCGCTGCGCTGGCGGGCGGCGTCGAACTGCGCGTCGGTCTTGACCGCGATCGAGATGCCGGCCCGGGCGAACTCGTCCGTGGCGCCCGCGGTCACCGCGTTGGTGAAGTCGGAAGAGGTGTGCCACAGGAGCGCCGCCTTGTAGCCCTTGTCCTTCAGCGCCGCGATGTCGGCATCGCTCAGCGTCAGGCCGGAACTCGGGGTGGCGGTCTCGCCCTGCGGTCCGACCGTCTGTGCGTGAGCCGCGCCGGCGGCGAGCATCAATCCGCCGGCCAAGACGGCAATCCATTTCTTCATCAGCATGTTTTTAGTCTCCCATTTTCTGCTTCGTTGGTCGTTCAATCGGCCACGCCGCAATAGCGGGCCATGAAGGCTGCGAAGCCGACGATGCCGGCGAGGTATTCCTCGACATCGACGTGCTCCTCGAAAGTGTGGCAGTTGCGGATATCGCCCGGCGCGCAATAGACGGCGGGAATGCCCAACCGATTGACGAACAACGACGATTCCGACCAGAAGGGCGCGCCCTCGATCACGCCGCGCCCGCCCATGGCGCCCGCCATCGAGTCTGAAAGCAGGGCGACTTCGGCGCGCGTCTCATCGATCTCGGCGGCGGTGCCGCCCAGTTGGTGGTCGCGGCCGGCCGGATAGGCGAACTCCACGGTGATCTCGGGATCGGTGATGGCGCCGCGTACCGCGGCCTCGATCTCGGCGGCGGCTTTGTCGAGGTCCTCGCCCGGCAGGAGCTTGCGGATCAGCGACAGCGTGCATCGCTCGGGCACGGCGATATAGCCGCCGCCGGTGAGGCCGGTGATCAGCAGGAAGCCGCGCCCGGTGAGCTTGTGCTCGGCGCGGGCCGCGACCTCATCCGAATGGTTCCACAGCGCCGTCATGGCGGCATGGGCGGCGCGCAAGGCATCCTTGCCAAGCTCGGGCACACCGAAATAGGCCGACTTGCCGGTGATCGTGATGTCGGTGATGAAGAAGCCGATCTGCGCGGCATAGACGGCAAGCCGCGTCGGCTCGACATAGACGGTGAAATCGGGCGCCGCGACCGCGCCGGCCTCGATGCGGCCGACGAAATGCTTGATGCCGGCGGATACGCCGGTGCCGGGCTGGCCGCTCTCCTCGTCGCCGACGAAAGCGAAGGCCACATCGCCCTTGAGGCGGATGCCGGCCTTGTCGAGCAGCGAGAGCGCCGCCAGCGAAGCAGTGATGCCGGCCTTCAGATCGCCGGAGCCGCGGCCCCAGACCGCCCCGTCGATGATGGGCGCGCCGAACGGGTCCTCCCGCTCGGTCCCCGCCCAATGCTCGCGCCAGCCATCGACATGAACGGTGTCGGTATGGCCGATGAAGAGCAGGCGCTTGCCGTTGCCGGCACCCTTGCGCTCGCCCCAGATGTTCGGCCTGCCGGGCAGGAAATCCGCGCGGCTCAGGCCGCTCAGTCCCAGCTCGCGCATCTTCTCTTCCAGGAAGCCGACGAAATTCGCCTCGTTGCCGGTGATGCTTTCGCGGCCAATCGCGCCCCTGAACAGCGCCAGCGCGTGGTCGGTATCGAGAGCTGCGCGCAGCCTGGTGACGATATCGCTGGTCACAGCACAACCTCCTTCAAGGCAGCCGCCTGGGCGGTGGGAAGCGAAATCCGGCCATCCGGCGCGTCGACGCCGAACAGCGTGTTGTGCAACTGGCCGAGACCGATGGCGGCCGCGCCGATGAGTGCCGCCCGCGCGCCCAACTCGCCGGCCTCGACCGTGACCGGGTAGGGGAAGCACAGCGGTATCAGGGCCTTGACGCGCGACAGGATCTCCGGCCTGAGGCCGATCGAACCTCCCAGTATGATTTTTTCGGGATTGGCGACGGCGGCGATCGCCGCAATGCCTTGCGCCAGATAACGCGCCGTCTCGTCGAGCACGATAAGCGCTGCCTTGTCGCCTGCAGCCGCATTCTCGAAGATCGCGGGAACCGCGACCTGGATGCCGGTCAGGGACCTGTAGCGTTCGGTTATCGCATGGGTTGCCACCGCCCGCTCGAACGCGCCGGTGCGCAGCGATTCCGCCGCGAACGGATCGGCGCCGATCGGCATGAAGCCGATTTCGCCCGCGGCATGGGTGGCGCCGCGCACCAGATGGCCGCCCAGCATCAGGCCGCTGCCGACGCCGGTACCAAGCGCGATATAGGCGAGATTGTCGGTGCCCTGGCCCCGGCCAAGCCAGTTCTCGCCGAGCACGGCGAGATTGACGTCATTCTCGATCATCACCGCGACGCCGAGCGCCTTCTCGAACGCGTCGAGCACGTTCATGGCGTCGAAACCGGCAATGTTGGGCGCGAGCAGGATGCGGCCGGTCGCGGGGTCCGGCGCGCCTGGCGCGCCGATGACGGCAAGGCGGATTTTCTTGCGGGGAATGCGCTCCCTGGCCGCGGCCTGGAAGGCGAGCGCCGCGATCTGGTCGATGATGAACTGGCCGCCACGCGGATCGGTCGGCGTCGCCGCTTCGGCGAAGATCTGGCAGGCGAGGTCGGTCAGCGCCACGCGCACCTTGGTGCCGCCCAGGTCGACAGCGATGATGTAGGCGGCGTCGTGGACAAGCTCATAGGTGACGGCGGTGCGCCCGACATGGCCGCTGGTGCGTCCGGTTTCCTGTACCCAGCCTTCCTGCTCGAGGCCACGCACGATTTCCGAGATCGTCTGCTTCGAAAGGCCGGTGAGCTTGGAAATCGAGGCCCGCGATATCGGCCCGCCTTGGACGATCGCCTCCATGACGGAGCGTTGCGAGAACTGGCGGGAAATACGTGGCAGATCGCTCACGGCGGCCTCGGATTAATTCGTTCTGTCACCGAACTTATTAGCGAAATGACACCTTGTCAACGATGACGTTGCGTTGTCGGAGACCGCACCGGGAGGATTTACTCAGCCACCATCTTGCCTGGAGGCAGGCCGATCTCATCCTCGGCGCGCTCGATTTCAGGCTGCGAACGGCAAATCGACGGTCAGGCGGGAAACAGGAAAGCCGCGCCAGGATCGAAGAACACCGGGCGACGGCAAGTTGCGACGTCCTGCGCCGCCAAGGCCGAAGATGTTGGCCGGATGTCGATTTCCTGTCCGGCGCTCGTGCGCGCCACAATACGCCGGCGCTCGCCATAGAAGGCGACATCGACGATCTCGACCACAAGCTCCGCACTGTTCGGCGAACGCTCCAGACGGAAGGCTTCCGGCCTGATCATCAGCCTGGTCTTCTGTCCGCGGGCGAAGCTGCCATTGGCATTTATGCCGGAGACAAGCGCGCCGTCGGCGAGGCGGATGGTGGAGGCGCCGCCCACCGTCTCCAGATGCTCGGCGGCGAGGAAATTCGAGTTGCCGATGAAACCGGCAACAAAATCGGTGGCGGGCCTCAGGTAAAGGTCCTCGCCGGTGCCGATCTGCTCGATACGGCCATCGCGGAAGAGCGCGATGCGGTCCGACAGATGCAGCGCTTCTTCCTGATCGTGCGTGACGTAGAGGATGGTGACGCCGGTCTCGCGGTGGATGCGGCGGATCTCGGCCTGGATCTCCTCGCGCAGTTTCTTGTCCAATGCCGACAGCGGTTCGTCCATCAGCAGGATGGGCGGATCATAGGCCAGAGCGCGGGCGAGCGCGACACGCTGCTGCTGGCCGCCCGAGAGCGCCGTGGGCAGACGCTCGGCGAAGTTCTCCAGCCGCACCAGAGCCAGCATGTCAGCGACCTTGCGCTTGACCTCGGCATCGGGCCGGCGGCGGACGCGAAGCGGGAAGGCGACATTTTCGGCGACGCTCAGGTGCGGGAACAGCGTGTAGCGCTGAAAGACCATGCCGATGTTGCGCTTGTGCGAAGGCACCGACAGCAACGACTTGCCTTGCAGCAGCACGTCGCCGGCGGTCGGATCCTGGAAGCCGGCGATGGCATAGAGCGTGGTCGATTTGCCGGAACCCGACGGTCCGAGGAAGGTCAGGAACTCGCCCTTCGGAATGTCCAGCGTCACATCGTGAACGGCGGTGAAGGCACCGAATGCCTTGCGCAATTTGCGGATCGAGAGAAAGGATTGGGTCATGTCTGCAGCTTTCGGCGCAAGAGTGCCGTCACGATCATCAGGGCCAGCGTGAGCGCGACCAGCAGGCTGGAGGCGGCGGCGATGACGGGGGTGAGGTCGGATCTCAGGCTGCCCCAGATCTTGACCGGCAAGGTCTGCAAGGTGGGACTGGCCATGAAGATCGCCACCACCACCTCGTCCCAGGAGGCGAGGAAGGAAAAGATCGCGGCGGAGAAGATGCCGATGCGGATCGACGGCAAGGTTATACGCAGCTTCGCCTGCAGCGGGCTTGCGCCGCAGACGATGGCCGCGTCCTCGATCGACTTGTCGAAACCTTCGAGCGCGGTGGCGATCGGGATGATGGCGAAAGGCAGGGCCAGCACGGTGTGGGCGACGACGAAGCCGGTCGTGGTGCCGCCGAGGCCAAGCCTCAGGAAGAAGGCATAGATGGCGATGGCGAAAACGACGACCGGCAGGACCATCGGCGTCAAGAGCAGTCCGCGCAGGATCTCGCGGCCGCGGAACTCACCGCGCACCAGCGCGAAGGAGGCGAGCAGGCCGATGGCGACGGCGAGGATTGCCGTCATCGTGGCGATGCGGGCGCTTGTGAGCGCGGCCTCGATCCAGGATGGATCGGCAAACAGCTCCTGATACCATTTCAGCGTCCAGCCGGGCGGCGGGAAGGCCAGCCAGCGCGACGAGCCGAAGGAGAGGAGCACGATGAAGACCACGGGCAGCAGCAGGAAGGCCGCGACCAAGGCCGTGAAGGCAAGCAGCGCGACTTTCAGCCAGCCGAGGCGGTCATAGTCGAGCAGCATCTCAGGCGCCTCCCGCCACGCGTTTTGAGCCGACCAGGCGCAGCTGCAGCGCATAGAGCGCCATGGTGACGACGAGCAGGATGAAGGCGGCGGCACTGCCCAGGCCCCAGTTGAGCAGCGACTGGATCATCTGCGCGATCATTTCGGCGAGCATCATGTTCGACGTGCCGCCGAGCAGCGCGGGGGTGACGAAATAGCCGAGCGACATGACGAAGACCATCAGCCCGCCTGCGGCGATGCCGGGGAGCGACAGAGGCAGCAGGATGCGGCGGAAGGCGGCGAGCGGGCTGGCACCGCAAAGGGCGGCGGCGCGCAAAGTCATCGGATCGATCGCCCGCAAGGTGCCGACCAGCGGCAGGATCATGAAGGGCAGCATGATATAGACCATGCCGATGGTGACGCCGGTGAGGTTGTTGATGAGCGGCAGCGGCTGGTCGATGATGCCGGCGCCCATCAGTGCGCGGTTGATGACGCCGGTGCGCTGCAGGAGCACCATCCACGCGTAGGTGCGGGTCAACAGGTTCGTCCACATCGACAGGATGATGATGCCGAAGAGGATCGACGCCAGCGCAGGCGGCATGATCGCCAGCATCCAGGCGACCGGAAAGGCGACAAGCACGGTGACGATGGTGACGACGGCGGCGACGAGGAAGGTGTTGAAGAACACCCGTGCATAGGTGCCGTCGCCCAGCAGCGCCGCATAATTCTGCAGACCGGGAGCAGGATCGGTGACGCTGCGCAGCAACAGCGTCAGCACCGGCACGACAAAGAAAAGCCCGATCAGGATCAACGCCGGAAGCAGGCCGCCGAGGCCTGCCGGTATGCGAGGGGTTGCGATCCCTTGCTGTGCTTCCACCGACATGACGGTAATCCCGGATTGCGGATCGGGACGGCCAGCGCTGCCCCGATCCTTGTCACGAAGGACGTTTACTTCGCCTGCCAGGCGTACCAGCGCGTGGCGATCTCGTCGCGGTGCTCGGCCCAGTAGTTCATATCGAGGTTGATCTGGCCGTCGACATGGGCGTCGGGCAGGCCCTTGACCACATCGGCCGGCATCTCGGCCTTGGCCTTGGTGTTGATCGGCGCGTAGCCGCTCGCCTCGGCGAATTTCGCCTGGCCGGTCGGGCTGGTGGCCGCTGCCAGGAACTTCATCGCGCCGTCCTTGTTCTTGGCGCCCTTCGGCACGACGAGGACATCGGCGGCGGTGAGGTTCTGGTTCCAGGAGACGCCGACATCGGCGCCATCCTTCTCCAGCGCGAAGACGCGGCCGTTCCAGAGCTGGCCGAAGGCGGCCTCGCCGGAGGCGATCAGTTGCTGCGATTCCGCGCCGCCGCCCCACCAGACGATGTCCGACTTGATGGTGTCGAGCTTCTTGAAGGCGCGGTCGAGGTCGAGCGGATAGAGCTTGTCGGCCGGTACGCCGTCCGCGAGCAGCGCGATCTCGATCACACCTGGAGCCGACCATTTGTAGAAGGTGCGCTTTCCAGGAAATTTCTTGGTGTCGAACATGTCGGCCCAGCTTGCCGGCTCGCCGGAGACGGCGCCCTTGTTCCAGGCGAGCACGAAGGAATAATAGAAGCTGCCGACGGCATTCTCATTCGAGAAGCGCGGGTCGAGATCGGCCTTCGGCACGGCGGCGAAGTCGATCGGCTCGAGCAGGCCGTCCTTGGCCGCCTTGATGGCGAAATCCATCTCGACGTCGACGACGTCCCAGGTGACGTTCTTGGCGTCGACCATCGCTTTCAGTTTGCCGTAATCGGTTGGTCCATCCTGCAGCACCTTGACGCCCGAAGAGGCGGTGAAGGGCTCGGCCCAGGATTTGGTCTGGGCTTCCTGCGTCGTCCCGCCCCAGCTGGTGAACACCACTTCATCGGCCTTGGCGGCCGTGGTCGCCATCAATCCGGCAAGGACGCCGGCGAAAATCAGTTTCATGTCGTTCTCCTCTGATTGGTTGTTCCGTTTCTTGTTCTTGTCTGCACCCCCGCCAGGCCGTCTCAGCGCATGACGAAGGGATCGGGGATCGGTTCGTCCGAGGTGCGGATCCACACCGATTTCGAGCGCGTGTAATCGCGGATGGCATCGAGGCCGCCTTCGCGGCCGAGGCCGGAAAGGCC
Organism: Mesorhizobium sp. B2-4-3; assembly: GCF_006442815.1. Classification (GTDB taxonomy): domain Bacteria; phylum Pseudomonadota; class Alphaproteobacteria; order Rhizobiales; family Rhizobiaceae; genus Mesorhizobium. The sequence goes on from NZ_VFVL01000011.1 coordinate 57,068, forward strand.
GTAGCCTCCGAACGGGACCAGCGGCGAGACGGCACGGTAGGTGTTGACCCAGACGACGCCGGCATGGATACCGCGCGCCATGCGATGCGCCTTGGCAAGGTTGCTGGTGAAGACGCCGGAAGCCAGCCCGAAGGGCGTGTCGTTGGCTAGAGCCAGCGCTTCAGCCTCGGTGTCGAAGGCAATGACGCTAAGCACCGGTCCGAACAACTCCTCGCGCACGCAGGCGAGAGCCTGGTCCTGCGCCTCGATGATCGTCGGCGCGTAGTAGAACCCGTCAGCCTTGTCCTTCGGCCGCGCGCCGCCGGTGACAAGCCGGCCGCCGGCGGACAGGCTCTCGGCAACGATCGTCTCGATCCGTTCGCGCTGGCGCGAAGTCGCCAGCGGCCCCATCTCGGTGGCCGGATCCTGCGGATCGCCGATGACGATGGCTTCGGCCTTGCGCTTCAGCCGGGCGAGGAAATCGTCCTTGACCGAACGCTCGACCAAAAGCCGCGAGCCGGCAACGCAGCTCTGGCCTGTGGCCGCGAAGATGCCGGCGACAACGGCATTGGCGGCGCTGTCGAGATCGGCGTCGGCGAAGACGACGACCGGGCTTTTGCCACCAAGCTCGAGCGTGGTGTAGGCGAGGTTCTCGGCGGTGTTGGCGACGATCCGCCGCGCGGTCGAAGGGCCGCCGGTGAAGGCGACGCGGGCGACCAGCGGATGGCTGGTCAGGCGATGCCCGCAATCATGCCCGAAGCCGGTGATGATGTTGACGGCGCCGGCTGGAAAGCCGGCTTCGCTAACCAACTCGGCGAAAGCGAGCAGCGGCGCCGGACCATCCTCGGAAGCCTTGAGAACGACGGTGCAGCCGGCGGCCAGCGCCGGGCCAAGCTTGACCGCCGACAGGAAGAGCTGCGAGTTCCACGGCACGATCGCCGCGACGACGCCGATCGGCTCGGGCCGCACCGTCACTTCCATGTCAGCCTTGTCAATCGGGATGAAAGCGCCTTCGTGTTTGTCGGCCAGCCCGCCATAATAGCGGTAGTAGTCGCCGACATAGGCGATCTGCGCGCGCGTCTCGCGGATGATCTTGCCAGTGTCGCGCGTTTCCAGCTCGGCCAGCCGGCCGGCATTGGCGGCGACGAGATAGCCGAGCCTAACCAGCAGCTTGCCGCGCGCGGTCGCGGTCATCGCTGCCCAGGGGCCGGAGCGCAGCGCGCGATGCGCGGCCTCGACGGCGCGGTCGACATCGGCAACGGAAGCGGCCGGCATCTTTGCCCACGGCGCGCCCGTCGACGGATCGATACTGTCGAAAGTGAAGGACGCCTCGGCGAACTGGCCGTCTATGTAGTTCCTGAAGGCGGTGCTGCTCATCGCGACCCCGCCCCCTGAAAGGCCGGCATCACCTTGTCGACGAACAGCTGCAGCGATTTCTTCTTGCGCTCATGCGAGAGGCCGCTGTCGATCCAGATCGAGTACTGGTCGTAGCCCTGCGCCTCGTAAGTCTTCAGCCTGGCGATCACCTCGTCGGCTTCGCCAATGACGAGGTTCTGCCGGATCTTGTCGGGCGCGTATTGCGGCATGGCCGCGATCTCGTCCTCGGTCAGCGGCTCCAGGACGCCCTGGCGGACAGGCTTCTTGTTCTGGAACCAGGCGCCAAACTGGCAATAGAATTGTGACAGGTCCTGCGTCAGCCGGTCGGCGTCGGCCGCGTCCTCGGCGACGAACGTGTGCATCAGAAGCATGATTTCCGGTCGCGCTATGTCCGGATGGGCCTGGCAGGCGGCATTGAAGCGCTCCATCAGGCTGGCGACCTCGCCGTCGCCGGAGGCAAGCGGCGTCACCTGGACCTGGCATCGGTTAGCGACGGCGAAGTCGTGCGAATTCGGATCGCGCGCGGCCACCCAGATCGGCGGGTAGGGTTTTTGCAAAGGCTTCGGCGAGGAGGTCGTCGGGGGAAACTGCCAGAACTCGCCGGAATGCTCGTAGTCGCCATCCCAAAGGCCGCGGATCGCCGGGATCATCTCGCGCATGCGCTGGCCGGCGCCCCAGGCATCCAGCCCCGGGAAGACGCGCTGATACTCATAGCTGTAGGCGCCGCGCGCGATGCCCAGATCCAGCCTGCCGCCGGTGATGACGTCGGCCATCGCCGCCTCGCCGGCGAGTTTGATCGGGTGCCAGAAGGGCGCGATAATGGTGCCGGTGCCGAGACGGATGGTTTTCGTCTTGGCGGCGAGATAGGCGATGTTGATGAACGGGTTCGGCGAGATGGTGAATTCCATCCCGTGATGCTCGCCGATCCAGGCCGTCTCGAAACCGGCCTGCTCCGCCAGCAGCACCAGTTCTTCCAGTTCCGCCACGAGCTCTGAATGCGGTTTGTCGAGATCCGAGCGCTCCATATGGACGAAAAGCGAAAACTTCATCGGTCTCACCGCTGGCCGGAATGGATTGGGCCGGAATGGATTGGCGCCGACGGCGCCGGCTTGGCAAGCGGCCGGACTTCGCCTTCGACCTCGTTGCCGACATAAACGCCGAAGGTGTCCTCCGTGCGCTCGCGCGCATAGCGGGCAAGCATCGAGCTGACAGCCGGGTCGGCGATGTTCAATTCGGAGATGCGCTCGATCTCGACAAAGCGGATCTGGCCATCACCGGAGACGGGGGCGTCCACCGTTCCGCGATAATAGACATGGGTCTGCGAGGCGTCCGTCGCGTCGTCCCAAACGGCGTAGAGAAAGCCGAGCTCTGCGTCGATTGCCTTGGCGGCAAGTTTTCCCCTGAGGCTGCGGGCATCGTTCGCGGCGCCGAGACCGCGACCGGCCGGCAATTGGTATCCCTCGGCGGTCTCGAAGAAGAGCACGCGGCCTTCATTCTCGAGGATGGCGCCGACCTCGGTTCCGGGCGGAGCGGCGGCTGCCAGCGCCTCCTGGCTCAGGCCCGGCGTGACATAGGCGCCGCGGCAGTAGCCGAGAGGCTGTGCGCCATTGTGACTGAAATCGCGGACGCGGCCGATGAGGATCGAATGATCGCCGGCATCGACCAGCTGCTCCATGCCGCAATCGAACACCGCGACCGATCCGTCGATCAGCGGATTGCCAGTCTGTCCGGACCGCCATGCCACCGAGGCGAACTTGTCGGCGGCCTTCGAGGCGAAGATGCCGGACGCGGCCTTCTGGGCTTCCGACAGGATGTTGATGGCAAAGCCTCTCGAGGTCGAGAAGGCCTGATGCCCCAGCGCCTTCTTGGCGATGCAGACCAGCACCAGCGGCGGCTCGAGCGAGACGGAGGTGAAGGAGTTGGCGGTGAAGCCGCGCGCGTCGCCGGCCTCGTCGATCGTAGTGACGATGGTGACGCCGGTCAGAAAGGAGCCAAGCGCGCGCCGGAACTCCATGGCGTCGAACGCGGGGGCGTCGGATGAGGGGTCGACTTTCGCCGCCTCAGATTGAACAGCCGTGGCCTGGTCGAGAAAGGCCGTGATGCGTTGAGTCACTTTTTGCGGCGAAGCGATTGTCATCATGTGCTTTTCGCCGCTCAGCACCACACATCGCCCAGCCGGAGCGAGCCGCGCCATCGCGGCCGACATGGCGGGCGTCGAGTTGCGGTCTTCCGAGCCGGTCATGAACAGCGCGGGTGCCGTGAGGTCGGCCAGCCGATCGGCATGGGCGGTATCGGCGCTGGCAAAGAGGCGGTAGGTTCGGGCATAGCCTTGCGCATCGACGCTTTCGAGCGCCGCGCGCGCCGTGGCGGCCGCGTCTGAAAGACCGGGTGGAACCGGATTGCCGAACCAGCGGGCGATCGTCGCGGCGATAGCCGAGGGATCGCCGGGTCCGCCAAGCGCGGCCGCCCGTTCGCGCACCGCCTGAGCGAGATCCGGAGGGCGACGGAAGACGGCGTTGAGACAGACGAGGGCGCTGACGCGAGCGGGAGCGCGAAGCGCGATTTCCTGTGCGACCAGCGCACCCATCGAGTGACCGACGACGGCGACGCGATCCAGGCCAAGATGATCAAGCAGGCGGATCGCCTGCTCGGCGAAGTCGGACAGGCCAGCGTTTTCGAGGGGCAGCGGCGAAGCGCCGTGGCCGAGCATGTCGACGGCGATGACGTCGAACCGATCTTGCATGGCGGCAATCTGCGGCTGCCAGATCGCGGCATCCATGCCGACGCCGTGGATGAGCAGGACCGGCGCGCCCGAACCGGCACGGATGAAGCCCGTGCCGCCTGGAGCTTTGCTGCGCATCGTCGCGGCGTCAGCCATGCAGGTCTCCGAGCTCCTTCATATCCTGGTAGCGGTCGCCGATGCGGTGATGCGGGCGGCCGCCGATCGACGCGCCGAGCGCCACCACCAGCTCGTCAGGGGCAGGCGCGTCGCCGATCTGGAAATGCACGGTGAGATAATGCGAGCGGCGGCCTTCGTCGTTCTTATCCATCAGCGGGATCATGATCGGCGTGTTGGGACCGCCGCGCAGATTGGTGAAGGCGAGATAGGTCTTGGCGCCGACGGCGCGGCGATAGTGATTGCCGAAATGCAGCGTGTGGATCAGCGCCGAGGCATGCTCGACCTCGCCCGACGTGCCGCAGATGGCGGCCTTGCCGTAACCTTCGATCGCCTCGCCAGAACCGGCGACAGCGATGATCTCATTGGTCAGCGTCTCGCCGAGCACGGGAGCGAACGCCCGGATTTCAGGGGAAAGATCCTCGGTGAAGCCACGGCCTGCCCACGGATTGGTGAGCACCGCGGCGACGCCGATCAGGCGCAACGGCCGCGGGGCGGCCTTGCCGCCTTCGATCAGCGTGTTGTCGGTATAGGTCACGATCTTGCGGATGGCCGGCTGCATGGAATTCCTCGGGATGGAGCCGCTCGCGGCTGCATCGATTTCTATATCGTCTTATGGTATACCATGCTATGGAGTGCCGCATGTCTTGTCAATCGGTCATGGAATCTGTTTTTGTGACGAGGCTAGGGATTTGAGGAAAATGGCTGACGACACGCTTCGCATCGACCGCTCCGCCAAGACGTTGAGGACGCTGGCACTGGAGCGCATGCGCGAAGCGATCATGGATTTCCATTTCCAGCCCGGCGAAAGGCTGGTCGAGCGGCCGTTATGCGATCAGCTCGGGGTCAGCCGTTCAGTCGTGCGCGAGGTGCTGCGGCAGCTTGAGGCCGAAGGCCTGGTGCAGATGATACCCGGGCACGGGCCGGCGGTGGCGAAGCCCGATCTTGGCCGGACCGACGAGATCTACGAGTTGCGCGCGCTGCTGGAGGGCATTGCCGCGAAGGCCTGCGCCACCTCGGCCACCGACGATCAGATCGCGCTGCTCGATGCGGCGCTTGCGAAGCTGCTCGAAGCGTGGGCGTCGGGCGTGCCGGCCGAGGTGATGCGGGCGACAGCGAGGTTTTACGAGGTACTGTTCGAAGCCGCCGACAAGCGCATCGCCTGGGAGATCGTCACCGGTCTCAATGTCCGCATCAACCAGTTGCGCTCGATGACGATCTTGTCGCAGAACCGCCGCGAGCCGGCGATTGCCGAGATGCACGCGATCATGGATGCTATCCGCTTACGCAAGCCGGAAGCGGCGGAGGCCGCGGCCCGGCGGCATGTGGAGACGGCTTGGCAAATCGCCCGCGACGCGCTTCGGTTGGGCACGCTTTAGACAGGTTGTTCGAGCTTAGTTCCTGTCGACCGGCTTGGATCGCATGCGCGAAACCGTCTCGCGTTCGGCGCGCTTGGAGCGCAGGGGCGGCAAGCCGCGGTCGACGAGGTCCATATCCTCCAGCACCATGTCGCCCATGCGCTTGAAGGCGATGTCGAGCGCGCCGGCGCGATGCGCCGAACGCAGGAAGCCGGGGAGGGTGCGGACGGGATGGTCCTTGGCCAGCGGCTCCTCCGGGAAGACGTCGCTTGCGGCGACGATATGGCCGCTCTTCACCGCCGCCATGAGTGCCGCGAAATCGACGACGCCGGCGCGGCTGAGCAGGATGAAGGCCGCACCCTTGCGCATTTTGGCAAAGGCGTCGGCGCCCAGGAAACCCTGGTTCTCGCTGGTGACGGAAGCGACGACGAAGACGAAATCGCTTTGCGACAGCACCTCGTCCAGCGACGCCGGCTCGACGCCGTTGTCGACCAGGATCGATGGCGGCAGCCATGGATCAAAAACTTTCGTGCGGGTGCGGAAGCCGGTCAGCAGGCGGTTGAGCGCGCGCCCGAGATCGCCGAAGCCGATGATGCCGACATCGGCGCCGGACAGAAGCCGCGCCGTCTGGTTGCCGTCGCCGCCCCACAATTCCTTGCCGTGCCGGAAGGCGAGGTCGGCGTCGACGATGTTTCTGGCCAGGTTCAGCGCCATGGCGAGGCCGAGCTCGGCTACCGGCTCGGCAAAGACGAGGCCGGTGGTGACGACATGGATGCCGCGGGCGAACAGCGTCTCGTAGGGCATGTTGTTGAGGAGGTTGGTCTCGACGTTGAAGACGCAGCGCAGCGCCTTCAGCTTCTCCAGCGTTTCGGCTGAAATCGGCGGCTGGCCGATGATATAGCGCGCCTCGGCCAGTGTTTCGGCGGGCAGTGCCGCGACGCCTTCCGGGGTCGTCTCGACGATGCGATAGTTCTTGCGCAGGCGCGCCAGCTGCGGCGGCGTGAAGATCAGCTCGAGCGTGCGCGGGTCGGGCGCGCTGATGGCCAGCGGCAAGGCTTTGTCGGACATGTCTTTCCTCCCGGGCGCGATTGGATCGCGTCAATCACATATTCAAGTCTTACTCCCGATGAAACGATTTACAAGAACGAAAAATCGATTTATCGATTAGAATAGCGAGGCAGCAAATCGGCTGCCTGCCCTCGGGAGGAGGTCGATGGTACAGCACCAAACGCGGCAGCGGCGTCCGTCGATCCACGACGTGGCAAGCCATGCCGGCGTGTCCGCGGCCACCGTCTCCAAGGTGCTGGCCGGCGTCACCACGGTGAGGCCGGAAAACGCGCAGCGTGTGTTCGATGCCGTCGAGCGTCTGGGCTATCGCGTCGATCCGCTTGCATCCGATATGCGCAGGGCCAAGCGCCGCATCATCGGCGCCATCATGCCCGAATTCGAGAGCGAGTTCTTTGGCCAGATGGTCACCGAGCTCGAAGGCCTTGCCGAACAGCGCGGCTACACGCTGGTCGCCGCCTCCAGCCGTGAATCGGAAGCGCGCGAGAAGGAGATCCTTGCCCGCATGCATGACTGGCGTGTTGCCGGCGTCGTGTTGGCGCCGGTGCGCAACGAGCACGGCCCGGGAGCCGATTTCATGAAGATGAACGGCATGACCGGCGTGCTGATCGACCGCGTCTTGTCCGACGACGCCTTCGACACGGTATCGGCCGACAGCGCCGCCGCCAGCGCCGAGGTGGCGCGGATGCTGGTCGGCAAGGGGCACAGCCATATCCTGGTCATCGGCCTTGCCGAGCAGGCTGCGACCGTGCGCGCCCGCCTGGAAGGTTTTCGCGCCCAGGCGCTGGCGCTCAACCCGTCGGTGCGCATCGATGTCATCACCTCGGAAGTCAGCGTCGAGCCGCTCAGAACCTCGCTGCGCGATTACTTTGCCAGGGGCGAGCGACCGACCGCCGTCTATTCGCTGCTCTTGAAGGGCACGCTTGTCGCGCTGTCCGAATTCCGCCGGCGTGGATGGCATTGCCCGAACGACATCTCGCTGGTCGGCTTCGACGACGCCGAATGGATGCAGGTGACATGGCCGGCGATCGCCGCCGTGGTGCAGCCGGTGCGCCAGATCGCCAGCGAGGCGATGAACCTTTTGTTTCGCAGGGTCGAGGGGGCTGTGGGACCACCCACGGCACGGCTCGAGCCCTGCCAGGTATTGATGCGGGAATCCGTTGGCTCGCCAGGCAGCGGTCCGCATTCCGGGGGAGGAGACCGACAACAGCCCCCATTGTCGTGAACGGAAGCTAGCGCCGGCCCTGGCCGAGGCATCCGGCGCCAAGGATCAACGGAGGATCGAATGACATCGTATTTCTTGAAGATAAATCGATTTACCCTTGCCATGGGTGTCGCGCTTGCGTTCTGCGCCGTCGGCGCCGCCAAGGCCGAGGACGGCGAATATGGTGTGCTGATGAAGACGCTGGCCAATCCGTTCTGGGGCGCGATGGCGCAGGGCGTCGCGGACGGCGCCAAGGAAGCCGGCGTGAAATATTTCCAGCAGGCGGCCGAGAGCGACCAGGCGGCCGAGCCGCAGCTCAACCTGTGCAACACGATGCTCGAGCGCAAGCCGGTGGCGATGATCACCGCCGCGATCAACTCGACCAACCTCCTGCCTTGCCTGAAGTCGGCGCAGGACGCCGGCATCAAGATCGTCGACCTCGACAACAATCTCGACCAGGCGGTGCTCGACAAGGAAGGTGTCAAGGTGACCTTCCATATCGGCTCCGACAACATCGCCGCCGGCGCGCAGGGCGCCGAATATCTCGCCAACAAGCTCGGCAAGGATGCCAAGGGTCCGGTGCTGGTGATCGAAGGCCTGTCAGGCAACATCACCGGCGAGAAGCGCGCCAAGGGCTTTGCCGACAAGCTGAAGGAACTGGCGCCAGGGCTCGAAATCGTCGCCTCGCTGCCGGGCGACTGGGACCGCGGCAAGGCCGCTTCGATCGCCACCGACACGCTGACGGCGCATCCCGATCTCGTCGCTATCTTCTGCGCCAATGACGGCATGGCGCTGGGCGCCGTGGAATCCGTCTACGCCGCCGGCAAGGGGCCGCAGGTGACGATCATCGGCGTCGACGGCAACTCGGACGCGGTGAAGTCGATCAAGGAAGGCCGCCTCAACGCCTCGGTGGCGCAGCTTCCGTATCTGGTCGGCAAGCAAGCCGTCGAGAACGTCAAGAAAGCTCTGGCCGGCGAGAAGGTCGAGGACAGCATCGCAGTACCGACGCTGGTGCTGACCAAGGACGTGATCGATGCCGGCAAGGAGCCGATGCTGCAATATGTGAAGTAGTGAAAGGAAGGGAGTAGGGGAGTAAGGCAGTAGGGGAATAGGGGAAGCGATGTCTGCGCTTCTCCGACCAGCCTCCATCTTCCTTGCCTTCCCTACTCCCCTACTCCCTTACCCGAAGGGTAGAAAACATGGCTTCTGAACAGCCCGGCTTCTGGGCTCGGGTGCAGCGCGCATCCGTCGAAAGGCTCCACATCAGGCTGGAGTCGCTGGTGGTGCTTTTGGCGCTGAGCACGGCGATGGCGCTCTTGTCGCCCTATTTCCTGTCGCTCAGCAACTTCCTCAACATCCTTCTCGCCACCTCGACGATCGGCGTGCTGGCGATCGCCGCCACCTTCGTCATCGGCTCGGGCGGGCTCGACCTGTCGCTCGGCTCGGTCATGGGGCTGGCCGGCGTCGCGGGTGCCTTCGTCGCCGTCAATCTCGGCTGGCCGTCAGTATTGGCGGTGCTGGCCTGTATCCTCGCAGGCGGCATTGCCGGCTATATCAACGGGCAATTGGTGACCCGCGCCTTCGTGCCGGCCTTCATCGTCACGCTTGGGATGCTTGGCCTTGCGCGCGGGCTGGCGCTGGTCATCTCGCAGGGCAGGGCGATCTACGGCCTGCCGCCGGAGATCGTCTATATCGGGCAAGGCCGGCCATTCGGCGTCCCGATGCCGGTGATTATCCTGGTGCTGACGGCGATCGTCGCGCATGCGGTGCTCGCCTATACGCGCTTCGGCCGTCACACGCTGGCACTGGGGGATAGTGAAGGTGCTGCGCGAGCCGCGGGCATCCGCGTCGAGCATCACCGCCGCATCATCTATACGCTCTCCGGCGCGCTCGCCGGCCTCGCGGGCCTGCTCTTCACCGCCCGCGTCAATGCCGGCGATCCGACCGCCGGCATCAACTACGAGCTCACCGCGATCACGGCGGCGATCATCGGCGGCACCAATCTGTTCGGCGGCCGCGCCTCGATCCTCGGCACGATGATCGGCGCGCTGATCATGGGCGTCTTGCAGAACGGGCTGACGCTGCTTGCCGTGCAATCCTACTACCAGCAGATGGCGATCGGCGCGGTGCTGATCCTCGCCGTCTTCATCGACCAGTACCAGGTGCGGAAGGAGTCGCGCGTATGACCCTGCTTTCGCTTCGCGGCATCCGCAAGAGCTTTGGCGCGGTCGACGTTTTGCATGGCGTCGACCTCTCGGTCGCGGCCGGCGAGGTGGTCGGGCTGGTCGGCGACAATGGCGCCGGCAAGTCGACGCTGATGAAGACCATCACCGGCATCTACCGGGCCGACACCGGTTCGATCGAATTCGATGGCAAGGACATCCTGGCGCTGGATCCCGGCCAGCGGCGCCGTCTCGGCATCGAGATGATCTACCAGGATCTATCTTTGGCGAAGCAACAGGACGTGGCGTCGAACATCTTCCTGGGACGCGAACCGACAAAAAAATTGCTCGGCGTGTTCCCGGGCTTCGTCGACAAAAGCGAGATGGATCGCCAGGCCGCCAGGATGATCGAGCGGCTGGGCGCGCATTTGCCGTCAATAAACCGGTCGGTCGGTTCGTTCTCCGGCGGCCAGCAGCAGACGGTGGCGATCGCGCGCGCGCTCACCTTCAATCCGAAGCTCGTCATCATGGACGAGCCGACTGCGGCGCTGGCCGTGCGCGAGGTGCAGAGCGTGCTCGACCTCATCCGGCGGCTCAGGTCCGAAGGCATCGCCGTCATCCTGATCTCGCACCGGCTGAACGACGTGCTGTCGGTCACCGACCGCATCGTCGTGCTGCGCCACGGCAGGGCGGATGCCGATCTCGTCACCGCCAGGACCAATATGAACGAAGTCGTCAGCCGCATCGTCGGCGGCGGCGATACGGCCGCAGCGGCGGCGCATGAGCAACGAGGCTGACATGAACACTTTCGGACTGCACACTTTCGCCATCGCGCCGGTCTGGGACCTCGCCCGCATCGAGCCGCAGATGGACCGGCTCAAGGAATACGGCATAGGCCTGATGGAGATCCCTTTGCTTCGGCCTGAGGAGATCGACACCAAGCGGACACGCAGCTTTGCCAATCACTACCGTGTTGAACTGGTCCCCTCGCTCGGCCTGCCGCGCGCGCTCGACGTGGTCGAGCGGCCGGACGAGGCGCTGGATTTCCTCGGGCCGGCTTTCCGGGTCTGCAACGAGGTCGGGGCCGAGGCGTTGGGCGGCGTCACTTACGGTACGATCGGCAAGACCACCGGCCGGGCGCCGACGCAGCGCGAGATCGACGGCATGTGCCGTTTCCTCGAACGCGCGGCGAAGGCGGCGAAGGCGCGCGGCCTGAAGCTCGGCATCGAGCCCTGCAACCGCTACGAGACGCATCTGATCAACCGCGGCGTCGACGCGGCGCGGATCATCGAGCGCGTCGGCGCCGACAACATCTTCATCCATCTCGACACCTACCACATGCATATCGAGGAAGAGAGCTTCGCTTCCGGTTTCGAGGCGGCGGCGCCTTATCTCGGCTATGTGCATGTGTCGGAGGCAAATCGCGGCGTGCCGGGTCGCGGCATGCTCAACTGGGCGGCCTGCATGAAGGCCATCGCCGACATCGGCTATCAGGGCGCGATCACGCTCGAAAGCATGAACCATGTCGATGTCGACATAGCCGGCGGGCTCGCGGTGTGGCGGCCGGTGGCGGAAGATCCGCGCGACGTCATCGAGGTCGGCCTGCCGTTCCTGCGCGAAGAGGCGAAGAAGGCGGGGCTGACGCTGGGATAGGCCGCAAGCTCGCGCATAAGGAGCCGGCCGAAGCAACCCTGGACGGTTTCGATTTACCGAACCAAATAGCTGGTGCAATGTGGGTTCGGAGGATCGAAACCGTGCCATTCGTCAGCATAGGCGGCGTCACGCTGCATCACCGCTATACCGAGGCGCCCGGCACGTCGCGTCCGATCGTCTTCATCAATTCGCTGGGCACCGATTTCCGGATCTGGGACGACGTCGTCGCGAAACTGACGGGCGAAATGCCGATGCTCGTCTATGACAAGCGCGGCCATGGGCTGTCGGATATCGGCAGCGGCGTACGTTCGATCGACGACCACGTCGACGATCTGGCCGCCCTCATCGACCATTTCGGCTTCGACAAGGTCGTGCTCTTCGGCCTGTCGGTCGGCGGCCTGATCGCGCAGCGGCTCTATACCCGCCACCCCAAATGTGTAGAGGCTCTGATCCTCAGCGACACGGCGCATAAGATCGGCACCGCCGAAAGCTGGAACACGCGCATCGCGACTGTCGAGCGCGACGGCATCGAGGCGATCGCCGAAGGCATCATGAAAGTGTGGTTCACGCCGCAATTCCATGCCAGGCGCGCGGCGGACCTGGCCGGCTGCTGCAACATGCTCACCAGGCAGGCTCTGCCTGGTTACATCGGCACCTGCATGGCGGTGCGCGATGCCGATTTCACCGACAGTGCGCGGCGCATCGCGGTGCCGACGGTTTGCGTCGTCGGCGACCAGGACGGTTCGACGCCGCCGGATCTTGTCCGCTCGCTGGCCGGACTGATCCCTGGCGCGCGTTTCGAAGTGATCCGCGATGCCGCGCATATCCCGTGCATCGAGCAGCCCGAAGCGCTCGTCACCTTGATCCGCGATTTCGTCGCCTCATTGCCCGAGGGAAAGTCTGCTCATGGATGATGTCACGAAGAACCGCTACCGGACCGGTCTCGAGGTCCGCCGCTCCGTGCTTGGCAGTCCGCATGTCGACCGCGCCGAGGATGCCGCGACCGATTTCGACCGTCCGTTCCAGCAGTTGATCACCGAAGCCGCCTGGGGAACGGTGTGGGCGCGACCCGGCTGGTCGAAGCGCGAGCGCTCGATCGTGACGCTGGCGCTGCTTGCAGCACTCGGCCATGACGAGGAAGTGGCCATGCATGTGCGCGCCACCGCCAATACGGGCGCCTCGCGCGACGACATCTGCGAGGCCTTCCTGCATGTCGCGATCTATGCCGGCGTGCCGCCCGCCAATCGCGCCTTCAAGATCGCCAAGCAGGTGTTCGCGCAGATGGACGGAGCCGATCATGGCTGAGACCGGCTCCAACCGGGCGCCGGAAACAGGCGCCTTCTTCCAGCGCGACCGCCAGTGGCATCCGCCGGCGTTGACGCCGAACTACAAGAGCTCGGTGCTGCGTTCGCCGCAGAAAGCGCTGCTGTCGTTCGACAACACGCTATCGGAATTGACCGGTCCGGTGTTCGGGCATGCGATGCTCGGCGATCTCGACAACGACCTGATCCACAATTTCGCCAGTCCCGGCGAGAGCGCCATCGGTGAGCGCATCATCGTCCATGGACGCGTGCTGGACGAGCGCGGCAAGGCCGTTCCCGGCGTGCTGCTCGAATTCTGGCAAGCCAATGCAGGCGGCCGCTATCGGCACAGGAAGGACGGGTATCTTGCGCCGCTCGATCCGAATTTCGGAGGCTGCGGCCGCACCATCACCGGCGAGGACGGCGGCTACGCCTTTCGCACCGTCAGGCCCGGTCCCTATCCCTGGCCGAACGGACCGAACGACTGGCGGCCGGCGCATATCCATTTTTCCGTGTTCGGCCACGGCTTCGCGCAGCGGCTGATCACGCAGATGTATTTCGAGGGCGATCCGCTGATCCGGCGCTGTCCGATCGTCGGCGGCATTTCCAACAAGGAAGCTGTCGAGGCGCTGATCGCGGCGCTCGACATGCAGTCGACCATCCCGATGGACGCGCTTGCCTACAAGTTCGACATCGTGCTGCGCGGGCGGCGCTCGACGCTGTTCGAGAACAGGCCGGAGGGCAATTGATGACGCAGTCGCTCGACCGGCTGAAGGAAAGCCCTTCGCAGACCGCCGGGCCCTATGTGCATATCGGGCTGACGCCCAATTTCTGCGGCATCGGCGGTGTCTATGCGAGCGACCTCGGTTCGGCGATGGTCAACGGTGAGACCAAGGGCGAGCGCATCGAGCTGCGCATCCGCGTGCTCGACGGCACCGGCACGCCGCTGAGGGACGCGCTGGTCGAGATCTGGCAAGCGGATGCCGAGGGGCTCTACAATTCACCGGCCGAGATGTGCGGCGCCGCCGATCCAAACTTCCAGGGCTGGGGCCGGCAGCCGACCGACATGGAAACGGGCGTCTGCCTGTTCCGGACGATCAAGCCGGGCAGGGTACCGTTCCGCGACGGGCGGCCGATGGCGCCGCATATCACGCTGTGGATCGTGGCGCGCGGTATCAATATCGGCCTCAACACCAGGCTCTACTTCTCCGACGAGGAGAAGGCCAATGCCGAGGATCCCATCCTTGCGCGCATCGAGCATCGCCTGCGCTTGCCGACGCTGATCGCCGAGCGCCGGGGCAATACCTACGTCTTCGATATCCATTTGCAGGGCGAAAAGGAGACGGTCTTCTTCGACAGCTGACCGTGGCCGCCATGACCGTTTCGCCCTTCGATCACCCGCTGCTTTCCGGCCTGCTCGGCGACGAAGAGGCGGCCAGGTATTTTTCCGTCGAAGCCGACATCGCTGCGATGCTCGCTTTCGAGCGGGCACTGGCCGAGGCGGAAGCCGAGCGCGGCGTCATTCCACGTGATGCCGCGGCGGCGATCGTGAAAGCACTGGGATCGTTCCGGCCGGATACGTCGAGGCTGAAGGCGGGCGTCGCCAAGGACGGTGTGGTGGTGCCGGAGCTGGTGCGCCAGATCAAGGCTGCCGTCGGAGCGCCGCACGATACGTACGTTCATTTCGGCGCCACCAGCCAGGATGTGATCGATACGTCGCTGGTGCTCAGGCTGCGCGGCGCGGTCGACCATATCGGTCTGCTGCTCAGCGAGAACATCGTTCGCCTCACCGGGCTGGAGCTGGAGTTCGGGAATCGCGGGCTTATGGCGGTGACGCGCATGCAGCCGGCAATCCCAATCGCTGTGCGGGATCGGATCGTTTCGTGGCGGGCCCCGCTCGAACGTCACCAGCAGCGGCTTGCCGACGTGTCGGGCCGGCTGCTTGTGGTGCAGTTCGGCGGCGCCGCAGGCACGCTGGAAAAGCTCGGCGGCAAGGCCGGCGCGGTGCGCGCCGCGCTTGCCGCCAAGCTCGGTCTTGCCGATGCGCCGCAATGGCATAGCCAGCGCGATACGCTTGCCGAATTCGCCGGCTGGCTGTCGCTGACGACCGGCAGCCTCGGCAAGCTCGGGCAGGACGTCGCGCTGATGGCGCAAACGGGCTCCGACATCAAGCTGTCCGGCGGCGGCGGTTCCTCGGCCATGCCGCACAAGCAGAATCCGGTGAAGGCGGAAGCATTGGCGGCGCTGGCGCGCTTCAACGCGACGCAGCTCTCCGGCATGCATCAGGCACTGGTGCATGAGCAGGAGCGCTCGGGCGTGGCCTGGACGCTGGAATGGCTCATCTTGCCGCAGATGGTCGTGGCGACCGCGGCCGCGCTCAGGCTTGCGGCCGAGTTGGCCGGACAGATCGAGAGCCTCGGCCATTGATGCGCACACGGGTCGCCATCATCGGGTCCGGACCGTCCGGCCTGCTGCTCGGTCAGTTGCTCGCCACCATTGGCGTCGAGACGATCATCCTTGAACGGTCGAGCCGCGAGCATGTGCTTGGACGTGTGCGCGCGGGCGTGCTCGAACAGGGCACGGTGGACCTGCTCGGCGAAGCGGGCGCGGCGGACAGGCTGCATGCCCAGGGCCTGCCGCATGCCGGCATCTCGCTCGCCTTCGACGGCCGCGCGCATCGCATCGACATGACAACGCTTACCGGCGGCAAGCATGTCACCGTCTATGGCCAGACCGAGGTGACGCTCGATCTGATGCAGAAGCGCGAAGCGGCGGGACTCCCGACCGTCTTTGAAACATCGAATGTCGCGCTGCATGATTTCGGCGGCGCGTCGCCCTTCGTCACCTACGACAAGGACGGCCTCACGCATCGCATCGACTGCGACTTCATCGCCGGCTGCGACGGCTACCACGGCGTCAGCCGTCGCTCGGTGCCGGAAGGCGCGCTGAAGACGTTCGAGCGGCAGTATCCGTTCGGCTGGCTGGGCGTGTTGGCCGAGGTGCCACCCGCCGACCACGAGCTGGTCTATGCCAATCACGAGCGCGGTTTTGCGCTCTGCTCGATGCGCTCGCCGCAGCGCAGCCGCTACTATGTGCAGGTTCCCGCCGACGAGCGCGTCGAGGCCTGGTCGGACGACCGCTTCTGGGACGAGTTGCGTGGGCGCCTGCCGCCGCGGATAGCGGCCGCCGTCACCACTGGCCCGTCCTTCGAGAAGTCGATCGCGCCGCTGCGCTCCTTCGTCGTCGAGCCGATGCGCTTCGGCAGGCTGTTCCTGGTCGGAGACGCCGCCCATATCGTGCCGCCGACCGGCGCCAAGGGCCTCAACCTCGCCGCCAGCGACGTGCGCTATCTCTTTGCCGGGCTTGGTGAATTCTATCGCGAGGGGTCGCAGACAGGACTCGACGCCTATTCGTCAAAGGCGCTGGCGCGTGTGTGGAAAGCGGTGCGCTTCTCCTGGTGGATGACGACGATCCTGCACCGTTTTCCGGAGACAGGCGAGTTCGGCCAGCGCATCCAGGAAGCCGAGCTCGACTATCTCGTACATTCCAAGGCTGCATCCACGGCATTGGCCGAAAACTACGTCGGTCTGCCTTACTGATCTGCCTGGGCGGTCAGACCCGCTCCAGCGCGATGGCGATGCCCTGGCCGACGCCTATGCACATGGTGGCCAAAGCCAGCTTGCCGCCGTGCTCGCGCAGTTCGAGCGCCGCGGTACCCGTGATGCGCGCGCCGGACATGCCGAGCGGATGACCGAGCGCGATCGCGCCGCCATTGGGGTTCACATGCTCCGCCTTCTCGGAAATTCCGAGTTGGCGGAGCACGGCAATGCCTTGGGAGGCGAAGGCTTCGTTCAATTCAACGACATCGAATTGCTCTGGCGTCAGGCCGAGGCGGGCGCAAAGCTTCTTCGTCGCCGGCGCCGGTCCGATGCCCATGATGCGCGGCGCCACGCCGGCGACGGCACCGCCGAGGATACGGGCGATCGGCGTCAGCCCATGCTTCTTCGCGGCTGCCTCGGACGCGATGATCAGGGCAGCAGCGCCGTCATTGACGCCGGAAGCGTTGCCGGCGGTGACGCTGCCGCCCTGGCGGAACGGCGTCGGCAGTTTGGCCAGCGTCTCGATGGTGGTGCCTGCGCGGGGGTGCTCGTCCTTCGCGACGATGATCGCGTCGCCTTTCCTCTGCGGGATGGTCACCGGCGTGATCTCCTTCGCCAACCGGCCACTCTCTTGCGCGGCGACCGCCTTGTCCTGGCTGCGTACCGCGAAGGCGTCCTGGTCGGCTCTGCTGACGGAAAAATCCTCGGCGACGTTCTCGCCGGTCTCCGGCATGGAATCGACGCCATACTGCTTCTTCATTAGCAGGTTGACGAAACGCCAGCCGATGGTGGTGTCGTGGATCTCGGCATTGCGCGAGAAGGCGGTGTCGGCCTTCGGCATGACGAAGGGCGCGCGGCTCATCGATTCGACGCCGCCGGCAATCATCAGCTCGGCCTCGCCTGATTTGATGGCGCGCGCGGCGATGGTGACGGCATCCATGCCCGAGCCGCACAGACGGTTGACGGTCGAACCGGGAATGCCCTGCGGGAGGCCGGCAAGCAGCAGCGCCATGCGCGCCACATTGCGGTTGTCCTCGCCGGCCTGGTTGGCGCAGCCATAGACGACGTCATCGACGGCCGCCCAGTCGACGCCGGCATTGCGCTCGACCAGCGCCTTCAACGGAATCGCGCCGAGATCGTCGGCGCGGACGGAGGACAGCGCGCCGCCGAAGCGGCCGATGGGCGTGCGGATGTAATCGCAGATGAAGGCTTTGGTCATCTAGGCAGCTTTCCCTTTGGCGGTCCCTTGATGCGCCGCCTTGGTGCGGGCGTTCAGGTCGCGCAATGTCTTCAGCTCGAGTTCCGTCGGCGCCGGCGTCTCGTCAAGGGCCTCCTCGGCAAACTTGACCGTCCAGCCACAGGTTTCCTGCACCTGCTCGCGGCTGACGCCGGGATGCAGCGAGACGACGGTGAATTCCTTCGTCACCGGGTCCGGCTTCCAGACGGCGAGGTCGGTGATCAGCAAAGTCGGTCCGGCGGTGTCGATGCCGAGGCGCTTGCGATGATCGCCGCCGTCGCCATGGCCGAAGGAGGTGAAGAAGTCGATCTTCTCGACCATGCCGCGCTTCGACTGCGCCATGGTGATGTAGACCTGCCTCGACGAGGTGGCGATCTCCGGCGCGCCGCCGCCGCCGGGCAGGCGGGTCTTGGGATGCGCATAGTCGCCGATGACGGTGGTGTTGATGTTGCCGAATTTGTCGAGCTGGGCGGCGCCCAGGAAGCCGATCGAGATGCGGCCGCCCTGCAGCCAGTAGCGGAACATCTCCGGCACCGCGACGGTGGTGACCGCGGTCTCGCACAACTCGCCGTCGCCGATCGACAGCGGCAGCACGTCGGGCGCGGTGCCGATGGTGCCGCTCTCATAGATCAGCGTGATGTCGGGAGCATGGGTCAGCCGCGCGACGTTGCAGGCGGCCGACGGCGCGCCGATGCCGACGAAGCAGACATCGTCGCTTTTCAGCGCGCGGCTGGCGGCGATCGTCATCATCTCGTTCGGGGTGAAACTGATATCCTTCGCGTCGCTCATGCGGCCTTCCTCAGATGCTCGACACGACCGGCAAAGTCGTCCGCGCTGCTCTCGATGACGTTCTGCTGGATCCACGCTTGAAAACGGTCGCGGTCGGCGGCGATCTCGTCCCATTCCAGATAGGCGGCATTGTCGCGCTCGTAATAGCCATGCGTGTAGGAGGGGTGCGAGCCGCCCGGCACGACCGAGATCACCGCGATCGTCCAGTTCGGCAGCACGGTGAGATTGGGGTGGAGGTCATCGAAATTGTCCACAACTTCCTCGACCGTCACCACGGCGCGCTTTGCGGCAAGGACGGCCTCCTTCTGGATGCCGATAATGCCCTCGACCAGCACGTTGCCTTTCCGGTCCGCCTTCTGCGCATGGATGAAGGTGACGTCGGGCCGGATCGCCGGAACGGCGGCCAGCACCTCGCCAGTGAACGGGCAAGCGACGGATTTGATGTTCGGGTTGACTTCAGCCAGGCCGGCGCCGCGATAGCCGCGAAACACAGCGCAGGGCAGGCCGGCGGCGCCCGCCTCATAGGCATTGGCCATGCCGGCGTGGCTGTGCTCCTCGACCTCGATGGCGCGCGGAAAGCCATTCTCGATGGCGTCGCGGGCGCGCCTGAGCAGGCCGACGCCCGGATTGCCGACATAGGAGAAGACGACCTTCCTCGCCATGCCCATGCCGATCATCTGGTCGTAGATCAGGTCGGGCGTCATGCGGATCAGCGTCAGCTCGCGAAAGCCCTGGCGGATCGCCTCATGCGCGGCGGCGGTCGGGATCAGATGGGTGAAGCCCTCGAAAGCGACAGTGTCGCCGTCATGCAGATTTTCCGCGACCGCCTCTTTCAGCGGCAGGAACTTGACCATCTCCAGGCTCCGTGGTGCGAAAAGTTCGTATTGCGAACATATGTTTTATATGGGATACTTTTAACTCCAAACTTTGCATTGAGTCAACGCCGGCCTGGAGGCGCTCGTGGAAGAGGAATCCATTTCACGCGACCATGTCGGTTCGCTGGCGCGTGGCCTTGCGGTGATGGAAATCCTCGCGCGCCATCCGGCCGGCATGACGCTGACCGAGATGGCCGAGGAAGCGGATCTGACCCGCGCGGGGGCCCGCCGCTTTCTGCTGACATTGGTCGCGACGGGCTATGCGACGCAATCCGGCCGGCTGTTTTCGCTGTCGCCGCGCCTTTTGACCGTCGCGCGGACCTGGCTCGGCGGTGCTTCGCTCTGGACGTTCGCGGCGCCTGTCATGCGCGAGGTGGCCGGCAAATTCGACGAAGCCTGCAACGCCGCGGTGCTGTCGGGCGAGGACGTCGTCTATGTCGCGCGCATTCCTGGCCGTCGAATCCTGAGCGTTGCGCTCGATGTCGGCACGCGGCTGCCGGCCTATTGCACGTCGATGGGGCGAGTGCTGCTTTCCGGCCTGGCGGGGGATGAGTTGAAGGCCTTCCTTGCTGAAGCGGCCATCGAGCGGCGGACGCCGAAGACGATCACCGGTCGCGCCGCGCTGGGCAAGGCCATCGACAAGGCGAGGGCGGAGGGCTTTGCCATCGTCGACGAAGAGTTGGAACCCGGCCTGCGCTCGATCGCGGTGCCGATCGTCGATCGCGCCGGCCGCATAGTCGCCGCCATCAACGTCTCGACCCAGTCGGCGCGTTTCTCGGTCGCGGCGATGGAGCGCGACATCCTGCCGGTGCTGCGGAAGGCCAAGCAGCGCATCGAGGAATTCTTCTTCGTTTGATGCCCAACCGACCGTTGGGCCGAAGGCCGTTGACGCTTCATTTCAGATACGCTAATGAACAGGATTATACAGGTTCATTGAACAGGTATCGATATGGCCCGTCGCGCGACGCAGATCACACCCGGCACGGGCAAGCCCGAGCAGATCGCGACGGTTCTGGAGCATGAGATACGCTCCGGCCTGCTCGGCTTTGGCGACCGCCTGCAGAGCGAGAACGAGCTCGTCCAACGCTTCTCCGTCAGCCGCAACACGGTCCGCAAGGGACTGGAGGAACTGTCGAGCCGCGGGCTGATTACCACCAAGGTCGGCATCGGCTCCTTCGTGACCTTCGACGGCATGCCGGTCGATGACGCGATCGGCTGGTCGCGCGCGCTTGCCAATGCGGGCGCCAATGCCGAGACTCGCACATTGCGGCTCGAGATCATCGAGGACGCGGAACTGGCGGCCAGGCTCGGCGTCGAGAGCTCGTCCTTCATCGCGGTCGACCGCGCCCGCACCAATGCCGATGACGGCCACGCAATCTCGATCGAGCGCAGCCGCCTGCCGCTATCGCCCGAATTGGAAGACATACCCCTGCGCGGCCTGCGCGAAGGCACGCTGCACCAGACGCTGCGCGGGGCAGGGCTGGTGCCCGATCACGGCGAGGAGTGGGTCGATATCGAGATGCTGAGCGCGGCCGACGCCGCGATCCTCGCCTGCGCGCCCGGCACGCCGTTCCTGCGCACGCGCCGCCTGACGCGCGCCGCCGACGGGCGCGCCATCGAATTCGTCACAAGCCTGCTCAACCCCGCGCATTTCGCGCTGCATCTGGAGTTCTGAGCATGGCGGACGCTGCCTCGATGGATCGGGCAATGGGCGCGCTGATCGGCGGGGCGCTTGGCGATGCGCTGGGCATGCCGACGCAGCTTCTGTCGCCGGCCCGCATCGCCGAGCTCTACGGCCATGTCGAGGATTTCGTCGCGCCTGCCGCCGACCACCCGGTGTCGAAAGGATTGCCGGCCGGCGCGATCACCGACGACACCGAACAAGCGCTGCTGCTCGGCCGCGTCCTGGTCGAGTCCGGCGACCGTTTCGACCATGCGCGCTGGGTCAACGCGCTGCTCGACTGGGAGCGCGACGTCAAGGCGCGCGGCAGCTACGACTTGCTTGGACCATCGACCAAGCGCGCCATCGACGCCATCAACAGCGGCGTGCCGGCCGAAGAGGCCGGGCGCGGCGGCGACACCAATGGCGCGGCGATGCGCATCGCGCCGGTCGGCATCATGATGCCGCCGGAGCCGCTCGCGGCACTGGTCGCCAAGGTGGCGGAAACCTGCCGGGCCACGCACAACACATCCATCGCAATAGCTTCCGCCAGTGCCGTTGCCGCCGCCGTCACTCTCGGTGTCTCGGGCGGCGACTGGCGCGCCGCTTCCGGCCATGCGGTCGCAGCCGCGAGACTGGGCGCTGCGCTCGGCAATTGGGTCACCGGCGGCGACATCGCCGCGCGCATTGTCTGGGCGCAGGACCTTGTCCGCGGCAAGGCGGAGAAGGAAGCGATCAAGCTGATCGTCGACCTGGTCGGCACCGGCGTCGCCAGCCAGGAATCGGTGCCGGCGGCATTCGCGGTGCTGGAGGTCGCGCAAGGCGATGCATGGCGGGCTGCGGTGATCGCGGCCAATCTCGGCGGCGACACCGACACGATCGGGGCGATTACCGCTGGCATGGCGGGCGCCTGCGCCGGGCTGTCGAAGCTGCCGCAGGATCGTATCGCTGAGCTGCATGGGATCGACATCGCGGAGGTCCACGCCCTGGCTGCGGATCTGATCGCGGCCCGGACGGCCAAGACCGGTCCAGGCAAGGAGAACGCGGCGTGAGTGGGCGGCTCGTCCATGTCGGCAGCGCGGTGGTCGACTATGTCTACCGCATCGACGCCTTGCCGGCGGCCGGCACGGAAAAGACCGCGTCAGCTTACGCCCGCGTCGCCGGCGGCGGCTTCAACATGATGGTCGCGGCGAGCCGCACCGGCATGAAGGTTGTGTTCGGCGGCCAGCTCGGCACCGGACCGGACGGAGACTTCCTGCGCGCCGCCTTGGCCGCCGAAGGTATCGAGGCGCTGACGCCGCCGTCGCCCCTCATGGATAGCGGCAATTGCGTTGCCATGATCAGCAGCGACGCGGAGCGAACCTTCGTCTCGTGGCCGGGCGCCGAGAGCCGCCTCACGCTCGACATGATGGCGCCCGTCCACGTCGTTCCAGGCGATTGGGTTTTCACCTCCGGCTATACGCTGAGCTATCCCGGCAGCCGTGACGCGCTCACCGACTGGATCGAGGCGCTGCCGGCTGACATTCCCTTCGTCTTCGATCCGACGCCGGTGATCGCTGATATTCCGCGGCCGATCCTGGACAGGGTGCTGGCGCGCACGACCTGGCTGAGCTGCAACACCGACGAGGCCGCAGAGATCGCCGGCGCCGGCGATGCCCAAACCGTCGCCATCCGGTTGCTCGCCGAACATTGCCCCAGAGCCGAAGGCGTCGTCATCCGCGCCGGCGCGCATGGCTGCCTGGTGCGCAAGGCCGACGGCGGCACCCGCGCGGTACCTGGTTTCAAGGTGGAGGCGCTCGATACCAACGGCGCGGGCGACACGCATATCGGCGCCTTCGTCAGCGCCTTGGCGCGCGGTATGTCGCCTTGCGAGGCGGCCCGTTACGCCAACGCCGCCGCGGCGCTTTCCGTCACCCGCCATGGCGGGTCTTCGGCGCCGACCGACATGGAAATCCAGGAATTCCTGACCCAGCGCGGCGAAGCAATGACCGCGCATGGCCAGGAGGAAACGGCTGCAACTTAAAAGCCCATCAACCGGGCAAACAATGAGAGGAAAAGAACATGCGCATGCCCAGACTGACCGCTTTCCTGACGGCGACCGCCGTCCTCGTTTCCGCCTTCACGTTGGCAGCACAAGCAGCCGAGGAAGTGCATGTGCTCAACTGGAAGGGCTACGGCGCCGACGAGCCCTGGGCGGTCGCCAATTTCGAGAAGGCGACCGGCTTCAAGGTGGTCAACGACTTCTTCAACTCCGAACAGGAGATGCTGACCAAGATCCGCACCAATCCCGGCCTCTACGACGTCGTCATGATCAATGCCGCCTTCAACGACCAAGCGATGGCCGGCAAGCTGATCCAACCGATCGACGTTTCGAAGCTTTCCAATTACGCCGACATCGCCAAGGACAAGGCCGGCTCGCCGATGCTGAACCATGACGGCAAGGTCTATGGCGTGCCGTGGGTGTGGGGCCTGACGGCTCTGGCCATCAACGAAAAATCCTTCGACAAGCCGCCGACGAGCATCGCCGAGATGTGGAACCCTGCGCATAAGGGTCGCGTCATCATCCGCGACGACGCCGTCGAGGCGGTGCAGTTCGGCGCGCTCGCGTCGGGTCAGGACATCAACGACATCAAGGATATGGACGCGGTCAAGGCGAAGCTCACCTCGCTGATGCCGCAGATCAAGACCTTCTGGAGTTCGGAAAACGACTGGAACCAGATGGTCGCGTCCAACCAGATCGACATCGGCACCTATTGGAGCGGTTCGGCCGATCGCGCCAAGACGCATTTCAAGCTGCCGGTCTCGCTGGTCATCCCGCAGGAAGGCTCGGTCGCCTGGCTGGATGCCTTCTCGATCCCCGTCGGCTCCAAGAACGTCGCCGGCGCCGAGGCCTTCATCAACTATATGATCGACCCGAAATTCTATGTCGAATGGGTGACCAAGGTTGGCGCGCCGGTTTCGGCCAACACCAAGGCGGTCGACGCGCTGCCGGAGGACGCCTTCAACCGCAAGGTCATGGGCAGCCCGGACGTCGCCAAGCGTATCCAGTTCCAAGCGCCGATCACCGACGAGCAGCGCGAAAAATATCTGGCGCTGTGGCAGGAGCTGAAGGTCAACGTGAAGTAACAGGCGTCTTTCGGGAGGAGAGGCAAAAATGGCTGACCAGCTTGCGATCGGTTCGCGCCGCGGACTGAAGCCGGCCCTGCCGCTTCTCCTTCCAGCCTATCTGTGGCTGACGGTGGCGATCTTCCTGCCGCTGTCGGCCATGGTGTTCTTCTCCTTCATGACCGACCTGCCGCTGGCAGGGAAGGAGTGGGCCTTCACCCTCGGCAATTACGAGGCCTTCTTTTCGCAAAGCCTCTATTCGCGGCTTCTGCTTTCATCGCTGCGGCTCGGCCTCGAAGTGACGCTGTGGTGCGTCGTCATCGGCTATCCGGCGGCCTATGTGCTGGCCAAGGTGCTCAAGGGGCGCAGCCGCGAGGCGATCTTCCTGCTCGTCATCCTGCCGTTCTGGTCGAACGGGCTGGTGCGCATCTTCTCCTGGGCGATGGTGCTGCGCGAAGGCGGCATCCTCGACACAGCGCTCAACGCGGTGCTGCCGTTCAAGATCAACATCGACCTCATGTATTCCTATCCGGCCGTCATCATCGGCCTGGTGCACTCCTATGTGCCCTACATGGTGCTGACCTGCTACCTCACTCTGCAGGCCATCGACGACTCGTTGATCGAGGCCGGACGCTCGCTCGGCGCCTCGCGGCGGCAGGTGCTGTGGCGGGTCATCATCCCGCTGTCGATGCCGGGCCTGATCGCGGGCTCAGCGCTCATCTTCGTGCCGGTGGTCGGCTCGTTCATGGAGCCGCGCATCCTCGGCGGCCGCACCGGCACCTTCTACGGCACCGTCATCGAGGACCAGTTCGCCGCCGTGTTCAACTGGCCCTTGGGCGCCGCGCTTTCCTTCATCCTGCTCGCGGTCGTGCTGATCATCCTGGCGCTGGCGGCACCGGTCCTGCGGAGGGCCGGCTGATGGCGACGACACGCATCCTCGAATGGCTCGGGCGCTTCTACATCGTGCTTCTGCTCGGCTTCCTTTATCTGCCGATCGTCATCATGGCGGCGATGTCCTTCAACGCCTCGCCCTTCTACCAGCTGCCGTTCGAGTGGACGACGGACTGGTACGCCTCGCTCTGGCAGAACGACCAGCTGATCGCGGCGACCTGGAACAGCATCGAGATCGCCGTCATCACCACGATCATCTCGACGGTGCTGGGCGCGATGGCCTCGCTCGCGCTCTACCGCTACGAGTTCCGCGGCAAGAAGCTCCTGCAGGCGCTGCTCTTCCCGCCGATCGCCATTCCGTGGCTGATCACCGGCACGGCGATGCTGATCTTCTTCTTCGGCGTCGGCATCGGTCGCGGGCTCATTGCCATCCTGCTTGGCCATGTCGCGCTGGCGCTGCCTTACGTCATCGTCGTCGTCTCCGCGCGGCTGCAGACCTTCGCGCCTGAGCTGGAAGAGGCGGCGCGCTCGCTGGGCGCCAACCAGTGGCAGGTGACCATGCGCGTGACCTTGCCGTGGATCATGCCCGGCGTGATCGCCGGCGGGCTGTTCGCCTTCGCCGTGTCGTTCGACCAATTCGTGGTCTCGTATTTCCTGGCGACGCCCGGCCAGACGACATTGCCGGTCGAGATCTACGCCGCGATCCGCAAGGGCTTCACGCCCGAGATCAACGCGGTCTCGACCATCATCATTGTCGTGTCGATGGCGCTGATGCTGCTCACGGCGCGCTTCTTCAAATTCGGCGGAGAGAAATAATGGCCGGCGTCCAGGTCGCGAACGTCTCCCGCAGTTTCGGCGCGCACAAGGCGCTGGACGATGTCTCCATCGATTTCGCCGATGGCGGCTTCTACGCGCTGCTCGGGCCGTCCGGCAGCGGCAAAACTACGCTGCTGAGACAAATCGCCGGCTTCGATTTCCCCGATGCCGGGCGCATCGCCATCGGCGGCGAAAGCGTCGAGCGGGTGCCGGTCGAGAAGCGGCGCATCGGCATGGTGTTCCAGAACTATGCGCTGTTTCCGAATATGAGCGTCGCCGACAATGTCGCGTTCGGCCTTTCCGTGCGCGGCGAGGCGAAGGCGACGATCGCCGCGGAAGTGCAGCGCGCGCTCGACCTCGTGCAGCTCGGCAAGCTCGGCGGTCGCCGGCCGCACCAACTTTCCGGCGGCCAGCGCCAACGCGTGGCGCTGGCGCGCGCCATCGTCACCAAGCCGCGCGTGCTTTTGCTCGACGAGCCGCTCGGCGCGCTCGACAAGGCGCTGCGCGTCGACATGCAGATCGAGCTGAAGCGCATCCAGCGCGAGATCGGCATCACCACCATCTTCGTCACGCACGATCAGGAAGAGGCGCTGACGATGAGCGACCGCATCGGCATATTGCGCGACGGCCGGCTGGTGCAGGAAGGGCCGCCGGAGGAGATCTACGACAGGCCGCAAAGCGAGTTCGCCGCGACCTTCCTCGGCGACGCCAATATCTTTCGCGGCGATGCGACCGGCTCCGGGATCAAGCTGCCGGACGGCACGACGATCGCGGCATCGACAGGCGCATCGGTGCCGGCCGGGGCCAAGGCGAGCTGCGCGGTCCGGCCCGAGCGCATCCGGATTTCCACCGGTGCGGCGAAGCCCGACCCCGCCAATGCCAACACGCTCAAGGGTCAGGTCTCGAAACGCATCTTCGCAGGCAACAACAGCACCTATTTCGTCGACCGTGACGGCCAGACGCTGAAGGTGATCGTCCAGAATACTGGCGCTGAGCGGCTTGCCGAGGGCCAGGACGTAGTTCTCAGCTGGTCGCCGGACAGCACGGTGCTGATTGCCTAGGATCACGGTTGCTCGTTGACCGGGCCTGATATTCCCGATCGGGCGGTCGCGCTTGCCGTGCCGTTCGCTGAGGGCTTGATGCAAAGCACCGATACGCCGGCAAGGGCAATCAATACCATTCCGGCGACGGTCGTCCGGCTGGGGACCTCGTTGAAGAACACATAGCCCCAGAATGCAGCGAAGATCAGATAGGCGTAGTCGAATGTGGCAATGATCTGGGGTTTGGGCGATTGGTAGGCACGAGCCAAACCTATGCTCACAGCAATAATCAGGGTCGCGAGGATGACGATGATCCGCCACTCCTGCGACCCCATGGCGGCCCAGTTTCCGAACAAAAATGGATAGGCTGGCCAAGGGCCGGCGAGCCCGATGACGAGGCTCGCGATACACCCGGCGATAAGCAGCGTTGCGTTCAGCCACAACGCCATAGTCATTGGCGGTTCCCCAGCACATTTGGCGCGTGTGAGAACCGCCGCGATTGCATAGAGGAGTGCGGCGGCGACCGGTATCAGCGGCAGTGGCGAGAAACCGCCCGCCGTCGGGCGTACAATCAAAAGCACGCCGGCGAACCCCATTGCGATGCCCACCCAATAAAGCAGTGCGATGCGCTCACCAAGGACGAGCGATGACAGCAGCACGATGAACAAGGGCGCCGTGTAAAGAGACGCAGCGATAACAGAGAGGTCGAGGATCGGGATCGCTGCGTAGATCGCCAGATACATCAGCAGCAACGCTCCGCTGCGGAGCGCTACCCAACCGGGAGCCGACGGCCAGACCGCACCGCGTGTGAGCAGGAGCAGGACTGGAAACGCGATCGAGGAGCGAAGCACGTAAACCTGCCAGAGTGTCAGACTGGCGCTGGAGAATTTTACGAAGGCGTCGGTCAGAGCCATAGCAAACACGGTCATGAGAATGACGATCACACCGGTGACTGGCAGAGATCGTTCTGTCGGTTGGGCAGCCATCTGTTGTCTCCGGTCATGATTTTCCAGTCTTGCAGCTGTTGATCGGTGCGAATAGGCAGCATAATATGATCAGTATGATTGGTCATATCAATCAATGCCGCGAGTAGAGCTGTCAGGATTGCAGACTTTCTTGGCGATCGCCGAGCATGGGTCGCTGCGTTCGGCAGCGCGCGTGCTCGGCGTAAATCCACCGGCGGTCTCCCTGCAGCTAAAAGCCTTTGAAGACCGGCTCGGCACTGCGCTGTTCACCCGCAGCACGCGATCCGTCATGATGACCGACGCTGGGCGGGCGCTCTTCCTGAGCACGCGTCATCTGATAGGAGCAATCGAAGAAGCTCTGGATACCGCGCGCGAGACCGGCAAGGCGCGATCAGGTCAACTGCGCGTCACTCTCCCTTACCGGGCATGGCAGTTGATCATCGCTCCCCGTTTGGCGGCGTTTGAAGCTGCCTATCCGCGGGTTGAACTGGACCTCTCGATAGATGAAGGCCTTACCGACATTGTTTCGCAAGGGTTCCATGCTGGAATTCGGCTCGGCGACCACCTGCAGGACGATATGATCGCACGTCGCCTGACATCGCCGCTGAGCGGCGCCTACATTGCCGCTCCCGACTATCTGGATCGCCACGGGCATCCCATGCATCCGCGCGATCTGCTGTCGCACAGCTGCATCCGACACCGACAGATAACCTCAGGGCGGATCGCCGAGTGGCGTTTCCGAGTCGATGACAGTGAGATTTCCGTGGATGTCTCGGGGAGACTTGTCCTGAACGATCTGCGCACCGTCGTCGAGGCGGCAAGGCAAGGCCTGGGCATCGGCTGGTCGCTGCGTGCCGGTGTTGCCGAGGATCTGCGACGAGGGGATCTTGTGGAAATCTTGCCGCAATACAGCCTGCAGCGTCCGGGCTTCTTTGTGTTTTTTCCGAAAACGCTGGGCCGGCTCGGTCTGCTCAGGGCCTTTGTCGATCATTTCGGACCGGAGGCCTGACAGGGCTTGTGGAGACGCGTTCCTATACCTCAAATCTCCGGGATGCTCTCGCGGAAGATAACCTGCAGCCGCGGCTGGTGGAGCTCGTAGGGCAACCCCCTGACGGAGTGGGACAGGATGTTGAGCGCCTCCCTGGCCTCGACGCGCGGGTTCTGGTCGATCACCGCGTCGAGCGTGCCGTCGAGCAGGAGTTCCTTGGTGCCGTCCGTCACCTCATGGCCGAGGAAGATGATCTCCTTCGCGCGTCCGCGTTCCTTCAGCGCGCGGGCGATGCCGGTGTTGCCGGCGCCGACATTGTAGATCGCGGCGAGGTCGGGGTGGCGCTCGAGCAAAGCGGAAGCCTCCGAATACGCTTTTTCGCGGTCGTCGAGCATTTCACGCATCTCGACGATCTCGAGGTTGGGGGATTCTTCGGCGAGGATATGGCGGAAACCCATCTCGCGTTCCTCATGGCCGCGATAGGCGAGCGAGCCTGCGAACAGCGCCACCTTGCCCGGATGTCCGGCGCCCATGAAGCGGTTGAGCAGATAGCCGGCCAGGCGACCAGCGGCGCGGTTGTCGATGCCGATATAGGCGACCCTCGGCACGTGCAGGATGTCGGAGGCGATGGTGACGACCTTGATGTCGCTGGCCGACAGCGAGCGGATCGCCTCTCGCACCGTCGGATGGTCGAGCGCGATCACGCCGACGCCTTGCGTCTGGCCATGCAGGTCCTGCAGCAGGCGGGCGAGCCGGTCGGGGTTGAAGCCTTCGATGGTCGTCACGCGGACGTCGAGATCGGGCCGCGTCAATGCCTGCGCCTCGATGTGCCGGTGCAAGAGCTTGATGAAGGAATTGGTACCGGCGGGCAGCGCGAAGTCGAGCCTGACCGTCTGTCCAGGCATGGCTCTTTGGGGCGCGCCGTTCGGCGTTTCGGCGATGTAGCCAAGGCGCTGCGCCATCTCGATGACGATCTCGCGCGTGCGGGCGCGCACGCCCGGCCGGTTGTTGAGCACACGATCGACCGTGGCCGGAGAAACACCGGCTTCCCGGGCTATGTCTGTCAGGGTTGACCGCACGTCGAGCACCTCATCGCAAGCATCAAAATCACGCAGCTTCCACTCAGTTCCGGAAAACGCCTCGGCAGCGACCGCGATTCTGATGTGAAATGATGTAACCGCCCTTGGCTTGCGCGCAAGTCGGCGCGCTACATAAGGCGGCGAAGGTCCGGCCAAGCCGGTCGGATCGAGGCGAAAGCCCCTCAAATCCAAGCAATGGGTGCGATGTTATGGGTTCGGCGGACTGCATTTTCTCCCTCATTTGCGATCTTATGACGGGTTTTGAGTATTTATGATGTTGACAGGCTTCACGCGCTGTCGTCAATATCCCTCACGTGGGCCATGGAGGAACAGGCCCCGAGGGAGGAATTCGATGTCTCATTTGATCCGCATGTCGCGGCGCCGCCTGCTGGCGTCCGGAGGAAAGGCGGCTGTGTTCGTCGCCGCGACTGGTATTGCACCGCAGTTCATTCGTCCCGGCCGCGCCTTCGCGGCGGATGCGCTGGCGCCCGGCATGATCGGCGGGCCGACCGGCTTCGACGGCGCCGAACGCTATCAGTACGGACCCGACACGCCGGAAGGGCGTGCGGTCGAGGCGGCCAAGGCCCTGAAGGCGGCTGGCAAGGCTCCGGCGAAGATCGTGCTCGGCCTTTCCGACGGCTCGATCGGCCAGCTGACCAAGCCTTTCCCGGCCGGCGCGCCGTCGATCAAGGACCTGTGGGAGAAGGAAACCGGCATCCAGATCGAGATCGTCGGCCTGCCGAACGGCCAGGAATTCACCAAGACGATGCAGGACATCTCCACCAAGGGTGGGGCCTACGACATCTATTCGACCGAATGGAACCGCCTCGGCGATCTCGCCGAAACCGGCGGCATCGCCAAGCTCGACGACTTCGTCGCCAAGCACAAGCCGGAATGGGACGACCCGAAGCAGGGCTACGTCAACGGCGCCAAGGGCGTGTCGCTGCTCAACCAGTATCGTGGCTCGACCTACGGCGTGTCGCTCGACGGCGACTTCCAGACCTGGGTCTACCGCACCGACCTGTTCGGCGACGCTGCCGAGCAGAAGGCGTTCAAGGACAAATACGGCTACGACCTTGCGCCGCCCAAGACCTGGAAGCAGCACAGCGATATCGCGGCCTTCTTCCAGCGGCCGGACAAGGGCTTGTTCGGCTCCACCGATCTGCGCAACCAGGGTTGGGGCTACACCAACTGGTACCAGCGCTATGTCTCGATGGCCTCGCCCAACCAGTTCCTGTTCGGCGACGACGGCAAGCCGCTGATCAATTCCGAGCAAGGCATCGCCGCCACCAAGGAATATGTCGAGTCGCTGGCGCACCATTCGCCCGACGCGATCTCGTGGGGCTGGCCGGAGCAGTACGGCAACTTCGCCAAGGGCGGCGCGGCGATGACCTGCGCCTTCTCCAACTTGCCGAAATTCCTCGACAATGCCGGCAACAAGGATTCCGCTGTCACCGGCAAGATCGGCTCGATGCTGCCGCCGGGACGCGAGATCGACGGCAAGCTGATCAGCCGCTCGGTGCTCTGGTTCTCGCTGACCGGCATGGTCTCGTCGCAGTCGAAGAATCCGGAAGCTGCCTATCTCTTGCTGCAGTGGCTGGGCTCGGCCCGCATCTATGCCTGGATGAGCGCCAATCCCGGCGGTTATCTCGATCCGTTCCGGCTCTCGGACTTTTCCGATCCGCTGGTCCGCCAGACCTATCACGCCTACCACATGGACGTGGTGCGCGAGACTGTGGCGCGCACGGTGCCGACCATCAACTATCCGGGCGCGACGGCCTTCCACAACGCGCTCGACGAGAATCTTGTGGCCTCGCTGACCAAGGCCAAGACGCCGGAGCAGGCGATGGCCGACACCGAGCGGGAGTGGAAGAAGATCGCGCGGCGCATCGGCGAGGATAAGCTTCTCGAAGCCATCAAGACCAACAAGGAGGCATGGCCCACCGTTCTCGATCCGATCAGCTGATCCGTCTCCCTGGATCAGAAAAGGAGGGGAGGGGCGACTGCTCCTCCCCTTCGCCAGCAACGCCACCAGCAAAGCAGCCAGATGAAGCGTTCCGTTCCTTTCGAGATATTCCGCTATGCTGCCATCCTCGCGGCGATGGCGGTGACGCTGGTGCCGATCCTGTGGATGGTGTCGATGGCCTTCAAGCCGATCGGCGAATGGTCCGCGACGGGCGCCGACCTGACCTGGTGGCCAAAGCAGCCGACGCTCACCAATTTCCGCTTCGTGTTCGGTGAATCCGACAACGATCTGATCGTCGCGCTCGACCACACGGCGCTGAAGCCGATCCTGTCGTCGCTGCTTTCGGCGGTGTTCGGGACCGCGATCGCCATGTCGGCGGGCACCGCCGCGGCCTACGGCCTGTCGCGCTTCGGTTCCGGCCAGAACCTGCCGCTGGCGCTGATCCAGCTCAGGCTATTTCCGCCGATGGCCGTCATGATCCCGGTGATGATCATGTGGGCGTTCCTCAACCTCAACGACACATGGTGGGGGCTAGCCCTGATCTACGGCATCGTCACGCTGCCCTTCGCCTTCTGGCTGATGAAGACCTTCTTCGACGACATGCTGCGCGAGATCGAGGAGGCAGCGCTCGTCGAGGGCTGCTCGCGGCTGCGCGTCTTCACCCGCATCACGCTGCCGATGATGCGCGCGCCGCTGGCGAGCGCCGCGCTCTTCGTCTTCATCCTCAACTGGTCGGATTATCTCATCGCGCTGCTGCTCACCACGCGTGAATGGGTGACGGTTCCCGTCTACATGGCGTCGCTGTCGTCCTCGATGACTGGACAGCTCTACGGCGCCAAGGCCGCTCTCGGCCTGATCGCGGCGGTGCCGCCGGTGATCATGGGCATCGCCATCCAGCGCCACCTGGTGCGCGGGCTGACCTTCGGAGCGCTCAAGCAATGAGCGCGGTGACGGCGACGATTTTGGAGAACGAGATGGGCGCGCGGACAAAGCCCGCCACGCCTGACGAGGGCTCGCGGCTGGGCTTCCGCCTGACCCTGCCGGCGCAGATCCTGGTGCTGTTCATCTCGGCCTTTCCGCTTTTGATGCAGCTTTACATCAGCGTCACCGACTGGTCGCCGCTGTCGGGCGCCGGCTGGTGGAACGCCTGGGAGATGTGGAACAGTTTCGCCAACTACACCGACCTTGCGGCCGACACCCGCTTCTGGAGCGCGCTGCAGCGCACGGCGATCGTCATGCTGGTCTGCGTGCCGGCGGAGTTCCTGCTGGGCCTGGCTCTGGCGACGCTGTTCGCCGACGAGTTTCCTGGCAAGCGCATCTTCTATTCGATCCTGCTGATGCCGATGATGGTCGTGCCCGCGGTCGCCGGCTACATGTTTTTCATGCTGTTCCAGTCAGGCGGCCCGGTGAACGACATCCTGTCGAGGATCGTCGGCACGCCGGTGACGATCGCCTGGCT
Source organism: Mesorhizobium sp. B2-4-3 (assembly GCF_006442815.1). GTDB lineage: Bacteria > Pseudomonadota > Alphaproteobacteria > Rhizobiales > Rhizobiaceae > Mesorhizobium. The sequence goes on from NZ_VFVL01000011.1 coordinate 90,532, forward strand.
CTCCGATCCGAACTTGGCGCTGATCGCGGTCATGATCGCCGACATCTGGCAGTGGACGCCGCTGATGTTCCTGATCCTGCTCGCCGGCCTGGTCGGCGTGCCGGAGGATCAGATGAAGGCGGCGACGCTGCTCGGCGCCAATGCCTGGCAGCGCTTCACCACCATCGTGCTGCCGAAGATGAAGACGATCATCATCATCGCTCTGGCGATAAGGGTGATCGAGAACTTCAAGATCTTCGACACGCTCTACATCATGACCGGCGGCGGCCCCGGCGTGGCCACCGAGACGATCTCCGTCTACATCTACAAGGTCACCACGCAGGATCTGATCTGGGGCTATGTGGCGGCGATCGCTTTAGCCATCCTGATCGTGCTTTCGATCGTCGCGGTCTACGCCATGAAGCGCATGGCGAAGGCGCGGGAGGTGCCGGCATGAGCGCCATCCATCTTCAGAACCTCGTCAAGGAGTTCGGCGACTTCACCGCGCTGAAGACGATGGACCTCGACATCGCCGATGGCGAGTTCATGGCGCTGCTCGGGCCGTCCGGCTGCGGCAAGTCGACGACGATGAACATGATCGCCGGCATGGAGGAGCCGACCAGCGGCAAGATCCTGTTCGGCGAGCGCGACATGGCCGGCGTGCCGATGGGGCGGCGCGGCGTCGGCTTCGTCTTCCAGAACTACGCCATCTTCACCCATATGACGGTTCGGCAGAACCTCGCCTACGGACCGAGGATGCGCGGCGCCGCCAGGGCCGAGATCGATCGCCGCGTCGGCGCCATCGCCGAGATGCTGCAGTTGGCACCACTGCTCGACCGCAAGTCGGACCGGCTGTCCGTCAACATCCTGCAACGCGTCGCGATCGGCCGCTCGGCGATCATGGAGCCGGCGATCTTCCTGCTCGACGAGCCGCTCTCCAATGTCGACGCCGCCTTCCGCGCCGTGATGCGCACCGAACTCAAGCAGCTGCAGCGTCAGTTCAGGCAGACGATGGTCTATGTCACGCATGACCAGCTCGAAGCCATGACCATGGCCGATCGCATCGCGGTGATGGATCACGGCGTGCTGCAGCAGGTCGGCACGCCGCTCGAAGTCTACAACAATCCGGCCAATGTGTTTGTCGCCCGCTTCATCGGCGCGCCAGGCATGAACCTGCTCAAGGGCAGGCCGGCCGAGAGCGACCGCGGGCTGGTGATCGATCTCGGACCGCTCGGCGTCACGCCGCCCTTGCCGGATGAGATTGCGCCGCCAGTGCGAGCGACGCGAGGAGAGGTGCTCTATGGCTTCCGGCCGGAGCAGGTGGCGCTTGCCGAGCGCGGGCTGTCGATGCCGGTAAGCTTCGTCGAGCGGATCGGTGCCCGCACCATCGTCCATCTTGGCGAAGGCGAGAACGCGGTGAGGGCGGTGTTCGAGAACGATGTCGGGCTATCGATCGGACAGACGGCGGTCGTCGCGCCGCCGGCCTCGTCGGTACGTGTCTTCGACGCCGCGACCGGCCTCGCAGTGAAGGCGGGCTGAGCCATGGCCGATATCGTTTTCCGCAACGTCACGAAACGCTACGGCGCCACGCTTGCCGTCGATGATGCTTCCTTCACCGTCAACGACAACGAGTTCTTCTGCTTCTTCGGGCCGCCGCTGTCGGGCAAGTCGACGATCCTGCGCCTTGTGCTCGGCCTGGAAGTGCCGGATCAGGGCGAGATCCTGATCGGCGGCAAGCCGGTCAACAGCGTGTCGCCCGCGAAACGCAACGTCGCCATGGTGTTCCAGAACTTGGCGCTGTTCCCGCATATGAGCGCGCGCGATAATGTCCGCTTTCCGCTGGTCGAGCGGAAGGTGGCCGAGGCCGAGATAGAGAAGCGGCTGGCCGACGTCGCGGCAAAACTCCACATCGGCCACATCCTGCACAAGCCGCCGGCGCAGCTTTCCGGCGGCGAGCGGCAGCGCGTGGCGATCGCGCGCGCTTTGGTGCGCGACCCGGCAGCCTATCTGATGGACGATCCGATCTCGGCGCTCGATGCGCGACTGCGCGAGGAGACGCGCGTCGAGCTGAAGCGCATCCAGCGCGAGCTAGGCAAGACGCTGATCTACGTCACGCATGACCAGGAGGAGGCGATGTCGGTCGCCGACCGCATGGCGATCCTGGAAAATGGTCGCATCCGGCAGATCGGCGCGCCGACCGAGATCTACGATCGGCCGGCAAGCGCCTATGTGGCGCGCATGCTCGGCTCGCCGATGATGAACATCCTGCCGTCGGTGCGCGGCGCAAGCCGGATCGAGGCGGCGGAAGGGGCAATACGCATCAACGATGCCAAGGCGCCGGCCGAGGCGATCGAGATCGGGCTGCGGCCGGAGGACCTCAAGGTCCGGCCCTGGTCGGACAACGGGACGGCGGAAGAAGGCTCGGGCCGCCCGGCGCGGGTGTTCGAGGTCGAGCCGCTCGGCGGCTACACCGTGGTGACTTTAGCGGCGGGGCAAGCACGGCTCAGGGCGTTGCTGCGCGGCCAGCCCGATATCAGGCCGGATGCGATGGTGGCGATATCCTGCGAGCCGGCCAGAGTGCATTATTTCGGCCAGGACGGAGGCGCGCTGTGACGGCTGCCGCGAGTAGAGAATTTCGGGAGGAAGAAATGGCAGAAAAAGGCTTCGAGCCGGACGTCAAGGTTCGCACCAGGGAGTACAAGATCGGCTGCGTCGGCGCAGGCATGATCATGGCCGAGTGCCATCTGGCGGCTTACAAGGAAGCAGGCTTTCCGGTGGTGGCGATCGCCTCGCGCACCAAGGCGAATGCTGAGAAGGTCGCCGCCCGCTGGGACATCCCGACCGTTCACGACACGCCGGAACAGCTGATCGAGGATACCGACGTCGACATCATCGACCTGGCCTTTCCTCCGGACCAGCAGCCGGCGCTGATCCGGCACGCGCTGAAGCAGAAGCATATCAAGGCGATCCTGGCGCAGAAGCCCCTGGCGCTGTCGGTCGAGGAAGCCGTCAAGCTGCGCGACGAGGCGGCGAAGGCCGGCAAGATCCTCTCGGTCAACCAGAACATGCGCTACGACCAGTCGATGCGCGTGTTGAAGCAGATCATCGACAGTGGCGCGCTCGGCGACATCGTCTTCGCGCAGATCGACATGCACGCCATCCCGCACTGGCAGACCTTCCTTCAGGGCTACGACCGGCTGACGCTCGCCAATATGAGCGTGCACCATCTCGACGTGTTGCGTTTCCTGTTCGGCGATCCTGACGAGATCACGACGCTGACGCGCAGGGATCCGCGCACCCAGTTCGACCACTCCGATGGCATCACCGTGTCGACGCTGCGCTTCCCGTCGGGCGTGCTTGCCGTCTCGCTGGAGGACGTCTGGTCCGGTCCCCGCCAGGACGGCTACAAGGACGACCAGCACATCAACTGGCGCGTCGACGGCACCAAGGGAGTCGCCAAGGGCACGATCGGCTGGCCGACCGGTGCCGCCTCGACGCTGACCTACGCTTCTGCCGAGACGACCGGCGGCGAATGGGTGAGCCCGAGCTGGGAAACGATGTGGTTCCCGCATGCCTTCATCGGCGTGATGGAGCAGCTGCAGCACGCCGTGAAGACCGGCACGCCACCGGCGCTCTCCGTCGCCGATAACGTCAAGACCATGGCGCTAGTCGAGGCAGGCTACCGCTCGATGGCAATGGGCCGCACGGTCAAGCTCTCCGAAATCCCGACAAACTGAATCAACGCAATCAACTGAAATCATTGGCAACTGAAATCACTGGCAACTGAATCGCTTACAGGGAGGAATTCACACCATGATGCAGGCAGGCATTTTCACGGGTTATTTCCCGTATGGCCTCGAGGAGACGGCGCAAAAGATCCGCGGCCTCGGTTTCAACACGGTGCAGCTCGATCTGCATTTCAAGGATGTCGACCTGTCGGCCGGCCAGATCACCAAGGACAAGGCGAAGAAGGTGCGCGACACCTTCCGCGACCATAACCTGCCAGTCTGCTGCGTGTCGGGCTATACCAACATCATCCACCCGGACAAGGCGGAGCGCGAGAAGCGCGTCGGCTATCTCAAGGAGATCATCCGCAACGCCTGGCATTTCGGCTCGCCTTACGTGATCTCGGAGACCGGCACCTACAACACCGAGTCCGACTGGGTGCATCACCCGAAGAACAAGACCGAGGAAGGCTTCGAGGAGTGCCGCAAGGTGATCGCCGACCTTGCACAGACGGCTTACGACCACGGCGCGGTGTTCCTGCTCGAAACCTATGTCAACAATGTCGTCGGCTCGGTCGAGGAGACGGTCAAGATGTTCGCGCAGGTCGACCATCCCGGCCTTGGCCTGCTGATGGACCCGACCAACTATTTCGAGACCCACAACATCGACAGGATGGACCAGATCCTCAACCAGGTCTTCGACACGCTGACCGACAAGATCAGAATAGCGCACGCCAAGGACGTGAAACGCTCGGGCGACGACAAGTCCGAGAAACATGCCGATATCGGCGACGCCGACGCGATGGAAAGCCACACCTTCCGCGGTGTCGGCGAAATCGAGCTTCCGGCGCCGGGCCTCGGCTCGCTGAACTACGACCTCTACCTCCAGCGTCTGGCCGAGAAGCATCCGAACATCCCGATGATCATCGAGCATCTATCGGAGGACGATGTGCCGCGCGCCAAGAAGTTCCTCGACGGGAAGCTGCGGGCCAACGGTCTGTGAGACCGCAGAGCGCCGCCCGTTCCGGAGCGGCGCCTGCATTTGCAAGATAGGAGGAAACGAGATGTTGAAGTTTGGATTGAAGCTGGTCGCCGCGGCGACCGTATTCGCCAGCGTTGCGTTCGGCTCGGTCGCGCATGCCGCGGATGGCCAAAAGACATTCTATCTCTTGTCGCATGGCGGCCCGTCCGACGCGTTCTGGATCGACTGGAACGCCGGCGCCACCAAGGCCTGCGACCAGCTCAAGGTGACCTGTAAGATCTCCTTCAGCGGCGGCGACATGGCGGCGCAGAAAGAGGCCTTCAATTCGGCGCTGGCCGCCAAGCCGGACGGCATCGCCACGACGTCAGCGCAGCCCGGGCTGTGGACCGAGGAAGTGAAGGCCGCTAAGGCTGCCGGCATCCCGATCGTGTTCTTCAACACGGACGACCCGGCGACCGGCCGTCAGGCCTATGTCGGCGCCGACCTCAAGGAAGCCGGCGCCATCTGGGCGAAGTATCTCGTCGACCACAAGATGGTGAAGCAGGGCGACAAGGTGTTCCTGCCGGTCGAGGTGCCCGGCGCCAGCTACCAGCAGCTCGAGACGGAAGGCATCGCCAGCGTCTTCGATCCGCTCGGCATCAAGTATGACGTGGTCGACTGCGGCACCGATCCGGCCGGCATCATCGCCAAGATGACCGACTACATGGTCGCCAACAATCCGCCGGCGATCATCGCGCTCGGCGATTCCGTGGCGGCAAGCGTCAAGCGCGTGTTCGACGGGGCCGGCATTCCGGCCGGCAAGATCCCGGTTGTCGGCTGGGGCAATTCCAAGGAGACGGCGCAGGCGGTCAAGGACGGCTTCGTCAACGCCGCCGCGTGGCAATATCCCTCGGCGCAAGGGTTCATGCCGGTCGCGCTGCTCGGGCTTGCGGCCTCGGGCGAGCCGATCGGCTACGACATCCACACATTCGGCCTCTACGACGCCTCCAGCGTCGAGCCAATCCTGAAGCTCTACGACAAGAAGTGAGGAACTGGCGCCCGCCGCGTGAGCGGCGGGCGCCACGCAACAAGCATGGTTCAACAGGTCATGGCAGTCACTGCGGAAGATAGCGCACGAGGGGCAAGGAGCAGGTCGAGGCTGATGCGCTCGCCGCAATTCTCGTCTTTCGTCATTCTCATCGTGCTTCTCGTGGTGTTCGGCGTCGCCGACAGCAATTTCCTGTCGCCGCTCAACATCTCCAACATGATGGCGTTCCTGCCGGAGCTCGGCATCATCGCGCTCGGCATGACGCTGCTGCTCACGGCCGGTGAGTTCGACCTGTCGGTCGGCGCGGTGTTCGGCCTGGCGCCGGTGGTGGTGATGCTGTTGGTGCAGAACGCAGGCGTCGACATCGGCGTGGCGCTGCTCGCCGGGCTTTTGCTGTGCATCGTCATCGGCGCGATCAACGGCGTGATCGTCACCAAGATCGGCATCTCGTCCTTCCTGGTGACGCTGTCGATGCTTTTGATCGTGCGGGGCGCGGCGCTCTACATCACCCAGGGCTTTCCGCTGAAGTCATGGGATCAGCCCGGTTTTTTCGTCACGCTGCTCGCCGGCAGCTTCAATGTTGGTTCGTTCCGCTTCTACACCTCGCTCTGGTGGTTCATCGGCCTCTCGCTACTTGCGGTCTACGTGCTGCGCTACGCCAAGCTCGGCAACTGGATCAGCGCCATCGGCTCCAACCGCAACGCGGCGGTGGCGCGCGGCGTGCCGGCTGACGCGGTCAAGATCTGGCTGTTTATCCTGACCTCGGTGCTCGCCGGGCTTGCCGGCATGATCAGCGCTTTCCGCATCTCGGCGGCCTCGCCTGTCGCCGGCACGGGCTATGAGCTCGAAGTGATCGCCATGGTCGTGGTCGGCGGCACGGCGCTGACCGGCGGCCGCGGCACCATCCTCGGCACCATCGTCGGCGCGCTGATGCTGCGCGCGATCCGCAACGGCATCGTGCTCGTCGGCGTGCCCGGGCTGGCCTACAACATCTTCGTCGGCGTCATTATCCTCGCCATGCTCATCCTGCACGCACTGCTGCAGAAAAACGCCGCAAGGAGCTGACGATGATGCAGGAAGTGCTCCGGCTGCAGAATCTGCAAAAATCCTTCGGCAGCGTGCGCGCGCTGAAGAGCGCCTCGCTGACGCTCAAGGAAGGCGAGGTGGTGGCGCTGCTCGGCGACAACGGCGCCGGCAAATCGACGCTGATCAAGGCGATCTCGGGCGTTTTCCCGATCGATCGCGGCGACATTTATGTGCGCGGCGAGAAGGTCTCGATCCGCTCGACGCGCGAAGCGATGGACCTCGGCATCGAGACCATCCACCAGGACACCTCGCTGGCACCCGACCTCAGCATCGCGCGCAACCTGTTCCTCGGCCGCGAGCCGGTCAATCTCAAATGGCTGGGCGTCTTGGCGCCGCTCGACCTCGCCAAGCTGCGCAATGCTGCCTCGGCGCTGCTGAAGCGCGTCGGCATCTCGAAGAAGCTCGACGCCGACGCGTTGGTCTCGACGCTTTCCGGCGGCGAGCGGCAGTCGATCGCGATCTCGCGCGCCATGCAGTTCGCCGCCAAGGTTATCATCCTCGACGAGCCGACCAACAATCTCGGCGTCGAGGAAACGCATGGCGTGCTGCGCTTCGTCAAAGAGATGCGCGAGGCCGGGCATTCGGTGCTCTTGATCACCCACAACATCCACCATGTGTTCGAGGTTGCCGACCGCATCATCGTCATGCGCCGCGGCGAGATCGTCGCCGAGCAGACGGTCGCCGACACCGATCTTCTGACGGTGGAAAGCCTGATAACCGGCGCCGACCTGTCGGCCCTGATGAAAAGGGCGCAGTGACGGCATGGTGAAGCTCTACGGCCAGACGCTTTCGCGCCGGCAGGTCGCCGAACGCTCCGGCATGCTGTCGCAATTCGCCGGGGTGCGGCTGATGACGCTTGGCGACGGCGTCGAGCGCGGCATCCGCATGCTCGAATTCCGCACCGGCTCTGGTCTGCGCTTCACGGCGCTGGTCGACCGCGCGCTCGACATCGCCGATTGCGAATACAAGGGCCAGGCGATCGGCTGGCATTCGCCGAGCGGCTTTCGCAATCCGGGCCTGCACGATTATGAAGGCGAGGACGGCTTTGCCTGGGGGCGGTCCTTCTCCGGCCTGCTGGTCACCTGCGGCCTCGACCACATTCTCGGCCGCAGCGAGGTGCCGGCCGAAAACTACAATTATCCTGGACGCAAGACGGTGACGCATTCGCTGCACGGGCGCATCGGCACCATCCCCGCGCGGCTCACCGGCTATGGCGAAAGCTGGGACGGCGACCGCTGCGTTTTGTGGGCGGAAGGGATCGTCCAGCAGGCGAGTGTGTTCGGCGAGGATATGCATCTCATCCGCCGCATCGAGGCCGATGTCGGCGGCGACGAGATCCGGCTCTCGGACCGCGTCGTCAATCACGGCTTCCACCGCACGCCGCATATGTATTTCTACCACGTCAATGTCGGGCATCCGCTGCTCGACGAAGGCTCGCGCTACCTGGCGCCGATCCGCGACGTCGTCTGGGCCGCGCATGAAGGCGAGCGCTACGAGGCGCAGAAGGTCGGCTACCGCACCATGCCTGAGCCACAGCTCGGCTTCAGCGAGCAGGTCTGGCAGCATGAGCTAGGCGCCAACGCCACGGGCGAGGCACCGGTGGCTGTCGTCAACGACCGCCTCGGCCTCGGCTTCGAGGTCGTCACCCGCAAGGACCAGTTGCCTTGCTGTTACGAATGGCAGAATTTCCAGGCCGGGCAGTATGCGCTTGGCATCGAGCCCTCGACGCACCATGTGCTCGGCAATCTTGCCGCCCGCGAGCGTGGCGAGATGATCTGGCTGGAGCATGGCGAGACCCGCGCCTATGACGCGGTGTTCCGCGTCCTCGACGGCAAGGAGGCGATTGCTGGTGCTGAACGCAGGATCGCGGCCATCGCCCGCCAGCCCGAGCAGGATTATCCTGAGCCCTCCGGCAATTTCCCAAGACTGGCGGGCAGGGCATGAGCGCGACAATTATCCATAGCAAGCCCTCCGGCCGGCGGACCGGATTTGATTGGAGGCCGATTTGACCATGGCGAAAAAGCGCGACTACAGCCTTGTCGGCGAAAGCACGCGTACGGCGATCGAGACCGGACTTGCCTCGGCAGAGTGGTACCACACCGACGTGGCGCGCAAGACCATGAAGGAATTGATGCAGCGCTCCGACGGGCCGGCGATCCGCGACACCATCATCTGGATCGCCGCGATTCTGGGTTCTGCCGCCGGCATCGTCTGGTTCTGGGGCAGCTGGTGGGTCGCGCCGTTTCTGTTCGTCTATGGCGTGCTCTACGGCTCCTCGAGCGACTCGCGCTGGCACGAATGCGGCCACGGCACCGCTTTCCGCACGCGCAGGATGAACGACGTCGTCTACCACATCGCTTCGTTCATGCTGATGCGCAATCCAGTGCAGTGGCGCTGGAGCCATGCGCGCCATCACACCGACACCATCATCGTCGGCCGCGACGCGGAGATCGCGGTGATGCGGCCGCCGGATCTCATCAAGGCGGCGTTGGCCTTCACCGGCATCCTCGATTTCCGTTATTCGCTGCCGACGCTGGTGCGCCAGGCCTTTGGCACATTGTCGGACGACGAGAAGAGCTACATCCCGGAGATGGAGCAGCACAAAGCGGTGATCGCGGCGCGCTGGCATATGGCGGTCTATGTTGCGACGATCGCTGTCGCGATCGCGCTTAGGTCATGGATACCGCTGGTGCTGATCGGCCTGCCGCGCCTCTACGGCACCTGGCACATGGTGACGACCGGCTTGCTGCAGCATATCGGGCTCGCCGACAACGTCACCGACCATCGGCTGAACACCCGCACCGTCTACATGAACCCGGTCAGCCGGTTCATCTACTGGAACATGAACTACCATGTGGAGCATCACATGTTCCCGATGGTGCCCTACCACGCGCTGCCGAAGCTGCATGAGCTGATCAAGCACGATCTGCCGGTGCCGAACCCGTCGATGTGGCACGCCTATCGCGAGGTCTGGCCGGTGCTGCTCAGGCAACTGAAATACGAGGACTATTATCTCAAGCGCGAATTGCCGCCGACGGCCAAGCCTTATCGCGGCGAGTTCCACGATCTCGACATAACAGCCGCAGCGGCCGAATAGGCGCAGCATAGACAAGTTGGAGACAGACAATGGCGGAGTGGGTCGAAGCATGCGCGGTCGACGACGTGGACGAGGAGGATGTGATCCGCTTCGACCATGGCGGCCGCACTTTCGCGATCTACCGCTCGCCGGACGACGCGTTCTTCGCGACCGACGGGTTCTGCACCCATGAAAAGGCCCATCTGGCAGCCGGGCTGGTGATGGACGACATTATCGAATGCCCCAAGCACAATGGCCGCTTCAACTACAAGACCGGCCAGGCCAAGGGCGCGCCGGTCTGCGTCGACCTCAAGACCTATCGGGTCAAGGTCGAGGCCGGTAAGGTGATGATCGATATCGGCTGAAAGCCGTCAGATAAAACAGGATGTACCGATGAGCCGAAAGAGACCGACCGTCGCCGATCTGCGCGCCATGAAAGGCAAGCGGCAATTGACCATGCTGCGCGTGCTGACGCTGGAGGAGGCCGAGGCCGCCGAGCGGGCAGGGGTAGATATCGTCTCGGTGCCGCCGGAACTGGTGCTCAATCCGCAATATCGCGATGCCGCGCCCAGCCTCTTCACCATGCCGGGTGACAATTTCTTCGAGATCGGCACCACAGACGATTTCGTGCGCTGGTCGTTCCGGCTCTACAAGGCCGGCGCCGACGCGGTCTATTGCAGCGCCGGCTACGCCACGATCAAGCGCATGGCCGACGACGCCATCCCGGTGATCGGCCATGTAGGCCTGATCCCGTCGCGCGCGACCTGGACCGGCGGCTTCAAGGCGGTCGGCAAGACCGCGGATACCGCCATGCAGGTGTTCGAGGCGGTCAAGCAGTTGGAAGCCGCCGGCGCGATCGGCGCCGAGATCGAAGTGGTGCCGGTGGAGGTGGCGAAGGCGATCTCCGAGCGCACATCGCTGATCATGCTGTCGATGGGCGCGGGCACGGGCTGCGATGCGCAATATCTGTTCGCCGAGGATATCCTCGGCACCAATCGCGGTCACATGCCGCGCCATTCGAAAGTCTACCGCAACTTCGCCGCCGAATACGACCGGCTGCAGGCGGAGCGCATCGCAGCGTTTTCGGAATATGTCGCCGACGTCAACAGCGGCGCCTATCCGGAAGACAGGCATATCGTGCATATGGATCCGGACGAGCTCACCCTCTTCATGAAGAAGGTGGACGCAAAGGCCTGATCCAAGAGTCGAAAGCTTCAGCCTGTAGCTGGTGAACCTTGCCAGATTCCGCTGGCGAGGACGGCATAGAGCGCTTCGGAATCAATGCCGAGCGGTCTGTCTTCCTTGAGCGTGGCCACATGCGAGCGCACCGCCGCGTGGATCGCGCCGGTGGCCGGCGCGAGCGTTATGCCCTCGCGCAAATCGACCGCCTGCGCCGCCGCCATCAGCTCGAAGGTAATCAGCCGCCGCCACAGCACGATCATCTCGGCGCATTTGGCGACAGCGAGCGGCGTCTGCGTCGCGTGATCCTCGACGCCTTCGGACACCGGCAGGAAATCGAGCATCACGGGATTGGCCTTATGACGGATAGCGGCCAGGATCGCCGTCACCGTCTTCTGCAGCGGGACGAAGCCCGCCGAGGCGCCGCCGATCGGCGAGAGGTATTTCGGCAGGCCGTGGCGGGTCGAGCCGGTGAGCTGGATGAAGCGCGCGGCTGACGCTGCCGCGCATTGCGCGATCGCCAGGCCAAGCGTCTCGAAGGCGAGCGCCAGCGACGCGGTGTGGAAGTTGCCGGTCGACATGACCAGCTCATCCTCGGCAAGCACCAGCGGATTGTCGGCGGCGGCATTGAGCTCGATCTCGACCGCCAGCCGCGCATGGTCGATCGCCTGGATCAGCGCGCCATGGATCGAGGGCATGCAGCGGATCGACAGCGGATCCTGGATCGTGGTCGGCACCGGCGCTTCATCGCGCGCCAGCAGGTCGCGCAGCGCCTTCGCCGCAAGCTGCTGGCAGGCGCCCGGGCGTGCCTGGTGCTGGCGCGGATCGAGGATGGTGCGGTTGGCGCCAATACCTTCCATCGTCAGCGCGCCGGCCTGCTGTTGCTGTTCGAGCGCCGACAGTGCATCGGTCAGCGCCAGCGCCCCGGTGCCGGCCGAAACCGCCGAGGCGTTGATCAGGGAGAGGCCATCCTTCGCCGAAAGCGTGACGGGCGCAAGCCGCGCCATCATCAGCGCCTTGGCGGCAGGCATGCGGCGGCCCTGGTACTCCGCTTCGCCTTCGCCGATCAGCACCCTGGCGATCGCCGCCATCAGCAGGAGGTCGCCGGCGCCGATCGAGCCCAGCGGCGGCATCACCGGATGCACGCCGGCATTGAGCGCCTCGACCAGCGCCGTGAATACACGCGGCGACAGGCCAGAGCCGCCGGACGCCAGCATTGCAATGCGGGCGAACATCGCCGCCCGCACCGCCGGCACCGGCAGGGCCTCGCCGACGGCGGCGCTGCGGCCTTCGATCAACTGGCGCTGGAAGGCGCCGGCGTCGCCTTCGACGGCCGTGACGAGATTGGCGCCGAGCCCGGTGTTCAGCCCGTAAATCTGCTGGCCGCCGGCCGCGGCGGCATCGAGAACCTGGCGAGCCTTGTTGAGCTTTTCGACGACTGCCGGCGTGACCTCGACCTTGCAGGCATTGCGCGCGGCGGCAACCACATCCTCGATGCTGACGCCGGCGCCGGTGAGAACGAGCGGGCTCATGCGAAGCGCAGCCTCTGGCCGATGCCGTTTTCGCCGGCCTTGGCGAGCATCGCCTTGCCGAGCGCGATGTCGGAGAGCGAGAGGCCACGATGCCAGAACAGGATCGTCTCGCCATCGCTTTGCCGGCCGGCTTTCAGGCCGGCGGCGATCTGGCCGAGCTCGGCGTGCAGCGTCGCCTCGCTCAGCCGTCCCGTCTCGACATGGGCGCGCAGCGAGCCGAACTTGCCGCCCTTGCACTGCCCCCAGTCGTCGACGACGATCTTTTGCATGATGTCGGTGAGCGACAGCTCGACCGCGCTCATCGTGCCGTAGGGCACGACCAGCGCGCCCCGCTTGATCCATTCGGTCTTGAGCAGCGGCTGCGGCTGCGGCAGCCGCGAGGCCTCGACCACGATATCCGCGCCTTCGACGCAGCTTTTCCAGTCAGCCACGGCCAGGACCGGCTTGCCGAGGTCGGCGGCCAGCTTCGCGGCGAAGGCGTCGCGGCTTTCCGGCCGGCGCGAATGGACGCGGATCTCGTCGAAGTCGAAGAGATGATCGAGCAGGCGCACATTCCAATAGGCGGTGCCGCGCGCGCCGATATGGCCGAGCACCTTGGACGACTTCTTCGCCAGATGCTTGGCGCCGATGGCGGTGACCGCGCCGGTGCGCATGTCGGTGATGACGGTGGCGTCGAGGATGGCGCGCGGCATGCCGGTGCGCGGATCGAAAAGATTGAGGATGCCGAATTCCGACGGCAGGCCGTGCCTGTAGTTGTCGACATAATCGCCGACGATCTTCACGCCGGCGGCGTCGAGCGGCGCCACATAGCCGCGCAGCACGTTGAAGTGGCCGTGGAAGGACGGGTCGGGCTCGAGATGGACGCGCGGCTCGATAACGGTCCGGCCGTTGCCCTGCGCGACGAGCCCGGCTTCCACGGCGCCGACGATCTCGGCGTCGGACATGGCAAGGGCTTCGATGTCGAGAGCATTGAGGTAGTCGATATAAATCGGCTTCATGCGTTTTCCTCGGCCACCCCGCGGCTCATCCATAACAGGCGAAACGGCGACACGGAAGTTTGTTGGATAAGCTCTGGACTGGACCAGCGTCACGGCGATGTTTGCCTAGTCCTGCCGGCCAAGGCCGGAACCGAGGTTTCAGGCCATTCGACGAACAATTGAGCTCGCGCCGGTCGCATTTTTCGGACTTAAATCGCGTCGGCCCGCCACCTTCGAACTGCTCTTCCTCCGGCCGCGCGATTGATGCAACGGATTGCCAAAAAGCCAAAGAGTTTCCGGCTATTGCGCCAGTTTCGGCAATCGATGCGTCCATTTGGAAAATAGTTGGAGAGGCGCGGTTCTTGAGCGCGGATTCATTTGACGAGCCACTGTTGAGCCGATTAGCTTTCGGGCGGGATGGGAGCCGACACGGCCTTGCCATCGGGGCGAAAGACACAAGCGATGAATGCGATCGGCTGGCCGAACTGGAGGCGCCTTAATCAGGAAGGCATCGTCTTTGCCATCGCCATCCTGCTGTTCGCCGCCGCTGCGCTGGGCCTGCCCGGGTTCCTGACCGCCGACAATCTGGTGGCCATCGTCCGCTCGGTCTCGGTGCTCGGCATACTGGCGCTCGGCATGGCGGTCGTCATCATCGGCCGCGGCATCGACCTGTCGGCGGTGGCGATCATGGCGATGTCGGTCGCCTGGTATTTGCAACTGCTCAACACCGGAACCTCGGACGGGCTCGCCTTCGTGTATGTGCTGGCGGGCGTTTTAGCCATCGGCCTGCTCAACGGCTTTCTCGTCGCCTATGCCGACGTGCCGGCGATCTTCGTCACTTTGGCCACCGGCTCCTTCGTGTTCGGCTATGTGCGCTCGCAATTGATCACCCAGGATGCCGTGCCGGTGCCCGGCGGACATTGGGTCGAGCTGCTCGGCGGCGTCCGCTTCCTCGATATTCCGGTCGAGGTGTTCGTCTTCGCCGGGCTGGCCTTCCTGGTCTTCCTGTTCCTGCGCTACACCAAATGGGGCCGCTTCATCTATTTCGCGGGCGACAATCCGGTCGCCGCCCGCAACATCGGCGTTCCGGTGCGGCCTATGCTGGTGCTGCGCTATGTGCTGTCGGCTTTCGTGGCCCTGATCGCAGGCCTGCTGACGGCGGCCAGCCTGCATTCGATCAACACCCGCATCGTCAATTCGACGCTGCTCTACGACATTGTCCTGGTGGCGGTGATCGGCGGCATCGGCCTTTCGGGCGGCAGGGGCGGAGTGCGCAACGTGCTGGTGGGAGCGGCGCTGATCGGCATCCTGCTCAACGCCATGACCATCATCGACATTCCACTGCTCTACCAGAACCTGATCAAGGCGGCGATCCTGCTCGGGGCCATCATCGTCGACGGCATCATCAATCCGCGCGACGAACAGACCGCGCAACAAGGCGACATTTAGAGCAGAGGGGCTAGCCCATCTTGCTCTCGGGGTACCCGGAGCGATCGCGACGATCGGCCGGCAATGAAAACCGAACCAGAGGATGTGACATGAAACTACTCAGAACATTGATGGCCGCCGCCACGGCGCTCGCCGTTACCGCCTTCGCGGCGCCGAGCTTCGCCGCCGACGATCCGGGCCCCGCCGCCTATGCCAAGTCGCTCAACGGCAAGCGTGTCATGCTGGTGCCGCTGGCGATGGGCTTCGACCTGGCGCAGGGCTGGGCGCACTATCTGAAGAAGGAAGTCGAGGCCTGGGGCGGCACGTTCGAGACCCGTGACCCGAACTGGGTCGTCGATGCCGGCGCGCAGGCGATCACCGACGCCATCGCTTCAGACACGCGGCCTGACGTGCTCATCATCCATGCACCCGACCTCAACTCCTATTCGAAGTTGATGAAGAAGGCGCAGGCCGCCGGCACCTATGTGCTGCTGGTCGACAATCCGGCGAACTTCCCGGCCGACGCCTTCGTCGGCAGCGACTGGGACAAGCTCGGCCAGCTCGAAGCCGAAGCGGCGATCAAGGGCTGCGGCGAGAATTCCTCCAAGAAGATCGGGCTGGTGCAGGGCGACCAGGCAAACTCCTCGAGCCTCTACCAGTATGCCGGCATCATGAAGGTGCTGGAGAAGCATCCCGACTTCCAGGTGGTGGCAAAGCCCGACTCGAACTGGGACGCGACCACCTCGCGCAACGTGACGACGACGATGCTGCAGCAGCACCCGGACATCTGCTCGATCATCGACTTCTGGGACGGCGACGCCACCGGCGCCTCGGCCGCGATCCGCGACGCCAAGCTCGACGGCAAGGTGTTCCTCGTCACCACCGGCGGCGGCGAGAAGGCGGCCGATTGCGACAAGTTGGAAGACGGCACCTACGGCGCCGTGGTGATGACGGATCTTGCCCGACAGTCGGGCGACATGAACGCCATCATCAAGTTCCTGCTGCAGAGCGGCCAGCCGGCCGGCACCTCGCACACCTACATCTACACGCTGGAGAAGGCGACGACCAAGGCCGACCTCAAGCCCGACAGCTGCTGGGACCTGAAGGCGCTGCAGGCCGAAGCGGCGGCGAAATAAGCCGCGCCGCCAGAACGCATCCACAAGGTGGCCGGATTGTTCCGGCCACCTCTTTCCCATTGATGACAGCAGCAGCCGATGAATTTTCGTGAACGCCTCCAGGCCTGGCGCTACAATCTCGTGCCCGACCATCTGGTCGGCGAGATCCTGACCAAGCGCTGGACCGACAACGCCATTCCTTTCCTGGCGCTGGTGGCGACGCTTGGCGTGTTCGGCTCGATCATTCCGGGCTTCTTCAAGCTCACCTCGCTGCAGGAATCGACCCGCCAGCTGGGCGAGTTCTCGCTTGTGGTCATCGGCATGACCGTGGTGATGCTGGGTGGCGGCATCGATCTTGCGGTCGGCTCGATCTTCGCGCTGTCCTGTTTCTCCGCCGTCTACGTCTTCTTCATCCTCGAACAGTCGATCTGGCTGGCCTTGGCCGCGGCACTCTGCACGGGGCTCGTCTTCGGCGCCATCAACGGCTACCTGGTCGGGTATCTGAGGCTGCGCGCCTTCCTCACCACGCTGGTCACCTTCATTTTCGGGCGGGCGCTGTTCGACATCCTCGTCACCACCTATGCCGCCGACGTGCAGCTTTCCCAGGCAAGTTCCGATGTGCTCGACTTCATCGGCGACGGCACGTTCTGGGGCCTGTCGATCTCGGTCTGGCTAGCAATCGTCCTCGCCATCGTCACGCATATCGCGTTGACGCGATCGCGCCCCGGCTGGCATGTGCTGGCCGTGGGTGGCTCCCGGCGCTCGGCGCACAATGCCGGCATCCGGGTGCGCCGCACCGTCTTCATGACCTATGTTTTCTCCGGCTTCTGCGCCTCGATCGGCGGCTTTCTCATCGCCTGCCGGTTGAGCGGAGCGGGGCCGGGCACCGGCCTCAATCTCGAGATCATGGCGCTGACGGCGGCGGTGGTCGGCGGCGTCAGCCTGGGCGGCGGACGCGGCTCGGTGGTCAAGGGCCTGATGGGCGCCATCATCGTGCTTACCATGACCAACGGCCTGATCCGCCTGGGCTATGGCACCGGCACCAACCAGATGGTGCTCGGCATCCTGCTCGCGGTCGCCGTCACCATCGACATCCGCTGGCTGAAGAACCGCCACAAGGTGCTGAACGAGGTCTATGTTGCGCCGGTCTACCTCAGGATGGGTGAGACGCAATCGGCCGCGCCAGGTTCCGGCACGTCCTACGAGCTAGACAATCGGCTTTCGGTGGCGGATCATATTGGGCTCGGCGAGCTGGAAGGGCCCGAGGACGTGATCCTCGACCGCGATGACCATCTCTATTGCGGTACGCGCCATGGCGAGATCGTCCGCTTCTTCGCGCCTGATTATGTGAAGTCGGAAGTGTTTGCCCACATAGGCGGCTTCCCGCTGGGGCTGGCCTTCGACAGATCGGGCAATCTGATCAGCTGCGTCGGCGCCATGGGGCTCTATTCGGTCTCGCCGGAGCGGGACGTGAAGCGCCTGTCGGCCGAGACGGCGCGCTCCTGGACCTCGATCGTCGACGATGCGCGGCTGCGCGATCCCAACGATTGCGACATCGCGCCCGACGGCCGCATCTATTTCACGGATTCGACGAAGCGCTATGACGCCCATGATTGGGCGCTGGACTCGATCGAGAACCGCGCCACGGGCCGCCTTCTGGTCTACGACCCGAAGGACGGTTCCACCAAGACGCTGCTCGACGGCTACCGCTACACCAACGGCGTTTGCATGGCGCATGACGGCAAGTCGCTGTTCTTCGCCGAAAGCTGGGCCTGCCGCGTGCATCGCTATTGGCTGGAAGGACCGAAGGCCGGTACGGCCGAATGCGTTATCCGCGACATGCCGGGCTACCCCGACAACATCAACCGCGCTTCCGACGGTAATTACTGGATGGCCTGGCTCGGCATGCGCACGCCGAGCTTCGACCTGTCGCTGCGCCACCCCGACATGCGTAAGCGCATGACGCGCCGCCTGCCGCAGGACGAGTGGCTGTTCCCCAACATCAACACCGGCGGGGTGGTGAAGTTCAACGAGAAGGGCGGCATCGTCGATGCGATGGGCGACCTCACTGGCGGTGCGCATCCAATGGTCACCTCGATGCGTGAGCACAAGGGTTTTCTGTTCGTTGGCGGTATCCTCAACAACCGCATCGGCCGCTACAGGATTGCGGGCGCCGACCCCAACTGGACCAGCCCGGCTTCCTATTGGGGAGCAAAGCCATGATCCTCGATCCGATCCTGGACATGTTTCGCGGCAAGGCGGTGACCATCCCGCCGCTCGACGGAGCTTTTCGCCCGAATACGCGGCTGGATGATGCGCCGGCCTTCGCCGAGCTGACCGAACCGGACAATCTGCTGGTCGCCGACGAGCGGCTGCTCGCATCCAGCGGCAACACTGTCCTGGCGGTTGCGGCCGGTTCTGAGTCCGTCGTGGTCGAGACCTTTCAATCCCCCGTTACCGCGCTGGCGCTGTCACCAGCGGGCGAACTGACGGCCGGGCTGGAGAGCGGCAAGCTGCTCATCGCCGGCAAGGAGGTTTCGCTGCCGGCCGAAATCCGTTGCATCACCGCGCTTGCCTATGCCGATGATGGTACGCTTTGGCTGGCCAATGGTTCGGCACAGTGTCTGCCGTCGCAATGGGCGGCCGACCTGATGAAGAAGGGCGCGTCCGGGTCGTTGTGGGCGCGAACGGTGGGGGGAGCGTTTCGCAAGGTGGCCGGCGATATTGCTTTCCCTTACGGACTATATCCCACCGGCGGCGATGTGGTGATCAGCGAGAGCTGGCGCCATCAACTGGTGCGCTTCAGCAAGACCGGCAACCGCACCATGGCGCTGACGCATCTGCCCGGCTATCCCGCTCGCCTGTCGCCATCTGGCGACGGCGGGGCGTGGCTGAGCTTGTTCGCGCCGCGCAACCGGCTGATCGAATTCGTGCTGCAGGAAACGCATTATCGCCAGGATATGATCGACCAGGTGCCGCCGGCCTGCTGGATCGCGCCGGCGCTGGCCTCCAACCGCAGCTTTCTCGAGCCGCTGCAATGCGGCGGCATCCGCACCATGGGTATCCACAAGCCGTGGTCGCCCAGCCGCTCCTACGGGCTCGTCGTGAAGCTCGACCGGACCCTGCAGCCGCAATTCAGCCTGCACAGCCGCGCCGACGGCACGCGCCACGGCATCTGCAGCGTTGCGGAACAGGACGGCCGCCTGTTCATCGCCTCGAAAGGCGGCGATTGCGTGCTTGCCGTCGACCTCGCTTCGGGAGGTTTCTGATGGAACCGATCGTGCGCCTGGAGGACGTGACGAAAACCTATCGCGGCGTCCCGGCGGTGAAGAACGTCAGCTTCGATCTGAGGAAAGGCGAGATCCACGCGCTGCTCGGCGAGAACGGCGCCGGCAAGTCGACGCTGACCAAGATCATCGCCGGCGTCGTCGACGCCACTTCGGGCAAGATGTTCCACAAGGGGCAAGAGATCGCTTACGCCTCGCCGCATGCCGCGCTGGAAGCCGGCATTGCCATGGTGTTCCAGGAGACCAGCCTGGTGCCGTCGATGACGGTGGCGCAGAACCTCTATCTCGGCACCGAGAAATTCCTCAACCGGCTGCGCGGCACCTACATCTCGGCGCAGCAATTCCTGCAGTCGCTGAATTTTCCCGTGGACCCGAACGCGATGGTGGCGACGCTTGGCGCGGCCAAGCGGCAGATGGTGGAGATCGCGCGCGCCGTCCACCACAATGCCGAGATCATCATCTTCGACGAACCGACGGCGACGCTGACGCCTGAGGAGAAGCGCCATTTCTTCGCGCTGATCCGCCGGCTGAAGGCGCGCGGCGTGTCGATCGTCTTCATCAGCCATGCGCTGGAAGAAGCGCTGATGATCGCCGACCGCATCACCATCCTGCGCGACGGCGAGCTGGTGGTCACCGACGAGACATCGGCCTTCGACCGCGACAAGATCGTCGCCGCCATGGTCGGCCGCTCCCTGTCGGGGCAGATCTACCGCCAGCGCGATGAGGCGAAATTGCGCAAGGCAGGCAAGAAGGTGCTGTCCGTGCAGGACATCTCGATGAGCAACATCGTGCGCAACAATTCCTTCTCGATCTTCGAGAGCCAGATCACCGGCGTGTTCGGGCTGATCGGCTCGGGACGCACCGAGACCTTCAAGATCGTGTCGGGCATCTACAAGCGCGACTTTTTGCGCGGTGGTGCGATTGAATTGGACGACAAGCCGGTGCGCTACCTCGTGCCGAGCGAGGCGGTGGCCGACGGCATCGTCTACGTCACCGAAGACCGCAAAAGCGAAGGCATCTTCGAGACTATGGGCATCGCCGAGAACCTGTTCGGCGGGCTGCTCGCCGCCGGTCGCGAGAAAGCCTGGGTGATCAACCAGCAGGAGATGCGGCAGCTCTCGGCCGAATGGACCAAGACGCTCAACATCAAGGCGATCAACGACAATGCCCGCGTGGTCGAGCTTTCCGGCGGCAACCAGCAGAAGGTGGTGATCGGCAAGGGGCTGGTGCAGCAGCCGCGCATCGTCATCCTCGACGAGCCGACCCGCGGCGTCGATGTCGGCGCCATCGCCGAGATCCACCAGATCATCAACCGGCTGGCCGACGAGGGCCTCGCCGTCGTCGTCATCTCGTCCTACCTGCCGGAGATCATGAACCTGTCCGACCGCATCCTGGTCTGCCGCCAGGGCCGCATCGTCGAGGAGTTCTCGCCGGCGGAGGCGACGGAGGAGAAGATCATGTACGCGGCGGTGCACTAGGGTGTTGGCTGGCGGGCACTTCGACAATTGGCCGAATCGTCCGTCCCGTCGTCATCCACGGGCGGAGCAAGGAGCGAAGCGACGCGCGCAGACCTGAGGATCCATTCCGTGACTTTTAGGCGTTGCTACGGTCCAGAATTCTGCTTCGCTGCATCCCTCGCGCGAGGTCGCGGCATGGATTCCAGGGTCTGCGCGCGTCGCTGCGCTCCTTGCTCCGCCCTAGAATGACGATGCTGAGGTGCTTCGGCCAACTTCCGCGGCGGTGTGTTGTTTCGAGCTAAAAACTGAATCGGACAAACAGGTTAGCCGTCTATGCGCAACACTTGATTCAACGACCTCGACCGGCGATTCAAACGAAAGGACCACACGATGGCCACCACAAAACTGCTCACCGACGCCGAGGTCGAAAAGATCCCGGCGGTGAAGGCGGTGTTCGACGATATCCGCGCGACGCGAAAATCCGACTTCGTCAACAATTTCTGGCGCGGGCTGGCCAACGATCCGGCGGCGCTGAAGCGGGTGTGGGAACAGCTCAAGGCAGTGATGGTCGCCGACAGCGCCGTCGATCCGCTGACCAAGGAAATGATCTACATCGCCGTCTCCACCGCCAACGGCTGCTCCTACTGCGTCCATTCGCATACGGCCGCCGCCCGCGCCAAGGGCATGACCGACGCGCAGCATGGCGAGCTTGTGTCGATCATCGGCCTGGCCGGACAGACGAACCATCTGGTGACGGCAATGCAGATACCGCTCGACCCGCAGTTCGAGGTGAAGTGAAGCGCAGGCTTCTCCTTCTCCCACAAGGGGAGAAGGAAGAAGCGCGCTACACTGGCCGGTACACCTTCTCGGCCGTGTTCCAGAAGATGTCTGCCTCGGCCTTGGGGCCATGCCGCATCACCGCCGCGCGGTGCGCTCGGATCAGCTCGGCATGGCTGGTCCACAGCTTTTCGATCGGGAAGTTCGAGCCGAACATCAGCCGGTCGCTGCCGAGGATATCGACCGCGTTGTCGACGATGTAGGCGATGAGGTTCGGGTCGTTGCGGTGGACGAAGGTGCCGAGCCCCGACAGCTTGGCGTAGAAATTGGGTGCTGCCGAAAGCGTGCGGAGCCCCGCCTTCCATGCTTCGGTGGTTTCCTCACCCATGCCGGTCAGCATGCCGGCATGGGTGAGGATGAAATTCGTCCGAGGGTTTTCGCCGACCAACGTCAGCCCGTCCTTCATCTGCGCCGGGAAGAGCTGCAGGTCGAAGGAGAGGCCGTAATCCTTCAGCCGCGCCACGTTTCTCCGCACGTTCGGATCGATCACCTGGTCGGCGGAGGCGGCGAAGCGGAAGGCTGGCGTTTCGTGCCAGTGGAGCTGCATGCGCACGCCGCGCAGCAGCTTGTATTTCATCAGCCGGTCGATCTGCGGGCGGACATCGTCGACCGTCATGTCGGCATAGCCGACAATGGCGTGCGGCCAGCCGGTTTCGTCGGCGGTCTTCTGCAGGAAGGCGACCTCTTTTTCGAAATCCTCCTTGGCCCAGTTGGTCTGGACATAGACGGCCTTCTCGACGCCCGAGCCTTTCTGGTCTTCGAGGAACTCCGTGATCGGATAGTCGCGGCGGATCGGCTCGTAGGGGCCGAAGATGCGCGGCACCATGGGGCCGACCAGCCAGGGCTGGTCCTTCTGGCGCCAGATGTGGAAATGCGCGTCGATGGCTTTCTGCATCACGATACCCTTTTCCAGATGACTGAAGCCGCAGGCGCAGGACGGGCGAGCGACAGTATGAAATCGGTGAGGCTTCCGACCGACGAGCCGTCGACCAGATCGTCAAGCGCCGGCAGGATGGCGCGGAGCGCCGCCGTCGCCGGGCGAAAGCGCGGATCGCCGGCGAGTGGCGTCGCCAGCGACAGCCGGAAAGCGCGGGCGCTGAAGCGGCGCATCGCGGTTTCGAGGTCGGAATGGTCGCCGCGTTCCAGGCCATCGGACAGGATGACGACGCAGGCGCCGCGCGCGAAAGCGGAAAAGCGCGGCACCGAAAGGAAGGCCAGCAGTGTCGGCCCCATGCGGGTGCCGCCGTCCCAGTCGTCGACAAGTGCTGCGACGCGGGCGAGCGCCTGCTCGCGGTCGCGAATGCGCAGCGCCGAGGTGATGCGGGTGAGGCGCGTGCCGAAGGTGAAGACTTCCGCCCGGTCCGCGCCTTGCACGGTCGCATGGGCCAGCTTGAGGTAGTCCGCGGTGTGCAGCTTCATCGAGCCCGAGACGTCGATGAGCAGGAGCAGCTTGCGGGGCACGGCCTGGCGGCGGCGCAGCTGCGGCGCGGGGATGTCGCCGTCGGCGCTGACGATTTCGCTGAGCGAGCGTCGAAGATCGAGCGTGCCGCGCGAGCGGGTACGCGCGGTGCGGAAGGAACGGCGCGCGGGCAGGGCGGATGCGAGCCTGCGGCGGAACTGGCCGAGGCCATCGGCGTCGCGCTGGAAATCACGGCTGCTCAGCTGCTCGAGCGCCGACGACAGCTCGCCGCCTTTCTCATGGCGGGCGATCTGTTTCTCTTCCTCGCGCGCGCCGCGATCGTCCTTGACGCGGGTCTCGTCGTCCTCTTCGCCTTCGATCGAAGATTGAGCGTCGCCGTAGAAATAGGCTCGGAAATGCGCCTCGAATTCGCCGCGACGATCGGGTGAGGGCGCGAGCGTTGCGAGAGCTGCCTCGCGGATGTCGTTCATCGAGCGCGGGCCGAGCAATGTGACCGCCTGCATGAAGCTGGTCACCTGTTCCGGTGCGACGGCGAAGGCGTGGCTGCGCAGCAGCCGAGCGAAGCCCAAGAAGGGCGCGGCGGCGCGAGGCAGGCTTTCCCAACGCCTCATTCCTTCGCGCCCCCCTCTGTCCCGCCAGCGTCGCGCATTAGCCTTGGGGTATCGCGCTAGCGCGTCGCGATTGCCCATCACCCCAGCGCCTCCTCGACAATCCTCCCCAGCTCCGGCGCGATCGCCGACAGATCCTCCTCGTCCTTGATCAGCACGCCGATGGCGCGGCGGAAGGCTTGCGGCCACGGGCTGCCGCCTTTTTCGAGGATGGTCGCGGCATTCGCCCATTCGACGGCTTCGGCAATGCCCGGCGGTTTCGCCAGCGGACGCGCGCGGATCTCCTGCACGGCATTGGCCACCGCGCGTGCGGTTGCTTCGGCGACATGGCCCGAGCGCAGCATGATGATCTCGGCCTCGCGCGTGGCGTCGGGATAGCCGATCCAGTGATAGACGCAGCGCCGGCGCAACGCCTCGGCAAGCTCTCGGGTGCGGTTCGAGGTCAAGATGACGATGGGCTGCGCAGCGGCGCGGATGGTGCCGCGTTCCGGAATGCTGATCTGGAAATCGGAGAGGAACTCCAAAAGCAACGCCTCGAACTCGTGGTCGGAACGGTCGATCTCGTCGACCAGAAGCACGCGTTGCTCCGGCGCCCGCAAAACTTGCAGCAGCGGGCGGGCGATCAGGAAGCGGTCGTCATAGATGTCGATCTCGTGCTCGCCGGCATGGCGGATGGCGAGCAACTGGCGCTGGTAGTTCCACTCGTAAAGCGCATGCCCGGCGTCGACGCCTTCATAGCATTGCAGGCGCACCAGCTCGCGGCCGAGGAGCTCGGCGACCGCCTTCGCGGCTTCGGTCTTGCCGACGCCAGGCGCGCCTTCGAGCAGCAGCGGCTTGCCCAGGCGGATCGCCAGGAAGATCGCGGTCGCAAGGCTGTCGTCGGCCAGATAGCGCGAGGCGGCAAGGCGCGCGGCTATCGCTTCCGGCGAAGCCGCGACCTCAACGGCGTCGGTGCTGGTCATCTTCCCCTCAGCCCGCCGCCTGCGCCTTCAGCGCGCGCAGGATGCGCTCCGGCGTGATCGGCAGCGTGTCGATGCGAACCCCGACCGCGTCGAAGACGGCGTTGGCGACGGCCGGAATCTGCGGGTTGGCGCACATCTCGCCCGGCCCCTTGGCGCCGAACGGCCCGTCGGCCGAGGGACGCTCCAAGACGATGATCTCGGTCTCGGCCAGATCGCCGGGACCCGGCATCAGATATTGGTTGAAGTCGGTGCCGCCATGGTCGCGGTTCGGATAATACGGTTCGGTCGTCTCGTAGAGCGCGTGGCTGATTCCCATCCAGGAGCCGCCGACCAGCTGCTGCTCGACCATCTTCGGATTGAGCGCGCGGCCGATCTCGAAGACGTTCTTGACCGTAAGCACCGTCACTTCGCCGGTCTCGTCGTCGACCTCGACCTCGGCCACCGTGCAGGCATGGGCGTAGCAGGTGGAAGGCTTCATCGCGCCGGTCTCCTTCTCCGGGTAGGAGCGCGGGATCAGGAACATGCCGCGACCCGAGATCGAGCGGCCGCGCTTGAAATGCGCCGACAACGCGACATCGAAGATCGAGATCGATTTCTGCGGCGCGCCCTTCACCTGTATATTGCCCTGGCCGTCGGTCTCGAGGTCGGAGGCGTTCACTTCCAGCTCTTCGGCGGCCACTTCCAGCATCACCTGGCGGGCTTCCTTGGCTGCCTGGATGACGGCATTGCCGGCGCGGTGCGTGCCGCGCGAGGCGAAAGTGCCCATGCAGTGCGGGCCGGTGTCGGTGTCGGCGGTGTCGATGATGACGCGGTCGGTCGGCACGCCGATCGTCTCGGCGCAGATCTGCGCCATGATCTGCTTCATGCCCTGGCCGAGATCGACGCTGGAGAGCGTCACCATGAAATTGCCGGTCGGCGTCGAATGGACCAGCGCCTGGGTCGGGTCGCCGCCGAGGTTCATGCCGGTCGGATAGTTGATCGCGGCCATGCCGCGTCCACGCCGGATCGCCATCTCAGGCTCCCTTCTTGTAGGAGGACATCGCCATGTATTTTTCCGCCACCGGCCAGTTGGCGGCGCGCGAGGCTTCCTGCATGCATTCGATCAGCGCCGCACCCTCGGTCGGCTGGCGATGCGCCTTCATGTCGCCGTCGCGATAGGCGTTGATGAAGCGGAATTCGAGCGGGTCCATGCCGATCAGCCGGGCCAGCTTGTCCATCTGCACCTCCAGCGCGAAGTCGCCGATGGTGACGCCGAAGCCGCGCATGGCGGAGGAGGGGGTGCGGTTGGTGTAGACGCAATAGGTGTCGATCCAGACATTCGGGATCGTATACGGGCCTGGATAGTGCGCGGCGCCCTTCTGCGCGCCGTAAGGCGAGTGGCGCGAATAGGCACCGGCATCGGTGTAGCCGGTCACCTTGCGCGCAACGATGCGGCCATCCTTCATGACGCCGTCCTTGATGACGACCTTCTCGGCCGCGCGCGGCGAGGAGATCTGCATCTCTTCCTCACGGCTGTAAATAAAACAGACCGGGCGTCCGGTTAGCTTGGCCGCGAGGATAGCGATCGGCTCGACGATCACGTCGACCTTGCCGCCAAAACCGCCGCCGACCGTGCCGCCGACGAAATGCAGCTTCGAGCCCGGCATCTGCAGGATGATCGAGGTGTTGTCGAGCGTGAAGAACATCGCCTGCGTGTTGGTGTAGCAGGTGAAGCGGTCATTGCCCTCGGGCGCCACCACGCAGCCCGTCGTCTCGGTCGGCGCGTGCTCGATCGGCGAGGACTGGTAGGACTGTTCGAGGATGTGGTCGGCCCCGGCAAAGCCTGCCTCGACATCGCCGAAGCGCACCTTGCGGCACTCGCCGCTGTCATAGAGGTAGTGGTTCTGGCCGTGATACTCGTTGACCAAAGGCGCGCCGGGCTTCAGCGCTTCCTCCATGTCGAAGACCGCGGGGAGCACCTCATAGTCGACCTTGACCTTGGCGGCGGCTTCCTGCGCCGCGCGCTCGGTCTCGGCCAGCACCGCTACCACGGCCTCGCCTTTCCAGCGCACCTTGCCGTCGGCGAGCACGGTTTCGTCCTCGGGACCGATCTGGATCAGGATCAGGATGGTGTAGACGTTGTGCGGCACGTCCTTGGCGGTCAGCACCTTGACGACGCCCGGGTGCTTTTCCGCTTGCGACGTATCGATCGAGCGGATGCGGGCATGGTGGTGCGGGCTGCGCACCATCTTCAGATGCAGCATGCCCGGGAAGTTCCGGTCGGCGAAATAGGCGGTCTTGCCGGTGACGTGTCCAGGTGAGTCGAGCCGCGGGCGGCCCTGGCCGATCTCGTGCAGGCCGTCCTTGCGGACATCGGCGAAATAATCCTTGCGCAGTTCCATGGCTCGTTCCCTCAGGCGGCGTTCTGCGAGTTGGCGCGCGCGGCAATCAGCACCGCCTGGATGATCGGCTCATAGCCGGTGCAGCGGCAGATGTTGCCGGACAGCGCCTCAACGACATCCTCGCGGCTGGGGTTCGGCGTGCGGTCGAGCAGAACTTTAGCGGCCATGATCATGCCCGGCGTGCAGAAGCCGCATTGCGTGGCGAAGGCATCGAGGAAGGCGCGCTGCAGCGGATGCAGCACGCCGCCCTCGGCGAGGCCGGCGGTCGTCTTGATGTCGGCGCCGCCGCAGGTTTCGGCCAGCGTCAGGCAGGAGAGCCTCAGTTCGCCATCGATGATGACCGAGCAGGCGCCGCAGGTGCCTTGGTGGCAGCCGCCCTTGGGCGATGTGTCGCCGATCTTGTCGCGCAGCGCGTGGAGCAGTGTCGCGCCGCTTTCGACGAACTCGGCTTTTTCAGAACCGTTGAGCGTGAATTGGACAGGTACCTTCGCCATTTTTCCTCCTGCGCGCCTGCCCGGATCCGCCGGACAGACGCGCGTCCCCCACGGATTAATTCGACAACAACCGGCCGAGATGAACTGGCAGGACCTCGGCGCGGTACCAGGCGCTGGCGATCGGGTCGGTGATCGGCGCGATGCCTTCGCTCGAGGCGGCCAGCGCCGGCGCGATTTCCTGCGGCGTGAGCTTGCAGCCGAGCAGCGCCTTTTCGGTGGCTAAAGCGCGTATCGGCCGATCGGCCATGCAGCCCAGCGCGATCCGCGCCGAGGTCACCGTGCCGTCCGACGCGAGCTCCAGAAGCGCGGCGATGCTCAGCACCGACACACCCTTCGGCTTGACGCGCGACACTTTCAGGAAGCGGAAGCCCTCCGCCTTGGGCAAGGAGAAACCGACGGCCGTGACGATGGCGCGGTTGGTGTCGCGATCGGCCAAAAAAGTCTCGA
Source organism: Mesorhizobium sp. B2-4-3 (assembly GCF_006442815.1). Lineage (GTDB taxonomy): Bacteria > Pseudomonadota > Alphaproteobacteria > Rhizobiales > Rhizobiaceae > Mesorhizobium. Next base: position 118,531 of record NZ_VFVL01000011.1, read on the forward strand.
CCGGCAGTTCGCCGTCTTCGGCGACGACGGTCGCGTCCAGCGCCAGCAGCGCCGCGGCGAAATCGCCGTAAGGGGCAGGGGCGAACAGATTGCCGCCGACGGTCGCCATGTTGCGGATCGCCGGTCCGCCGACGGCGCGCGCGGCCGGCGCGAGCGCGGCAAGCTCGGGATGGCGGGCAATCGCGGCCATGGTGACCGAAGCGCCGAGCCGGACCTTGCCGCCGGAAACCGCGATCTGCGAGAGGCCGGGATCGTTGACACGGATCAGGCTGGAGACGGAAACGTCGCCTTCGTTGGTGGCGCGGACCACCAGCGTGCCGCCGCCAAGATAACGCGTGCCAGCTGCCTGCAAGGCGGCATTGGCATCTTTCACGCTCGAAAAAGTCTGCAGCGCAAGCGACATAGCGCGCTCCCGTCAGCTCTGGCCGGCAAAATGGGCCTTCAGGGCGTTGAAGCCGCCCTGGAAGACGTTGGCGCCCATGCCCTCGGCCAGCTTGTCGGCCTCCTCGGGCGCTGCGTCGAAGCTCGCCGTCCATTCGGCGTAGGTGCGGTTGCCGTCGGTGACGCGCCGCAACTGCAGCGTCGCCTTGTGATTGGTGAGCGGCTGCGGTGTTTCCAGGATCGAATAGCTGACCAGGAAATTGTCGTCGGAGAAGTCGAGCAGCTTTTCGCGCAGCCGCGCGCCGCTGACCAGTTGGAAGTTGCGCACGCAGCCGATCGTTGTGGCGTCCTTGCCGTCCTCGATGTGGCTTTCCACCATGCGCGGATGCCAGCCCGGCAGGCCGTTGAAGTCGCGGATGCGTGCCCAGACTTGCTCGACCGGCGCGTCGATGATGCTGGAAATGGTGACTTTCGCCATAGACTGGTTCCCTTGCAAAGATCGGGAGCAGGCTAGGGCGGCCGACGGGCCGGCGCTTATCAATGCGTCTTGAGTACGTATCAACCAGTCGGAAAATGCGGCGACGGATCAGCCTGCGAAGGCGCTCAAGACATGGCTCTCGCGGCTTCGCGGTAGAGCGTCGGCGGCACGCCGACATGGTCGCGGAAGAAGCGCGAGAAATTGCCCTGGGTGGTGAAGCCGAGGTTGCAGGCGACCGAGATCAGCGGGGCCTCGGACCACTGCAGCTGGCGCACGGCTTCCTCCATGCGCAGCGTGTTCCAGTACACGTTGGGCGTCAGGTTGGTCTGTTCCTTGAACAGCGCGAAAAAGTGCGGCCGGGACAGGCCGACCGAACGCGCGACGTCGTCGAAGGAGATGCGCTCGCAGACATTGGCCTTCATCAGCTGGATCGCCTTGCGGACGCGGAAATCGAGCATCGTGTTGATGCGCGCGCGGGCTATCTGCGGCGCGGATGTCTCCGCCGCGTCGAGCACGCTGTCGATGAAACGCTCGATCTCGTAATTGGCGACGTCGTCGATGCTCTCGTTGTCGGTCAGGTGATCGAGCAGGTTCGCCGCCGCCTGGTGCAGCCAGGGCTCCAGTGTGATCGCGGCCTGCGTGAACAGCGGCGCCGAGGAGGGCAGGTCGCGGCGCCGGCGCGCCCAATCGGGGTCGATGTAGAAGGCGAGGAACAGGCCGGGCTTGCCGTCGCGGGAAAGGGCGTGGCTGTGCGGCTGGAACGAGTTGATGCCGGCCGCCGTGCCCGGCCCAAGCCGCACCGTCTCGCGGCCGATGGTCATCTCGCCCGCCGTGCCTTCCAGCCAGATGATGAGATGCGCCTCGCCGTGGGCATGGGTGACGAAGTCGTTGGCGACATTCAGCACGGAAACATGTCCGAACCGGCCCCAATAGAGCCTGATCGCGTCCGTCATGGGTATCGTTCCTCCCGCAGGCGACTGGCCTCCCTTCGCCTGCGGGGGAATAGTGCGGCTGAGTTTGCGGTTGCGTCAAGGCAGGTAGGAATGACGGCCGTCTCGCAGCGCCCGTCCAGACCGATTTTCAGACTGGGCGATAGGAGCGCTTCCCCTTCTCCCCTTGCGGGAGAAGGTGTCGCCGAAGGCGACGGATGAGGGGTGCTCCAGGGAACACCGACGTCTCACTCCGCTGGAACACCCCTCATCCGTCTCGGCGCTGCGCGCCGATCCACCTTCTCCCACAAGGGGAGAAGGCAAGGCGCCGCGCTTCAGTCGCTGCGGCGGAAGTTGCGGACGCGGTCGAACAGCACCGCGAGGATGATCGCGCCGCCGATGAAAGTGCCTTGCCAGAAGGCGTTGATGCCAAGCAGGCCGAGGCTGTTGCGGATCACCTCGATCAGCGCGGCGCCGACGATGGCGCCGAGCGCGGTGCCGACTCCGCCGGCGAGATTGGCGCCGCCGATGACGGTGGCGGCAATCACCTGCAGCTCCATGCCGTTGCCGAGATTGGTGGTGACGGCGCCCAGCCATCCGGTCTGGATGATGCCGGCAAGCCCCGCCGACAGCGCCGAGATCATGTAGACGACGACCTTGATCTGCTTGACGGGAACGCCGGTCAGCGTCGCCGCATGCTCATTGCCGCCGATGGCGAAGATGTGCCGGCCGAACTTGGTCCAGCGCAGGATGAAGCCGGTGATCAGCGCCAGGATGATCATGTAGAGCACCGGATTGGCGATGCCGAACACCCAGGCGCCGCCGCCGAGCGCCAGAAGCTTCTGATGGTCCGGTCCGAACTGGAACACCACCGTGTTGTTGGATGCGACCATGGCCAGGCTGCGCGCCACCGACAGCATGCCGAGCGTGACCACGAAAGGCGGGAAGCCGAGATAGGCGATGAGCACGCCGTTGAAGGCGCCGACGACCAGCGCGGTGGCGATCGAGGCCAGGATGCCCACTTCGATCGAATAGCCGGCATGCATGGTGACGGCGAGCACCATCGAGGAAAGGCAGAGCACCGAGCCGACCGAAAGGTCGATCCCGCCGGTGATGATGACGAAGGTCATGCCGAGCGCCACGATAGCGGTGAAGGTGACGTTGCGCGTGATGTTGAAGATGTTCTTCGACGTGGCGAAGGAATCGGTGGCGACGGACAGGAACAGGCAGGCGAGGATGACCGCGATCACCACCCAGAAAGTCTGGTTGGCAAACAGCCGCGACAGGAAGGTGTGCTGCTTCTGCGCGATCGTCTGATCAAGAGTGACTGCCATTATCGACCTTTCCTGAGAGGCGGGGGCGTGAGGCTCCGCGCTATCACGCAACCTGTTCGATGGCGCCGGTGATCAGCCCGGTGACTTCCTCGGGCGAGCTCGAGGCGATTTTCTTGTCGGCCACCTTCCGGCCGCGCCGCATGACTATGACGCGGTCGGCGACGTCGAACACGTCGGGCATGCGGTGGCTGATCAGCACCACGGCAATGCCCTGGTCGCGCAGATGACGGATCAGGTTCAGCACTTCGGCGACCTGCCTAACCGAAATCGCCGCCGTCGGCTCATCCATCAGCACGATCTTGGCCTGGGACAGCATGGTGCGGGCGATCGCCACCGCCTGGCGCTGGCCGCCCGACATCTGCTTGACGAGGTCGCGCGGCCGCGTCTCGGATTTCAGCTCGGCAAAGAGCTGGCCGGCGCGCTTGTACATCGCGCCATAGTCGAGGATGCGAAGCGGACCAAAGCCGCGGCGCAGCTCGCGCCCGAGATAGACGTTGGCCGCGGCCGTCAGGTTGTTGCAGAGGGCGAGGTCCTGGTGGACGATCTCGATGCCGTGCTGGCGCGCGTCCGCAGGCTTGTGCAGGACAAGGTCCTTGCCGTCCAGCCGCATGGTGCCGTGGCTCGGGTGGAAATTGCCGGCGATCATCTTCACCAGCGTCGACTTGCCAGCGCCGTTGTCGCCCATCAGGCCGACGACTTCACCAGCTTCCAGCGAAAACGAGACGTCGTTGACCGCCTGGATGGCACCGAAATGCTTCGAGATATTGGCGAGTTCGAGAACCGACACCAGCCTTATGCCTCCCCATTTGCCGCGCAGCTATCGCCGACTTTTGCCGGCGCCGCTTGCGCCCTGCTCCGTCCATTTCCTCCCGAACGGCGCGTTCACGCATTTAGGCAAAAGCGGACAAGGGCGTCAATCAATTGTCTGACGATTAATTTCGAGACTCGACAAAAAATCGGTTTTGTAGGACAAATAGGAATTGACGCTGGCGAAAAGCCGATATTAGCTAAGTCTCGGAGGAAGACTTTGCCCATCGTCCGTCCATCCGACGGGGGCGGGCAAATGGTTTGATGGTCAAGGGTCCGGCTGCGCCAGTATTCGGGCAAACGGATCGGCAAATGCTTATCAGCCCGGCGCAGGATGCGAACATCATGAGATGCTCGTCATGGTTCTTATGCATCCGGGCTGATCAGTGTGGCGGGCACGCAGTGTCCGTCTGTTTCAAGGGAGGACTGATATGAGGAAAACACTTTTGCTTGCCGCCGTCGCCGCCATGGCGTTGGGCGCCGGGCCGGCTTTGGCCAAGAAACAGCTCGTCATCGTCGTGAAAGGTCTCGACAATCCGTTCTTCGAAGCCATCCATCAGGGCTGCGAGAAATGGAACAAGGAAAACGCCAGCTCGGAATATGAATGCTTCTACACCGGCCCGGCATCGACCTCTGACGAAGCCGGCGAGGCGCAGATCGTGCAGGATATGCTGAGCAAGCCCGACACGGTAGCGATGGCGATCTCGCCGTCGAACGCACCGCTGATCGCGCAGACGATCAAGAGCGCCAATCCGTCGATCCCGATCATGACGGTCGACGCCGACCTCGCCAAGGAAGACGCCGCCCTTCGCAAGACCTATCTCGGCACCGACAACTACCTGATGGGCAAGAAGATCGGCGAATACATCAAGAAGGCCAAGCCGAATGGCGGCACGATCTGCACCATCGAGGGCAATCCGGCGGCCGACAACATCCTGCGCCGCGCGCAAGGCATGCGCGATGCGCTGACGGGGAAGGAAGGTCTTGCAGCGCTTGCCGGCGAGGGCGGCTGGACCGAAGCTCCCGGCTGCCCGGTGTTCACCAATGACGATGGCGCCAAGGGCGTGCAGGCGATGACCGACATCCTCGCCGCCAACCCGAAGCTCGACGCCTTCGGCATCATGGGCGGCTGGCCGCTGTTCGGCGCACCGCAGCCCTATCGCGACCTGTTCAAGCCGATGGCCGACAAGATCGCCAAGAACGAGTTCGTCATCGGCGCAGCCGACACGATCGGCGACGAGGTGGCGATCGCCAAGGAAGGCCTGGTAACTGCGCTGGTCGGACAGCGGCCGTTCGAAATGGGCTATAAGGCGCCTTCGGTTATGCTCGACCTCGTCGGCAACAAGAAGGTCGATGATCCGGTCTTCACCGGCCTCGACGAATGCACCAAGGAAACGGCCGACACCTGTATCCAGAGGTAGGCGCTGGTCGTATCCGAAACCAATGTAAAAGGGGCGCCGCGAGGCGCCCCTGACTTTTTTCAAAGTTGCGTTCCTGACGAGGGGCGCTTTCGTTTCAGATCTTCTGCTTCACGCCGTCCTTCGACGGCATCAGGTCGACGCCATTGAGCTTGCCGATATGCGTGGCGAGCATCGGCACATACTGTTCCGTGGGGCCGGTGGCGAAGGCGGTCGCGAAGGAATTCTTGGTCGCGTTGCCCAGAGGGTTGGCGATGCCGGCCGCGCCCGCCATCGATTCCAGATAGGTCAGGTCCTTGAAGGCGTTGGCGATGCTGAACTTGTGCGCGTCGCGGTCGCCTTCCAGCGTCCAGCGCATGAAGGTCTGGTAGAAGCCGCAATCCATGCGGCCGTTGCGGATGACGCTGTCGAAGCGCGGCGGCGAGATGCCGACCTTCTCGGCCAGCGCCAGCGCTTCCGAATAGATCGCGGCGTAGCCCAGCGAGATGAAGTTGTTGAGCAGCTTCATGCGGTGGCCGTCGCCGGTGTCGCCTATGTGGACGATGCGGCCGGCCCAGGTCTCGATCACCGGCTTCAGCCTTGCGAACACCGCGTCCGGCGCGCCGACCATGGCGTCGAGCGTGCCTTCCCATGCCTCCTTCGGCGTGCGGCTGAGCGGCGCATCGACATAGTCGACGCCGAGCGCCTCGAGTTCGGCGGCCAGGGCCACGGTCGAGACCGGATCGGAGGTCGAGCAATCGACGACGACCGAGCCTTGCTTCAGGCCCTCCTTCAGCCCGCCGGGGCCGCGGATGATCGCTTCCACCTCGCGCGAGCCGGTGACGCAGATGAAGACGACGTCGGAGGCAGCGGCCACCTCCTTGGATGTGGCCACTTCCTTGGCGCCGCGTCCCAAAAGGTCTTCCGCGGGCTTGCGGTTGTTGCGGCCGAGGAAGGCCAGCGGATAGCCCTTGTCGACGATGTTCTTGGCGATGCCGTGCCCCATCAGGCCTAGGCCGATGAAACCGATTTTCTCGCGGGCAGCGGTGGTACTCATGTCGTCTCTTCCCTGTCTTTCGTGGTGATGGGCCCGCGCGGCGGGCGATTGTCGAGAAGGTTTCCTCGGATCGCGGGTGGCGGGCGATCACGGAATACCATATTGTCTGACAATACACATAATTCCCTGATGTTGTGGAGGGCAAAATGACGAAGCGGATCATGTTCACCGGCGGCAGCGGCAAGGCTGGCCGGCATGTCGTTCAGTATCTGGTCGAGCATGGCTGCCAGGTGCTCAACATCGACACCAAGCCGCTCGACAATCCGAAAGTGCGCACGCTGATCACCGACATCACCGACAGCGGGCAGGTCTTCAACGCGCTGTCGAGCTATACGGGCCTGCACGAGTTCGATCCGTCGCTGAGAGCCCAGCCGGTCGACGCCGTGGTGCATTTCGCCGCAATCCCGCGCATCATGATCACGCCGGACAACGAGGTGTTCCGCATCAACGCGATGGGCACCTACAATGTCATCGAAGCGGCGGTGAAGCTTGGCATCCGCAAGGTGATCATCGCCTCCAGCGAGACGACCTATGGCCTGGTCTTCGCCAACGAGCCGCGCAATCCGACGCATTTCCCGCTCGACGAGGATTATGACGTCGACCCGATGGACTCTTACGCGCTGTCGAAGATCGTCAACGAGAAGACGGCGCGGGCCTTCGCGCTGCGCAGCGGCGCCGACATCTATGCGCTGCGCATCGGCAACGTCATCGAACCGCATGAATATTCGCTGTTTCCGAAATGGTTCGCCGATCCCGGTTTCCGCAAGCGCATCGCCTGGAGCTACATCGACGCGCGCGATCTTGGCCAGATCACCTTGCGCGCCATCGAGAAGGACGGCCTGGGCTACCAGGTGTTTAACGCGGCCAATGACGACACCTCATCGGACCTGCCGACGGCGGAGCTCTTGAAGCGCTTTTATCCGGGCGTGCCGGTCAAGGCCGAGCTTGGCGAATATGAGACGCTGCTTTCAAACCGCAAGGCGCGCGACGTGCTTGGTTTCCGGCCCGAGCACAGCTGGCGCAAATACGTCAAAACGGCATGAGGCGGCACCAAATGCCAGCTGATCTGTGCACATCCTCGCGCGTTATGGCAAAGCGGGCCTGCCGTGCTTGACAGCTTCTGAAAACGGGATTTTCTGGACCATATGCGGGACGCGAAGCCGAACAACGAAAAAAAGCCGACGAAAACGGCAGCTCCGGAGCGTCCGGCCGGCGTTCGCCGGGCCAACTCGGCACGCATTCCGGGCGCCAGCGTGCACACCTCCTTGGCCAGCGAGATCGGGCTGAGGATCGTGCGCGGCGATTATCCGCCGGGCACGATCCTGCCCAACGAAGCGAAATGGTCGGAGACCTTCGACGTCAGCCGCTCCGCGGTGCGCGAGGCGATCAAGATGCTGATGGCGAAAAGCCTGCTGGCCTCGCGGCCAAAGATCGGCAGCTGGGTCGAACCGAAGGAACGCTGGAACCTCCTCGACCGCGACGTGCTCGCCTGGTACGCGACCTCGCCGGACCGTGAGGTTTTCCTCAAGACCGTGCAGGAATTCCGCCATATCATCGAGCCGGAAGCCACCGCCTTCGCGGCGCTGCGGCGCACCGACGAGCAGATGGCCGAGATCAGCCAGGCCTGCCAGGAGATGGGCGAGGCGACCAACCTGCAAGAGCGGACGCGGGCCGACACGCGCTTCCATCTCGCGATCCTCAGGGCCTCGGGCAACGACCTGCTGGTGCCGCTGGGGGTGCTGATCGAATCCGCCTTCGACCACCTCTTTGCCTACACGACGCGCGAACTGGACGATTTGCACCATGCCCAAAAGCTGCATGAGGCGATCGAGAGGAGTATCCGCCTGCGAAGGCCGGATGCGGCGCGCAACGCGGTCCGAAAGCTGCTGGCGAATACCGACGAAGTGATCCAGTCGCGCTAAGGTCCATCGATATTCAGGTGAGGCCGGCTTGCGAATGGCGGCTTCCTGCGCTTCCGGTGCTCACGTACTTTAAGTACGCTCCGCTCCGGTTCTCGGAATCCACCATTCTCAGCTCGGCCTGACCTGAATCTCGGCGGACCTCACGTTGCAGAACTCAATCCTGCTTCTCGCGGCCGAAGGCGACGCGCAGCTCGTCCTTAGCCTTTTCCAGCACCCTCTTGCGCTCTTCGGGCAGGTTCCTGCCGGCACGGTTGATGTAGAAATTCAACATCGACATGGCGGACTGGAACGGCTCCGCCTTGCGGCGGTCGCTGTGCTCGGCCGAGCGCTTGAGCGATGCGGCGATCTTCTTGGCGTCGTCGGCTTCGAAGACGTGATCCTCGAGATCCATCGCATCGCTGTGCTCGGTCACGTCGGCCGACCATTTCTTCCTGGCGGTCATGGCGAACTCCTTTCTTCAGGCAAACTCCGTGAGGTGAGGAGGGTTCCCCGCTTCTGGAGCCACGGAATTGTGCGTCGTGGCGCTGCCAGGCCCGGGAAATGCGCCGATAGTGCGCTCAAACACGCGATCTCGAAGAAATCGCGAACAGGAGACGCCGTGACGACAGTTCCAGCAAACGCGGCAGACAGCGCCGGCATCGACAGCTTCTATGCATGGACGCGGCTTGGCATTTCCCTGCTGCTGGCGACAATCGGCGGCGTCGGCACCTGGGCGGTGGTCGTGGTCCTGCCCGCGGTGCAGGCCGAATTCGGCGTCGACCGTGCCGCCGCTTCGATGCCCTATACCGCGACCATGGTGGGCTTTGCCGCCGGCAACGCGCTGATCGGACGCGCCATTGATCGTTTCGGCTACTGGATACCCGCGCTCGCCGCTTCGCTCGCGCTTGGCGCGGGGTTTCTGCTGGCGTCGCTCGCCAATTCGATCCTGGGCGTCACGCTTGCCCAAGGCCTGCTGATCGGCGTCGGCTGTTCGGCGATCTTCGGGCCGCTGATCGCCGACGTCTCGCATTGGTTCAGCCGCCGCCGCGGCGTCGCCGTGACAGTGGCGGCGTCCGGCAACTATGTTGCCGGGGCGATCTGGCCGACGGTCATGCCCTATATGATGCAAGGCCATGGCTGGCGCTTCACTTATGCCGCGATCGGGGTCATCTGCCTCGTCACCATGGTGCCGCTGGTCCTGCTGCTGCGCCGGCGCGCGCCACATGAAGGGATTTCCGGCGCGCCGCGCGGCCGGCCGGTGCAGCCGATCTCGCTGTCGCCCTCGCAGTTGCAGATCCTGCTGGTGATTGCCGGCTTCGGCTGCTGCATGGCGATGTCGATGCCGCAGGTGCATATCGTCGCCTATTGCATGGATCTTGGCTACGGCGTCGCGCATGGCGCCGAGATGCTGTCGATCATGCTGGCGGCCGGCGTCATCAGCCGCATCGGATCGGGCTTCCTCGCCGACCGCATCGGCGCGGTGAAGACGCTGCTGATCGGCTCGGCGCTGCAGTGCCTGTCGCTGCTCTTCTACATTCCCTTCGACGGGCTCGCCTCGCTCTATGTCGTCTCGCTGGTGTTCGGCCTTTCGCAAGGCGGCATCGTGCCTTGCTACGCCATCATCGTGCGCGACTATATGCCGGCAAAGGAAGCCGGCCAGCGCGTCGGCATCGTCCTGATGGCGACGATTTTCGGCATGGCGGTGGGCGGCTGGATGTCGGGCTGGATCTACGATCTCACCGGTTCCTACGCTGCCGCCTTCCTGAACGGAATTGGCTGGAACCTCGTCAATCTCGGGGCCATCGCGCTGCTGATGTGGAAAGCCAACCGAAGCGCCGAGGCGATTGCCTGACGCGCCTCGGCTAACCGGACGCCGAAGCCGGGTTGCTTGACAACGGTTAACGCATGCGCGACCTCAATCGGCAGAGCTGACCTGGTGGCGCGATGACACGGACGCCGATCGTGATGTTGCGGCCGCGCGTCGAAGACGGGGGGACAGGGCCTTGACCAAGCCGCGTTCCCGTCGTGGCGGCGGCCGTCCGACCATTGCCGATGTGGCGAGCAAGGCCGGTGTCGGCGCGATCACCGTGTCGCGGGCGCTGCGTGAGCCCGGGCGGGTGTCGGAAGACCTTCGACGGCAGATACAGGCCGCGGTCGACGAACTTGGCTACGTGCCTGACCCGAATGCCCGCGCGCTTGCCTCGGCGCGCGCCGAGGTGTTCGGCGTGCTGGTGCCTTCGCTGACCAACAACGTCTTCGCCGAAGTGGTGCGCGGCATCTATGACAGCCTTTCCAACAGCCCGTTCCGCATCCAGATCGGCAACACCCATTATTCGGGCCTTGAGGAAGAGCGGCTGTTGCAGGTCTTCGGCTCGCAACGTCCAGCGGCGCTGATCGTGGCCGGCATCGACCAGACGCCCAGCGCGCGACGACTGCTGGAGAATGCCGGCTGCCCGGTGGTGCAGGTGATGGAGACCGGGCCGGATCCGGTCGACATGATGGTCGGCTTCTCACATTTCGACGGCGGCAGGACCGCCACCGAACACCTCCTTGAAGCCGGATACCGCAAGATCGGCTTCATCGGCGCGCGGATGGATCCGCGTTCGCAGCGACGCCTTGCCGGCTACCGCGCCGCCATGGAGGCCGCCGGCCTGTTCGACGCGCGGCTGATCACCACAACGCCGGTGCCGTCAAGCGTGACGCTCGGGCGCGAATTGTTCCGCGACGCGCTGGCCAAGATGCCGACGCTGGACGGCGTGTTCTGCAACAATGACGATATCGCGCTCGGCGTTCTGTTCGAATGCCATCGCGCGTCGATCGACGTGCCGAAGCAGATCGGCATTGTCGGTTTCAACGATCTCGACATGATGCAGGTGTCGTTTCCTTCAATAACCAGCGTGCGCACGCATCGCTATGAAATCGGCACGCGCGCCGTCGCCCTCGCGCTTGCGGCTATCGCCGGAAACCGGCCGGAACAGCGGATCGCCGACCTCGGTTTCGAGCTCGTACGGCGCGAGAGCACCGCGCGCTGAGCGCGCGGAAAAAATGTCGAAGGCGACGCTTTACAGCCCTATATGGTAGCGCTACCATTTGTCTGTAAAATCAACATCCGGCAAGGTTGGGAGGCTGTTTATTATACATAAGCAACAGTCTGCGCTTGTTTATTATGTATAATATGATAGTTTTCTAAATTGCCGGGAACGTTGAGGGGAAGAGGATCAGGGCGACGCGGCCGTCCTGCGAGGGCGTTGGTTCGCCGGAGAATGCCGGCTGGCAATCGCCCAAGATTCATAACAAGCAGAACTGCAACTGGGAGGAATATCGATGATCAAGTCACTCGTTGGTGGCGTCATTGCCGCCACTGCATTCGTCATGCTGAGCTCGTCGGCGATCGCCGGACCTGAAGTGGTCAAGGGACCCGCGGCCGAGCCGGATTGCTTCGCGCCCTGGGCGGCCGACACGCAGTTTTTCAAGTTTCCGAAGAAAGACGGTCCTTACCGTATCGCGCTTGCCAACGGCTACATCGCCAACACCTGGCGCATCCAGATGATCCAGACGGCCAAGGCCTATGCGGCGCAACCCGATGTCGCCAAGAAGCTCAAGGAATTCAAGGTCGTGTCGACCGGTGAGGATGTGCCGGCGCAGATTTCGGCGATCAACAACTTCATCGATTCCGGCTTTGACGCGATCGTCGTCAACGCACAGAATCCGACCGCCTTCGGGCCGGTCATCAAGCGAGCCAAGGAAGCGGGCGTCGTGCTTGTCGCCTTCGACAACATCCTCGACACCAAGGACGCCATCAACGTCAATGTCGACCAGAAGGGCCTCGGCGAGCTCTGGGGCAAATGGCTGGTCGCGCATGTGCCGAATGGCGGCAAGGTGCTCGAGGTGCGCGGCGTCGCCGGTACTTCCGTCGACACCGATCGCCACAACGGCATCCATGAGGTGCTCGACGGTTCCGGCAAGAAGTGGGCAGTCACCGAGGTCGTCGGCAAGTGGGATGACGGCGTGGCGCAGAAGGCCACGGCCGATGCGATCGCCACCAGCGGCCCCTTCGACGGCATCACCGGGCAGGGCGGCGACACCGGCATCGTGCAGGCGATGATGGACGCCAAGCATCCGTTCGTGCCGTTTGGCGGCGAGACGGAAAACGGCTTCCGCAAATTCTGCGCCGCGCATGCCGGCGACGGGCTGAAATGCTCGTCCGCCGGTACCGGTCCGGCCCAGGTGGCGGTTGCCATCAAGACGGCAATTGCCGCGCTCGAAGGCAATGTCGTGCCGCAATCGGTCAAGCTGCCTTTGGCCATCGTCGAGGATCCGAACTTCAAGGCGGGTCAGGATTTCTTCCCCGACCAGTCCGACAATTTCTTCGTCGGCAATTCCTTCCCGACCTGCGGCATCAATTTCACCGCGCAGGAAATCATGGGCCAGACCAAGGAAAACAAATAGTCTGACCGGACAGTGCCGCGGCGAGCCCGCGGCACTGTCTCCTATCGCCAAATCGAAACCGGCCGGGAGGGCTGATGGACGGCACGGCTCCGCTCTTCCGCATGGAAGGCATATCCAGGCGCTATGGCGGCGTTCGGGCCTTGGAAAAGGCCGAGCTGACCGTCACCGCCGGCAGCATCCACGCCATCCTCGGCGAGAACGGCGCCGGCAAATCGACGCTGATCAAGATCATGGCGGGCGTCGTGGCGCCCGATGAAGGGCGCATGACGCTGGACGGAAGCGAGGTCACCTTCGCTTCGCCTGCCGCCGCCAACCAGGCCGGCATCGTCTGCATCTTCCAGGAGCTGTCGCTGATCCCGGAACTCAGCGTCGCCGACAACATCGTCATTTCCAATCCACCCAAGCGTTTCGGCATGATCGACCGCAAGGCGCAGCGGCGCATCGCGGAAGAAGCGCTGGCACGCGCCGGCGCTTCCGACATCCATCCCCGCGCGCTTGTCAAGGATCTGCCGCTGTCGCGCCGGCAGATGGTGGAGATCGCCAAGGCATTGGCCCGCAAACCGCGCATCCTGATCCTCGACGAGGCGACCTCGGCGCTGACGGCGGCGGATGTCGCCAAGGTCTTCGAAGTGTTGAAGCGGCTGCGCTCGGAAGGGCTGGCGCTGCTCTACATCTCGCATCGCATGAACGAGATCGCGGAACTCGCCGACCATTGCACGGTGTTCCGCAACGGCCGCAATGTCGCGAGCTACCCTGCGGGCTCGAAGAGCGACAACGAGGTGGTCGAGCTGATGATCGGCCGTGAATACAGCCACATCTTCCCGCCGAAACCCACTTTCGCTCCGGCCGCCACGCCCGTGCTCGAAGCGCGCAACCTTTGCTGGGCCGATCGGCTGGACAACATCTCGTTGAGCGTCAGGGCAGGGGAAGTCGTGGGCCTGGGCGGTCTCGATGGGCAGGGTCAGCGCGAATTGCTGCTTGCGTTCTTCGGCGTGCTGCGCGGCCTGCGCGGCGACGTGCTGATCGACGGCAAGCCGGTTTCGATCGCCAGCCCGACCGCGGCCAGCCACGGCCGCATCGGCATGGCGCTGATCCCCGAGGATCGCAAGACCGAAGGACTGATGCTGCCGATGACGGTGCGCGAGAACCTTTCCTTCGCCGCGCTCGACAGGCTGTCGAAAGCGGGCATCATCGACCGCACGGCGGAGCAAAGGCTGATCGACGACATGGTCGGGCTGCTCGCCATCAAGACGGCGGGCCTGGACATTCCCGTTGGCGCGCTTTCCGGCGGCAACCAGCAGAAGGTGGTGATCGCCAAATGGCTGATGCGGCAGCCGCGCATCATCCTGCTCAACGATCCGACGCGCGGTATCGATGTCGGCACCAAGCAGGAGCTCTATCAACTGATGCGCAAGCTCGCGGATGCGGGCGCCGCGATCCTGTTTTATTCGACCGACTATGACGAGCTGATCGGCTGCTGCGACCGCGTGCTGGTGCTCTATGACGGCGCGGTCAAGCGCGAGCTGGTCGGCGACGGGATCACCGAGCACGCGCTGATCGCCAGCGCGCTCAACATCCACGGCGATGACGTTCGCATCGGACAGGGAGAGCGCGCGTGAAGGATTGGCGCTACTGGCTGGCCGAACAACGCGGAACGCTGCTCGCCTTCGGCATCTTCATCGCCATGTTCGCGATCTACAGCGGAAACCATCCGGCCGGCTTTACCGCCAATGTCGTGCAGACGGCCGCCAACAAGGGCGTGCTGCTCGCCTTCGTTGCCATGGCGCAGACATTGGTGGTGATCACTGCCGGCATCGACCTTTCCGTCGGCATGATCTTCACGTTGACCAACTGCATGGCTTCATGGCTGGTGATCGGCACTGGCCTGGAGACGGCTTTCGGCGTGTTGGCGGTGCTCGGCACCGGACTCATCTGCGGGGCGGTCAACGGCGCCATCGTCATCTACGGCCGGCTGCAGCCGATCGTTGCCACCATCGCTACAGGTGCCGTTTTTTTTGGCCTGGCGTTGCTTTTGCGCCCCGTTCCGGGCGGTTCGGTCAACGAGGACCTTGCCGATTTCCTGACCGGGCGTTTCTTCGGCGTCGTGCCGGCGAGCCTTGTCGCTCTGCTCGTCGTCGTGCTGGTCATCTGGGTGCCGTTCAGCCGTTCAGAGTTCGGCCGCGCGGCCTATGCCGCCGGCTCGTCGGAGACAGCGGCCTACATGTCCGGCGTGCCGATCCGGCGCGGCAAGTTTTTCGCCTATGTGCTGGCCGGGTTGCTTGCATCGATCGGCGGCCTGTTTCTCACTTTCTTCACCTATACGGGTGAGGCGGCCTATGCCAGCGGCAACGCCTATACGCTGTTCTCTATCGCGGCCGTCGTGCTGGGCGGCGTTTCGCTGTTCGGCGGCAAGGGCAGCGCAATCGGCGCGATCTTCGGCGCGCTTGCCTTCCGCACCATCGGCGACCTGTTGTTCGTCTTCGATTTCGATCCGCTCTGGCAGCCGCTGTTCCAGGGCGTTATCCTGTTGATCGCGGTCAGTCTGGGCGCCTTCGCGCTGTTTCGGGTGCGCAACCGGCTGGAGTGGTTCCTGTGAGCGAAACGACACTCGGTGGCCTTGCCGGCCGCATGCCCAAATTCATCCGCCGCGCCGACCCGGCCGTGCTGACGGCCTTTGCCTGCATCGTGATCCTGCTTCTGCTTGGCAGCCTCTATTCGCGCAGCTTCCTGTCGCCGGAATATCTGCTGCAGCAGTTGAAGGTCGCATCCTTCCTCGGTGTCATAGCAACCGGCATGATGCTGGTCGTCCTGCTCGGCCAGATCGACCTCTCCGTGCCATGGGCCGTGGCGGCAGGCGCCATGATGGCCTGCGCGGCGGCTGCCTATGGGCCGGTCGGCATTGCTCTCGCCATTCCCTTCGGCGTCCTGTGCGGCGTGGCGATCGGCATCGTCAACGGCGTCGGTGTCGCCTATCTGCGCATCCCCTCGATGATCATTACCTTGGCCACAAACGCCGTCGCGCAAGGGCTGATGGTGGTCTATACCGGCGGCTTCTCGCCACAGGATTCGGCGACGGCGGCGATGCGCTATCTGGCGACCGGTTTCACCATTCCGGCCGTTCCCAATGCGGTCATCATCTGGGCGCTGATCGGGGCCGCGATGGTCTTCATTCTGACCCGCACCAGCTTCGGCCGCGCCGTCTACGGCATCGGCAACCGCGAGCGCGCCGCCTACCTTTCCGGCATCGACACGCGCCGCATCGTGATGATCGCCTTTGCCGTCTCCGGCGGACTGTCGGCCTTTGGCGGCGTGCTTTTGGCCGGCTACGCATCCAAGGCGGCGCAATCCATGGGCGATGCCTATCTCCTGCCGTCGATCGCCGCCGTCGTGCTGGGTGGCACGTCGATCCTGGGCGGGCGCGGCTCCTATCTGGGCACGGTGGCCGGTGTGATCCTGATCACGCTCCTGCAATCCATCCTCTCGGTCATGCAGATGCCCGAGGCCGGACGGCAGATCATCTATGGTGTCGTCATCGTCGCCATGCTCCTGCTCTACGGGCGCGCGCCGGCAAGCCGCTGACCGTGGATGAGGCGAGCGCAAGACCGCAGACCTTGGAGCTTCGCATGAACGATCTTCGGACGGCGCCGGCCATCGTCGTGATGGGTGTTGCTGGTTGCGGCAAGACGGCTGTCGGCGAGGCGCTCGCCAAGGCTCTCAGCGCCGACTTCATCGAAGGAGACAGGCTGCATCCGCCGGAGAACGTGGCGCGCATGGCGCGCGGCGAGCCGCTGACGGACGCGCTGCGCGAGGGCTGGCTCGACGCCATAGGCGAGCGTATCGCGGCGTCCGTCGCTGGCGGACGGACAGCCTTGGCGGCCTGCTCGGCGCTGAAACGCGCCTACCGCGACCGGCTGAGCCGCTTCTGTCCCGACACAGTCTTCCTCTATCTGAAGATCGACCGCGAGACCGCCTGGCACCGGGTCGCCAATCGCAAGGGCCATTTCATGCCCGCAAGCCTGGTCGACAGCCAGTTCGCCACGCTGGAAGAACCTGCCGCGGACGAACGGGCCGTGACGGTCGACGGAACGCGAAGTGTTGCCGAGATCCTGAAAGAGATCGTTGGTTGACGCGGTCTCGGGCGTTTCAGGCGCCGTCATTGCCAATCGCGGCCTCGGTTGGCCGCTCGGTCAGCCGCACGGCGCTCGACCAGGCCATCATCTGCTGCGGACAGAATTCGAGCGTTTCCAGCATATGGTCGCGCTTCGACAGGATGTATCCCGCCTGAACGACGAGGTTTTTCGCCGCGGTGTCCCTTGCCGGCGACGCCGCCGCTTGTGGCCCAGCGCTGAGCTCGCCGACGATCGCCCGATACTGGCGAAAGGGCACAGTCTCGATCGTCGCCATATGAAACAGCGCGGCACCGGCACGCGCGGCGAAGTTTGCAGGCGCCGAGGCGAGGTGGGTCCAGCCGCGCTCGCCCATAGCGGCCTCGGCGAAGGCGGAGCCGGCATAGACGGTGTTGGTCATCAGCACCACGCCGTTCGCTTTCAGCACTTTCTGGATGCGCGTGGTGACCTGATAGGCGTCGGTACGCTCAAAGACGATCCGGCTTTTCAGAAAGCGGTTCTCGACCTTGACCAGCGGCGGGTTGATCACGCGGAAGCCGAACTTGCTTGGCGACAAGCCGTGGTACTGGGCGCTTACCTGATGGCTATCGACGCCGGCCTCATGCAGCGCGCGCTTGCCCATGATCGTCTGCGCCGTGAACTGGTCGCACCAGATGATGGCGCCGCGCCCGTTGCGCAAGGCTTGTTGCAGAGCCTCGAGGCCTTCCAGCCGGATCGCCGGGGACCAGCGCCAGCTGGCGACGAGATGCGCCGCAAGCGTCAGCCGCCGGCGGTGAATGGCGGCGAGTTGGGCTTCGAACATGCTTTTCGTGTCGACGCCATCGCCGAGCACGGCCTTCACCGCCACGTCGTAACGGGCAAAGTCCTTGCGGAAGTGGCGCTTGCGCCTGAGCCTGGACACCCAGCCGCAGATCGGGCTCCACCATGAGACCGGCAGCACCGCCGCGACGCCGAGATAGAAGCAGGACAGCAGGCTCTCGCGCAGGTCCCGATTGGTGAAGCGGCGCAATTTTCCGGGGCGGACAACCTTGCGGCTGAAGAAGCGAACGGACTCGTCGCGTTCCGGCACCGGCACGTCGGCAATGATCTCGGTGTGATAGATGTCGTTCGACGATGGCTGCCGGCTGGCCCTGCGGGAATTGCCAAGCCAAGGCAGCCTCATGCGTCAGAGCCCTGTTTCATCCTCCCAGCCGCTTTACTGCGTCCGCGGTAGACTGGCAACCGAGGGCGACAAGTCGGGCCGGCGACTTGTCGTTGGGCGCAATTGCGGACGGAAGGCTGCGGCGAAAGGCGGAACCTGGCGGCTACCGCTTCCTCGAATTGCTTCAAATCTGGGAGGTGAGCTCCGCCGGAAAATCGTCGTTGTCGGCGTCGCGCATGGCGGCGAGGCTGCGGTTGTCGAGCACCTCGGCGATTGCCTGGCGCACTTCCAGCATCATATGGCGGACTTGGCAGGTGGCCTCGTCGCAATCCTCGCAACGCTGGTATTGCGTGCGGCTGGCGCAAGGGATCGGCGCCAGCGGGCCGTCGAGCACGCGCACGACATGGCCGATCTTGATCTCGGAAGCGGGGCGGGCGAGGCGGTAACCGCCTTCCTTGCCCTTGCGGCTCTGGACGAAACCGGCATTGCGTAATTCGCCCAGGATCGCATCCAGGAATTTCTTCGGGATGTTGTTGGCGACGGCGATGTCGTTGACGAATGCAAGCTGGCCAGCCGGCAGGCCGGAAAGATGCACGAGGGCCTTGAGGCCGTATTTGCCTTTTTTGGTCAGCATGCCCGATTCAGTTCATCAAACCCCAATGCGCCTGCATCTGGCGGTTGTTTGTGTGCAAATCATGACAGTTTGACCGCCTGATGCCGTCTGGCCCAATAATTCGCCCCGCAGCTTAGGCACAAACGCGTTGATTCTTCGTAACGTTTTTCACGTTGGGGGTTGGGATTTCCCCTGCGAACTCATGCAACCCCGCTTGCATGAAGAAAGCCGGCAAAGCCGGCTTCCTTGCTCTTTTTGATTGTGGAGCTTTTTCAGCGGCTGCCGTAGGCCTGATCGAGCAGCCCGCCGGCGGCGAAATGCTCCTTCTGTACTCTGTCCCAGCCGCCAAAGACTTCCTCAACAGTCAGTAGCCGGACGTCCGGGAAGTCGGCCTTGTGCTTGGCGGCCACAGAGGCGTCGCGAACCCGCAGGCCGTTCTCGGCGGCAATGTCCTGGCCTTCCGGCGTGTAGAGAAAGTCGAGATAGGACTTGGCGAGATCGCGGCTGCCATGCTCGTCGGCAACCGTGTCGACGATCGCTACCGGGAACTCGGCCAGCAGGCTGACCGAAGGCGTGACCTGCTCGAACTTGTCGTCGCCATACTCCTTGCGGATGCCGCGCGTCTCCGACTCGAAGGTGATCAGCACGTCGCCGATCTCGCGCTGGACGAAACTGGTGGTGGCGGCGCGGCCGCCGGTGTCGAAGATCGGCACGTTGTTGAAGAGCTTGGTGATGAACTCCTTCACCTTGGCGTCGTCGCCCTTGAAGGCTTCCTTGGCGTAGGCGGCGGCGGCGAGATAGGTGTAGCGCGCATTGCCCGACGTCTTCGGATTGGGGAAGATCACCTGCACGTCGTCACGCACCAGATCGTTCCAGTCCTTGATGTGCTTGGGATTGCCGGCGCGCACCAGGAAGGACGGCAGCGAATAGAAGGGCGAGGCGTTGTCCGGGAAATCTTTCTGCCAATCGGCTGAGACCAGTCCTTTCTTGACCAGGAAATCGACGTCGGTGACCTGGTTGAAGGTGACGACATCGGCACCAAGGCCTTCGGCGATCGCGCGCGCCTGCGCCGAGGTGCCGGCATGCGACTGATCGACGGTGACGCCGGGGTGCTTGGCGATGAAGGCCTTGTTGACGTCGACGAACAGCTCGCGGCCGACGTCATAGGACGCATTCAAAAGCTTGTCGGCCGACCAGGCTTGGGAGGACGCGAGGACGAGACCGGCAAAAGCTGCAATGCCGAGCAACAGACGCTTCATGAAAAAGGGCTCCGAGGAAAATATGGCATTGGCGATGATAGCCATGGCGCTGTTGCGCGGCGAGATACGCGCGCCGGCTAGACGGCATCGCGGTGAGAAAAGTCATCGCCAGAACAGTCAGTTGTTAGGATTTCTTTCCAGGAAGAGTCATCGCGGGGCGATATCCATAGGCAAAAAGATTGCGTTTTGGCGCCTTGGCATATACATATGGCATATACAAAAGGAATGCCGTGATGAGCCAACACCACAAGGCAACGACGCCGCCGAAGGAGGCAAAGCTGTTTCGCAACAACCGCAGCCAGGCGGTGCGGATTCCAGTCGAGTTCGAACTCCCCGGCGACAAGGTCCTGATCAGCCGCGAGGGCGACCGCCTTGTCATCGAGCCCATTCGTAGATCAGGTCTCACGGCGCTGCTCGCCCAGTGGGCGAAGGAAGCCCCGCTCGGTCCTGAGGATGACTTCCCTGAGATCAAGGATAGTCCCGTCAGACCCGAGGACATTTTTTGATGCGGTTCATGCTCGACACGAACATCATAAGCGACATGATCAGAAACCCGACCGGCAAGGCCGCGAATGCGATGGCGCGCGAGGGGGACGCTGCCGTGTGCACCAGCATCGTCGTCGCTTCGGAACTGCGGTATGGCTGCGCCAGGAAGGGATCGGCCAAGTTGCTCAAGAAGGTCGAGGAACTACTGGCCGAGATTCCGGTCCTGCCGCTCGATGTGCCGGCGGATGCCGAGTACGGCGCGCTGCGCGCCGAACTGGAAGGCAGGGGCGAGACCATCGGCCACAACGACCTCTTTATCGCTGCTCACGCCTGCGCGTCAGGCTCCACGCTGGTGACGGCAAACATGGCCGAGTTCAGCCGGATCAGCAAGCTGAAGGTCGAGAACTGGTTGGAGTAGCGCCAGGCGCCCGACTGGAGCCTTTGACCGTTTCACGGAAAACGGCGAACCGCTCCATCTCCCCGTTGGAAGCAATTCCGGAAGGAAGGCTAAGGCAAAGTCGCCGAGACTAACCGTTCACATCTTTCCTGGAATTCTTCTATCAAGCCGCCGGAAAAAGCTTCCAGCGTCGCGGCCTGAAAGCCACCCGGCTCTTCTGCGCCGCGGGATGGTCGACCGGCAGCTCGATCTCGACCCGCTGGCGCTGGCCGCCGATCTCGAGCTCGACGCGCCTGGTGCCAGCAACGCGGCGGCTGGCGGCAACCGTGCCGGCGATGCAGCCGCTGCAGCCGTCAAGCAGCTCGACGTCATGCGGACGGAAGTGGAGGACTGCCTCGCCGGACGGCGCGTGCGGCGCCTGCAGCCCGATCGGCCGGTCGGCGATCCAGATCTCGCCGTTCTCGACCTTGACCGGCAGCGAGCTTGACTCGCCGATGAAGGAATAGACGAAGGGCGAGTTCGGCGTGTCATAGATATCGTCGGCGGTGCCGACCTGCTCGATGCGGCCCTGGCTCATGACCACGACGCGGTCGGCGAGTTCCAGCGCCTCTTCCTGGTCATGCGTGACGAAGACGGTCGTGTGGCCGGTGCGGTCATGGATCTCGCGCAGCCAGCGGCGCAACTCACGGCGAACCTGCGCGTCGAGCGCGCCGAACGGTTCGTCGAGCAAAAGCACCTTGGGCTCGATCGCCATGGCGCGGGCCAAAGCCACGCGCTGGCGCTGGCCGCCGGAAAGCTGCGCCGGATAGCGCTTTTCCAAGCCCGACAGCTGGACGAGGTCGAGCAGTTCCAGCGCCCGGCGGCGGATCTCCTGCGCCGACGGCCTTGCGGCGCCGTGCCTGACCTTCAGGCCGAAGCCGATGTTGTCGGCAACCGTCATATGGCGGAACAGCGCGTAATGCTGGAAGACGAAGCCGACATTGCGCTCCTGGATCGACTTCTGCGAGGCGTCCTCGTCACCGAAGAAGATCGCGCCCTTGGTCGGCCGCTCCAGGCCGGCGATCAGGCGAAGCAGCGTCGTCTTGCCGGAGCCCGACGGCCCGAGCAGCGCGATGAGCTCGCCGGACCTGATGTCGAGCGAAACATCGTGGAGCGCCGGAAACCGCTCGAACTCCTTGCGCACGTTGACGACGCGAACTTCCATGCCAATCCCTCAGTTCGTTGATGCTGTCGTTGTTCCCAAAACCGCCGGGCACTCTTGGGCGACAGGTAGTGTTCAGTGCCCGCGCGTCGCGGCGAGCTCGGCGCCGTAGCGCATCTCGAGAAGCGTTTTCAAGACCAGCGTCACCAGCGCAAGGCCGGCAAGCAATGAGGCCACGGCAAAGGCCCCGACGGCGTTGTACTCGTTGTAGAGGATCTCGACATGCAGCGGCATGGTGTTGGTGAGGCCGCGTATGTGGCCCGACACCACCGAGACCGCGCCGAACTCGCCCATGGCGCGGGCATTGCACAGAAGCACGCCGTAGAGCAGTCCCCATTTGACGTTGGGCAGCGTCACATACCAGAAGGCCTGCCAGCCGCTGGCGCCCAGCGAAAGCGCCGCCTCTTCGTCGCCATTGCCCTGTTCCTGCATCAGCGGGATGAGCTCGCGGGCGACGAAGGGGAAGGTGACGAAGATGGTGGCCAGCACGATGCCGGGCACGGCGAAGAGGATGACGATGCCATGCGCTTTCAACCAGGTGCCGAGCAGCCCTTGCGCGCCGAAGAGCAGCACATAGACCAGGCCGGAGATGACCGGCGAGACCGAGAAGGGCAGGTCGATCAGCGTGGTCAGGAACGCCTTGCCCTTGAATTCGAACTTGGCGATGGCCCAGGCGGCGGAGATGCCGAAGACGACGTTGAGCGGCACCGAGATCGCCGCCACAAGCAATGTCAGGCGGATGGCGGAGCGCGTGTCCGGGCTGGAAAGGGCTTCCGTGTAAGCGCCGACGCCTTTGGCAAGCGCCTCATGGAAGACGACGATCAGCGGCAAAAGCAGGAAGATTGCGAGGAAGGCGAGGGCGATTGCCATCAGCACGGCCTTGACGGGCCGGCTTTCGGTCACCGCGGCCGACTGGCTCTCGTGATGCGGCTCGTAGGATTTGATCTCGGGATCAGCCATAGCGCTTGCGGCTCCATGTCTGGACGAGATTGACGACCAGAAGCATCAGGAAGGACAGCGCCAGCATGATGGCGGCGATCGCGGTCGCCGCCTCGTAATTGTATTCCTCGAGCCTGATCACGATCAGAAGCGGCGCGATCTCTGACTTGAAGGGCAGGTTGCCGGCGATGAAGATGACCGAGCCGTATTCGCCGACGCCGCGCGCGAAGGCGAGCGAGAAGCCGGTTATGATCGCCGGCGCCAGGCCTGGGAAAAGCACGCGGGTGATGATCTGGAAACGGCTGGCGCCGAGCGTGGCGGCTGCTTCCTCGACCTCCTTGTCGATCTCTTCCATGATCGGCTGGACCGTGCGCACGACGAAGGGCAGGCCGATGAACACCAGCGCGACGACGATACCGAGCGGCGTGTATGCGACCTTGATGCCGAGCGGCATCAGAAGCTGGCCGATCCAGCCGTTCGGCGCATAGAGCGTGGTGAGCGCGATGCCGGCGACGGCCGTGGGCAGGGCGAAGGGCAGGTCGACCATCGCGTCCGCGATGCGGCGTCCGGGAAAGCGGTAGCGGACCAGCACCCAGGCGACGACGGTGCCGAACACGACGTTGACGACAGCCGCCAGGAATGCGGTGCCAAAGCTTATCCTCAGCGCGTTGAGGGTGCGTCGGTCGATGGCGATCGCCCAGAAATCGGCCCAGCCGAGCGCTGCCGAACGCCAGACCAGCCCCGAAAGCGGGATGAGGATGATGAGCGTGAGGTAGGCAAGCGAGAAGCCGAGCGTCAATCCGAAACCCGGAATGACACTCGGCTGTCTGAATCGCCACCCCGCCTTGGCGGGTGCTGTGGTCATGCTGTTCTGGATCGTCCCTTCTATTCAAACCAGAATGGGTTTGCACAGTCGCATTCGGCCGGCATGCCCGCGAGGCTCGCCGGCCGTCCGGCTCACTGCGCCGGCTTGTAGATCTGGTCGAATATACCACCGTCGCCGAAATGGTAAGGCTGCGCTTTCTTCCAGCCGCCGAACTGCGGGTCGTCGATGGTGACCAGCTTGATTGCCGGCAGCTTGGCAAGGTCCTCGGCCGGCACCAGGTCGGGCTTGGCCGGGCGGTAGTGGTTCTTGGCGATGATGGTCTGGGCTTCCTTGGAATAGAGCCAGCCCAGATAGGCCTCGGCGACCTTGCGCGTGCCCTTGGCATCGACATTGGCGTCGACCACGGCGACCGGCGGCTCGGCCAGGATCGAGGTCGGCGGATAGACGATATCGAAATTGTCGGCGCCGAATTCGTCGAGCGCGAGATAGGCTTCGTTCTCCCAAGCGATCAGCACGTCGCCCAGGCCCTTCTGCGCGAAGGTCACCGTCGAGCCACGCGCGCCGGTATCGAGGACCGGGACGTTCGCATAAAGCTTGCCGACGAACTCTTTGGTCTTGGCTTCGTCGCTGCCGTCATTGGCGTTTGCATAGGCCCAGGCGGCAAGATAGTTCCAGCGTGCGCCTCCGGACGTCTTCGGGTTCGGCGTGATCACCTGGACGCCGTCCTTCACCAGATCGTTCCAGTCGTGGATGCCCTTGGGATTGCCCTTGCGCACGAGGAAGATGATGGTGGAGGTGTAGGGTGCCGAGTTGTTCTCGAACTTCGTGCGCCAGTCCGGGTTGATCTTCTTCGTCTTCGAGACGATGGCGTTGATGTCGCCTTCGAGCGCCAGCGTCACGACGTCGGCGTCGAGGCCATCGATCACCGCCCGCGCCTGCGCGCCGGATCCGCCATGCGACTGCTGGATGGTGACGGTTTCGCCGGTCTCAGCCTTCCAGTGCGCGGCAAACGCCTCGTCATAGGCTTTGTAGAGCTCACGTGTCGGGTCGTAGGACACGTTCAGAATGGTCGTGTCGGCGAACGCGAAACCGAGCGTGCCGAACTGGACAGACGTGGCGACCAGCGCGCCGAGCAGTTTCCTGAAATGAGGTTTGGTCATTCCTGCCTCCGTTGAACTGCTGCGAACTCTACCGAGTTTATAGAATTTAGATGCATTGAATGTTGCCTTTTTCGCCTCCTCGAAGCAATTTTTGGCCGAGCTTGGGTTGGTTGAGGAAATAACTTCCTCAGCCAGCGGCCCCATGGCTCTTCATCCGCCGGCCCTAATTAGAAGCGGTCAGGGTAATGAC
Source organism: Mesorhizobium sp. B2-4-3 (assembly GCF_006442815.1). Classification (GTDB taxonomy): domain Bacteria; phylum Pseudomonadota; class Alphaproteobacteria; order Rhizobiales; family Rhizobiaceae; genus Mesorhizobium. Next base: position 143,603 of record NZ_VFVL01000011.1, read on the forward strand.
AACCCCGGGCGCCTCAATTGGCGGTCACCGGAAAATCGAAGCGCTGTTTTGGGAAAGGCTCTTTGGCCAGGGTGAAATGCCACCATTCGCGCGCATAGTTGCGAAAGCCGGCGGCGCGCATTGCGGTCAGCAGCGTCTTGCGGTTTGCGGCGGCTTCGGCGCCGATCAAGGCGCTGGCGGTTTCGCTCTTTGGGTCAAAGCAGTCGAAACCGGTGCCGAAGTCGAGCGTGCCGCCGTCCGGCGCGCCGCAGGCCGGGCGCGCCGAGCTCGTCGCTTCAAGCGTCGCGATGGCGAGGTCGACGGTAGAGCCGCGCGAATGGCTGGACAGTTCACCGACATAGCCATCGGCGATCAGATCGCCGCGCTGGACGGTCGGATACCATTGCGGATCCGGCGGGCCGCCTTCTTTTGTCCATTTGCCCATGTCGGCGACGGCGCGCGCCGGACGATAGCAGTCGAAGACGACCAGCGTCAGGCCCTTTTCGGTCATGGCCTTCTGGACGCTGGACAGCGCCTTCGCCGCCTGCGCGGTCAGGATGCAGGCCGGCACGTCATAGCCATCGACCTTGCGGTGCAGGAAGTTTTCAAGGCCGGCGTAGCGGATATCCTGGCGGATGGTTGGGTCGATATCGGTGAGCCTGACGAAGCCGGCGGGGAGGGGATCGTCCGCGGCTTGGGAGGAGGTCGTGGACAGGAGAGCCAGCATTGCGAGGAATGCAGCCGCTGACTGCGAACGTCGGCGCGAGGCACCCCCCTCTGGCCTGCCGGCCATCTCCCCCGCAAGGGGGGAGATTATTCGCTTCGCTGCCTTCGCTATCCTCCGACGTTGGAAAGATGGGCGCAGCGCCGAAGCTGCCAATCTCCCCCCTTGCGGGGGAGATGCCCGGCAGGGCAGAGGGGGGTGCCTCGCGCCGGACATATGATCAAGAACCGCAATCTCCTGAATCGCTTGCCGCATCCTATTCAACGAAAACCTTCACGCTGGCCGCTCGCCCCACAGCGTCGATCACGGTCAGCGTCGAATAGCCGGTGCCGTCCGGTTGCCAGGTCGCGGTGCGGCGGCGGTCGATGCCGGCGAGCGGCTTGCCGTTGGCGAGCCAGCGGAACGGCGCGCGGCCGCCTTGCAGTTTCAGCACCAGCGGCGTGGCATCGGCGGAATTCGTGCCGAGGTCGACGCGGGCGCCATTGGGCGGGAAGATGATGGTCGGCGCCGGCTCGGTGGCGGTGGCCTGCACCAGCCAGTCGGCACCGGCGCCGAAGCGGGCGAGCGTCACCGGCAATTCCTCGCGTTTGGGGTTGAAGACGCCCGGCGGCCGGCTGGGCAACGGCACGCCAGCAAGGCCGGAACGGACGAAGCCTTCGAACAGGATGGGTGCTGCCGAGACATAGCCCGACAGACCGGGGATCGGGCTGGCATCGGCGCGACCGACCCAAACACCGAGCACATAGCGGCCGTCGAAGCCGACGGACCAGGCATCGCGATAGCCGTAGGAGGTGCCGGTCTTGTAAGCGATGCCGCGCTGCATTGCGCCTTCCGGCGGCTTCACGCCGGACAGGATGTCGTTGATCTGCCAGGCTGCCTGGTCGTCGAGGATCGTTGCGGTGGTGCGCTCGGCATTGGCCGGCTCGGTGCCGTCATGCAGCGTATGCATCTTGCCGCCATTGGCGAGGCCCGTATAGAGCTGCACCAGGTCGCGCAAGGTCACGCCGACGCCGCCAAGACCGATCGCCAGGCCCGGCGCCTCGTTGACCGGCAGGATGGGGTTGACGCCGGCCTGGCGGAAGCGCGCGGTGAGCCGCGCGGGGCCGACCGCGTCGAGCACACGGATCGCCGGCACGTTGAGAGACAATTGCAGCGCCCGGCGGATCGAGACGTCGCCCTGGTAGCCCATGTCGAAATTCTTCGGACGGTAGCCGCCGAAATCGGCCGGGCTGTCCTCGATGATCATCTCCTGCGCCACCAGCCCCTGCTCGAAGGCCAGCCCATATATGAAGGGCTTCAGCGTCGAGCCGGGGGAGCGCACCACCTTGGTCATGTCGATCCAGCCGGAGCGGCTGGCGTCGAAGAAATTGGCCGAGCCGACCTCACCTAGGATGTCGCCGGTGCGCGCATCGGCCATGACCATGGCGACGGAAAGCTTCGGGCCGAGCTTCCTGGCGGCATCCCTTGCCACCTGTTCCAGCCCTTGCTGCACGCCTTTGCGGATGGTGAGCTGCAGCGGCTTGCCGGGCACGGCCTTGGGCAGCATGGCATAAGAGGCATGGGCGGCCAGCGCCGGCAGTTTTCTGCGCAGGCCGGATACGTCGTCGAGGGTAGCTCGCTGCGCTTCGCGCTCGCCGAGCAGGCCGGCCGAGACCATGCGGGTGAGCACGCGGTCGCGCGCGGCGTGCGCAATGTCGAGGTTGCGGTCGGGCCGGCGCCTTTCCGGCAATTGCGGCAGCGCCACGAGAAGGGCGGCTTCCGACACGGTGAGCCGCTTCGGCTCCTTGCCTAAATAAGCGAGCGATGCGGCGCGCACGCCTTCGAGATTGCCGCCATAGGGCGCCAGCGTCAGATAACGTTCGAGGATTTCCTGCTTGGACAGCCGCCGTTCGATCTGGATCGCGCGCAGCATCTGCTTGAGCTTGGAACCGAGGCTGCGGCTGTCGCGCGGCTCGATCAGCCGGGCAAGCTGCATCGACAAGGTCGAGCCGCCGGATACGATGTGGCCGCTGGTGACGAGTTGGCCGGCGGCGCGGCAAAGCGCCAGGAGATCGACGCCCCGATGGTCCCAGAAGCGCTTGTCCTCATAAGCCACCAGCATGTCGACGAATTGCCGGTCGACCTGGTCAAGGCGGGTTTCGAGCCGCCAGTAGCCGTCCGGCGTGGCGAAGGCGCGCAACAACTGGCTGTCGCGGTCCTGCACCTCGGTGGAGACCGTCAGCTTTGCCGGCAGCGGCGGCGGGAAGGCGCGGTCGAGCTCCCTGAGGGCGGCGATCGAAAGCGCGGCGAAGCTGGCTACGCAGAGTCCTGCGATTGCGGTTCGTTTGAGGAATTTTCTGGAGAGCATGGCGCCGCCCCTCATTGTCCTGCCCGTCCTTCGCAGCAGCGACGCTGCAGCTTCGGAGGGTGAACCGGCCCCTTCTCCCCGCGTAGAGACGGGGGGAAGGGAGATATCGGCGACCTTTTCATCGCTACCGCGCCTTCACCTCCATCACCCCGGTGGCGGTGCGGGCCGAATATTGCGGCCGGTACATGTCCTCGACGGTCGCCGCCGGATGGGCGTAGGTGCCCGGCGTCACGGCGCGCACGACATAGGCGAGCGTGATGTTGCGGTCGCCGTCGCCTTCGTTCGGATTGAAGGCGGCGACGAAGCGGTCGTCGCGGAACTCCAGATGCGCGGCGTCCGTCTGCGCCAGCCAGGAGAAGTTCGACAATTGCGCGCTGGACACCAGGCTCGGATTGTCGATCTCGAAGCCGGCCGGCAACAGGTCGGTGATCAGGAGCCGCGACGGCCATTTGTTCTGCTCATAGACCTTGAGCACGACCACGTAGCGCTCGTTCTGCCTGGCCTCGGTGACGTTGGCCTCGGTGCCGTCGAGCTTGTAATAGGTGCGCGCGATGGTGAAGCCGTCGCCGCCGGCCGGCAGCGGCTCGACCGGCGCGGCGACCGCGGTCACCACCGCCTGCAGCGGCGTCGCGCCGGTGTTGGCGATGGTGAGCGGGCTGTCGGCCAGCTCGCTGCCGGCGACCTGGTCGGAATAGCCGCCCGAATGCGGCGCGCCGTTGACGGAAAGCGTGATGGAATCATTGCCTTCCTTCAGCGACCGCGCGGCGAGCAGCATCCAGGATTCGTCCTGCGTGCTTGTCCAGCGGGCATCGGCGCGCGCCACGCCCACCAGCTTGATCAGCTGCGGCATGATGCTCGGCACCGGCTTTGATTCCGCCGCCAGCGCCAGCATCGCCGCGCCATCGCGCAGCCGCGAGCCGTAGTCCGAGCGGTAGTAGTCGTAGTCGGTTTCCGACTGCGCCAGCCTGAGCGCCGTCTGGAAGGTGGCTTGCGAACGCTGCGTGTCGCCGTAGAGCGCGAGGCTCGCCGCCAACTGAGCGACGGCCATCGGGCTGGAGAAGGCTTCGAGCTGCGTGTCGGCGTAGTAGCGCAGATCGCCGATCGAGGCCTTCTTGTTGCGGGCGAGCACGTAGAGCGCATAGGCGATCTCGCTGCCCTTGTCCTGGACGTCCTGGTCGTAGCCGAGCGAGTTCTGCAGGTTGTTCAGCGCCTGGTTCATCGCCAGCGCCGGCACGTCATACTTCTGCTCGCGCGCCCGGGTCAGGAACTCGGTGACATAGGCGTCGAGCCACAGATCGCCGGAGCCGGGGCCCCAGAGGCCGAAGCTGCCGCTTGCCGCCTGATAGGACAGCACCTTGTAGATGGCGTCCTGGATGCGGCCGTGCAGGTCCGGATCGCTCTCCATGCCGATGCTCTTGGCCATGTCGTTGACATAGAGCAGCGGCATGGCGCGGCTGGTGGTCTGCTCGGCGCAGCCATATGGGTAGCGGTCGAGGCTCATCAGAAGCGACGGCACGTCGAGCGCGGACGACTGCGAAACGCCGACGCTGACCGAGGCGCCGTCGAGCACGCTTGCGGCAAGCAGTTCCTTGTCGACCCGCAGCGAGCCGCCATTGGGCTTCAGGTCGACAACCATGCGGTTGGTGACCGGAAGCTGCGCCGGGCGCACCGGCAGATAGAGCGTCTGCTCGATTTGAGTGCCGTCGGCATGGGCGAGTTTGACGGTGACGGAGGCGTCGCCCGCAGTCTTGGCGACGAGCGGGAAGGTGAGCGACTGGCGCTTGCCCTGGGCGAGCGTCAGCTTCTCGGGCAGGGGCTTGTCGCCGGTCGAAAGATCGCCGGTCGTGGTGACCGAGAGCGCATAGTCGCCGGCCGGGCCATCGGTGTCGGCGATGTCGAGGCGCATGGTCGCCGCATCGCCCGGCGCCAGGAAGCGCGGCAGACCGGCGGTGATCACCACCGGATCGCGCACGATGACGTCGGTCTGGGCATGGCCGACCGCATCCTTGGTCCAGGCGACGGCCATGACGCGCACGGTGCCGTTGAACTGCGGGATGTCGAAATCGACGCGCGCCTTGCCGTTGGCATCGAGCTCGACCGGGCCGGAGAAGAAGGCGACCAGCTTTTCGGTCGGCGGGCTGCCTTGCGCCTGCATGTTGGCGCCGTCGCCGCCGGTGCGTATCTTGCCCATGGTGCCGAGCGAGCCGTCGATCAGGCGTCCGTAGAGATCGCGGATCTCCAGCCCCAGCATGCGCTGGCCGAAGAACCAGTCCTCCGGATCGGGCGCCTTGTAGTTGGTGAGGTTCAGGATGCCGACATCGACGGCAGCCACCATCACATAGGCATTGCTGCCGGCCTGAGCGCCGCTGACGGCGACCGGGATCGACAGCTGCTGGCGCGGCAAGGTCTTTTCCGGCGGCGTCAGCGTGACCGCCAGCTTCTTCGAGCCGGGGTCGACCGACAGCCATTGGATGCCGATGGCGCGGGCCGGCATGCGCGATTCCTGCGCGTCGCCGGGCCGGAACAGGGTTGCCGTGACATAGGCGCCGGCGCCCCAGTCGTCGCCGACCGGGATGTCGACGGTGCTGCCGCCGGCCGGCACCGTGGCGGTGACGGTCTTCAACAGCTTTTCGGCGCCGATGGTGACCAGAAGTTCGCCGGCAAAATGCGGCGAGACCTTCAGCTTGGCGACCTCGCCGGCGGCGTAGCTATCCTTGTCGAGGGCGATCTCCAGGCCGTCTGGTGTTTCAGTGGTGGTCGAGGCGACGTACCAGCCGGCATCGAACTCATAGCTGGTCGCCGGACCGTCGGGATCGGCGGTCTCGACCTCGAGCCGGTAGCGACCCCAGTCGACGGGCAGCGACACCGTCGCCTCGCCATCGGCCTTCAGATCGACCGCGCCATTGGCGACGGCCTTGGTGAGGCTGACCGCCTCGTAGTTCCAGGAATTGTTGGAACGGTACCACTGATAGTTCCGCTCGACCTTGACGAGCGACCACTGCGCCCCCTTCAGGTCCTCGCGCTTGCCGTTCGGGTCGACGGCGATGATGCTGAACTTCGCCGTGCCGCCCTGCGGCACCTCATCATCCGCGAAATCGGGGCGAATGCCGATGACGTCGCGCTGTGGGCGAACGCCGATGTCGAGCGAGCGCTCGACCGCGCGGCCGCCGGCCTCGCGCATGCGCACGGTGACCTTGGCGTTGACCAGCTTGGTGGTCGACGGCAACTGGTCGATGGTGACCGGGAAGGTCGCCTTGCCGTCGTCGCCGACCACGGGAAGGTTGGCGAGCGGCGTGACGGTCGGCTCGCTCGACTGCTCGTCTGCGAGGCCGAAGCTGAAATCCTTGAAACTGTCCCAGGTGCTGGTGGTCGACAGCGTCAGCTCGCCTTCGAGCGCCAGGCCCGCGGCCGGCGCGCCGTAAAGGAAGCGGCCGTCGACGGTGGCGTTGGCGGTTTCGCCTTGCGCGATCTCCTTCTTGTCGGCGGTCAGGTCGAATTCGATGCGATCCGGCACAAAATCCTCGACCAGGAACATCTGGCTGGCGACCGGCGCCTGCTTGGGATCGGTGTAGATCGACACCGTCCAGGTGCCGCGCATGGCGTTGGCCTCGAGCGGCAGGTCGACGGCGTGGCCGCCGGCGGACTCGCCATTGCTGATGACGCGGCGGTTCTCGACGCCGTCGGGACGCGTGAAGATGAAGGTCAGCGGCAGGTTCTCGACCGCCTTGGCGGCGCCGTCGCGGGCAAGGGCGGCGACGTGAACGTCCTCGCCGGCGCGGTAGATGCCGCGCTCCGTCCAGGCATAGACGTCGAGCGCGCCCGGCACGGCGCGGCCCTCGACGCCGCGATCCGAAAGATCGAAGCCGGCCTTGCCCATGTCGAGGAAGACGAAGTCGTTGTCGCCCTGCTTGGCCATCAGCACGGCCGGCACCATGCCGTTTTCGCCGCGGGTCAGGCCGGGATTGAAGACGGCGTGGCCCTCGGCGTCGGTGGTCGCCGTGCCGAGAATCTCGTTGTTCTTGGCAAGCAACGTCAATTCGGCACCGGAAATCGGCTTGGCCGAGCCCAGCGAACGGGCAAAGACGTTGAGGCCGTCCTGGCCGGTATAGGTGGAAAGGCCGATGTCGGAGACCACGAACCACTGCGTGGCGCGTGAATTGTAGTCGTCGCTCTTGTCGTCGACCGGCTGCGCGGTCAGCACATAGACGCCGGGCTTGCGCTGCGGGATCGCCTCGTCCACCGGGAACGAAGTGGTAACCTCCTTATTGAGATCATTGGCGATATCGAGCGTGCCAGACCAGACGGGGGCGCCCATCTGGTCCGAAATGGTGGAGATGTCATAGCCGTCGAGCTGATGCAGGAACTGATAGCCGGACAGAAGCTGCGCCAGCGAACGATCGCCGATGCGGTAGAGCGTCATCTTGGCGGCGTTCATGTTGACGGTGACGACCGGAATGCCGCGGCGCGCGCCGGCCGGCAGCACGAAGCTGTCACCGGTGAAGCGTGCCGACGGGGCGCGGTCCTGGATGTAAATCGACAGCACGACGGGCGCGGCGATCGTTTCGCCGATCGCCGCCGGCAGGCCGGCGCGGAAGGTCACGTCATAATGCTGGCCGTGCTCCAGGCCTTCGACGCAGATCTGCTTGTCCTTGGCCTCGACGGCCTTGGGCGCGGCGTTGTCGACCGTCACGAACTGCGAATAATCGACGCCGGCCTTGACCAATTCCTCGGAAAACTGGGCGCAGATGCGCGGCGAGGAGGAATCGGCATCGACGGTGTGCTCGACGATGCGAAAACCCTTGCGCGCCTTGAGGTCGGCATAGTCGGCCTGGACGGCCGGCGAGCTCACCAGGGCAAGGCTCGCCTCATAGGCCTGCAGCGAGGGCCTGTAGAGATCGCGCTTGTCGAGGCCGGCGCCAAGCAGCGCCAGCGCCTCGGCGCGGGTCTTTGCCGTGCGCACCAGCTTGTAGGCGTTAAAGGCCGCCGAGGTGACGTTCATCGGCAAAGTCGCAGGTTCGGTGGTGTTCGACGCCGGCTGCACGGCAAGCGTCTCGCGCGCCAGCGCCAGCCACAGCGTGCCGTCATCGGGCAGTACCGAGACCGCGGCCTGGTATTTCTGCATGGCAAGGCGATGGTCGCCGGTAAGCGATGCCTGCTCGGCGGCGGCCTGCAGGGCGGCAAGGCCTTCAGTCGGCTTGTCGTAGGCCGGATCGGTCAGCTTGTTGCGGAACTGCTGAGCCTGGTCGGCCATCCAGTTCGGGAAGAAGGCCAGTGCCGGCGGAGCGCCGATATCGGGATCGCCATCGACATTCGCAACCTTGCCGGCGACGGCGCCGGTGAAGGATTTCAGCTGGTTATAGTCGGATTTGAGAAAACACCATTTGGCCTTGGTGTTGTAGGTGAAGGCACGGCAGGCCGGGTCGCCGAGGCACGTGGTCTTGCACTGGTCGAGGCTGACATTCTGCTCCGACCTCAGGTCGAAGCCGAAATAGTCGGAATTGTCCGTCGTCACGATTCGCCGGGCTTCGGCCGCAAATGCCGCTCCGCCAAGGGCGAAAAAGATGAGAAGAAGGAAAGAGAGACCACGAGCCGCGCGCATTGCCATACCACCCTCCAGACATCGCCAGCGTCCGGGCATGATCAAGCTTCGTGCAAGCTTGTCAACGCCGGAGCGCCGCAGGTTTATCACCCGCGAACGGTTTCCATGCCGGCCAAAGGCCGGTATTTCGACAGAACCTCTGTGAGACTGATCACACTTTCTTGCGAAAAGGCAAAAGGTGTGAATTCCAAGCCCGGTCTATTTCAGACAATTGGATTGTGGCCCCTTTACGAACGTTGCGGAACTTCATTCCAATTTTAGTTTTGTCGACTAGGTTGTCTTAATGCCGGCGCATGAAACGCAGATGTCAGCAGGGTTCGCGCCAGGGCGCGGGCTTCCGCGTGCCCTGCTTTTCGCGCTCATCTGCTCGACCATGCTGGCCGCGGAGGTACGGCAGGCGGCGGCTTTCGAGATTTTCGGCATCAAGCTTTGGGGTTCGTCCAAGGACGAGGATGCCGATATCGTCGATCCGCTGCGCTATTCGGTGACGATAAATGCGCCTGACGCCGACAAGGATCTGGTCAAGAGGCTCGAAAATGCCTCGGCGCTGAAAAACGACGAGGACCATCCAGTATCGGGATCGCTCGGCCTGATGGCCAAGGCGCGCGGCGACCGCGAACAACTGGTCGCCGCGCTCTACGCCGATGCCCGCTACGAGGGCGTGGTCACCATCATGATCGACGGCAAGTCGATCGACGAGTTGCCGCCGGACGCCGAGTTCAAGGGGCCGCAGCCCATTCCGGTGGTCGTCACGGTTTCCCCCGGAGCGAAATTCACGTTGGGCAACATCCGGCTGAAGGGCGATGCGGCGGGATTGGCGGCAGCCGACTTCGGCTTGATCGCCGGCGGCGATGCCGGCTCCGGCGCGGTGCTCAAGGCCGAGGCGCTGATCGTGCGGGCTCTGAAGGAAGAGGGTAGGCCGCTTGCCACGGTGACGGACCGCGAGATCGTCGCCGAGCACGCCAGCTCGACGCTGGACGTGACGCTGACGGTGGCGGCCGGTCCGGTCGCCGGCTATGGCGATACGACCGTCGAGGGCACGGAAAAGGTCGATCGCGACTTCACCGAATATATGACAGGGTTGAAGCGAGGCCAGCAATATTCGCCGCAGGAGATCGACGACGCCCGCGACCGGCTGCTCGGGCTCGAAGTCTTCAACAGCGTGACCATCAAGGAAGGCGACAGGCTCGACGCCAACGGCAACATCCCGATCGGAGTCCAGGTGAGCGAGCGCAAGCCGCGCTTTTTCGGCCTCGGCGGCACCTTCTCGAACACGGAAGGCCTAGGGCTCGAAGGCTATTGGGGCCACCGCAACCTGTTCGGCCAGGCCGAGAAGCTGCGTATCGACGGCTCGATCAGCGGCATCGGCAGCAACAGCCTTTCCGCGCTCAACTACAATGCCGGCGTCATGTTCGAGAAACCGGGCGTGCTCGGGCCGACGTCGAAATTCTTCACCGGCATCAAGACGGTGTTCGAACACCCCGATGCCTATGACCATTTCTCGGTCAAGGGCGACGTCGGCGTTTCCTACGACCTCGACAAGCAGCAGCGGGTCTCGGCCGAATTCGACCTCGACTATTCGAGGATCACCGACGCCTTCGGCAAGCATACCTATCTGATCGCCAGCGTGCCGCTGCAATATGTCTATGACAACCGCGACAACAAGCTGAACCCGACCAGGGGGTTCCGCTTCCTCGCTTATGCCGAGCCGAGCTACGACATATTGAGCGGCGCGGCCTTCCTGAAGCTGAAGGGCGAGGGCTATACCTACCAGTCGATCGACACGGCAAGCAGGTTCGTGCTCGCCGAACGCGCAACGCTGGGCTCGATCGTCGGTACCGGGCTGCAGAACGTGCCCGCCGACCGGCGCTTCTATTCCGGCGGCGGCGGCTCGGTGCGCGGCTATGCCTACCAGGGCATCGGGCCGAAGGACATCGACGGCCAGCCGATCGGCGGTCTCTCCTTCTTCGAAACCTCGGTCGAGATGCGCATCGGCGTCACCGACACGATCGGCATCGTTCCGTTCGTCGATGCCGGCACGGTCTCGACCAAATCCTTCCCGGATTTCTCGGATGTGAAGGTCGGCGCCGGCGTCGGCCTGCGCTACATCACGCCGTTCGGTCCGCTGCGCATCGACGCCGCCGTGCCGCTCAACCGCGATCCGGGCGACCCGCATTTCGGCATCTATGCCGGCATCGGCCAGGCGTTCTGACGATGAAGATTTTCCGGCGCATCCTCCGCATCTGCCTCTACACGCTGCTGATCCTGCTGGTGGTGGCGATCGGCGCGCTTGTCGTGCTTACCGGTACCGAAGGCGGCCGCCAGAACCTCGCCGGCCTGATTTCGAAGATGGCTTCGAACGAGGACCGCAAGGTGACGGTCGCCGGTATCGAAGGCATCTGGTCAGGCGCATTGAGGGTCGACCATGTGGTGCTGGAAGACCGCGCCGGGCCCTGGATGGTGGCGCGCAAGGTGGCGCTCGACTGGTCGCCGACGGCGCTGCTCTCCTGGAATTTCAATGCCGACCGCTTTGCCGCCGAGCGCATCGAGCTGGCGCGGCTGCCGCAGCCAAGCCAGCAGCCGTCGCAAGGTGGCTCGTCCAGCCTGCCGGTGTCGATCGACGTGAAGCAGATCGACCTGCCGGAGATCGCGCTGGGACAGGAGCTTGCCGGCAGCGGCATCGCCGAACTGGCCGCCAAGGGCTCGCTCAAGGCGGATCCATCGCCGCTGGCGATCGAGAGCGTGCTGAACGTCAGCCGCCATGACGGCAAGCAAGGCAATGTCGACGCCAAGATCCACTTTGCGCCAGCCGACAACAAGCTCGACCTCGATCTCAAGGCGTCGGAGCCGGCGGGCGGCATCATCGCCAATTTGCTCAAGCTGCCGGATGCGCCGCCCGTCAACATCGTGGTTTCCGGCAGCGGACCTTTAGCCAACTGGAGCGGCGTCGGCACCTTCATGGTCGACGGCCGGATCATCAGCCAGTTGACCGGCAGGCACCAACTCACCGACAGGGGCCACCGCATCGAGGCCAAGGGCGACGGCGAGTTCGAAGGCTTCCTGCCGGAGAAGATAAAGGCGCTTTTTGCCGGCAAGACGAGCTTCGACCTCGCCGGAACGGCGACCACGTCGGGCGGGGTCGATATCGAGCGCGCGACCATAGAGAGCGATGCGGTGCACGGCGCCGCGACTGGCAATGTCGATCCGAAGGGCGCCAGCGACCTCGCTGTCGAGCTCTCCGCCAAGGACAAGCCGGTCACCATCGATGTCGGCAACAGCGCTGCACCGATCCTGGTCGCGGTCGAAAAGGCAACGGTGCGCGCTTTTGGCGACGGCAAGGCGCCGATGGTCGATATCGGCACGTCCCTTACCTCGGTGGCCGTCGGCGGGACCCAGCTCAACAATATTACGGGCGAGGTCCATTCCGACGGCTTCGATATCGAGGCCCTTAGCGGCCCGGTCAGCATCAAGCTCGCAGCCGCCGGCCTGAAGACGGACGTGGCGACGCTGGCGCCGCTGGTGACCGGCAAGCTCGCCGCGGATCTGTCCGGCACGATCAGCCGTGAGACCGTGGCCATCGAGAAGGGTACCCTGCGCAGCGACGCGCTCAATGCCGGGCTGACGGCAAATGTGGCGCTCGCCGATCTGTCGATGACGCTGAAGATGAATGCCGACGCCGTCTCGAAAGCATTGCCGCCGCAGATCAGCTCGCTGCTCGGCGAGCGGGTGAAGTTCTCAGCCACCGCCACGCGCGATCCGCAAGGCGCGTTCGCCGCCAACTCGCTGGAGATCAGCTCCGGCTCGCTTAGCGCCAGGGGCACCGGCAGCATGCAGGGCTCGGACATCCAGGCCAGCGTCAAGGGCACGTTGGGCGACGTCTCGCCGCTGTCGTCGCTCGCCGGCACACCGCTTGCCGGCGGGGTGAACTTCGCGCTGAGCGCGAGCGGTCCGCGTTTGGCGCCGGATTTCACGGTGTCAGCCGACAGCGCCAGCTTGACGGCCGCCGGCCGCACGGTGAAGGACATCAAGCTCTCGGCCAAAGGCAAGGCCGACATCGCCAATCCGACCGCCGACGTCTCGCTGACCGGCAACGCCGAGGGCCAGGCGCTGGATATCGAAGCCTCGCTGGTGACCGCCGACGGCAAGCGCTCGATCAAAGGGCTAAGCCTGGCGCTCGGCGACAACAAGGTTTCGGGCGATCTCGCGCTCGACGACAAGTTCCTGCCGCTCGGCACGCTGACGCTTGCCGTGCCCGACATCGGGCCGCTTGCCGCTCTGGCAAATCAGACCGCGACCGGCGACATCAACGGCACGATCGCCTTCGCCAAGGAGGGCGAGGCGCCAACCGTCACCATCAATGCGGCCAGCACGTCGATCGCGCGCGGCGATCTGGCGGCAAAGACGATCACCGTCAACGCGCTGATCGCCAATTACCTCAAGGGGCCGGCGATCTCTGGCACGATCAAGGCTGACAGCGTGACCTCTGGCAGCACGGTCATCAGCGGCATCGGCATCGATTTGAAGCGCGACGGCGACTGGACGAACTTTACCGGCGGCGCCACGGCGTCCGGCATTCCGGCCACAGCCACCGGGCGGGTGAAGATCGCCAACGGCACGACGAGCGTTGAAATCGCTTCCGGCGAGGCGACGGTGCGTGGCATCAAGGCGGCCATCGCCGAACCATCCAGCCTTTCCATCGCCAACGGCGTGGCCTCCATCGAGAAGCTCGCGCTCAATCTCGGCGGCGGTTCGGCGACGGTTTCGGGCACGGCTGGACAAACGCTCGACCTGACGGCAAGCCTCGCCGACCTGCCGGTGGCGCTCGCCAATGATTTCGTGCCCGGCCTCAACGGGGCGGGAACGGTGGAGGGCACCGTGCACGTCACGGGTCCCTCGTCCAGCCCCGACGTGCAGTTCAACGCCAAGGTGGCGGGCGCCGAAACCAGCCAGACCCGGCAGGCGGGGCTCGGGCCGCTGGGTCTGGATGCTGCCGGCAGCTACACACTGGCGGGCGGCGTGGCCCTGGACCACGCCACGCTTTCGGGCCAAGGGATTTCGGGCAAGGCGGCCGGCACCCTCAATCCCAACGGCGCCAGCGATTTCTCCCTCGACCTTATATCATCCGGGCCTAGCCTGCCGTTGACGGTCGGCAGCGCCGAGAGCCCGGTCAGGATCGCGGTCCAGTCCTTGTCGGCAAGGATGGCGGGCGAGAGCACGCAAGCGCGGCTCGATGTGTCCGCAATCCTGCCTTCCATTGCCGCCAGCCAGGCGAAGGTGGACGGTCTTACCCTGGCGCTGCATTCGGATGCCTTCGACCTCAAGGGGCGGGCAGGTCCGGTCTCCGGCACGGTATCGGTGGACAGGATCGGCCTCGACAATCCCATGCTGGCACCGCTGATCGCCGGCAAGGTCACGGCGAAGGTCAACGGCCGTCTCGCAGCCGATGCCGTCGCCGTCAACAGCGGTTCCTTGACGAGCGATGCGCTCAACAGCCAGGTCGCCGGCCGGATATCGCTGGGCGACGGTGCCGTCGACCTCAATATGAAGGCCGATGTCGTTTCTTCCGCCCTGCCGGCGGCGGTGCGCGGCATGCTTGGCGAGAGCGCTGCGTTGAGCGCCTCGCTGAAGCGCGATGCCAATGGCAATGTCAATGTCGACGGGCTGAAGCTGAATTCGGGCGCGCTCACCGCCGATGGGCAGGCGAGCCTTGCCGACAGCAAGCTGGCCGCCGGGATCAGAGGCGCGTTGAACGACGTTTCAGGGCTCTCGAAAGACGCCAAGGGCGCCATTGCCTTTGCCCTCAATGCGCAAGGCCCGGTCACCGCGCCCGACCTGTCGATGACGGTGAGCAGCGACCGGCTTTCGGTGGCGGCGCGCGAGATCACCGGGCTGAAGCTGACGGCCACCGGCAAGGCCGACGCCGCCAATCCAGCGGCCAATGTGCAGCTCACCGGCAACGTCGCCGGGCAGAACCTGCAAGGCAGCGCGGTGCTCGCCACGACCAATGGCAGCCGCGCCATCAACGGGCTTTTGCTGTCGCTCGGTCCGAACAAGATCTCCGGCGATCTCACCCTCGACGATGCCTTCGTGCCGGTCGGCACCGTTTCGCTCGACCTGCCCGACATCGGGCCGCTGGCCGCGCTGGCGCTGGAAAAGGCCGAGGGCAATGTGCGCGGCACGATCGCTTTCACCAAGGCGGCCAACGGGCCCAACGTCGCGGTCAAGGCGAACACCTCGGAGATCAAGCGCGGCGATCTCTCGGCCAGGAATGTCGCCATTGACGCGCAGATCGCGAACTACATGGCAGCACCCGTCATTGCCGGCACGGTGCGCGCCGAGAGCGTGACTTCCGGCGGGACCGCCATCACCGGCATCGATGTCGATCTCAAGCGCGACGGCGACTGGACCGGCTTCTCGGGTGGCGCCACCGTCAAGAACATCCCGGCGAAGGCGGCCGGCCGCGTGAAGGTCGCCAACGGCACGACGACCATCGAGCTCGCGACCGGCCAGGCGACGGTGCAGGGCATCAAGGCGGCGATCGCGCAGAACTCGACCGTGACCATCGCCAACGGGGTGACGACGCTCGACCGGCTGGTGCTCAACCTCGGCGGCGGCACGGCGACGGTGACGGGCAAGGTCGCGCAGGCGCTCGACATAAATGCCAACCTGGCGAGGGTGCCGATCTCGCTCGCCAACAGTTTTTCGCCGGGTCTCGACGCGGCCGGCTCGATCTCGGGCACGGTCAAGGTCACCGGTGCCCCGGCGGCCCCCTCGGTCGCCTTCAACATCGATGCTTCCGGCGTGCAGACCTCGCAGACGCGCGGCGCCGGGCTCGGCGGCATGAATGTATCGTCGTCTGGAACCTTCGCCGGCAACAAGCTCGGTTTCGACGCCAACATCAGCGACGGCGCCGGCCTCGGTCTCAAGGGCGGCGGCTCGGTGACGACGGCGGGCGCGCCGGCGCTGGTGCTCGACTTCAATGGCAAGGTGCCGTTCTCCTTCCTTGCCTCGAAACTCGCCGCGCAAGGGCTGGGGCTGATTGGAACCGCCAATGTCAATGTCCAGGTGCGCGGTCCTGCGTCGTCGCCGGTGATCGGCGGAACGGTCAGCACTTCTGGCGCCCGGCTGGTCGACGCGCGCTCCGGCCTGGCGGTCAACGACATCGCCGCCGACATTTCGATCGGCGGCGGCGTCGCCAGGATCAATCGGCTCACCGGAACACTGTCGACACGCGGCAACCTGTCGGCGAGCGGCACGGTGGGCATCACGCCGGCGCAAGGTTTTCCGGCCGATCTGTCGATCAAGCTCACCGACGGCCGCTACACCGACGGCCGGGTGGTGACCGCCAATCTCGGCGGCGACCTGACCGTCAAGGGCCCGCTCGTCTCGGCGCCGGTGATCGCCGGCACGATCAACCTGGCGAGGACGGTCATCACTGTCCCGGAAAAGCTGCCGGGCTCGCTTTCGGCGCTGGATGTCAAGCACAAGAACGCGCCGGCTTCGGTACGGGCGCAGGACAAGGCGCTGCGTCCGCCGACGTCCAGCGGCAGCAGCAACGGCGGCAGCGGCCTGACGCTCGACGTGACCGTCAACGCGCCGAACCAGATATTCATCCAGGGCAGGGGCGTCGACGCCGAGCTCGGCGGCTCGCTGAAGTTGACGGGCCCTGCCTCGGCGCCGCAGGCAATCGGCACTTTCACCCTGCAGCGCGGACGGCTGATCATCCTCTCCAAGCGGCTGACCTTCACCGAGGGCACGATCGGGTTCCAGGGTTCGCTGGTGCCCTATCTCAACATGACGGCGACCACGACGACGAGCAGCGCCACGGTCACGATCCTCGTGTCGGGCGAGGCGACCAATCCGAAGTTCACCTTCTCCTCGGTGCCGGCGCTGCCCCAGGATGAGGTGATGGCGCAGCTCATCTTCGGCCAATCCATGTCGAAACTGTCGCCGCTGCAGATCGCGCAGCTTGCGAGCGCCGCCGCGCAGCTGGCTGGCGTCGGCGGCTCGACGTCGTTGCTCGAGAACCTGCAAAGCGCCATCGGCGTCGACGATCTCGACGTGACGACGGACGAGAAGGGCGGCACCGCGGTTTCGGCCGGCAAGTACCTCAACGACCGCACCTATGTGACCATACAGAAGGGCGACAAACCTGGCTCCGGCAAGGCCACGATCGACCTCAATGTCGGCCGCGGCGTGAAGCTGCGCGGCGAGGCCAATGACGCCGGCGAAGCAAAGGGCGGCGTCTTCTACGAACGCGAATATTGAGGCTGCGCGGCCGTTCCAAGGCCAGCCCAAGCGGCCGCTCGCCGCGGCCACAGAGCCCCTATCCTCATAAAATGTATTGATTTAATCGCCCGCGACGATTTTTTGGAAAATCCGCCTCACGCTAACAAATTTGCGTCAAGACTGTCGCTATCGCGCGAACCGTATTGCAACCAAAGATGCACATTCCCTAACATGTTCCCACTTCACACCGTGTTTTGACATCACGGCTTGGATGCGGAATGTTACAAGGCGGAAAGCCAACAATGGGAGTAAGTCATGGCAATCTATAAGAGCAATGGTGATCGCGTTCCGGATCACATCCTGAAAATGGCCGAAGAAGCCAAATCGGGCGGCGTGGACCGCCGCGAGTTTCTGGCTTTGGCAAGCGTCTTCGGCGCATCGACGGCAATGGCCTACGGCATGCTCGGCCTCGCCGCGCCTACCCCGGCCCGGGCCGAGGACGTGCAGGGCAAGAAGGGCGGCGTGATCAAGGTCGCGATGTCGGTCAAGGATCCGAAGGATCCGCGCACCGCTGACTGGTCCGAAATCTCCAATGCCGAGCGCCAGGCGCTCGAGCCGCTGGTGAAATACACCAAGGAATACACCTTCGCGCCCTATCTCTTGGCAAGCTGGGACATCAATGACGACGCCACTGAATACACGCTGCATGTGCGGCCGGGCGTCGAGTGGAACAACGGCGACAAGTTCACCGCCGACGACGTGATCTACAATTTCACCCGCTGGGCCGATAAGGGCGCGGAAGGCAATTCGATGCCGGGCCGCCTCGGCAGCCTCGTCGACGACACGACCAAGAAGCTGCGCGACGGCTCCGTCGTCAAGGTCGACGACATGACGGTCAAGCTCAAGCTGACCAAGCCCGACATCGCCATCATCCCGAACCTGTGCGACTACCCGGCGCTGGTTGTGCACAAGACCTTCGACGAGAAGGGCGCCAACTTCAAGAACTGCCCGATCGGCACCGGTCCGTTCGAGCTGGTCTCCTACGACGTCGGCCAGAAGGTGGTCTACAAGCGCCGCGAGACCGGCAAGTGGTGGCAGGGCGAGGCCTTCCTCGACGGCGTCGAGTTCATCGATTACGGCACCGATCCGGCGGCGACCGTCTCGGCTTTCGAGTCGGGCGAAGTCCAGACCAACCACGAAACCACCGCCGACTACATCAAGATCATCGCGGATGTCGGCGCGCCGGTTTCGGAAGTCGTGACGGCAGCCACGGTTGTGTCTCGCTTCAACGTCACCAAGAAGCCCTATGACGACCAGAAGGTTCGTCAGGCGATGTTGCTTGCCGTCGACAACGCCACCGTGCTGCAGCTCGGCTATGGCAATGCCGGCACGCCGGCCGAAAACCACCATGTCGCGCCGATCCATCCGGAGTATGTCAAGCTGCCGGAGGTCAAGCGCGACATCGCCAAGGCCAAGCAAATGCTGACGGAAGCCGGCGCGATCGATTTCGAGCACGAGCTGATCAGCAACGACGAGGACTACCACAAGAACACCACGGACGCGATCGCGGCTCAGCTGCGCGAGGCCGGCATCAAGGTGAAGCGCACCGTGCTGCCGAGCTCGACCTTCTGGAACGACTGGACGAAGTATCCGTTCTCGGAAACCAACTGGAACATGCGTCCGCTGGGCATCCAGGTCATCGCCATCGCCTACCGCACCGGCGAAGCCTGGAACGAGACCGCTTACGCCAACCCGGACTTCGACAAGAAGGTGAACGAGGCGCTCGGCATCGCCGATGCGGAGAAGCGCAAGGTTGTGATGAAGGACATCGAGCAGACGCTGCAGGATTCCGGCATCATCATCCAGCCTTACTGGCGCAAGCTCTACATCAACATCAAGCCCGAGGTGAAGAACCACTCGATGCACCCCACCTACGAGCACGACTTCGGCAAGGTTTGGCTCGACCAGGCGTGATCCATGGCGCGATGAATACGAGGGGCCGCGGTCCCTCGTATCTCAAGCTCCGTCGCCGCTGCATATCCCGCGGCGGTGGCGGAGGTCTCATCCGCTTTTCGAAACAGGGTTGAACCTATCTGACCCCAACCCGGCCGGCAGGGGGCGCGCATGTTCTCATTCATCGCCAGACGCATCGGCACCATACTGCTCACGATGCTGTGCCTGACGCTGGTCGTGTTCTTTCTCGTCAATCTCGAGCCCAATCTCAAGAAACTGGCGATCAGCCAGACCGAGATGCACACGCCCGCCGACCAGCTTGAAAGCTGGCTGGTCAACCATGGCTACCGGCAGAATTTCTTCGTGCGCTACGGCCAGTGGCTGGGCGTCCTGCCGAAGCATCCGATCACCGATCCGGCGACCGGCAAGACGACGCAACGCTTCTCCTTCTGCAACGACCCGATCGAGCCGACATTCTCCGGCGTTCTGCAAGGCGATTTCGGTTGCTCGACCAAGTTCAAGACGACGGTCGGGGCCAAGCTTTTCCCGGCCCTCGGCGCCACCGGATTGCTGATGTTCTGGGTGCTGGCGGTGATGGTGCCGATCTCGCTGCTGATCGGCATTCTCGCCGGCATGCGCGAAGGCTCGCGCACCGACCGTGTGCTGTCCGTGGCCTCGATCGCCTCGACGGCGACGCCCGAATATGTGTCGGGCGTCATCTTCACCGTCATCTTCGCATCCTGGCTCGGCTGGCTGAACGGCTCGGCCGCGTCCGCCAGCCAGGGCATCACCTTCTACAATTTCACGCTGCCGGTGATCACGCTGGCGATCTACGGCATCGGCTATATCGCGCGCATGACACGCGCCTCGATGGTTGAGGTGATGACGCAGCAATATATCCGCACCGCCCGGCTGAAAGGCCTGTCCTTCAGCAGCGTGGTCATCAAGCATGCGTTGCGCAACGCGCTGATCGCGCCCTTCACCGTCATCATGCTGCAGTTCCCGTGGCTGCTCACCGGCGTCGTCATCGTCGAGGTGATGTTCCGCTACCAGGGCTTTGGCTACACGCTGGTCGAAGCAGCCGGCAACAACGACATCGATCTGCTGCTCGGCTGCTCGCTGGTCTCGGTGTTCATCGTGCTGATCACGCAGCTCATTTCCGATGTCGGCTACGCGTTTCTCAATCCGCGTATCAGGGTTCAGTAGGGGGCAGGGCCGATGCAAACGGAATATATCAGCGCCTTCGACGTGGTTATCGGCGTGCTCTGGCGGTTCTGGCCGGTGTGGGTCGGGCTCATCCTGGTGATGGGCGCCAGCTTTACCTACAAGAAGCGGCTCGGCCTCTACGGCCAGCTCTTCGACAGCGGCGTCGGCATCGCCGGCGTCTTCATCTGCCTGTTCTGGCTGTTCACGGCGATCTTCGCCTCGACCATCTCGCCCTTCGACCCGCTGGCTCAGGTCTCGGTGATGAAGGACACGCTGCCCGGCGCGATCGAGCCGGCATCGAAGCTCGTCTATTATTTCGGCGGCGACAAGCTTGCCCGCGATGTGTTCTCGCGCATGGTCTATGGCAGCCAGATCGTGCTGATCATCGCGCCGGCCGCCACCGGCTTCGCGCTGATGGTCGGCATCACGCTCGGCCTGCCGGCCGGCTACTATGGCGGCAAGATCGACACGCTCTTGTCGTTCCTTGCCAATCTGGTGCTGGCCTTCCCGGTGATCCTTCTGTTCTACCTCCTGGTGACGCCGGGCATCATGGACACGCCGATCCCCTATGCGATGGCGGGATTGTTCTTCCTGTTCCCGATCATCTTCTTCAGCGTCCTGTTTTGGACGCGGTTCAAAAACCGGCCGGATCGGCTCTATATCCTGCTTGGCATCACGCTGGTGGTCGGCGGCTGGATCTATGCGGGCCTCGTCTTCGACAAGGATCCGTTCCATATCGTCCACATCGATCCGAACCAGCTCAACATCTTCGTGGCGGTGGTGTTCGCTTCCAGCCCGGGCGTGTTCCGCATCGTGCGCGGACTGACCATGGACATCAAGACGCGCGACTATGTGGCGGCGGCGCAGACGCGCGGTGAATCGCCCTGGTACATCATGCTGTGGGAGATCCTGCCCAATGCGCGCGGTCCGCTGATCGTCGATGCCTGCCTGCGTATCGGCTACACGACGATCCTGCTCGGAACGCTCGGCTATTTCGGCCTGGGCCTGGCGCCGGA
Organism: Mesorhizobium sp. B2-4-3; assembly: GCF_006442815.1. GTDB lineage: Bacteria > Pseudomonadota > Alphaproteobacteria > Rhizobiales > Rhizobiaceae > Mesorhizobium. The sequence goes on from NZ_VFVL01000011.1 coordinate 164,656, forward strand.
AAGCCCCGACTGGGGCACCGCGATCAAGGACGCCAGCCGCCTCTTGCGTTCCTTCATCCACCCGGCGCTGCCGCCGACGATCGCATTGATGTCGTTCGTGCTGGGGCTGAACCTGTTGGCGGATTCGCTGCGTGAACAGTCGATGAAGGATTGATGGCGGCGGTTTCGGCCCCATCTTCCAAGAACCAAGGATTGGAGCGACCCATGAACGAGGCAGTTCGAGATCCAGGCAAGCCGACCAATGGGCCGATCATCGAGATCGAGAACCTCTCGATCTCCTTCTTCACCCGCAAGGGCGAGATCCCGGCCGTGATGGATTTTTCTTGCACGGTCATGCCCGGCGAGGCGATGGGCATCGTCGGCGAATCCGGCTGCGGCAAGTCGACCGTGTCGCTCGGCATCATGCGCGACCTTTCCAACATCGGAAAGATCGTCGGCGGCAAGATCAAGTTCCAGGGCAAGGACATGGGCGAGCTCTCCGAGGAGGAGCTGCGAGCCATCCGCGGCAACAAGATCGCCATGATCTACCAGGAGCCGATGGCGAGCCTCAATCCGGCGATGAAGATCGGCCAGCAGCTGATGGAAGTGCCGCTGATCCATGACAAGGTGTCGAAGGAAGAGGCGCACGCCAGAGCGCTGGAGATGGTGCGGGCGGTGAGGCTGCCCGATCCCGAGCGCATGATGCGCTCCTATCCGCACCAGCTTTCCGGCGGCCAGCAGCAGCGCATCGTCATCGCCATGGCGCTGCTTTCCAAGCCGGCGCTCTTGCTGCTCGACGAGCCGACGACGGCGCTCGACGTCACCGTCGAGGCCGGCATCGTCGAGCTGGTCAAGGGGCTGGGCGAGAAGTTCGGCACCTCGATGATCTTCGTGTCGCACAATCTCGGCCTCATCCTCGAGACTTGCGACCGCATCACGGTGATGTATTCGGGCGAGGCGGTCGAGACCGGCAAGATCAAGGACGTGTTCGACCGGATGCGCCATCCCTATACGCAAGGGCTGTTCCGCTCGATCCCGCTGCCCGGCGCCGACAAGAACTCACGGCCGCTGATCTCCATTCCCGGCCAGTTGCCGCTGCCGCATGAGCGGCCGAAGGGCTGCAATTTCGGGCCGCGCTGCCACCATTTCGTCGAAGGCGTCTGCAATGCCGCGGAAATCCCGATGATCCCGGTCGACGGCCACGAAGGGCATTTCTCGCGCTGCGTGAGGTTCAACGAGATCGACTGGGAGGCGCTGCCGCCCGGCGCCAAGAAGGTCAACGAAAAGGTCGAGCCTGGCGCGCCGGTGCTCAAGATCGACGATCTCAAGAAATACTACAGGGTCGGCGGCAGCGAGGTGTTCGGCTCCCGCGAAGGCCGCGTCGTCAAGGCCAACGAGACGATCTCGTTCACCGCGCGCGAATCCGAGACGGTTGCGATCGTCGGCGAATCCGGCTGCGGCAAGTCGACACTCGCCAAGGTGCTTCTGGGGCTGGAGACCGCCAGTTCCGGCACGGTGACGCTGGGCAACAAGGAGATCCAGTCGACCGGTATCGAGAGCCGCAATGTCGAGACCGTGTCTTCGATCCAGATGGTGTTCCAGAACCCGTTCGATACGCTCAATCCCAGCCACAGCGTCGGCTCGCAGATCATCCGCACGCTGGAGAAGTTCAAGGTCGGCAAGAATGTCGCCGAGCGGCGCCAGCGCATGCTGGAGCTGCTCGACCTGGTGAAGCTGCCGCGCGCCTTCGAGACCCGCAAGCCACGCCAGCTGTCGGGCGGCCAGAAGCAGCGCATCGGCGTCGCGCGCGCCTTTGCCGGCGATGCGAAGGTGGTGGTGGCCGACGAGCCGGTCTCGGCGCTCGATGTCTCGGTGCAGGCGGCGGTGACCGAACTCTTGATGGACATCCAGCGCAAGAACAAGACGACGATGCTGTTCATCAGTCACGATCTGTCGGTGGTGCGCTACATCGCCGACCGCGTCGTCGTCATGTATCTCGGCTATATCGTCGAGCAAGGCACGACCGACCAGATCTTCTCGCCGCCTTACCATCCCTATACCGAGGCGCTGCTGTCGGCGATCCCGATCGCCGACACGAGCGTGGTCAAGAAGCACATCGTGCTCGAAGGCGACATCCCGTCGGCGATGAACCCGCCGACCGGCTGCCCGTTCCAGACGCGCTGCGGCTACAAGAAGCTGGTGCCGGACAATCTGTGCGAGACCAAGGTGCCGCCGGTCAAGAACCTCGGCGACGGCCATATGAGCCTGTGCTGGCTTGCCGACGACGTGCTGGCCAAGATGGAGCCGGTCATCAAGTTCGACAAGGACCATGCCGCCCATGAAGGCGTGCCGGATGATGCGCCGCATGGCGAGGGGCCAGGCTTTGCCGGTTCGCCGCCGCAGCGTCCCGACGGCAAAAACGCCAGCGCGGAGGCCGATGCGATCGGAGAGGGCGTCCAGGAGAACGACGAGGTGCTCAAAGCCCGTCGCCACGAAGTGCGCGATGAGGATTCGGAAACCGGTGTCCCAAGGCCGAAGGACACGACAAGGCGGCACTAGATCCGGTTCCTTAACATAGAAATTTTTGACCGGTTGGCTATGTGTGCGTTGGCAGAGCCCATGCCTTGGCGATTGGCCGAGACGCCTATCGCAATCGTCATCCACGGGCGGAGCAAGGAGCGTAGCGACGCGCGCAGACCCGAGGATCCATGCCGTGACATGGAAGCGCCGCGACGGCCCAGAAATTCTGCACCGTTGCGCACTTCGGTCTAGGTAACGGAATGGATTCTAGGGTCTGCGCGCGTCGCTACGCTCCTTGCTCCGCCCTAGAATGACGAGGTTCAGGAGCCTTCAGCTCATCGCCAGCG
>NZ_VFVL01000012.1 GCF_006442815.1 Mesorhizobium sp. B2-4-3
GGCAAAGGGCCGCAACGGGTTGACGGCAAAGGGCCGCAACGGGTTGACGGCAAAGGGCCGCAACGGGTTGACGGCAATTGCCGCAACGGGTTGACCATTGCAGCGCTCGCCGCGCATGGTGTCCCAAAAAGGAGTTCGGCATTTGACCGACTGGATCGGAATCCTGAAGGAGCAAAGCGTCAACGGCGACCAGATGAGCCGCGAGGTGCCGAAGATGCTCACCAATCCCGACATCAGCGAGACGCAGGTGAAGACGCTGTTCGCGGCGCTGGAGAAGCAGGCGGATTTCGCCGAGAAGCTGCGGCTGGCGCTGGAGAAGTTCGGCCATGACTTTCCGATCATCAAGGCGGCCGAGCGGCTGGAGGAACGCTATGCCGATCTTGCCGCCTCTGTGGCGGAAAAGCTGAAAACCATGCGGAAGTAAGCGTTATTTCTCGACCAGCCGTTCGAAGCGCTTGTCCGGCACAAACCAGATGGTCGCTACAAGCACATAGATCGCCACGCTGATCCACTGGTTGAGGAAGCTGAGCAGGACGGCGGCGATGTAGAGCGCCAGCGAGATCTTGCCTTTGTTGTCACGGCCGACAGCCTTGGCGAAGGTCGTGTCGGCGCCGTGAAGATGGCGCAGCTTGAGGACCAGGATGGTGTAGGCGACGGCGCAAAGCGCGAGGTCGATGCCATAGACGGCGACCGGCGCAGGCGCGAAATGGTTCTCTCCCATGAACGCGGTGGTCACCGGCATCAGCGACAGCCAGAACAGAAGGTTCAGATTGGCCCATAGCACGCGTCCGTCAACGCGCTGCACGGTGTGGAACATGTTGTGCAGGTTGTTCCAGTAGATGCCGACATTGATGAAGGAGAGCACATAGCAGAAGAAGATCGGCCACAGCGGCACAAGTGCTGAGAAATCCTCGCCATGCGGCACTTTCAGCTCGAGCACCATGATGGTGATGATGATGGCGACAACGCCATCGGTGAATGCCTCGACCCGTCCCTTGCCCATGGTTCCTCCCTTGTCGGTCGACAAAAGCTACGCGAGGATTTCGCACAAGACCATCCTGTCAGGATTGTCAGGAGGGCGTTCGGTGGCTGGAACAGCGCCATTATATAGGCGTTGGGCTTGCAACCCCCGGAGGTCGCGATGACCAGCTACGCTCAAACCATGACGCGTGACAATGAGCTTGGCGGCGGCGCCGCAAAGGCCGCCGTCGCCGCCATGATCGCCGCGCTCTTTGCCGGCAGCACCGCGCTGACCCCACTCTACGTGATCTACAAGCAGGAATTCGGCTTCTCGCAGGTCACGCTGACGCTGGTCTATGCCGTCTATGTCGTCGGCAATCTGGCGGCACTGCTGTTTCTCGGCCGCCTGTCGGATGTCGTCGGCCGCCGCCCCGCCGCGCTCGCCGCGATGGGCGTTGCCGTGGTCAGCGCGTTGTCCTTCCTCTTCGCCGAAGACCTCGCTTGGCTTGACGTCGCCCGCATTCTCAGCGGGCTCGGCATCGGCGTCGGCGCGGGGGCGGGCACCGCCTGGCTGGCCGAGCTGATCGAAGGCAAGGACAAGTCGCGCGCCGCCGTCATCGCCACCAGCACCAACTTTGTCGGTCTAGGGGCCGGCGCGCTCATGTCGGGGTTGCTCGCCCAATATGCGCCCTGGCCGCTCAGGCTGACATTCGCCGTCTATCTCGTCCTGCTTGCGCTGGTCACCCTGCTGATCTGGCGCACGCGCGAAACCGTCTCCAGGCCCGGACGGTTCTCCGACGTCTCGCTGCGGCCGCGGCTATCGGTGCCCGACGATATCCGCGCGCAGTTCGTGGCGCCGGCGGTGACCGGTTTCGGCGCGATGGCGCTGGTAGGCTTCTACGCGGCGCTGGCGCCGAGCATCCTGGCGCAGCAGCTGCATGTGACCAATCATGCCGAGGCCGGCGGGCTTTTCTTCGAGCTGTCGATCGTGGCGGCCATCGCCATCGTCGCCACCACATGGCTCTCCAGCCGTTCCACCATGCTCGCCGCGCTGGTGCTGATGATCCCGACCGTGGCGTTGATCGTGGCGGCGCAGGTCTATGCCTCGATGGTCCTGATGATCGCAGCGACGGCGGTGTGCGGCGTGGCGGCGGCGCTCGGCTATCGCGGCGGCCTGCAAGTGGTGAATCAGATCGCGCCCGCCGACCGCCGCGCCGAGGTGGTGTCGGCCTTCTTCATCTGCTGCTTCTGCGGCAACGCGCTGCCGGTGATCGGCATCGGCATCCTGTCGAGCCTGGCGGACGCAACCATCGCAAGCATGGCCTTTGCCGGCATGATCGTCGTCTTCTCGCTGGTGGCGCTTGGCTTCGGCGCCAAATACGCGCGGTAGAGTATTTCACCCTTTCTCGTCGTCACGGATTTAGCCGTTCGGCGTCTCCGGCAGGAGCTGCGCGCGCTGGCGGGGCATGCCGAGGCCGGTATCGGGCGGCTCGCCGGCCGCCGGCCGGTCCTCGATCATATGCATCGTGCGCCAGCGGCCGAACCGGTAATAGGCGGCGGCGAGCACCAGCGAGGCGATCGAGCCCGCCGGAAAGCTCCACCACAGCGCCTCCTGGCCGATGACGCTGCGCATGGAATAGGCAAAGCCGGTGCGAATGATCAACACCGAGATGATCAGGATGATCAACGGCGGCATGACGGCGCCGGTGGCACGCACCGTGGCGAACAGCACGATCGTGACGCCAAACAGGATGAACGACCAGGACGCCACCTTGTTGATGTGGGCGGCAATGTCGATCGCGGCGCTGTCGTTGCTAAGGAAAAGACTGAGCACCGCGCGATCGAAGACGAAAAGCAGCGCCACCAGCGCGCCGGTCAGCACCAGGTTGAAGCCGACGCCTGAGGCCGCGACCTTGCCGATGCGGTCCCAGCGGCCGGCGCCGACATTCTGCGCCGCCATCGAGGAGACGGCGGCGCCGATCGCCAGAGCCGGCATCTGGATATAGGTCCAGAGCTGGGCTGCGATGCCGTAAGCGGCGGCGACCTGCGAGCCATAGGAATTGACGATGCCCATCACGGTCAATGCCGCCGCCGAGATGACGATCATCTGCAGCCCCATCGGAATGCCCTTGAAGACGACGATGCGCAGCAGGGCCGGGTTGGGCCTGAGCAGGGCGAGATCAGCGCCCGCCAGCCGCAGCGGGTGTTTTCGCGCATAAAGCACGATCAGGATGGCGATGACGCTGATCGTCTGGCCTATGAGCGTCGACGTTGCCGAGCCGGCGATGCCGAGCTCGGGAAAGGGGCCGATACCGCGGATCAGCAACGGATTGAGCACGACGTCGAGGACGACCGCCAGCGCCATGAAGACAAACGGGGTTCGCGAGTCGCCGGCGCCGCGCAGCACGGTCATGACGAAGGATAAAAGGTTCATCATCGGCACGGCGACGAAGATGATGCGCAAATAGGCGCGCGCCAAAGGCAAGGCATCGGCCGGCGTGCCGAGCCCGGTCAGGATGGCGTCGACCCAGACCCAGCCGCAGACGGCGAATACCACGGAAACCAGGAAGAAGAAGGTGGCGCTGGTGCCGACGATGCGCTTCGCCTCGGGCAAGTCGCGGGCGCCGACGGACTGCGCGACCAGAATGGTCGCCGCCATGCCGATGCCGAAGACGGTGCCGAGGATGAGGAACAACACCAGATTGGCGTTGGAGGTCGCCGTCAGCGCCGCTTCGCCAAGGAAGCGCCCCACCCAGACGGCATTGATCGAGCCGTTCAGCGACTGCAGCACGTTGGAGCCCAGCACCGGCAGGGCGAACAGAAGCAGCGTGCGCGGAATGGGGCCGCTGGTCAGGTCGCCGGTCCGCCGGCGGGTGGGCTTCTTGTCATCCATGGCAGCACCGAAAATGAATCAGGCCCGCGATGCTATCGCAGGCCTGATGGTCGTGCATCCTTTTCAGGATCAGTGGGATGACGGGCATTCGCCCATCTCGAGCCGAATGACGGGCAACTGCCCGTCACCGGTTACTGGCCGGCGACAGTGTTCCCAGACAGGCCGGGGAGCGTCACCTGATAGACCAGGAAGGTGGTGTCGACGTCGGCTCCATCCTCGGCCTTGTACGAAGCGCCGACCTGGAAGCCGTCCTGGGTGAGGAAGTCGTTGTCGTTGGCGACGAACAGGAAATAGTCGTCGGGCAGCTTCGGATCGAGCACGGAGACCAGCGACATCGCCTCCCACTTCTCCGACAGGTTGTCCTTGTCGTTTGGAGCGCCATTGTGCAGGCCGAAACGGCCGAGCTCGCCCTTGTCGTTGATGTCGATGAAAGAGGTGAGCTTGGCCGGCGTCACCGACGGGTCGAGGATGCCCTTCGGCGCGACCGGCTTGTCGGCGGCGTCGAACGGGCCGTTGGCAATATCGGTGGCGGCGGAGAGGTCGACGATCTCGATCTTGCGGTAGAGCGACTCGTCGCCCTTGACGCCCTGGCCGTTGCCTGAGTCGCGCGCCAGCATCAGGAAGCTCTTGTCGGAGAGCGCCACGATCTCGCTCTGCGCGGCCACCTTGGTCTTGCCCTTGGCGTCCTTGAACACCGGCAGCGGCACGACATATTCGTGCGCCAGCTTGAGGTGGGCGAGATCGGAAGCGTCGTAAACCAGCGCGCGGGTGTTCTGGCGGGTCGAGCCGGAATCGCCGCCGTCCTGGCGGGGCGCCGACTGCAGCACGGCGATCAGGAACTTGCCGTCCGGCGTCATCGACATGCCTTCGAGGCCCTGGTTGTTCTGGCGGCCGGTCTCGGGATCCTTCGGATCGGGCTCGGCCGCGCCCGGGCCCGGATTGTCGGACGCGAAGTTCGGCTTGCCGTGGCGCATCGGCACCAGCGCCGCCGGCGGTTGCGTCGCCGACATCAGGCGGCCTTCGGCCGAGAAACGGTAGATGTTGGGACCATATTCGTCGGAGATGAACATCGTGCCGTCCGGCAGGCGCACGATCGCTTCGTTATCCAACGCCAGCTTGCCGTTGTCGGCCTGCGGCAGGATCGGCATGTCGCCTGCGGCTTCGCGCACGCCGTTCAACGGATCGAGGCCGGTGGCGTCGGCGCCCTTGTCGTCGGTCAGAAGCATCGTGTCGGCGAGCGTCGCTTTCACGCCCGACTGTTCCTGTCCGGCGGCGGGCGCCGCGCCGGGAGCGGTCGGGGCCAGCTCGATCGAGATGGTGTTGAGGCGCGGGCGATAATCGGTGGTGCCGACGACATTGTAGCCGCGGTCCGGCAGCAGCCAGAGCGAGCCCTTGTAGCCGGCGCCGTCGCGCGCCCAGGACTTGGTGTCGATCGCCATGCCGGAACCTGAACCGAAGGTCTCGCCGAACTTGTCCTTCTGGCTGGCCGGGATGCGGCCGATGCCGACGAGGCCCTTGTTGACATAGGCGACGCCGTCGGCGAGCGCCGGGGTCAGGGAGGTGAACAGGGCAAGTGCCGCGCCGAGCGCGACGGTTCGGTTAAGATGTTTCATCGATATCCCCTTCGTGACGAGCAGAGCGGCCTGGAAGGAACGCGCATCGGAGATGCGGCGAGCCGGTTCCCGTCGAGCGGTCTAGGACGTGAACGTGATGGTTGCGTGACAGGAAGAGGTTTCTTCCTTCTCCCACAAGGGGAGAAGGGAAAGGCGCTCAATCGCTCTCCCGTGCGATCAGCTCCAGCGGCCAGACCTCGCGGATGATCCGTGTGCCCTCGGGACCGGCGAAGGTTGGAAGCGAGGCGAGCAGCATTTCGGCCAGCCGCCGCCCCATCGGCTCCAAAGATGGACGGAAGGCGGTCAGCGCCGGCGAGAAATAGCGGCAGAGCGGCGTGTCGACGATGACGATCACGGCCATGTCATGGCCCGGCTTGATACCCATCTCGGCCAGCGCCTTGCAGCCGCCGAGCGCCATCGCGTCATTGTTGAAGACGATCGCCGTCGGCGGGTTTTTGGAGCGCATTACTTGCGGCGTCACCTGGTAGCCGCCGGTCTCGTTGATGAAGCCATCGGCGATCAGGTCGGGGTCGACCTCGATACCGTGCCGTTTCAGCGCCTTGCGGTAGCCGTCGAGGAACAGGTAGCCGAAGTTGAGATCAAGCGAAGGGCGGATGGCGGCAATGCGGCGGTGGCCGCGCGCGACCAGCCGGTCGACTGCTTCATCACCCGCCCTCTCGAAATCGATATCGAGTGAAGGATACGTGTCGCCGCCGGACTGACTTCGGCCAAGCGTGGCGAAGGGAAAGCCGGCCTTGCTGAGATAGTCGATCCGATCGTCTTCCCTTCGCGTATTGGCCAACACGACCGCGTCGGCCCGGCGCGTCTCGACCACGCGGCGCAACCGCTCCTGCTGATATTGGCCCGGCTCACCCATGACGACCATCAGATCCAGGTCATGCTCGGCGAGCCGCGCCTGCAGGCCCGTCAGGAACGGGATGAAGAACGGCTCGCCATATTGCTGGTCGCCGGGATGCGGCTGCAGCATGAAGGCGATCGAGCGGGTGGCGCCCTGGCGCAGGCTGCGGCCTGACTGATTGGGCGAATAGTTCAGCTTCCTGGCTGCTTCGAGCACACGCTGGCGTGTGTCGGCATTGACGTCGGCGCGGCCGTTCAGCGCGCGCGACACGGTGCCGATCGAAATGTTCAGGTGACGCGCGAGATCGTGGATGCTGGACGCCAAGGACGGTTCTCCCCCTGCCTTGGCTAGCACCGGCTGCCGTTCAGGCCAAGGCTTCGAGACAATTTTCGATAAGCAGCCGATTGACATTCTACGCCATCGGGTGTGTTCTCGTAAACGTTTACGGAAAAACGTTTACGGTCGACGCCGTGGATGCCGTGACACCCGGTCTGGAGGGACCGGCGGAGGAGGAGCGCTGGATGATGAAGGTCGTCCTGGCCGGGTGCGGAGCGATGAGCAAGCACTGGCTCACTGCCGTGAAGCAGATCGACGGGCTCGCCATTGTCGGCCTCGTCGACCTCGATGCCGAGCGGGCCCAGGCGAGGGCGCGCGAATACGCGCTGTCCAACGCCATCATCGGCACCAGCCTCGACGCGGTCCTCGACCAGACCAAGCCCGACGCCGTGTTCGACGTCGTGGTTCCGGCCGCCCGCCGCGAGGTCGCGCTTTCGGCCTTCGCCCACAATTGCCATCTGCTCACCGAGAAGCCGCTTGCCGACAGCCCGGAGAATGCGCGCGCCATCGTTGAAGCGGCGCGCCGCGCGGGACGCATCCACGCAGTCGTCCAGAACCGCCGCTATGTCGCCAATGTCAGGCGCATCAGGCGCTTCCTGGACTCCGGCGCCATCGGCAAGCCGACCAGTATCCATGCGGACTTCTTCGTCGCGCCGCATTTCGGCGGTTTTCGCGAGGAGATGGCCCATGTGCTCTTGCTCGACATGGCGATCCACACGTTCGACGCCGCGCGTTACATGGTCGCCGGCGAGCCGGCCAGTGTCTATTGCCAGGAATGGGAACCCGTGAATTCCTGGTATCGGCAGGGGTCGTCGGCGAGCGCCGTCTTCGATCTCGGCGGCGGCAAGGTGTTCACCTATGCCGGCTCCTGGTGCGCGGACGGTTTTCGCACCAGCTGGGAAGGCAGCTGGCGCATCGTCGCCGAACGCGGCAGCCTCTTGTGGGACGGTCATGACGGGCTGAAGGCGGAGGTGGTTGCGTCCGGCCGCGACGGGATCATCGACAAGACCCAGCCTATCGAAGTGCCGCCGCTCGATCCCGCCGACCGCGTCGACGGCCATCTCGGCATCATCCGGGATTTCATGCACGCGATCGAGACTGGCGCCGAGCCGGAGACGCGCGGCGCCGACAACATCAAAAGCCTGGCCATGGTCTTTGGCGCCATCGAGAGCGCGGAGAGCGGGCGGCGCGTGACAATCGCCAAGGAAGCATAATGATGGCAAACCCGCTTCTCGATATCAGGATCGGCACCATGGTGCGGGCCAATCTCGACGACCCAGCCGCCTATGTCAGGCAGATCCTGTCGCTCGGCTTCGAGAGCATCCAGCCCTTCTTCTGGCAAACGCTGGGCGGCAAGGACCTGAAGCGCCTGGCGGGCGAAATCCGCGAGGCGATCGGCGATGCCGATGTGACCGTGTCCTCGATCGGGGTGTTCGGCAACCCGCTCGAGAATGGAGAGGTCGATCGCGGTGTGCTGGCGGCCTGGGAGACGGTGATCGACAATGCGCATCTGTTCGGCGCTTCCACGGTCAGCGGCTTCACTGGCCGTATCCGCGGCAAGAAGCTGACCGACAGCCTCTCGCGTTTTCGCGAGGTGTGGGGACCGCTGGCGAAACGCGCCGCCGACAAGGGTGTGCGCATCGCTTTCGAGAATTGCGCGATGGACGGCAACTGGGCGAGCGGCGACTGGAACATCGCCCACAACCCGGATGCCTGGGAGCTGATGTTCAACGAGTTGCCCAACGACAATCTCGGCCTCGAATGGGAGCCATGCCACCAGCTCGTCTACCTGATCGACCCGATCCCGCAGATCCGCAAATGGGCGTCGCGCATCTTCCACGTCCACGGCAAGGACGCGACCGTGCGCTGGGACGTCATCCGCGAGCACGGCGTGTTCGGCCGCCTGCCTTTCGTGCAGATGCGCACGCCCGGCTTCGGCGACAGCGACTGGACGCGGGTGATCAGCGAGTTGCGGCTGGCCGGCTATCGCGGCGCCATCGACATCGAGGGCTGGCACGATCCGGTCTATCGCGGCGACCTCGAGATCACCGGACAGGCGCGCGCTCTCGACTATCTGAAGCAATGCCGGGGAGGAACCAGCTACCTGCCCAATCCGGCTTGAGGCCAAATTGAGGATTGGCCGGCGGGAGGAGCCGGCCAGCACTGCGGCGCGCCGAGCCGAACGATTGTCGAAAACCCTCCGATGCGAGGGATCAAAAGGGAGGAACCTGCATGAGCATGACGACCAGAAGGACTGTTCTGCGCTCGACCGTCGTGGCGGCTGCCACGGCGCTCTGCGCCTCGATCTCTGCCTTGCCGGCGCACGCGCTCGACGCGCAATGGTGCAAGGACGTGCACATCCGCTTCTTCGTCGGCGGCGCCGAGGGCGACGCCTTCGGCACCATCGTCTACAATGGCGCCAAGCAGGCGGCGGCCGATCTCGGGCCGAAGGTCGACTACATCTTCTCGCAGTGGGATTCCGAGAAGATGGTGCAGCAATTGCGCGAAGCTGTCGCTGTCAAGCCGCAGGGCATCGCCATGATGGGCCATCCGGGCGATGCGGCGATCATGCCATTGGCCGAGCAGGCGCATGAGGACGGCATCAAGATGATGTACCAGAACGTGCCCGTGCCGAAGGTGATGGAGGCGTTCGGCGGCGGCTATGTCGGCGCGCAGCAGGAGCAGCAGGGCCGCGCGCTCGGCGCCGAGGCGTTCAAGCTCGGCAAGCTCAAGGCCGGGGACAAGGCGATCATGATCGGTCCGTTCGAGAATGAGAACCGCGGCGCGCGCGAGCGCGGCACGGTGGCGGCGCTGAAGGAGCAGGGCGTCGAAGTGATCCAGCTGTCCTCGCCGCCGAGCGGCGAATGGGCGTCCGATCCGAACCTCGCCATTCCGGTGATCACGGCGGCACTTCTCACCCATCCCGACGTCAAGGCGGTCGGCTATCCGGGCGGGCAGATGCTCGGCAATGTCGCGACCTATATGCAGGCGGCGGGGCGCAAGCCCGGCGACATCTTCAACTTCGGCTTCGACACCAGCCCGCAGATCGTCGAAGGCTTCAAGGGCGGCTGGGTGCAACTGACGGCCGACCAGCAGCCGTTCCTGCAGGGCTATCTGCCGATCCTGAGTCTCTGCCAGCAGGTGGTGCTCGGCCTTGCGCCGATGAATGTCGACACCGGCGCCGGTTTCGTCACGCCGCAGAACTACGAGATCGTCTCAGAGCTCGCCAAGCAGGCGTTGCGCTGACCTCCCAGGCTGCCGGCCGGACCCAACCCGGCCGGCAGGACCGCCGGCAAGACGCCCGGCAGACGAACATTCAAGCGAGGATCGCATGGGCGAACGCATCATCGAACTGCGCGACATCAAGAAATCCTATGGCCAGGTCTACGCGCTGGGCGGGGTCAACCTCAGCGTCGACCGCGGCGAGGTGGTCGGCCTGATCGGCGACAACGGCGCCGGCAAGTCGACCCTGATCAAGATCCTGTCCGGCGTGGTCAAGCCGACCAGCGGCGAGATCCTGGTGCGCGACAGGCCGGTCAGCGGATGGAGCGCGGCGCGCTCGCGCGACGCGGGCATCGAGACGGTGTTCCAGGACCGGGCGCTGGCCGTGCAGCAGACCATCGTGCGCAACATCTTCATGGGCCGCGAGCTGACCAGCTTCATGGGCTGGCTGAAGGTCGACAAGGAGATCGAGGAGGCGAGCCGGCTGATGCGCGAGATCGGCTTCACCTCGAAAGTGTTCACGCCGCACTCGATCGTCGGCCAGCTCTCCGGCGGCGAGCGCCAGGGCGTGGCGATCGCTCGCGCCATATACAAGCAGGCGGAACTGATCATCCTCGACGAGCCGACCACGGCGCTGTCGCTGACCGAGACCGCCAAGGTCTTCCACTTCGTGCGCCAGGTGCGGGCGAGCGGCCGTTCGATCCTGTTCATCGGGCACAACATCCACCATGTCTTCGACATCGCCGACCGTTTCGTCGTGCTCGACCGCGGCAAGGTGGCGCTCAGCGCTGACCGCAACGAGGTCAAGTCGGCAGAAGACCTCATCAACTTCATGGAAGACGTAGCACATCCCGGCGGATTGCCCGGTTTGCACGAGGACGCGGAGCAGGGAGCGTAATGAGCAAGGCGATGGAACCCGATCTGCAAACGCCTCTGGGAAGGGCAACCGGCCAGGTAGCCAAGGAGCCAGCCAAGCAATGGAGCCATCCGTCCAATCACTGGCTGCGCAGCTTCGTCCTCGACAATCGCGCCTCGCTCGGCACGCTCGCCGTGTTCATCGTCATGATGGCGGTGTTCATGATCGCCAACCCGACTGTCTTCACCACCTGGTATCTCTACAGCTCGGTGCTGACGACGCTTCCCGTGGCGCTGTTCGTGGTCGTGCCGCTGGTCTTCGTCGTCACCTGCGGCGAGATCGACCTCTCGTTCCCGGCGACGATGGGCTTTGCCTCCTGGGTCTTCGCGCTGGTCGTGCAGGCCGGCTACGATCCGTTTATCGGCATCGCGGCGGCGCTCGTCACCGGCACGCTGCTCGGCTTCCTGGTCGGCTCGCTGGTCGTCTATGGCGGCCTGTCGTCGCTGATCGCCACGCTCGGCATGAACTTCCTGCTGCGCGGGCTGATCCAGATCATCAACGAAGGCAAGTCGACGGCGCTGACCGGCCTTGCCGACAGCTCGGCCTACAAGATCTTCTCCAGCCAGGTCTGGGGCATCCCGGTGCAGATATTCTGGGCGATCGCCTTCGTCGTGTTCTCGGCGCTGCTCTACAACCGGCATCGCTTCGGCGCGCAGGTGAAAGTGGTCGGCGACAATCCCGACAGCGCCAGGCAGATGGGCATCGACGTCAAATGGGTTCGGGTGAAGGTGTTCGTCTTCGTCGGCATTGGCGCCGCGATCGCCGGCACCTTCTCGGTGATGATCAATTTCACCTGGTGGCCGACGGCGGGCGACGGCTATCTGCTGCCGGTGCTGGCCTCGGTGTTCGTCGGCGGCACGCCGACCTGGGGCGGCATCGGCACGGTGGTGGGCGGCGCGATCGGCGCGGTCACCGTGTCGTTCATCCAGACCGGCGTGGTGGCGGCGGGCCTGAGCGGCTTCTACGTGCAGTTCTTCAACGGGCTGATCATCATCCTGTCGCTGCTTGGCCACAAGTGGAACCAGGCAAGGTACAGGTGAGTGGGCCACGCTCGCCGGCTCTGTCTTGCAGCAGTGTCAGCAAAAGAATTAGTGGATTGAGCCAGGCCAAGTTTAGAGCGGCGATTCCGCATGCTAGAACGGCTCCTGTTTTTGAAGGAGCGTCAGATGAAGATACTTGCGCCAGATGTCGAGCAAGCAGTTGCAGCCAGTGAAGATATTTTTGGCCGCGACTTGTTTGGCGATGGGCTCCTAAAGGTGTTTGACGTCAGCGACGATGCATTAGTTGTCGCACTTGATGAGCCATGGGGATCTGGAAAGACGGTCTTCGCGAGGCGACTAGCTCGTAGGGCTAGGGAGCAGAAATTCAAAGTTGTGTATTTCGATGCGTTCAAACGCGACTATGATCCGGACATTTTCGTTTCGCTCGCCGCAGAGATTATTGAAGAGACAGGAACAGGACCCAAAGAAAAGAGAGAGCTTAAAGCGCGGGCAAAAGATGTAGCTAAAATCGTTGGCCGAGTTGCGTTAAAAGGGGCCATTCGTGGAATAACGGCTGGTGCGATACGTGCCTCCGACTTCGAGGAGGCAAATGAAGAGATAGCCGAGGAGGTGAGTAAGCAGATCGAATCCGAACTCGATAAAATTATTGATAGCAGGCTATCAAATTCAAAGGCTGAGAAGAAGGCATTTGAAGCTTTTCGCCAAAAGCTATCGAATCTGTCTCTGGCGGATGATAACCAGAAGCCTCTTATATTTATAGTCGACGAACTCGATAGATGTAGTCCGATCTACGCGCTATCGGTCATTGAGATTATAAAGCACTTATTTTCGGTAAAAAACGTTCATTTTTTGCTTGTTTGCCAGCTCGATCAGCTTTCTGCCGCAGTGAGAAAAGTATACGGATCTGACATAAACGCCAGTTTGTATCTGGAGAAATTCATTCACTTTAGAGTTTCCTTTCCGCAGTTTGAAAAAAGAGAGAACGACCGGCTTCTGAAGAAGTTTGCGTTAAGCGCCCTCAAGGATATGCCTGACGACGATGAATCTGGCCAACTAAAGAATGGGTTCGCACAATTTATTTCTCTTGTGTGGGAGCGTGAACAATATTCTCTTCGTCGCATTGAGAGGCTTTGTACACTATTTGGATTGTGCCTGGCTTTCACCAATAAAAATACCATTCGCTATCCGGCGATGATACATATACTTTGCGACTTGAAACTTTCAGCGCCAGTGTTATTTTATAAGGCAAAAAACGGTAATCTGAGTTATCAAGATGTTAAGCGTCGTTACGGGTTTTCAGATGAGCCGGATAGGAGGGACAATAAACTAGATTGGTATGCCCTCAATTGGCGATATTTTTTGTCATCCAATGAGGAATTGAAGGGGTTTGACGTAAGCGGTTTTGAAAGAAGTTCATTTGATTTTAATGTTGAGAGGGAAGACGTTGTTCGTTTCTTGGCGAATAACATCGTGGAACGATTTGCATTCCCCACTTGAATTTCAAACTCCCATCACAAACCCGTCCAGCACGCGCTTCTGCCCTGCCTTGTCGAAGTCGATGGTGAGCTTGTTGCCGTCGATTGCCGCGATGTTGCCGTTGCCGAATTTCTGGTGGAAGACGCGGTCGCCGACATTGAAGGCGGACGGCGTGTCGGCGACGGATTTGGCGACCAGCTCGCCCTCGATGGTGCGGCCCTTCACGCTGGTGCGGCCGGCGCCGTAGCCGGAGTCTGTCTCACCATAGCCGATGCGCTCGACCTGGTGGCCTGAGCGGGTGCCCCAGTTGCGGTCGGTCGCCTCGGTGCGGTTCGCCTGCGCGCGTTGCCAGCCGGGCGTCGCATAGGTGTTGGAGAAGCTGCCCTGGTCCTTGGCGCCGATATTGTCGAAGCGCGAGGCGCCATAGGGATTCTTCCGGCCGCCGCCGCGGCCGGAAGCGAATGAGCCGCCGCCATAGGGATTGCCGTAGCCGCCGTAGCTGTTGCCGCTATCGGCGATATCGATATGGGTTTCGGGCAATTCATCGACGAAGCGCGACGGGATCGTCGATTGCCACAGACCGTGAATCTGGCGGTTGGAAACGAACCAGATATGCAGGTTCTTCTTGGCGCGTGTCAGGCCGACATAGGCGAGCCGGCGCTCTTCCTCGAGGCCCGAGCGTCCGCCTTCGTCCAGCGCGCGCTGATGCGGGAACAGGCCTTCCTCCCAGCCGGGCAGGAAGACGGTCTCGAATTCGAGGCCCTTGGCCGAATGCAGCGTCATGATCGAGACCGCATCTTGCGACTCGCCTTGCTCGGCCTCCATCACCAGCGCGACATGCTCGAGGAAGGAACGCAGCGATTCATACTCCTCCATGGAGCGGATCAGCTCCTTGAGGTTTTCCAGCCGCCCAGGCGAATCCGCCGAGCGGTCGTTCTTCCACATGTCGGTGTAGCCGCTCTCCTCCAGGATGGTCTCGGCGAGCTCGGTGTGCGGGGTGGTTTCCAGCGCCTTCTGCCAGCGCTCGAAATTGGCTGCGACCTCGCGCAGCGCCGCGCGCGGCTTCGGCTTCAGCTCGTCGCTTTCGGCGAGCGTTGCGGCGGCCTCCAGCATCGGGACGCGCATGGCGCGGGCGGTGTCGTGGATCTGGCGGATGGTGGCTTCGCCCAGTCCGCGCTTCGGCACGTTGACGATGCGCTCGAAGGCGAGGTCGTCGCCACCGTTGGCGACGACGCGGAAGAAGGCCAACGCATCGCGGATTTCCAAGCGCTCATAGAAGCGCGGTCCGCCGATGACGCGGTAGTTCAAGCCCAGCGTGATGAAGCGGTCTTCGAAGGCGCGCATCTGGAAGGAGGCGCGCACCAGGATCGCCATGTCGTTGAGGTTGTGCTTCTGGCGCTGGTAGGTCTCGATCGCGTCGCCGATGGCCCGGGCCTCTTCCTCAGAGTCCCAGGCGGCGTGGACATGCACCTTGTCGTCCTCGGGATCGTCGCGGTCGGTGAACAGCGTCTTGCCGAAGCGGCCCTCATTGTGGGCGATGAGATGCGAGGCCGCGCCCAGAATATGCGCGGTGGACCGGTAGTTGCGCTCCAGCCGGACTATGGTGGCGCCCGGAAAATCCTTGTCGAAGCGCAGGATGTTGTCGACCTCGGCGCCGCGCCAGCCATAAATCGACTGGTCGTCGTCGCCGACGCAGCAGATGTTTACGGCGCTGGCTCCAATCTCCCCCCAAGTGGGGGAGATGTCGCCGGAGGCGACAGAGGGGGGCGCTGTCCCGCCGGCCTTTCCGCCTGAAAGATTGGAGGCGTCGCGATCCTTCGCGCCCCCCTCTGTCCTGCCGGACATCTCCCCCACTTGGGGGGAGATTGGCCTGCCGCCGACGTCAGCGCCTTTGCGCCCAGAATTGGGCCGCTGCGCCAGGAGCCTTAGCCACATGTACTGCGCGGTGTTGGTGTCCTGGTACTCGTCGACCAGTATGTATTTGAACTTGCGGTGGTATTCCTTCAGCACGTCCGGATAGGCGCGGAAGATGCGGATCGGGTGATAGAGCAGGTCGCCGAAGTCGCAGGAATTCAGCGTCCGCAGCCGTTCCTGATAAGCCTTGTAGAGCTGGCGGCCCTTGCCGTTGCCGAAGCTGCGCGCATCGCCTTCCGCTATTTCGTCGGGTCCGAGGCCCTTGTTCTTCCAGTTGTCGAGCATCTGGGCGAAGGTCTTGGCCGGCCAGCGCTTGTCGTCCAGGCCTTCGGCCTGGATCAGCTGCTTGATCAGCCGCACCACGTCGTCGGTGTCGAGAATGGTGAAATCCGACTTCAGCCCGGCAAGCTCGGCGTGTCTGCGAAGCAGCTTCACGCCGATCGAATGGAAGGTGCCGAGCCACGGCATGCCCTCAACCTGTTCGTGGATCAACAGGCCGATGCGCTGCTTCATCTCGCGCGCGGCCTTGTTGGTGAAAGTCACGGCCAGGATTTCTGAAGGCCAGGCCTTTCCGGTTTTGAGGATATGGGCGATGCGGGTGGTGAGCACACGCGTCTTGCCGGTGCCGGCGCCGGCGAGCACCAGAACCGGGCCTTCCGTTGTTTCGACCGCGAGCCGCTGCTCGGGGTTGAGGCCCTTCAGATAATCGGGCGCGCCGTTCTGGCCGCTGCGGGCGGCCATGGCGCGCGCGGCTATGCCGGATGGAGCCGCCGCCGGCCGCGCATTCGGTTCATCGAAAAAAGGCATGTCTTCGGAAAAGCCCGACATCGCCCCCGAATGTAGTGATTCGGCAGCGAAAGACCAGAACTGTCTACGTTTTGTTCTAGTTTTGCGTGTCTGGCCCCAACTTGACAGCCGGAGCGGGTGAGGGAAAGCTGCCGGCAGGGCAGGGACGGCTCGCCGTCGCCTGAGAGCGGCCGCAAAGGCGCAACAGTCGAAGGAGCACCGTCTTGGCTGTCACCATCACCTCTCTGGTCCTTTTCCTCATCGGTCTCATTCTCGGCGGCGGCGGCATCTGGCTCGCGGTGCTGGGCGGCAACTGGTACTACCTGATCGCCGGCCTGGTCTTCCTGATCACCGCCTGGCTGCTGTTCAGGCGCAGGTCGACCTCGCTCTGGCTCTACGCGCTGTTCGTGCTGGCCACGCTATGCTGGGCGGTCTGGGAAATCGGCTTCGACTGGTGGCAGCTCGGCCCGCGCGGCGGCGTCATCGTGCTCATCGCCCTGTGGCTGCTGACGCCGTGGGCAAGGCGAGGCTTGCGGGGGCCGGATGGACGCGCGCCGCTGATCCTGGCCGTGCTCGCATCGCTCGCGGTCGCCGGTTATTCGATGACCGCCGACCCCAAGGATGTCGGCGGCACGCTGGGCACCGAGAAGGTGGCGGCGGCGGCCAATCTCGGCGGCGACATGCCGGCCGGCGAGTGGCACTTCTACGGCCGCACGCCCTTCGGCCAGCGCTATTCGCCGCTCGACCAGATCACGCCTGACAATGTCGCCAAGCTGCAGCCGGCCTGGACCTATCGCACCGGCGACGTGAAAGGCCCCGACGACATCGACGAGACGACCTATCAGGTGACGCCGCTAAAAGTAGGCGACGCGCTGTTCATCTGCACGCCGCATAATTTCGCCATCGCCATCGATGCCGCGAGCGGCAAGGAGAAGTGGCGCTACGACCCGAAGATCAAGCTCGACCCCGACCGCCAGCACCAGACCTGCCGCGGCGTGTCCTATTATGCCGACGCCAAGATCGCCGCCGGCCAGCCTTGCGCCGCGCGCATCTACCTGCCGACCTCCGACGCGAGGCTGATCGCGCTCGACGCGGCGAACGGGCAGGTGTGTCCGTCCTTCGCCGAGGGCGGCACGTTGAACCTGATGGCCAACATGCCCTATCCGAAGTCGGGCTATTACTATTCGACGTCGGCGCCGCTGATCGTCGCCGGAAAGATCATCGTCGGCGGCGCGGTCAACGACAATTACTCGACCGAAGAGCCGTCCGGCGTCATCCGCGCCTTCGACGTCGATACCGGCGCGCTGCTGTGGAACTGGGATTCCGGCAATCCGGATGTGACGACGCCGCTGCCGGCCGGGCAGACCTACACCCACAACTCGCCCAACATGTGGTCGACGGCGAGCGCCGACGAGAAGCTCGAGCTGCTCTACGTGCCGCTCGGCAACCAGACGCCGGACCAGCTCGGCATGGGCCGCAGCGCCAATGTCGAGAAATTCTCCTCCTCGATCACCGCGCTCGATCTCAACACCGGACAATTGCGCTGGGTGCGGCAGACCGTGCATCACGATCTGTGGGACATGGACGTGCCGGCGCAGCCGTCGCTGGTCGACATCACCACGGCGAGCGGCGTCGTCCCGGCGCTGGTCGGGCCGACCAAGCAGGGCGATCTCTACGTGCTCGACCGGCGCACCGGCGAGCCGATCATCCCGGTGAAGGACGTGCCGGCGCCCGGCGGCGCGATCGAGGGCGATCATGCCTCGCCGACGCAGCCGGCCTCGGACCTGTCCTTCAATCCCAAGCCGCTGACCGGCGCGGACATGTGGGGCATCACCATGTTCGACCAGCTGGCGTGCCGGATCGAATTGAAGAAGCTGCACTATGAGGGGCGCTACACGCCGCCCTCGCTGCAGGGCTCGCTGATCTACCCCGGCAATTTCGGCGTCTTCAACTGGGGCGGTGTCGCGGTCGATCCGGTGCGGCAGGTGATGTTCGGCATGCCGACCTATCTCGCCTTCACCTCGAAGCTCATCCCGCGCGCGGACGTGCCGCCTCCGGGCGACACCAAGGGCAGCGAGCAGGGGCTGAATCGCAACGAAGGCGCGCCTTACGCGGTGGTGATGGGACCGTTCCTGTCGCCGCTCGGCATTCCCTGCCAGGCGCCGCCCTGGGGCTATGTCGCCGGCGTCGACCTCAAGACGGGAAATATCGCCTACAAGCACCGCAACGGCACCGTCTACGACATGACGCCGCTGCCTTTGCCGCTGAAGGTCGGCGTGCCGGGTATCGGCGGGCCGATGATCACGGCGGGCGGGGTCGCCTTCCTGGGTGCCGCGGTCGACGATTATCTGCGCGCCTATGACCTCACCACCGGCAGGCAGCTCTGGCAGGCGCGGCTGCCGGCGGGCGGCCAGTCGACGCCGATGACCTATACGGTGGCCGACGGCCGCCAGTTCGTCGTCATCGTCGCCGGCGGCCACGGCTCGGTCGGCACCAAGCCGGGCGACTATGTGATGGCCTACACGCTACCGAAATAGCCGGCTGATATTCAGGTGAGGCCGGCCTGCGAATGGCTCGTTCCTGCGGCTCCGGCCTTTGGGGACCGAAGCCATCGTTTGTGTCTCCGCCCTATGAAGGCTACGGCCGGCGTAGGGTGCTCGGAAACCACCTAGCAAACGCCGGGGATTGGTTGAAGCCGCCCCCCAAACGTCGTCATTCTATGGCGGAGCAAGGAGCGAAGCGACGCGGCGCAGACCATAGAATCCATTCCGTGACTTCGAAGCGTTGCTGCGGTGCAGAATTCTGCTCCGTTGCACTCCCTGGCGAAGGTAACGGCATGGATTCCAGGGTCTTCGCGACGGAGCTTCGCTCCTGCTCCGCCCTAGAATGACGATCGCGATTGCGCGTTTCGGCCAATCTCCAACGCATGCCACCTGCCAATGCAAACAGAGCCGACCGGTCAAAATGGTCAAAATCCCAGACTCCGACTCGGCCTGACCTGAATCTCAGCGTGCTATCGTCTATGCAACAGCCTGGCGGACTGGCATCTCGGCGCCTGCCACCTCGGCGCGATGACCCAGCGCTAGGATCTCGGCGGAGGGCGCCGGACGGCCGAGCAGGAAGCCTTGCGCCTCGTTGCAGCCCTCGGCGCGCAGGATCGACAATTGGCTGTGCGTCTCGACGCCCTCGGCCAGCACCGGGATATGGAGGCTCTGGCCTAGCGCCAGGACGGCGCGGATGATGGCCTTGGCCTGCGGGCTGGTTTCAACCTCGGACATGAAGGAACGATCGAGCTTGATCTTGTCGAACGGGAAGGCGCGCAACGTCTCCAGCGAGGAATAGCCGGTGCCGAAATCGTCGATGGCGATGGTGACGCCCAGCGCCTTGATCCGCCGCAGGATGTTCAAAGTGCGGATCTTGTCGGCGATGATGGTGGTTTCGGTGATCTCGAGCTCCAGCCGGTTCGATTTTAGCCCGGTCTCGAGCAGGATCTCGTGGACCAGCTTCGGCAGGTCGGCGTGGGCGAACTGGACCGGAGAGAGATTGACCGCGACCTTGTACGGATGATCCCATGAGGCGGCCTTGGCGCAAGCGGTGCGCAGCACCCACTCGCCGAGCGGCAGGATGAGACCGTTTTCCTCGGCCAGCGGAATGAACTCGGCCGGAGGAATATTGCCCCTGGTCGGATGCTTCCAGCGCAGCAGCGCCTCATAGCCGCGGATGTCGCCGGTCGGAACGGAAGTCTGCACCTGATAGTGCAGGTCGAGCTGGCTGTTCTCGACGGCGTCGCGCAGGTCGTTGGCCAAAGTGCGGTTGGCGCGAACGGCCTCGTCCATGGCCTGCTCATAGAAGCAGACATTCTGGGTTATGTTCGCCTTGGCGCGGTACATGGCAAGGTCGGCGTTGTTGACCAGCGCTTCGCGATTGAGCGCGTCATTCGGGTAGATGGCGACGCCGAGGCTGGCGCCGGTGGTGGTTTCGATGTCGCCGACCCTGACCGGCGCGAAGAGCGCCGCTTCGAGGCGCGAAACGAAATCGACAAGGTCCGACTGACTCTTCATGCGCTTGACGCCGGCGAACTCGTCGCCGCCGAGGCGAGCGACGAACTCGCCTTCCTGCAGCAGCGCGCTCATGCGCTCGGCCAGGTTCTTCAAAGTCTGGTCGCCGGCGCCGTGCCCCCATATATCGTTGATCTCCTTGAACCGGTTGAGATCGATGCCGACGATCGCCACCTTGCCGCTTAGTTCGCGGGCGCGGTCGATCTCGCGGTCGAGATGATCGTTGAAGTTCGCCCGGTTGGGCAGACCCGTCAGCGTGTCGCTCATCGCCAGATGATGCAGGCGTTGAAAGGCTTCCGAGCGCGTCCGGTCATCGATCAGATAGCTGGCGAGCCCCGTGCCTATGATGATCAGGCCGGCAACGGCGACGCCGAGCGCCATGGCGTGCAATGCCAGGGCATCGCTGTCGGCGCCGCGCGTTACCAGCGGTGTCACCTGCACCGCCGCCATTGCGGTGAAATGCAGGCTGACGATGGCCAGCACCAGAATGGCCGAGGCCCAATAGTTGCGCCCGGACAGCCGCTCGTTCAGGGCGACACGCACGGCGAGGCAGGCAAAGACCACGGACAACAGGACAGACGCGGCAATATAGGTCGCGTTCCATTCGACGATGCCGTCGACATGATAGGCGGCCATGCCTGTGTAGTGCATGCCGGCGATCGCGAAGCCGACGATGACGCCTCCGGCGATCGGGGCAACACGCGGAGCGTGGGTCGTCGCCGTGATGAAGCCGGCGGCGGTGCCGGTGATGGCGATGAACAGCGAGGCGATCGTCAGCACCGGGTCGAAGGTGATCGGGGCGCCGGGATCGTAAGCCAGCATGGCGATGAAATGCGTGCACCAGATGGATGACCCTGCGCAGACCGAGGTCAGGAAATGCCAGCCGACCTGCTGCAAGCCCTTGGCTTCATGCGCACGCAGGAAAAGCCGGATGGTTGCCCATGAACCCGCGCTGCAGACCAGCGCAGCAACCAGCACAAGCCAGAGATTATGATCTACTGTCACGCAGGAGATGACGCGCATCACGGCCAGGTCGCTCTCTTCGAACGCGCGGAGGTGCCTGACCTTCCTGCCCGGTCAACCATCGCCCGATGTCCGTCGGAGCGGACATCCGATTTGCTGCGGCGAGGGGTGTGACACAGGCGATAAAAGGCAGCCGCCCCCAATGCGGATACCAATAGTTCTGCCTACAACCCTGCGATACAACTTCTAATAGGTGGTTAATTGCATGAAGGCACGGCCGATGCGATCAGCGGATGGTTTCTGAAATGTGCATGATAATGTAGTAATTCTGAATAATGTCGAGATTTCCTGCCAGTAACGCCTTCTGCAAGGCTGTGCACCCGGCCGCACCGGCAACGAAGCGGGATATCCGTCCCGGCCAAGGGACTACAGCCCGAGATGGCCCCTCAGGCTCGGCACCTGGTCCAGCACCTGGTTGGTCAGGTCAGGGCCGGCGGCGGCCTCGGCCTGCTTGATCAGGGTCTCGCCGGCCTTCTGGATCTGCGCCATGTCGAGGCCGGACTCTTTAAGCGCCGCGACGCCGTTGATCAGCGCGCCGGCCTTTTCGCCGAGCACGCCGCCGAGCGCGCCCTGCAGCGACGACAGAAGTCCGCCGCCCGAATTGGCCGTCGCGCCGGCGGCCATCACGTCGTATTTCTGCGCCAGCGCACCGGCACCGGGGATCTGGTCGAAGAAGGACGAAACGCTGATGCCCTCAGCCTCGTGCTCGAGCACGGAAAAGATGGTGCCGACAACCTTCTCGGTGGTGGGTTCGTCGAGTCCTGCCTTTTGTGAGACGGTGTTGACGATGTCCTGGACATTCACGGCATTCCCCTTTTTCGTCATTCCTATCGGCGAGGCGGCTCGGCCACCTTCGTGTCCTAATGTGACAGCACCATCAAGACTTTCGGAAATGACCAAAATGTGATGAATCAAGCTGCTTGTCGGCGCAGCGGCTCTACTAAGATTCCACCAGGGGATCGTCACCCGGGCGTGACTGGACCGTGCAATTCTCGACCCTATCTTGCGGATTACCCGCCTAAAGCGCGCCACGTCGGAAATGGATTCACGTGTCGAGCTTTAGGTTTTTGCTTGATGCATGTCGTTGTCCCAAAACCGCTGCGCACTTTTGGGCGACATGCACTAGACGTCGAGGACAGCCATGACCGAACCCGTTGCCAAGCCCGTCGTCACGCAGCCCGTCATCACTCAGGCGATGATCGATGCCTATGACGAATACACGCATCTGACGCTCGACCGCCGCCGCTTCATGGAGCAGTTGACCAAGCTGGCGGGCTCGGGCGCCGCGGCGGCCGCGATCGCGCCGATGCTGGCGGCCAATTCCGCCCAGGCCGCGATCGTCGCCGAGGACGACAGCCGCGTTCAGGGCGAGGACATCACCTATCCCGGCTCAAGCGGCGAGATGAAAGCCTATCTGGTCAAGCCGGCGGATCAGTCGGGCAAGCTCGGCACCGTCATCGTTATCCATGAGAACAGGGGTCTCAATGCGCATATCCGCGACGTCGCCCGGCGCGTGGCGCTGGAAGGGTTCGTCGCGCTGGCGCCGGATTTCCTGTCGCCGCTTGGCGGTACGCCGTCCGACGAGGACAAGGCGCGCGACATGTTCACCAAGCTCGATGCCGCCCAGGTCGCGGCCGACGGCGTGGCGACGATCGCCTACCTCAAGGGCCTCAAGGACGGCAACGGCAAGGTCGGGGCGGTCGGCTTCTGCTGGGGCGGCGGCGCGGTCAACCAACTTGCCGTCCATGCGCCGGACCTCAGCGCCGGCGTCGCCTATTACGGCATGCAGCCCAAGGCAGAGGACGCTCAAAGGATCAAGGCGCCGCTGCTGCTGCACTATGCCGGGTTGGACGAACGCACCAACGCCGGCATCGACGCCTACAAGAAGGCGCTCGACGCCGCGCATGTCGACTACAAGGTCTACGTCTATGACGGCGCCAACCACGCCTTCAACAACGACACCTCGGCCGCGCGCTACAACAAGAAGGCCGCCGACCTCGCCTGGGGGAGGACAATTGCTTTCCTGAAGGAGAAGCTGGCCTGAGGCGTATTGATATTCAGGTGAGCCCGGCCTGCAAACGGTAGCTTCCTCCGCTTCCGGTGCTCACGTACTTTGAAGTACGCTCCGCTCCGGTTCTCGGAAGCTGCCGTTTTCGACTCGGCCTGACCTGAATCTCAACACACCTCAACGGCGCAGTCGCCGGATCACTCCAGGGCCGGCTTGTGGGAGGCGACGCCGGCGATGACCAGCGCAATGCCGATGCAGTCGGTGATGCTGGGCACCTGGCGCAGCACGATGACGCCGATCAGCGTTGCCGTGAGCGGCAGGAGCGAGAGCATCAATGCGAAGCTCGCGCGCGGCAGCCGCGCCATGGCGAGCTGGTCGCAGATGTAGGGGATGACCGAGGAGCAGACGCCGACGCCGATCGCGGCGACGAGGAGTTGCGGCGACGAGAAGGCAGGCAGCGCCTCGCGAAGGCCGATGGGCAACACGATAAGGAAAGCGACTGCCATGGCGGTGCCGAGGCCGGCGATGCCGATGCCTGCCTGGGCGACGCGGTGACCGATCACGATGTAGCCGACGAAGAGGGCACCATTCAAAAAGGCCCAGAACAAGCCGACCGGATCGCTGGACCATTTCACGTCGATGAGCAGCAACGTGCCGACAACGGCAACGGCGAGCGCGGCAAAGTTGCGCCGGCTGCGAAGGCCGACCAGCGCGACCGCGATCGTGCCGACGAATTCGATCGCCGCCACCAGCGAGATCGGCAGGCGGTCGAGCGCCAGATAGAACGAGCAGTTCATCACCGCCAGGCAGATGCCGAAGGCAAGCAGCAGCAGCCGCGGAGCGCGATCAGCGCGGGCGAAGACGCGCCAGGGCCTTGTCAGCGGGGCGAAGATGACAGCGGCGGTGGCGATGCGCAGCCAAGCCATGCCGAGGACGCCGACCTGAGCGAAAAGCAGCACCGCGAAGGCCGGGCCTAGATAATGGAACACGGCGCTGACGCAGAACCAGACATGCGGCGGCAACGCGTTGGCCATTCCAGCAAGTGTGGTGGGGCCGGCAAGGGCGGGGCGGGCATCGATATCACTGCTGGCCTGCTTTGCAGCTGGAATTTGCGTTTGAGCTTTCATGCGAGCATTATCGCAGGCGAAACTCGCGGATTATATGCGCGATGAACGGCTTGATGCCTAGTTTCGCTTTCTGATGGAAGAGATTTGATTTGAAAAACCTTCGAAGTGAAAATGTCGACCTCGACGCGATCGATCTGAAGGTCCTGCGTCTGCTGGAAAAGGACGCGCGCATCAGCACGGCGGAACTGGCGCGCGCGGTCGGGCTGTCGGCGCCGAGCGTGGCGGAGCGCATCCGCAAGCTGCAGGAGAACGGCGTGATCGAGGCTTATACGGTCAGGATCAATCCGGCCGCTCTCGGCATGAAGCTGTCGGCATGGCTGAGAATAAGGCCCGTGCCGGGACAGCTTTCGGTGGTGGCGGACATCATCCGGGAGCTGCCGGAAATCGCGCAATGCGACCGGGTCACCGGCGAGGACTGCTTCATCGCGCTCGCCCATGTCGGCTCTGTGAGCGAGCTCGAGCGGGTGATCGACCGGGTCATCCCCTATGCGATGACCAACACCGCCATCATCCAGTCGTCGCCGGTCGAGCCGCGTTCGCCGCTGGGCGGGTTCAAGCAGCTATGACTGGGCAGAGATGGCTAGACAGGGCAGCGACGATGGATCAAGCGTGGCCGCGCCTCATGCGCGCCTGCTTCAGAATCGCGCGCCAGCGGATCATGTCGAACGGGATAGGTTCGTTGTTGTTGGCGATGTGGAAGATCTCGTTGTTGACGTTCTTCAGCGATCGCCAGAAATCATAGTCGGTGATGCGTGGATCGGCCGCCAAGCGCTCCACTTCGACCTTGATGTCGGTTTTCATGCACTGTCCTCGCACCGCATTCCGCCAGCCGCCCGCGCGTAAACCCGGTAGGGCGGTTTTCGAACGCACCGGTGAGTCGTTCAACGGACTCAACCGACTTGTTCACGTTAAAACCTTGGTAAGGTTAACGCGGGCGCGCGGGTTTTCAAGCGCCCTTGCGCTTGATGCCGATCGAGCGGCCGGCGCGCTCGGGCATCGGCAGCGCCGCATGAGCCGCGCGCATGGCCTCCAACTTGGCCATCACGTCGGCGGGGAAGGGGGCGACCTTGGGTCCGTCCATGTCGACATGCAGCGACAGCGTTTCGGACGTGGCGGCGAGCCAGCCGTCGACATGGCGGATTTCCTGATAGGTTCTCAACCGCTTGTCGTCATGATCGATGAGCTGGAACGAGACCTTGACCGTGTCGTGGAGATGCAGCTCGCGTACGTAGCAGACATGGACTTCCGCGGTGTAGACGCTGAGGCGGCGCTCCTTGGTATAGCTCGAGTCCACTCCCATCATTTCGAACGCTTCGTCGGTGCCGCGGTCGAACAGCACGTTGTAAAAGGCCATGTTGAGGTGGCCGTTATAGTCGATCCAGTCCTTCTCGATCGCCAATGGGCGGGAAATGATGGGCGCGGGGATCGTCATCTGGTTTCCTTAATCTCTGGGCTATGGTTCTCGCGGCAGAAGTCTTGACGCATCTATGAGCACTGCGGCCCCAAGCGGGAACACGAGCAATGCAAGAACCTTCAGCAAGGCAGCTGCGAAAATCGTCAAATCATCGCCTCTCGCATAACAACTTGCCTGCATCGCGCACCACCATTTCGCCTTTGGGGCCGCCTCGAACTCATCAAAGCCCCAGTAGGCAGCGAGTGCCACGTAAACCGCAAAAACCGTAGAGAAGCATACAAACAGCACCGAATGCCGTTTGAGCTGTCTCGATGTATAGATTTCTGTACGTTCGGCCTTTGGCATTCTCACCAGATAGACTGCATAGGCGGCGAGATTCAAAAATCCCGCAAGCATGAATGAGGCAACAATCGACTGGGTTTTGAACAACACTTCAGGGGAAAGTGGCGGGTCCATGTTAGTCGCATATTTGGCGACAACTGGAATGAGGCTCGCTGCTTTTTGCGATAGCACCAGTCCCAGTTCGCCAACGAAGCCAACCCCTGGCTGTGCATAAGTGATCGAGGTAGAGAAAGCTCCTGCAATCAAAAAGCTTGTTCCCACGAAGGCGGCTAGATACCAGAAATTTCGTTGCACATAAGGTCCCAGGACCATGCGCGTTCGCGGGTCTCGCGCTCGAGCTGCCGCCCCTATCGCGCCTACGAATACCATCAGAACCACGAATCCTGCCCAAACGATCCGGCTTTGCTGAGATGCGGACTTCACAGCCCAAGCCGGCAACAGAGTGACAAGGAACGCAAGGCCGCCTATCCATCCAGCGTGCTTCATATCAGACCCCGCCCGGCATGGTTTGCGCCCAGAGCCCCTGGTTCCGTCGATAGTCAATGAAATTGATACAGCAAGTAGCATAGAGCCGCTTGGGCATGTAAGGCTGGTCCATTCGCGGAGGAATTCATGGCTTTGAGCGACCTCAACCCCGTCGAACGCAACGAGGAAGGCATCGCCGCGGTGCTCGGCATCCTCAAGCAGCGCTTCGGCGAGCGCTTCCAGACCGGCGAGGCGATTCGCGGCCAGCACGCGCACACCACCACCTATATCCCGACCCAGGCGCCCGACGGCGTCGCTTTCGTCGAGACGACCGCGGACGTGCAAGAGATCGTGCGCGCCTGCGCTGTCCACCGCGTGCCGGTCATCGCCTTCGGCGTCGGCTCCTCGCTCGAGGGCCACACCAACGCGCCGGGCGGCGGCATTTCCATCGACACCTCGCGCATGAACCGGATCCTCGCCGTCAATCCGCAAGACCTCGACTGCACCGTCGAGCCCGGGGTGACGCGCGAGGACCTCAACCGGCATTTGCGCGACACCGGCCTGTTCTTCCCGATCGATCCTGGCGCCAATGCCTCGCTGGGCGGCATGGCGGCGACCAGGGCTTCCGGCACCAACGCGGTGCGCTACGGCACCATGCGCGAAAACGTGCTGTCGCTGACCGCCGTCATGGCCGACGGCGAGACGGTGACGACCGGCAAGCGAGCGAAGAAAAGCTCGGCCGGCTACGACCTGACGCGGCTTTTGGTCGGTTCGGAAGGCACGCTCGGCGTCATCACCTCGCTGACGCTGAGGCTCCAGGGCATTCCGCAGGCGATCTCAGGCGGCGTCTGCCCGTTTCCAAGCTTGGAAGCGGCCTGCAACACGGTGATCGCGACCATCCAGATGGGCATCCCGGTGGCGCGCATCGAGCTGGTCAACGCCCTGCAGATGCGGGCGATGAAGAATTATTCCAAGCTCGACTACCCGGAAAGCCCATGCCTGTTCGTCGAATTCCACGGCAGCGACGCCGGTGTTGCCGAGCAGGCCGAGATGTTCGGCATGATCGCCGAGGAGAATGGAGGGGGGCCGTTCCTGTGGACCAGCGTCGCGGAGGAGCGGACAAAACTCTGGAAGGCGCGGCACGACGCCTATTGGTCGTCGCTGACGCTGCGCCCCGGCGCCAAGGGGCTGTCGACCGACGTCTGCGTGCCGATCTCGCGGCTTGCCGAATGCGTCACCGAGACCGAGGCGGATATTGCCGAGATGGGGCTGGTAGCACCCATCGTCGGCCATGCCGGCGACGGCAATTTCCATGTGCTGGTGCTGATGGATGTCGACAATCCTGAAGAGATCGCGCTCGCCGAGAAATTCGTCGCCCGGCTCAACATGCGCGCGATCGCCATGGAAGGCACCTGCACCGGCGAGCACGGCATCGGCCAAGGCAAGGTCGGCTTCCTGCGGCACGAACTCGGCCATGGCGTCGATGTCATGCGCACGATCAAGCAGGCTCTCGATCCGCTGAACATCATGAACCCGGGCAAGATCCTGCCCGCGGCGGGCTGATCCGCTGGCCGGCGGCTATCCTCCCACGCCTTCGGCCAGCTTCTGCAGCATGGGCCGTGTCGGCGCGAAGAAGGTCGTGCCGGTATGCGGCGTCGAGAAGTCGAGCAGCCGGTCGTAAGCGCCTGGCGGTTCGCCGACATACATGCGCTGCAGCATCTTCTCGATCACCCACAGATAGCGCGTATAACCGATGAAATAGGTGCCGAACTCGTTTTGTCCCGGGCGGCCGAACGGCATGTTGTCGCGCAGGATGTCGTATTCGTTGCCGGCGTCGTCCTCGATCGTGGCCAGTGACTTGTGCGACTTTCGCGGCTTGTCGTCGTCATCGATCTCGATGTTGTCGATCTTGGTGCGGCCGATGATCTCTTCCTGGATATGCGTCGGCGTTTTGCCCCAGGCGGCCATGTCGTGCAGGTATTTCTGCACGACGACATAGCTGCCGCCGGCAAAGTCGCCGTCCTCGTCGCTGACCAAGGCGGAGGCGGGCAGGTCGAGGCCGGTCGGATTGGCTGTGCCGTCGACAAAGCCGAGCAGGTCGCGCGCGTCGAAATAGCGGAAGCCGGACACCTCGTCGGCGACGGTCACGCTGGCGCCAAGACTGTTCAGCAGGATGCGCTCGAGCTCGAAGCACATGTCGGGCCGCTCGGCGCGGATATGGAAGAGCAGATCGCCCGGCGTCGAGGGCGCCGAATGCGCCGAGCCCTCGATCGGCGCGAAGGGTTTCAGCTCGCGCGGCCGCCGGCCGGGCGACAGACGGTTCCAGAGCACCGCGCCGATGCCGGCGATGCAGGACAGGCGGCCCGACAGGTCCCGGAAGCCGACATTCTTGACGAGGTCGTCGAGCTCGCCCAGCACCGAAGCGACGGTCGACAGCGCGGTCTTGTCGCCGGCGACCGTGACGACCAGGAAAATCGCGGCTTGCGACAGCGGCGCGTCGACGCTCTGCGCGTCGATCGGCACTCTGTCCCAGTTCTTGCCTGACATCGGGAACACTCCGTGTTGGGTTCAGATTCATGGCGGCCAAGGACGCGGCCGGAAGGGCAGGGATTTGCAAAAGAGATATCGCGACCGCGAGCGATCACGCAACTGGAGACGTTGGCGGCTGTCGCACGCTGAATTGCCTCTTTATCGACACGCGGATGCGGGTAGAGTGCGGCTGACTTTCAACCCGGGAAACAGATGCTCGCCCGCCTGTTCGTGATCTTCGGTGGCCTGTTCGTGCTGGTGCTCTTTGCGGCACTGGTGGTGCCGTATTTCATCGACTGGACGGGTTACCGGGGCGATTTCGAGCGCGAGGCGAGCGCCGTCCTCGGCCGCAAGGTGACGGTGAAGGGCGATGCGACGGCGAGGCTGTTGCCGTTTCCGTCGGTGACCTTCTCCAATGTCGAGGTGGCGGGGGGGCCGGAAGGCCAGCCGGCGATGACGGTCGAGACCTTTTCCATGGATGCCGAGCTCGCGCCATTCCTGCGCGGCGAGGTGCTGATCTTCGACATGCGGCTGGTGCATCCGAAAGCCACCATCAATGTCGCC
The DNA here is from genome assembly GCF_006442815.1 of Mesorhizobium sp. B2-4-3. GTDB lineage: Bacteria > Pseudomonadota > Alphaproteobacteria > Rhizobiales > Rhizobiaceae > Mesorhizobium. The sequence continues at coordinate 29,507 of NZ_VFVL01000012.1, forward strand.
GGCGACGGCATCGTCGACTGGACGCTCCGGCCCTCGACGCCCCTCGACCCAGGCCAGATCGCGATCGAGAAGCTGTCGGTAACCGAAGGGCAGATCGAATTGCGCCACGCCGCCGGCGGACGCAGCCATCTGATCTCGGAGATCAACTCGACCATTTCGGCCAAGGCGCTCACCGGCCCATGGCGCATGGACGGAACGCTGCGCTTCGACGGCCTGCGCACCGATGTCTCGGCTTCGACCGGCAAGGTGGAACCGGACGGCCAGATGCGGCTCAGGCTGAAAGCGGATCCCGATGCCTATCCGCTGATCGTCGAAACCGACGGCAATGCCGGCATCGTCAAGGGCGCCGCGGTCTATTCCGGCCAGTTCAAGATTTCGGGTGACGACAAGAATTCGGCCGAGTTGCGCGGCAACGAGGGCCAGCCGGTCAAGATCAGCACCGGCAAGCCCGACCCAGGCTTCCGGCTGAACGGCAAGTTCGCGCTCGACCACCAGAAGCTCAATTTCGACGAGTTCCGCTTCGAGACCGGGCCGCTCGATAATCCCTATACCGCCGACGGCAAGGCATCGGTCGATCTCGGCCTGAAGCCGCATTTCTCGGTCGAGGCCAGCGGCGCGCAGGTGCAGTTCGACGAGGCCGTCGGCGGGGCCGCCGGCGCCGGCTTCACGCTCGACCAGCGGATCGCGGCATTCGAGCGGACGCTGCAGCACATGCCGAAGCCTACGATACCGGGCACGGTCGAGGTCAGGCTGCCGGCGGTGGTGGCGGGCGACACGACGGTGCGCGACGTGCGGCTGTCGGCCGAGCCGGTCGAAGGGGGCTGGTCGGTGAAGTCGCTCGCCGCGACGCTGCCGGGCCGCACGACGCTCGAAGCCGACGGCATGTTGAGCGTGGAAGACCATTTCGGCTTCACCGGCTCGTTGCTGCTGGCCGTCGGACAGCCTTCCGGCTTTGCCGCCTGGCTGTCGAAGGATGTCGACGAGGCGATCCGCCGGCTGCCCGCGGCAGGCTTCAAGGCCAAGGTCGATCTCAGCGAGAACCGGCAGTCCTTCAGCGATCTCGAGCTCATACTCGGCAAGGCGAAGTTTGCCGGCAGCATCGATTCCAGCCAGCCGGATGGCGCCAGGCCGTCGGTGCTGATGCGGCTGACGGGCGGCGAGATGGACCTGGACGGGCTCGCGGCGTTCGCCTCGATCTTCATCAGCGACAAGGGCGCCAACCGGTTTTCGGATCGCGATCTCGATTTCCAGATCAAGGCGGGGCCAGTCAGCGCCGCCGGGCTCAGCGCCGACACCGTCGACACGGCGCTGCGGCTGCGCGAGGGCCTGCTAGAGATCGACCGGCTTTCGATCGGCGGCCTGGCCGGCGCCTCGATCAGCGCCACGGGCCGGGTCAAGGATTTCCCGCAGAGCCCGACCGGCAAGCTCAACGCCTCGGTGGTGGCGGTGGACCTCAAGCCGCTGATCGATGTCGCGGCGCAGCACTATCCCGACAATGGCGTGCTCAAAGGCCTGGCCAGCCGCGCGGCGGCCTATCCCGAACTGTTCCAGGACGCGCGCATCGATCTCTTGACCAGCGCCGCCGACAATGGCGACGGCACCACGGGCCTGGCGCTCTCAGCCCAGGGCAAGGCCGGCGGCTCGGCCTTCTCGGCGTCGCTTTCCGGCAAGGGGACCGCGGACAAGCTCTCCGAGGCGCCGGTGTCGATCACCTTCAACGCCCGCAACGACGATGCCACAACGCTGCTTGCGCTTTACGGCCTGCCGGCGTTGCCGCTCGGCATGCTCGGCCACGCCAACACCGACGTCTCGGCGAAGGGCTCGGTCGCCGGCGGCCTCGCGACCAGCTTCAACCTGACAGCCGATGATTTCAGGGCAGGCTTCGACGGAACAGTCGCCTCGACGGCGCAAGGCCCCATCGCCAAGGGCAAGGTCAGTCTCGATGCCGCGGATATCGAGCCGTGGCTGATGACGACGGGCGTAGGCCTGCCCGGCATGGGAACGGGCACGTCGACATCGCTGGCGGCCGATGCCGATTTCGGCAATGGGCTCCTGGTGCTGAGCGGCCTCACCGGTTCGATCAACAAGGCGCCGGTGTCCGGCGACATCAACATCGACGCCAAGGATGGGCTGCCGCATCTTGCCGGGGCGCTGGCGCTCGACGAGCTCGACCTCGATCCGCTGGCGGTCTCGCTGTTCGGCGACCAGTCCTTCGCGCCCGCCAAGGGCGGATGGCCGACCACGCCGTTCAGCCAGAAGTCGACGCTGCCGTTCAACGCAGATCTCGACCTCAACACCTCGGCGCTCGCGGTCGGGCCCTTCGCCACGGCGCATGACGCTTCATTCTCGCTGAAGCTCGATCGCGAAGGCATCCACGTCTCCGACCTCAAGGCTAAGCTCTACGGCGGCGACCTGACCGGCCTGTTCGACCTGAAGAACACGGAGGGCACCGGCCTGTTCTCCGGCCAGATGAGGCTGGCCGGCAGCGATCTTTCCGCGGTTCTGCCCGGCGCCGGTATCGGCGGCAGCGGCGATCTTTCGGCGGCGCTGTCGACCAGCGGCAAATCCGTCGACGCCATGATTGCGGCCCTGTCCGGCTCCGGCACGGCGGCGCTGAAGGGATTGAAAGTGGACGGCATCAATCCGGACGGCTTTGGCGCCATCATCGCCAAGGCTGACACGATCGGGCGCGATATCGACACGGCCAAGACCGCGGAGTTCGCGCCGCAGATCGCCGGGACGGGCAGCTTCGCCGCCGGCGACACGGATACGGCCTTCACCGTTGCCAACGGCACGTTGCGGGCGCCGCCGATCAGCCTCGACAATCCCGGCGCGACCTTGTCCGCCGACGTGACCGCCGATCTCAACACGAGCACCGTCACGGCAAAGGGCGCGCTGACCTATCGTCCCGGCGACGAGGCGCTGGTCGGTTCCGAGCCGGCCGTCAATTTCAGCCTGGCCGGTCCGCTCGGGGCGACCGCGCCCCAGTTCGACAGTGGCCCTCTGGCGCAGTTCCTGACGCAGCGTGCGCTGGAGAAGGAACAGCAGCGGGTCGAGGCGATGCAGGCGGCGCTGCTGGAGAAGCAGCGCCTGCGGCGCGAAGTGCGCTACTACGCGGCGCTGCAGATGGAGCGCGACAAGGCGGCCGAGGAGTTGCGCCGACAAGAGGAAGAGGCGCGACAGAAGGCCGAGGCGGAAGCCAAGGCGAAAGCCGAAGCGGAAGCGCAGGCACAGGCGGAAGCCGAGGCAAAAGCCAAGGCCGACGAAGAGGCGAGGGTGAAGGCGGAAGCCGAGGCGAAGGCTCAGGCCGAGGCTGACGCCAAGGCGAAGGCCGATGCACAGGCGAAGGCCGAGGCCGAGCAGCGAGCCGCGGACGAGGCGGCCAAGGCGCAGGCCGAGGCCGATCGCAAGAAGGCGGAGCAGGCGAGGCTGGAAGCGGAGCGCAAGGCAGCCGCGCAAACGCGCAAGGTCGATGGGTCGCTGCCCGGCGTCAATGATGGTTCGACTTCAGCGCCGGCGAAGCCGAAGGCCAACCCGTTCACGATCGACAATCTGCTGAAGTCGCTCGACGGCGGCTGAGTTTCACGCTGCGCGTAGGGCGGAGCTAGTTCCCCAGCACACAGGGGATTTGACCGGTCGGCTCTGTTTGCGTTGGCAGGTGGCATGCGTTGGAAATTGGCCGAAACGCCCATCGCGATCGTCATTCTAGGGCGGAGCAGGAGCGAAGCTCCGTCGCGAAGACCCTGGAATCCATGCCGTTACCTTCGCCAAGGCGTGCAACAGAGCAGAATTCTGCACCGCGGCAACGCTTCGAACTCACGGCATGGATTCTATGGTCTGCGCCGCGTCGCTTCGCTCCTTGCTCCGCCATAGAATGACGAGGTTGGGGCGGCTTCAACCAATCCCCGGCGTTTGCGCTGATTTCACGGAAATGAACGGGAAAATCTTGCGCCAAGACAAACGGCAACCTTTCAAAATCCCTGTGTCGGCGAACCAGTTGAATATCTTAGCGCCTAGGATTCTCCGCGGCGCAAGAGCAGGCGCCGCAGCATCGGCTCGATGCGCGAAAGCTCGTCGAGATGCGCGGCCGACAAGTCGGCCAGGCGATCGTCGGCCAAAGGGGTGAGTTGCAGCAGCACACGTCGGTGATCGCCCTTGTCCTGATCGCGGATCACCAGGCCCGCCTCGGCAAGGCGGTTCACCAGTTCCACCGCGCTGTGATGGCGGATGCGCAGCCGCTCGGCAAGCTCGCCCACGGCCACCGGTCCGCCGCCGGGAAATCCCTTGATCGCCAGCAGCGCCTGGTGCTGGCGCGGCGTGAGGCCGGCCTCATTCGCCTGGACCTGGCTGAATTCGAGAAAGCGGCGGATCAGATAACGGAACTGCGACAGCCGCTGGTAGTCGGCCTGGCTGATGGCGGGGCGTGGTTTCGGCGGCGTCATTTCCCGACTTATGGTCTTTTCCCGCAAAAGCTCAACCGGCCGCCGCGATCCCTGTCCAAAATGACGCGGTGCAGCGATCGAAAACAGCCTTGCGGATTTATATCGTATTACGATATTAGGCCGCCTGAAACCGGACGGCCTTGGCGCCGCCAGAAAGTTCAGGCTCCCAGAATGAAACCTGCTCACGCCGGCAACGGCCATCTCCGCGACTTCACGACCGATCCGCGCGTGCTCCTCATCGCGGCCATTGCCGTCGTGGTGGCGACTGCTGGGCTTTTTGCCGGCATCGCGCTCCTGCAGCTCATCCGTCTTGCCACCAACATCGCCTATTTCGGCCAGTTCTCGCTGGCCGAGTTCAAGCTCGAGGACTCGCCGCTGGGTTATGCCGCCGTGATCGTGCCGGTGATCGGCGCGCTGATCATCGGCCTGATGGCGCGCTTCGGCAGCGAGAAGATCCGCGGCCACGGCATTCCCGAGGCCATCGAGGCGATCCTGCTCGGGCGCTCGCGGCTCGACGCCAAGGTCGCGGTGCTGAAGCCGCTGTCTTCGGCGATCTCGATCGGCTCGGGCGGACCGTTCGGCGCCGAAGGCCCGATCATCATGACCGGCGGCGCCATCGGCTCGCTGATCGCGCAGATGCTGCCGGTCAGCGACAATGAGCGCAAGACGCTGCTGGTGGCCGGTGCCGCGGCCGGCATGACGACGGTGTTCGGCACGCCGATCGCCGCCATCATGCTTGCGGTCGAATTGCTCCTGTTCGAATGGACGCCGCGCAGCTTCATCCCTGTCGCCGTCGCCGCGATCGTCGCGGAAGTCGAGCGCACCCTTCTGCACCTGCCGGGTCCGATCTTTCCGTTCTCGGGCACCATGGAGGCATCGATCGCCGGATTGGGCGGCTGGGTGCTGATCGGCATCTGCGCCGGCCTGCTCTCAGGCCTGCTGACGCAGATGGTCTATCGTTGCGAGGACGCTTTCCAGAAGCTGCCGATCCACTGGATGTGGTGGCCGATGATCGGCGGCCTGGTGGTCGGCATCGGCGGACTTATCGAACCGCACGCGCTCGGCGTCGGCTACGACAACATCGCCAACATGCTCGACGGCCGCACGGTCGCCACCGCCGCGCTGCTGCTTCTGGTGGTGAAGGCCGTCATCTGGGCGGTGGCGCTGGGGTCCGGGACCTCGGGCGGTGTGCTGGCGCCGCTGCTCATCATGGGCGGCGCGATGGGAGCGGTGCTCTCGGGCATCCTGCCCGAGGCGAGCCCCGGCTTCTGGCCGCTGCTGGCGATGGCCGCGACCATGGGCGGCACCATGCGCGCGCCGCTGACCGCGACCTTCTTCGCCACCGAGCTTACCGGCAACACGCATGTGCTGGTGCCGCTGATCGCGGCCTGCGCCACCGCCCATGCCGTCACCGTGCTGTTGATGAAGCGCTCGATCCTGACCGAGAAAGTGGCGCGGCGCGGGCATCACCTCGTTCGAGAATACCGCGTCGATCCTTTCGCTTTGACCAGGGTCAAGGAAGTGATGACGACCAAGGTCGAGACTGTGCCGGCGACGATGACGCTGCATGGCGCAGCTGCATTCCTGACTGCGCCGGAGACGCGGCATCCGAGCTTCCCGGTGATCAACGGGCAAGGCCATGTGCTTGGCGTCATCGATCCGCCGGCGATCCTGCGCTGGCGTCGTAACGGCAAGCATCGCAGCACGACGCTTGGCGAATTGCTGGCCGGCAGCAAGATCACGCTGGCTTATCCGGACGAATATCTGGAGGCGCTTTCCGACAAGCTTCTGCTCGCCAACGTCTCGCATCTGCCGGTCGTCTCACGCGAGGATGAACGGCTCGTCGGCTATATCGGCTGGAAAGACATGATGCGGGTAAGGTCGAAAAAGCAGGCGGAGGAGCGTGACCGTTCGGCCCTGCTCAGCTTCGGCGCCAAGCGCAAGACGCAACAAAGCCTCAGCGACAACGCGGTCTAGGGCGCCGCGCCGCCGCGCTTCGCCCAGGCCAGCACATAGAGCCTCAGCGCGGATGACAGGTTCGCGTCGCGGGTGCGCGTCTCGTCGATCTCGGCGACCAGGGCCGCGAGCGACAGCGAACGCTGCACGGCGATGGCGATGAGATCGTCGTAGAAGGGCTGTTCCAGGGAAAAGCTGGTGCGGTGACCGCGGATCGTTACCGAACGTTTTTCGACCGCGGCCATTGCAGGGACTCAGCGCTCGCCAGGGTCGTCGGGTTTTTCCCGGCGATGGCCGGCCACGAATTTCTCGGCCTTTTCCGATGCCAGCCGGTCACGCTCGCGCTCCGTCTTCGAGCGGCCGTGCAGCGCCCGGTTCTCGCCGGCCTGGCGTTCTTTCTCGATGCGCGCTTTCTGCTTGCGGGCCTGGCGGAGATTGACGACCTCGCCCATGGCGCCGGGCTACTTCTTGCGGAAGGCGTCGAGCGAAACGACGTCGGCACCCTTGCCGCCGGTCTCGGCGACCGCCGGTTTCTTTTCGGCCTCGACGGCCTTCTTCTTGGTTTCCGCCTTTTTCTCGGGGACGACGGCGATCGGCTCGGGCGCTGGAGCGGCAGCCTCGTCTTCGGCGCTCTCCGTCTTGACGTCGAATTCGAGCTCGAAATTGACCGACGGATCGTAGAAGCCGCGCACGGCGGAGAAGGGGATTTCGAGCTTCTCCGGCACGTCGGAGAAGGACAGCCCGACCTCGAAGCCGGCATCCGTCACCTTGAGGTCCCAGTACTGGAACTGGATGACGATGGTCATCTGCTCCGGATAGCGCTCGCGCAGCCTGGACGAGATGCGCACGCCCGGCGCGCCGGTTAGGAAGGTGATGAAGAAATGATGATTGCCCGGAAGGCCCGTGCGCGCGACCTCGGCCAGGACCTTGCGCATGACACCGCGCAGAGCCTCCTGGGCCAGAATGTCGTAGCGGATGTGGTCGTCGGCCATCTGATGGTCGGGTTCCGTTGAATCGTCCGCATAGCTGTAATCAAGCTTGAGCGCGGCGTAAACCGCATATAGGCGCAAAGCCGTGAGGCCAAGAGGGGTGCCGGCGATTTGATCGCTCAGGCGTGAACGAGCGCCGCCTGTTTGCCGGCTGGCGATTTCTTCCTGGCGAAGGCGCTGAGAAAGGTCCGCACACCATTGGTGGCGGAGCTTAGCACCTCTTCCTCGGTCGGTGCGCCGCCCAGCATGAAAGTGATCTGAAGCTCGGCGTTGACGAGGGCGAGGAACTGACGCGCCGCGACGTCGGGGTCGCCGATCGACAAATGTCCGGCGAAGGCAAGCCGGGCGAAGCGCGCGGCAAGCGCCGACCAGGTGCGGCCCGGGCCTTGCTCGCGCCATTCGGCAAACAGTTCCGGATAACGCCCGCCTTCGGCCTGGATCAGCTTGCGCAGGAAACGGCCGTCGCGGTTGCAGATGCAATTGCGGTTCATGCGCACCGCAAAGGCGACCAGGTCGGCTTCCAGGTCCGTGGGCTGGTCGGGGAAGCTGGCGATGGTGGCGAAGATGCCGGCATTGCAGCGCTCCGTCAGGTCGCGCACGACGGCGACGAAGAGCTTTTCCTTATCGCCGTGATGGTTGTAGACGGTCTGGCGTGAAACGCCTGCCTCGGCCGCGATCAGGTCGATATTGGCGCCGGCATAGCCTTCGCGGCAGAAGACGGAAGCGGCGGCATCGACCACCGACACGCGCTTGGCCTCGTGGCTGCGTGGCGGGAAAGTGTCAGGAGAAACGCCGTGCTTCATGAAAAATCTATATAGCGGTGATTGACGAATTGGACAAGCCTGTCTAAATTTGTGGACACAATAACGGGAAGTCTGCGCTGCCGAGACGAACAAGTTCGCTCTAGAGACGAATGAATTCGCTCTCAGGTGTCGGATTTCCCACGGGATGGAACGTCCTGGGTTCAGACGCCGGCATTTCGCGGCGGCAACCAGATCCGAAAGAGCCTTATCATGAGTCCCAAATTCCTCCGCATCGCGGTCGTGCTCGGCTTGTTGTCCGCGATCGGCCCGTTTGCGATCGATATGTATCTCCCCGCGCTGCCTTCGATCGGCCAGGATCTGCATGCCGGCACAGCCGCCGTGCAGATGAGCCTTCTGATCTTCTTCCTGTCGATGGGCTTTGGGCAGATCGTCGTCGGACCGATCTCCGACATGGTCGGCCGCAAGGCGCCGCTTTATGCCGGCCTTGCGCTGTTCATGGTCGGCGGCGTCGGCTCGGCGATGGCGCCGACCATCGAGTGGCTGATCGCCTTCCGCTTCCTGCAGGGGCTTGGCGCCAGCGCCGGCATGGCGGTGCCGCGCGCCATCGTGCGCGACCTGCACACCGGCAACGAGGCCGCCAAGCTGATGTCGCTCTTGATGCTGGTGTTCTCGGTGTCGCCGATCCTGGCGCCGCTGACCGGCAGCCAGATCATCGAGAGTTTTGGTTGGCGCGCCGTATTCTGGACGGTTACGGGTGCCGCCGCTTTGGCCACCATCCTGCTCGCCACCTCGCTCAAGGAGACGCGGCCGGTCGAAGAGCGCGCCGGCTCGTCCTTCGGCACGGCGCTCGCCGGCTACCGCTATCTGATGGGCGACCGCAACTTCCTTGGCCTCGTGGCGATCGCGGGCTTCGGCATTGCGAGCTTCTTCGTCTATCTGTCGAGCTCGTCCTTCATCCTGATCGACCATTACGGCCTGTCGCCGTCGGTCTACAGCGTGTTCTTCTCGATCAACGCGGTCGCCTTCATCGGCATGTCGCAGCTGACCGGGTTGCTGGCCGACCGCTTCGGGTTGAAGCGCGTCGTCTGGGTGGCGGTGACCGGCTATGCCACGGTGATGGTGGCGCTGTTCGCCATCATGGCCTCGGGTGTCGACCGGCTCGACGTGATGGCGGCGCTGCTCTTTGTCGGCTACGGCTTCCTTGGCCTCGTCATCCCGACAACCTCGGTGCTGGCGATGGAAGAGCATGGCGAGATCGCCGGCACGGCCTCGGCGCTGATGGGCACGCTGCATTTCGCCATCGGCGCGCTGGCGATGGGTGTCGCCGGCATCTTCTTCGACGGCACGCCGCTGCCGATGGTGGCCGGCATCACGCTCTGCGCGGTGATTTCTTTCACGCTGGCCAAGCTAACGCTCGGCCGTTCGCGCGAGGCGGTCGAGGCGCCGGCGGAATAGGGCAGCCGTTGAGAAGACAGGAGAGGCCGGGCTTGATCCCGGCCTTTTTCATGTCCCTGGCGACGCTGTTTGATCGATGACGAAGCGCAACCGTTCCTCGACCGGAGCGAGAGGCAACGGCACCAGTTCGTAACCGAGCTCCACATAGACGCCGGTCACCGAGCGGAATGTGCGCTCGGCCTCGTCGAGCGTCTGCTTGCGCTCCTCGTCCTGGGTGAATATCTCCGGCCAGGGTGGCGCGACGAAGACACGGCGCGCGTAGCGGAATTTCCTCGCAGCGCTTGTGAGGTGGTCCGGCACCGGCAGGCCGCAGAGCCTGAGATAGCCGACCGAGTCGGGCGCGCCGCGATCGAAGAAGATCGGGCCCGGTGGCTCGGCATGCGCGGCGTGCCAGGAGCGCAGTTCCCACGACAGCATCAGCTCGGCAAAGAGCGCGCGATCCTGCCAGGGAAGGGCAGGGCCGCCGATGGCCATCTGGTCGCGGATGATGCCGCGCCCGGCCTCAGGCGCCGTCGCGAAGCCCTGGGCCCGCAGCGCTTCGATCAAGGTTGTCTTGCCGGAACCTGGACCGCCGGTCAGCACGAAGAATCGGCCGCAATCGTTTTGCATCGCTTGTCCATGGAGGATGAGCGGCAAGGCCGCGCATCGAGCGCCGGACGAGCCTTGGCCGTTCGGTTGATCGGATGAGAAATTGGGGGAAGGTGGAGGTTTCTGTTGCCAGGTACCTCCGAACCCCGCCTAGAAGTGCGAACCGCTAGGACTTGATTTGAAGCGTTCGCGCCGCATTAAGCAGCGAGACGAGCTTCCGCATAGTTGTCGTTGGCAACTATAAGTTTAGCCCGATGACGGTGGTACAATGCCGGGCAAAAGTACGATCTTTACACCTTCGTCGATCCTATTTCGCCCCCAGCAAAAGCCGCTCCGTCAGCCAGAGCGGTTTTTGGTGGAGGCGCCGGGTACCGCCCCCGGGTCCGAACGGCTTATTTCATCGCCTGTTTATCGCCATAGTCGGTCAAGCCGACGAAACGAATATAGGGATCGATAACGGAAAAAGAAAGGCCAAACCGGCGCTTATCCGGTTATGCCAAACTGCGCAGCCAGGGTTGACTTGCGCGCCCACTCAATCAAATCTCGCTCCTGGTGAGGAGTCTCTGACCTAGCGCACAGGTTGCGTAGCGCGCCACAACCCTCACCGATCGGATCCGTGGCGCCGACGAGGGGAAGTTCGATGGCCGACTATCTTGCGGATGTGAAGAAATACGATGCCGGCGCCAGCGCCGATGCGGTCGATAAGATCGTCAAGCATCTGGGCATTGCGCTCAGGAACCGCGATTCCTCGCTGGTGTCCTGCACCGACCCGAAGGAACTCGACCGCGTGCGGGAGAACTGGATCGGCAAGAAGCTCGGCATCGCGGATGCCGCAAAGGCCAATGCCTCGATCGAAAAGACCTGCAAGGCGATGCATGCCGACAACACCAAGAGCCGCGTGACCTTCTACTATCTGGTCGCCAAGGACCTCGGCAAGCTCGGATCTCTGTAAGGCACAGCCACCCCGCGGCCGGCACGAAACCGTGCCGGTGCCGTGGGTTTTTGGCGCGATCCACATCCGGAGCCTGCTTTGCGGTGTTCGATCGGCTGTCGGTCGGGTATGATTGCTTGTCACCCGAATCGAGGCAGAGCCGATGCGCCAATATCTCGACCTGTTGAAGCATGTGCTGGAGAACGGCGCCGACCGTGGCGACCGCACCGGGACAGGCACGCGCTCGGTGTTCGGCTACCAGATGCGCTTCGATCTTTCGCGCGGCTTTCCGGTCACGACCACGAAGAAGCTGCATCTGAAGTCGATCATCCACGAGCTTTTGTGGTTCCTGGCCGGCGACACCAACATCAAATATCTCAACGACCATGGCGTCACCATCTGGGACGAATGGGCCGACGAGAATGGCGATCTGGGTCCCGTCTACGGCAAGCAGTGGCGCTCATGGCCGGACGGGCAAGGCGGCGAGATCGATCAGATCGCGGGCCTTTTGAAGGAGATACGCAAGAATCCTAACTCGCGCCGGCTGATCGTCTCGGCCTGGAACCCGGCCGAAGTCGAGGCGATGGCGCTGCCGCCCTGCCATTGCATGTTCCAGTTCTATGTCTCGGAGGGCCGGCTCTCCTGCCAGCTTTACCAACGCTCAGCCGATATTTTTCTCGGCGTGCCGTTCAACATCGCTTCCTATGCCTTGCTCACCATGATGGTAGCGCAGGTCACGGGGCTGAAGCCCGGCGATTTCGTCCACACGCTCGGCGACGCGCATCTTTATTCGAACCATTTCGAGCAGGCGCGCGAGCAGATGCGGCGTACGCCCAAGGCCTTGCCGACGATGTGGATCAATCCGGAGGTGAAGGACCTCTTCGCCTTCCGTTTCGAGGATTTCCGCCTCGAGAATTATTTCGCGGATGCGAATATCAAGGCGCCTATCGCCGTGTGAGCCAGCCTTCGGCTCAGTCGATGCCGACCATGACGTCCGAGGCCTTGATCACCGCATAGGCCTGCTTGCCCTTCTCGATCGCGAGGTCGGCGACCGCTTCGTTGGTGATCGAGGAGGTGACGATGACGCCGCCGCCGATGTCGATCCTGACATGCGAGGTGGTGGCTCCCTTGACGATCTCGGTGACCTTACCCTTGAGGATGTTGCGAGCGCTGATCTGCATGCGTCGCTCCTTTAAGCTTCGCCGTTTCGTTTCGCATTCATCGTAGGCCGAGACCTCGACGGCGCACAATGCCGTGACTGGCGAAAAGCCTTCCCTTGTTATGTTCATACGGATATATCGATCCGAGGCTTTGAGCCGTACGGATTTTGAAACCGGGGAGAGACTCCATGACGGGCAAGGGTTTTGGGTTGAAGGCGATCGCTGTTGGCGGTGTGACGGCGATGCTGATGGCGGCGGTACCGGCGGCCCATGCCGACGACAAGGTGGTCGTGTTTGCCGCGGCGAGCCTCAAGGACGCGCTCGACGCGGTCAACAAGGCCTGCGAGCCGGAAGTCGGCGAAGCCGCCACCATTTCATACGCGGCGAGCTCGGCGCTCGCCAAGCAGATCGAAGGCGGCGCGCCGGCCGACATCTTCGTCTCGGCCGACCTCGACTGGATGAAATATCTCTCCGACAAGAAGCTGACCAAGCCGGATACCGAAGTGAAGCTGCTCGGCAACCAGATCGTGCTGGTGGCGCCGAAGGATTCCACGGTCGAGACCAAGGTCGAGAAGAGCTTCGACCTCGCCAAGCTGATCGGCGACGGCAGGCTTGCCATGGGCGATTTCAAGGCCGTGCCGGCCGGCAAATACGGCAAGGCGGCGCTGGAATCGCTGGGCGTCTGGTCGTCGGTCGAAGGCAAGGTCGCGCAGGCCGAGAATGTGCGTGCAGCACTTAAGCTGGTGTCCACGGGCGAGGCGGCGCTTGGCATCGTCTATGCCACCGACGCGCATGCCGAAAAGGGCGTCAAGGTCGTCGGCACCTTCCCGGAAGATTCGCATCCGCCGATCATCTACCCGATTGCCCAGACCGCGGATTCGAAGGACAAGGATGCGGCGGCCTTCCTGAAATGCGTCGAGTCGGCCAAGGCCGCCGACCTGTTCAAGGAGCAGGGCTTCACGGTGCTCGCGCCGAGCAACTGAGAAAGACCGCGCAAACATAGCTATGAACTGGCTGCTGGACCTCACTCCCGACGAATGGAATGCGGTCCGGCTGTCGATCAAGGTGGCGACGGTGGCGATGATCGCCAGCCTGCCGCCCGGCATCCTGATAGCGCTCCTGCTTGCGCGGGGGCGTTTCTGGGGCAAGACCCTGCTCAACGGGCTGGTGCATCTGCCCTTGATCCTGCCGCCGGTGGTGACCGGCTATCTGCTCTTGCTCACCTTCGGCCGGCGTGGCCCGGCCGGCGCCTTCCTTGCCGAGCATTTCGGCATCGTCTTTTCGTTCCGCTGGACGGGCGCGGCATTGGCTTGCGGGGTCATGGGCTTTCCGCTGATGGTGCGGGCTATCCGCCTCTCGATCGAGGCTGTAGATCGCAGAATCGAAGCGGCGGCCGGCACGCTCGGCGCCAATCCGCTCTGGGTGTTCGCCACCATCACGCTGCCGCTGATCCTGCCTGGCCTGATCGCCGGCGCGATCCTTTCCTTCGCCAAGGCGATGGGCGAATTCGGCGCCACCATCACCTTCGTCTCCAACATCCCCAACGAGACGCAGACACTGCCCTCGGCGATCTACACCTTCACGCAGGTGCCGGGTGGTGATGAAGGCGCGCTCAGGCTGACGCTGATCTCGATCGTCATCTCGATGGTCGCGCTCATCGCCTCGGAAGTGCTGGCGCGGCGGGTCGGCCCGCGGATGGACATCGAATGACGCTCTCGGTCGACATCAGCCATCGCCTAGGCGATTTCGCCATGGAGGCGCGTTTCGAGAGCGCCGGCCGGCTGACGGCGCTGTTCGGGCCGTCGGGCTCGGGCAAGTCGACGCTGATCAACCTGATCGCGGGCCTGATCCGTCCGGACAAAGGCCGTATCTCGGTCGACGGCAATGTGCTGGTCGACACCGCCGCGCGCATCTTCGTGCCGATGCACAAGCGGCGGATCGGCATGGTGTTCCAGGACGCGCGGCTGTTCCCGCACATGAGCGTCGCCAACAATCTGCGCTACGGCCGCTGGTTCACGCCGGCATCCGAGCGCTACGCCAAGATGGATGCGGTGGTCGACCTGCTCGGCATCGGTCACTTGCTCGACCGGCGGCCGGCGAAACTGTCGGGCGGCGAAAAGCAGCGCGTCGCGATCGGCCGCGCGCTGCTCGCCAGCCCGAAACTGCTTTTGATGGACGAGCCGCTCGCCTCGCTCGACGAGGCGCGCAAGGCCGAGATCCTGCCCTATATCGAGCGGCTGCGCGACGAGACGAAGATCCCGATTGGCTATGTCAGCCATTCCGTCGCCGAGGTGGCGCGGCTGGCGAGCGACGTCGTGGTGTTTTCACAGGGCAAGGTCGCGGCCGCGGGCCCGACCGAGGCGATCATGCGGCGGCTCGACCTGTTGCCGGCGGAAGAGCGTGCCGAGGGGGGTGCCGTGCTCGACACCAAGGTTCTGCGTCACGACGAGGCCTTCGGCATGACGGTGCTTGCCTCGCAGGCCGGCGAGATCCGCGTGCCGAAACTTGCGCGGCCGGCCGGTGCTTCGGTTCGCATCCGCATCCGCGCCCGTGACGTGATGGTCGCCATCGAGAAACCCGCCGGCCTCAGCGCGCTCAACATCCTGGCGGGAACAATCGTCAACATGAAGCCGGGCGAGGGGCCCGAGGTCGAGATCGGCATCGATTGCCACGGCGCGGTTGTGGTCGCGCGGATCACCGAGCAATCGCGGCAGGCGCTTGGCCTCAGGCTGGGAAGCCAGGTCTTCGCGGTCATCAAGACGGTGAGCTTCGATCGCGCAAACACCGGCGCCGGCCTGCCGGCCGAAGCCGACGTTTGAGGCGCTCGATCACGTCGCTATGTATATTTGGAATAGCGCTTCCTTCGCATAGAGACTATTGTCGTGCCGTGGAATCCGAGGAGATGAAATGCCGTCGCTCAGCCTGCGGATAAATCTCGACCCCGACGGCCGGATCGGCCCGGGCAAGATCGAACTTCTGGAGCAGATCGCCGCCTTCGGCTCGATCTCGGCCGCGGCGCGCGGCATGGAGATGTCCTACAAGCATGCCTGGGATCTGGTCGAGGACATGAACCGCGTGTTCGGCAAGCCGCTGGTCGCGGCGCAGACCGGTGGCCGCAAAGGCGGCGGCGCGCAACTGACACCGGCGGGTTTGGCGGTCGTCAGCCGGTTTCGCGCCATAGAGCGAGCCGCTTCATCGGCCGCCGCCATCCATATGCAGGCCCTGCAGGCGGAGATCGATGCCGGATGAGGCAGTAGGCAGTAGGCAGTAGGGGTATGATGTCCTGGATGCTCGATGCAAACGAAATCGAGGCCTCTAATCGCCTCCCATTATTTTAATTTTACTGCCTATTCCCTACTGCCTAATCCCTAATCCCCAAATTTCTTCAGCAGATAGGTGTCCATGATCCAGCCCTTCTTTCGGCGGGCTTCCTCGCGAACCCTTTCGATTTCGGCGCTGACATCGCCCAGCCGGCCGGAGATGACGATCTCGTCCGCTGTGCCGAGATAGGCGCCCCACTGGATGAGGACGTCCTGGTCGGCAAGCGTGTTGAAGGCGCATTTGCCGTCGAGCATGACTATGGTCGAGCCGGCATTGGCAGCCAGGCCTTCCTCGGTCAACCGCCGGCCGGTGGTGACCAGGATCGAATCGCCGATTCGGTTGAGCGCGGTCGCGTGGGCGGCGGCCAGCGCCTGGATCGCGGTGATGCCGGGGATGACTTCGAGCTCGAAACCGACATTGCCTCTGAGGCGAACGCGTTCGAGGATACGCAGCGCGCTGTCATAGAGCGACGGATCGCCCCAGATCAGGAAGGCGCCGCAGCCGTCTTCGGCAAGCTCGTCGCGTATCAGGGCTTCATAGATCTCGGCGATCGCCTCGTGCCAGTCGTCGACGGTTGTCCGGTAAGACGATGTCGGCTCGGCCCGCACCGGCACCTCGAACTCGACGCGGCGCGACTTCGGATTGGTGACGAAGCGGTCGCATATCTGCCGGCGCAGATCGGCAAGATCGTTCTTCTTCGCTCCCTTGTCGGGAATGAACAGCACGTCGGCGCGGTTCAGGCCGTTGATGGCCTGCACCGTCATGTGGTCGGGATTGCCGGCGCCGATGCCGATGACGAGAAGCTTGCGCATGGCGATCTCCTGCCCGATCGGCGGCGCGGTGTCCAGAAGTCCCGGTGCCCGATGACGAAGGGCTTTGAAACGGCGCGCTGAAACGGTAGATGAAAAGACGCCCGGTATCGCCGTCGAGGAGGGGTCCATGTTACGCATCGTACTGACCGCAGCGCTGGCGATCATCGCCGCTCCGGCCTTCGCCAATGATTCCGTCGCCGAGCTCGGCACCGGCGGGCTGATCCTGTCGCGCAGCGACGCGGTCGCG
This sequence comes from Mesorhizobium sp. B2-4-3, assembly GCF_006442815.1. Lineage (GTDB taxonomy): Bacteria > Pseudomonadota > Alphaproteobacteria > Rhizobiales > Rhizobiaceae > Mesorhizobium. Next base: position 46,172 of record NZ_VFVL01000012.1, read on the forward strand.
ATGCAAAGCGAGGACCTGTTCATCTCGCCGGAGAAGGTGACGGTCGACTATGTGTTCCGCAACAACACCGACAAGGATGTCAGCTCCGTCGTCGCGTTCCCGATGCCCGACATCGAGGGCGATCCGAACGAGATGCCGGCGATCCCGGAGGCACAGAGCGACAATTTCCTCGGCTTCGAGGTGACGATCGACGGCGTCGACGCGAAGCCTCAGCTCGAGCAAAAGGCGCTGGCGCTCGGCATCGACATCACCGCCGACCTCAAGGCGCAGAACGTGCCGCTCTATCCGTTCGGCGATGCCGCCAAGGCGGCGCTGGCGAAGCTGCCCAAGGATGTCGCCGAGGATTGGGAAAACCGTGGCATCATCATCGAGGATACCGCCGATGACGGCTCGGGCATGAAAACCGCCTATGCGCCGTTCTGGCAATTGCGCTCGACCTATTGGTGGCGTTCGACCTTCCCGGCCAACAAGGAAGTCCATGTCTCGCACCGCTACAAGCCAAGCGTCGGCGGCACTTCCTCGGTCAGCTTCTTCTATGACGGCCAGTTCCAGGGCCAGTATGCGGCCTACAAGACCCGCTATTGCATGGACGGCGCGTTCGAGAACGCGGTCCGCAAGGCGGCCAAGGCAAATCCGGACGGCTACCCGAAATATTACGAGAGCCGGATCGCCTATATCCTGACCACGGGGGGGAATTGGGCCTCCGGCAATATCGGCAATTTCAAGCTGACGATCGACAAGGGCAGCCCCAAGAACCTCGTCTCCTTCTGCGGCGACAATGTCAAAAAGGTCGGACCGACGACGTTCGAGATCACGGCCAAGGATTTCTATCCCGAGCACGACATCGACATCCTGCTGCTGGAGCCGTCGGACAATGGCGGGAATGGCGGCTGATGGACATCGCGATCTATGTCGCCATCGCCGAAAACGGCGTGATCGGACGCGAAGGCGGCCTGCCGTGGCGGCTTTCCACCGATCTCAAGCGGTTCAAGGCCGACACGATGGGCAAGCCGATCATTATGGGCCGCAAGACCTATGAAGGCATCGGCCGGCCGCTGCCCGGCCGTCTCAACATCGTGGTGACGCGCGACAAGGCCTGGCGCGCCGAGGGCATCGAGGTGGCCCACTCGCTGGATGACGCGATCGCGCTGGCCAGGGTGCGCGGCCGCTGCATGGCGGGAGCGGAGGAGATCTGCGTGGTCGGCGGCGGCGAGATCTACGCCCAGGCTTTGCCGCTCGCCGACCGGCTGCATGTGACCCATGTGCTGGCCAGCGTCGATGGCGACGCGCATTTTCCGCCGATCGACCCAAGCATCTGGCAAGTCGTCGACGCCGAGGATTTTCCTGCCGGCGAGAAAGACAGCCACGCCACGCGTTACACGGTTTACGAGCGCCGACGCGACGATCGCTGACGACGACAAAGGGTCGCTACCGATCCAAATCGCACGGGGACGACGGCACATCGCGTTGAAAGCGGGTCAAGGCGTCCCTATAGAAGAACGGTGTTGCAGCGGCGCGCGTCCAACCGGACGCGCAAGAGGCCGCCGTAATACTTTGATTTTGGCGCATGATTCCTTTTCGAAAACCGATATGGGTTTTCCGGGTCATGCGTTAGGATTGCGCCGCAAGGCCTGAGGGAACCGGAGCGAAAGGACATTCATGCCCTGGAACGACAAGAGCGGTGGCGGCGGCCCATGGGGCGGCGGCGGCAATCAGGGGCCCTGGGGGCAGGGACCGAAAGGGCCAAGCGGCCCGCAGGGTTCGCCCCCCGATCTTGAGGATATCATCCGCCGCGGCCAGGACAGGCTGCGGCGTGCGCTTCCCGGCGGCGGCGGCGCGAGCCCGGCCGTGCTCGGGCTGATCGCGCTGGCCCTCATCGTGCTGTGGGCCTTCAAGGCGATCTACACCGTGCAGCCCGATGAAGTTGCGGTAGAACTGCGCTTCGGCCAGCCGAAGACCGAGCTTTCGCAGCCAGGCCTGCATTTCCATTGGTGGCCGATCGAAACGGTCGAAACCGCCAAGATCTCCGAGCAGCTCGTCAGCGTCGGCGGCGGCTCGAGCAGCGGCTCCGGGCTGATGCTCTCCGGCGACCAGAACATCGTCAACGTGCAGTTCTCGGTGGCCTACCAGGTCTCCGATCCCAAAGCCTATCTGTTCGACGTTTCAGATCCCGACGGCATGCTGGCCCAGGTCGCCGAGAGCGCCATGCGCGAAGTCGTCGGCCGGCGGCCGGCGCAGGACATCTTCCGCGACGATCGCCAGGGTATCGCAACCGGGGTGCGCGAGATCATCCAGGGCACGCTAGACGGCTACAAGACCGGTCTCCAGGTCAACGCGGTCTCGATCGAGGACGCGGCACCGCCGCGTGAGGTGGCCGACGCGTTCGACGAGGTGCAGCGCGCCGAGCAGGACGAGGACAAGTTCGTCGAGCAGGCCAACCAGTATTCCAACCAGAAGCTCGGCCAGGCGCGCGGCCAGGCGGCGCAGGTCCGCGAAGATGCCGCGGCCTACAAGAACCGCGTCGTGCAGGAGGCGGAAGGCGAGGCGCAGCGCTTCATCTCCGTTTACAACGAATACGCGAAGGCGCCCGACGTCACGCGCAAGCGCCTTTACCTCGAAACCATGGAGAAGATCCTGAAGGACTCCAACAAGGTCGTCGTCGAGCAGGGCAATGGTCAGGGCGTGCTGCCTTACCTGCCGCTGCCGGCATTGCAGCCGAAAGCGCAGCCGGCGCCGGCCCCTCTGGGCGGCGTCACGACGGGAGGTAACCAGTGATGGCCAACCGGCTTCCCATCGTCGCCGTCATCGCGGCTGTCCTTCTGTTCCTGCTCTATTCCTCCGTGTTCGTGGTCAATGCCGGCCAGCAGGCGATCGTGCTCAGGTTCGGCGAGATCATCGACGTCAAGAACGAGCCCGGCATCTACTTCAAGGCGCCGTTCGCCTTCTTCGATGCCGACAGCGTGCAGATGGTCGAGAAGCGGGTGATGCGCTTCGATCTCGACAATATCCGCGTCCAGGTCTCGGGCGGCAAGTTCTACGAGGTCGACGCCTTCATCGCCTACCGCATCTCGGATCCGCGCACCTTCCGCGCGGCGGTGTCCGGTCAGGTTGAACTGGCCGAGGCGCGGCTCAGGACGCGTCTCGATGCGGCGCTGCGCCGTGTCTACGGCCTGCGCGACTTCGAAGCCGCTCTTTCGGAAGAGCGCGGCAATATGATGCGCGAGGTGCGCGATCAGCTTCGTCCCGACGCGACCTCGCTCGGCCTCGACATCGAGGACGTGCGCATCCGCCGGACCGATCTGACGGCGGAGGTCTCGCAGCAGACCTATGACCGCATGAAGGCCGAGCGCCTGGCGGAAGCCGAGCGTCTGAGAGCCCGCGGCAACGAGGCGGCGCAGCGCATCAGGGCGCGAGCCGACCGCGAGGTCGTCGAGATCGTTGCCGAGGCGCAGAAGGAATCGGAAATCCTGCGCGGCGAGGGCGAGGCGCAACGCAGCGCGACCTTCGCGGACGCCTATAAGCGCGATCCGGCCTTCTTCGATTTCTATCGCTCGATGAACGCCTATGGCACGGCGTTGGACAGCACCGGAACGACGATGGTGCTCTCGCCCGAATCCGAGTTCTTCCGCTATTTCCGCGATCCGGACAGCAAGCCCGGGCCGGCACCTGCCGCGCCTGCGACGCCACCTGCAACGCAACCCGGCACCGCCCAGTAGCGGGCGGTGCAGGATTTTCTGGCGGCAATCGGCCTGGTCCTCGTGATCGAAGGGCTGGTCTATGGAGGGTTTCCGGCTTTGGCCCGGAAGCTCGCTACTGAAGTGCTGTCTGTGCCGGAAAATGTGCTGCGGATCGGCGGGCTGGCGGCGATCGCCATCGGCGTCGCCATCGTCTGGCTGGTCCGCGGTTGATGAAATTCCTTGGTGCCGAAGCGATTGACGATTTATCTTCCGCCGATAGCTATAGCCGCAAACGTGCCTTATTTCTTGCCAACATGAATTGGACAGGCGCCTTTGCGGATGCGCCGTTCCTTTTCTGAAACACCGGGAGGCCACGATGATATCCGACACCCTGTTGCGCGCGGCGCGGCGCACCTTTTTCGCCGGCGCCACGGCATTCGCAGTCGGCATTGTCGCCGTTCCGTCCTTCGTCACGCCGACGATCGCCTCCGACGGACCGCCTTCGGTCGCAGATCTGGCCGAGCGCCTGCTTGGCGCGGTGGTCAACATCTCGACCTCGCAGACGGTCAAAGGCACGGAAGGGCCGGGCGCGGTGCCGATGCCGCAGCTGCCCGAGGGCTCCCCGTTCCAGGACTTCTTCGACGATTTCTTCAAGAACCGTGGCGGCGACAAGGGCGGTGCCGCGCAGAAAGTGCAGTCGCTCGGCTCCGGCTTCGTCGTCGACGCCGAGCAGGGCATCGTGGTGACCAACAACCACGTCATCGCCGATGCCGACGATATCGAAGTCAATTTCTCCGATGGCATCACGCTGAAGGCGACGCTGGTCGGCACCGACACCAAGACCGATGTCGCGGTGCTGAAGGTCGACCCCAAGGGCCACAAGCTGACGGCGGTGAAATTCGGCGATTCCACCAAGATGCGCGTCGGCGACTGGGTGATGGCGATCGGCAATCCGTTCGGCCTGGGCGGAACGGTGACGGTCGGCATCGTCTCGGCGCGCAACCGCGACATCAATTCCGGCCCCTATGACGATTTCATCCAGACCGACGCCGCCATCAACCGCGGCAATTCCGGCGGCCCGCTGTTCGACGCCGAGGGCGAGGTCATCGGCATCAACACGGCGATCATCTCGCCGTCGGGCGGGTCGATCGGCATCGGTTTCTCCATCCCCTCGCAGCTTGCCGCCGGCGTCGTCGACCAGCTTCGCCAGTTTGGCGAGACGCGGCGCGGCTGGCTTGGCGTGCGCATCCAGCCGGTGACGGCGGACATCGCCGAAAGCCTCGGCATGGCGACCGCCAAGGGCGCGCTGGTGGCCGGCGTCATCAAGGGCGGGCCGGTCGACAACGGGTCGGTGCAGGCCGGCGACGTCATCATCAAGTTCGACGGCAAGGATATCCATGAAATGCGCGACCTGCCGCGTGTCGTGGCCGAAAGCCCGGTCGGCAAGGCGGTCGACGTCGTCATCGTGCGCAAGGGCGTCGAGCAGACCGTCAAGGTGACGCTCGGACGGCTGGAGGACGGCGAGAAGCTGGCCAGCGGCGAGAACGGCAACACCGACCAGGACAAGGGCGACAAGGCGGCGCCTCCGGTATCGACTGCTTCGGTGCTCGGCATGACGGTCGGCGAACTCAACGATCAGACGCGGCAGAAGTTCGGCATCGGGGCCGATGTGTCCGGCGTGGTCATCACCGATGTCGCCAAGGATTCGGCGGCGGCCGAGCGCGGCATCCAGCCCGGCGAGGTGATCACCGAGATCGCGCAGGAATCGGTCGGCACGCCGAAGGACGTGATGGACCGGATCGGCGCATTGAAGGAGCAGGGCCGCAAGAACGCGCTCTTGATGCTGGCGTCGAAGACCGGCGAGTTGCGCTTCGTCACGATCCGGATGGATTGAGTCCGGAAAGGCACCCAACTAACTGAACTTCAACGAAGTGGGCGGCTAGCGAGCCGCCCTTTTTCGTGCCTGCCAGTCCTCACGCGCCAGCCTGTACAAGACATGGCGTTTGAGATGCGGATGGGTGTCGGGGACGCTCGGATGGTCGAAATCGCCGCCTGGATCGGCTCGCATACCGAGCCGGTTCATGACGGCGATGGAGCGATGGTTTTCGGCGACGGCGAAGGAGACAATCTCCTCCAGCCTCAACGTTTCGAAGCCGAAGGCGAGCCAGGCTTCAGATGCCTCGGTGACATAACCCTTGCCCCAGAATTCCGGCGCCAGCCGCCAGCCGATCTCGATCGTGCCGTCCGGTAGCGATGGCACATCATCCGTATCCAGGAGACCGACGAAGCCGATGCATTCGCCGGTCGCGGCGATTTCGGCCGCGGCGAAGCCGTAGTCATCCTCCTCGATCCAGCCGCGGAATTCGTTCATCTTGGCGTCCGCCGCGGCACGGTCGCGGCGGAACGGGAAGAATTCCATCACGCGCTCGTCCGAATTGATGCGATGGAAAAGCTCGCGGTCGCGATCCTCCCAGTTGCGCAGGATCAGGCGCTCGGTTCGCATGGGTCTCACTCGACGAACTCCTCCCGGCGGTAGCCCTGGAGATAGAGCAGCGCGGTCAGATCGCCATGATCGATGCGGATACGGGCCTGCTCCGCCACCGCCGGCTTGGCGTGAAGCGCGATGCCGGTGCCGGCAAGACGGATCATATCGAGGTCGTTGGCGCCGTCGCCGACCGCGATGGCGTCCTCTGTCGTCAGTCCGAGCCTCTTCGCGATATCGAGCAGCGCTTCGGCCTTGGCGGCGCGGCCGAGGATCGGCTCGGCCACCATGCCGGTGAATACGCCGTCCTTCTCGATCAGGCGGTTGGCGCGGTTTTCCTGGAAGCCCAGCATGGCGGCGATGCGGCTGGTGAAGACGTCGAAGCCGCCGGAGACCAGCGCCGTCCAGGCGCCGTTGGCGCGCATCGTGCGCACCAGCGCGCGGCCGCCGGAGGCGAGCGTCAGCCGGTTGGCGATGATGCGGTCGACCACGGCTGTATCGAGGCCTTTCAGCAAGGCGACGCGTTCGCGCAAGGCGGGCTCGAAGGCGATCTCGCCATTCATCGAGCGCGCGGTGATCGCCGCCACATGATCCTTGACGCCGATCTCGTCGGCGAGCTCGTCGATGCATTCCTGGTCGATCATGGTCGAATCCATATCGGCGAGCAGGATCTTCTTGCGCCTGCCCTCGGCCGGCTGGACGATGACGTCGACCGGCTCGGAAGCCAATGCGGCGCGCAGATTGGCGGTCATTTCGCCGATATCGGGCGTCCGCGGCAAAACGAGATCGCAGGCAATGTCCTCGGCCAGCCAATCAACGGCGCTTGCGCCGGCGGCCCGCAAGGCCATATTCGCAAGCGAGGCCGGCACGGCGCGGGCTTCTGGACGGGACACTAAAGTGGCGATCAGCGGCATCGAACATTCCGGCAGGCAGGCGGGCGAAGGCCGCGTCAAGAACGCGATCCTGATAGCCGGGCCGACAGCCAGCGGCAAGTCGGCGCTGGCGCTCGATCTCGCCGAACGCGGTGGCGGGGTCATCGTCAACACCGATTCCATGCAGGGCTATTCGGTGCTCGATGTCCTGACGGCGCGGCCGAGCGCCGCCGAAATGGCACGCGTTCCGCATTTCCTTTACGGCCATGTCCATCCCTCGACGGCCTATTCCACCGGCGCCTGGCTGCGCGACGTGACGAGGCTGATAGAAGACGGCGTGCTGTCGGGCCGTCCGGTCGTTTTCGTCGGCGGCACCGGGCTCTACTTCCGCGCGCTGGCCGAAGGCATCTCGGACATGCCGGACATTCCGGCGGCCGTCCGTGAGCGCTGGCGCTACGAGCTCAAGGAACAAGGGGCCGAAAGGCTGCATCGCCTGCTGATGCGTGAGGATTCGACTGTCGCCATGCAGCTCAAGCCGACCGACGGCCAGCGTATCGTGCGGGCACTCGAGGTGCTCGACGCTTCGGGGCGCTCGATCCTGGAATGGCAGGCGGCGCGCGGCCGGCCGCTGATCGATTGCGACAGCGCGCGCTTCCTGGTCGTCGAGCCGGACCGGCAGCAACTGGTGCGGCGCATCGAGGCGCGTTTCGACCAGATGCTCGACAAGGGCGCGCTCGACGAAGTGCGCCGGCTCATCGCGCTCGGCCTCGATCCGGACCTGCCGGCGATGAAAGCGATCGGCGTGCGGGAACTGCAGGCGGCGGTGGCCGGACAATTAGATTTTCCCGAAGCGATCGAACGCGCCAAGATCGCGACCCGGCAGTATGCCAAGCGCCAGTCGACCTGGTTCAGGCACCAACTGGGCGCGGAGTGGCGCAGGCTCCGGCCGGGCAACGAACCGGCGCTCCCGGACTGACGAAAAGCTTTTTCAATCAGCACTTTAAAATCCCTGGCTCTAATTCTCGCCAAGGTTGTCCGGGTTAACTGTCCGTAAGGTCCGCCATGCCATAACCTCAAGGGTTGCAGTGCCGCGGGGAGTAGATGCGTTTCCATAAGGCGGAATCCGCATTCTTTGTCTTTATTTTCGTGATCCTGGCCGCGGGCCTGGTGACCTTCCACGCCTATGGCCAATTGCAGGACATCGCCGCCGACCTCGATACCGCATCGCGCGTCGACAAAATCGTCTATCTCAACAAATTGCTGTTCGTCACCGGGGCGCTGCTGGCGACCGCGCTGTTCTTCGGCACCTTCTTCATCTACCCGCTGATCCGCGGCCAGGTGCGGGAAGAGGGCAAGCTCAGGGCGATGACGGTCTCGCTCAGCGCCCGTTCGCAGACGTTTGAGCAGGCGGCGCTCACCGACAGTCTTACCGGAATGCAGAACCGCCGCTATTTCGACGATGCGCTGCGCGAATATCTGCACGAGTTTCGCCGCATCGACAGGCCGGTCGGACTGATGATCCTCGATCTCGATCATTTCAAACAGGTCAACGACACGCATGGCCATGACGTCGGCGACGAGGTGTTGAGGGCCGTCGCCACGTGTCTGAGGGGCATGACGCGCTATCACGATGTGGTGGCGCGGCTGGGCGGCGAGGAGTTTGCCGTCGTCACCCCCAACATGGATGTCGAATTGCTCGCCAGGTTTGCCGAACGCATCCGCAAGGCGGTCGCCAACATGTCGATCATGTCGGGCAATGTGCGGCTGAAGGTCACCACCAGCGTTGGCCTTGCCGTCTGGGACCACAAGGAGAGCGCGGAGGATTTCTACCGCCGCGCCGACCGCCAGCTCTATGAGGCGAAGAAGCAAGGCCGCAATCGCGTCTGCGCCTAAAATCTCATCATCAAATTCGTGAGGCTGGCCGCCTGGAGCCGCTGTCTGCACTTCCGGTGCTCACGGACCTTATGTCCGCTCCGCTCCGGTTCTCGACAGCGACTCCATTCGACTCAGCCTGACGAATTTCCTGACGAGATTTACCCGTTCTCGCCGACCTCGGAAACGGAGCCTCAGTCGTTCAGCGGGCGCATGCCGAAGGTCGAGGGCTTCAGGCCGTAGCGAGTGTCGAAGTCGTCGTCGGGCTGGACGCGGGAAGCGGCGTTGGCCGGCTTCTTGTAGTCCGGGTCGCCGGCCTGGCGGGTCGAGTCCACGGTCTCGGCGAAAGCCATGGACTGCTGCGGCTTCGGCACGTTGCGAAGCCGCTCGACGATCATGGCCAGATCGACGTCGCTGCCATCCACGGAGGGCTCGACCTGCTCGCCTTTCGCGGTGCCGGGGATGAATTGTTGCGGCAGCTTCTCGAATTTCAGCCGCATGGTCGTCGCCACGCCTTCGCCGAAAGCGATGGCTTCCCGCTGGCCCATGGAGGACAGGAAAGCCAGCGTCGAGGCCGAGGAGTCGGCGATCGCCGAGCGGATGATCGCCTGGTCCTGCTCGTTGGCGAGGCGCATGGCGAAAAAGGTCGAGCATTGCGACAGGATGGTCGGGTCGAGCTCGCCCGGGCGCTGGGTGACGACGCCGAGATAGCAGCCATATTTGCGGCCTTCCTTGGCGATACGCGACAGCGCGTGGCGGGTCGGCGCGAAGCCGAGGCGCGGATCGGCCGGCATATAACGGTGGGCTTCCTCGCAAAGCAGGAGCAGCCTCAGCCGGCCCTCGCTCCACAAGGCCAGGTCGAAGGCCAGGCGCGCCAGCACCGAGCAAACCGAATTGACGACTTCCGAAGGCATGCCCGCCATCTCGAAGCAAGTGACCGGGCGGCCATGGCTCGGAACGCGGAAAATATTGCCGATCGTTTCGTGGATCGTGTCCTCGATCAGCCGCGAATTGAACATGAAGCGGTAGCGCGGATCGGCGGCGGCCGATTCGATGCGCGTCTTCAGCGATTTCAGAGTCGGGCGGTCGTTCTTGCTTTCAAGCATGCCCATGCGCTCGTCGATCTGCTTGATGAGATCGGCGACGCGGTACGGCACCGGCGTGTCCGCCGTCAGCGCGTCGCTGCCGCGCCTGACATAGGTGCCGGAATTCGGGTTGCGGTAGAGGTTCTTGGCGGCCGGGATCAGGTCGCGCAGGACATCCACTTCCTCGGGCACCGTCTCGCGGCCGCGAAACAGCACTTCGGCGAACTCCTCCAGCCTGAACATCCAGAACGGCAGATCGAGCGTCTTGGAATCGACCTTGACGCAATATTCCGGGAGCGAGGCGGCGAACTCGTTGTGCGGGTCGAGGATGAGCACGCGCAGGTCCGGGCGTGCCTCGATCGTTTTGCGCAAGAGCAGCGAGACAGCCGTCGACTTGCCGACGCCGGTGGTGCCGACGATGGCGAAATGGCGCGCCAGCGTGTCGTCGATGGCGATGTTGGCATCGATCGATTCATCCTGAGACAACGTGCCGATGGTCACCGAATGGCGCCCGGCCAGATCGTAGACCGCCTGCAAGTCGCGGCTGCGGATGCTGTGAGCAATGGCGCCGATATGCGGATAGGTGGTGATGCCGCGGTCGAAGACCGGCTTGGCGCCAGGCTCGGCGCCGTCGCGCACCTCGCCGACCAGTTCGACGCTGACCTCGATCGGGTTCTGCCCTTCGTGGTTCCAGGCGCGATCCGATTTGCCGATGGCATAGACAAGGCCGACCGTTCGTGTCGAACCGAGATTGATGGAGATCATCTTACCGACGGTCCAAAGGCCGGTGACCGCGCCTTCGGGGTCGTCCGCATGGGCGCTGATGGTGGCGCGCGCGCCGTCGCATTGCACGACATTGCCCAGAATGCGCTTGTCGTTCTGCTGGATGTTGCGGCGTTCCTGCGAGGTCGGTTCCCCGACGGAGGCTTCGCGTTCAACAAACATAATGCCCTGGTCCCATTCCCCTGGAGCGGCAACCCTATCCAATCGGGGTTAAAGTCAGGTGAGGTCGAATGGTGTAGGCAGCGTTAAGCCAGCCGCGACAATTCGATCGAACAGCCTCTTCTCAGCGTGTGGAATTCCGATATATTGGACGAATGAATGATATATCGAACGACATCAGTGCCACGATCGGCAGACGGATACGCTCCGAGAGGACGATGAGGGGCTGGTCGCTGGCCGAATTGGCCGAGCGCTCGGACGTTTCGAAAGCGATGCTGAGCGCCATCGAACGCGGTACGACCAGTCCGACCGCGGCGCTTCTGGTGCGTATCGCGGCGGCCTTCGGCATGACGCTGTCGACGCTGATCGCACGGGCCGAGATGCAGGGCGGCGGCGTTTCGCGCAGGGACGAGCAACCGGTCTGGCAGGATCCGGCGACCGGCTACATCAGGCGGCATCTTTCGCCGGCATCGCAGATGCCGCTCGAGCTGATCAGGGTCAGCCTTCCGGCGGGCGCCAAGGTCAGCCTTCCGGCGTCATCCTATGCCTTCATCAAGCAGCAGATATGGCTGATCGAAGGACGGCTCGACTTCACCGAGGGCGATTTGGTGCACAGGCTCGAGCCCGGCGACTGCCTGGCGCTGGGGGCGCCCTCGGATTGTGTCTTCCATGCTCCCGGGCCGGATGCGGCTGAGTATCTCGTGGCGCTGGTCAGGGACTGACCCCGATGTCTCGCCGGCCAAAACGCTCGCATAATGGCGGGCCGCCGCTCGATGACTATGACGGCCCGCCCTGGGGCAAGGGCGATGCCTACATCTTCCTCGCCTGGCGCGCCGCTCACGACAAGGCCTGGAAGGCGCCGAGCCACGCCGTCATGCTGATGCGGCTGGAACGGGCCGAGCGGCTCGGGCTGACCTATGAGGAATATACGCTCGAGATCCTGGAGCGCGGGCGCCATCTCAGCGAGGAAGACGCCGACCGTATCGCCGAAATCAGGCGGGCGCGGCCACGCAAACGGATCCGCCATTTCGAATGACCTGTCCCCGATGCCTCATCACCTGGAGAGCACCAGCATGAACTCCCTTGAAATCCGGACCTTGACCGATGATGCGGCGACCATCGCGATGCTCACCGATCTCTTGATCGAAACGGTTGCCGCCGGTGGATCGGTGAGCTTCATGCATCCATTGTCGCCGGCGGCAGCGCGGGATTTCTGGCGCATGTCGCTTGCCACGGCCGCGCGCGGCGACAGGGCGGTGCTGGGCGCATGGCGGGGCGGGGCGCTTGCCGGCACCGTCACGCTGCTGCTCGACTTCCCGCCCAATCAACCGCACCGCGCCGAGATCGCGAAGCTGATGACCGGCCGCGACCATCGCGGCAAAGGCGTCGCGACCGGCCTGATGCGGGCAGCGGAGAAATTGGCCGTCGAGAAAGGTCGTACGCTGCTGGTGCTGGACACGGCGAGCGAAGAGGGCGCGGCCGGGCTTTATCAGAAACTGGGTTTCACCTTGGCCGGTGAGATCCCCGATTTTGCGCTGAAGCCGCATGGCGGTCTGACCGGCACCCTTATCTACTGGAAGCGGATCGGAGCAGCGGCCGACGCGCTATCCCGAAATCCTGGCGATGCGCGACAGAAGCCAGCGGCGAAAATCCTGCTCGGCGCCGGACAGTCGCGACGATGACGGCCTTGTTAGGAAGTGGCCCGACGGGCTCGAAAGCTCGAAATCCGAAAGCCTGACGAGAGTATTGTCTCTGAGCGCGGCGTCGACCAAAGGCCGGGAGCCGAGCAGCGCTCCGGCGCCCGTCTTCGCCGCTTCCAAGGCGGCGACGAAACTGTCGAAGCGATGCGAGCGTCGGGAATGGCCGGCAAGCCCCGCGGCGGCAAACCATTCCGCCCACATCTCGCGCGCGCCGGCCACCAGGAGAAGCGGCAACGACGTCCAATCGCCACCGAGGGCGAGTGTTGAAGCCGCGACCGGGACAAGCCGCTCGACGGTCAACCGGTCGGCTTCGCGCCCGGGAAAGGATCCGTTGCCGAAGCGTATGTCGAGCGCCGAGCCCGGCTGGTCGTAATCGGTCGGCCGATGGATGGTCACCAGATCGAGCCTGACCCGCGGCAGCGCCTTTGCCAAGTCGGGAAGAGCCGGTACCAGCACCAGCAGGGCGAAGGAAATGGGAACGCGGATGCTGACGGTCTGCACGGCGCGCGGCTCGAACAGCTCGTTGGTGCTGTTGCCGATGGTCGCGAATGCCGACTGGATGTGGGGGAGGTAGGCCGCGCCTTCCGGCGACAGCGCCACGCCGCGCGCCAGGCGCGCGAACAATCGCGCCTTGAGCCGCTCTTCCAGGAAACGGATGTGCTGGCTGACCGCGGCCTGGGTGAGCCCGAGCTCGGCGGCCGCGGCGGTAAAATTCGACAGGCGGGCGGCGGCCTCGAAACTGCGCAGCCAGGCGAGCGGAGGCATCGTGTCGAAAGCTTTTCCAGCCATCAAAAATTTAGCGTCATTACCCACAAAACGATAATTTGAATTATGCCTTCGATGAAGCCACCATGCAATCCGTGCCCGCAGCGGCGGGTAGGAGGATGGGAGCTTTCGGGGTATGTTGACGACGGCAACGCTGGGCGACGATGGACGAGTGATCGAGCTTGGCTGGAAGGACGGAGCGGTGAGCCGCTTCCACGCGATGTGGCTGCGCGACAATGCGCTGGACGACAAGACGCGCAGCGCCGGCAACGGGCAGCGGCTGATCACCATCCTCGACATTCCGGCCGAGACGCGGATCGACGCGGCCTCGATCAAGGGCGAGTTGCTCGAAGTCAGTTTCGTTCCCGAAGGCAAGACGGTCGGCTTTCCCGCCGGCTGGCTGCGCAGCCATGCCTATGATGGTCAGGAGGCTCGGGAGCCCGGCTGGACGGGAGGCGACATACGGCGCTGGACGAAAGTCACGATGCAGAATTCCGTGCCGCGGGCAGCCTATGCCGACGCCAGCCGCGACGGCGATGTGCTGCGGCAATGGCTGGCCGCGGTCCGCAGCTACGGCTTTGCCGTGATGGACGGCCTGCCCACGGAATCCGGCGCGCTGTGCAAGGTGGCCGACCTGTTCGGCTACATCCGGGAGACCAATTACGGGCGCTGGTTCGAGGTACGCGCCGAGGTCAATCCGAACAATCTCGCCTACACCAATCTCGGCCTGCAGGCGCATACCGACAATCCCTACCGCGATCCGGTGCCGACGCTGCAGATCCTGGCCTGCATCGAGAACACGGTGGAAGGCGGCGAATCCAGCGTCGTCGACGGGTTCGCGGTGGCGGCGGCGCTTCAGGCGGAAAACCCCGACGGCTTCCGGCTGCTCTCTTCCTATCCGGCGCGCTTCGAATATGCCGGCTCGTCGGGCGTGCGGCTCCAGTCCAAGCGGCCGATGATCGAGCTCGGGCCCGATGGCGAGCTCATCTGCATCCGCTTCAACAACCGCTCGCTGGCGCCGGCCGTGGATGTGCCGTTCGCCGCGATGGACAAGTACTACGCGGCCTATCGCCGGTTCGCCGAGCTGATCGAGGATCCGGCCTTCGAGGTGACGTTCAAGCTTGAGGCGGGGCAGTCCTTCATCGTCGACAACACGCGCGTCATGCATGCGCGCAAGGCGTTTTCCGGCAGCGGCAAGCGCTGGCTGCAGGGCTGCTACGCCGACAAGGACGGCCTGCTGTCGACGCTGGCGGCGATCGAGCATGGTTTCAAGGAGGCGGCGGAATGAATCCGAACGAACTGAACACGGGCAACATCGTCGAATTCATCGCCGATATCTTCGAGCGCCGTGGCGCGGAATCCTATCTCGGCGAGCCCGTCACCATGTCGGAACATATGCTGCAGGGCGCCTGGCTGGCCGAGCAGGACGGCGCGCCGGAGGAGCTTGTGGCGGCGGCGCTGCTGCACGACATCGGCCACTATACCAGCGAGTTCGGCACCTATTCGCCCGACGACGTCGAGGACAAGCACCATGACGAGGCGGGCGGCGAGGTGCTTGCGCCTTTCTTTCCGCCGGTCATCGTCGAGTGCGTCAGGCTGCACGTCTCGGCCAAGCGCTATCTGTGCGCCACCGATCCGACCTATTTCGGCAAGCTGTCGCCTGCCTCGGTGCATACGCTGTCGCTGCAGGGCGGGCCGATGAATGCTGAGGAAGTCAAGGAGTTCCGCCGCAATCCGTTCCACGAGGAAGCGGTACGCGTGCGCATCTGGGATGAGGGCGGCAAGGTCGCCGACATGAAGACGCGGGCCTTTCGCGACTACGTGCCCTTGCTGGAGCGCGTGGTGAAGAAGTTCGCGGCTGAAAGGGCGGCTTAGATGGCAGAAGCCCGGTTGGTCGGGCTTTTGCCATCCACGAGAGCACCCGTGCGTCAGCTCTTGTGGTGCACCTCCTGCAGTCCATAGACGGGCGTCGGCAGGCCAACTTGGCGCGCCTTCAACTGCAGCGACAGATACTGCGAATAGTGGCGCGACTGGTGCAGGTTGCCGCCGTGGAACCACAGCGCTTCCTGCTGCGTCGGCTTCCACATGTTGCGCTGCTCGCCTTCCCAAGGGCCGGGGTCCTTGGTGGTGCTGGAACCCAAACCCCAGACCTTGCCGACCTTGTCGGCGACGTCCTGCGAGATGAGGTCCGCGGCCCAGCCGTTCATCGAGCCGTAGCCGGTGGCATAGATGACGAGGTCGGCCGGCAATTCGGTGCCGTCGACGAATTTCACGCCGGTTTCGGTGAGTTCCTGCACCGCGGCACCCGGTCCGCTCTTCAGCTTGATCGAGCCGTCGATGACGAGGTCGCACGCGCCGACATCGATGTAATAGCCGGAGCCGCGCCGCAGATATTTCATGAACAGGCCCGAGCCGTCGTCGCCCCAGTCGAGCATGAAGCCGGCCTTTTCCAGGTCCGCATAGAATTTCGCGTCGCGCTCCTTCATCTGCTCGTAAAGCGGGATCTGGAACTCATGCAGGATGCGGTAGGGGAGCGAAGCGAAGATCATGTCGGCCTTGCGCGTCGTCATGCCGTTCTCCACCGCCTGCTCGGAGTAGAGGGCGCCGAGGCCGATATCCATCAGCGTGTCGGATTTCACGATGTGCGTGGAGGACCGCTGCACCATGGTCACGTCGGCGCCGCCTTCCCACAGCGCCGCGCAGATGTCGTGCGCCGAGTTGTTGGAGCCGATGACCACCACTTTCTTGCCGCGGTATCTGTCCGGGCCGGGATGGGTCGATGAATGCTGCTGCTCGCCCTTGAAGATGTCCTGGCCCTTGTATTTCGGCCAGTTCGCCTTGCCCGACATGCCGGTCGCCAGCACAAGCTGCTTGGGTTTGAGCGTGATCTCCTTGCCGTCGCGCTCGACGACGATCGTCCATTCCCTGGCCTTGTCGTCGTATTTGGCGGATTTCGCTGTAGTGGAGCTCCAATAGTTGAGCTCCATCACCTTGGTGTACATTTCCAGCCAGTCGCCGATCTTGTCCTTCGGCGCGAAGACCGGCCAGTTCTTCGGAAAGTCGATATAGGGCAGGTGATCGTACCAGACCGGGTCGTGCAGGCAGAGCGACTTGTAGCGCCTGCGCCAGGAGTCGCCCGGACGCTCGTTCTTCTCGACGATGATGGCCGGCACGCCGAGCTGCTTCAGCCGGGCGCCGAGCGCGATACCGCCCTGGCCGCCGCCGATGATGACGACATAGGGCTGCCGGGAGTGGCCGAGCTCGGCGATCTCGTCGTCGCGCTCCTCACGCCAGGTCTTGCGGCCCTTGCCGTGGCCGTGCTTGGCGCCGAGCGGGCGGGTGAAGCCCGCCTTCTCCTCATGGTCTTTCAGCTCCGCCATCGTGGTGAGCAGGGTCCAGATCAGGTCGCCCCTGAACCGCACGAGGCCAAAGCCGCGCGCCACGCTCGTCTCGAAGGTGATCCAGGCGGTGATGATGCCGCCGTCCTCGTTCGCTTCCTCGCCCTTGGCCACCGCCCAGCTGGTCGGCTTGGTGGTGGCCAGCGTTGCCTGGAGCATGTCGCGAACCTGGTCCTGACCTTCCATCGTCTTCAGGTTCCAGGTGAAGGTGACGAGGTCGCGCCAGTAGCAATCGGCCTGGAAGCAGTTGACGGCGCTGTCGATGTCGCCGGATTCCAATGCCTTGCCGAACTTGTCGAGCAGCGCCTGCGCCTTGGTGGTGGGTGTTCTCTCGAGCATTTGTTCTCCTCCACTTGCTAGAGTCCGTCATGAGCAGCAAGCGGCGTGCCAACCGTGGCGCTCATGAGAAATTTCGATGGGATCAATCTGGCAGGACGATGTAGGCTTCCGTCGGCCGCGCCGGGTCGAGCCGATGGGTATCGATGCAACGCAGCCAGGATTGAACGACGATGTCGTCGCGGGCCGATCGCACGCCGGACAGCACCTCTTCGATCTCGCGGATATGCTCCCGTTCGCCAGCCATGCGTCCTCCTCGCACGCCCTTTGCCAGCGCATAGTGGTGCGTCGGAGAGGGACGCTCAACTGTACTATGGTAGCTGTGCGATGGTAGCGCGCCGGCGCCGTTCTCACAGGCGGGTGAATTCGCGCTGGACCCCATTGACGAGCCCGCGTTTTCGCCCTTATTGTCCGCGCCCATGAAAACGGCACTCATTCTCGTAGGCAGGCGCGTGGGCAAGGCGGTGTAACCGCCGGGCGAAAACCTCCCATGCGCATCACACAGGCTCCCTCGGGGGCCTTTTTTATTGCCTGAAACACGACTAAACGACCAGCAAATCGCCAGATGGCGGACAGTACGGGACCAGACCGATGAGCAACGGACAGAACGAGCGGCGCGAAATGACAGGCGCCGAAATGGTGGTGCAGGCGCTGAAGGACAACGGCGTCAAGCATGTCTTCGGATATCCGGGCGGCGCCGTTCTCCCAATCTATGATGAAATTTTTCAACAAGACGATGTCGAGCACATCCTGGTCCGGCACGAGCAGGGAGCCGGCCATGCGGCCGAAGGCTATGCCCGTTCGACCGGCAAGGCCGGCGTCATGCTGGTGACCTCCGGCCCCGGCGCCACCAACGCGGTGACGCCGCTGCAGGACGCGCTGATGGATTCCATTCCGCTGGTCTGCCTGACCGGCCAGGTGCCGACATCGCTGATCGGCTCCGACGCTTTTCAGGAATGCGACACGGTCGGCATCACGCGCCCCTGCACCAAGCACAACTGGCTGGTGAAGGACGTCAACGAGCTCGCCGCCACCATCCACGAGGCTTTCCATGTCGCGACCACCGGCCGTCCTGGCCCGGTCGTGGTCGATATTCCCAAGGACGTGCAGTTCGCCAAGGGCATCTACGTGCCGCCGCAGACGGCGCCGCGCACCAGCTACCAGCCCAAGGTCCAGGGCGACCTGGAAAAGGTGAAGGCTGCCGTCGAGCTGATGGCGGGCGCCAAGAAGCCCATCATCTATTCGGGCGGCGGCGTCATCAATTCCGGTCCGGAAGCGAGTCACTTGCTGCGCGAGCTGGTCGATCTCACCGGCTTCCCGATCACCTCGACGCTGATGGGGCTCGGCGCCTATCCGGCGTCGGGCAAGAACTGGGTCGGCATGCTCGGCATGCACGGCACCTACGAAGCCAACATGGCGATGCATGACTGCGACGTGATGGTCTGCATCGGCGCGCGCTTCGACGACCGCATCACCGGGCGGTTGAATGCGTTCTCGCCCAACTCGAAGAAAATCCACATCGACATCGACCCGTCCTCGATCAACAAGAACGTTCACACCGACGTGCCGATCATCGGCGATGTCGGACGCGTCCTGGAGGACCTGGTGCGGCTGTGGCGGGCGACCGTCAAGGCCGACAAGAAGGCGCTCTATCCGTGGTGGGAGCAGATCGCGAAATGGCGGGCGCGGGATTCGCTCGCCTACAAGATGAACAACGACGTGATCATGCCGCAATACGCGATCCAGCGGCTCTACGAACTGACCAAGGATAAGGACACCTACATCACCACCGAGGTCGGCCAGCACCAGATGTGGGCGGCGCAGCACTATCATTTCGACAAGCCGAACCGCTGGATGACGTCCGGCGGCCTCGGCACCATGGGCTACGGCCTGCCGGCGGCGCTCGGCGTGCAGATCGCGCACCCGGATTCGCTGGTCATCGATATCGCCGGCGACGCCTCTGTGCAGATGACGATGCAGGAGATGAGCTCGGCGGTGCAATACAACGCACCGATCAAGATCTTTATCTTGAACAACCAGTATATGGGCATGGTGCGGCAGTGGCAGCAGCTGCTGCACGGCAACCGGCTGTCGCATTCCTACACCGAGGCGATGCCGGACTTCGTCAAGCTGGCGGAAGCCTATGGCGGCCATGGCATTCGCTGCGACAAGCCGGACGAGCTCGACGACGCGATCAAGGAAATGATCTCGGTGAAGAAGCCGGTGCTGTTCGACTGCCGCGTGGCGACCTTGGCCAACTGCTTCCCGATGATCCCGTCGGGCAAGGCGCATAACGAGATGCTCCTGCCGGACGAGGCGACCGACGAGGCGGTGGCCAATGCCATCGACGCCAAGGGCAGGGAACTGGTGTAGGCAGCCATCAAGGCGGGGCTATCGAGAGAAAGCCGTGCGCAAACAGAGAATTAGC
The DNA here is from genome assembly GCF_006442815.1 of Mesorhizobium sp. B2-4-3. GTDB lineage: Bacteria > Pseudomonadota > Alphaproteobacteria > Rhizobiales > Rhizobiaceae > Mesorhizobium. Next base: position 65,729 of record NZ_VFVL01000012.1, read on the forward strand.
TCAAAAGTCTGAAATCGAGATTCACCTCATGAACGCACAGCACCTTCAACCGACCGGCTCCGCCTATTTCATCGCCAAGGAAACCGAGAAGCCGGAAACGCACACGCTTTCCGTGCTGGTCGACAACGAACCGGGCGTGCTTGCCCGCGTCATCGGCCTGTTCTCGGGCCGCGGCTACAACATCGAGAGCCTTACCGTCTCCGAGACCGAGCATGAGAAGCATCTGTCGCGCATCACCATCGTGACGCGCGGCACGCCGCATGTGATGGAGCAGATCAAGCATCAGCTCGAGCGCATCGTGCCGGTGCACCGGGTGGTCGACCTGACCGTGCGCTCGCATGAGCTTGGGCAGGAGCGGCCGCTGGAACGCGAGCTGGCGCTGGTCAAGGTCGCCGGCACCGGCGATGCCCGGGTCGAGGCGCTTCGCCTCGCGGATGCTTTCCGCGCCTCGGTCATCGACGCCAACACCGAGCATTTCATCTTCGAGATCACCGGCAAGGGGTCCAAGCTCGACCAGTTCATCGCCATCATGAAGCCGCTCGGCCTGGTCGAGATCTGCCGCACCGGCGTCGCCGCGATGAATCGCGGCCCGCAGGGAATGTGAACAGGACAACCACCCTGTTTTAAAGCTTTGGCCCGGCGGTTGCCCGTTCCTGGCTTTTGCGCATTTGCTAAAAGGACAGTAAGGCTGACATATCCGGGAGGATAACATGTCGCTCGACACATTCCTTGCCCTGTTGGTCTATGCCTTCGTGACTTCGATCACGCCGGGGCCGAACAACCTCATGCTGCTGGCTTCCGGCGTCAATTTCGGTATCGCCAGGACGGTTCCGCATATGCTGGGCATCAGCATCGGCTTCCTGGTGCTGCTGCTGGCAGTCGGCTTCGGGCTGGGCGCGGTGCTGACGGCGTTGCCGGCGCTGCATACCGCGCTGAAGATCGCGGGCGCGGCCTATCTGCTCTACCTCGCCTGGAAGATCGCCATGTCGCGCTCGATGAGCGACGGAAAAGGGGTGCAGGGCCGGCCGATGCGCTTCATCGACGCCGCTGCGTTCCAGTGGGTCAACCCCAAGGCATGGGTGATGGCCATCACCGCCATGGCCGTCTACACCAATGCCGATCACCCGTTCGTCTCGGTGGCGCTGATCTCGATCGCCTTCACCATCGTCAACCTGCCCAGCGTTTCGGTGTGGGCCGGCTTCGGCACGGCGCTGCGCGGCTTCCTGTCGGACCCGGTGCGGCTGAAATGGTTCAACATCGCCATGGGCGTGCTGCTGGCGGCGACGCTGTGGCCAATGCTCCGCTGAGGGCATTTTTTGGACTGACGCGAGGGTGCGCGACGGCACGTTTTCCGGTTGCTGAGCTATTGTGCAGTGCACATTAAATCTTCGTAATGCCCCGTTTTGGCCCTTTTCCGCCAAAGCCTTGTCCTATCTACTCCACGAAAAATCGCGGCACGAGGTCGTGAAGCGAGCTAGAATGGACCACCGGGATCGGCGTGTCGGGTAGAAGGCTTATTTGTCGATGCGCGGAAAAATCGCCTTTGCAGTTGTTTCGGTCGCCTGTCTGGCGGGCGCCGGGCTCTATCTTTCGCCCACGACGTTGGCCAAGGTCCAGCAACTGATTTCGGGCAAGCAGGCTAGCACGGCCGCCACGGACAAGACGGCAAGCGCTGACAAAACAGGGGGCAGCGACAAAACGGCCGGCGCCTCGGACAATGCGAAAGGCGGCGGTCCGCGTTCGGCCTCGATCGTCTCCGCGACCACGACGACCGCCGATTTTCCAATCCGCCGTTATGCCATCGGCTTCGTCTCGTCGCCGGAGGTAGTCAATATCAATGCCCGTGTTTCCAGCCAGATCGTGTCGATCGCGGTCAAGGACGGGCAGATGGTCAAGGCCGGCGATCTGCTCATTTCGCTCGATGACCGCGCGCTGAAGGCGCAACTCGCCAAGGACCAGGCGCAGCTCGCCAAGGACCAGGCGATGCTGGTGAGCGCCAAGGCGGATCTGCAGCGCGCCACGGACCTCGTCGCCAAGCAGGCCGGCACGCAACAGACCTACGATCAGGCGCTGGCGGCGCAGAAGGCCGCGGCCGCCACCATCGACGCCGACAGGGCGACCATCGATGCCGACACGGTGCAGTTGAGCTATGCAACGATTACGGCGCCAATCGCGGGCCGGCTCGGCGCCGTCAACGTCTCGGTCGGTGATCTCGTCACCACCAGCAACGGCAACTCGAGCAGCTCGACGCCGCTGGTCACCATCACGCAGATGGATCCGCTGCAGGTGAACTTCACGCTGCCCGAGAGCAACCTTGCCTTGTTGCACAAGGCGCTCACCGACCCGCAGCAAGGCGACGTGACGCTGACCAAGGACGGCGATCCCAAGCCGATCGGCAAGGGCACGCTCGATTTCGTCGATTCCAGCGTCGATACCGCCTCCGGCACCATCGCCACGCGGGCGAGCATACCCAATCCGGATCTTTCGCTGTGGCCCGGGCAATATGTGAACGTGGTGCTCGAGGCCGGCATGATGCCGCAGATGACCTCGGTGCCGACAGTCGCGGTGCAGCCCAGCCAGAAGGGCCCGTTCGTCTATGTGGTCAAGCCGGACAACACCGTGGAGATGCGGCCGGTGCAGGTGGCGCTGACGGAGGGCCAGAACAGCGCCATCAGCGATGGCCTCAAGAGCGGCGAGAAGGTCGTCGTCGAAGGCCAGACGCGATTGAAGAACGGCGCGGCGGTGCATGAAGGCAAAGCCGCGGCCGGATCCGGTGACCAGGTATCGCCCAAGGTCGCGGAGGCCGACAAGGCCGGCGGGGCGAGCCGATGATCTCCGAATTCTGCATCCGCAAGCCCGTCGCCACCCTTTTGATGTCGTTCGCCCTCATTCTGGGCGGTATTTTTGCCTACAAGTTCCTGCCGGTGGCGGCGCTGCCGAGCGCCGAATTTCCAGTGGTCAACGTTTCGGCCAGCCTTCCCGGCGCTTCGCCGGAGACGATGGCGACATCGGTGGCGACGCCACTGATCAAGCAATTCGCGACGATCGCCGGCATCGATTCGATCTCGACCACCAATTCGCTCGGCCAGACCTCGATCGCCATCCAGTTCGTGCTCAACCGCGACATCGACGCGGCGGCGGCGGATGTTCAGGCGGCGATCGCGCGCACGCAAAAATCGCTGCCGCCGGAAATGACAGCGCCGCCGAGCTATCGCAAGGTCAATCCGGCCGACGCGCCGATCCTCCTGATGTCGCTGGTCAGCGACACGGTCCCGCTGACCGATCTGGACGCCTTCGCCGAAAATGTCATTTCACCGTCGCTGTCGACCATCGACGGCGTGGCCCAGGTCTCGATTTTCGGCCAGCAGAAATATGCCGTGCGCATCCAGATCGATCCGACCGCGTTGGCCGCGCGCGGCATCTCGATCGATCAGCTGCAGGCTGCGATCACCTCGGCCAACAGCAACACCCCGCTCGGTGTTTTGCAGAACAACAAGCAGCAGCTGACCATTACCGCCAACACCCAGCTCGACAATGCCGCCGGCTTCTCCAACCTGATCATCGCCACCAAGAATGGTCACCCGGTGCGGCTGGGCGAGGTGACCCGCGTCGTCGACTCTGTCGAGACCACGACGACGGCAAGCTGGTATGACGGCACGCGCGCCATCATCCTCGCAGTCCAGCGCCAGCCAGACGCCAACACCGTCGAGGTGGTCGACAAGGTCAAGGCGATGCTGCCGTCTTTCCAGGAGCAGATGCCGGCCGCCGCCCAGATCAAGCTGCTCAATGACCGCTCGACATCGATCCGCCAGGCCGTCGACGACGTCCAGTTCACGCTGCTCCTGACCATCGCCCTGGTGGTGCTGGTGATCTTCGTGTTCCTGCGCAGGGTGACGGCGACGATCATCCCGGCGGTGGCGGTGCCGATCTCGCTGATCGCCACGCTTGGCGCGATGTTCCTGTTCGGCTTCTCGATCGACAACATCTCGCTGATGGGATTGACTTTGGCCGTCGGCCTTGTCGTCGACGACGCCATCGTCATGCTGGAAAACATCTTCCGCCACATGGAGGAGGATGGGCTGCCGGCCTTCGACGCGGCGCTGAAGGGCTCGCGCGAAATCGGCTTCACCATCATCTCGATCTCGATCTCGCTGGTGGCGGTGTTCATTCCGGTGCTTCTGATGGGCGGCGTCATCGGCCGCATCTTCAACGAATTCGCCGTCGTGGTGACCGTCGCCATCCTGGCCTCGATGTTCGTGTCGCTGACGCTGACGCCGATGCTTTGCTCGCGCCTGCTGTCGGTGACGAAGGCCGATCGGGAAAAGCACGCCCCCGGTCATAAGCCGGACCTCATCACGCGCGGCTACGACCGGATCCTGAGCTTCTGCCTGCGAAACACTTTCCTAGTGTTCCTCGTCTTCGTCGCAACCGCCGCGGCGTCGGTGTGGCTGATCCAGGTTTCGCCGAAAGGCTTCTTCCCGCAGGAGGATATCAGCCAGATCTCGGTGTCCACGCTTGCGCGCCAGGACATCTCGTTCGACGCCATGGTCAAGCTGCAGGGCCAGGTTGCCGACGTGTTCTCGCACTCTCCCTATGTGACGCATGTCGCCTGGTCGGTAGGCGGCAGCCAAAGCGCGCTGAACCAAGGCCGGCTCTATGTGCAGTTGAAGGACAAGAGCCAGCGCCCCGACATCGAGAAGGTCCAGTCCGATCTCAGGCGGCAACTTTCGAATGTGGCCGGCATCGAGGCCTATATGCAGCCGGTGCAGAATCTCAGGCTGGGCTCGCGATCGTCGGCCAGCGCCTACCAGCTCGTGGTACAGAGCCTCGATACCGGTCAGGCTGATATCTGGGCGCAGAAGCTCGATGACGCCATGGTGGCCGACCACGCGCACTTTACGGATGTCACCAGCGACCTGCAGAACAACGCATTGCAGGCCTCGCTTGTGATCGACCGCGACAAGGCCGCCCAGCTCGGCATCGACACCGACACGCTGCGCACGGCTCTTTATGGCGGCTTCGGCACCGACCAGGTTTCGACGATCTTCGGTTCGGCCGACAGCTATGAGGTCATCACCGAGCTCGATCCCAAGATCGAATGGTCGCCCGAACGGATGCTCGCCATCCAGATGCGGACGGCGAGCGGCAGCCTGGTGCCTCTCGGCGCCTTCGCGCATGTCGATCGCACGGCCGGCGCGCTGACAGTCAACCAGCTCGGCCAGCTTCCGGCGGTGACGATCTCCTACAACCTGCCGCAGGGCGTGTCGCTCGGCGACACGGTGACCCGGATCGACCAGCTCAAGGAACAGATCGGCATGCCGAAGGAGATCTCGACGAGCTTTGCCGGCACGGCCAAGACCTTCCAGGATTCGCTGGCCAACCAGGGCCTCCTGATCGGCGGCGCGATCCTGACGATCTATATCGTGCTCGGCATGCTCTATGAGAGCTTCATCCACCCGCTCACCATCCTCACCGGGCTGCCGTCGGCCGTGCTCGGCGCGGTGGTGGCGCTGCGCTTCGCCGGCATGGATCTGTCGGTGATCGCGGTGATCGGCATCCTGATGCTAATCGGCATCGTCAAGAAGAACGGCATCATGATGGTCGACGTCGCGCTGGAGCTCAGGCGACAGGGCATGTCGGCGAGGGAGTCCATCCACAAGGCCTGCCTGATGCGTTTCCGGCCCATCATGATGACGACGCTTGCCGCGTTGATGGGCACGTTCCCGATCGCGCTCGGCACCGGCGCCAGCGCCGAATTGCGCCAGCCGCTCGGTGTCGCGGTGGTCGGCGGCCTGCTCGCCTCGCAGGCGCTGACGCTGTTCGTGACGCCGGTGATCTATGTCTATTTCGAGAATTTCTCGGGCTGGCTGCTCGGCTTCTCCTCGAAGAAGAGCCGGCCGGCGCTGCATGTGGTGGAAAGCGGCGAGCAGCGCTCGCTGTTCGATGGCGAACCCGAGCCGCAGAAGACGGCAGCCGAGTAGATCGCTCCGACTGGCCCAAGCCGTGGCGCTTGCGGCCGGCTGTAGCCAATCCTAGTCTGTGGCCATGTCCCATGATCATGACCACGACAACGAGCTCGATCCGTTCGCGGCGCGCGTGCGCGCGCTGGAGACGATCCTGACGCAAAAGGGCCTGATCGACCCCGCGGCCATCGACGTCATCGTCGACACCTATGAGACGAAGATCGGGCCGCGCAACGGCGCCAGGGTGGTGGCGAAGGCCTGGAACGATCCGGCCTATGCCGACTGGCTGAAGCGCGACGCGACCGCGGCGATCGAATCGCTCTCCTATACCGGCCGCCAGGGCGAGCATATGCAGGCGGTGTTCAACAGCGAGGAGACGCACAACCTCGTCGTCTGCACGCTCTGCTCCTGCTATCCGTGGTCGGTGCTCGGCCTGCCGCCGGTCTGGTACAAGGCGCCGCCCTACCGCTCGCGGGCGGTGATCGATCCGCGCGGCGTGCTGGAGGAGTTCGGGCTGACGCTGCCGGCGGAGAAGAAGATCCGCGTCTGGGATTCGACGGCCGAGCTTCGCTACCTGGTAGTGCCGATGCGACCCAAGGGAACCGAGGGCTGGAGCGAGGAGCAGCTCGCAGGGCTGGTCAGCCGCGACGCGATGATCGGCACGGCGATCGCGAAGGAACCGGCATGAACGGACCGCAGGATCTCGGCGGGCAGATGGGTTTCGGGCCGGTCGCGCCCGAGAAGGACGAGCCCTATTTCCATGCGGCATGGGAGCGGCGGGCGTTGGGCGTGACGCTCACCGCCGGGTCCATGGGCGCCTGGAACATCGACGAAAGCCGGCATGCGCGGGAATCGCTGCATCCAGCGGATTATTATTCGTCGAGCTACTACCAGATCTGGATCAAGGCGCTGGAAACGCTCCTGAAACGCCACGGCTTCGTCACCGAGCGCGACCTTGCCGCCGGCAAGGCCGTCGATCGCGCCGCGACACCGAAGAGAGTGCTGAAGGCGGCGGATGTGCCGGCAGTGCTTGCCAAGGGCGGGCCATGCGACCGGCCCGTCGCCACGCCGGCGCGTTTCCGGGCGGGCGATCGGGTGTGCACGAAGAATTTCAACCCGACCGGCCATACGCGCCTGCCACGCTACGCGCGCGGCAAGAGCGGGACGATCGAGGCGGTGCGCGACGGCTTCGTCTTCCCCGACAGCAATGCGCATGGCAGGGGCGAGAACCCGCAATGGGTCTACACCGTGGTGTTCGACGGGGCCGAAATCTGGGGCGAGGGCGCCGATCCGACGCTCAGCGTCTCGATCGACGCCTGGGAGAGCTATCTTGAGCCGGCATGACGATGCGTTGCCGGCGGATTTCGACGAGCCGGTCTTTGCCGAGCCATGGGAGGCCGAAGCCTTCGCCCTGACGGTTGCGCTGCACGATAAAGGCCTGTTTTCGTGGAGCGAATGGGCGGAGGCCCTGTCCGCCGAGGTGAAGCAGCCAGGCGCGGCAACGGACGGTCACGATTATTACGAGCATTGGCTGGCGGCGCTGGAGAAGCTTTTGTCGAGGAAGGGTGTTGCTCGCAAGGGCGAGGTGGACAAGCTCGCCGCCGCCTGGGAACGCGCCGCGCATGCGACGCCACATGGCAAGCCGATCCTGCTGGAGAATGATCCGGGCGCAGGCCGATAGATCGTCTTTGTTCTCTTTACGTTCCGATTTGCGGCTGATAGCCTGAGTTGTCGGAGGCGCTAGCGATTGCTGCCGACAACGGTCTGTATGGCGGCCAATCTTGTCTTTCGCTTGCGAATCCGGTCTGTCCAACTGATGGAATTTTCTCCCCAACAGGATGAGGCTCTGAAAGCGGTCGGTCGCTGGCTCAAAGAGGGCCGGCCGCAGGTGTTTCGGCTGTTCGGCTATGCCGGCACCGGCAAGACGACGCTGGCGCGCTATTTCGCCGAGCATGTCGACGGCCAGGTGCAGTTCGCCGCCTTCACCGGCAAGGCGGCGCAGGTGCTGCGCTCGAAGGGGGCGACCAACGCCCGCACCATCCATTCGCTGATCTATAGGCCCAAGGGTGAGGAATCGGTCGAGGACGAGGTGACCGGCAAGACATCGATGTCGCCGACCTTTTCGCTCAACCGGCAAAGCCCGATTTCGCGCGCCAAGCTCGTCGTCATCGACGAATGCTCGATGGTCGACGAACAGCTCGGCCGCGACCTGCAGAGCTTCGGCACACCGATCCTGGTGCTCGGCGACCCGGCGCAGCTGCCGCCGATCTCGGGCGGCGGCTTCTTCACCGAGCACGAACCTGATGTGCTGTTGACGGAGATCCATCGCCAGGCGCGCGACAATCCGATCATCCGGCTGGCGCTCGACGTGCGCGAAGGCCGCGAATTCATGCATGGGGACTATGGCACGGCGCAGGTGATCGGCAGGGAAGCAGTCAACCAGGAACTGGTGCTCAAGGCCGACCAGGTGCTGGTCGGCACCAACCGCACGCGCCGTCGCTACAATCAAAGGCTGCGCGAGCTCAAAGGGTTCAACGCCGACTTTCCGCAGGCCGGCGACAAGCTGGTCTGCCTGCGCAACGACCCGGCCAAGGGGCTGCTCAACGGCTCGCTTTGGAAGGTGATGACCTCGTCGCGTGAGACGGTGAAGCCCGGCATCAACCTTCTGGTCTCGCCGGAAGAGGACGATCCCGACCGCGGCGTCGCCAAGATCAAGCTGCTCAAGGCGGCGTTCGAGGACCCGGATGCCGAAATTCCCTGGCAGCAGAAGAAGCGCTTCGACGATTTCGATTACGGCTATGCGCTGACGGTGCACAAGGCGCAGGGCTCGCAGTGGAACGACGTCGTGCTGTTCGACGAGAGCTGGGCCTTCAAGGAGACCCGGCAGCGCTGGCTCTATACCGCCATTACCCGTGCCGCCGAGCGGCTGACCGTGGTGCGCTAGGGATGTTGATATTCAGGTGATGCCGGCCTGCAAATGGCGGCTTCCTGCGCTTCCGGTGCTCACGTACTTTAAGTACGCTCCGCTCCGGTTCTCGGAAACCACCCTTTTCGACTCGGCCTGACCTGAATCTCAACATCCCTACTCCGTTGGTCTTGCACCAAGCCATTGCCAGGCGGCTTCCTCATCGTCGACGTCGAAGCGCCTGAATTCGAAAGGCAGCGTCTTGGGGAAGAGGCCGGTGACGAGAGAAGCCCAACCCGGCTCGCCGATGGCCGCGCAGCGCACGACATGTTGCAATGCGTCGGCGACGCCCTGCTTGAGCGTATCTTGCTTGATATTGGCCCAGTCGACGCTTTCCTCGTCGGTCAGCCTGACCAGCACGTCGATCCTGGGATGCAGCGCGTAGGCGGCCTCCAGCAGGCCGAACAGGTTTTCCGCATCGGCCGGCGAGACATCGCCGACGACGTCGATGGCGAAAAGCGCGTCGCGGTTGGTTTCGATGCGGCGGATCGCCGGCACGGCTTCGAGGAAATTCACTGGCAAATCCTTATGTTAGCCTCCATCTATCCCCTGGAACACGCGAAACCCTCTATCTGTTCCCGTCAAAGGCGGTATAGATGCCCGCCGATCCACTGGACCCCAGTTCATGCCCGCCAAGCTTTCGGTTAATCTCAACGCCGTCGCCATGCTGCGCAACCGTCGCGACCTGCCATGGCCAAGCGTCACCGGACTTGGCCGCATCGCCCTTGCCGCCGGCGCGCATGGGCTGACGGTGCATCCGAGGCCCGACGAGCGGCACACCAGGCATTCCGACCTGCCGGAGATCAGGGCGCTGATCGACGACGAATTTCCCAACGCGGAATTCAACATCGAGGGCTATCCGACCGAGGATTTCCTGGCGCTTGTCGAGAAGCATCAGCCCGAGCAGGTGACGCTGGTGCCGGACGATCCGGCGCAGGCGACTTCGGACCATGGCTGGAACTTCGCCGCCCAGGCGGCGTTCCTGACACCGATCGTCAAGCGGCTGAAGAAAGGCGGGTTCCGCGTGTCGCTGTTTTCCGACGCCGATCCGGATGGTGTGAACGCGGCTCGCGATACCGGCGCCGACCGCATCGAGCTCTATACCGGCCCCTATGGCGGCTTCCATTCCGATTCTGCAAAGGCGGCGAAAGAACTGGAAAGACTGGGAAAAACCGCGGATGCGGCATTCGCGGCCGGGCTCGGTGTCAATGCCGGCCACGATCTGACCGTGAAGAACCTGCCGCCATTGGCCAAGCGTATCCCGGCATTGGCCGAAGTATCCATCGGACATGGGTTGACAGCGGATGCGCTGGAGTATGGCATGGCAGGCACGGTCGGACGGTTCTTGAAGGCCTGTGGATGGTAGGGCGCCTTGCGTAACTCCGGCAGTTTCGGTGCGTCCCGCGCGTCGCGGCGACCTCGAAGCGTGGCGAATCTGATGAAATGGGGTTCATGGTGCTAGCCAACGCCAGCGGGACAGAATCCCTCGAACGCTCGGGCCATGCCGAAACCGAGCGGCAGCACAGCACCAAGGTCCTCATGCTTGGCGCGCTGGGCGTCGTCTACGGCGATATCGGCACGAGCCCGATCTACGCCTTCCGCGAGGCGCTGCATGCTTCGTCCAACTCGGTCGCCCGCCATGACGTGCTGGGCGTGCTTTCGCTCATCGTCTGGGCGCTCACCATCATCGTCACGATCAAATATGTCGCCTTCGTGCTCAGGGCCGACAACAAGGGCGAAGGCGGCACGCTGTCGCTGATGTCGCTGGCGCGCAGCGCCTACCCGCCAGGTTCCAAGCTCATCCTAGTGATCGGCCTTTGCGGAGCGGCGCTGTTCTTCGGCGATTCGATCATCACGCCGGCGATCTCGGTGCTTTCGGCGGTCGAAGGCCTGAAAGTCGTCACCCCGGCGCTCGATGCCTATGTGGTCCCGATCACGCTGGTCATCCTGGCCGTGCTTTTTGCCGTGCAACGCTTCGGCACGGGCAAGGTGGCGGCGGTGTTCGGACCGGTGACGGCGACATGGTTCGTGGCGATCGGCGCGGCCGGCGTCTATCATATCGTCGACGACCCGTCCGTCTTCCTGGCGATCAATCCCTATTACGCGATCTATTATCTGGCCACCACGCCGACAGGCGCCTTCGTCACCGTGGGCGCCGTGTTCCTGGCGGTCACCGGCGCCGAGGCGCTCTATGTCGACCTCGGCCATTTCGGCCGCAAGCCGATCGTGATGGCCTGGTTCGCAATCGTTTTCCCGTGCCTGCTCTTGAACTATTTCGGGCAGGGCGCTTTCGTGCTGTCGCATGGCGGCAAGCCGACCAACCCGTTCTTCCAGATGCTGCCCGAATGGGCGCTGATGCCGATGGTGGGCCTGGCGACCGCGGCCACCGTCATCGCCAGCCAGGCCGTCATTTCCGGCGCCTTCTCGCTGACAAGGCAGGCGGTGCAGCTCAACCTTCTGCCCCGTATCGAAGTGCAGCATACCTCCGAGATGCAGAGCGGCCAGATCTATATGCCGAGGGTCAACCTGCTGGTCGCGCTCGGCGTGATGCTTCTGGTCGTCGGCTTCGGCAGCTCGAGCGCGCTCGCCTCGGCCTATGGCATCTCGGTGACCGGCGAGATGCTGATGACGACGATCCTCCTGTTCGTGGTGATGCGCTGGCTCTGGAAATGGCAGGTTGCGGCCGCACTGGCGCTGGCATTGCTGTTCGGCGTCATCGATCTCGGCTTCTTCTCGGCCAACGTCGTCAAGGTCGTCGAGGGCGGCTGGGTGTCGATCACCGTCGCCTGCCTCATGGGCCTGATCATGTGGACCTGGATCCGCGGAACCCGCTACCTTTTCGACAAGACGCGCCGCAACGAGATCCCGCTCGATTTCCTGGCGGCGAATCTTCTCAAGAAGAAGCCGCAACTGGTGTCGGGCACCGCGGTGTTCCTGACCAGCGATCCGCTGAGCGCCCCGACCGCGCTGATGCACAGCCTGAAGCACTACAAGGTGCTGCACGAAAAGAACGTCATCCTGTCGGTGGTGACGGCGCCGCAGCCGGTGGTGCCCGACAGCGAGCGCGTGAAGCTGGAGACGGTCAACGAGCTGTTCATGCGGGTGACGCTGACCTTCGGCTACATGGAGCAGCCGAACATCCCGCGCGCGCTGGCCATCTGCCGCAAGCAGGGCTGGAAGTTCGACATCATGACGACGTCGTTCTTCCTGTCGCGGCGCTCGCTGAAAGCCTCGCCCAATTCCGGCATGCCGGTCTGGCAGGACCGGCTGTTCATCGGCCTTGCGCGGACGGCCGCGGATGCAACGGAGTATTTCCAGATTCCCACCGGACGCGTGGTCGAGATCGGCACGCAGGTCGCTATCTGATGAGGTGAAGCCGTGCGTCGGCGGCATGGGAGCCCTCACGCAAGGGCACTTGATATTGCACTGCAGCAAGCGTAGAGCACCGCGCGTTTTATCGGAGTGTCGTCCATGGCCCTTGCCAATGGTGCTGAGGCAGAACCCGTCGACCAATCGAGCCATCCAGAGATTGAACAGCACAGCACCAAGGTGTTGATGCTGGGCGCACTCGGCGTCGTCTATGGCGATATCGGCACGAGCCCCATCTACGCGTTTCGCGAGGCGCTGCACGCCTCGTCGGGCGGCGACGTGGCCAACCGCGCCGACATTCTCGGCGTGCTGTCGCTGATCATCTGGTCGCTCACCATCACGGTCACGGTGAAATACATCATGTTCGTGCTGCGCGCCGACAACCGCGGCGAGGGCGGCGTGCTGTCGCTGATGGCGCTGGCGCGCGGTACTTTCCCGGCGCGCTCGGCGATCGTGCTCGGCATCGGCATCGTCGGCGCGTCGCTGTTCTTCGGCGATGCCGTCATCACGCCGGCCATCTCGGTGCTGTCGGCGGTCGAGGGCATGAACGTCGTCACCCCCGCCTTCCAACCCTATGTGGTGCCGCTGACATTGCTCATTCTCGCCGCCGTGTTTGCCGTGCAGCGTTTCGGCACGGGCGGTGTGGGCCTGGTGTTCGGGCCGGTCACCGCCATATGGTTCCTTGCCATCGGCGTTTCCGGGCTGAAGCACATCATCTCGGACCCGGAAATCCTCTGGGCCATAAGCCCGCATTACATCGTGGCCTTCTTCATCAATTCGCCCGACGTGTCTTTCGTCACGGTCGGCGCCGTCTTCCTGGCCGTCACCGGCGCCGAGGCGCTCTATGCCGACCTCGGCCATTTCGGCCGCAAACCGATCGTGCTGGCCTGGCTTGCGATTGTGTTTCCCTGCCTGCTTTTGAACTATGCCGGGCAGGGCGCCTATGTGCTTGCCAAGGGGGGCACGGTCGGCCACCCGTTTTTCGAGATGAACGAGGGCTGGGCGCTCATCCCCATGGTGGTCCTTGCGACCGCGGCGACCGTGATTGCCAGCCAGGCTGTCATCTCCGGCGCCTATTCGCTGACCAGACAGGCGGTGCAGCTCAACATGCTGCCGCGGCTCGAAATCCTGCATACGTCGGAGAAGCAGTCCGGTCAGGTTTATATGCCGCGCGTCAACATGCTCTTGGCGCTGGTGGTGATGCTGCTGGTGGTTGGCTTCGGCGAATCCAGCAGGCTCGCCTCGGCCTACGGCATTTCCGTCACCGGCAACATGCTGGTGACGACGACGCTGCTGTTCATCGTCATGACGCGCATCTGGAAATGGAACATCTGGCCGGCGATCGGCCTGACGGCGGTGTTCGCGCTGATCGATATCGGCTTCTTCGCCTCCAACATCGTCAAGGTGTTCGAGGGCGGCTGGGCGTCTCTCGCGGTCGCCTTCGCCATCATCCTTGGCATGTGGACCTGGGTGCGCGGCAGCCGCTATTTGTTCGACAAGACCCGCCGCAACGAGATCCCGCTCGATTTCCTGGCGGGGAACCTTCTGAAGAAGAAACCGCAACTGGTGTCGGGCACCGCGGTGTTCCTGACCAGCGATCCGCTGAGCGCCCCGACCGCGCTGATGCACAGCCTCAAGCATTACAAGGTGCTGCACGAAAAGAACGTCATCCTGTCGGTGGTGACGGCGCCGCAGCCGGTGGTGCCCGACAGCGAGCGCGTGAAGCTGGAGACGGTCAACGAGCTGTTCATGCGGGTGACGCTGACCTTCGGCTACATGGAGCAGCCGAACATCCCGCGCGCGCTGGCCATCTGCCGCAAGCAGGGCTGGAAGTTCGACATCATGACGACGTCGTTCTTCCTGTCGCGCCGCTCGCTGAAAGCCTCGCCCAATTCCGGCATGCCGATCTGGCAGGACCGGCTGTTCATCGGCCTGGCGAAAACGGCGGCGGACGCGACGGAGTATTTCCAGATTCCCACCGGGCGCGTGGTGGAGATTGGCACGCAGGTCGCTATCTGACAGACTGCGCCGCATAGGCTGACGTCCCGCAATTGCGGATGGAAGACGCAGTTGATTTCGAAAGAGGCGGGGCATGAGCGACGGGTTGGTGCTTGTGACCGGCGGGTCCGGCTTCCTCGGCGCTCATTGCATCCTGTCGCTTTTGAACGCGGGCTACCGCGTGCGCGCGGCGGTGCGCTCGGCCAAGCGCGAAGCCGATGTTCTTGCCATGCTGAAGGTCGGCGGCGTCGAACCGGGCGATGCACTTTCCTTCGCTTATGCCGATCTCATGAGCGACAAGGGCTGGCCCGAAGCGGTTGCCGGATGCCGATATGTCCTGCACGTCGCTTCGCCCTTTCCGCCCGGCGTACCGAAGCACGAGGACGACCTGATCGTCCCGGCCAGGGAAGGGGCGTTGCGCGTGCTGCGCGCCGCGCGCGATGCCGGCGTCGAACGGGTGGTGCTCACCTCGTCCTTTGCCGCCGTCGGCTACGGCCAGGTGCCGGTTCCCGGCCGTCCGTTCACGGAAGAGAACTGGACCGATCTGTCGCAGAAGGTGGGCGCCTATGTGAAGTCGAAGACGCTGGCCGAGCGTGCGGCGTGGGATTTCGTCGATCGCGAAGGCAGGTCACTGGAGTTGGCGGTCGTCAATCCGGTCGGCATCTTCGGGCCGGTTCTGGGACCGGACCATTCGACCTCGACGGATTTCATCAGGCGCCTGATGGATGGCGAGATGCCCGGCCTGCCGCGCATGGTGTTCGGCGTGGTCGACGTGCGCGATGTCGCGGACCTGCATCTGCGCGCCATGACCAATCCCACCGCCAAGGGCGAGCGGTTCCTGGCCATCAGCGGCGACTTCATGATGATGCTCGAGATCGCGCGGACGCTGAAGGCGCGGCTTGGCAACGCAGGATCGCGCATCACGACCAGAGCGCTGCCGGACTGGCTGGTCCGGATCGTCGGCCTGTTCGACGGGCAAGCGGCCCAGATCGTGACAGAACTGGGCAAGCAGAGGAACGCCACGAGCGCCAAGGCCGTGCGCCTGCTCGGCTGGACCCCGCGATCGCGGGAAGACGCGCTGGTCGCGACCGCTGAGAGCCTGATCCGGCTTGGATTGCTCAAGAAGTCGAAGTGAAGCGCGCCCGGGACGACTTCCCCGGGCGCGCCAGACTTCAACCGAGCAGGGCAGTCTTGTTCGTTTCGAGGAACTGCCTCAGCGTCCGTGGCTTGCGGCCGGATAGTTTTTCGACCGAATCCGTTACCTCGGCGATGCGACCGGCACGCGTGTTGGCGTCGAAGGAGACGATGATGCGGGCGAAGTCCTCGGGAACGCCCGCCGCTTTCACCCCTTCGGTCAGCGCCTCGTCCGGCAACTGGATGACTTCCAGCGGCTTGCCCGTGACTTCACTCACCAGCGCGGCGATCTCGCTTGTCGTGTAGGCCTGCGGGCCGGTCAGCGTATGGATTTCGCTCTGGTTTGAGCCGGAAGCAAGGCCGGCGGCGATGGCCGCCGCCATGTCGTCGCGCGCGCCGTGAGCGATACGGCCGTCGGCGGCCGAGCTGTACCACTTGCCCGACGAAATGGCGTGCGGCAGCGACATGAACAGGTTCTCCTGATACCAGCCGTTGCGGAAGATGGTGTAGGGGATGCCGCTCGCCTTGATCGCCTGCTCGGTGCCGTAGTGGTCGCCGGCGAACAGCACGGGCGAGCCGGGCTCGGGATTGGGCATGGAGGTGTAAAGCAAATGCGAAACGCCTGCCACCTTGGCCGCCGCCACCGCGGTCTCATGCTGCTTCAGGCGCCGGCCGGTTTTGAGGTCAAGGTCGCCGGTCGAGATTATCAGCACCCGGTCGGCGCCGCTGAATGCCTTCTCGAGCGAGGCCTTGTCGTTGAAATCGGCGGCCCTGACGGTAACGCCGCGCGCCGCGAGATCCGTGAGGTTTTCGGGATTGCGCGTGGTGGCGATAATGCTGGCCGGCGCAATTTTCTGCGCTTCCAGCAAGTGATCAATGACGGCGCGGCCAAGCTGGCCGGAGGCACCGGAGACGAGGAGTGTTTCGGTCATGGGAGGTTCCTGAATTGCGCCGATCGGCGGGTGCGTAGTGGTCTCAAAAAGAGACCAGCACTAAAATAGGAATTGACCCCAGGCCGTAAAGAAGGCAGTTTTTCGGGAGGTAGGCACAGCGAGGGAACCATCTGGCCGGCCACATTTTTCACTCAGCGGATGTCGCGATGGACAGTAAGATCTTCAATCTCCAAGCCAAGCTCGAGATCTATAAGGCCATGACGGATGGCGGCAATTTCGCCGATTGCCCGGTTCGCGACGTGATCCAGGGCATCAGCGGCAAATGGAGCTCGCTGCTGGTCATGGCGCTGGCGGAGAAGCCCTATCGGTTTGGCGAATTGCGACGGCTGGTTCCCGACATCTCGCAGCGCATGCTGACGCAGACGCTCCACGACCTGCAGCGCGATGGTTATGTGCATCGCGAAGTCTTCCCGACCAAGCCGCCGAGCGTCGAATACAGCCTCACCGATCTCGGACGCTCGATGTTCGCGCCCTTGCAGATGCTGGTCCAATGGGCCGAGCTGAACCATGACGCGGTGCGCGCCGCCCGCGCAGCTTTCGATGCCCAAACTTGATGGGCGTCAAAGCGCCAGCTTGATTTGACGATAGTGGTGGGAGATTGTCGCGCCGGCTTGGCTTGGGCGGGCGATGAGCGGATCTTACGACATAGCGATTGCCGGCGCCGGGCCGGCCGGACTGGCCGCAGCGCTCTATCTCAAGCGGGCCGGGCACAAGGTCACCATTTTCGAGCGTTTCGACGCGCCGAAGCCCTTCGGGTCCGGCCTCATCCTGCAGCCGACCGGGTTGACCGTGCTCGCCGATCTCGGCCTGCTCGACGAGATCCTTTCGCTCGGCAGCCGGATCGAGCGGCTACACGGCACCGACGCCGGCAGCGGACGCACCGTGCTCGAAGTCCGCTACGACGCGCGGCGCGGCCGCCGCTTCGGCCTCGCGGTGCACCGGGCGGCGCTGTTCGGCGTGCTCTACCGCGCTGCCTTGCGCGAAGCGATCGCCATCGAAACCAATGTCGAGGTCGAGACACTGGAGGCGGCTGAGCGCGCGACGCTCGTCTACGGCAACGGCAGGCGGCTCGGCCCATTCGACCTCATCGTCGATGCCAGCGGCGCGCGCTCGAAGCTGCGGACCTATCTCGGCGATGCCGCGATGCCGCGGCCGCTCACTTATGGGGCATTCTGGGCGTCGCTCGGCTGGCGGGACGGCTTCGACGAGCGCGCACTGCTGCAGCGCTACGACAAGGCAAGCATCATGGTCGGCGTGCTGCCGATCGGCCGGCCTGAGCCCGGCGCGCAAGACATGGCGGCGTTCTTCTGGAGCCTCAAGCCGGCCGACGCCGAACAGGTAAAGGCGAAGGGGCTCGACGCCTGGAAGGCGAGGGTGGTTTCGGTATGGCCTGAGTGCGAGGTTTTCACCAGTCAGATCGACGGTTTCGAGCAGCTCTCGCTCGCCCGCTATGGCCACCACACGATGACGCTGCCCGCCGGCCGGCGGCTTGCCGTCATCGGCGACGCCGCGCACTCGACCAGTCCGCAGCTTGGGCAAGGCGCGAACATGGCGCTGCTCGACGCGGCGGCGCTCAGCCATGCGCTGGCGCACGCAAAGGGTGTCGACGACGCGCTCGACACCTACGCGAGCGCGCGCCGTTGGCATGTGCGCGTATTCCAGGCGCTGTCGCTGTCGCTGACGCCGTTCTACCAGTCGGATTCCGCAGCCTTGCCCTTTGTCCGCGACCGCATGGTGGCGGCGCTGGCGAGGATTCCGCCGGGGCCGCAATTCCTCGCCGCCATGGTCGCCGGCACGGTGATCGACCCGTTCAGGCGGATAGGGCTTGCGGAGTTGCAATGGCCTGCCGCCGGATGATCCCAGACAGATAAGATTGCTTTGCCAGAAGGAAGGCATGCAGCCGCCGCGGATAGTCCGGGCCGACGGCTTCCTTCACCGATTTCCGTTCGCTCAAGGCCTCGCGCCAGGCTTGGACGAGCGGCTTGTCGTTAAGAATGCCGAAATTGCCGATGCGGTCGAACGTGTCGAAATAGCGGAAGACCGGCCCGAAGACGGCGTCGACCAGCGAGAAGCGATCACCGGCGAACCACGGACCGCTTTGCCTTGCAGACAGTTCTGCTTCCAGGCGTGCAAACATCCCGGACAAGCCTCTGCTTTCATCGAGGAAAGCAGCTTCATCAGCAGCGGAATAGAAACGGCCTATGGCGTTGAGGATGGCCGAGCCGAATTCGATCCAGGCGCGATGCCTGGCCCGGGGCAGCGGGTCGGCAGGGTGCAAGGGATTGGCCTCCGTCTCCTCGAGGAATTCCAGAATGACGGCGGATTCGAAAATCACTTCCTGCGCATTGCCATGCCGGACGCGCAGCAGCGGCACCTTGCCGAGCGGCGAGACGGCCTTGTACCATTCCGGCTTGTTGGCAAGGTCGACATAGACCCGTTCGAACGCCACGCCTTTTTCGGCAAGCGAGATCGCGGCGCGCTGGACGTAGGGGCAAAGGTGATGGCTGACGAGGGTGAGCCTAGCGGTCATCTCACTCTCCCCAGACATAATTGAGCGTGCCATCCTCGACGCGGGTCGACAGGAACATCAGGCGCGAGCCCTTCGGCGCCGGCCCTTCAAGGCGCTCGCCGGTTTCCATGTCGAACTTCGCGCCATGCCACTGGCAGACAAGTGAACCGTCCTTGCAATCCAGCGGTCCGCCGAAATGCAGGCAGGCATTGGCCGCGGCGCGGATGCGCTCGCCGCTGCGCCAGACATGGACCTCGCGGCCGAAGAAAGGCGCGATCAGGCTGCCGGTCTGCGGGATATCGGCGATCTTGCAGATTTCATGTTTCATCAGAGAGCCCCATATCGATGCATTTGCATCTATATGGGTGCATTTGCATCAATCGTCAAGCTTGATGCATTTGCATCTATCGCTTAGGCTGCGCCAATGACGAAGAAATCCCCATCGCCCGAAGCCGTCACCGCCTGGGCGCGCCTCATGCGCGTCTCGCGCCAACTGGTCGAAAAGACCGAGGACGCGCTGAAAGCCGGCGGGCTGCCACCGCTGGCCTGGTACGACGTGCTGCACGAGCTTGCCGAAGCGGGCGAGGGTGGGTTGCGACCGTTCGAGCTGATCGATCGCGTGCTGTTGGCGCAGTACGGCGTCTCGCGCCTGCTGGCCAAGCTGGAGGCGGATGGCCTGGTCGAAAAGCTGCCCGTCTCGGATGATGGCCGCGGGCAGACCGTGCGCATCACGCCAAGCGGCCGGGAGATGCGCCGCGGCATCTGGGCGATCTATGGCGCTTCGATCACGGAGCTGATGGGCGACAGGCTTTCAGCCGAAGAGCTCAATGCGCTGGCGGCGCTGCTCGGGCGGCTGCGGCATCCGCCGATAGAAAACCACTGAGCGAGCCCGGCCAGTCCATCGGCTCGATTTTTTCGATCGCCGCCCTTGCGTCCAGTCCAGGAATGCGCCATAAGCCGAACCGTAACGTACGGTACGCCTGAGGCCGTATCTGGAATTGGGAACAGTCGTGTTGCAGCCAGCGGAGATCGACGCAAGCGAAACGCTGACCGAGCGCCAGCAGGCCGTTCTGGATGCGGCGCTTCGCCTGCTGGTCGAGGAGGGCGACAACCTGACCATGACGGCGGTGGCGCGGCGGGCAAGCTGCTCCAAGGAAACGCTCTACAAATGGTTCGGCGACCGCGACGGGCTGCTCAACGCCACGGTGCAATGGCAAGCGTCCAAGGTGCGTGTCGCGGCCATCGACCGTGAGAGGCTGGATATCGGTTCGCTCACAGCGAGCCTGGAGCGCTTCGCTTCAGATTGGCTGAAGGTTATATCCAGCGACACTTCGATCGCGCTGAACCGTGTGGCGGTCAGCCATGCCGGTTCCGGCAAGGACGATCTCGGCGCCATCGTGCTGCAGAATGGCCGCTTCGCTCTTGCCAAGCGCCTGAAGCCGGTGCTTGAAGCCGGTCAGCAGGCCGGACTGCTCGATTTCGAGGACGCCGAGACGGCGTTCCGGACCTTTTTCGGTCTGGTCGGCCGCGACGTGCAGATACGTCTGCTGCTCGGCGACCGGGTGGAATTGACTGGGGCGACGATCGGCGGTGATGCCGCGCGCGCGACGCAACAGTTTCTCGCTCTCTTCGGAGCAAAAACCGGGCCGCTGGCCCATAGAGCCGGATGATTTCAGGTCAAATCGACCTGAAATCTGAATCCGGCTCTACACCAAGAGAGGAGCATGATGTCGTCCGAAAACCGCTCCACACTTTTCGGCATCATGCTCTAGGTTCAAAACGGGAAGGAAGACCACAATGCGTGTCTATTACGATCGTGACGCCGATCTCAATCTGATCAAGGGCAAGAAGGTCGCCATTATCGGCTATGGCAGCCAGGGCCGGGCGCATGCGCTCAACCTCAAGGATTCCGGCGTCAAGGAGATCGCCATCGGTCTCAAGGCCGGCTCGGCGACCGCCAAGAAGGTCGAAGCCGACGGCCTCAAGGTCATGAGCGTGGCGGACGCCGCCAAATGGGCCGACCTGATGATGATGGCGACGCCCGACGAATTGCAGGCCGACATCTACAAATCGGAAATCGCGCCGAACATCCGCGACGGCGCCGCGATCGCCTTCGCGCACGGCCTCAACGTGCATTTCGGCCTGATCGAGCCGAAGGCTTCGGTCGACGTCGTCATGATCGCGCCGAAGGGCCCGGGCCACACCGTGCGCGGCGAATACCAGAAGGGCGGCGGCGTGCCGTGCCTGGTCGCCGTCAACCAGGACGCTTCGGGCAACGCGCTCGACCTCGCGCTCTCCTACGCCTGTGGCGTCGGCGGCGGCCGTTCCGGCATCATCGAGACCAACTTCCGCGAGGAATGCGAGACCGACCTGTTCGGCGAGCAGGTCGTGCTGTGCGGCGGCCTGGTCGAGCTGATCCGCGCCGGTTTCGAGACGCTGGTGGAAGCCGGCTACGCGCCGGAAATGGCTTATTTCGAGTGCCTGCACGAGGTGAAGCTGATCGTCGACCTGATCTATGAAGGCGGTATCGCCAACATGAACTATTCGATCTCGAACACCGCCGAATGGGGCGAATATGTCTCGGGTCCGCGCATCATCACTGCCGACACCAAGGCCGAGATGAAGCGCATCTTGAAGGACATCCAGACCGGCAAGTTCACCTCGGAATGGATGCAGGAATATCGCGCCGGCCTGTCACGCTTCAAGGGCATCCGCCGCAACAACGACAGCCACCAGATCGAAGAGGTGGGCTCCAAGCTCCGCGCCATGATGCCGTGGATCGCCAAGAACAAGCTGGTCGACAAGGCCAAGAACTAGAAAGCTCGCGCCAATTCTACCCTGCCGGCCATCTGCCGCAGGTTTCTGCGCTTCCGGTGCTCACGGACTTTATGTCCGCTCCGCTCCGGTTCTCGAAACCTGCACCAGCTGACTCGGCAGGGCGAATTGTCATCAAGCTTCCGGTCGCGAAGCTGCAAGCCGGCGGAGCGGCCCGTCGGCTTTTTCTATGCGAGATTGACGGACAGTGTCGCCGCTGCTCACCCGTAATGCCAGTGCGGCTTGGGCTCGGTGCCGGTGAACTCGACGCCGATGCGGTCCTCGCGGCGCCAACGCACCACCGCCCTGTAGCCGATGCCGTCGATCGGCACATAGAGCAGGAATTCGTCCGGCACGCGTGCGTCGATCGGCACTTTCAGCTCCGCGCCGTTCGAATGCATGTTGCGCACCGTGCACTTCACCTCGGAATTGGTGATGCCGGTCAGGATCGCCGCGCCCTTGAGCACGCGTTGCCTGTGTTGGTTTCTGTGTTCGTTTTCGGCCATGGCGGGCACGTCCTCGCACCCCTGTTCGCGCGAATCGTCATGTTGGAGGACATCGGCATGGATGAATAGCCGCGTCCGATAAATTTAGGGTTATCGCCGTCGCGTCACAGGTTGCCGCAAACAAAATAGAAACGGCGCCGCAAAGGGCGCCGTTTCATTGTCTGCGTCGGCGAGCCGCTCAGCTATAGGGCGACCAGCATTGCTTGCGAGGGCCATAGTTGGGCTGGAAACTATTATCCCGGGCGCGATACGACCGGTAGCGGTCGTAGCACCAGCGGACATGCGCGCTGGACAGCCGCTCGGTCCGGTAAATGCGCCGCGGCTGAGCGTAACGCGGATAGGGATCGTAGTAGTACGGGTCATAGTAGTTGCCATAGGCCATGCTGCCCAAGCCCAGGCCTAGGCCCAGCCCCAGGATCGCCGCGTCGCCGCCGCGGAAGTGCCGGCGGTGGTGGTGCCGCCAGCGCCAATCGCCGCCGCCGTTCCAGTTGCCGCCGTCCCAATGGCGCGAGAAGTGACGGTCGCCGCCACGCCACCTGAAGTCGCCGCCCCGGTGACGCCAACGCCAATCCTGGACGCCGCCGTTGTTGTTGCCGGCCCAGCCGTCGCGCACGGGAATGACCTGCGGCGCGGCGGTGTTCGTCGCGACGCCGAGATCGGGTTGCAGGATCGGACCGGCGACCGACGGTGCCGTCACGCCGGTAACGAGGCCCAGAACCAGAAGCCCGGATCTCAGGGAAGAAAAAAGCGGTTTCATTTCACTCTCCAAGGAGTAAAGGCCCCACGCCCAGCATACCCCGGGGAAAGGCCCATTGTTGGAACTTTCCGTCTGAACGGGGGATGAACGGAAAGGTTCCATCAACCATGACGAGCATCGGCCTGGCCCTTGTTTTCGCCCTCGCTTGCAGGCAAAGGTCACGGCCATGTCGCTGCGCCTCGCCACCTTCAATGTCGAGAACCTGATGAACAGGTTCGATTTCTCGGGCTACCGCAACCAGCTCAACGAAGACCGCACGCTGGCGCTGTTCGACATCCAGAGCGAGGCCGAATACCGCATCCTCGAGCAGGCCCGCGCGATCGCCCAGTCCGACGACACCCGCCAGTTGACGGCGCTCGCTATCGCGGCCACCCGCGCGGACGTCATCTGCATGCAGGAGGTCGACAATATCGAGGCGCTGAAGGCCTTCGAATACGGCTATCTGTTCAAGATGGTCGGGCAGGGCTACCGGCAGAAATACACCACCGCCGGCAACGATACGCGCGGCATCGATGTCGCCGTGATGATGCGCAACGAGACCGCGCAAGGGCAGCCGATCGAGTTCGTGCGCATGACCAGCCACGCCTATGTCACTTTCGAGCAGTTCGGGCTGTTCACGCCGGAGCTCGCCGGGCTCGGCTATCTCGCCAATGGGCGTATCTTTCGCCGTGACTGCCTGGAGATCGACCTGAGGGTCGGCGGCGTGCCGTTGACGCTCTATCTGGTGCATTTCAAATCGATGGGGCCGCCGCGCAACGGGCTGGATGGCCGCCAGGCGTCGATGCCGCTGCGCATCGCCGAAGCGCAAGCGGTGCGCCGCATCGTCGAGGAGCGTTTCGGCAAGGATCACGCCGCCGACAAACGCTGGGCGATCTGCGGCGACATGAACGATTACCGGCAGCGCGTGAAGATCGATGGCGACGCCATCGACGGCTACCGTTTCGAGGTTGTCGACGAAGCCCGGTCCTCGATCGATGTGCTCACCGCCGGCGGCTTTTGCGAGAATGTCGTCGAGCGGCGGCCGGAGATGGACCGCTGGAGCTTCTACCATACGCGCGGCCCGGAGGAGCGGCATCTTTGCCAGCTCGACTATATCATGCTGTCGAAGGCGCTGGCCGCGAAGAATGCCACCGCCGTTCCCGACATCATCCGCAACGGCCAGCCCTGGCGGACCATCTTTCCGCCCGGACAGGAGGTCGAGCGTTTCCCGCGCGCCGGCTGGGACAGGCCGAAAGCGTCGGACCATTGCCCGGTGGCGATCACACTGGACATGGCGTGACCGTCTTGAGTTTCGACCTGCCGCGCAATGTCATCCTGCCCGTCGATGCGGTCGACGTGCGTCTCGATCCCGGCCCGCATCCCTTCGCGCTGAGCAATGCGGCGGCGATCGCCGAGAACTGGCGGCAGGAAACAGCGGCCAAACCGGCCCTGTTCGACGGCACCGTGGTGCTGCTTTCCGAACTTGCTTATCGGGGCGGCCGCCTCGTCGGCCGCTGCCATGCGGTCAACTATTCGACCTTCATGCTATGGCGCAAGCGGCGCGAAAATTCCGGCGCCGAACACGCCTATGCGCATGCCATGCTGGTCGCCGGCGACAATGCGCTGGTGGCGATCCGCATGGGGCCGCACACGGTCAATGCCGGCCGCGTCTATTTTGCCGCCGGCTCCTTCGAGCCGATCGATTTCCGCGACGGTCTCGTCGATGTCGACTTCAACATGATCCGCGAGGTGGGGGAAGAGACCGGGCTCGATCTTTCGACGGCCGAACGCGGACAGCGCTATCACGCGCTATCGACGGCAAGCGGCACGGTGATCTTTCGCCGTTACCGGGTCGCCGAGCCGGCCGACGAGCTGGCACGGCGCATCAGCGCCTTCGTCGCCACCGAGACGGACCCGGAGATCGAGGGGCCGGTGATCATCCGCCACGCCGCCGATCTGCCCGGCGGGCTGATGGGGCATATGAAGCCGCTGATCGCGTGGCATTTCGCCGGCCACGACTAGTTCCCCGACACAGGGATTTTGAAAGGTTGCCGTTTGTCTGGTGCAAGATTTTCTATTCATTTCCGTGAAATCAGCGCAAACGCCGGGGATTGGTTGAAGCCGGCCCAACCTCGTCATTCTATGGCGGAGCAAGGAGCGAAGCGACGCGGCGTAGACCATAGAATCCATGCCGTGACGTTGGGGCGTTGCAACGGTGCAGAATTCTGCTCCGCTGGATTCTACGGCCGAGACAACGGCATGGATTCTAGGGTCTTCGCGACGGAGCTTCGCTCCTGCTCCGCCCTAGAATGACGATCGCGATTGCGCGTTTCGGCCAATCTCCAACGCATGCCGCCTGCCAACGCAAACAGAGCCGACCGGTCAAAATCCCTGTGCACGTCAGCAGTCGGCGTGATCTGGCTATTCGTGCCGCAGCGCGTCGATTGGGTCGAGGCGGGCGCCGCGCAACGCGGGGAAGAAGCCGAACACCATGCCGATCAGCGCCGAGAAGCCGACGGCGAGCATGATGACGGCGGGGCTTGGCGCGAAAGGTATCGTCAGCGTCATCGAGGCGAGGCCGGCGAGCGTCAGCCCGATCAAGATGCCGATGATGCCGCCAAAGAGCGACAGCACCGTCGCCTCGACCAGGAACTGGATGAGGATGTGCTTTTCATGCGCGCCGATGGCCAGCCTGATGCCGATCTCGCGCGTGCGCTCGGTGACCGACACCAGCATGATGTTCATGATGCCGATGCCGCCGACCAGCAGGCTGACGCCGGCGACGGCGCCCAGCATGCCGGTCATGGTGGTGGTGGCGCTGGTCATCGCATCGGCGATCTGGGTCATGTCGCGGATGGCGAAATCGGGATCGCGGTCCGGCGTGATGCGGCGCGTGTCGCGTAAGATGTCCTCGACGCGCGGCTGCAGCTCGGTGGTCGGGGTGCGGTCGTCGGCGGCGATATAGATGTTGTCGATATCGCGGTTGCCGGCGATGCGCCGCTGATAGGCGTGCAGCGGCATCAGCACGACATTGTCCTGGTCCTGGCCGAAGCCGGTATAGCCCTTGGGCTCGAGCAGGCCGATGATCTTGCAGGAGGTGCGGTTGACGCGGATGATCTCGCCCTCCGGATCGCCGGCGCCGAAGAATTGCTGGCGCACGGTTTCGCCGATCAGGCAAACGCCGGCGCCGGCGCGCGTTTCGGAATCGCTGAACGGCCGTCCCGACACCAGTTTCCAATCGCGGGCGTCGAGATAGGCGCTGTCGGTGCCGGTGACGCCCGAGGTCAGGCTTTCGGTGCCGAAGATGACGCGGACCTGTTTTTGCGAGGCGGGCGAAATCGCGCGTGCGCCGCTGAGATGCGCGACGAGCGCGGCGACATCCTTTTCGGCCAGCGATCGCACCGCCTGGTCGAGCCCTCCCGGTCCGCCGGGACCGGCCGGCCGGCCGGCGCGGACGACGAGCAGGTTGCTGCCGAGCTTGGAAATGTCGGCCTTGACCTTCTCGGTCGTGCCGGAGCCGATGGTGAGCATGGCGATGACGGCCGCGACGCCGATGACGATGCCAAGCAGCGTCAGGAACGAGCGCAATACGTTGCGGCGGATCGAGCGCAGAGAGAGGCGGACGGTCTCCCAGATCATGCCGCTTCCTCCGCTTTCAAGGTATCGGAGGCGAGGTGGCCGTCGAGGAAGCGGATGGTGCGGCCGGCATAGCCGGCGACGTCGGCCTCATGCGTGACCATGACGATGGAGAGCCCGAGCTCGGCGTTGAGCCTGGTCAGCAGCTCCATGATCTCGTGCGTGCGCGCGGTGTCGAGATTGCCGGTCGGCTCGTCGGCGACGAGCAGCGTCGGCCTGGTGACGATGGCGCGGGCGATCGCCACGCGCTGCTGCTGGCCGCCCGAAAGCTCGGCTGGAGTGTGGTGCTCGCGCCCGATAAGCCCGACCTCGGCCAGCGCCTGCATGGCGAGATCGCGGCGCTCGCGCGCGGCGACGCCGCGATAGATCAGCGGCAGCTCGACATTTTCCGCCGCGGTGGTGCGCGGCAGCAGATTGTAGCCCTGGAAGACGAAACCGACATAGAGGTTGCGCAAAAGCGCGCGGCGGTTGCGGTCGAGGCGGCCTGCGTCGACGCCCATGAAAGAGTAGGTTCCGGCCGTCGGCGTGTCGAGGCAGCCGATGATGTTCATCGCCGTCGATTTGCCCGAGCCGGAGGGGCCCATGATGGCGACGAATTCACCTCTGCGGATGGCGAGATCGACGCCGGCCAGCGCATGCACGCGGGCCTCGCCCTCGCCATAGCTTTTCCAGACCTTGTCGAACGTGATGAGCAGGGGAGCCGACATTTCGTCAGCTCCGCTGCTGCGCGCCGGTGATGACCTCAGCGCCCTCATCGAGACCGGACGTGATCTCGGTCAGCTCGCCGTCGGTCGAGCCGATCCTGACGTTGACCGGATGCGGCCGGCCGTTCTCCAGCACATAGAGCGTGCGCGAGCCGTCGGTCGGCGCCTTCGTCGCCTCGCGCTGCCGGTTGGGCCGGCCCATTCGGCCGGTAAAGAGGTCGCGCAGGCTCCAGCCGCGGGCGACGGGCGGCGCCGGCCGATAGCGGAAGGCGGTCGAGGGGACGGTAAGCACGTCCTTGGCCTGCCGGGTGACGACCGACACCGTTGCCGTCATGCCGGGCCGCAAGAGAAGCTGGCCATTGTCGACTTCGAGCCGCGCATTGTAGGTGACGACGCCGTCGGTGGTGACCGAGGCGTAGGAGATGTCGCGAATCTCGGCATCGAAGGGTCGGTCCGGGAAAGCGTCGACGGTGAAGCGGGCGTGCTGGCCGGGCTTGACCTGGCCGATATCGGCCTCGTCGACCGCGGCCTGCAATTCCATGTTGCGAAGGTCGGCGGCGATGACGAAGAGCACGGGCGCCTGCAGCGAGGACGCGACCGTCTGGCCGGGATCGACCGAGCGCGTCAGCACGATGCCGTCGATCGGCGCATAGATGGTGCTCTTGGCGAGATCGGTCTGCTGTGCCTTGAGGTCCGCCTGGGCAATGGCGAGGTTGGCTTCGGCGCTGTCGAGCGCAGCCTTCGAACGATCGCGCGTCGCGGTTGCCGCTTCGAGCGACTGGTCCGTCGCCATGCCGCGCTTGGTCAGCGCGCTGGCGCGCACAACCGCGTTCTCGTTCTCCTGCAAGGTGACCTTGGCATCCTCGACGCTTGCTGCCGCCGCCTTGGCCGAGGCGGTGGCGCGCTCGATCTGGACCTCCAGCTTGGCGGTGTCGAGCGTCGCCAGCACGTCGCCCTTCTTGACCTGCTGGTTTTCATTGGCCGCGACCGAGCGGACGATGCCGGAAAGCTCGCTGGAGATGTCGACCTGGGTCAGCGGCTGCAGCGTGCCGGTGGCCGATACCGCGACGGTGAGGTCGGCGATCGCAGCAGGCACGGCGGTGTATTCAATCCTGGGGGGCGCTGCGGCATACCATCGATAGAGGGCAATGCCGGCGGCGACGATCGCTATCGCCAGAACCGCGTAGAGCCAGAAGCGGCGCCGCTTGCGGCTCACGCCCTTGCGGTCGAGCCCGAGGGCCGCCTCTATGGAAGTATCCGATTCCGCGTTTGGCGGATTGACAAGCTGGTCCACGCCGGACCCCTATGCTGAAATTCGATGTCCCTATCCGTGCACAAATCAGGCCTTAAGGTTCGAATTTCAAATTAAATTTCCCTCATGTTGGGATTGAGGTGGAAATTCGGAGCGAGTGAAAGGTTTTCTCCATGGCGCGCAATTACTTGCTTTAC
This sequence comes from Mesorhizobium sp. B2-4-3, assembly GCF_006442815.1. Taxonomy (GTDB): domain Bacteria; phylum Pseudomonadota; class Alphaproteobacteria; order Rhizobiales; family Rhizobiaceae; genus Mesorhizobium. The sequence goes on from NZ_VFVL01000012.1 coordinate 94,465, forward strand.
GATGTGTTTACCACCGAAGGGCTGGCCGGAAATCCGCTTGCGGTGGTGCTCGACAGCGATGGGCTCGACACTGCCGGCATGCAGGCGATCGCGCGCGAATTCAATCTTTCCGAGACGGTGTTCGTGCTGCCTCCCGACAATCCCAAGCACCGCAACCGCATCCGCATCTTCACGCCCGACTATGAAATGCCTTTCGCGGGCCATCCGACGGTCGGCTCGGCGATCGCGCTTGCCGAGCTCGCCGGCGAGGCGACCGGCATCTTCGTGCTGGAGGAAAATATCGGACCGGTGCGTTGCGCGGTGAGCAAGCATGACGGCTCGACCTTCGCCGAGTTCGACTTGGCGAAACTGCCGGGACCGCTGGAGCTCAAGGCTGACCCGGAAGCGATCGGCGCCGCGCTTGGCCTTGCCCCGCACGAGATCGGCTTCGAGAATCACCGCGTCGCCTTCTGGTCTGCCGGCGTGCCTTATGTGACGATTCCGGTTGCCGGTTTGGAAGAAGCGGCCAAGATCAGGCTCGACAACCAGGCATGGTCGGAGTTGGCGCCGCGCAAGAGCGAATGGGCCTTCGCCAGCCCCTATGTCTATTGCCGCGAGACGGTCCACCACGACAGCGCCTTCCATGTGCGCATGATCGTGCCCGGCACGCCTTCCTATGAGGATCCGGCAACGGGTTCGGCCGCGGCGGCCTTTGCCGGCGCCATCATGCATTTCGACGCCCCGACCGACGGCATCTCGCAGCTCTGGATCGAGCAGGGGCTGGAAATGGGCCGGCCGTCGCGCATCCGCCTCGAGCTCAATGTCGATGGTGGGAAACTGGCCTCCGCGCGCATCGGCGGCCACGCGGTCAAGGTGGCTGAAGGTCAGCTTTTCATCTGACCGGTGCGGCAATTGGACGATTTGTCGGGAAATGATCCTGCAGGGCTGGACATCCCCGAAACCGGCGGCTATATGCGCCGCCGACGCTGAGTTTTCCGGCGGTGTGGGTGTGTAGCTCAGTTGGTAGAGCAGCTGACTCTTAATCAGCGGGTCCACAGTTCGATCCTGTGCACACCCACCAAACGGTCTCCTCTTTTCAGCTGTCCGCTAGTCCCTCAAAATCTTCGCGTTATTTCTGTATCAGCCTGACTTTCTCGATAAAATTCAGGGAATTTCCGCGACCGGTCTCTCCAGCGTGTGCGCCGCAGGCGGGCAAATGCACGACGCACATCCGAGCTTACAGTAATTGCGAGCTTGTTCGTGCGCTGGAGCGAATCAATTCGGTGCGGTCTTGGCGACCTGGCCCGGCGGCATGATCCTGAACATGAAAGTCGAGGTCTTTTCGCCGGGCGCGAACGGGCCGGGTACTGAATTTTTGACGGGTTCGAGCGACTGGAGGTATGCCGCAATAGCCTTGGCATCGTCTTTGGTGAGTTTTGCAAAGGCATGCCAGGGCATCACCGGAGCCAGGATACGGCCGTCCGGCCGCTCGCCGGTCTGGATCGCAGTGACGATCTGTGCCTGCGTCCAGGTACCAATGCCCGTCTCTTTGTCGGGTGTGATGTTGCTTCCGACAAAGACACCCTTACCGGGTATCTCGAAGCCTAAATCCGAGCCACCGAGAAAGCGCGACATGTCGGGCTTGCCAAGAAAATATCCCGGCGTGTGGCAGTCATTGCAGCCACCGAGGTTGACGAGATACTTGCCATGCGCGATCTGCGTATCGGCGGCACCGGCCTTGATTGTTGTTACGCCGACGGCAGACGCGGCCAGACATGTGAGCGAGACCAATGTTCTGATCATCCTTTTCTCCATCGCTTACTTGCTTTGCGTCTCACGGTTTTAGGCCGATCACCGTGCCATTCGCAGCGGGGGCGTCGAACCGGATCGTTTCGATCTGCCGGAATCCGGCGTCCTCCAGCCAGGCCGAATATTCGGCCGACGTGTAGTTCCGTCCTTCCGTCTCAATCAGCATATTGAGGCTCATCAGAGCGGCCGGCGCCGGCCCGGTCTTTTCGTCGTTGACAAGAAGTTCGCTGATCATGACCGCGCCACCGCTCGGCAGGGCATCGAAGCACCGGCGCAAAAGAGCCCGGTTTTTCGCTTCGTCCCAATCATGCAGGATCATCGAAAGAAGATGCACGTCATGATTTTTCGGGAGCTGCTCGAAGAAGCTGCCATCCATTGTTTCGATGCGGTCGGCCAACCCTGCCTCGGCAATCTTTCCTGCGGCAATGGTGGCCACGTGCGGCAGCTCGAGCACGGTCGCGCGCAGCCCCCCATACTGTTTGCAAAGCTCGATGTCGTAGGCGCCTGATCCGCCGCCGATGTCGAGAAGCCGCCGGAATTGGCCGAGATCCACGGCTTCGCCGAGCTTGCGCGCGGTCATCGTGGAAAGCGAATGCATCGCCTCCCAGAAAAGCGCCAGCACCAGCGGATCCTCGCCGTCGAATATCGAGGATTGCACCGCCGGGTCCCACGTGGTTGGCCGGTTTGTGCGCAGCGCTTCGTCAAGCTTGTTCCAGCCAGGATAGAGCCGCTTGTCGGCCATCTGCACGAAGCCGCCGAAATAATACGGCTTTCCACGCACCAGATATGCTTCGCTCAGGGGCGTGTTGCGGTATCGGCCGTGCGATTTCTCCAGGAGTCCGAGCGCGGCGCAACCGGTCAATAGCATCTCGGCTGGACGCTGGTGGAGGCCGAGCGTTTGCGTGAGCTCGCCAGCAGTCGTGCCTTTGCCGCCTGCGAGGCGACTGAAGAGATCCAGTGCATGCGCGGCGGCCAGAGTCTTGAAAGCCCAGAAGCCGGTCGAGAGCGCCATCAGCGGAACGGCCGATGGAAGTTCGGGTTCGGCGGCGTGCGGCTGCGCGGAAACGGTCAAGTTGTGCGCGGGCGGAATCCGATTGGGGCGCTCACGGGCAAGCATCGTCGTGCGCGCAGAAGCGCGCTGGAGATTGCTTCTCATTGTTCAATCCCTTGATTTGATGGCGTGTTTTTGCAGGTCCCGCCGCAAACCCGGAAGGACTGATCTGACTAAGATCAAACCTCGTTCAACGAGGCCGCTGCCAGACCAAGACATAACGCAGGCACCCCAGTGCTGTCAGTTCAAAAGCTTCGGGTTTTGTCCTGATCTTGCTGCGGAATGGACTGCAGACTTGCTGGGCGGTCGAAATTTTTGTTTACTGACTTTGGCATGTTACGACTGCAGGACTACGCAATTTTCAACCATTTGCAGCAGTCGGGCGCTCCTTTGCGGGCCTCGACCCGCCTCGGCGAGGGTTTGGCGGCCGCGCTCTGGGAGCGGGCAGGGCACGGGCATTACCGCTACAAGCCGGCCAATCATCATACACTCAGTTTCTGGGTCGCCGAGGGTGCCGGTTTCCGCCGGCTGCGTGGACGCGGCTACGACCCCATCCACGGCGAAAGCAGCCTTTGGGTTGTGCCTGCCGACGCGCCGACCGCTTGGGAAGCTGCCGGGAAAGGCCGGCTTCTCCACTTCTACATCCCGAAGCCAGTGTTCGAAGCCCGGGTGGTGGAGACACTCGATGCCGATCCCAGCCTGATAAGCCTGCGCGAAGAGGGTCTCCAACGCGATGCGTCGCTTGAGACCATAATCCGCTCAATAATATTGCCGCTGTCTTGGGAGGAGCCGGCCGACCGTATCGCCATTACCGAGGCTGGCGAAATGTTGACGACCTACCTCGCGGTCCGCTGCAGCGAACGCGCACCGAAGGCCCTCTTCATTCGCGGGGGGCTGGCGCCGGTCGTCTTGCGGCGGGTGAAGGAGTATGTCGAAGCCAATTTGGAACAGGATTTGGCGATTGAGGACCTGGCGGCGGTGACCGGCCTGAGCCCTTATCACTTCGCCAGGACCTTCAAACGCTCAACTGGTTGCGGCCCCTATGCTTACGTGTTGCGCAGGCGCACTGAGCGTGCAAAGCGGCTTCTTGCAGCAGGCAAGATGTCGTTGTCTAACGTAGCACAGGCCTGCGGCTTCGGCAGCCAAAGCCATTTTTCTGCTCGCTTCCGAGAGGCAACTGGATTGACTCCACGCCAGTTTGGCCGCTGCTTTTATGATCGGCCACCAGCCGAGCGCATCGGGATCTGAAAATCGTCATCTCGGCCACTTGAGCAAAGGGGAAAAGTCGCAGTTCCGCTGCGACCGGTTTCCCTTCGGACGCAGCCTTCGTTGGCGGGTCACAGTCGACCCTTCGAAGTCGGACGCAAGAGCGGCGCCTACTGCGCCGTCTTGCTGAGGCTCGCCTTGAACTTGACCTTCATCGTGATCTGACCGCTCACCGTGAGCTGCGATCCGCCGTAACCGCCGATGTTGCGGTCCCTGGCATTGAGATTGGTGCTCATGCCGGCAAGTTCGCATGTGTCGGCGACGGTCTCGAGCACCATCGCGCAACTGCCGGCCGCCACTTTGTAGAAGGAACGAAGCGCGACTTGCTGCTGCGCGGCAGCGTCGTCGTCATCCTTGACCGGAAAGGTCATCGAGATGGACGATTGGATCCTGGCCGCCCCGTCCTCGCCCGGACGAGGCGGGCGAACATATTGGTCCTGAGACAAGGCCGGCGAAGCTGCGGCAACAAGAATCGCAGCAGATATTAGATACTTCAAATACATCGAGTGATCTCCCGTGAGACTTCTACGTCTCATGGAATAATCAAGATGACGTTATTTCGATGTTTCAACAGTGTTGAAATTTCGACCGATTTTATTTTTCAGAAACGCCGGCCTCGGCGAAGCTCGCCATCTTCGCGTGGCATTCCAGCGCCGAGCGCACGATGTTGACGACAAGGCAGGCGCCGGAGCCTTCGCCGAGCCGCATGCCGAGATCGAGCAGCGGCGGCAGCCCGAGCGCTTCGAGCAGGCGGCGGTGACCGGCTTCGATCCTAAACATCAGATTCGAGCCGGAGACAGGAAGAGCAAAGGCACCGCCACACTGGAGTCTGCCCCGTGGGTATGGACGCTTTCGCTCGTGCGCAATATGGATGGGGATGTGGTCTGTCGTGGCGCTCACATTTCGCTGCGTCGCGAAGGCAGACGACGAGACGTTCGTTCAATGATGCTGCGCCGGGCGAGTTGGCCTTTCGATTGAAGCCGTCCTGCAAAGTGTCGATTTCAGGGGAACTGGTCATGACCGACAACAAGCCGGCCGCAGACGTCACCAAGGATTGGCAAGCAACGCAGGGTCAAAAGTCCGCCGCGACGCGCCTCCGCCTTTTCGCCGCGCTCTCGTGGATCGTCGCCATTGGCGGCGAGATTGCCGGGATCGTTTTGTTCTACAAGCACAAGTTCGACCAGGGAAACCTGCCGCTGCTGATCGGCATTCTGGTCGGAATCGCGATTTTCGCAATCGCCGGTAACTTGCTGTGGAAGGCAGCCAACCGGCACGACCCGGCCCGAGCATCAGACACGGCCAGGTTCTTCTTCCAAAACCAGCTCGGCGCGATCATCACGCTGATTGCCTTCCTTCCGTTGATCTTGCTTATCCTCACCGACAAGAACATGGATCCGCAGACCAAGAAGGTAGCCGGCGGAGTCGGTGCTGCGCTGGCCGTGCTTGCGACTGTAATGGGCGTCAGCTTCAAGCCCCCGTCGGTCGAGCAGTACACCCAGGACATGAACTCGTGCGCGGCCCAGATCAGGGCGGGACAGCCGACCACGGCCTGCTCGCCCGAAGTCGCCGCCCAGGCTCAGGAGATCGCCACGGATACTGCTTCGGTGACCGCGGCGACGAAGGATGCGAGTCACCCTGCCGGTCAGGATGTCGTGTACTGGATCGCGCCGGAAAACGGAGCAGCGAAGTCCTCCGAACCGCATGTTTTCCATCTCTGCGCCGCGGTGAGTCCGTTGAAGGACAAGACCGTGAACAGCGGCTCCGTGACGGAGGCCTACGCGCAGAACGCCATCCGCATCACGAAGCAGATCGAGATGGAACAGAAGCAGTGCGGGTTCGCCGCCTCGCAGTAAACCTGCCCGCGATCGCCTGGGTCGCAACCGGGTGGCATTGCGCCTTCAATCCTTCGAAGACGGACGGGGGCGTTTCACCGTTTCACGGAAACGGCGAAACGCCCTATCTCTCTGGCTTGGCGCAATTCCGCTCAGACTTTTGCTGGAATCGCTCTGACCGGAAGGCCGTTAGCGATCGGAAGAAACAACGCTTCACCGGCGCTCGGGTGCATCGCATGCAATCCGGGGGTTGCCGTCTACTTCTCCGAAACGCCGGCCTCGGCAAAGCTCGCCATCCTGGCATGACACTCCAGCGCCGAGCGGACGATGTTGACGGCAAGGCAGGCGCCGGAGCCTTCGCCGAGCCGCATGCCGAGATCGAGCAACGGCGGCAGGCCGAGCGCCTCGAGCAGGCGGCGGTGGCCGGCTTCGGCCGAGACGTGGGCGGCGACGGTGTGGGCGAGGCCGGTCGGGTGCAGCCTTGCCAATGGTGCGGCCGCGGCGGTGCACACAAAACCGTCGAGCAGCACCGGCACGTTGTTCTTGCGCGCGGCAAGCGTGGCGCCGAGGATCGCCGCCAACTCGCGCCCGCCGAGGGCGGCAGCGATCTTCAGCGGGTCGGAGAGCGAATCGGCATGGCGCTTGAGGCCGGCCTCGATGGCCACGACCTTGCGCTGCAGCCCGGCGTCGTCGACGCCGGTGCCGCGACCCGTCCATTTCTCGGCGCCGCCGCCGAAGAGGGCGGTGGAGATCGCCGCCGCAGGCGTCGTGTTGCCGATGCCCATCTCGCCGAAGCAGACGAGGTCGAGGTCCTTGGTCACGGCGTCGTAGCCGGCCGAGACGGCGGCGAGGAACGCCTTTTCGTCCATCGCCGGCACTTGCGTGAAATCGCCGGTCGGATGGTCGAGATCGAGAGGGATGACGTCCAGCTTGGCGCCGGCGATGCGGGCAAGCTGGTTGATGGCCGCGCCACCGCCGGCGAAATTCGCCACCATCTGTACCGTGACTTCCGAAGGATAGGCCGACACGCCCTGCGCGGTGACGCCGTGATTGCCGGCGAAGACGAAGACCTTCACATGATCGAGCTTAGGCATGTCGCGGCCCTGCCAGCGGCCGAGCCAGGCGGCGATGGTTTCCAGCCGTCCGAGGCTGCCCGGCGGCTTGGTCAGCGTGTCCTGGCGGCGGGCAACGGCGCCGGCGGCCGCATCGCTGCCGGCGGGAAGATCGAGGCAGGCGGCGCGAAGGTCTTCGAGCGATTTGAAGGACGTTGTTTGGGGGGACATGGGGGCAAGGTCTCCGAAAGAGAATCAGGAAAGGCAAACGGATGCGACGAGCAGCACGGCGATCTCGCCGAACTGCTGCAGCGCGCCGATCGTGTCGCCGGTCTGGCCGCCGATCTGGCTGAGGCAAAGCGCGCGGAAGGCCATGAAGATCAGGCCGAGCAGGATGAGTGCTGCTATCGCGCCGCCAAGGCCGAGCGCCAGCAGCGCCACCGCGCCGAGAGCCGCGCCGACAAAGGCGGTCTCGGTCGTGACCGAGCCCGCATTGGCGGACAGACCGTCGGCTCGGGCCGGCGGCAGAAGATGCATGAAGGCGCCGAACAGGCCGCGCGAGGCCGCATGCGCGGCAAGCAGCGCCAGGACGACGTGGCCGGCACCGGTCAGCTCGGACAGCGCGCTCCAGCGGATGAGCAGCGAGACACCGAGTGCCGCCGCGCCATAGGCGCCGATGCGGCTGTCGCGCATGATCTCCAGTTTCCTGTCGCGCGTCCTGCCGCCACCAAAACCGTCGGCGATGTCGGAAAGCCCGTCCTCGTGCAGGCAGCCGGTGACGAGCATCGTCGCGGCGAGCGTGAGCGCCGCGGCCGGCCCGCTGGCGAGGCCGAGAACTGTGGCGATGGCGTAGACGAGCGCGCCGATGATGGCCACCGCGAGACCGGCAAAGGGCGCCGCCCAGATCGCGTCGGCAAGGCTGCGGCCGCCGAAATCGCTCGATGGCAGCCGCAGCCGGGTGAAGAAGACGAGGCTGAGGCCGATATCGTCGAGCAATTGCTTCGGTGCGGAAGGACCGCTCATGCGCCCCTCGCTATGGCATGGAAGAAGGTGCCGCTGACATGGCCGCGCCGGTAGCCGGAGGCGCCGAGCGAGTTGCCTTGGCCGTCGGCGAGATCGGCCAGCGGCTCGTCATTGCCGGCAGCAAGCATCTGCGCGTAGTGGAATTCGTGACCGCGGATCAGCGTGCCCTGTGGCCCCAACGGGCAGGCGACGCGCAGCCGCGCCTCGCGGTAGCCGAGATTCATCTTGCGTCTGGCGAAGCTGGTCGAATGGCCAAGCAGGCCGAGCATCCTGTGACTCTCGCCCTCCGCATCCTCCAGCACTTCGCCCAGCACCATGAAGCCGCCGCACTCGCCGTGAACCGGCTTCGTCGCCGCGAAGCGCGCCATTCCCGCCCGGAAGTTCGTCGCGGCGGCGAGCTTCCCGGCATGCAGTTCGGGATAGCCGCCGGGCAGCCAGCAGACGTCGCAGTCCTGCGACGGTGCCTCGTCGGCGAGCGGCGAGAAAGGCACGATCTCGGCGCCGGCCTTGCGCCAATGCGTGGCGACATGCGGATAGAGGAAGCTGAAAGCGGCATCCTCTGCCAGCGCGATGCGCTGCGCCGGCGGTTGCAAGGCATCGGCGAAGTCGCCGGCTGCCGGCTCCAGTGGGGTCGCCAGCGCCAGGATGGCGTCGATGTCGAGCGACTTCTCGACCATGTCGGCCAGCCGGTCGAGATGCGCCATCAGGTTCTCGTATTCGCCGGCCTGGACGAGGCCGAGATGCCGCTCCGGCAGGTTGAGCGTCGGATCGCGCAGGATGGCGCCGACCACGGGCAGACCGATCGCCTCGATCGCGTCGCCGGACAGGCGGCGATGGCGTTCGCTGCCGAGCCGGTTGAGCACGACGCCGGCCATGCGCACATCGGGATCGTAGGTGGCAAAACCCTTGGCCACGGCCGCCGCCGTGGTCGATTGCCCGGAAACGTCGAGCACCAAAAGCACAGGCAAGCCGTAGAGCCGGGCAAGATCGGCGGCCGAGCCCGAACGGCCCTCCGGCGCGGGGATGCCGTCGAACAGGCCCATCGCGCTTTCGAGGATGATGTATTCGGCGTCGTCCGCGGCTTGGGCCGCCAGCGCGTTGAGCAGGGAAGGCGACATCGCCCAGCTGTCGAGGTTGACGCCGGACAGGCCGGTGGCGGCGGTGTGGAAGCCCGGGTCGATATAGTCCGGCCCGGACTTCGCGCCGCGCACTTTCAGGCCGCGCCGGGCAAGCGCGCGCAGCAGGCCGATGGTGACGCTGGTCTTGCCCGACCCGGAGCGCGGCGCGCCGATGATGATTGCGCGCGCCGTCATGCGCCGCCCGCCAGTGCCGCGCGCATGGCGACGATGCCGCCGACCACGATCAGCGCCGGTGAGGCGAGCCCGGCGGCCGCGGCTTCGCCGGCGATGGTGGCGAGCGTGGCGACGACGATGCGCTCCTGCGGGGTGGTCGCGGCGACGATCACAGCCGCGGGTGTCGACGGCGCGAGGCCGCCCTCGATCAGCTTTGCCGCGATCACCGGCAGGTTGGCCATGCCCATATAGACGACAACCGGCTGGCCGGTGCGGGCGATCGCCGCCCAGTCGATGTCGTCATCCGTGCCGGCCGCGTGGCCGGTGGCGAGGATGACGGCCTTGTTGATGCCGCGCATGGTGGCGGGAATGCCGGTGGCTGCCAATGCGCTGAGACCGGAGGTCAGGCCGGAAAGCACCCGGAACGGAATGGTTTCGCCCGCGAGCGCCAAGGCCTCTTCGCCGCCGCGGCCGAAAATGTAGGGGTCGCCGCCCTTGAGCCGCACGACACGGCGGCCTTCGCGCGCCAGCCGCACGAGAAGGGCGTTGATGTCGTCCTGCTTCATCGAGGGCTGGCCACCGCGTTTTCCGGCGTAGAAAAGCTCGGCGCCCTGGGCTACCGCCACGACATCTGGCGAGACCAGCGCGTCATAGACCAGCGCGTCGCATTGCCCGAGCGCCGCCAGCACTTCCAGCGTCAGGCAGCCGGGATCGCCGGGGCCGGCGCCGGCCAGCCAGACATGGCCAGGCTCCAACTCACGCGGCTTGAAATTCAGCCGCGCCAGCGCCTGCTCCACCGTTGCCCGTCCGTTTGTATTGGCGCTGCCGTTCACAATCCGTCCCGTCCGCGAAACCGCCGCTGGTAGTGGGCGTCGTACAATGAGCTTTCGCCGAAATCCTGCGCGGCAAGCGCGCTGCCGACAAAGATGATCGCCGTGCGTTCCATCGGGTTTTTCGCCAGCTGCGCCTCGATGGTGCCAAGCGTGCCGGTCAAGATGCGCTCGTCCGGCCAGGAGGCGCGGAAGACGAGCGCGACCGGACATTCGGCGCCGTAAAGCGGCGTCAAATCGGCAACGATGCGGTCGATGGCATGGATGGCAAGATGAATGGCAAGCGTGGCGCCGGTACGGCCGAAGCCGGCAAGCGTTTCGCCCGGCGGCATTTTCGAGGCGCGGCCGGAGACGCGGGTCAGCACCAGGCTCTGCGCCAGCTCGGGAATGGTGAGCTCGCGGCGGAGTGCCGCCGCGGCTGCCGCGAAGGAAGGGACGCCGGGCGTCAACGTGTAGAGGATGCCGTGTTTTTCCAGCCGCCTGATCTGTTCGGCCACCGCGCTCCAGACCGAGAGATCGCCGGAATGCAGCCGCGCTACATCCTGGCCGGCCTTGTGGGCGGCGACATACTCAGCCTCGATCTCGTCGAGCGACATCGGCGCGGTATCGATCAGCTTGGTGCCGGGCGCGCAATGCTCGAGCAGCTCCGGCGCGACGATCGAGCCGGCATGGAGGCAGACCGGGCAGGATGCGAGCAGCCGGGCGCCGCGCAGCGTGATGAGATCGGCCGCACCTGGACCGGCGCCGATGAAATGGACGGTCATGGCGCCTCTCCGCTGATGGCGATGGCGCAGGTGACCGGGCCAAGCACCGTGCGGGGCCCGAGCAGTCTCGCGCCGGCCCCGGCAACCGCGAGGGCCGACGCCTCCGAAACCGACGGTGTGCCGGCGAGTTCTTGCGAAAGGTTGCGTGAGGCCGCCCCCTCATCCGGCCCTTCGGGCCACCTTCTCCCCGGTGGGGAGAAGAGACTGGCGCCAGCGCTGGCAGCCTCCTCTCCCCCCGGGGAGAGGTCAGCCGAGCGAGGCGGAGGCTGGGTGAGGGGGAGCGGTGGTTCGGAGCCAGCGGCATCCACCACTATCACCGGGAGGCTGAGCCTACGACCGGCGGCAAAAATGGCTTCTTCGTTACGTTTGAATTCGGTTGTCGCCAAGGCGGACAATGCCGTTAGGGTCAGGCCATGCGCTTCGAGCGCGGTCTCGATCGTCGCCAGCACTTCTTCGACGCTCACGCCTTTGCGGCTGCCGATGCCCGCGACCATCATGGCTTGACCCAGCTCCACTGCGTGACCGGCATGGCCGGACGCCATGCCTGCATCGAGCCGACGGGCGCCGCGCGCGAGAGCGCGATGCGGGTGAGATCGCCGCCACGCCTGTTGTGCTGGCCGAGCAGCAGCGCCTCCATCTCCAGCGTCACCGCATTGGCGACCAGCCGGCCGCCGGGACGGAGCGCCTTGATCGCCTTCTCCAGCACGCCGGCATCGCTGCCGCCGCCACCGATAAAGATGGCATCGGGTGTCTCCAATTTTGCCAGCGCCTTCGGCGCGGCGCCCTCGATCACGACGAGGCCGGGCACGCCGCAATGCGCGGCGTTGCGGTGGATGCGGGCGGCGCGCTCGCCGTCGGCTTCGATGGCGATGGCGCGCAGCGAGGAATGCGCCAGCATCCATTCGACGCCGATCGAGCCGGAACCGGCGCCGATATCCCACAACAGCTCGCCACGGCGTGGCGCCAGCGCCGACAGCGTGATGGCGCGGATCTCGCGCTTGGTGATCTGGCCGTCATGCTCGAACAGATGGTCGGCGAGGCCGGCGGTCAAGGGCAGGACGCGCGCATCCGGTGTCGATTCAATTTCGAGCGCCAGCACATTGAGCGGGTTGATGTTTTTGAGATCGAAGGCATCGGCGCGGGAGGTTCGAAGCGCCTCATCGGCGCCACCGAGCGCTTCGAGAACCGTCAGCCGCGACGGGCCGAAACCGAGTTCGTCGAGCAGCCCGGCGATCGCAGCCGGCGCGTCGGCGTCGGAGGTAAGCGCCAGGATGCGCGCGCCGGATTGGAGCAGGGGCCGGATCAGATCGATGGGATGGCCGTGCAGCGAGACAGTCTCGACGTCCTGCAAGGCCCAGCCGAGGCGCGATGCCGCGAGCGACAGAGACGAGGGCGCCGGGAGGACGAGCATCTCATCCGGCCTGACCTTGCGCGCCAGCGTGACGCCGACACCGTGGAAGAACGGGTCGCCGGACGCGAGCACGCAGATTTTCTTGCCCTTGAGCGCCAGCACGTCGCGCATTTCGGCATCGAAGGGCGTCGGCCATGAGCGCGCCTCGCCCTTGGCCAGGGATGCGACCAGCGCAAGATGCCGCTTGCCGCCGAACACGACTTCAGCCTCGGCAATCCGCTGCTTGGCCTCGTCGCCGAGACCCGCTACACCGTCCTCGCCGATGCCGACGACGGTCAGCCATTTTGAGGCTGGCTTGGCGGCGCGCGGACCCTTAGCAGGCATGATGACCCACCGTATCCTGATCCTCGGCGGCACGACGGAAGCCCGGCAACTGGCGGGAAAGCTCGCCCGTCGCGAGGATTTCTCGGTCACGCTGTCGCTTGCCGGCCGCACCGAAAGCCCGGTCGCGCAAGGCGTGCCGGTGCGTGTCGGCGGCTTCGGCGGCGCGGAGGGATTGGCCGCTCATCTTCGCGAGGAACGTATCGATCTGCTGATCGACGCCACGCATCCATACGCCGCCCGTATCTCGGCCAATGCCGCCGAGGCGGCCAAGCGGTCCGGCGTGCGGATCCTTGCGCTGCGTCGCCCCGGCTGGGAGCCGGTCGCAGGCGACCGCTGGATGCTGGTCGACGACGTCGCCGAGGCGGCAAGTGCCCTCGGCACGACGCCGCGCCGCGTTTTCCTCGCGATCGGCCGACAGGAGGCCGGCGGCTTCGAAGCCGCTCCGCAGCACCGCTATATCATCCGCAGCGTCGACCCGATCGAGCCGAAGCTTGGCGTGCCCGATGCGCTTTACCTGCTGGCGCGCGGACCGTTTCCGGAAGCGGACGAAAGGGCGTTGCTCGAAAAATACGCCATCGACGCGGTCGTCTCCAAGAACAGCGGCGGCGAGGCGACCTACGGCAAGATCGCCGCTGCGCGGGCGCTTGGCATCGAAGTGGTCATGGTCAGCCGGCCAGCGCTGCCGGACGTTTCCTCGGCCGGGACCGTCGATGCGCTGGCGGGAAAAGTCGATCATCTTTTCGGCCCCGTTGCCGAACGCGGCGTGTAGACCAGCGCGGGTTTTTCGCCGCGCTTGATGATGCGGGTCTCGGGCGAGCCGATGATGATGCAGGTCGCCATGTCGGCCTTTTCCGCATCGGCGTCCGCCAGCAGGAAAACCTCGATGCGCTCGTCGGGCCGCCCGGCGGCGCGCCCGAAGATCACCGGCGTGGTGCCAGGCAGGATCGCCTTCAGGCATTCGAAGGCGCGGCCGAGCTGCCAGGGGCGAGCCTTGCTGATCGGGTTGTAGAGCGCGATGACGAAGCCGGCCCCGGCCGCCGCCAGCAGGCGCAACTCGATCAGGTCCCAAGGCTTCAGATTGTCGGACAGCGAGATGGCGCAGAAATCGTGGCCGAGCGGCGCGCCGATGCGAGCGGCGACCGCAAGCATGGCGGTGACGCCGGGTACGACCGCGAGGTCGATGGCTCGCCATTCCTGCGGGCCCGCCTCAATCGCCTCGCAGACGGCCGCGGCCATGGCAAAGACGCCGGGATCGCCGCCTGAAACGACGGCGACGCTATGGCCCTCGGCCGCCTTGGCCAGCGCTTCGTTGGAGCGGGCAAGCTCCTCGCGGTTGTCGGAAGCGATGCGAGTCTGGTCCGACCGCAGCTCCAGCCGGTCGAGATAGGGCTTGTAGCCATAGAAGAAGGAAGCCTCGGCGACGGCATTGGCAGCCTGCGGCGTGACTTGGTCGGCGTTGCCGGGCCCGAGGCCGATGACGGTGAGGCGGCCGCTCATGCTTTGGCTCCGGGGCGCGCCGACCAGCCCGCGACCAGCACGATGGCGAAATAGGGCGCCTTGTCGTCGGGCTTTTCGGCGAGCCGCATCGAGACGCTGCCCGGCATCGTGCCGCGCTCGACATAGACGGCTTTCGCCAGCTTGCCGGCCGCTTCCAGCGCGCGGCGGATTTTCGGCAGGTTGCGGCCGACCTTCATGATCACCGCGGCATCGGTGTCGGCGAGGCGGCGGGTCAGCTCGAACTCACTCATCGTGCCCGGCAGCACGGTCAGCACATCGTCGCCCTGGACGATCGGCAGGCCAGTGGCGGACCAACAGCCGGACATGGCGGTGATGCCGGGGATGACCTCGGTCGGGAAGCGGTGCGCGAGGCGCACATGCAGATGCATGTAGGAGCCGTAGAACAGCGGATCGCCTTCCGACAGCACGGCCACCATCCTGCCGGCGCCAAGATGCTCGGCGACCTTGTCGGCCGACTGCTCGTAGAAATCGGCGATCTGCGTGCGGTAGTCGTCATGGTCCTTGTCGATCTCGGTCGTCACCGGATAGAGCAGCGGCAGCTCGATCATGTCCGGCCGGAAGCGCGCCTCGACGATGGCGCGGGCATTGCTGTTGTTGCCGCGCTTGGCGAAATAGGCGACGACGTCGGCCTCGGCCAGCGCGCGCGCCGCTTTCAGCGTCAGCAGTTCGGGGTCGCCCGGGCCGGTGCCGACGCCGACAAGACGGCCTTTCATGATCGCGTTCACAGGCCGGGCCTCGCCAAGGAATTGAGCGCGGCGGCGGTCATGGCGCTGCCGCCCAGCCTGCCGCGCACGATGGCGTAGGGCACGCCATAGGAATTCTCGGCCAGCGCATCCTTGGATTCGGCGGCACCGACGAAACCTACCGGCATGCCGATGATCGCGGCCGGCTTCGGCGCGCCGTCGCGCAGCTTTTCAAGCAGATAGAAGAGCGCGGTCGGCGCGTTGCCGATGGCGACGACCGATCCGGCCATGCGATTTCCCCAAAGGTCGATCGCGGCGGCCGAGCGGGTGTTGCCGATTTCCCTGGCGATGTCATGCGTGCGCGGGTCGCGCAGCGTGCAGGTCACCTCGTTGCCGGCGGGCAGACGCGCACGGGTGACGCCGTGCGCCACCATCTCGGCATCGCAGAAAATCGGGGCGCCGGCGGCAAGCGCGGTGCGCGCCGCGGCGACGAAATCGCCGGAGAAGACGAAATGGCTAACTGCTTCGACCTGGCCGCAGGCATGGATCATGCGGATCGCGACATCGGCTTCCGCCTCGGAGAAGCGCGACAGGTCCGCCTCGGCGCGGATGATGGCGAAAGAGCGCTCGTAGATCGCCATCCCGTCATGGATATAGTCGTAGGCGGCCATTCACTGGTTCCGTCGATAGAGTTCGGCGAGGCCGGCAGCGCCAAGCCTTGCCAGGCAGGCAGCGACGGTTTCGCCCTGATGTCTTTGCGCGCGCATGGCGGCAAGGATGCCGGCGACCCCGCGCGCGGCGTCATAGCCCGGCCTGTACGCGGCAGGAAGGGCCTTTGCCGTCCCGTCCACGACAAGTCCGGCTCCGTTTTCGTCGCCGACCAGGGTCAGTGCCGCCGTGCCGGGATGCGCGCAGCCCTTGGCGCAGCCGGAAACGTGGAGGGTAAGCGAGGCGTCGAGGAGGTCGGGGCTTTGCTTTGCGATCATCTCGGCGATGGCGCGCGTGGCGATGCGGCCGGACGCGCAAGCCGGCGTGCCGGGGCAGGCGGCGATGCGGATGCGTGGGTCCGTGGGGTCGGTGACGAAGCCGAGGGTCGCGGCGGAGGTCTGCAGGGAGGAGGGGATGGAGAGGCCGAGGAACAACAAGGCGCGGCCTGGGGCGAGGCGGATTTCGGTCGCGCCGAGGTTTGAGGCTTGGGTGGCGAGTTCGATGAGGGACTGCGCCGGCATGCTGCCGAAGGGCAGGGCGATGCCGAGGGCTATGCCTTTATCAACGTCGAAAAGGCCAATCGGCGAGCGAGGGCGTTCTACGGCGCCCCCCTCTGTCCCGCCGGACATCTCCCCCACAAGGGGGGAGATCGACCTACCGCCGACGACTCCGCCGATCGCGGGCGTTGAAACATGAGGGTTCGCTGCCGAGAGGGAGCCGGCGTTGAAACGGCTAATCTCCCCCCTTGTGGGGGAGATGTCCGGCAGGACAGAGGGGGGCGCGAAGGAATGCCAGCCTGCGAGAGACGCTAATTGCCGCTCCGACAGATCCCGGGTGTGCGCCTCGCGCCCTTTTTCAGCGACCATCCTGAGAGCCGCGACGACAATGTCGCGGGCGGCATCTTCATCGACTGTCGCGAGTGGCTTTGCACTCCGTGCGTCGCCGGCAATCGATACGCTCCACTGGACGCTAGTGCCGGTCCGCACCGCCTTCAGCCTCACGTCAGCCGTCACGGCATCCATCGTCAGCTGTCCGCCGCCGTCGACAACCACCGACACCTTCGGTCCCAGCCTCGCCGTCAGCTCGGCCTCCTCGATCGCCGCCCTGATCCGCTCCGCCATTGGGCGCGGATCGGCGATCTCTTCCGGGTCGATACCCGCAAGCGGCGCCGTCTCGACCGGCACTCCCGTCCGCACCTCGATCCCCAGCGCATCCACCTCCGCCGCCAGCAGCCGCGCGCTTTCGGCTGTCAAACCGCGTATCTGCAGGCTGCCGCGCGCGGTCACTTCCATGATGCCGTTGCCGTGGCGCAGAGCGGATTCGCTGAGCCCGATCAGCGACTTCGGCGAAATTCCTCCAGCGACCGGGTCGAGCCGCACGAGCAGCCCGTCGCCGGTCTGCATCGGCGCGCTCAGCGCAGGGCAGGCACCGCGGCGCGAGAAGGCGTTCATGCCGCCACCCCGCCTGCCTGGGCCTCGGCAATCAGCGCGGCCAGATCGTCGTCGATGGAATTCCTGAGCGGATGCCAAAGTCCGCGTCGCCGCGCGGCGAGGAACCGCTCCGCGATGACCTTGGCCGCCGCCGGGTTCTCGCGCAGGATGAACGCGCGGACGTCCGGGTCGCCAACATAGGCGTCGTGCACCGCCTCGATCAGCGCGCCTGAAATGGCATGCGTGGTCTCGGCGAAGCCGACCAGACGGTCGACCGTTTCGGCGAATTCCGAGGCGCCGCGCGGGCCGTGGCGCATCTGGCCGGCGATGAAGCGCGGGTTGACGGCGCGGGCCCGCACGACGCGGGACACGGCTTCGCCGACCGAACGCGGTTTTGGCTTGTTCGGGTCGGTGGTGTCGAGCACGATGACGTCGGCATTCCTGCCAAGTGCTGCAAGGGCGGCCGAAAACCCGCCGATGAAGGCGACATCGGCCGAACCTTCGAGGATGTCGCGGCCCGGATCGTCGCCGGTATGGACGAGGAGATCGGCTTCGGCGATCCGTCCCTCGAAAGCGCCGGGCGCCGAGATCGCTTCGCCGTCGGCGCCGCCATAGGCGTGCGATGTGGCATCGAGATAGGCGCGGCCGATCTCCTCGCGCGCCCCCCATTCGCCGCGCGACAGAAGGTCCTCGACGCCGGCGCCATAGGTGCCGGGCGAGGTGCCGAAAATGCGCGGGCCGATCTTCCCCAGAGCGCGCGTCGCCGCGGCAAGCGGGTTCTCAGTATCGTCCTCGTCGCGGCTGGCGACGGCGTTGGCGGCGGCGTCGATCAGCGCGATCTGGGTCGGAAACATGTCGCGGAACAGGCCGGAAATGCGCCAGGTGACGTCGACGCGCGGGCGGCCGAGCGCGGCCGGCGGCAGCACCTCGATGCCGGTGACGCGGCCGGTGGCGGCATCCCATTGCGGCCGGCAGCCCATCAGCGCCAAGCCTTGCGCGATCTCCTCGCCGCCGGTGCGCAAGGAGGCCGAGCCCCAAAGGTCGATGACCAGCGAGCGCGGCCAGTCGCCGTGACTCTGCATATAGCTGCGCACCACTTCCTCTGCTGCCGCCTGGCCGAGATCATAAGCGGTCGGCGTCGGCATGGTGCGCGGATCGGAGGTGAAGAGGTTGCGGCCGGTGGGCAGCACGTCGGAGCGGCCGCGCGCCGGCGCGCCGGCGGGACCTGCCTTGATGTGGCGGCCATCGAGCGCGGCGAGCAGGGCAGACTTCTCGGCTTCGGCGCTTTGCCGGCGCAGTGGATCGGCTTCGTCCTCCGGCGCGCGGCCATAGACATGCAGCCCGTCCTTGACGGCGAAATCCTTGAGGTCGCAAAGCCAGGCGTCGATGCGGCGCAGCGCTTCGTCCGGAGCGTCTGTGCCGGCAACGCCGGCTTCGGAGGCGAGGCCAGTCTTTTGCGCCGTCTCGACGATCAGCCTAGCCAGACGGTCGCGGCGGCGGCGGTCGAGGCCGTCGGCCTGGGCATATTCGTCGACCAGCCTTTCGAGCTTCTGTTGGCCCTCGTCGAGGCCGGCGCCGGTCAGCGGCGGCGGCAGATGGCCGAGCGTGACGGCCGAGATGCGGCGCTTGGCCTGCGCCGCCTCGCCTGGATTGGAGACGATGAAGGGGTAGATGACCGGCAGCGATCCAGTGACGATCTCGGGGAAGCAGGCGTCGGAGAGCGCCACCGTCTTGCCCGGCAGCCATTCGAGCGTGCCATGCGCGCCGACATGGATGATGGCATGCGCGCCGAGCGATTTCTGCAGCCAGAGGCCGAAGGCGATCAACTCGTGGCGCGGGGGCAGCGTCGGGTCGTGGTAGTCGGCGCGGCGGTCGGCCGAGCGGCCGCGGTCAGGGGCCAGCGCCACGGTGACGTTGCCGAAGGTTGCGGCGCGGAAGGGGAATTTTGAGGTTGGCGCTTGAACACCCCCCTCTGTCCTACCGGACATCTCCCCCGCAAGGGGGGAGATTGGCAGTTCCGGCGAAGGTGCCATTCCTGCAACTCCGACAATTGGCGAAAGCGGTCGCGACAGATCAATCTCCCCCCTTGCGGGGGAGATGTCCGGCAGGACAGAGGGGGGTGCCTCGCGCCAACCTATCCGTTCTGCCTTGCCCCACACAGCCTCTACTGCATCGCGCGCTACCTCCGGCAGATCTGCCGAAAGGGCGAGATAATCCGTCAAGGCAAGGCCAAGCCCACCAACCTCCAACACATCCAGCAATCCCCGCGGCGATAGCGGAATCGCTTCAACCGCATAGCCCTGTTCCTTCAGGTCATGCAGCATCGCAAGCACACTCGACGGCACATCAAGCCCGACGGCATAGCCGGTCCGTCCAGGCGCGCTCGGATAATCCGGGATCAGGATGGCAAGCTTGCGCTCGGCCCGCTCGGTCCGCTGCAGGCGGATAAACGCGGCGATGCGTCTGCCGACCTGCTCGACGCGATCGGCCTCCGGCCGGTTGGCGAAGGCGCGGAAGGCAAGCGCCGGATCGGTTTCGACCTCGCCCTTGAACGAGATCGCGCCGGCGAGGATGCGGCCGTCGAGCTCGGGCAATACGACATGCATGGCGAGATCGGCGGGCGGCAGGCCGCGCTGGTTCTTCTCCCAGACCTCGCGCCGGGTGGTGGCGACGATGACCTGGAACACCGGAACGCCGGCGCGGTCGAACAGGGTTTCGGCGCCGGGTTCGGCGCCGGAGGCGAAGGCCGTGGCGGTGACGATGGCGGCGGGGTTCAGCGAGGTGAGGGCGGCTTCAACGAAGGCCAGGGATGCCGCGTCTTTGAGGCTGGAGACGAAGATGGGTATTGGCGCCATGCCTTGCGAGCGCAAGGCGGCAACGAGCGCATCGATGGGCGCGACATCTGCGGCGAGCAGCATGGAGCGATAGAAGAGAATTGGGATAACGGGGGCGCCGATATTGTCGACGTCGAGTTCCGTCGGATCGCCAGCCTTGGATAGCGCTGGCTTGTCGATAACTCCCAGGCCCGGCTGATAGAATCCCGCCTTCGGCACACTGACCGCGTCAGCCACGGCCGCATCTGTCCCAGCCAGCCGCGCCAGCCTTTGCACCAGCGCGCTCATATTGGCCGGCCCGCCCTCGCGGAAATAGCCGAGCAGCGCGTCGAGCTCGGGGCGCGGCAGCGTGGAAGCCTCGATCAGCCGCTGGTCCTCGTCATGGCTCTCGCCGGGCAGCAGCGCCAGCTTGATGCCGCGCTCGCGCGCGACCGCCGCGAGCTGGTCGCAGCCGTAACGCCACCACTCATAGCCGCCGAGGATGCGCACCAGGACGACCCTGGCGTGGCGGGCGACGCTGTCGATCCACAGGTCTACCGACATCGGATGGCGAAGGTCGCGAAGGGCCGCCAGCCGCATCGAGGGCAGCCGCGCGGCATCGGCCTTCCAGGCGGCGGCCAGACCGGCGAGGTCGCTGTCGGTGAAGGACAGCGCCACGACATCCGCAGGGGTCTGCCTGAGGTCGACCGGCTCGGCGAGATCGTCGAGCGAAGCGGATGTGGTGGTGAGGATATGCATCGCTTTTTGGTGTTAGCCTCAGCCGGCGAGGATACGCTCGATCGCCGGGCGGTTCAGCCCCTTGAGACCGATGACGACCAGCCGCGAGCGGCGATCGTCCTCGGCCGTCCAGGCGCGGTCGTAATAGTGGTTGACGCGCGGGCCGACGGCCTGGAGCAGGAGGCGCATCGGCTTGCCGCCGACCTCGACGAAGCCTTTGACGCGCAACACATTTTCCTGCTCGGCGGCAAGGGCGACGCGCTTGGCCAGCTCATCCGGGTTGGAAATCGCGGGGATGTCGAGGACGAAAGAATCGAAATCGTCATGCTCATGGTCGAGCTCATCGTCGTGATGGGTCTTGCGGTTCTCGATGTCGTCCTCCACCGCAAGGCCAAGGCCGAGCAGCACCGACGGATCGACCTTGCCCTGAGTTGTCGGCACGACCTTGACGGCGCGCGCGACATGCTCGCCGATGACGGCGTTGGCGCGGGCGGAGCCCGCCGCGTCCATCAAATCGCTCTTCGACAGGATGATCAGGTCTGCGCACGCGATCTGGTCCTCGAACACCTCTTCGACCGGATCGTCATGGTCGAGCGTCACGTCCGCGGCGCGCTGCGCCTGGAGGGCAACCATGTCGGAAGCGACACGGCCGTCGGCCAGCGCCGGACCGTCGACCACGGCAATGACGCCATCGACCGTCACGCGGCTCTTCACCGTCGGCCACTGAAAGGCTTGGACGAGCGGCTTCGGCAAAGCGAGGCCGGAAGTCTCGATCAGGATGTGGTCGACCTTGGGGTTGAGCGACAGGATCTGGTCGAGCGCCGGCACGAAATCGTCGGCGACGGTGCAGCAGATGCAGCCATTGGCAAGCTCGACGATGTTTTCTTCTGGACAGGAGTCGACGCCGCAGCCTTTGAGAATCTCGCCGTCGATGCCGACATCGCCGAACTCGTTGACGATAATCGCCAGCCGCTTGCCCTTGGCGTTCTCGAGCAGGTTGCGGATCAGCGTCGTCTTGCCGGCGCCGAGGAAGCCGGTGACGACGGTGCAGGGAACACGGGAAACGGATGCGTTCATGGTCAGTCCTTCAGCATGTCGAGAGGAGGGATGCGGGCAACTAGGCCGCGCTTGAGGGAATCGGGCCGGCCGCGCCAGGGGATCAGGCCGTCGGTCGAGGTGGCGAAGAGTTTCGCGCCGGCGATGAGGTCGGCGCCGCTGGTGGTCTCCAGGTCGCCGAAAACGTAGCTCCAGCAGCCGTCGCGCAGCAGCGCGGCGCTCAGCCGGCGCTTGCAGTTGCCGAGGCATTCGACGGTACGGATGTTGATCTTTTCGCCGGAAGCAGCCCGGCGCGCGTCTTCGGCCAACAAGGCGCCGGCGCGCGGATGGGCATCGGACCCGGTCTCGTCGCGGCAAGAGGAGCAGACGATGACGGTCACGCCGGCTAGCGCGTCGGGCTCGGACGAAATATCCGCACTATTTGCCGGGAAACTGCCGTTGCGATCCAAAACCAGGCTCCTTGCCCGGAAAACCCGCCGGGCATTCGGATACTTAAAGTCTCAGACGGCAGGTCTCCTGGCTCGCGAGTCGTCGCCTTGAATGCCGCCTTCCCGGGAACATCCCAGTGGTTTTCGGCCGGGGCTCGTCGCTTACAGTTGCGGGGACAGCCGCGGATTTGGGTTTTTGACCCGCACCGCATTCCCTCTTGGCTCCTCCCTTTGCCGGGAGAAGACCGTCTGCGGCGGATTTAGGCTTACGGCCGGGTGCCTGTCAACGCGCAGCTACGACACCGCGATGTCGGCCAGCGCCGGTCCGAGGTCGCCGGCCGGCGTCACTTCGATCGCCTCCAGGCCGAGCCAGCCTTGCATCTGCTTCAACTCCTCGAGAAGCTGGGCCGCCGTTTCGGCGGGAGCACCGGCCTCGGCATAGGCGGCGTGGACGCGCAGCACGCTCGCCGGCCGATCGGCTCTCAGATCGACACGGGCGACGATGCGGTCGCCAAGCAGGAAGGGCAGCACGTAGTAGCCGTATTGGCGCTTTTCGGACGTCGTGTAGATCTCGATGCGGTAGCGGAAGCCGAAGAGTTTTTCCGTCCGGGTGCGCTCGAAGACGACGGGATCGAAGGGGGCGAGCAGGGCGCGGGCCTCTATCCGACGCGGAAAGCGGGCGTCCTTGTGGAGATAGGCGGTCTTGTCCCAGCTCTCGACCTTCACAGGCAGCAGTTCGCCCGCTTCGACCAGGTTCTCGATGCGGTCTTTCGTATCGCCCGGCGCGAGACGAAAATAGTCGCGAAGGTCGCCATAGGTGGCGATGCCATGGGCGCGGGCCGAGATGCGCAGCAATTCGCGATGCGCATCCTCGACCGAGGGTATTGGCAGGTCGAGGACAGCCTGCGGCAAAACGCGCTCGGGCAGGTCATAATAGCGTTCGAAGCCGCGCCGGTAGGCGGTGGTGATGCGGCCGGCCCAGAACAGCCATTCGAAGGCGTGCTTGGCCTCGCTCCAGCCCCACCAGCCGCCATTGCCCTTGTGGCCTTCGATGTCGGACGCGGCGATCGGGCCGCGTTCGGCGACCTGCGCATAGATCTCGTCGATCATCGCCTTGCGCTCCCGGCCCCATTTCGCCAGACCGAGATACATCTCGTCGCCCTGCTCGGCGCGCAGCATGCGCCAGCGCATCAAAGGGTAGGTCTCGACAGGCAGGAACGACGCCTCATGCGCCCAATATTCAAAGACCGCGCGCTTGCGGCCGACCGCGGCGTTGTCGAGCAGCGCAAGCGGGTAGGGGCCGAGGCGAGAATAGAGCGGCATATAATGCGCGCGCACAACCGCGCTGACGGAATCGATCTGCAACAAGCCGGTTCGCGACAGCACGCGCGCGAGATGGCGGCGATCCGGAACGCCACCGGGCCTAGGGTCGTTGAACCCCTGTGCTGCGAGCGCAATGCGCCTCGCCATGGCCAGCGAAATCTTGTCCTTCATCAGGTCCTTGCCCCGATCGTCCGTTGGATTTTTAGCCGGTGATTCCTGCGATGCTAGCAGGCAAATGGCGGGAGATATGTCAGGAGAGAAAAGTGGAGTAATAAGCGAAGGAAATCAAACAGGAGCGGATCGGACCAGTTTCTTCCGATAAGGCGTCCAGGGCCGCGATTTGAACAAGGTTTGACTTGCGTCACCGAAACCGCTGCGCTAACCCTCGCCGCGTTGCAGCATGGGCCCCTTAAAACGGTTCAGCGGTTAAACTGTCACGCTTCCGCATTAGAGTCCGTTGCTGTAATCAAAGTGAACTGCCCGCCTAAGGAAAGCCGCCGCATGAGCGCACTCCTGAGTTCATACCTGCCGATCGTCCTGTTCATCGCCGTGGCGCTGGTCGTCGGCCTTGCGCTGCTCATAGCGCCGTTCCTGGTGGCCTACCGCAATCCCGACCCGGAAAAGCTTTCCGCCTATGAATGCGGCTTCAACTCGTTTGACGACGCCCGCATGAAATTCGACATCCGCTTCTACCTGGTGTCGATCCTGTTCATCATCTTCGATCTCGAGGTCGCCTTCCTGTTCCCGTGGGCGGTCTCCTTCTCCAAGGTCGGCATGCTCGGCTTCTGGTCGATGATGGTGTTTTTGGCGGTGCTGACCATCGGCTTTGCCTATGAATGGAAAAAAGGAGCGCTGGAATGGGATTGAACGACAGTTCAGGCACCCTCGTCGCGCCGAAGCCCAAGGGCATCATCGACCCCAACACCGGCAGGCCGATGGGGGAGGACGATCCCTTCTTCCTCGAAATCAACAATGAACTGGCCGACAAGGGCTTCCTTGTCACCTCGACCGAAGCGCTGATCACCTGGGCGCGCAGCGGCTCGCTGATGTTCATGACCTTCGGCCTCGCCTGCTGCGCGGTCGAGATGATCCACACCTCGATGCCGCGCTATGACTCGGAGCGTTTCGGCGTCGCGCCGCGCGCGTCGCCGCGCCAGTCCGACATCATGATCGTCGCCGGCACGCTGACCAACAAGATGGCGCCGGCGCTGCGCAAGGTCTACGACCAGATGCCGGAGCCGCGCTACGTCATCTCGATGGGCTCCTGCGCCAATGGCGGCGGCTATTACCACTATTCCTATTCGGTGGTGCGCGGCTGCGACCGCGTCGTGCCGGTCGACATCTATGTGCCCGGCTGCCCGCCGAGCGCCGAAGCGCTGCTCTACGGCATTCTCCTTCTGCAGAAGAAGATCCGCCGCACCGGCACGATCGAACGGTGAGCCGATGACCCAGGCGTTGAACGAACTCTCCACCTATCTTGGCGAGAAGCTCTCCGGCCGCATCGGCGAAGCCGTGCTTGCCTATGGCGAGTTCACGGTTTCGGTCGAACCGGGCAACCTGATCGAGGTAGCGACCTTCCTGCGCGACGATCCGCGCTGCCAGTTCATCTCGATCATCGACGTCTGCGGAGCGGATTACCCGTCGCGCGCCAGACGCTTCGATGTCGTCTACCACCTTCTGTCGCCGAAGCAGAATGTGCGCATCCGCCTCAAGGTCCAGGCCGACGAGGAAACGCTGGTGCCGTCGCTGACCGGCGTCTATCCCGGTGCCGACTGGTTCGAGCGCGAGACCTACGACCTTTACGGCGTGCTGTTTTCGGGCCATCCAGACCTGCGCCGCATTCTCACCGACTATGGTTTCGAGGGCCATCCGCTGCGCAAGGATTTCCCGCTGACCGGGTTTGTCGAGGTGCGCTACGACGACGAGGCCAAGCGGGTCATCTACGAGCCGGTGGAATTAAAGCAGGAATTCAGAAATTTCGATTTTCTTTCCCCCTGGGAAGGCACCGACTATGTGCTGCCGGGGGATGAGAAGGCAAAGCAGTAATGGCCGAAACTTCCGTCCGCAATTTCAATATTAATTTCGGACCTCAACACCCTGCGGCGCACGGTGTTTTGAGGTTGGTTCTCGAGCTGGACGGCGAGGTGGTCGACCGCGTCGATCCGCATATCGGGCTGCTTCACCGCGGCACCGAGAAGCTGATCGAGGCCAAGACCTACCTGCAGGCCGTGCCTTATCTCGACCGGCTCGACTATTGCGCGCCGATGAACCAGGAGCATGCCTTCGCTCTCGCAGCCGAGCGCCTGCTCGGCATCGAGGTGCCGAAGCGCGGTCAGCTGATCCGCGTGCTCTATTCCGAGATGGGCCGCATCATGTCGCACATCCTCAATGTGACGACACAGGCGATGGATGTCGGCGCGCTGACGCCGCCGCTGTGGGGTTTCGTCGAGCGCGAAAAGCTGATGGTGTTCTACGAACGCGCCTCCGGCTCGCGCATGCATGCA
Source organism: Mesorhizobium sp. B2-4-3 (assembly GCF_006442815.1). Taxonomy (GTDB): domain Bacteria; phylum Pseudomonadota; class Alphaproteobacteria; order Rhizobiales; family Rhizobiaceae; genus Mesorhizobium. The sequence goes on from NZ_VFVL01000012.1 coordinate 120,299, forward strand.
GCCTATTTCCGGCCGGGCGGCGTGCACCAGGACCTGCCGCAGAAGCTGGTCGAGGATATCGGCAAGTGGATCGATCCGTTCCTGAAGTCGATCGACGATCTCGATGCGCTTTTGACCGGCAACCGCATCTTCAAGCAGCGCAATGTCGATATCGGCATCGTGTCGCTGGCCGACGCCTGGGCCTGGGGCTTTTCGGGCGTGATGGTGCGCGGCTCGGGCGCCGCCTGGGACCTGCGCAAATCGCAGCCCTATGAATGCTATTCCGAGATGGATTTCGACATCCCGATCGGCAAGAACGGCGATTGCTACGACCGTTACCTGGTGCGCATGGAAGAGATGCGCCAGTCGGCCAGGATCATGCGCCAGTGCATCGATCTCCTGCTCGGCAAGGAACGCGCCGGCCCGGTGTCGAACCTCGACGGCAAGGTGGTGCCGCCGAAGCGCCAGGCGATGAAGCGGTCGATGGAAGCGCTGATCCATCACTTCAAGCTCTATACCGAGGGTTATCGCGTGCCGGCCGGCGAGGTCTATGCGGCCGTCGAAGCGCCGAAGGGCGAATTCGGCGTCTATCTGGTCTCCGACGGCACCAACAAGCCCTATCGCTGCAAGCTGCGCGCGCCAGGCTTCGCGCATCTGCAGGCCATGGATTTCCTGTGCCGCGGCCACATGCTGGCCGACGTCACCGCCGTGCTTGGCTCCCTCGACATCGTGTTTGGTGAGGTCGATCGCTAATGTCAGTCCGTCGTCTCGCAGATGCCAGCGTCCAGCCAGCTTCCTTCGCCTTCAACAAGGCGAACGCGGCGGCGGCGCAGCAGTGGATCGCCAAATATCCGAAGGGGCGCGAGCAGTCGGCCATCATCCCGCTGCTGATGATCGCGCAGGAGCAGGAAGGCTGGGTCACCAAGGCGGCGATCGAGACGATCTCCGACATGCTCGGCATGCCGCGCATCCGCGGCCTCGAGGTCGCGACCTTCTACACGCAGTACCAGCTCAATCCGGTCGGCACGCGCGCCCATATCCAGGTCTGCGGCACCACGCCCTGCATGCTGCGCGGCTCGGAAGCGCTAATGGATGTCTGCCGGTCAAAAATCCATCACGACCAGTTCCACACCAACGACAAGGGCACGCTGTCGTGGGAGGAGGTCGAATGCCTCGGCGCCTGCGTCAACGCGCCGATGGTCATGATCTTCAAGGACACGTTCGAGGACTTGACGCCCGAGCGGCTGGCCGAGATCATCGATCTCTACGACGCCGGTAAGGGCGCCGAGGTCAAGCCGGGTCCGCAGAACGGCCGCCATGGTTCCGAGCCGGCCGGCGGCTTGAAGACGCTGACAAATGAAAAGGCGATCCTGAAGTCGACGCGCGACAAGGAAGCCAAGGCGGCGGCGAAGGCTGCCAAGGATGCCGCCGCCGCGGCACCGGCTGCTGCCCCTGCCGCCGTCGTCTCGCAGGCGGCACCCGCTGCGCCAGCAGCTTCGGCGCCCGCCGCTTCGGGCCCGGTTGCGCCGTCCAAATCCAGCAAGCCGAAGACCCATGCGGCTGAAACCAGCCCGGCGCTCAACACGCCGTCGCCGGTCAAGGTCGCCCCGGCCACCGAGAACGGCGCCAGTGTCAGGGCGCCGCGCCATTCGGCCGCCAACGCCAACCAGGCCGATCCGGAAGTCGAGGCGGTTTCCAAGCCGCGCAGCGGGCCGAAGACAAAGGCCGAGCCGGCCACGGCTTTCAAGGCGCCGGAAACCAAGCAGCCTGTCGCTAGGACGGCGAAACCTTCGCTCGACGACAAGAACCGGCCCGCCGGCATCGAGCGCCCGGCAACGGTCGACGATCTCAAGCTGATCTCCGGCGTCGGCCCGAAGATCGAAGGCACCCTGCATTCGTTGGGCATCTACACCTTCGCGCAGGTCGCCTCCTGGAAGAAGGCCGAGCGCGAATGGGTCGACGGCTATCTCAGCTTCCACGGCCGCATCGATCGCGACGACTGGGTGAAGCAGGCCAAGGCGCTCGCCAAGGGCGGCGTCGCCGAATACATCCGCGTCTTCGGCAAGAAGCCGGTCTGAGGGACGAAAAATGCTTCAGGACAAAGACCGCATCTTCACCAACATCTACGGCCTCTTCGACACGTCGTTGGCCGGGGCGCAGTCGCGCGGCATCTGGGACGACACGCCCGGCCTGATCGCCAAAGGGCGCGACTGGATCGTCAACGAGATGAAGGCGTCCGGCCTGCGCGGCCGTGGCGGCGCCGGCTTCCCGACCGGATTGAAATGGTCGTTCATGCCGAAGCAGAGCGACGGCCGGCCGAGCTATCTCGTCATCAACGCCGACGAATCCGAGCCCGGTACCTGCAAGGACCGCGACATCCTGCGCAACGATCCGCACACGCTGGTCGAGGGCGCGCTGGTCGCCGGCTTCGCCATGGGCGCGATCGCCGCCTACATCTATGTGCGCGGCGAGTTCATCCGCGAGCGCGAGGCGCTGCAGCGCGCCATCGACGAGGCCTACGCGGCCAAGCTCATCGGCAAGAACAACACGTCCGGCTACGACTTCGAAGTCTACATGCATCACGGCGCCGGCGCCTATATCTGCGGCGAGGAGACGGCGCTGCTCGAAAGCCTGGAAGGCAAGAAGGGCCAGCCGCGGCTGAAGCCGCCATTCCCGGCCAATGTCGGCCTCTACGGCTGCCCGACCACCGTCAACAACGTCGAGTCGATCGCGGTGGCGCCGACCATCCTGCGCCGCGGCGCTGCCTGGTTCTCGTCCTTCGGCCGGCCGAACAATGCCGGCACCAAGCTGTTCTGCGTGTCCGGCCACGTCAACAATCCGTGCACTTTCGAAGAGGCGATGTCGATCCCGTTCCGCGAGCTGATCGAGGAGCATTGCGGCGGCATCCGTGGCGGCTGGGACAATCTGCTCGCGGTCATTCCGGGCGGCGCTTCGGTGCCGCTGGTGCCGGCGGAGCAGATCATGGATGCGCCGATGGATTTCGACGCGCTGCGCGACCTGAAATCGGGCCTCGGCACGGCGGCCGTCATCGTCATGGACAAGTCGACGGATATCGTGAAGGCGATCGCCAGGCTTTCCTACTTCTACAAGCATGAGAGCTGCGGCCAGTGCACGCCGTGCCGCGAAGGCACCGGCTGGATGTGGCGGGTGATGGAGCGTCTGGTGCGCGGCGAGGCGCAGAAGCGCGAGATCGACATGCTGCTCGACGTCACCAAGCAGGTCGAGGGTCACACGATCTGCGCGCTGGGCGACGCGGCCGCCTGGCCGATCCAGGGCCTGATGCGGCATTTCCGCGGCGAGGTGGAGCGCCGCATCGACGAGTTTTCGCGCAACGCGCATCGGGTCGAGCCGGTGATGGTGGCGGCGGAATAGGACTTTGAAATACGGGCGCAAGCCCAAGACTGACAGCAGGGGCGGGCACGCGAAGAAACGACCAGGAGATATCTATGTCGCCGTATTCGATAGCCTACCCGTTCATGCCTGATTTGGACCAACTCGAGAAGATGAACCAGGACCTGACCAAGATGATGCCGAAGGAGATGGCCAGCGCCGTCAACCTTCTGGCGCATCCGGTCGCGGGTGCCGCGGCGATGTCGGCGCTCAGCATCGGTCTCGCCAACCATGCCGTCGGCATGTGGATGGGCGCCTTCACCGGCGCGCTGGAAGCTTCGCAGCGCATGTTCCAGCCGTTCCTCGACGATCTCGAGGCGCAGAACCAAGCGGCCGCCAACGCGTCCAAGGCGCGCAAGGCGACCGAGACGCTGATCGCCAGGGCGCAGACCTTCGCCAGGGACGTGACCGACATCGCGGCCAACGCGACCGAGAAGGCGCTCGACGCGACTGGGGCCGATATTGTGGCGCAACCGGCCGCGACCGGGCTGATGCCGGAGGATTTCAGGCAGCCGAAGGCCGTCGACAAGCCGGCAAAGCCGTCGAACCTGAAGGCGATTTCGGGCATCGGACCAAAGCTGGAGAAGGTGCTCAATGGTCTCGGCATCTGGACCTATGGCCAGATCGCCGCCTGGACGTCTGAAGAGATCGCCTGGGTGGAAGATTATCTGTCGCTCGCCGGCCGTATCGGCCGCGACGACTGGACCGCACAGGCGGCGGCGCTCGCCGCGAAGAAGTGAATTGAAATACCGGGCGCGGTTCAAGCCGCGCCCGGAAATAGAGATTGCGGGACATCCGCGAGGGTTTGAGGCGAATGGCAAAGCTGAAGGTCGACGGGAAAGAGATCACGGTACCCGACCATTACACGCTGCTGCAGGCGGCCGAGGACGCCGGCGCGGAAGTGCCGCGCTTCTGCTTTCACGAGCGGCTGTCGATCGCCGGCAATTGCCGCATGTGCCTGATCGAGGTGAAGGGCGGTCCGCCCAAGCCGCAGGCATCCTGCGCCATGGGCGTGCGCGACCTGCGCCCCGGCCCGAATGGCGAGCCTCCGGAAATCTTCACCAACACGCCGATGGTCAAGAAGGCCCGCGAAGGCGTGATGGAATTCCTGCTGATCAATCATCCGCTCGATTGCCCGATCTGCGACCAGGGCGGCGAATGCGACCTGCAGGACCAGGCGATGGCCTTCGGCGTCGATTCCTCGCGCTATCACGAAAACAAGCGCGCGGTCGAAGACAAGTATATCGGCCCGCTGGTCAAGACGGTGATGAACCGCTGCATCCATTGCACGCGCTGCGTCCGCTTCACCACCGAGGTCGCAGGCATTTCCGAGCTCGGGCTGATCGGCCGCGGCGAGGATGCCGAGATCACCACCTATCTCGAACAGGCGATGACCTCCGAGCTGCAGGGCAATGTCATAGACCTTTGCCCGGTCGGCGCGCTGACCTCAAAGCCGTTCGCGTTCCAGGCGCGGCCGTGGGAGCTGACCAAGACGGAATCGATCGACGTCATGGATGCCGTCGGCTCGGCGATCCGCGTCGACTCCAGAGGGCGCGAAGTGATGCGCATCCTGCCGCGCGTCAACGAGGCGGTGAACGAGGAGTGGATCTCCGACAAGACCCGCTTCATCTGGGACGGCCTGCGCACGCAGCGCCTCGACCGCCCCTATGTGCGCAGGAACGGCAAGCTGGCGCCGGCAAGCTGGGCGGAAGCCTTCGCCGCGATCAAGGACGAGGTGGGCAAGGCGGCGCCAGAGCGGATCGGCGCGATCGCCGGCGACCTCGCGGCGGTCGAGGAAATCTACGCGCTCAAGCTTTTGATGGCGGCGCTCGGCTCGAAGAACATCGACTGCCGCCAGGATGGTGCCGCGCTCGATCCGTCGCTCGGCCGCGCCAGCTACATCTTCAATCCGACCATCGAAGGCATCGAGCAGGCCGACGCGGTGCTGATCATCGGCGCCAATCCGCGCTTCGAGGCCTCGGTGCTCAATGCCCGCATCCGCAAGCGCTGGCGCGTCGGCAATTTGCCGGTCGGCGTGATCGGCGAGATCGGCGATACACGCTATGACTATGAGCTGATCGGCGCCGGCCCCGAATCCCTGAAGGGCCTGGCCGACGGCAACGGCAAGTTCTTCGAGGTGCTGAGCAAGGCCACGCATCCGCTGATCGTCGTCGGCCAGGGCGCGCTGGCGCGCGCCGACGGCGCCGCGGTGCTCGGCCAGGCGGCGAAGCTCGCGGCCGCCGTCAACGCGGTCACCGCCGACTGGAACGGCTTTGCGGTGCTCCACAACGCCGCGGCAAGAGTCGGCGGCCTCGATGTCGGCTTCGTGCCGGGCGAGGGCGGCAAGGACGTCGCCGGCATGCTGGGCGACACCGATGTGCTCTTCCTGCTCGGCGCCGACGAGATCGACATGGCCAGGACCGGGGGCGCTTTCGTCGTCTATATCGGCACGCATGGCGACGCCGGCGCGCACCGCGCCAACGTCATCCTGCCGGCCGCAGCCTACACCGAGAAGTCCGGCACCTACGTCAACACGGAAGGTCGCGTGCAGCAGACCAACCGCGCCGGCTTCGCCCCTGGCGAGGCGCGCGAGGACTGGGCGATCCTGCGGGCGCTCTCCGACGTGCTCGGCAAGAAGCTGCCTTTCGATTCGCTGGCGCAGCTGCGCGCCAAGCTCTATGGCGAATTCCCGCATCTCGCCCGCATCGACCAGGTGCTGGCCGGCAGCGGCGACGACATCGCCAAGGTGGCGAAGCTCGGCGGCCGCCTGAACAAGGGCACCTTCACCTCACCGGTGAAGGACTTCTATCTCACAAACCCGATCGCGCGGGCGTCGGCCGTGATGGCCGAATGCTCGGCGCTGGCCAAGAGCGGCTTCAAGCAGGCGGCGGAATAAGCATGGACACCTTCTTCTCCTTCTACGTGCTGCCGACGCTGCTGATCCTGTTGAAGTCGGTCGTGCTGATCGTCGTGCTTCTGATCGGCGTCGCCTATCTGCTCTATGCCGACCGCAAGATCTGGGCGGCGGTGCAATTGCGGCGCGGCCCGAACGTCGTCGGTCCGTGGGGAACGCTGCAGGCCTTTGCCGACCTTCTGAAATTCGTCTTCAAGGAGCCGGTGATCCCGTCGGGCGCCAACAAGGGCGTGTTTCTTCTGGCGCCGCTGGTCTCGGCGGTGCTGGCGATTTCGGCCTGGGCGGTCATTCCGGTCAGTGAAGGATGGGCGATCGCCAACATCAATGTCGGCATCCTCTATGTCTTCGCCATCTCCTCGCTTGAGGTCTATGGCGTGATCATGGGCGGCTGGGCGTCGAACTCGAAATATCCGTTCCTCGGCGCGTTGCGCTCGGCCGCGCAGATGGTGTCCTACGAAGTCTCGATCGGCTTCGTCATCGTCACCGTGCTGCTCACAGTCGGCTCGCTCAACCTCTCCGACATCGTCATGTCGCAGCAGGACGGCCTCGGCACGCGGCTCGGCCTGCCCAACACGTTCCTCGACTGGCACTGGCTGTCGCTGTTGCCTATGTTCGTGGTGTTCTTCATCTCGGCGCTGGCCGAGACGAACCGCCCGCCCTTCGACCTTGTGGAGGCGGAATCGGAGCTCGTCGCCGGCCATATGGTCGAATACTCATCGACGCCGTTCCTGCTCTTCTTCCTCGGCGAGTATGTCGCCGTCGTGCTGATGTGCGCGCTGGCGACCATCCTGTTCCTCGGCGGCTGGCTGCCGCCGTTCAACTTCGCGCCCTTCACCTGGGTTCCAGGCGTGATCTGGTTCGTGCTGAAGATCTGCCTGATGTTCTTCATGTTCTCCATGGTGAAGGCTTTCGTGCCGCGCTACCGCTACGACCAGCTGATGCGGCTGGGCTGGAAAGTCTTCCTGCCGATCTCGCTGTTCATGGTCGTCGCCACCGCGGCCTTCCTCAAGATCACGGGGTTTGCGTGATGTCCGCTCTGGGCCAAGCCGCAAAGGCACTGCTGCTGCAGGATTTCGTCAGCGCCTTCTTCCTGTCGATGCGCCAGTTCTTCGCGCCGAAGGAAACGATCAACTATCCGCACGAGAAGGGGCCGATCAGCCCGCGCTTCCGCGGCGAGCATGCGCTGCGCCGTTACCCGAACGGCGAGGAACGCTGCATCGCCTGCAAGCTCTGCGAAGCGATCTGCCCGGCGCAGGCCATCACCATCGAGGCCGGCCCGCGCCGCAATGACGGCACGCGCCGCACGGTGCGCTACGACATCGATATGGTGAAATGCATCTATTGCGGCTTCTGCCAGGAAGCCTGCCCGGTCGACGCCATCGTCGAGGGCCCGAATTTCGAATTCGCGACCGAGACGCGCGAGGAGCTCTACTACAACAAGGAAAAGCTGCTCGCCAACGGCGATCGCTGGGAGCGGGAGCTGGCGCGCAACATCGCGCTGGACTCGCCTTATCGCTGACATTTGACGCATGGACGGGGCGAGGGGCCTCGTCCAGAGGATGATCCCGAAAAGTTGCAGACTTTTCGGACAAGATCATCCTCCGGAGTAAAGAGAGTGGCGCATGTTTCTTTCGATCGGGTCTTTCAACCCGATCGGAACATGCGCTAGGAACACGCGGCTTCGGTACCGGATGCGGAACCAAGCCCGAGACAACGGAGAGGGCGAATGTCCAATCCGACAGGAACCCGGGGGAACCCATGCTGAGTGGACTAGAGGCGGCCTTTTTCTACCTCTTCGCCTTTATCGCCGTGGCGTCGGCCTTCATGGTCATTTCGTCGCGCAACCCCGTGCATTCCGTGCTGTTCCTGATCCTCACCTTCTTCAACGCCGCGGGGCTGTTCATGCTGACCGGCGCCGAGTTCCTGGCGATGATCCTGCTGGTCGTCTACGTCGGCGCGGTCATGGTGCTGTTCCTGTTCGTCGTCATGATGCTCGACGTCGACTTCGCCGAGATGAAGCAGGGCGCGCTGCAATACGCGCCGATCGGCGCGCTGGTCGGGCTGATCCTGGCGGCGGAACTGATCGTCGTGCTCGGCGGCTACACATTCGCGCCGCAGCTTGCCTCGACGGTCGCCAAGGCAACGCCGGATCTCGCCACGCGCTCCAACACGGCGGCGCTCGGCGACATCCTCTATACGGACTACCTCTATTATTTCCAGATTTCCGGCCTGGTGCTGCTGGTCGCCATGATCGGCGCCATCGTCTTGACGCTACGCCACAAGGAAGGCGTCAAGCGGCAGTCGATCGCCGCGCAGGTCGGCCGCACGCCGGCGACGGGCATGGAAATCCGCAAGGTCAAATCGGGCGAGGGCATCTGAGATGGTCGTCGGCATTGCACATTACCTGACCGTATCGGCGATCCTATTCACGCTCGGCGTGTTCGGCATCTTCCTGAACCGCCGCAACATCATCGTCATCCTGATGTCGATCGAGCTCATCCTGCTTGCGGTCAACATCAACTTCGTCGCTTTCTCCGCGGCGCTGCATGACCTCGTCGGACAGGTCTTCGCCCTGTTCGTGCTGACGGTCGCGGCCGCTGAAGCCGCGATCGGTCTTGCCATTCTTGTCGTCTTCTTCCGCAACCGCGGCTCGATCGCGGTCGAAGACGTGAGCGCGATGAAGGGTTGACGGGAACCACCATGTATCAGGCTATCGTCTTCCTTCCGCTGCTTGGCTTCCTGATTGTCGGCCTGTTCGGCAATTCGCTCGGCGCCAAGGCTTCCGAATACATCACCTCCGGCTTCCTGCTGATCGCGGCGGTGCTGTCGTGGATCGCGTTCTTCACCGTCGGCTTCGGCCATGGCGAGGTGTTCACCGTGCCGGTGCTGCGCTGGATCCAGTCGGGCGGCATCGACGCGTCGTGGGCGCTGAGGATCGATACGCTGACGGTGGTTATGCTGGTCGTCGTCAACACGGTGTCGGCGCTGGTCCATATCTACTCGATCGGCTACATGCATCACGATCCGAACCGGCCGCGCTTCTTTGCCTATCTGTCGCTGTTCACCTTCGCCATGCTGATGCTGGTGACGGCCGACAACCTCATCCAGATGTTCTTCGGCTGGGAAGGCGTCGGTCTCGCCTCCTACCTGCTGATCGGCTTCTGGTACAAGAAGCCCTCGGCCAACGCGGCGGCGATCAAGGCTTTCGTCGTCAACCGTGTCGGCGACTTCGGCTTCGCGCTCGGCATCTTCGGCGTGTTCGTGCTGTTCGGCTCGGTCAATCTCGGCACCATCTTCGCCAACGCGGCCACCTACCTGACGGCCGAAGGCGCGTCGGCGGGCGCTGCCGTGCTCACTTTCCTCGGCCATGCGCTCGACAAGCAGTCGGCGCTGACCGTGGTCTGCCTGCTGCTCTTCATGGGCGCCATGGGCAAGTCGGCGCAGGTGCCGCTGCACACCTGGCTGCCGGACGCGATGGAAGGCCCGACCCCGGTCTCCGCGCTCATCCACGCGGCGACCATGGTGACCGCCGGCGTGTTTATGTTGGCGAGGCTGTCGCCGCTGTTCGAGCTGTCGCATACGGCGCTGACCGTCGTCACCTTCATCGGCGCCTTCACCGCCTTCTTCGCGGCGACGGTCGGCCTCGTCCAGAACGACATCAAGCGCGTCATCGCCTATTCGACGTGCTCGCAGCTCGGCTACATGTTCGTGGCGCTCGGCGTCGGCGCCTATGGCGCGGCGATCTTCCATTTGTTCACGCACGCCTTCTTCAAGGCGTTGCTGTTCCTCGGCTCCGGCTCGGTCATCCATGCGGTGTCCGACGAGCAGGACATGCGCAAGATGGGCGGCCTTCGCAAGCTGATCCCGAAGACTTACTGGATGATGATCATCGGCACGCTGGCGCTGACGGGCGTCGGCATTCCGGCGACGGTGATCGGCACCGCCGGCTTCTTCTCCAAGGACGCCATCATCGAGACCTCGTTCGCCAGCCACAATGCGGTCGCCGGGTTCGCCTTTATCCTGCTCGTGGTCGCCGCCTGCTTCACCAGCTTCTATTCGTGGCGGCTGATCTTCATGACCTTCCACGGCGAGCCGCGCGCCAGCCACGAGGTCATGCACCATGTTCACGAATCGCCGCCAGTGATGCTGGTGCCGCTCTATGTGTTGGCCGCCGGCGCGCTGTTTGCGGGCATCATCTTCCACAGCGCCTTCATCGGCGAAGGCTATGGCGAGTTCTGGAAGGCGTCGCTGTTCACGCTGGCGGACAACCACATCCTGCACGAGATCCACGAGTTGCCGCTCTGGGTGGAACTGGCGCCCTTCGTCGCCATGGTGATCGGCCTGCTGGTCGCCTGGCAGTTCTATATCCGCAAGCCGGAGGCGCCGAAGGAACTGGCGGCTAACCATCGCGGCCTTTACGCCTTCCTGCTCAACAAGTGGTATTTCGACGAGCTCTACGACTTCCTGTTCGTGCAGCCGGCCAAGCGCCTCGGCCGGTTCCTGTGGAAGACCGGTGACGGCGCCATCATCGACGGCCTCGGCCCCGACGGCATTTCGGCGCGCGTCGTCGACGTCACCAACCGGGTTGTCAAGCTGCAGACCGGCTATCTCTACCACTATGCCTTCGCCATGCTGATCGGCGTGGCCGCTCTCGTCACCTGGATGATGCTCTGATGACCGACTGGCCAATCCTCTCGCTGGTCACCTTCCTGCCGCTGGTTGGTGTTCTGCTCATCCTGTTCATCAGCGACGACAGCGAAAACGCGCGCCGCAACATCCGCGCCATCGCCTTCATCACGACGGCGTTCACCTTCGTGGTCTCGCTGTTCATCTGGACGGGCTTCGACAATTCGCAGGCCGGCTTCCAGTTCGTCGAGAAGCACGCCTGGCTGGATTCGGGCATCTCCTATCACATGGGGGTCGATGGCATCTCGATGCTGTTCGTCATCCTGACGACCTTCCTGATGCCGTTCTGCATTCTCGCTTCGTGGGAAGCGATCGAGAAGCGGGTCAAGGCCTATATGATCGCCTTCCTGATCCTCGAGACGCTGATGATCGGCGTGTTCTGCGCGCTCGACATCGTCTTGTTCTACGTCTTCTTCGAGGCTGGCCTGATCCCGATGTTCATCATCATCGGTGTCTGGGGCGGCAAGCGGCGCGTCTATGCCTCGTTCAAGTTCTTCCTCTACACGCTCGCCGGCTCGGTGCTGATGCTGCTCGCCATCATGGCGATGTTCTTCCAGTCGGGCACCACCGATATCCCGACGCTTCTGACGCATAATTTCCCGGCCAGCATGCAGACCTGGCTGTGGCTCGCCTTCTTCGCCTCCTTCGCGGTGAAGATGCCGATGTGGCCGGTGCACACCTGGCTGCCCGACGCCCATGTCGAAGCGCCGACGGCAGGCTCGGTGATCCTGGCCGCCATCCTGCTGAAGATGGGCGGGTACGGCTTCCTGCGCTTCTCGCTGCCGATGTTCCCGGAGGCGTCGGCGATGTTCGCGCCGCTGGTGTTCACGCTCTCTGTCGTCGCCATCATCTACACCTCGCTCGTGGCGCTGATGCAGGAGGACATGAAGAAACTGATCGCCTATTCGTCGGTCGCCCATATGGGCTTCGTCACCATGGGCATCTTCGCGATGAACCAGGAAGGCGTGCAGGGCGCGATCTTCCAGATGCTCAGCCACGGCCTCGTCTCGGGTGCGCTGTTCCTGTGCGTCGGCGTCATCTACGACCGCATGCATACGCGCGAGATCGACGCCTATGGCGGCCTCGTCAACAACATGCCGAAATACGCGACCGTGTTCATGATCTTCACCATGGCCAATGTCGGCCTGCCGGGCACCAGCGGCTTCGTCGGCGAATTCCTGACCATGCTCGGCGTGTTCAAGGTCAACACCTGGGTGGCGTTCTTCGCCGCCACCGGCGTCATCCTGTCGGCGGCCTATGCGCTGTGGCTCTATCGCCGGGTGATCTTCGGCGCGCTGAGCAAGGACAGCCTGAAGAACCTGCTCGACCTTTCGCCGCGCGAGAAGGCGATCGTCTACCCGCTGGTGGTGCTGGTGATCTTCTTCGGCGTCTATCCGGCGCCGGTGTTCGACGCCACGACGCAGTCGGTCAAGGCGCTCGTCACCAACGTCACCGCATCCATCAATTCCGCGCAGACCGCGGCGGCGAACTGACTGGGGAATAGACCATGACGCCGGACCTTCTCTCCAGCCTTTCGCTCTCGACGCCGGAACTGATCCTGGCCGTCGGCGCGCTGGTGCTCCTGATGATCGGAGCCTATTCGCGCTCCAACAACACCATGACCGTGACCGGGCTGGCCGTCATCGTGCTGGTGGTGGCCGGCCTGTGGCTCGCCTTCTCCGGCGGCCGGGGCGATGCCTATGGCGGCGCCTTCGTCCAGGATTCCTTCAGCGCCTTCATGAAGATGCTGGCGCTGATCGGCTCGGCGGTGACGCTGGTCATGTCGATGCGCTTTGCCCGCCAGGAACATTTCGACAAGTTCGAATTCCCGGTTCTTATCCTGCTCTGCACGCTCGGCATGCTGTTGATGATCTCGGCCAATGGCATGATCGGGCTCTATCTCGGGCTCGAGCTGCAGTCGCTGGCGATCTACGTGCTCGCGGCGATCAACCGCGACAATCTGCGTTCGACCGAGGCGGGCCTGAAATATTTCGTCCTCGGCGCGCTGTCGTCGGGCATGCTGCTCTACGGCATCAGCCTCGTCTACGGCTACACCGGCAACACCGGCTTCCAGGAGATCGCGACGGCGCTCTCCGGCGGCGAGCGCCAGCTCGGTCTTGTCTTCGGCCTGGTGTTCGTGCTCGCCGGCCTTGCCTTCAAGATCTCGGCCGTGCCGTTCCATATGTGGACGCCGGACGTCTACGAGGGCGCGCCGACGCCGATCACCGCCTTCCTGGCAGCAGCTCCGAAGATGGCGGCGATGGCGCTGATCGTGCGCGTCACCATGGGAGCCTTCAAGCCGATCGCATCGGACTGGCAGCAGATCGTCGTCTTCATCTCGATCGCCTCGATGGCGCTCGGCGCCTTCGCGGCCATCGGCCAGACCAACATCAAGCGCCTGATGGCGTATTCCTCGATCGGCCATATGGGCTACGCGCTGGTCGGCCTTGCCGCCAACAGCCAGGCCGGCGTGCGCGGCGTCGCCATCTACATGCTGATCTATCTGGTGATGACGCTGGGCACCTTCGCCTTCATCCTCGCCATGCGGCGCAAGGAGGGCAATGTCGAGCAGATCAGCGATCTAGCCGGCCTTTCCTCGACCAACCCGATCATGGCCACCATCCTCACCATCCTGATGTTCTCGCTGGCCGGTATTCCGCCGCTCGCGGGTTTCTGGGGGAAGTGGTACGTGTTCCTCGCCGCCATCAACGCGCATCTCTACGCGCTAGCGATCATCGGCGTGCTGGCCTCGGTGGTGGGCGCCTACTACTATCTGCGCATCATCAAGATCATGTGGTTTGACGAGCCGGTCGGCGGTTTCGTGCCGATGGCCAGCGAGCTGCGCCTTGTGCTCGGCGTCAGCGGCGCCTTCGTGCTGTTCTATGTGCTGATCGGCGGGCCGATCGGCAGCTATGCCGAAGCCGCCGCCAAGACCTTCTTCTGACGGGATGGCATTTCGGCTGGCTCCAACCGCCGCGTCGGAGGGGTTCCGGCTCGAAGCGCATGACAGCGTCGGCTCGACCAACGCGCTGGCGCTGGAACACGCGCGTGCCGGCGATCCCGGCAAGCTCTGGGTCGTTTCGAAGAAGCAGGAAAGCGGCCGCGGCCGCCGTGGCCGTGTCTGGGCCACGCCCGAAGGCAATCTTGCGGCGACGCTGCTGCTGGTTCCGGGCGGCGAGTTGCGGCTTGCCGCGACGCTCGGCTTCGTCGCGGGGCTGGCGCTGGCCGACGCGCTCGACGCCGTCGTGCCGAAGGGCCGGATCGCCGTCGCCTTGGATGGCGCGAGCAGGGGCCGCAACCGCTTCGAGCTGAAATGGCCGAACGACGTGCTGGCCTCGGGCGCCAAGCTTGCCGGCATATTGCTGGAATCGGCGATGCTGGAAGGCGGCCGCTTCGCGGTTGCCGTCGGCATCGGCGTCAATGTCGTGGCCTATCCGGAAGATCTGCCCTATCCGGCGACGTCGCTGCAGGCATTGGGCGCCGGGTGCGACGCCGAAACCCTGTTCCTGGCGCTTTCAGATGCCTGGAGCGAGAATGCCCGGATGTGGGATGACGGGCGCGGGCTCGATGCCATCAGAAAGCGCTGGCTTGGCCGCGCAGCGGGCCTCGGCGGCGAGGTTGCCGTCAGAATTGACGGCAATGTGGTGCGTGGCGTCTTCGAGACCATTGACGAGGACTGCCGTTTCGTGATCCGCGACGATGAGGGATCGGTTTTGACGATCGCAGCCGGCGACGTGCATTTCGGCGCTGTCGCCTCGGCCCGGGTGTAATCTTGTTTAGCGCAATTCCGGACGGAAAACCGTGACATGCATTTCCCGGAATTGCTCCAACGGCTTGGTCTGACGGCCAGGAAGGAAAGAATTCATGGCGAATAAGGAAAACGCCGAGCTCGTTTTCGCGCCGCTGGGCGGGGTTGGCGAGATCGGCATGAACTTCGCCCTTTACGGCTATGGGCCCGCCGACGCGCGCGAGTGGATCATCGTCGACGTCGGCGTCACGTTCCCCGACAGCGCGCATCCCGGCGTCGATCTCATCCTGCCCGATACGCGCTTCATTGAGGAGAATATCGACGGCCTGCGCGGCATCGTCATCACCCACGCGCATGAGGACCATTACGGCGCGCTGCTCGATATCTGGCCGAAGCTCAAGGCGCCGGTCTGGATGACACCGTTCACCGCCGGCCTGCTCGAGGCCAAGCGGCAGGGCGAGCAGGGCGCGCCAAAGATTCCGGCGTCGATCTACCGGGCCGGCGAGAAATTCACCATCGGACCTTTCGAGATCGAAGCTATCCCGGTCGCTCACTCCATCCCCGAGCCGATGTCGCTGGCGATCACCACGCCAGCCGGCACCGTCATCCACACCGGCGACTGGAAGATAGACCCGGAACCGACGATCGGCCCGAAGACCGACGAGGCGCGTTTCCGCGCCTATGGCGACAAGGGCGTGCTGGCGCTGATCTGCGATTCCACCAATGCGTTGAGGGAAGGGGAGTCGCCCTCGGAAGTCGCGGTCGGCGAAGGCCTCAAGGGCGTCATCGAGAAGGCCAAGGGGCGCGTTGCCGTCACCACCTTCTCCTCCAATGTCGGGCGCATCGTCTCGATCGCCAGGGCGGCACGCGATGCCGGCCGGCAGTGCCTGGTGCTCGGCCGCTCGCTGAAGCGCGTCATCGATGTGGCGGGCGAGCTCGGCTACATGGACGGCCTTCCGGAGTTCATCGCCGAGGAGGACTACGGCTTTATCCCGCGCGAGAACCTGGTGATCATCTGCACCGGCAGCCAGGGCGAGCCGCTGGCAGCGCTTGCAAAACTTTCGCGCGACGAGATGAAGTCGGTGGCGCTGACGGCCGGCGACACGGTGGTATTTTCCTCGCGCACCATTCCCGGCAACGAGAAGGCGATCCTCGAGATCAAGAACCGGCTGATCGATCTCGGGATGAAGATCATCGAGGACGGCGACGCGCTGGTGCATGTCTCCGGCCATCCGCGCCGCAGCGAGTTGCGCAAGATGTATGAATGGGTGCGGCCGCGGATCGGCGTTCCCGTGCATGGCGAGGCGGCGCATCTGGTGGCGCAGGGCTCGCTGATGTCGATGTCGGGCATCGGCCAGGTGGCGCAGGTGCGCGACGGCGACATGCTGAGGCTCTGGCCGGGGCCGGCGACGATCATCGATCAGGTGCCGTTCGGGCGGCTCTACAAGGATGGCTCGCTGATCGGCACCGACCAGGCGATGGGCATACGCGACCGCCGCAAGCTTTCCTTCGCCGGCCATGTCGCGGTCAATGTCGTGCTCGACGACAAATATGAGCTTGCCGGCGACCCCGACCTGGTGGCGATCGGCGTCGCCGAGGCCGATGCCAGCGGCGAGACGCTGGAAGACCTGATGCTCGATGCGGCAATCGGCGCGGTGGACTCCATTCCACGCCAGCGCCGAAAAGACCTCGATCTGGTGCAGGAGGCGGTGCGCCGTGCCGTGCGCGGCGCCGCCAACGAAGCCTGGGGCAAGAAGCCGCTGGTGACGGTGTTCGTGACCAGGTAGTGAGGGTGAATAGTGAGTGGTGAATGGTGATGTCCGCTGTTTGGTACCATTCACCATTCACCATTCACCATTCACTACTGACTACTCACTACTCCCTTGGAGTGAGCCAATGCTCGGACGTCTCAACCATGTCGCGCTTGCCGTGCCGGATCTGGCCGCGGCAATGGCCGCCTATCGCGATACGCTGGGCGCGCGGTTGAGCGAGCCGCAGGCGCTGCCGGAGCATGGTGTGAGCGTGGCGTTCGTCGATGTCGGCAACACCAAGATCGAGCTGCTGGAGCCGCTGGGCGAGGCATCGCCCATCGCCGCGTTCCTCGAGAAGAATCCGTCCGGCGGCATGCATCACGTCTGCTATGAGGTCGACGATATCCTGGCCGCTCGCGATCATTTGAAGCAAAGCGGCGCGCGTGTGCTGGGCGACGGCAACCCGAAGATCGGCGCGCATGGCAAGCCGGTGCTGTTCCTACATCCTAAGGATTTCTTCGGCACGCTGGTCGAACTGGAGCAGGCATGAACTGGATTCTGTTCGCCGCGCTGTTTTTCGTCACCTGGTGGCTGGTGCTGTTCGTTGTTCTTCCGTTCAGCCTGCGCACCCAGGACGACGATCAGGATGTCACGCTTGGCACCGTTTCCAGCGCGCCGCGCGGCCCGCATATGCTGCGCGCCTTCGCCCGCGCGACGATCGTGACGATAGTCGTGATGGGCATCCTCTACGGCCTGACGATGGGCCTGGGGGTCAGCTTCGACGACATCATGCGGATCATGCCGGACTTTAGTCCGAACGTCAGTCACTGAAGCTGAAGATACAGTTCCGCAAGTATTGGGAAGCATACGCCCGCAAAGGTTGAAATCGGAAGCCGGCTTCCGATTTCAACGGCTAATCACGCCTTATGCTGTTTGGCAGATGGTTGTGCTAAGAAGATGATTGCACAAAAAAAATGCAAGGCACGAGGCCTTGCAATTTAAACGCGTCCGATCTGTTTCCGGTGTCCGGCGGCAGCGAATTACCGCGCCTAGATCGCATCCTCCCAAGACTTTGACCGCGTAGGAGAGCAGATTTTTCTCCGCCCTCTCGGTTATCGGCGCACACTAGACCAAGGCAGGTGAAAATGTCACGAAGAATTTTGCCTCGAAACAGGCAATATCGTGCTGCACTGCACAATAGTGCGGCAGGGCTTGCTTGTGAATCGATCAAATAGCCATTTGCGGCACTTTGCAGCCAAAATCGCCTTTTTGGTAAGGTGCAGAAGGCCCGATACTTTGGGGCACTCGGGTTTCCATTCTGCCATGAAATGGCTATGAAGCCGGGGCAAGCAGCCTCGGTTGCGCCGATTCCCGCGCCGCCATTTTCACTCACGGACCAGTCCATGCGTTTGTCGCGCTATTTCCTGCCCATTCTCAAAGAAAATCCCCGCGAGGCCGAGATCGTCTCGCACCGGCTGATGCTGCGCGCCGGCATGATCCGGCAGCAAGGGCAGGGCAGCTTTTCGTGGCTGCCGCTGGGCAAGCGCGTGCTGGACAAGGTCTGCCAGATCATCCGCGAGGAACAGAACCGCGCCGGCGCGCTGGAAATCCTGATGCCGACCATCCAGTCGGCGGATCTGTGGCGCGAAAGCGGCCGCTACAACGACTACGGCAAGGAGATGCTGCGCATCAAGGACCGCCAGGACCGCGACATGCTCTACGGGCCGACCAATGAAGAGATGGTCACCGAGATTTTCCGCGCCTATGTGAAGTCCTACAAGGACCTGCCGCTCAACCTCTACCACATCCAGTGGAAGTTCCGCGACGAGGTGCGCCCGCGCTTCGGCGTCATGCGCAGCAGGGAGTTCCTGATGAAGGATGCTTACTCCTTCGACCTCGATTTCGAGGGCGCCAAGGCCGCCTACAACCGCATGTTCGTCTCCTACCTCAGGACCTTCACACGCATGGGCCTGCAGGCCATTCCGATGCGCGCCGACACCGGCCCGATCGGCGGCGATCTCAGCCATGAGTTCATCATCCTGGCCGACACCGGCGAGAGCCAGGTGTTCTGCGACCGTGCTTATCTCACGCTCGACGTGCCGGGCGCCGGCACCAACTTCGCCAACGATGCCGAGATCGGCGACATCGTGAAGAAGTGGACGACGCCTTATGCCGCCACCGACGAGATGCATGACGAGGCGGCCTGGGCGAACGTTCCGCCAAGCGAGCAGGTCTCGGCGCGCGGCATCGAGGTTGGCCACATCTTCCATTTCGGCGAGAAATACTCCAAGCCCATGGGCGCCAAGGTGACCGGGCCCGACGGCAAGGATCACTTCGCCTCGGGGGGCTCCTATGGCATCGGTCCGTCGCGCCTGGTCGCGGCGATCATCGAGGCCAGTCATGACGAGAACGGCATCATCTGGCCGGAAGCGGTGGCGCCCTTCGACATCGGCTTGATCAACATGAAGGTCGGCGACGGCGAATGCGACCGCGTCTGCGACGAGCTCTATGCGGCGCTCAACGCAGCCGGCAAGGATGTGCTTTATGACGACACCGACCAACGTCCCGGCGGCAAGTTCGCCACCGCCGACCTGATCGGCCTGCCGTGGCAGGTGATCGTCGGCCCGCGCGGCGTGGCCGCCGGCGAGGTCGAGATCAAGAACCGCAAGTCGGGCGAGCGCGCGACCCTGCCGATCGCCGAGGCCAGGAAACGCCTGGGTATCGCCGCATGAGCGAGCCGGCGGCAGCGGCCAGGTCAGCGGCGGGCGCCTTTTCGGGCTTCGAGCGCATGGTGGCGTGGCGCTATCTGCGCTCGCGTCGCAAGGAGACGGTGATCTCGGTCATCGCCTCGATCTCCTTCCTCGGCATCATGCTCGGCGTCGCGACGCTGATCGTCGTCATGGCCGTGATGAACGGTTTTCGCGCCGAGCTGCTTACTCGCATCCTCGGCGTCAACGGCCACCTCATCGTGCAGCCGCTCGATTCGCCGCTGGAGGATTACGCCCAGGTGGCGAGCCGCATCAACGGCGTCGCGGGCGTCAAATACGCCATTCCGCTGATCGACGGCCAGGTGCTGGCGCAAGGCAATGTCGGCGGCGGCACGGGCGCCCTGGTGCGCGGCATCCGCGGCGAGGACCTCGGCAAGATTTCGATCGTCTCCAGCAACATCAAGCAGGGCACGCTCGACGGTTTCGACACCAGCGACGGCGTGGCGATCGGCAAGCGGATGGCGGAAAGCCTCGGACTGGTGCTCGGCGACACGATCACGCTGATCTCGCCGGACGGCGACGTGACGCCGCTCGGCACCACGCCGCGCATGAAGGGCTACAAGGTGGCGGCGATCTTCGAGGTCGGCATGTCGGAATATGACAGCTCGATCGTCTATATGCCGTTCTCCGAAGCGCAGCTCTATTTCAACATGGACGGCCGCGCGCAGACCATCGAGATCTATGTCGACAATCCCGACAATGTCGACGCGCTGAAGCCGCTAGTCGAGCAAGCGGCGCAGCGGCCGGTCGACCTCGTCGACTGGCGACAGCGCAACGAGACCTTCTTCTCGGCGCTGCAGGTCGAGCGCAACGTCATGTTCATGATTCTCACGCTGATCGTGCTGGTGGCGGCGCTCAACATCATTTCCGGCCTCATCATGCTGGTGAAGGACAAAGGCCACGACATCGCCATCCTGCGCACGATGGGCGCCTCGCGCGGCGCTATCCTGCGCATCTTCCTGATGACGGGGGCGGCGATCGGCGTCACCGGGACCATCGCCGGCGTGCTGCTCGGCGTCGTCATCTGCCTCAACATCGAATCGATCCGCCAGTTCTTCTCCTGGATGACCGGCAAGATCCTGTTCAACCCCGAGCTCTATTTCCTCAGCCAGCTGCCGGCGAAGATGGATCCGCGCGAGACGACCTATGTCGTCATCATGGCGCTGGCCCTGTCGTTCCTGGCGACGGTGTTCCCGGCCTGGCGAGCCGCTCGGCTCGATCCCGTCGAAGCCTTGAGGTACGAATGATGGCCGAGGCCATTATCGAGTTGAAGGGCGTCGAGCGGCACTACGTCCAGGGGCCGCGCAAGCTCACCATTCTGAACGGCGCCGACTTTTCGCTGCGGCGCGGCGAGATGGTGGCGCTGGTGGCGCCGTCAGGCACCGGCAAGTCAACCCTTTTGCACACGGCGGGACTGCTGGAGCGGCCCGATGCGGGCGACGTGATCCTCGCCGGCCGTGCCTGCGGCCGGCTGTCGGACGAGGAGCGTACCGCTATCCGCCGCAACGATGTCGGCTTCGTCTACCAGTTCCATCATTTGCTGCCGGAGTTCTCGGCGCTCGAGAACATCATGATGCCGCAGCTGATCAAGGGGCTTTCCTCCAAGGACGCTTCGGAACGGGCAGCGCAGCTTCTCGACTACATGCAGATCGGCAAGCGCGCGCAGCACCGGCCGGCCGAGCTTTCCGGCGGCGAGCAGCAACGCGTCGCCATTGCCCGCGCGGTCGCCAATGCGCCGCTGGTGCTACTGGCCGACGAGCCGACCGGCAATCTCGACCCGGTCACGGCTTCTTATGTCTTCGATGCGCTGGAGGCGCTGGTCAGGCAGTCGGGCCTCGCGGCGCTGATCGCCACCCACAACCACGAGCTGGCCTCGCGCATGGACCGGCGCGTGACGCTGGCCGAGGGCAAGGTAGTGCCGCTTTAGGCCAAACCGATATTCGGATGAGGCCGGCCTGCGGACGGCAGGTTCCTGCGCTTCCGGTACTCACGTACTTTAAGTACGCTCCGTTCCGGTTCTCGGAACCTACCGTCCTCGACTTAGCCTGATCCGAATCTCGGCTTGCCCTGGCTCTGCGCAACAAGGCCCAATCCGCCGTCAACCTTTCCTTAACCCTGCCCAAACGGACAGCCTGAATTCGTTCCGGCGCGCCCGCCATGGTCGTTGACATTCGAACAAAATTAGAACAAATTATGAACATAGCAACAACAGGAGAGAGTTATGAGCGATCTTGTTCAGGACGTCGTTTCACTGGTTTGCATGAGCACTTTCCTCGTTTCCATGGCGATCTGGATCGGCGCCATGTGATCGGGCGGCTTCGCCGCCCTGGTATGGCGGGCATGAGGCCCGCCTAGGATCTGGGACGGGCAAGAGCCCGCCTTGGGACGGGCAAGAGCCCGCCCATTGTTGTTAAGTCTTTCTTGGCCGCGCCGACGCTAGGCTGCTCCTTCAAGATAGGGAGCCAAGGCAGTGTCGGTCATCGTCACGGTCACGCTCGTGGCCGGCAATCTCGGACTGATCTTTCTTTTGATGACCGTGCCGCTCGGATTGCGCAGGGTGACGGCGAGCCGCGTGATCAAAGCCGACCGCAATCGCCTCTGGCAGGCGCTGTGGCCGTTCGGCGGCGATGCCGGCTGGTCGGGCGAGATCCTTTCCGCCGAGCCGCTCGACGGCGAGGGGACGGCGCTGATCAGATTGTCGTGGGATGGCCGGGACGGCCGGCCGATCGAACGCAAGGCGCGGTTCGAGGAGGTCAGCGAGGGAAGCCGCTTCTCGATGACCGTCATCGAGGACACGGCGCTCGATCCGTCGTTCTGGGCGAGTTATCGCGAGACCGCCGAACTCGTGCCCGAGGGTGATGCGACGCAGGTCACGCTTACTCAAACCGATCGCTATCGCGGCGTCGCGTTCCTGGTCTTCCGTTTCTTCGCCATGCGCCGCGAGCTCAGCAAGTTGGATGTCTGGGCGGCGACCGGCACGTATCGCAAGGGCGGCTGGTTCGAGCATCCGGTGAGCCAGATCGGCTTCGCCGTGCTCTCGGCCATGATCCTGTGGCCCTTCTTCGGTCTCAACCTCGGCGGCCTGGCTCTGGCCGCGATCCTGACCTCGGTGGTCGCCCTGCACGAGCTCGGCCATATGGCGGCCTTCCGGCTGACGGGGCATCGCCGGGCGCGGATGATCTTCATTCCGCTGCTCGGCGGCATCGCCATCGGCGGCAGGCCCTATGACAGCCGCTTCGAGGTCGCTTTCGTGGCGCTGATGGGCGCCGGCTTCTCGGCTTTCCTGGTGCCGGTGCTGATCGTCGCCAGCGGTTTTGCCAATGAAGAGGGGCATCGGCTGGCCGCCATGCTCCTGGCCACGCTCGCCGGCTGCGCGTCGCTGCTCAACATCGCCAATCTGGTGCCGGTGTGGAAATTCGACGGCGGCCAGGTGCTGCGTCAGATCTGCCCGGGCCCCGCGGCGCTCGCGCTGGCGTCCTTTCTGCTTTTGTCGGCGCTTCTGGCGCTCGGCTGGCGGGCCGGTTTCTCGCCGGGCTTCCTGCTGATCGCCGGCGCGGTGTTCGCGATCCTCAGCCTGATCACCGTGGGCAGCGGCGTGAAGCCGCGTCACGAGTTGAAGCCGATCGGACCTCTCGACCGGCTGGCCATGGCCGGCGCGCTGCTCGCCGTCTTCGCCATCCACGGCTACGGCATGCTGTGGGCCTCCGCGCAGCTGATGTAGCGAGACGGCGGCTCAGCCGGCCTTGCGAGCAGGCTCGGCAACCGGAACTTCAGCCGGTCCGAACACATCCTCGAAAGCGGAGTTCAGCGCGAGGTCGAGGTCGGCCATCGTGACCGGCAGCCCGAGATCGACGAGGCTGGTCACGCCATGGTCCGAGACGCCGCAGGGCACGATGCCGCTGAAATGGCCAAGCTCCGGTTCGACATTGATGGCGATGCCGTGGAAGCTCACCCAGCGCCGCAGCCGGATGCCTATTGCCGCGATCTTCTCCTCGGCGGGTGAGCCGTCCGGCAGGGCGGGCCGGTCCGGCCGCACCACCCAGACGCCGACGCGGTCCTCGCGCCGCTCGCCGCGCACGTTGAAGGCGGCGAGCGTGGAGATGATCCATTGCTCGAGCGCCGCGACGAAGGCGCGCACATCCTCGCGCCGTCGCTTCAGGTCGAGCATGACATAGGCCACGCGCTGGCCGGGGCCGTGATAGGTGTATTCGCCGCCGCGGCCCGCGGCAAAGACCGGGAACCGGTCGGGATCGATCAGGTCCTCGCTGCGGGCGCTGGTGCCGGCGGTATAGAGCGGCGGATGCTCGACCAGCCAAACCATTTCGCCTGCCGCGCCGCTGCGGATCGCTTCGGCGCGCGCCTCCATGAAGGCCAATGCGTCCGGATAGGCGATGAGGCCGGGCTCTATCACCCATTCGACCGGCGCCGAGCCGGGCAGGGGCAGGAACGACGTGGCGATCTGGCTGCGTTCTGTCATGGAACTTTCTCGATGCTCCTCTCATATGGCGGCAATCGATCAAAACGTCCAGTTTCACCAGCATGAAGCCGGGCCGCGGAGGGATGCGCAAATCAGCGACGAATATTCCGCTCAGCGCACTTGTTTCGCCGGAAACGATTTGCTACAGGCCCCGAGCCGGACGGTTCCGGCTCCTACCACGTGCGGTCGTGGCGGAATTGGTAGACGCGCAGCGTTGAGGTCGCTGTGGGGCAACCCGTGGAAGTTCGAGTCTTCTCGACCGCACCAAATTGCCGCTGAGAGTGGCAATTCTATTTCGCTGCTACTTCTATGCCGAGCTCTGCCGCAACATTCGATAGCGATGAGAAAATGGCGGACGCTTCGTTCCAGACGTAAGCTGGCCCTTTGTCTTCAATCATAGGCATGGGTTCGCTGCGGTACCATTCGGCTATCTTGCCGTCCGAGGCGCGGCGCGATCCTTTTTCGAAAATATCACGGTAGCGCCGCGGCGAAATCCCAACAAAGTGCTCGAAGGTCACACGTTGATCGTTCTTTTCATCAAGGACGGCAGAGTCCTCGTGAAATGCCAAAGCTTTGCTTTTTGGATACGGCTCGATGAAAACGACGCGCCGAAGGCCTGCGGCGATAATGTGCTTGGCACAGTTATGGCAAGGAAATGTTGTCACGAAAATCGAAGCACCGGCAGTCGGGCGGCCTAAGCGGGCGGCATCGCATAGAGCGGTCATTTCAGCATGCGTCATTCGACCAAATTCGGTAATGTCCGATATCGATGCTGATTTTATCCGCTTCTTAACCTCGTCGTCCGCAAACAGCGAGGAAGCCGTTTCCCCAGGTTTCAGCACTTGAGCTTCCTCAAGTGTTCGAAGAAAATCAAAGATTATGCGGTTTTTCTCCGTTCTATTCGCATCAATTCCATCGTCCAGATCCCGGTGGGTATCCTGATCCTCAGTCCAGTAGGTTCCGCCACTAAATTTGGGAACCTCGTTACAGCCCAGCGCGATAACCTCGCCTCGGGGGGAAAAGATCGCGGCGCCGACTTGCCGCGCTAGGTCGATCGACCTTAGTGATGCCGAGGCAGCGATGTACGCACCATATTCATCTCGGTTGGGGCTAATTGAATTTTTTCCAAAGAAGCCGTCAATAAAGCGAACCATAGTTCGGGAAATACTTTCTTCGTTCCTACCATTGATGAATGCGTCGCCAAGGTGGAAAACTTCTTCAATTCGTTGCCCATGAATGTCGGACCTCTCGTTCATGTCAGTGTCCATAAGGAATTCAGCGGCGTCGGTGCACTCGGCTGGGGAGAGGTTTGGGTTGGAAAGCGCGATGTTTCTTTCCAGATTTTTCAACCGTTCACGATCGCTTGCGTGGATGGATATCTGAATGAATTTGCGGCCATAGACCTTCCTCAACAACTGGATTTCTTCGGCCCTTTTTAGTTGTCGGAGGATGTACGCTGTCTTTTCCACTGGAATGTCCTCAGCGGAAACGTCGCCTCGGTCGTCGATCCAGTGTTTCGCTCGTCTGACCCGAATTTCGGCGATTGCCAGGGCAGCCAGCGCTGCGTCATTTTCACATTTTTTTCGTACGGCATTGGCAAAATCAATTCGAGATTTGTAGCGGACATAGGGGTCTTGGCTTTCCTCGATTTCCAAGCCTTCGACTTCGATCCCCTTCATCAATTCTGTTAATCTTAGCCGCTCTGAACGATATCCGACCGAAGTCAGTGCGTCGGCGAGTTTCCGTTCGACAATGTCCATGTTGACGCCAATTGGTCCCACCAATCCAAAAACCAGCTCTGGAAAATTGGTGGAATCCGTTGTCGCTTGATCACTATTTGTCATTTTCCCCCCTTGGAACCGATAACGCCCTTGTCGGTTCTCTCTGAACGATTCAATAATTGGAGTTGTGGAGGAATCAAATATGGCAAAGGAGTCTCATGGAGCGCATGCTGTGAGTACGTCGAACCACAAGTATTCGGTGCAGATTGAGAAAAGCCTCAGCCAAGCTGCAAAATCGTTGAGTGAGCGTCCGCAGGAATTGAGGGGGCCTTTCGTCGTTAAAAGCGTTTCAAACGCTCAAACGAACTCGAATACAAAGCGATAGGCGACGACGCTATCGACCGATAAAAAGTGAAGCCCGCTGTCAAATGGCAGCGGGCTTTGTTTTGGAAGGCTTTTTGTGTGAAATTAATTTCACACGCTATAGGCGATTATATGCCTTGCTTATCAAGCCGCCTTCTTCGTCCGCGCCAGCGTGTCGGCCACCACTTCGCCGAAGGAGGCGGGGGTGGGCACGATGACGACGCCGGCTTCCTTCAGGATCTCGACCTTTTCCTGCGCCGACTCGCCGAAGGCGGAGATGATGGCGCCGGCATGGCCCATGCGCCTTCCCTTCGGTGCGGAAAGCCCGGCGATGTAGGCGATCAGGGGCTTGCGCATATTGTCGCGCGCCCAGATCGCGGCTTCGGCTTCCTGCGGGCCGCCGATCTCGCCGATCATCACCACGGCGTCGGTGTCGTCGTCCCGTTCGAAGAGCTGCAGGATGTCCTTGAAGGACGAGCCGTTGATGGGATCGCCGCCGATGCCGACGCTGGTCGACACGCCGATGCCGAGCGCCTTCATCTGCGAGGCCGCCTCGTAACCCAGCGTGCCGGAGCGGCCGACGATGCCGACGCGTCCGGGCAGATAGATGCTGCCCGGCATGATGCCCATCAGCGCCTGTCCGGGGGTGATGACGCCGGCGCAGTTCGGGCCGACCAGCCGCATGCGGTCCTCGAAGCGGTAGCGGCGCATGTAGCGCTTGACGCGCATCATGTCCTGCGAGGGGATGCCGTCGGTGATGCAGACGCAGAGTTTTATCCCGGCGTCCGCCGCCTCCATGATCGAATCGGCGGCGAAGGGCGGCGGCACGAAGACGATGCTCGCCTCGGCGCGGGTCTCGCGCACCGCGCCCTTGACGGTGTTGAAGACAGGCAGGCCGAGATGCGTCTGGCCGCCCTTGCCGGGGGTGACGCCGCCGACCAGCTTGGTGCCGTAGCGCTTCATGTCATCGGCATGGAAGCTGCCGATCTTGCCGGTGAACCCTTGCACGATGACGCGCGTGCTGCGGTTGAGCAGGATTGCCATTTCTCGACCTCCCTCAGGCTGCTTTTTTGTTCTTGGTGGCTTCGCGCCAGGCCGCGACGGCCTTTTCGGCGGCTTCGGCTAGTGTGTCGGCGACGATCACCGCCTCGCCGGAATCGGCCAGGATCTTGCGCCCCTCCTCGACCTTGGTGCCGGAAAGGCGCACCAC
This sequence comes from Mesorhizobium sp. B2-4-3, assembly GCF_006442815.1. Classification (GTDB taxonomy): domain Bacteria; phylum Pseudomonadota; class Alphaproteobacteria; order Rhizobiales; family Rhizobiaceae; genus Mesorhizobium. The sequence goes on from NZ_VFVL01000012.1 coordinate 147,327, forward strand.
CAGTGGCACATCGACGCCGACCTCGCGGATCGCCTTGATGACGCCTTCGGCCACCCAGTCGCAGCGGTTGATGCCGGCGAAGATGTTGACCAGGATGGCCTCGACATTCTTGTCGCCGAGCACCGCGCGGAAGGATTTCGCCACCCGTTCGGGCGAGGCGCCGCCGCCGATGTCGAGGAAATTGGCCGGCTCGCCACCGGCGATCTTGATCATGTCCATCGTCGCCATGGCGAGGCCGGCGCCGTTGATGATGCAGCCGATATTGCCGTCCAAGCCCACATAGGAGAGGCCGCGGTCGCTGGCGAAGGTCTCGCGCGGGTCTTCCTGGCTCTTGTCGCGCAATTCAGAGATTTCCGGGCGGCGAAACAGCGCGTTCTCATCGAAGGACATCTTGGCGTCGAGCGCGACGAGGCTGCCGTCGCGCGTCACCACCAGCGGATTGATCTCCAGCATCGTGGCGTCGTAATCACGGAACACCCGGTAGCAGCCGAGGATGGTTTCGGTCGCCTTGCCGATCAGATTGTCCTCGAGCCCGAGGCCGAAGGCGATCTCGCGCGCCTGGAAGCGCTGCATGCCGACGCCCGGATCGACGGTGGCGCGGATGATCGAATCCGGCGCCGTCTCGGCGATCTCCTCGATCTCCATGCCGCCGGCCGCCGACGCCACGATCATGACGCGCTCTTCCTTGCGGTCGAGCACGAAGCCGAGATAGAGCTCCTGCGCGATATCGACGGCTTCCTCGAGATAGAGGCGCGAGATCAGCTTGCCGCGCGGTCCGGTCTGGTGGGTCACCAGCTTGCGCCCGAGCATGGCTTCGGCCGCGTTGGAGATCTCCTCGTCATTCGAGCAGAGCTTGATGCCGCCGGCCTTGCCGCGCGCGCCGGAGTGAACCTGCGCCTTCAGCACCCATTTCGCGCCGCCGATCTCCCTGGCACGGTAGGTCGCCTGTTCGGGGCTGTAGGCGAGGCCGCCGCGCGGCACATGCACGCCGTGGCGGGCAAGCAGTTCCTTGGCCTGGTATTCGTGGATGTCCATCATGTCCTCCCGGTCATTCTATTGTGCGGCGGCTTGCGGCTTCTTTTCGCTAACACGTTGGCCGGCGCGCTCGATCGCCTCGTTGACCACCAGCACGTTGCGCGCCATGCGCTCCGACGCCGCGTCGATCATCTTGCCGTCGAGCGCCGCCGCCCCCTTGCCGAGCGCCTCGGCCTCCTTCAGCACTTCGAGGATACGCCTGGCCCGCGTGACTTCTTTCTCCGGCGGCGAGAACACGTCGTTGGCCAAGGCGATCTGCGAGGGGTGGATCGCCCATTTGCCTTCGATGCCGAGTGCCGCGGCGCGCCTGGCGGCCGCCTTGTAGCCTTCGGGATCGGAGAAATCGCCGAACGGTCCGTCGATGGCGCGCAGGCCATAGGCGCGGCAGGCGACCGTCATGCGCGACAGCGCGAAATGCCACTGGTCGCCGGGATAGTCGGGGTTGAGGCCGCCGATGTTGACGGTGCGCGCCTTGTTTGAGGCGGCATAGTCGGCGACACCGAAATGCATGGCTTCCAGCCGACCGGGCGTAGCGGCGATCGCCTCGACATTGGCCATGCCGAGCGCCGTCTCGATCAGCGCTTCCAGGCCGACGCGGGTCTTGAAACCCTTGGCCATCTCGATCTGGTTGACCATGGCCTCGACCATATAGAGGTCGGCCGGCACGCCGACCTTCGGCACCAGGATGGTGTCCAGCCGGTCGCCTGCCTGCTCCATGACGTCGACGACGTCGCGGTACATGTAATGCGTGTCGAGGCCGTTGATGCGCACCGAGACGGCCTTGCCCTTGGCGCGCCAGTCGATGTCGTTCAGCGCCTGGATGATGTTCTTGCGGGCGCGCTCCTTGTCGGGCGGCGCGACCGCATCCTCGATGTCGAGGAAGACGAAGTCGGCGGCGCTGTTGGCCGCCTTGTCGATCATCTCCGGGCTCGAACCCGGGACGGCGAGCTCGCTGCGCTGCAGCCTGAGTTTCTTCAGATGGTTGATGGTGTGGCTCATGGTCCGCTCCTCACGCCGCCTTGGCGACCGGGACGCCGGCCGTGCGGCGGAAGTGCTCGATCGCCGCGGCCACGCCCGAGCCGGGCGCCAGACGCACGCCGCAATCGAGCAGCGCCATTTCAGCCGCCGACAGCGAGGCGCAGACCATCACCTCGTTCAACCAGCCGAGATGGCCGATGCGGAAGACTTTTCCGAACACCTTGTTCAAGCCGCCGCCGAGCGACGTCTGGTAGGCCTGGTAAGCGCGCTTGACGACATCGCCGCTATCGATGCCTTCCGGCACCATAATGGCGCTGACCGTGTCGGAATGCCATTTCGGCGCCTTGGCGCTGAGCTTCAGGCCCCAGGCGTCGACCGCCTTGCGCACGCCTTCGGCAAGGCGATGGTGGCGGGCGAAGATGTTGTCGAGCCCTTCCTCCTCGATCAGGTCGAGCGAGGCGCGTAGGCCGCGCAGCAGCTGCGTCGCCGGCGTGTAGGGGAAATAGCCGGCATCGTTGGCGCGGATCATGTCCTCGAAGGAGAAGAAGCAGCGTCGGTGCGTCGAAACCCGCGAGGCGGCCAGCGCCTTCTTGCTGACCGACAGGAAACCGAGGCCGGCCGGCAGCATGAAACCTTTCTGCGAGCCGCTGACGGCGCAGTCGACGCCCCACTCCTCCTGGCGGAAGTCGATCGAGCCGATCGAGGAGACGCCGTCGACGAAGAGGAGCGCCGGGTGGTTCGCCGCATCGAGCGCGGCGCGGCAGCCGGCGACGTCGCTGGTGACGCCCGTCGCGGTCTCGTTCTGCGTGCAGAAGACCGCCTTGATAAGATGCGCCTTGTCGGCCTTAAGCCGCTCCGCATAGATTTCGAGCGGAACGCCGGTGCCCCATTCGCAGTCGATGAGGTCGACCACGAAGCCGAGGCGCTCGGCCATGTCGACCCACAGATGCGAGAACTGGCCGAAGCGCGACATCAGCACTTTGTCGCCTGGGCTGAGCACATTCGTCATCGCCGCCTCCCAGGCGCCAGTGCCGGAGGAGGGGTAGATGAAGACGCGACCGGTCTCGTTCTTGAAGACTCGCTTGATGTCCTCGAACAGCGGTAAGGTCAGGTCGGGGAAGGAGGCGGCGCGCATATCCTCCATCGGCAGATTCATGGCCTGCCGGACTTGCTCCGGAATGTTGGTGGGCCCCGGGATGAAAAGATGCGTGAACCCAGCCATGCGCGAAACTCCTCCGATCGTTTGGGATAGTGGAGGAAGTTTCGTCCCGGCGAGGCTCGGCAACAACACCTTGCCGGGTAAGTTGTTGGCCCTTGCGGGTGGGATGGTCCTACCCGATTGGCCTACCCGGGCAGCCTAACCGAAAGGCGGTTTGGACGTGCGGCGTTTCTCGCTGGAATAAAGCGCGACGGCCATCGCGCGGTTGCGCACGTCCAGCTTGTCATAGAGATTCTTCAGGTGATACTTCACCGTGTTCTCGGAAATCCCGGTCCGCGTTGCGATCTGCAGGTTGGTCCAGCCGTCGGAAAGCACCGCCAGCAACTCGCGCTCGCGCACGGTGAGGCGGGACAAGGGCGTGTCGTTGACCTTGTTGATGTCGATATAGGGGATGCAGATGCGGCCATGCGCGACCGCAAGGATCGTCTCGAAGATCACCGGCGGCTCGTCGAACTGGAAGCAGTAGCCCTGCGCGCCAAGGCGCACGCATTGCTTCAGGATGCCGATGTCGTGGTCGTTGGAGAAAATCGTGATACGCACACCGAGCTCGCGGTTCTGGACCTCCGTGAGGACGTCGGCGCCATCCATATCGGCGAGCTTCCAGCCGACGACAGCAACATCGAATTTCGTGGCGGCGGCCAGTTCCAGGAATTGCGCGCCGCTGTGCACAACACCGAGCAAATCGAAACGGCCGTCGCATTCCAGCATTTCGCGCAGTGCCGAAACGACGAACGGATTGCGCTCGGCAACGACCACGCGAACGCGCTGCTCGGCATTTCCTTGGTTCGTCTTTGCGGACTTGATGTTCAAGGGCAGCGTTTGTCCTCGGACTGTTTGGCGATGCGTTGATCCTGCTGGATCATGCATCATGACAATTCTGCCTCAATGGGGAAGGGGTGCTCTTTCCCCAGCGACATGCGCTGTCGCGTCGGCTGAAGCGATTGTCACGCCTGCGACGGGGACGCCGCATGCTGCTCTTGAAGGGGGTGCGAGCCGAAGACAACCGCCACATTTCCTTGGCTATTCCGTGCGCTAGAGCGACATCTTTCCAAGACGAATCCTATTACCGCGCTATCTGCCGCACAGGGTTTGGATTTCCCGAAAAGCGGTTTCCACTTTTCGGGATCATGCACTAGACCTCATTTCGGGATTCCTCGTTGCGGGAGGCGCTGGTGGAAGGCCAGGACAGACAGACGACCGGCGCCGCGCCCGCCGAGGAGCACCATGCCGACATCTATGGCGAGGACGGCGCCGTGCGCGCCTCCTTCCTTGCCCAGATCGGCGCGGCGATCGCCGACCGCGACACGATCACCCTCAAGCGCCAAGTCGACGACCTGCACCAGTCGGAGCTCGGCGACGTGCTGGAGGCGCTTCATCCCGAACAGCGCCGCGCGCTGGTCGAGCTGCTCGGCTCCGATTTCGACTTCTCCGCGCTGACCGAGGTCGACGAGGCGATCCGCCTCGATATCGTCGACAATCTGCCCAACGCGCAGATCGCGCAGGCGGTGCAGGAGCTCGATTCCGACGACGCCGTCTACATCCTCGAGGACCTCGAGAAGGAAGACCAGGACGAGATCCTGTCGCAGCTGCCTTTCACCGAGCGCATCAGGCTCAGGCGCTCGCTCGACTATCCGGAGGAGACAGCCGGCCGGCGCATGCAGACCGAGTTCGTCGCCGTGCCGCCCTTCTGGACGATCGGCCAGACCATCGACTACATGCGCGAGGACAAGAACCTGCCCGAGCGCTTCAGCCAGATCTTCGTCATCGACCCGAGCTTCAAGCTGCTCGGCGCCATCGACCTCGACCAGATCCTGCGTACCAAGCGCGCGGTCAAGGTCGAGGAGGTCATGCACGAGACCCTGCATGCGATCCCGGCCACGATGGACCAGGAAGAGGCGGCGCGCGAGTTCGAACAATACAACCTGCTCTCCGCCGCCGTGGTCGACGAGAACGGGCGGCTGGTCGGCGTGCTGACCATCGACGACGTGGTCGACGTCATCCAGGAGGAGGCGGAAGAGGACCTTCTGCGCATGGGCGGCGTCGGCGACGAGGAACTGTCCGACACGGTGCTCGCCACCTCGCGCTCGCGCGTGCCCTGGCTGCTGGTCAACCTTGTGACCGCCTTCCTCGCCGCTTCGGTGATCGGCCTGTTCGACCGCACGATCGAGCATATCGTGGCGCTGGCGGTGCTGATGCCGATCGTCGCCGGCATGGGCGGCAATGCCGGTTCGCAGACCATGACCGTCACCGTGCGCGCGCTGGCGACGCGGGAGCTCGACATCTACAACGCGGCGCGCATCATCCGCCGCGAGGTCGGCGTCGGTTTCATCAACGGCATGGTGTTCGCGGTGCTCATCGGCATGGTTGCCGGTTTCTGGTTCCGCGACGCCAATCTGGGCGGCATCATCGCGGCGGCGATGATCATCAACATGTTCGCCGCCGCACTGGCCGGGATTCTCATCCCGCTGCTGCTTGACCGTTTCAAGATCGATCCGGCCGTGGCCTCCGCCGTCTTCGTCACCACCGTTACCGACGTCGTCGGCTTCTTTGCTTTCCTTGGGTTGGCTACCTGGTGGTTCAGCATTCGCTAAAGCAAGAAGGCGCCGTCAATTGACTTTTACGTAAATGCCGTGCGAGGTTGCCCCCTGGGGTCACGTGCCGATTCCGGCACGGGATGGGTCTGATCGGAGGGAAGGGCGACGCACCAAGCGGCGATGCCCGGGCTTGGGAGCGGGAATGCGGGAATATTACACGATCACCGAGCTGACACGCGAATTCGACGTGTCGACGCGGACGTTGCGTTTTTACGAGGACGAAGGGCTGGTGCAGCCTGTAAGGCGCGGCCGCACGCGGCTGTTCCGGCCGTCCGACCGGCACCTGATCCGCCAGATCATGCGCGGAAAAAGGCTCGGCTTCTCGATCAACGAGATCCGCGAGATTATCCAGATGTACAAGGAGCCGCCCGGCGAGGTCGGCCAACTCAAGCTGATGATCAAGCGCATTGAGGAGAAACGCGAGGATCTGCGCCAGAAGCGGCGCGACCTGGAGGAGACGCTGGCCGAGCTGGACCAGGCTGAAGAGTCCTGCGTGGAGCGGCTGGCTGAGTTGGGTGTGAATACGTAGCCCGCTGACAGCCCAAAGAATCCCGCTAGGTGGCACAAACGTTCGAGATTGGCCGGAGCCTCCCGAACTTCGTCATCCTTGGGCGTAGCGACGCGAAGCGGAGCGAAGACCCGAGGATCCATTCCGTGACCTTCGCCGGAGGATGAGGACGGTGCAGAACAAGGCTTTCTGCACCGCAGCAACGCCGATAGGCAACGGCATGGATTCTAGACGTTATGACCGTGGTCTGAGCGGCGGCCCGTCCTAAGTCTTTGCAGCTGTAAAGCAAACGGGGATTGCTTCG
>NZ_VFVL01000013.1 GCF_006442815.1 Mesorhizobium sp. B2-4-3
GAAGAACAAACCTGTGACAAACGACATGGGGCGGAAAAGTTCATCCATCACTCTTGACCACGGTCATAAGAGGGTCTGCGCTCCGCTTCGCGTCGCTCCGCCCTAGAATGACGAAAGTGTGCGAGCCTCAGTGCCCCTCGCCCGACCCCTGCCTTTTACGCCGCCGCGCCAGCATGTTGAGGCCTTCGACCAGCGCCGAGAACCCCATGGCCGCATAGATGTAGCCCTTGGGCACATGGTAGCCCATGCCGTCGGCGATCAGCGTCATGCCGATCATCAGCAGGAAGCCCAGCGCCAGCATCACGATAGAGGGGTTCCTGGCGATGAAATTGGCGAGCGGCGTCGCCGCCAGCATCATCACGCTCACCGCCACGATCACCGCGATATACATGATGGCGATCTCGTCGGTCATGCCGACGGCGGTTATGATGGAATCGATCGAGAAGACGAGGTCGAGCAGCAGGATCTGGAAGATCGCGCCGGCAAGGCTCATCTGCAGCGTGCCGATCATCGTGTCCTGGTGGTCCTGCGGGTCGACCGTGTGATGGATCTCCTTGGTCGCCTTCCAGACCAGGAACAGGCCGCCGGCGATCAGGATCAGGTCGCGCCAGGAAAAGCCGTGGCCGAAGGCGGTGAACACCGGCGCCGTCAGTTGCACGATGATGGAGATGGTGGCGAGCAGGATCAGGCGCATGATCAGCGCCGCCGAGATGCCCAGCCGGCGCGCGCGGGCGCGCTGCGCTTCCGGCAGCTTGTTGGTCAGGATCGAGATGAAGATCAGATTGTCGATGCCGAGCACGATTTCCAGCACCACCAGGGTCAAAAGCGCGACCCATGCGGTCGGATCGGAAACAAAGTGAAAGTGCGGCGCCAGGAATTCGACAAGCTGCATGAAGGTCGTCCCCTCTACGATCTAGAGCAGTTTTCGCGGGTTTCGTCGCCAGTTAGGCACTGATCTCGCTTATATCAATGTCACGACCAGAAAGACGGCGCCGTTTCTTCCAGCCGCGGCCCGCGACGAAACGGCGCGATTTTTTCGGCAAGCCCGGTGCGGTCCGAAATATCGACGCCGACCCCGCACAACGTCGCCGGTCCGTTCGCTGCCTCGAAACGGCCCTTCGGCACCTTGGAAAGAAACCGGTTCAGCGGCTCTTCCTTGTCCATGCCGAGCGAGGAATCATAGTCGCCGCACATGCCGGCGTCCGAGATATAGGCGGTGCCGCCATTGAGGATCTGATGGTCGGCGGTCGGCTGATGCGTATGCGTGCCGACCACGAGGCTGGCGCGGCCGTCGACGAAATGCGCGAAGCACATCTTCTCAGACGTCGCCTCGGCGTGGAAATCGACGATGGCCGCATCGGCCTGCTCGCCGAGCGGACAGGCGGCAAGCTCGCGCTCGCCGGCTTGGAACGGATCGTCGAGCTCCGGGTGCATGAAGACACGGCCCATGATGTTGGCGACCAGCACGCGCGCGCCATTGCGCGCGATATAGACGCCCGAGCCGCGCCCCGGCGTGCCCTTGGGGAAATTCGAAGGCCGCAAAAAGCGCTCCTCGCGCGGCGCGAAGATCAGCGCGTCGCGCTGGTCCCAGACATGGTTGCCGGTGGTGACGACATCCGCGCCCGCCGCGAGCGTCTCGCGGAAGATCTCCTCGGTGATGCCGAACCCGCCGGCGGCGTTCTCGCCATTGACGATGACGAAGTCGAGCTTGAAGTCGGAAATCAGCCCCGGCAGCTGTTCCCAAACCGCCGTGCGTCCCGTCTTGCCTACCATGTCGCCGAGGAAGAGAAGTCTCATACGATCCCGAGAAGTCTGCCAAGCTGCATGACTTCCGCGAAGACCATCAGCCTCGCCGCTATCTATAATTGAGGCGTGAACCGGCGCAACCCGCTCTCGGTCAGTATTTCCGGAATGATGACGTCATGGTTCTCTTCCGGCACCCGCTCGACTTCCTGGCAGTCGAAGGCGATGCCGATCAGCCTGGGCGCGATGCCCTTGTCGGCCAGCCTGGCGATGGCGCGGTCGTAATAGCCGGCGCCATAGCCGATCCGGTGGCCGCGTGCGTCGAAGGCGGCGAGCGGCACCAGCATCAGCGTCGGGTCGAGCACTTCCGCCTCTTCATGCGGCCCGACGGTGCCGAACCCCATCTCGACCATCGGCGCGCCGCGCACCAGCTCGCGGAAGACGATCGTGGTCTTGTCGAGAATCGCCGGCAGGCAGAGCCTGGCGCCCTTCTCGCGCAGCGCGAACATCAGCGGCCGCACATCGACCTCCGAGCGCATCGGCCAGAAGCCGGAGACGATCCGGCCGGGCTCGAAGTCTATTTTTTCCTTTGCGGCCTCGGCCATTTCGAGCGCGATTTCCACGCGCCAGAATTCGTCGAGCGCATCGCGGCGCGCCAGCGCTTCCTTGCGAAGCTGTTTTTTCAGGTCTTTTGAAGGTGACATGCGCCGACGGTAGAGATGACCATATCTGGGCGAAGTTGCAGGAGCGACGTTTTCTACCGCATGGTTCCCAAAATCGGGAGGGTGACGATCCACACAACCGGTGGAGAGGTCGATCCCGGGTGCCTACAAAGTAGGTGGGCGCCGTGTGAGAAAACCCACGGGTCTTCCCAGGGACAGCTCCCTAAGGATCGATAAGGCCCCGGGGATAAGTTTCTCCTGCCGGGAAGCGCAGACCGCCGGGAGCAAATATAGGCCGATGGTTAGCCGAGCGCCAGTGAAACGGGCGACCATTCGCCTGTAATTCGTCTTGCAGACCATCCTGATAGGGAGCTCTTCCGCGACCGCCCTTGCGCGGCCCGTCCAGCCTCCTTACGGTCCGGCCGCACGGACAGGAGAAAAGATGCGTTTCGAAGGCACCGCGGCCTATGTCGCCGACAAGGATCTGATGGTCGCGGTCAACGCCGCGATCGCGCTGGAACGGCCCTTGCTGGTAAAGGGCGAGCCCGGCACCGGCAAGACCGAGCTCGCCCGCCAGGTGGCGTCGGCGCTCGGGCTCGAGTTCATCGAATGGAACGTCAAGTCCACCACCAAGGCGCAGCAGGGCCTCTACGAATATGACGCCGTCTCGCGGCTGCGCGACAGCCAGCTCGGCGACGAGCGCTTCAACGACATCGCCAACTACATCAAGCGCGGCAAGCTGTGGGACGCCTTCGCGGCGCAAAAGAAAGTCGTGCTTTTGATCGACGAGATCGACAAGGCTGACATCGAGTTCCCCAACGACCTCCTGCAGGAACTCGACCGGATGGAGTTCTTCGTCTACGAGACCGGCGAGACGATCCGCGCCGAGTTCAGGCCGATCGTCATCATCACATCGAACAACGAGAAGGAACTGCCGGACGCCTTCCTGCGCCGCTGCTTCTTCCACTACATCCGCTTCCCCGACATCGATACCCTGCACCGGATCGTCGAGGTGCATTACCCCGGCATCAAGCAGAACCTGGTGCGGGCGGCACTCGCGCAGTTCTACGAGATCCGCGAGGTGCCGGGCCTGAAGAAGAAGCCGTCTACCTCCGAGGCGCTCGACTGGATCCGCCTGCTGGTCGCCGACGACATCGCGCCCGAGGATCTGCGCGCGGATCCGAAGAACGTGCTGCCGAAGCTGCACGGCGCGCTGCTGAAGAACGAGCAGGACGTGCACCTGTTCGAGCGCCTGGCCTTTATGGCGAGGCGGCAACAGTAATGCATGTCGCCCAGAAGTGTGGAGCGGTTCTGGGACAACGACATGCATAAAACAAGGAGCTAAAGCGCGTCGCGCTTTAGCCCGCAGCAATAGTGCTTTCCCGTCCGTGGACCGTTGCCGGCGAGCGGCCGCCGCCGCAGCTTCGGGTCAAAATGTTGGAGGAAAAAATGTCCGAGATCACCATCCGCCCGCTCGCGCAGTCCAATCACGCCGACTGGCGCCGGCTTTGGACCGACTATCTGACCTTCTACGAGACAAAGCTGCCGGAAGAGGTCTACGCGATCACCTGGAAGCGGCTATTCACGGATGGCGAGTTCGAGCCGAAAGGTCTCATCGCCACGCTCGACGGCAAGGCCGTCGGCCTCACCCACTATCTCTATCACCGCTCGGGCTGGTCCGAGAAAAACAACTGCTACCTGCAGGACCTGTTCGCCGACCCCAAGGTGCGCGGCAAGGGCGTGGGCGCGGCGCTGATCAAGGCCGTGCAGGATGAGGCCGGCAAGATCGGTGTCAAGAACGTCTACTGGATGACGCATGAGACCAATGCCACGGCGCGCCGGCTCTATGATCACGTCGCGCGGCGAACGGGCTTCATCGAATACGATCTGCTATAAGGGGCCGATGTTCATCCCCTTCTTCCTCGAGCTGAAGGCCGCGCGGGTTCCCGTTTCGCTCAGGGAATATCTGTCGCTGCTGGAAGGGCTGGAAGCCGGGCTGGTCGATTACGACGTCGAGGCTTTCTACTACCTCGCGCGCTCGGCCCTGGTGAAGGACGAGCGCCATATCGACCGTTTCGACCAGGTCTTCGCGCATGTCTTCAAGGGCGTCGAGGCGCTTGGCGGTCCCGACGCCGTCGATGTCGCCAACATCCCGGAAGAGTGGCTGCGCCGGCTGGCCGAAAAGCACCTGACCGAGGAGGAGAAGAAGCTGGTCGAAGCGCTCGGCGGCTTCGACAAGCTGATGGAGACGCTGAAGCGACGCCTCGAGGAACAAAAGGGCCGCCACCAGGGCGGCTCGAAATGGATCGGCACCGGCGGCACCTCGCCCTTCGGCGCCTATGGCTACAACCCTGAAGGCGTGCGCATCGGCCAGCATGAAAGCCGGCATCGCCGCGCGGTGAAGGTCTGGGACAAGCGCGAGTTCAGGAACTTAGACGACACCGTCGAGCTCGGCACGCGCAACATCAAGGTGGCGCTGAAGCGGCTGCGCCGGTGGGTGCGTGAGGGCGCCGAGGAGGAGTTCGACCTTCCCGGCACCATCCACGCCACCGCCGAGCACGGCTATCTCGACGTCAAAACGCGGCCCGAGCGGCGCAACGCGGTGAAGCTTCTGATGTTCTTCGATGTCGGCGGCTCGATGGACGACCACATCCGCGGCGTCGAGGAATTGTTCTCGGCCGCGCGCGCCGAGTTCCGCCAGCTCGAATATTTCTACTTCCATAATTGCCTCTACGAGCGCGTCTGGAAGGACAATCGGCGGCGGCTGGCCGAGACGATCCCGACCTTCGACCTCATCCACAAATACGGGCCGGACTACAAGGTGATCGTCGTCGGCGACGCCTCGATGAGCCCCTATGAGATCGCGCATCCCGGCGGCTCGGTCGAGCATTGGAATCCGGAGGCCGGAAGTGTGTGGATGGCCCGCCTGTTGCGGCAATGGCCAAATGCGATCTGGCTGAACCCGGAAGCCGAGAAGAACTGGCGCTACACGCATTCGATCCAGTTGATCGGCGACATCTTCGGCGGCCGCATGTTCCCGCTGACATTGGCCGGACTTGGCGCTGCGACCAGGCAGTTGTCGCGCAAGCACTAGCTCGCTTTCACTGGCGGCGTTTGTAACAAATACCTATGTTCGGGCGAATACCCGTTGCAAGCAACAACGAGCCGCCAAGGCCGAGGAGATTCTATGGACACCCACGCCTATCCCGTCACCCGCACCGATGCCGAGTGGCGCACCCGGCTGACGCCGGAGCAGTATGCCGTGATGCGCAACCACGGCACCGAGCGCCCCGGCAGCTGCGCCCTGCTCTACGAGAAGCGCGCCGGCACCTTCCATTGCGTCGGCTGCGACCAGCCGCTGTTCGAATCCAAGCTGAAATTCGAGAGCGGCACCGGCTGGCCGAGCTTCAACGATCCGGTCCCGGGCTCGATCGACACCACCGTCGACCGCAGCTACGGCATGGTCCGCACCGAATGCCATTGCGCGCGCTGCGGCAGCCATCTCGGCCATGTCTTCGAGGATGGGCCGCCGCCGACCGGCCTGCGCTATTGCATCAATGGCGTGGCATTGCGCTTCGAGCCTGCGGCCTGACCGAGGTTTCCAGTCTTCGCAAAGGGCGGCTTCGGCCGCCTTTGTCATATAGCTCATGTCACGACCGTCGCGATCAGCCAGAGCGCGGAACCCAGCATCATCAGTTGCGCCTTGAAGCCCCCGACCTTCTCCGCCGTCCGCCAGACGGCGACCGTCAGGAAGATGGTGTAGGGAACGGGGAGGAAATGCACCGCCAGCACCAGCCAGAGCGGCAGCTTCAGCCCGAGCAGGACCAACGCCAGCGCCGAAGAGGCGATGCTCAAGATCGTCCCGACCAGCAGCATGTCACGCCAGAACAGCCGGTCGAGCAGCGCTTCGCCCCTCCACCGCGTACGGAAAAAACCCGTCATCGCCGGCGACCTATCCCTGCCCGAGAACTTCGGTCACAGCCTCTTCGAAGCGTGAGCATTCCCTCACCAGCCAGTCGGTCATGGCCGGCCAATTGTCCTCGGCGTAGCAGTTTACCCGCCACATCGAGTTGATGCCGAGACCTTCACAACTCTGCTCGGGCCTTAGCTTCAGCCTGGATTCGATCGCCGGCTGGAACGGTTTCAGCCGCGACCATGATTGTGTGGCGCCGAACTTCTCATTGCGCCCGAAGAAGACGCCGACATGGTTCTGCGCCGGCGCGACATACATCGAAAGGACCAAGGCGAAATCCGGCAGCCCGCGCTGCCAGAACCATGGCCCGCGTCGCGCCAGCCTTTGCCTTTCTTGCGGGTGCCGCTCGGCGAACAACGCCCAGAAGCCGCGATGGCGGAACTCCGAGGCGCGACGGCCGCCGAAGTCGAATTCGTTCATGGCCGGTCTCCGGCCATGCGCCTCAGACCATGCCGAGGGCGGCCTTGTAGAGATCCAGGATCGACTCTTCTTCCTGGCGCTCGGCCTGGTCCTTCTTGCGCAGCCGCACGATCGTGCGGATCGCCTTGGTGTCGAAACCGGTGCCCTTGGCCTCGCCATAGACATCCTTGATGTCGTCGGAGATCGTCTTCTTTTCTTCCTCGAGTCGCTCGATGCGCTCGATGATGGTGCGCAGCTGGCCGGCGGCTACAGTCTGGCTGGTCTCAGTGATTTCGTCGGCCATTTTTCTCTCCGCGTCTTCTGGAGCCATGGCGATTCCCACCACGGCGAATTGGAGCGGGTTCCCTGCCCGAGCGGACGCGGCGGGTCAAGACACTTGTCGAGCGGCTGTGGACGGCTGCTGCCAGCCGCCCTTCAAGCATCGCGCCGCGACCGTCATTTAAATGCGATCAACAGGTCCTTCGCGTCGATCTGGTCTCCGGCCTTGACCAGCACCTCGGCGATCTCGCCGTCGCGTTCGGCGTGGAGCGCGGTTTCCATCTTCATCGCCTCGATCGACAAGAGCACGTCGCCCGCCTTGACCGCCTGTCCGGGCGCGACGGCAAGCGCCGACACGACGCCGGGCATCGGCGCGCCGACATGCCCCTCATTGCCAGGCTCGGCCTTGCGGCGCACCTTGGCCGCGGAAGCGCCATGCGCCCTGTCCGGCACCTTGACGCGGCGCGGCTGGCCGTTGAGCTCGAAGAACACGGTGACCATGCCCTTGTCGTCGACGTCGCCGAACGCCTGGCAGCGAACCACCAGGGTCTTGCCCTTCTCGATGTCGAGGAAGATCTCGTCTTCCGACTTCATGCCGTAGAAATAGGTCGGCGTCGGCAGCACGCTCACCGGCCCGTAGGTCTCCTGCGCCGCGGCGAAGTCGGTGAACACCTTCGGGTACATCAGCCACGACGCGAACTCGTATTCCGAGAGCTTGCGGTCGAGCTTACCCTCGATGTCCTTGCGGCTGGCCTTGAGGTCGGCGGGCTTCAGCAGCGAGCCCGGTCGAACGGTGATCGGCTTCTCGCCCTTCAGCGCCTTCTTCTGCAGCGCCGCCGGCCAGCCGCCGGGCGACTGGCCGAGATCGCCGCGCAGCATCGATACGACCGAGTCCGGGAAGGCGATGTCCTTGGCCGGGTTCTCGACATCGGCAACGGTGAGATCCTGGCTGACCATCATCAGCGCCATGTCGCCGACCACCTTGGACGACGGCGTCACCTTGACGATGTCGCCGAACATCAGGTTGACGTCGTGATAGGCCTGCGCGACCTCATGCCAGCGCGTCTCCAGCCCAAGCGAGCGCGCCTGTTCCTTGAGGTTGGTGAACTGGCCGCCCGGCATCTCGTGCAGGTAGACTTCCGAGGCAGGTCCCTTGAGATCGCTCTCGAAGGCGGCGTACTGGTTGCGCACCGCTTCCCAGTAGAAGGAGATGCGGCGGATCCACTGCGGATCGAGACCGGGATCGCGCTCGGTGCCCTTCAGCGCCTCGACTATCGAGCCGAGGCAGGGCTGCGAGGTGTTGCCGGAGAAGGAATCCATCGCCGCATCGATGGCGTCGGCGCCGCTCTCCACCGCCGCAAGCACCGTCGCCGCCGACAGCCCTGATGTGTCGTGCGTGTGGAAATGGATCGGCAGGTCGGTCGCCTCGCGCAGCGCCTTGAACAGCACGCGCGCCGCGGCCGGCTTCAGCAGGCCGGCCATGTCCTTGACGGCGATGATATGGGCGCCGGCCGCCTCCAGCTCCTTGGCCAGCCCGACATAGTATTTGAGGTCGTATTTGGCGCGCGCCGGATCGAGGATATCGCCGGTGTAGCACATCGCCGCCTCGACCAGCTTGCCCTCGGCGCCCACCGCGTCCATGGCGACGCGCATGTTCTCGACCCAGTTCAGGCAGTCGAAGACGCGGAACAGGTCGACGCCGCCGCTAGCCGCTTGGCGGACGAAATGCTGGACGACATTGTCGGGATAGTTGGTGTAGCCGACGCCGTTGGCGCCGCGCAAAAGCATCTGCAGCAGAAGGTTGGGCGCCGCCTCGCGCACTTTGCTCAGCCGCTCCCACGGGTCCTCGGTGAGGAAGCGCATGGCGACGTCGAAGGTGGCGCCGCCCCAGCATTCCAGCGAAAGCAGCTGCGGCAGCGCCCGCGCATAGGTGCCGGCGATGCCGGCAATGTCATGCGTGCGCATGCGCGTGGCGAGCAGCGACTGGTGGCCGTCGCGCATCGTCGTGTCGGTGACCAGCACCTGGCGCTGATCCCGCATCCAGGCCGCGAACTTCTCCGGGCCGAGCGCATCGAGCCTCTGCTTGCTGCCGTCCGGAACATGCCCGTTGAGATAGGGCACGACGGGTGCCGCCGCATTCGTCTTCGGCATCGGCCGGCCGCGCGTCTCGGGGTGGCCGTTGACGCTGACATCGGCCAGGTAGTTGAGCAGCTTGGTGGCGCGGTCCTGCCGCTTCACCTGCTCGAACAGTTCTGGCGTCGTGTCGATGAACCTGGTCGTGTAGGAATTGTCGGCGAAGCGCGGGTGATTGATGATCGCTTCGAGGAAGGTGAGGTTGGTGGCGACGCCGCGGATGCGGAACTCGCGCAGCGCCCGGTTCATGCGCGAGATCGCCTCGCCGGGCGTCGGCGCCCAGGCCGTCACCTTTTCGAGCAGCGGATCGTAGAAGCGGGTGATGACCGCGCCCGAATAGGCGGTGCCGCCGTCGAGCCGGATGCCGAAGCCGGCCGCTTCGCGATAGGCGGTGATGCGGCCATAGTCCGGGATGAAATTGTGCTCCGGATCCTCGGTGGTGATGCGGCACTGCAATGCGTGGCCGTTGAGCCTGATGTCCTTCTGCGCCGGCACGCCCGATTGCTTCGTGCCGATGGCGAAGCCGTCGAGGATGTGGATCTGCGCCTTGACGATGTCGATGCCGGTCACCTGCTCGGTGACGGTGTGCTCGACCTGGATGCGCGGATTGACCTCGATGAAATAGAACTTGCCGGTATCGGCGTCCTGCAGGAACTCTACCGTGCCGGCGCCGATATAGCTGGTCTCGCGCGCGATCTTGAGCGCATAGCCGCAAAGCTCCTGGCGCAGCTCTTCGCTGAGATAGGGCGCCGGCGCCCGCTCCACGACCTTCTGGTTGCGGCGCTGGATCGAGCAGTCGCGCTCGAACAGGTGCACCGCATTGCCATGGGTGTCGCCCAGCACCTGCACCTCGACATGGCGGGCGCGCTCGATCAGCTTTTCGAGATAGACCTCGTCCTTGCCGAAGGCCGCCTTGGCCTCGCGCTTGCCTTCCATGACCTCGCGCGCGAGGTCAGCCTCGGCGCGGATGGCGCGCATGCCGCGGCCGCCGCCGCCCCACGAGGCCTTGAGCATCACCGGATAGCCGATTTGCGCCGCGAGCTTCTTGACCTCGTCCATGTCGTCGGGCAGCGGATCGGTTGCCGGCACCACCGGCACGCCGACCTCGATCGCCAGGTTGCGCGCGGCGACCTTGTTGCCCAGCCGGCGCATTGTTTCCGGCTTCGGGCCGATGAAGGTGACGCCGGCCTCGGCGCAGGCCTCGGCGAATTCCGGGCTTTCCGACAGCAGCCCGTAGCCGGGGTGGATGGCGTCGGCGCCCGACAGCCTGGCGACCCGGATCACCTCCTCGATCGACAGGTAGCTTTCGATCGGCCCCATGTCCTTGGCCAGATGCGGTCCGCGCCCGACCTGGTAGCTCTCGTCGGCCTTGAAACGGTGCAGCGAATATTTGTCCTCCTCCGCCCAGATCGCCACGGTCTTGAGGCCGAGCTCGTTGGCCGCGCGGAACACGCGGATGGCGATTTCGGACCGGTTGGCGACGAGGATCTTCGTGATGGCCAAGGACTGGGCTCCAGCAGCGTAAGGGAAGATGAACCGGCGCAATGATTAGCGTGAAAATGCTGCAGTGCAAACAAATTTGAGCGACACCTAAAACGATTTAAGTCGCTTGTTTGCGTCAAACTGCTATTGCCGTTCTTCGAACACCGTAAGCGGGCGGTCGACGGGCATTCCCGAGCGCGCCGCGCGGAGCTTTCCGGTTGGCCCCACCCGCAAACGGAAATGCCCGGCGCGAGCGCCGGGCATTTCCGAAAAGTAGGCTAAAGCATGTCTCCCGAAAGTGTGCAGCGGTTTCGGGACGAAGACATGCTTGAAATGAAGGACCTAAAGCAGGTCTCACGACCTGCTTTAGGGTTTGCCGGCTTATTTCTCGAAGTAGCTGTACTTGCCGTCGTCGCCCTTCTTCCACTCATAGATGACATAGTCGGGACGGGTGATGTCGCCCTTGGCGTCGTAGCCGATGTCACCGATGGCGGTTTTCCAGGTGTTGGCCCTGATCGTCTCCGCAACCTTCTGCACGTCGTCGGCCGAGCCGGTCTTGGCGATGGCCTGGGCGATGATCTGCACCGCGGCATAGGAGTAGAGCGTGTAGGCTTCCGGTTCGAAGCCACTGGCGCGGAACTTCTCGACCACTTCCTTGGCGGCCGGATTCTTGCGCGGATCCGGAGCGAAGGTGTTGAGCGTGCCGGCAACGGCATCACCCGCGATCGAAGCCAGTTCGTTGGAGACGATGCCGTCGCCCGAGAACAGCGGCGCCTTCAGGCCCTGATCGGCCGACTGACGGATGATCAGGCCGGCTTCGGTGTGCAGGCCGCCCCAGTAGATCAGGGTAACGCCGTTTTCCTTCATCTTGGCGATGAGAGCGGAGAAGTCCTTGTCGCCGACATTCACGCCTTCATACATCACTTCCGTGATGCCGCCGGCGTTGAGGTTTTTCTTGGTTTCGTCGGCGAGACCCTGGCCATAAGGCGTCTTGTCGTGGACGATGGCGATTTTGGCGTCCTTGAAGTTCTTGGCGATATAATCGCCAGCCACCTTGCCCTGCTGGTCGTCACGACCGCAGGTGCGGAAGGTGTTCCACATACCGCGCTCGGTGAACTTCGGGTTGGTCGCGGCAGGCGTGATCTCGAGGATGCCGTTTTCCTGGTAGACTTCCGAGGCCGGGATCGACACGCCGGAGTTGAAGTGGCCGTCGACGAACTTGACGCCGTCGGCAACGAACTTGTTGGCGACCGAGATGCCCTGCTTGGGATCGGAGACGTCGTCGCCGACCTCGAGCTTGAGCTGCTGACCATTGACGCCGCCCGCCGCGTTGATGTCGGCGATCGCCTGTTCCGCGCCCTTCTGCAGCTGTGCGCCGAAGGCGGCGTTCGGGCCGGTGATCGGACCGGCGACGCCGATCAGGATGTCAGCGGCCCACGCGCTGCCGCTGAACGCGACGAACGCGGTCAGCGCAACGGCGGACAAGAGTGATTTTTTCATTGAAACGCTCCCATTTACGGAGTGGGCGTGGATGATACTTTCATGCGATGCCCACCCTTATCGCAGAAAGCATAGAATGCCGATTTTCAGGCACTTGTCACGCCGATTCATGCCGGAAACGGCGTAATGGTGAACGTCAACCTTTCGGTTTCCAGCTTAATAAGGAAGCTCTTTCATAGAGCCAGTTATACTGTGTGACCATCTGGTTGGTGCGCGTGTATTGATAGCCGAAAAAGCCTAGGATCATCAGCACGATGGTGTCGATGATATAGTAATGCAGCGAGAACATCGTGCCCTCGAACAGCGCGTGATGAATGAACCTGATGCCGACGCCAAGGCCGAGCATGTAGAAGAACAACTGGACGTAGCTGTTCCAGGTCTGCGCCGCCGCCTTGCCCGTCATCCATGCCGCCCAGCCGCCAAGCAGGCAGGTGACGAACAGGAACTGCCAGATCGAGGCTTCTTCGTAGATTATGCCTTGCATGATTGATGTCCTCGATCCTGGCATGGTCCCGAAAAGTTGCAGACTTTTCGGAGAAGATCATGCTTCAAAACAAACCTCTAGTGATGTCCGCCTTCGAGATAGGCGGCGCGCACTTCCGGATTGGCGAGCAGCTCCTTGCCGGTGCCGCTCATCGTCACATTGCCGTTGACCATGACATAGCCGCGCGTGGCGAGTTTGAGCGCTCCAAAAGCGTTCTGCTCGACCAGGAACACGGTCAACCCTTGCGTCTTGTTGAGCTCGCGGATGGCGTCGAAGATCTGCTTGACGATCAGCGGCGCGAGACCAAGCGACGGCTCGTCGAGCAGAAGCAGTTTCGGCCGCGCCATCAGGGCGCGCCCGATCGACAACATCTGCTGCTCGCCGCCGGACAGCGTGCCGCCACGCTGGGCGATGCGCTCCTTCAGCCGAGGGAACAGCGTGAACACCTTCTCGACGTCCTCGTCATAATGCTTGAGGTTGTCGAGGCTGGCGCCCATCTGCAGGTTTTCCATCACCGTCATGCGCGGAAAGATGCGGCGTCCTTCCGGCGACTGGGCGATACGCAGGCGTGCGATCTCATGCGTCGGCATCTTGGTGATGTCGGTGCCGGCGAAGGTGATGGTGCCGGTGCGGGCGCGCGGCGCACCGAAGATGGTCATCATCAGCGTCGACTTGCCGGCGCCGTTGGCACCGATCAGCGCCACGATCTCACCCTGGTTGACGCTGACATCGACGCCGTTCAGCGCCCGGATGTTGCCGTAGTAAGTCTCGACACCCTTGATGTCGAGCAGCGTTGTGCCGGCCATTATTTACGCCCTCCACGCGTCGCGGGCTTGGCCGCCACTTCGTTCGCCAGCGTCTTCGCCTGGCCGATCCAGTCTTCGCGGGCAATACGCCCGTCAAAGGCGAGATAGGCCTCCGCCGCCTCGACGTCGGCCTTCTTCCAGGCCGCGATCTGGTCGAAATGGAAGATGCCGTGCTCGTTCAGCTTCCGCTCGTTGACCGGGCCGATACCCTTGATGCGGATCAGACTGTCGGCCTTGCCGCCACGCGGCGCGTCGAGGCGATTGGAGATGCCGCCGGCTTTCGCGGCCGGGGCCTTTGCGGTTGCCTTTTTCGCCGGCGCTTTTGCGGCCGGCTTCTTCGCCGCGGGCTTCGTCGCTGCCGGAGCCGCGATCGGCTTGCTGGCGATGGCCGCGGCGCGCGCATCGACCTGCGCCGCTTTCGAGGCGCCCTTCGACACCGTGACGCGCTCGCCCTTATTCGCATGTTCGACGCTATCGGAAACCGGCCCGGCCATCATCGAAGCGGAATTTCCCGGCCCGTGCGCGGAGTCGGGGCCTGTATCGAGCTGCTCGATGACGTCCTCGTCGCCGACTTCGGTCAGCACTTCTTGCACTTCCTCGTCGTCGACGCCGAGATAGGCGGCGATGACGCGCGGATCCGTCCTGACCGATTCCGGGTTGCCGTCGGAGATCTTGCGGCCGTATTCGAGCACGACGACATGATCGGAGATCTTCATCACCACCGACATGTCGTGCTCGATGAGCAGGATCGAGGTACCGGTGCTCTTGATGCCCATCAACAGCTCGTTGAGCGCCGCCGATTCCTTCGGATTGAGGCCGGCGGCCGGCTCGTCGAGGCACAGAAGCTCCGGCCCCGTGCACATGGCGCGCGCGATTTCCAGTCGCCGCTGCGCGCCATAGGGCAGGTCGCCGGCGGGATCGTCGGCGCGGTCGACGAGATCGGCTTTCTCCAGCCAGTGCCTGGCGAGATCGATCGACTCGGCCGAGGCCTGGCGATAGCTCGGAAAGCCGAAGAGGCCGAGAAGCGTGTAGCCCGAAGCTTTCATCAGCTTGTTGTGCTGCGCGACCAGAAGGTTCTCCAGCAGCGTCATGCCCGAGAACAGCCGGATGTTCTGGAAAGTGCGCGCCACCTTGGCGCGCGCCGGGATCTCGTGATTGGGCAGGCGCTCGAGCAGATAGGTCGAGCCGTCGTTCCGGTTCAGCGTGATCATGCCTTCAGACGGCTTGTAGAAGCCGGTGATGCAGTTGAACACCGTGGTCTTGCCGGCGCCGTTCGGGCCGATCAGCGCGGTGATCTCGCCGCGCCTGGCCTGGAACGACAGGTCACCGATGGCGACCAGGCCGCCGAACTTCATCGACAAATGCTCGACCTGCAGAATGAAGTCTTTGGAGGAAGGAGTCGCGTTCATCAGCCGTGACCCTCCTTGGTGAAGGAGGCTGAGACCGCTCTTCGCTTCTTCAGGAAGGCCGTGGGCTCGCGGCTGCCGACGAAGCCACGCGGCTTCCACAGCATGACGATGACCATGGCCATGCCGAACAGAAGCATGCGGTAGAGTTCGGGCGTGAAATCGGGACCGAACACGGCCTTGAGGAAGTCGAGCTCGCGCAGGATCTCGGTGCCGCCGATCATCACCAATGCCGCCACCGCGATGCCGCCGAGCGAGCCCATGCCGCCGAGCACGACGATGGCGAGGATGATCGCCGATTCCAGGAAGACGAAGGATTCGGGGCTGACGAAACCTTGCCGCGCGGCAAAGAAAGAGCCGGCGAAGCCGCCGAACATGGCACCTGTGGCGAACGCCGTCAGCTTGGTGGTCGTGGTGTTGATGCCGAGCGAGCGGCAGGCGATCTCGTCCTCGCGCAGCGCTTCCCAGGCGCGGCCAACCGGCAGGCGACGCAGCCTGATGGTGACGAAGGCGGTGAGGAAGCACAGCCCCAGGATCAGGTAGTAGAGGAAGATCTTGTAGTAGGCGCCCGACTGGGCGATCCCCAGCACCTTGGCGATGTAGTTCGGATCCGAGACGTTGAACGACATCAGGCCGAAGAACGAGACTTTCGGAATACCGGAAACGCCGGCCGAACCGTTGGTCACCTCACGCCAGTTGATCAGCACGAGGCGGATGATTTCGCCGAAGGCCAGGGTGACGATCGCCAGATAGTCGCCGCGCAATCTGAGCACCGGGAAACCGAGCAGCACACCCCATAGCGCGGCCATTGCCCCGGCGGCGGGCAGCAGGATCCAGAACGACAGGCCGAAATGGGTGCCGAGCAGCGCATAGGCATAGGCGCCGACGGCGTAGAAGGCGACGTAACCGAGATCGAGCAAACCGGCGAGGCCGACGACGATGTTGAGGCCCCAGGCCAGCATCACATAGATCAGGATCTGGATGCCGAAATTGTCGACCCATTTCAGCGAGCCCTGGAACCCGACCAAAAGCACGATCGCCACCGGATACAGCAACAGCACGCCAACGCCGATCTTGTTGAAGTTGCGACGCACGAAGCCGGGCTCCGCCACTGCCACCGCCGGCGCCTGTGCCTTTTCGGCCTTCGACCGCTCCATGGCCGGAACCGCGTAAGCGACATAGAGGAAACGGCCGGCGGTGACGGCAGCGACCACAATGGCCAGCAGGCCCCAGCGCTGCACCAGGATCAGTTCGTTGCTGATGTTCTGGTCTGTCCTGAGACCGATGAACAACACGAACAGGCCAAGCGAGATGGCGCCTGCATAGAGCGCTTCGCGAAAAGCGCGCTGGACTGGAGTAGCGACGGTGTCGCGCTCCGAAGACACGGTAACGGCCATGAGGATCAGACCTTTTCGACTTCAGGCCGGCCGAGGATGCCGGAGGGCAGGAAGATGAGCACGATCGCCAGGATCGAGAAGGCGGCGACGTCCTTGTAGTCGATCGAGAAATAGGCCGACCACATGCTCTCGATGAAGCCGATGAGCAGTCCTCCGAGCACCGCGCCAGGCAGTGAGCCGATGCCGCCAAGCACGGCCGCCGTGAAGGCCTTCACGCCCGGCACGAAGCCGTCCGAGAACACCACGACGCCGTAATACATCAGGAACAGCGTGCCGGCGACGGCGGCAAGTGCGGCGCCCATGATGAAGGTGATGGAGATGGTGCGGTCGACGTCGATGCCGAGCAGCGCCGCCATCTTGCGATCCTGCTCGCAGGCGCGTTGCGCACGCCCCAGCGCCGTCCTGTTGACGAGGTACCAGAAGATCACCAGCAGCGCGGCGGTGACCAGCACGATGATGATCTGCTTCAGCGAGATGCTGATGCCGTCGATCGTGTAAACCTTCGACACCATCGGTGGGATCGGCTTGTTGCGCGGGCCTTGCGTGACCTGCACGAAATTGGACAGCGCGATCGACATGCCGATGGCGGTGATCAGCGGCGCCAGCCGGAACGATCCGCGCAGCGGCCGGTAGGCCACTTTTTCGATCGTCCAGTTGTAGAGACTGGTCAGCAGCATCGCCACGATCATCATGATCAGAAGCGCCACCACGATCGGCACCGAATAGAACAATGCGCCGAGGATCAGGAAGACGATGAGGGCGGTGAAGGCGCCGACCATGAAGATATCGCCATGGGCGAAATTGATCATGCCGATGATGCCGTAGACCATCGTGTAGCCGATCGCGATCAGGCCATAGATAGATCCCAGCGTCAGCCCATTGATAAGCTGCTGGACGAAATACTGCATATTTACGCGGCTCCCCTGGAATGTCGCCCGTTTCCGGGTCGCACTCCTTTTCGTATTTCCCCTAGTCGTAAAGTCTCGAGCCCGGATTGCAACGTGATTTTTCAATCGCTCTGCGTGGTTTGGAAGCACGCCGTCCGATTGCCCGTTTTTTTGCGCCCGACCCCTGGACTATCGCGGACCCTAGCATTGGCACAACGCAATGTCTTTGACGATTCAACCTTATGATGGGCCTCATGTCGAAGAAATCGGCGTCAAAATAAGTTGATGAGAAGAATTCTTGCAAGAACCGAGGCGCTGCTTTTTGGACCGCCGCGCCTTCCGTAGGGTCAGGATTCCGTCGCGTGTGACAGCCAGGTGACGGCGAGTCGACACCATCTGCCCTCCGCGCCGGGCTCAGTTCCAGATCGTCGACCGCAGGAAAGGCGGTACATGATCGAGCGCCGGGAAAACCGCGTTCGGGGTGTAGTCGGGCAGCGGTTTGCGGCCGGTTCCCCTGTCGATCCAGATGCAGCGGAAGCCGAGATCGCGGGCGGCAGCGAGATCGAGATGCGGGCTGGCACAAATATGCACGACGTCGCCCCGACCGACGCCAAGCGCATTGTGCGCAAAATCGAAGATCTGCCGCGCGGGTTTGTAGGCGCCGGCCTGCTGCGCGGTGACGACGCGATCTATATGCCCGCCGAGCTGGGCGACATTGCCGGCGATGATGTCGTCGTCGGTGTTGGAAATGATGCAAAGCTTGAATCCCTGGGCCTTCAGCGCGCCGAGCGTGGAGACGACTTCGGGAAAGGGCGGCATTCGCGAGATGCTGCCGGTCAGCACCTCGATATCGTCCGGCGAACGAGCGAGCTTCAGCTCCTCCATCGCCAGCCCCAGCCCCTCGCCGGCCACGCTGCGGAAGGATTTGTGAGGCCGCGCGGTCTCGAGCGCGTGCTCGTGCTTGTCGTAGACGCGGATCAGTGTCTGGGGTTCGACATTGGAAGCTGGGTGGTTGGCGAGGATCGTGTTGACGGCGGCAAGCAGACCTTCATCCCACTGGATGAGGGTGCCGTAGCAATCGAAGGTCAGCCATTCGGGGTTTGGGCCGGAAAGCATCGATTATCCTTTCTTGACGATGCAATGGAAGGGGACCGTTGAACGGTCGCCTTGTTTCAGAACCTTGGCATGACCGGGACGTCAGGCCGATTGGCTGTTGTCGACGAATCCGGCGAGCGGGCCCAAAATCGGCATCCACCGGCTGAGGTCGCGAGGCTTATGTGACAATGAATCCATGCGCGAACGGATCGCGGTCATCGATGAAGATGGTGTTCAACCCTGTCATGCGCGCCCAGCCGCCGATCGAGGGGATGATCGCCGGCTTGCCGGCGACGCTGACCTCTTTTTCGACCCTGCCCTTGAACAGCGAGCCGATGATCGATTCGTGGACAAAACTGTCGCCGGGCTTGAGCCTGCCCTTGGCATGGAGCTGCGCCATGCGCGCCGAGGTGCCGGTGCCGCAAGGGCTGCGGTCGATCGCCTTGTCGCCATAGAACACGGCGTTGCGGGCATCGGCCTCGGCATGTTTCGGCTTGCCGGTCCACAGCATGTGCGACAGCCGGTTGATGCCGGGATTCTCCGGATGCACGAAGGAGTATTTCTCGTTGAGGCGCTGCCGCACCACCGGGCTCCAGGCGATGAGGTCGCCCGCCGAATAGTCGGCCATGTCCCGGTAATTCTGCTGCGGCTCGACGATGGCGTAGAAATTGCCGCCATAGGCGACGTCGACGCTGATCTCGCCGAGCACCGGGCATTCGACGGTCAGGCCTTCGGCATGGAGGAAGGACGGCACGTTGGTGATGCGCACCTCCTCGACATATTCGCCGACTTGGCTGTATTCGGCGATGACCAGCCCGGCCGGCGTGTCGAGCCTCAGCACGCCTGGCGTCTTCGGCTTCACCAGCCCATGCTCGATCGCCATCGTCACCGTGCCGATGGTGCCATGGCCGCACATCGGCAGGCAGCCCGAGGTCTCGATGAACAGGATGGCGATGTCGCAGTCCTCGCGCGTCGGCGGATAGAGGATCGACCCCGACATCACGTCATGGCCGCGCGGCTCGAACATCAGCCCGGTACGGACCCAGTCAAATTCGGCGAGGAAATGCGCCCGCCTCTCCATCATCGTCGAACCTTCGAGCAATGGCCCGCCGCCGGCGACGAGACGCACCGGATTGCCGCAGGTGTGGCCGTCGATGCAGAAGAAGGATTTTTTGGCCATGGTTGCTCTCTTGCTGTCAGAACCGTTGCGGACGGAATGGGGTGAGATCGAGCGGCGGAGTCTGCCCGAGAATGAGATCGCGGATCAAGCGGCCGGTCGCCGCGGACTGGGTCAGGCCGAGATGGCCGTGGCCAAAAGCGTAGTAGACGTTCGGCACACGCGCCGCGCCGATCGCCGGCAGCGAATCCGGCAGCGACGGGCGAAAACCCATCCACTCGCGGCCGCCCGACGGATCGAGCCCAGGCAGGAAGCGCTTCGCCTTCTCCAGCATCGCCTTCGAGCGGGCGAAATTCGGCGGCCGCTCGATGCCGCCGAGCTCGACGGCGCCGCCGACGCGCAGGCCCGTTTCGAGCGGCGTGATGACGAAGCCATGTCCGGAAAAGATCAGCTGCCGTTTCACGTCGAAGGCCGACACCGGCAGCGTCGTGTTGTAGCCACGCTCGGTTTCGAGCGGGATGCGGTCGCCAAGATTTTTTGCCAGGAGATGCGACCAGGCGCCCGCGGCGATTAGCAGCGTCTTTGCCGTCCGCCTGCTGCCGTCGGCCAGAACGATCGTGGCGCCGTTTGCGTCGGCCTCTATGCGCTCCACCCGCGCATGCTCGAAACGGGCGCCAAGTTTTTCCGCATAGGCCCAGACCGCCTTGCCGAGCAGCTTCGGATCGGCGACCGTTTTCCAGCCGGGCACGAAGGTGCCCTTGACGAAGCGCGGCGCCAGACCTGGCTGGAGCGCTGCCATTTCTTCGCCCTCGACATGGCGGAAGCCGATGCCGAAACGCCCGCGCTCGGCCCAGCCGGGCAGCGAGGCACGGAACTCCGCCTCGCTCTCATAGAATTCCAGCGAACCATCCTCGCGCAGCATCGGCCACGTGCCGGAGCGATCGAGCAGCCCCATCCATTCGGCTTCGGCGAGCTTCATCATGCCGACCTGCGCCCCCAGGCTCGCTTCGTAGTGCTTCGGCGCACCGGCCCGCCAGAAGCGGATCAGCCAGGGCAGCAGCTTGGGCAGATAGGCCGGCGGGATGGCCAAAGGTCCGAGCGGGTCGGCGAGCCATTTTGGCAATTGCCGGATCATGCCCTTATGCGCCAGCGGCAGCACGTCGGAGAAGGCGAAAGCGGCGGCATTGCCGGAGCTCGTCTCCTCGCAGATGCCGGTACGGTCGAAGACGGTAACGCTTCGCCCCGCCTCGCAGAGCAGGGTCGCGGCGCAGATACCGACGATGCCGCCACCGATGATCGCGATGTCTTCGCCTTCTCCCCGTGAACGGGGAGAAGATGCCCCAGTGGCCGAGCGCCGCGCCTGTTCCGGGGATTTGGAATTTCCTGGCACGTCAGTGCTGTCCCTTATTCGGCTGCCACCATCTTCTCCGTCGATCGAGGAGACGTCTGCAGCGCCGGCAGGTTCGGCCGCACCGCCAGCGCATCCCGCACGATCTTCTCGACCGCCTTGCGGCGTTCGCCCGACAGCGGCTGGCGCGGCATGCGCACGCGGTCATTGGTACCGATCGCCAGCACTTCGGCAAGCTTGATGTTTTGGACCAGATAGGTCGAGACATCGAGGTCGAGCAAGGGCCGGAACCAGCGGTAGATCGCCAGTGCCTCCTCGCGTCGACCCTGTCGCATCAACTGGTAGATCGCGACCGTCTCGCGCGGGAAGGCGGTGACCAGGCCGGCGACCCAGCCGATGGCGCCGACCGACAGCGCCTCGAAGGCGAGATTGTCGACACCGGTGAAGAGGTCGTAACGGTCGCCGAACCTGTTGATGATCTCGGTCGAGCGGCGGATGTCGTCGGACGATTCCTTGATGGCGACGAAGCGCTTGTCCGACGCCAGTTCCTCCATCAGCTCGACGGTCACGTCGACGCGATAGGCGAGCCGGTTGGAATAGATCATCACCGGCAGGTCACCGGCTTCCGCGACCGCGCGAAGGGCGGCGACCGTCTCTTGCGGGTCGGTGTGGTAGATCGGGCTCGGCACCACCATCAGGCCATCGGCGCCTTCCTTGGCGGCGCGCTTGGCGATGCTTGCGGCCTCACGCGTGCCGGGCTCGTTGACGGTCAAAAGCACCGGCTTCTTGCCGGCGACTTTCCGTGCCGTCTTCAGCACTTCGATCTTCTCGTCCGGCGACAGCATCGGCCCTTCGCCGAGCGAACCACACACGATGATGCCGTCGCAGCCGGCCTCCATCTGCAGTCCATAGCAGCGCTCCATCTCGGCATGGTCGAGGCGGTCGTCGGCGGTGAATTTGGTCGTGACGGCAGGGAAAACTCCGGTCCACATGGCTATTTCTCCTCTGATATATCAGCCGTATATCTATTAAGGATTAGCCTGTCAACGCTGAATCTCTTATGATATATGAAAAATATATCAGGAGCCCGCCATTGATCTCCCCACTGATATCCATCGAAGCGAACGCGACCTTCGAGCCGGCAGCGACCAGGGCCTATCGCGCGCTTGAGCACATGATCGTCACGCTCGAGCTGGCGCCGTCGGGCTTCGTCACCGAAGGTGCGCTGATCGAGCGGCTGGGTCTCGGACGCACCCCCGTCCGCGAGGCGATCCAGAGGCTCGCCTGGGAAGGACTCCTGGACATCAGGCCCCGCGCGGGCATCGCGGTCGCGCCGCTTCACGCCGGCGACTGGCTGCGGGTGCTGGATGCGCGGCGCGGCATCGAGGTGGTGCTCGCCCGCTCGGCCGCCCGCTTCGTCACACGCGAGGCCGCCGACCTGTTCCACGAGGCGGCCCTGGCCATGCAGAAGGCGGTGATCTCGAGCAACGTGCTTGCCTTCATCCAGGCCGACAAGGCGCTCGACGAAGCGCTGGCGATCGCCGCCGACAACCCCTTCGCGGCGCGCGTGGCCGCCCCGTTGCAGACCCACAGCCGCCGCTTCTGGTATCGCTACAAGGCCGACACCGGGCTGGCCGAATCGGCCGAGCACCACGTGGCGCTGATCCGTTCCATCCTCGACGGCGACGAGGAAGGCGCCGCCAAGGACGCCAAGAAGCTGATAGCGCTGCTGCGCGGTCATGCCGAGGTGGCCGCCACGCGCTGAGCGGGGTCAGCGCCCGTCCGAGGCGTCCTCAGCCGCCGGGCTGCCCGACCGCGGTGGCCCGCGTGTCTTCCCATCCGTCGCCCGCCGCCAGGATGCAACTCTGGCCTTTGACGTCGGTCATCAGGATGGTCCAGGTTCCGCTCGGCGAAACGAACACCTCGAAGATGGCGACTTCTCCGGCCACACCGTAGCCCAGCCGCTTCTCCTCGAATGCCGCCGCCAGCCTCGCGACCAGATAGTCATGGCCGCCGCAGATCACTTGCGCCCGCGCCGGAATAGCCGATAGCGCCATCAGGGCGCCAACGGCCGCAAGCTTGACCCATCGAAACGAAAATTCGCGTGCCATGTGGCACCTCCTTCGCCTTCGCATTCCGGCAAGGGAGGCACATTCGGCCGCCTCAGTGTGCCGGAGCGCTCCAGGCCGGATTCGACGTTTTCATCACGTCACTCCTTCTGGTTTCCGGTCTGTAACAGGGAGAGTATGACTCCCTGGATTCGATATGGTGAAGCTCGGCTTCGTAAACAAGCGGTGCCGCGGAAAGCGCCTCCTTGGCGCGATTTGACGCTCGACCGCAGGAGCCGTTGTGGCGCTCACCCCGGCTCCCTGGCGTTTTCAGGCGCCCGGCATCGCCGCCGTGATCGTCGGGCTGTCCCAGCCGTCGCCGACGGAAAGCACGCAGCTCTGGCCTTTGGTGTCGGAGGCAAGCACGGTCCAGCTTCCCTGGTCGGAGACGAAGATCTCGAGCACGACGTTCGGATTGATCAGGCCGCGCCCGGCCTCGCTTTCGTGAAACTTGTCGCCGAGCGCCTTGATGATGTCGGCGCGCGCCGCACATTGCGCCGCCGCGTTTGCCGACGCGGATCCAACGGTCATCGCCGCCGCCGCCAACATTGCCGCC
The DNA here is from genome assembly GCF_006442815.1 of Mesorhizobium sp. B2-4-3. Taxonomy (GTDB): domain Bacteria; phylum Pseudomonadota; class Alphaproteobacteria; order Rhizobiales; family Rhizobiaceae; genus Mesorhizobium. Next base: position 23,376 of record NZ_VFVL01000013.1, read on the forward strand.
ACAACAAATCGTGTCATCCGACACCTCCTCGCGCCAGACGAGAACCCCGGCTGCCACCGGCGCTGTTTGGTTGCCTGCGCATGGCAGGAATACAGCCTAAGGCGGAGGATGGTCTGTTGGTTCCATCACACGGCGATGGAATTATTAGAAGGCGCGGATGCACGCATGGCGAGATACGCCTGAATTCATGCGCCTGAAGTTGTGCTTTGCCCGTGGCGGCGTGAGCTGGACGGTGCAATTCTGGTGGACGAAAGCCGCAGCATTCCACCTGCATCCACAAAAAGAAAGCGCGGCTTGCACCGCGCCTCCCCAATGTTGGTTTGGACGACCTGTCCGGGCTAGTTCATCGTCGGGATGACGAACTCGGCTCCGTCCTTGATGCCTCGCCGCGCCCGTAGCCACGAAGTGGCGAGGACGCGCAAACGAGGAAACCGTCGGGCTAGTTCATCGTCGGGATGACGAATTCCGCGCCGTCCTTGATGCCCGACGGCCAGCGTGACGTGACCGTCTTGGTCTTGGTGTAGAAGCGGAACGCGTCCGGACCGTGCTGGTTGAGGTCGCCGAAGGACGACGCCTTCCAGCCGCCGAAGGTGTAATAGGCGATCGGAACCGGGATCGGCACGTTGACGCCGACCATGCCGACCTGGACTCTGGATGCGAAGTCGCGCGCCGCATCGCCGTCGCGGGTGAAGATGGCGACGCCGTTGCCCATCTCGTGGTCGTTGGCGAGCTTGATCGCGTCCTCGTAGCGCGGCGCGCGCACCACCGAGAGCACCGGCCCGAAGATCTCTTCCTTGTAGATGCGCATGTCGGCCGTCACGTTGTCGAACAGGCAGCCGCCCATATAGTAGCCGTTCTCATAGCCCTGCATCTTGAAGCCGCGGCCGTCGACGACAAGCTTGGCGCCTTCCTTGACGCCGATATCGACATAGCCCTTCACGCGCTCCAACGCCTGCGCCGTCACCAGCGGGCCGAAATCGGCCGCCGAATCCGTCGACGGACCGACCTTCAGGCTTTCCACGCGCGGCACCAGCTTCTCCATCAGCCTGTTGGCGGTGTCGTCGCCGACCGGGACGGCCACCGAGATCGCCATGCAGCGCTCGCCGGCCGAGCCGTAGCCGGCGCCGATCAGCGCATCGACCGTCTGGTCCATGTCGGCGTCGGGCATGATGATCATGTGGTTCTTGGCGCCGCCGAAGCACTGCACGCGTTTTCCCGCCGCGGTGCCGCGCGAATAGATGTAGTGCGCGATCGGCGTCGAGCCGACAAAGCCGATCGCCTTGATGTCCGGATCGTCGAGGATGGCGTCGACCACTTCCTTGTCGCCGTTGACGACGTTGAGGATACCAGCCGGGAGACCCGCTTCGAGGAACAGTTCGGCGATACGGATCGGCACGCCCGGATCGCGCTCCGACGGCTTCAGGATGAAGGCGTTGCCGCAGGCGATCGCCGGCGCGATCTTCCACAGCGGGATCATGGCCGGGAAGTTGAACGGCGTGATGCCGGCGACGACGCCGAGCGGCTGGCGCATCGAATAGACGTCGATGCCGGGGCCGGCGCCGTCGGTGAACTCGCCCTTCATCATGTGCGGGGCGCCGATGCAGACCTCGACCACTTCGAGGCCGCGCTGGATGTCGCCGCGCGCGTCGGCGATGGTCTTGCCATGCTCGCGCGCCAGGATGTCGGCCAGTTCGTCATAGTCGCGGGCGACCAGCTCAAGGAATTTCATCAGCACGCGCACGCGGCGCTGCGGGTTGGTGGCGGCCCATTTCGGCTGCGCCGCCTTGGCGTTCTCGACCGCGGCGCGCAGTTCCGCTTGCGAGGCAAGCGCCACCGTGCCGCGCACGGAGCCGTCCATCGGCTGCATCACATCCTGCTTGCGGCCGCTGGTGCCGGCGACACGCTTGCCGCCGATGAAATGACCGTATTCGATCATGCTTTTCTCTCCCTGTTCTGGTGATGGCGCATTGTCCGCCTTTGCGGCGGCGATGGCAACGCGAGCCAAAACGCAACCGTTGTGCGGAAAATAGACAGCGGTGGCAGACTGTGCATTAATTGCCGCAAATGCCTGTCGTGAAGGATTTCTCAGGTTGAGTTTTGTCGCGCCCCCCTCTGTCCTGCCGGACATCTCCCCCACTTGGAGGGAGATTGGCAGCTTCGCCGACCGCGCCTTCTCCCGCATCGGCGATTGGCGAAAACCGGCGCGACATCTGATCTCCCCCTTTTTGGGGGAGATGGCCGGCAGGCCAGAGGGGGGCGCGAAGGAACTCAGCGTTGACAATCATCGCGCAGACCACTCCCATGAACTGGGATGACGTCCGCATCTTCCTCGCCGTGGCGCGCGCCGGCCAGATCCTCGGCGCGGCCAAGCGCCTGGAGCTCAACCACGCCACCGTCTCGCGCCGCATCGCCGCGCTCGAGGAGGCGCTGAGGACAAAGCTCTTCCGCCGCCTGACCACCGGCAGCGAACTGACGCCGGCTGGCGAGCGCTTCCTCGACATAGCCGAGCGCATGGAAGGCGACATGATCGCGGCGCGCTCGACCATCGCCGGCGAGGGCGACGATGTTTCGGGAACCGTGCGCATCGGCGCGCCCGATGGATTTGGCGTCGCCTTCCTGGCCAAGCGGCTGGGCGAGCTGACCGCGCTGCATCGCGAGCTCACCATCCAGCTGGTGCCGGTGCCGCGCTCCTTCTCGCTGTCCAGGCGCGAGGCCGATATCGCGATCACCGTCGAGCGGCCGACCGAAGGGCGGCTGGTGGCGGGCAAGCTGGTCGACTATACGCTGGGCCTCTTCGCCTCCCGCGCCTATGCCGAAGCCAACGGCCTGCCCAAAATGCCGGCCGAGCTCGGCCGGCATACGCTGATCGGTTATGTGCCGGACCTCATCGTCAGCCCCTCGCTCGACTATGCCGCTGAGTTCAGCCCCGAATGGCGCACCAGCTTCGCCATCTCCTCGGCGCTCGGCCAGGCCGAGGCGGTGCGCTCCGGCGCCGGCATCGGCATCCTGCACACCTTCGTCGCCCGTTCGATGCCGGAGCTGGTGCCCGTCGACATCGTCGCACCCATCCGCCGCGCCTACTGGCTGGTCTATCATGAATCGGTAAGGCCCCTGCGCCGCGTCCAGCTCGTCGCCAACTTCATCACCAGGGCGGTGGAGCGCGAGCGCGGTCTTTTCGTCTAGAGCATGGTCCAGGACCGCTTAAGCGAAACATCCCAGTTCCGCGGTACGGAAATCTTGCCCGGTCGGCTATTCGCGTTGACAGCATCCCTCGGAGATTGACCGAAACGATCCGGCCTCGTCATCCACGGGCGGAGCAAGGAGCGTAGCGACGCGCGCAGACCCGAGGATCCATTCCGTGACGCATGAGCGCTGCTGCGGTGCAGAATTCTGCTCCGCAGCACACTTCGATCAAGGTCACGGAATGGATTCCAGGGTCTCCGCGACGCCGCTTCGCAGCTGCTCCGCCCTGGAATGACGAGGTTGAGAAGCTTCAGCCAAACGCCGGCGTTTGCGTCGCAAAAAGAAAACGCGCATCCCAAAGTCCCTCGCCGCGGCCGATCCTATCACAGCCAGTTGGTCGTTGCCGCCTTGCCTCCGCCACAAATTCGGCGACTGTGGCGTCAGCGCTTCGCCATGCTGTGGCCGGGCGCGAGGGGACAATTTTTTGCAACGCCGGCGGAGAAATGCGAGCCGTTCTTGCCATTCTGCCGCTGATTTTTCTGTCCGACTGCGCCAACCCTTGGACCAAGGTTCCGGAAGCGGAGCTGCCGAAGCCGATCCGCTACGCCATGGCGCGCCCCTCGCCTTTCGTCATCGGCAATTATTGCGGCCCGGGCACCCGCACCGGCGATCTGTCGGCAAAGCCGGTCGACCCTCTCGATGCCGCCTGCCAGGTCCACGACGCCTGCTATATCGTCCGGCACAATCATTGCGACTGCGACGGCGCGCTTGTCGCCTCCGCAAGGAAGATCCGTGACGACAGGACGGCGCCGCGCAAGATGCGAAGCGAGGCAGAATTGCTGATCGCCACCTTCGCGTTTCCGGTCTGCAGGATCTTTCCGCAAGGCTTCCTGCCGCCGCGCGACCCTGCCCAGCTCAAGGCCATGAACGGGACAACCGGATGAGGCTCGGGTCTGCCATAACCAGGGCGTTGCTTGGACTGGCGCTGGCAGCGCTTGCCGGTTGCGCCGGCATGCCTGGGCATTCGGCCTGCGCCTTCTTTCCGGGCGACGGCGCCTGCGGCCGCCTGCCGGTCTCGGCGGACGGAAGCGGCGCCGATATAGCCGGAGCCCACTACTTCGCAGGCGGCGGCAACAGCGCCTATGACAAGCAGTTCCAGGCGCTGCTTGCCCAAAGCCGCCTCGATGCGCTCGACCGCGCCAACGGCACCGGCCGTTTCGGCCGCGACTGGCGCGATGTCCAGAACGGCGGCTTCCACACGACCTATCCGACGCTGCAACGGCTCGCCAAACCGCTCGACGACACCGAGCTGACGCCGACACGAGGCAAGCCGGGCGAAGGCCGGTTCACCGGCCGTTGGCGCATGTCGCGGCAGACGCTCTATCTCGATGCCGCCGCGCGGCCCTCGGCGCCCAAGACCTTCAGCTTCTCCGGCCTTGAGGCGCGCTCGGTCGAGATCGTGCTGCGCCAGGCGGGGCAACTGCAAGTCGACATCGGCGGCACCTGCAACGGCCCGCTCGCGATCCGCGCGTCGGGGCGATCCATCACAGTCGCCACTGCCTCTCCATTCCATCTGAGCCTGCCCATCGCCGAAACCTCCGCCAGCCTGTTTCCGGACCAGGCGCTGACCCGCTGCGATCTGCGCGTCGTCTCCACCCTGGCGCCGGCCGGCGCGCCGCTGACCTTGCTGCGCGAGGAGACCGCCGATCCCTGGATCGCGGGGCTCGACAGCCGCTACGACCGCTGTCCGGTGCCTGACCCGGCGGGGATGGAGGAGCTCGACCGCGTCTTTTATGCCGGGCGCTGGCTGTCGCAGACCTGCGCGCTGCCGCTGGGATCGCCGGCCCTGCTGCGCAAGTCGCGCGACGGCTTCAATGCCAAGGTCGAGGCCCTGCTCGGCCGGACGCTGCCCGACAGCGCCATCGACAAGGCTGACCCAGAGCTGCCGCTGGATTTCTCCAGCGCGCCAAAACTCCGGCTGATCTATCTGTCGTCGCTGGAGTTCAAGGCGGATTTCTCCGGCCGCATCATGGAGCGGCTGCTCCGCCACCATGCGGCGCAGGGCGCGAAGGTGCGCATCCTGGTGACCGACGTTCTGGAGCGCGAGAAGGACGACGCGCTGCTGCACCGGCTGGCGGCTGAATTCCCCAACGTCCAATTACAGGAATATCGCTGGCAGGCGGACCACGGCGCGCCGTTCGATGAGCAGATCTCGCAGCTGCACAAGGTTCACCATATCAAGATGCTGGCGACGCTGGCCGAAGAGCCCGGACGCTCGCGCGTCATCGTCGGCGGCCGCAACATCCATGACGGCTTCCTGTTCCACAAGCCGGTCGACCTGACCCGCCATCCGGACCTGGAGCAATACGGCAAGACCGACGGCTTCTCGCTGAATTACTATTCCAACTGGAGCGATTTCGACATCGAGATCGCCGACCCGGCGACCGTCGAAACGCTGGCCGCGCATCTGTCGACCATCTGGCTGCGCGACGCCGACACCAATTTGTCGCGGCCGTTTTCCATTCCGGTTCCCGGTGGAAGCGCGCGGGGCGTGGCGCGGCATTTCATTTCCGTGCCCTACGAGGACGGGCACGCGCTGGAGGCCTATTTCGTCGAGCTGATCGACAGCGCCGAGCATCGCATCGAGATCGTCAATCCCTATCTCAACCTGACGCCGGATATCGCCCGGGCCATCGACCGGGCGCTGGCCAGGGGCGTGAAGATCGACGTCGTCGGCCGTATCGACCTCAAGGGCGATATCGGCGGCCGCTTCCTCACCGCGCTCAACAAGCTGTTCGTCGAGAAATATGGCGACCGCATCGACATCCGCGAGTTCAAGGCGCCGGACGTCGTGCTGCATTCGAAAATCATGATGATCGACGAAAGGCTGGTCGCCATCTCCTCGGTCAACCTCAACAACCGCAGCTTCTTCCATGACTCGGAGAACGGCATGGTCGTGCTCGATCCGGCTTTCTACCGCCGCATGAAGCCGGTCTATGACGATTACCTCGCCCATTCGCGCCCGGTCGCCACCAATGTCACGATCGGCTGGGCCTACCGGCTGCTGTTCAGCGACAGCTGGGTCCGGCAGGCGTTCTGAGGCGGCCGCTCGACGCGAATTAAGGTGTGCTGAGATTCAGGTCAGGCCGAGTCGAAAGTGGTGGCTGCCGAGAACCGGAGCGGAGCGTACTTAAGGTACGTGAGCACCGGAAGCGCAGAAAGCCGCCATTCGCAGGCCGGCCTCACCTGAATATCAGCGCACCTTAAATAGGTTTGAGATAGCGTTCCGGGCTGAGGTCGCGCGCGTTGATCTCCGGCACCCGGTTCGACATGATGTCGGCCAGCACCTTGGCCGAGCCGCAGGCCATGGTCCAGCCGAGCGTGCCGTGGCCGGTGTTGAGGTAGAGGTTGGCAACCTCGCTTTGTCCGATCAGGGGCGGTCCGTCCGGCGTCATTGGCCGCAAGCCGCACCAGAAGCTCGCCGCCTTGAGGTCGCCGCCGCCGGGGAAAAGATCACCGACCGAATGTTCCAGCGTGCGGCGGCGCGATTCCTGAAGGCGAAGATCATAGCCCGAAATCTCCGCCGTGCCGCCGACGCGGATGCGGTCGCCGAGCCTGGTGATCGCCACCTTGTAGGTCTCGTCCATGACAGTCGACACCGGTGCTGCCTCGGCGTTGGCGATCGGCACGGTGATCGAATAGCCCTTGACCGGATAGACCGGAATCGGCCGCCCCAGCGAGCGCATGAACTGCGCCGAATAGCTGCCCATCGCCATCACGAAGGCGTCCGCCGTTTTCCATCCGCTGTCCGTAAGCACATTGGTGAGGCGATTGCGGTTCCTGACGATGCGCCGGATGGTCGAGCCGTATTCGAAGGTCACGCCGCGCGCCACGCAGAGTTCCGCGAGCCTGTCGGTGAACATCTTGCAGTCGCCGGTCTCGTCGCCCGGAAGCCTGAGGCCGCCGACGAATTTATCGCGCACCGCCGCAAGGGCCGGCTCGGCCGCGACACAGCCGTCGCGGTCCAGGATTTCATAAGGCACGCCGTATTTCTTCAGCACCTCGACGTCGCCGCCGGTACCGTCGAGCTGCTTCTGCTTGCGGAAGAGCTGCAGCGTGCCCTTGCTCCGTTCGTCGTAAGTGATGCCGGTCGCCTCGCGCAGCGCCTTCAGCGTGTCGCGGCTGTATTCGGCAAGCGGCACCATGCGCGACTTGTTGAGCGCGTAGCGCTCGGCCGTGCAGTTGCGCAGCATCTTGAGGAGCCAGGTCCACATATGCGGGTCGAAAGCCGGCCGCACCACCAGCGGGCCGTATTTCATCAACAGCCATTTGACGGCCTTGACCGGGATGCCCGGCCCGGCCCAAGGCGAGGCATAGCCCGGCGACACTTCGCCGGCATTGGCGAAGCTGGTTTCGAGCGCCGGCCCTGGCTGGCGATCGTAGACGGTCACTTCATGACCGGCCTCGGCGAGGAAGTAGGCGGTGGTAACCCCGATCACGCCGCCGCCCAGCACGATGACTTTCATTCAAAGCTCCCTCGAAGGCCGATCATGCTGCCTGAGGCATGGCCATTCCCTGTCTGCCGGATTTTGCGGCACCCGCCAAGTGCTGCGTTATCCGCCGACGTAGCGGCGGTGAAAGCGCGCACCTAGGCTGGTCAATATCTCGTAGCCGATGGTGCCGGCATGGCCGGCCGCGTCGTCGACGCTTTGCGCCGGACCGATGAGCTCGACGAGGTCGCCTTCGCCGAGCCGACCTGCCGGAAGCGCCGAAATGTCGAGGATGATCGAGTCCATCGACACGCGCCCGATAAAAGGCAATCGGGTGCCCTCGAACCAGGCGGCCGAAGCGGCGCGCCGGTGCCAGCCGTCGCCATAGCCTAGCGAAATGGTCGCCAGCCTGAGCGGCCCGTCCGCCTGGTGGCTGTGGCCATAGCCGATGCCGGCGCCGGCGCCGACGTGCCGGGTCTGCGCCACCTTGGCTTGCAGCCTTATGACTGGCAGCATCGGGTTGGGGTCATGCGGTGTCGGGTTGACCCCGTAAAGCGCGGCTCCTGGGCGGGCGAGGTCGTAGTGGTAGGCCAGTCCGAGAAAGATACCGGACGAATTGGCCAGTGAGGCGGGTGCCGCGGGCAGTATCTTGCGCAGTCGTTCGAATTCCTGCCGCTGCTTCTCGTTCGCCGCCTGCTGCGGCTCGTCGGCGCGGGCGAGGTGGCTCATCACGAGACGGATATCGATGCCATCGAAGGCGCCTGCCTCCGCCGCCATCGCCTCGACTTCCGCTGGCGCCATGCCGAGCCGGGCCATGCCGCTGTCGACCTGGATGGCAGCGGGCAGGCTTTGGCCCATGCCTCGCGCGGTCTCGCGCCAAGCCTTCAGTTGCATGGCGCTGTTGATGACCGGGCAAAGCCGGGCAGCCGTGGCTTCCGGTTCGGAACCCGGAGGCAGCCCGTTCAGCACGAAGATGTCGGGCCCCGGCCCGATCGCCTTGCGCAGCGCGATGCCCTCGCCGAGCAGCGCGACGAAGAAGATGTCACAGCCCTCCTTCGCCAGCGCCAAGGCCACTTGCGCGGCGCCAAGTCCATAGCCGTCCGCCTTGAGCACGCTGGCGCAGCGGACGCCATTGAGCCGTGTCTTCAGCCGGCGGTAGTTTTCCCGGATGGCGCCGAGGTCGATCGTCAGGATCGCGCCGGCGGCGACCTCGCTCACAGTCGAACCGCTGCTTGCATCATGTGCCGAAAACCCGCGTCCGGTGTCGTCGTTCATGGCGACCCCCGTTCATTGCATCGGCAATCAATACGGCCACAGGGCCGCCGCGACAACCGGGACGGAGGGCCGCTTAGGGTACGAGGTGCTGGAAGGCCGCGACGACCTGCTCGTAGACCTTGCGCTTGAACGGCACGATCAGCTCGGGCAACTCGCGCATCGGCCGCCAGGCCCATTCATCGAACTCGGCGGTGTGGCCGCCGGGCGGCGGATTGATCTCGATCTCGCCTTCGTCGCCCTCGAACCGGTAGGCGAACCATTTCTGCGTCTGGCCGCGATAGCGGCCCTTGAAGGCGACGCCGACCAGATGCGGCGGCAGCTCGTAATTGATCCAGCGCGGCGCCTCGGCCAGCAGCGACACGCTGCGCATGCCGGTTTCCTCATAGAGCTCGCGGCCCGCGGCATCGATCGGCTCTTCGCCCTTGTCGATGCCGCCTTGCGGCATCTGCCAAAGCTGCGTCGTGCCGGCAAACTCGCTGTCCGGTTCGGCGATGCGGTGCCCGACCCAGACCAGGCCTGCTCCGTTGAGGATCATCAGCCCGACGCACGGACGGTAAGGCAGCGTTTCAGGATCGATCTTTTTCTTGGACATCGGGTGTTCCAGCCGTTTTGAGAATTCGCTCCGGCGAGGCAGATGGCGAGTGGTTTCGAGAACCGGAGCGGAGCGTACTTTAAAGTACGTGAGCACCGGAAGCGCAGAAAACGCCGCCAGATGCCCGCCGGAGTAGAATTATCAAGACGGCTGCTAGCCTTTTTGCGGATCAATGGCCACCGCCGAGATCGGCACGATCTCGATGCCGCGCTTCTTCGCCTCGGCAATCCAGGGCGTCACCGTGTCGACGGTGATATCGAAGGCCGAACCGATGCCGACGGCGCTTCCCTTGGCCCGCGCCGTCGCTTCCAGGCTGTCCAGCTTCTTGAGGATTTCGCCGCGGTCCTGCACGGCATCGATCGCCATGTCGCCGGCGACGAACGGCACGCCATCTTTCAATGCCAAATCAGGCGCAACGCTGCGGGCGGATGAGCCGTCATCGATATAGGCAAGCCCCCGTCGGCCGAGCTCCGCCATGAACGGTTCCATCGCCGAGGCGTCGGCCGAGAAGCGCGCGCCCATATAGTTCATGACCCCGGTATAGTTGGTCGTGCGCGACAGCGCCCAGTGTAGGCTCTTCAGGTTCTCGTCCGGGCTGGCCGACACCGTCAGCGTGTTGCGGCCGGGATTGACGTTGGGATAATCGAACGGCTCGAGCGGCACCTGCATGACGATCTCATGCCCGCTCTGCCTTGCCGCCTGCATCCAGCGGCCGATGCTGTTGCCTTGCGGCGCGAAAGCCAGCGTCACTTCGGCCGGCAGCTTGGCGATCGCGGCTTGCGTGCCGGTCTGCGAGACGGCGAGCCCGCCGATGACGATCGCCACCCGTGCCCCGCGCGCGCCGGACCACGGCCGCGCATAGACGTCGAACGGCCGCCGGCCGTCGGCGCTGCGTATCGGCAGCGGACCGGCGTCGCCGGCCTCGATCAGCGCCCTGTCCGGGATATGGGCGACCTTGAGATTCTGGCCGAGCGTCGACGGATCGCGAATGACGATCGCCGCCTTCGGCGGGCCGTCGCCCTCCTCGGTCTGGACGTGGATGATCTGCGGGCCGCCGCTCTTCATCGGCGTGCTGGCCTGTGGCGTCGTAGCCGAAACCGGAGCCGGCACTGGCGCCGCTGCCGCCGCAGGGGCAGCGGTGACCTTCGGCGTCGAAACGGCCACTTCTTCCGGCTTGCGGAACGGCCTTTCACGCAGCGCGATAGCGCCGGAAACACCGATCACGCCAAGCACGGCCAGCACAGCGACGAGCGTGCCGGAGCCGATGCCGCGCGAGGCCTTGCGCTGAGTTCGGAGCGTCTGTCCGAGCGGGCGTTCAATGTCCTTGCCGATCTCAGCCAAGTCGTGTTTCCCCGGAAGCACGCCAGGGTCACTTTTTCGTGACATCTCGCGTAAACTTCGCAATCGCTGGCGCGATACCCCAGACGCGTGGCGCCCCAACCGCGGTCCCCGAATCAAACTGCCGGAACCTCGCGGCCCCGGCAGCATTGCATTGCTTCGCGCAGCCGGCCAGAGCCGGACCGCATTACTGGTTCAGCACGGCCTTGTCCGGGTTCGGCGGGAACGACGGATCGGTCTTCTCGCCGCGCAGCAACTGCTCGGCATAGATCAGCTGCAGGTCGTTCTTCGGATCCGGCGGCACATAGGCGGCCGAGCCCGAACCGGTGGAGCTCTCGTCGGCGCCCTTGATGTGGCCCTTGAGATCGGATTCGCCGCGGGTCAGGTCGCGGCCCTGCAGATCCGGCGGCAGCGGCTGGTCGACCTTGATGTCGGGCGTGATGCCCTTGCCCTGGATCGACTTGCCCGACGGCGTGTAATAGAGCGCCGTGGTGAGCCGCAGCGCGCCATTCTCGCCGAGCGGGATGATGGTCTGCACCGAGCCCTTGCCGAAGGACTGCGTGCCGACCACCGTGACGCGGCGCAGGTCCTGCAGCGCGCCGGCGACGATTTCCGAGGCGCTCGCCGATCCGCCATTGACCAGCACGATCATCGGCTTGCCGTTGATGTCGTCGATCTGCTTCGGCTTGGCGTCGAAGCGGGTGACGTCCTTCGGATCGCGGCCGCGCGTCGAAACGATCTCGCCGCGCTTGAGGAAGGCATCCGACACGCTGACCGCCTGGTCGAGCAGACCGCCCGGATTGAGGCGCAGGTCGAGCACATAGCCCTTCAGCTTGTCGTTCGGCACCTGCTTCTTGATGTTCTCGATGGCGTTCTCGAGATCGTCATAGGTCTTCTCGGTGAAGGAGGTGATCTTCATGTAGCCGATGTCGTTCTCGACCCTGTACTTCACCGCCTTGACCTTGATGACGTCGCGCACCACCGTGATTTCGATCGGCTTGTCGGCGCCCTGGCGCAGGATGGTGAGCTTGATCGGCGTGTTGACCGGTCCGCGCATCTTCTCGACCGCGTCGTTGAGGGTGAGGCCGCGCACCTCCTCGCCGTCGATCTTGGCGATGTAGTCGCCCGACAGCACACCCGCCTTGGCGGCCGGCGTATCATCGATCGGCGTGATGACCTTGACGAGGTCGTTCTCCATGGTGACCTCGATGCCGAGGCCGCCGAACTCACCCTTGGTCTGCACGCGCATGTCCTGCGCCTGCTCGGCATTCATGTAGGAGGAGTGTGGGTCGAGCGAGGCCAGCATGCCGTTGATGGCGTTCTCGACGAGCGACTTGTCGTCCGGCGGCGTCACGTAATTGGCGCGCACGCGCTCGAAGATGTCGCCGAAGATCGCCAGCTGCTTGTAGGTTTCCGAACCCGCAGCGTTCGCCGCCGAACCCGGTGCGCCGTAGACCAGGCTCATTGCCGATGCGCCCATCAGCGCGCCGGCAAACAGAAGCGACAGTTTCCGCATCATTTCACGTCCTTCCAGAAAATCGGTCCGCCCACCATGGGGCCGGATCGACGGGTTTTCCATCCTTACGGAACTCGACATAGAGTTCCAGCGCCGCATTTCCATTTCGCGAGGCCGAGGTGCTTGCCACCCGGGCCTCTCCCATCGCGCCGATCGGCTCTCCTGCGAGCACCGACTGTCCGGTCGCGACGCTGATTCTGCTCATCCCAGCCAGGACGACATGATACCCGTCGCCCGCATTGAGGATCAAGAGTTGACCATAGGAGCGAAACGGCCCCGCATAAAGCACGTTTCCATCCGCCGGCGCGGTGACGATGGCTCCCGATTGTGTCGCAACCATGTCGCCTTGCATCGCCGCGCCATTGCCGTCGTCGGCGCCGAAACGCAGTTTGATCTTGCCGATGACCGGCAGCGCGATCTGGCCCTGCAATGCCGAAAACGGCGCCGATCCCGTGAGGCGGTTCGCCTCCGGCACCGGCAGCGCGGCGAGCTCGGTGGTCGAGGCCGTGGTGTCGTTGTCCGTCGATTTCCGCTCGCCCGCCTTGACCTGGTCCTGCGCCTTGCGCGCCTTGTCGGCTTCGAGCGAGGCGATCAGGTCCTTGAGGCTGCTCGCTTTCGCCGCCAGCTGCTGCGAGTGCTGCTGTTCGGCCGCCATCGCCGTTTGGGTATCGGCCTGCAGCTTTTTCTTGGCCTCCAGCAGCATGGTGAGCCGCTTCTTCTCGGCCGTCTGGTCGGTGACGGCGGCGGTCAACCTGGCGCGTTCGGCCTCGATGGAAGCCGTCACCCGGGTCTGTTCCTTGAGATCGGCCATCAGCCTCTCGGTCTGCTGGCGCAGTTCCGGCACCACCGCGCCGAGCAGGATGGCGCTGCGCACCGACGACAGCGCATCCTCGGGCTTGACCAGGATCGCCGGCGGCGGATTGAGCCCCATGCGCTGCAAGGCGCCCAACACCTCGGCCAGCACGTCGCGGCGCGCCAGGAGCGAGGCGCGCAGCTTCGTTTCCTCGGCCTTCAGCGCTTCGAGCTTGGCGCCGATGTCCTCGATGTCCTGGCCGAGCTTCTGTTCCGTCATCGCCGACTGGATGAGCGCCGCGGTGATCGAGGCATAGTCCTTGCGCACCGAGGCGATGTCGGCGGCGAGCTTGCCCAGGCGCTCCGAAGACAAGGTGATCTCCTTGGAAATCTGCTCGTATTCGGCCCGGCTCTGATCCGGATCGGGCGCAAGGTCGAGCGCGTTCTCGGCCGCCCGGACCGGCCCGAGCGCGACCAGGGCGGCGACAAGGGTCAAGCCGCAGCGGCTGCGCCAGGCGCGCGTTCTCGGAGTCCAGCCTTCAGACATCAGACCTCTAACCTATCCGCCGCTTCGTTAACGAACCATCAACCATGTTGGAAGCGAGCAATTCCAGGAAAGGTGTGTACGGTTTCCGTCTGGAATTGCGTAAGGACAACAATGATCGTGATGCCGCGCCATTGAGGCGGAAGTTCGGACAGCTACGTGTCTCCTAGTTCCTCGACACGGGGATTTTAAAAGGTTGCCGTTTGTCTTGGTGTAAGATTTTCCGTTCATGTCCGTGAAACCGGCGCAAACGCCGGGGATTGTTTGAAGCCGCCCCAACCTCGTCATTCTATGGCGGAGCAAGGAGCGAAGCGACGCGGCGCAGACCATAGAATCCATGCCGTGACCTTTGAGCGCCGCCACGGTGCAGAATTTTGCTCCGCTGCACGCCTTGGCGAAGGTAACGGCATGGATTCTAGGAGCTTCGCGACGGAGCTCCGCTCCTGCTCCGCCCTAGAATGATGATCGCGATGGGCGTTTCGGCCAACCTCCAACGCATGCCGCCTGCCAACGCAAACAAAGCCGACCGGTCAAAATCCTTTTGCAGTGCCACTAGAGACTCGGCTTTGATTGCGCTGGATAACATCCTGGGCCGATGCGGCGCGGAATTCGCTCTCCTCCGCTCTAAGACCCGGTTCAAGGCGGCTCTTCAGCCGATCCCACGCTTCCTCGCCGGTCTGCAAATCGCAATGGATCAGGTGACCGAGGATATTCCTGCAGCCGGCCTCGTGCGGGCGCCTCGATCACGATCGATGATATGGATGACCGGAAAGGATCGTCGCGACCCGATAGAGCTGCTCGCCCAGCATGACGCGCACCAGCTGGTGCGGCCAGGTCAGCGCGCCGAACGACAGCACAAGGTCGGCCTGCTCGCGCAAGGATCTGTCATGGCCGTCGGCACCGCCGATGGCGACGACGAGCGCCTTGCGGCCGCCGTCGCGCAACTGGCCGATGCGGGCGGCCAGTTCCTCCGAGGAGAGCGGCTTGCCGCGTTCGTCGAGCAGGATGAGAACGGAGCCCGGCTGTAACTGCGCCTGCAGCTTCTGGGCTTCCTCGCGGCGGCGCTCGTCGGCGCTCTGTCCGCGGCTTTCGGGAACCTCGACGATGCCGGCAAATTCCAGCCCGACCGCGGGCCCGCTCTTCGAAAAGCGCTCGAAATAGCGGTCGGCGAGTTCTCTCTCGGGGCCGGTCTTCATCCGGCCCACGGCATGAACGGTGATCTTCATCCTCGCCCCGGCGAGCTTGTCCTAACGCATACCGTGACGGTTCACGGCACGCGGATCAAGGCTCAGTGCAAGGTCTCTTCCTCGAGATCCGGCGCCTGCCACATCTTTTCCAGATTGTAGAATTCGCGGACTTCGGGGCGGAAGACATGGACGATGATGTCGCCCGAATCGATCAGGACCCAGTCGGCGCCGGCCAGCCCCTCGACGCGCGCCGTGCCGAGGCCGGCATCCTTCAGCGCCTTGAGGAGATGATCGGCGACAGCCGAGACATGACGGTGCGATCGACCCGAGGCGATGACCATGTAGTCGCCGAGGCTCGATTTTCCCTGGATGTCGATTGAGACGATGTTTTCGGCCTTGGAGTCTTCCAGACTGGCAAGGACTGTGTCGATGGCGAGGGACGCGGCGTCGTTTCCGCTGATCCCTGCCGGCGAAGGCATGATATCAGCCTTCTTCCGCAGTGCTGTTCTCAGTGTGTTTCCTTTCCCAACAAGAACAACCAAATCACCAGGCAAATCAGGTGACACCACTTAGATAGGCAGAGTTCCGTTGCAGTTTCAAGACGGGCGCGCCCTGCCCGCGCCAACGCGGCTCTGCCCGGCAGGTTCCGTCGCCCCGAAAAATCGGAACCCTTTGCGCTTTGCATGGGTTATCGGCTCACTGACCAACGGGGACTTCATCCATGCCAACCGACCCGCAAAGCGCCCTCATCACTATCCAGGCCGGGCTTGCGCAACTGAGCACGCTGATCGTTTCCTATTCCTTCTCGGCCATCGGCGCCATAATCCTGCTGGTTGTCGGCTATTTCGTCGCTGGTGTCGCCGAGCGCTCGATCTCCGCCGGCCTCGGCCATGTCCACGGCTTCGACGCGACCCTGCGTCATTTCTTCTCCAAGATCGTCCGCTACGCCATCCTGATCCTGGTCACCATCATGGTGCTCGGCCAGTTCGGGGTGCAGACCGCCTCCATCATCGCGGCAATAGGCGCAATCGGCCTGGCCATCGGGCTGGCTCTGCAAGGCACGCTGCAGAACATCGCCGCCGGCATCATGCTTCTGGCGCTCAGGCCCTTCCGCATCGGCGAATATGTCGAGGTCGGCTCGATTGCCGGCACCATCGAAGAGATCGGCCTCTTCGCCACCAAGCTGCGCTCCGGCGACGGCGTCTATGTGCTGGCGCCCAACTCGACGCTGTGGAACCAGCCGGTGCGCAATTTCACCCGCAACGGCGTGCGCCGCACCGACGTGAGCTTGAGCATCGGCTCCTGGAACGACATCGACCGCGCGCAAAAGACCCTGCTTGCCATCGCCGGCGCCGAAAAGCGCATCCGGCGCGAACCGGCGCCGATCGCCTTCGTGGCAAATCTCGGCGACACCACCGTTTCGCTCACCTTGCGCTACTGGACGTCGGCCGCCGACTATTTCTCGACCCAAACCGACATGACCAAGCGCGCCAAGCAGGCTTTCGACAGCGAAGGCATCTCGATCCCCCTGCCGCCGCCGGAAATGCCGGCGCCGGAGGCGCGCAGGCAGTAGCCTCGCAACAGCGATTCTCAATCTGCCGGCATCCTGAACCGATTTCGAGGTATCTCGGCTATTGCCGTGATCTCGATCTGCAAGTCCGGATGATAAAGTCGCACGATCTCGACGGTTGTCGTCACGGGATAGGGCTCTGAAAAGAACTCCTTGCGGATATCTCCCGACGCCATGAATCGCTCGATATCGGTCGTATACTGGGTCAGCGACACGATATCGGCCATCTCCCCACCGATGGCCGCGAGCACGGCCTTGATGTTTTCGAGGGTTTGCCGGACCTGAACCCGCATGTCGCCCTTCCCGACAATCTGCCCTTCACGGTCAAGCGAAACTTGGCCTTTAAGGTGAACGAGTTGCCCGCCCTCATGGATTTTCACCATGGAGAACGCGCCAAAAGGCTTCCACACCGTTGCGGGATTATAGCTCTTCGACATCTCTGATCTTGCTCGAATTTGGGCCAAAAGTCGCGAAGATGCGCAGCTTGTCAATCTTTGACGTGTCGCTGCTTCTCGTCCGGCGCGAAGGCTAGCTCCACCGGCAAGGGCGTCTGCGCCGACATCGGCGCGAAACTGCCGCTTGTGGCCGCGGGCGTCGGCCGGCCGGCCATCACGCGCCACAGCACGAACAGGCAGAAGGCCGATGCGATGACGATGCCTACATAGATGAAGGTCGCGGTGCCGAAGACGACGGAAAGCGCCGTCACGATGCCGGGCACGATGAAGCCGGCCAGCGACCAGGCAAACAGCATCGAGCTCGACAGCGCCAGAAGCTCGTCCTTGCCGGCGCGATCGGCGGCATGCGCGCTGGAGAGCGCGTAGATCGATTCCGACGCCCCGTCCCAGATGAGATAAATCACCACCAGCGCCATCAGCGCGCCGCCGTCGAAGACAATGGCGAGCACGCTGGCGACGGTCGCGAGCGCCGCCGCGCCCGCCAGCACGTAGCGCCGGTCGGTGCGGTCGGAAATCCAGCCGAGCGGGATCTGCAGGATCAGCGTGCCGACCGGCATCGCCGACAACAGCAGCGCCACGTCGGCCTGGCTGTAGCCCTTGGCGGTGGCGTGGATCGGCGCAAAACCGGAAACGATCATCGACAGGCCGCCGACCGCCAGCATGCCGGCGACACCGACCGGCGAGATCCGCCAGGCGCGCCGAAGCGCCACCGACGCGGCCTGCGGCGCCGGCGGCTGGGCCAGCCGCGTCATGCCGACCGGCAGGATGGAGAGCGCGGTGAAGGCGATGCCGATCAGCGATGCCGCGGCCGTGTGGATGTCGATCGCAGCGAGCGTCGCATAACCCACGCCCAGCCCGCCGATATAGGCGACATAGAACACCGCCATCACCCGGCCGCGGATCGAATTCGGCAAGGCGTCGTTCAGCCAGCTCTGGGCGACGATGAACAGCCCGCAGATCGCGAAGCCGTAGAGCGCCCGGGCCGCGATCCAGAGCAACGGGATCGGCCCGGCACCGATCGCGGCGTTGGAAAGCGCGATCAGCGCCGAAAGCACCATGAAGGCGCGGGCGTGGCCCACTCGCTTGACGAGCGGTCCGGTCAGGATGCAGCCGGCCAGCCCGCCCGCCGAAAGCCCGGTGACGATCAGCCCGGCCCAGGTCGGGTCGAAACCGTCGGCGCCCAGCCGCACCGGGATATAGGCGAACATCAGCCCATTGCCGATTGCGGTCAGCGCCATCGACACGATGACGCTGGCAATGGCGATCAGCGGCGCCGATTGCGCGGCCTGTGTCCGATCGGTCGTGGCTTGGTTCTCTTTTAGCATGCCCACGCAGCTTGGCTTACAGCCAGGCAAAAAGCCGCCGCAAAAGCGACATGGCGCGCTTTCCCTTCTCCCCTTGTGGGAGAAGGTGGGCGCCTACCCCTTCGCCGCCTTGCGGATCGCGGTGGAGGACAGGGAGGAGCGCGGACCGTGGATGAAGGTCCAGGCCGGCGCCGGCATGCGGGCAAGCAGCGGCGCGTCGCCCTCGTCGATGCGGGCATAGTCGAAGGTCTTGGCGACCACCGACGACAGGAAGGATAGCGTGGCGCCCGGGCGATCGATGACCGCGATCGGGAAGGTCAGCACGATCTCGCGCCAGCGCTGCCAGCGGTGGAAGTCGCGCAAGCTGTCCGCACCCATGATCCAGACAAAATCGACGCCCGGATTGCGCGCCTTGACGAGCGCAAGCGTGTCGGCGGTGTAGCGCACATGCTGCGTCGCCTCGAAGGCGGTGACCTTGATCTTCGGGTTCCTGGCGATCTTTTCGGACAGCTCGATGCGCTCGGCGAGCGGGGCAAGCTCGCGCGCGCTCTTCAGCGGATTGCCGGGCGTCACCATCCACCACAGCTGGTCGAGCGCGAGCCTTCTCAGCGCGATCTCGGCGACCAGCGCATGACCGGCATGCGGCGGATTGAACGAACCGCCGAACAGACCGACGGTCAGCCCTTTGGCGGCGTGCGGCATGCGGAGGTAGCGAGCGGGGACGGGAGGCTGAGGAGACGAAAGCATGGTGCTAGGCCCCCCTCTCTGCCCTGCCGGGCATCTCCCCCGCAAGGGGGGAGATTAGCAGCCTTGCCGATGGCGCTTGTTCTATAACGTCGACGATTGGCGAAGCCCTGAATGCCATCTGATCTCCCCCCTTGAGGGGGAGATGGCCGGCAGGCCAGAGAGGGGGGCCTGGGCGCAAGCTTCAATCCCTTAAGGCAAACAGCGTCAAGGCCTCACCTGTCCCGACCCGCGCACGCGGTATTTGAACGAGGTGAGCTGCTCGACGCCGACCGGTCCGCGCGCGTGCATCTTGCCGGTGGCGATGCCGATCTCGGCGCCCATGCCGAACTCGCCACCATCGGCGAACTGCGTCGAGGCGTTGTGCAAGAGGATCGCCGAGTCGATCTCGTTGAAGAAGCGCTCAACCGCAGCCGTATCCTCGGCGACGATCGCCTCGGTGTGGTGCGAGGAAAACGTCTCGATATGCTCGATCGCGCCGGCGACATCGTCGACCAGCTTCACCGCGATGATGGCGTCGAGATATTCGGTCACCCAGTCGGCATCGGTCGCCGGCTTGGCGTCGAAGAACAGCTTCATCACCTCTTGATCGGCGTGGATCTCGCAGCCGGCCGCACGCAGCGCGTCGAGGATCGGCACTAGATGCGTGGAGGCCACCGCGCGGTCGACCAGCAACGTCTCGGCGGCGCCGCAGACGCCGGTTCGGCGCATCTTGGCGTTGACCGCGATCTTCACCGCCATGTCGAGCTTGGCCGAGCGGTCGACATAGAGATGGCAGATGCCTTCGAGATGCGCGAAGACCGGCACCCGCGCCTCGTTCTGCACGCGCCCGACCAGGCTTTTGCCGCCGCGCGGGATGATGACGTCGAGATTGCTGCCGAGACCTTTGAGCATCTCGCCGACGGCGGCGCGGTCGGTGGTCGGCACCAGCTGGATGGCATCCTGCGGCAGGCCAGCGGCCTTCAGCCCTTCGACCATGCAGGCATGGATCGCCGACGACGAATTGTTCGAATCCGAGCCGCCGCGCAGGATCACCGGATTGCCCGCCTTGAGGCAAAGCGCGCCGGCGTCCGCCGTCACGTTCGGCCGGCTTTCATAGATGACGCCGATAACGCCGAGCGGCGTGCGCACGCGCTCTATATGCAGGCCATTGGGGCGATCCCATGCGGCGATGACGTCGCCGACCGGATCTTTCAGCGCCGCAATCTCGCGGATGCCCTCGGCCATCGCCTTGATGCGCGACGGATTGAGTTTCAACCGGTCCATGAAGGAACCGGACAGCCCGGCCTCCTCGCCATTCGACACGTCGATGGCGTTGGCATCGAGTATCGCCTGCTCGTTGCGCAGGATGGCATCGGCCATGGCGATGAGCGCGGCATTCTTGGCCTTGGTGGAAGCAACGGCCAACGGTCGCGCAGCGGCGCGGGCGCGGCGGCCGATGTCGGCCATCAGCACAATCGTGTCTTCGCCGGATTTTTCATGCCGTTTCAGCATGGTTATCCTCCGCTTTGGTCAGTCGTCGACCAATATCTGGTCGCCCGCAAGGCTTACCACAAGGTCGTCGCGATGGATCATCGCCGAACGCGCCTCGTAGCCGAGCACGGTTTCGATCTCGGCCGTCTTCAGGCCAGCGATCCTTACGGCATCGGCGGCATCATAGGCAACAAGGCCGCGCGCGATCTCGCGGCCCTCGGGCGACAGGATCGCCACCGTGTCGCCGCGCGAGAAATTGCCGCTGACCAGCTTGACGCCGGCAGCCAGCAGCGACTTGCCCGATATGAGCGCGCCGACGGCGCCGGCATCGACAGTGAGCCGGCCGGCCGGCTCGAGCTGCCCCGCGATCCAGGTCTTGTAACCCTTCACCGGATTGGCGCTCGGCTTGAAGAACGTCGCGCGCTCGCCGCGCTCGATCGCCATCAGCGGCGAGAACCTTGTGCCAGACGTGATGATCATCGCGGTACCGGCGGCATTTGCGATCTTGCCGGCGTCGAGCTTGGTGCGCATGCCGCCGCGCGACAGCTCTGACGCGGCCGCGCCCGCCATCGCCTCGATGTCGGGCGTGATGCGATCGACCACTGGAATGAATTTTGCCTGCGGGTCCTTGGCCGGCGGCGCCGTGTAGAGCCCGTCGATATCGGAAAGCAGCACCAAGAGATCGGCGCCCATCATGGTCGCGACACGAGCGGCCAGGCGGTCGTTGTCGCCATAGCGGATTTCCGACGTCGCCACCGTGTCGTTCTCGTTGATGACCGGCACCGCCTTCATCTTGAGCAGCGTCGAGATCGTCGCGCGCGCGTTGAGGTAGCGGCGACGTTCTTCAGTGTCGCCAAGCGTCAACAGGATCTGGCCCGACTTCAGCCCGTCCTTGCCGAGCGCGTCCGACCAGGCGCCGGCAAGCGCGATCTGGCCGACCGCAGCGGCGGCCTGACTCTCCTCGAGCTTCAGCGCGCGTTTACCGAGGCCGAGAATGGTGCGGCCAAGCGCGATGGCTCCTGAGGATACGACAAGCACTTCCGCGCCGGTGCTGGCAAGCACGGCGATGTCATCGGCCAAGGAGGTCAGCCAGTCGCGCTTCAGGCCTGCCGCGCGGTCGACGAGCAGGGCCGAACCGATCTTCACGGTGATGCGCCGGTATGATTTCAGCGATTTCATGGGTCTTATCGCCAGCGCGTGTCGACAGGAGCCGGAACGGCATCGCGTGCTTCCGCGACCACCGCCATCAGCGCGCGCAGCACCGCCTCGACGCCTTCGCTGGTGACGGCCGAGACAAGCATCGGCGCGCGACCGGCGGCGCGCTTCAGCGAGGCGGCCTTCTTCTTGCGCTGATCCGCGTCCAGGATATCGATCTGGCTGAGCGCGACGATCTCGACCTTGTCGGTCAGCCCATGGCCATAGGCATCGAGCTCCGCGCGCACCGTCTTGTAGGCCTTGCCGGGATTTTCCTCCTGCGCCGAGACGAGGTGCAGCAGCACGCGCGTGCGCTCGACATGGCCGAGGAAACGGTCGCCGATGCCGACCCCTTCATGCGCGCCCTCGATCAACCCGGGAATATCCGCCAGCACGAATTCGCGGCCGTCGATGCGGGCGACGCCCAGCCCAGGATAGAGCGTGGTGAACGGATAGTCGGCGATCTTCGGCTTGGCGGCGGTGACGGCGGCAAGGAAGGTCGACTTGCCGGCATTGGGCAGGCCGACCAGGCCGGCGTCGGCAATCAGCTTCAGCCGCAGCCAGACGTTCATCTCCTCGCCCGGCAGGCCGGGATTGGCACGGCGCGGCGCCTGGTTGGTCGAGGTCTTGAAATGCTGGTTGCCGAAACCGCCATTGCCGCCCTTGGCGAGCAGGAAGCGCTGGCCGACCACGGTCAGGTCGCAAATCAGTGTTTCATTGTCCTCCGCAAAGACTTGCGTGCCCGCCGGCACTTTCAGCGTCACGTCGGCGCCCTTGGCGCCCGTCATGTTGCGGCCCATGCCATGCATGCCGGTCTTGGCCTTGAAATGCTGCTGGTAGCGATAGTCGATCAGCGTGTTCAGCCCGTCGACCGCTTCCATCCAGACATCGCCGCCGCGGCCGCCGTCGCCGCCGTCCGGTCCGCCGAACTCGATGAATTTCTCGCGCCGGAACGACACCGATCCGGCGCCGCCATCGCCGGAGCGGATGTAAACCTTTGCCTGGTCGAGGAATTTCATCTGCGTTTCAAGTTTCTGCTGGTGGCCCTACGGGATTGCTCTAAACCAAGGCGGGACGAAGGGCGAGGCTGTTTTGCGACTAAAGCGCCTGATGCTCTTTTGCAAAAGACGCAGTAGCACTGTTCGCGAGCCAGGGTCGGGGGAATGCTCGAATGAAGATCGTCACCTACAACATCCAGTTCGGCATCGGCCTCGACGGCAAATACGATCTTGGCCGCATCGCCGATGCGGTACGCGGTGCCGATGTGATCGCGCTGCAGGAGGTGACCCGCAACAATCCGCGCAACGGCGATCGCGACATGGTGGCCGAGATCGGCGAGGCGCTGCCCGATTATTTTGCCGCCTATGGCAGCAATTTCGAGGTCAATATCGGCTCGCGCCTGGAGAACGGCCGTGCCG
Source organism: Mesorhizobium sp. B2-4-3 (assembly GCF_006442815.1). Taxonomy (GTDB): domain Bacteria; phylum Pseudomonadota; class Alphaproteobacteria; order Rhizobiales; family Rhizobiaceae; genus Mesorhizobium. Next base: position 46,451 of record NZ_VFVL01000013.1, read on the forward strand.
TCTCGACCTCCTTCCAGCTCGGCAACATGGTGCTGTCGAAGACGCCCATCCATCTGTCGCGCAATCTCCTTTTGCCGCGCAGCCGCAGCCTCGAGACCATGAACTTCCAGCGCGGCGCGCTCGAGGCGCTGATCGAGACGCCGCTTGGCTTCATCCGCTTCTATTCCACCCATCTCGACCACCGCAGCCCGGTCGAGCGCCAGGGCCAGATCCGCTTCCTGCGCCAGCGCCTGCTGAACTACACGCTGGAAGGCGGCGGTCTGTCGGGCATTCCCGAGATCGGCCTGCCGGACCTGCCCTATCCGGAAGCCTTCATCGTCATGGGCGACTTCAACATGCTGACGGGATCGCCTGAATATGTCGAGCTCGCAGGCCGCCCGGACCATGAGTTCGGCATGCCGTTGACCGCCGATCTTGCCGTCGACGTCGCCCAGCGCCTGGCCGTCGCCGACCTCGTCACCTGGGTCGACCCCAACCGCCCCGGCGACAAAAGCCGCCACAAATGCATCGACTACATCTTCACCAGCGCCTCGTTGGCCAGATCGCTGCAGCGCCTGTGGTCCGACCGGGACGCCATCGGCTCCGACCACTTGCCGCTCTGGGCGGAGCTGGGCTGAGTTCTGAACTCCCCCTCATCCGGCCGCTACGCGGCCACCTTCTCCCCGAGGGGAGAAGAGGTTGGCGCCCGCGCTTACCTGCTCCTCTCCCCGAGGGGAGAGGTCGGATTGCCCCGAATTGCTCTTCGCAATTCGGTTGGCAATCCGGGTGAGGGGGCGCTTGCTCAGCCCTGTGAAGCAATCGTCAAAAATGCACCCAGTTCCTGAGACTGGTCCATGTCTTCCTGTCGAGCCGGTAGCGCTCGACCGGCACCTGGCCGGCGACGATCGAGTTCAGCATGCCCTGGCCGGCATACTGGAAGCCGCATTTGTGGATGACGCGGCGCGAGGCCGGATTGATCACCCGGGTCGAGGCATGCAGCACCTGGATCGAAGTGTTCTGGAACGCGAGGTCGACCAGCGCATGCGCGGCCTCCGTCGCATAACCGCGCTTCCAGTAAGGCTCGCCGATCCAGTAGCCGAGCTCCAGCCCGCGATCGGTGGTGTTCAAGCCCGCGCAGCCGACGAAGGTGCCGGTGCCGGCAAGCGTCAGCGCATAGACGATGCCGGCGCGGCGCGATGCCGCCATGGCGAGGAAGGTGCGGCCCTCGGCTTCGCCATAGGGATGCGGCATGCGGGCCAGCATTTCGGCGACATGCCGGTTGTCGGCCAAGGCAACGAGTTGCTCGAGATCGCTTTCGCGCGGGGCGCGCATGACCAGCCGCTCGGTGCCCAGCACCGGGCAATCGATCGCGTAACTTTCGTCTTCGGTGTCTTCCGCTTCGGCAACCATTTTAGTCCTCCAGGGCAAGAAAAAATGAAAAAGGAGAGAGGGCAAGCCCATCTCTCCTGATCCTTTTCCTGGCCTGGCCAGACACCGGTTCCCGAGATGGGCGCCGGTGTTATGGTGCGGAACCGGCTACTCCGCTGCTTTGGTAATCGGGTTCACCGATACGTAGGTTCGGCCGTTGGCTTTCTTGTTGAAGGTGACTGCGCCGGCGTCGAGCGCAAAAAGGGTGTGGTCCGTGCCCATGCCAACATTGGTGCCCGGATGCCAGGTCGTGCCGCGTTGGCGGATGATGATGTTGCCGGCGACGACGGCTTCGCCGCCGAACTTCTTCACGCCGAGACGCTTGGAGTGCGAATCGCGACCGTTGCGCGACGAACCGCCAGCTTTCTTGTGTGCCATTTGACTAACTCCGATGCGCCCTGAGGCGCTTGCATGGTCTTATGAACGCGTTCGCGTTCCGTTTCAAGTCCCGTACCGGCGACGATCGTCGCCGGAAGAATTACTTCTTCGCCAGTTCCTTGGCCTGCTCGCGCCAGTCCTTGATCTGGTCGGCGCTGAACGGCATGTGCTCGTCGATCTTGGCGACATCCTTGTCGGTGAGCTTGGCGAGCTGCGCGAAGGTGACGATGCCCTGCTCGGCGAGGTCCTTCGCCGCGACCGGGCCGATGCCCTTGATCACGGTCAGGTCGTCCGGCTCGCCCTTCGGCGCCTTGAACAGCGGCGCGGCGGCGGTCTCAGCCTTAGCCTCCTCCTTCGGGGCGGCCTCTGCCTTGGGTTCCTTCTTGGCCTTCGGCTCCTTCGGAGCGGCTTCGGCCTTGGCCTCGGCGGCGACTTCCGCCTTGGCTTCGGGGGCCTTGGCTTCCGGCTTGGCGGCGGCCTTCTTCGACGGCTTGGCGCCGCCCAGCAGGATCTCGGCGATCCTGACGGTGGTCAAAAGCTGGCGGTGGCCGATCTTGCGGCGCGAATTCTGGCGGCGGCGCTTCTTGAAAGCGATGACGGTGCGGTTCTTGCCCTGCTCGACGACTTCCGCCGTGACCAGAGCGCCATCGACGAACGGCGCGCCGAAGGTGACATTCTCGCCCTCGCCATGTGCGAGCACATTGCCGATCTCGACGATGTCGCCGACCTTGGCTTCGAGTTTCTCGATCTTCAGGAGATCGTTGGCGGCGACGCGATACTGCTTGCCGCCCGTTTTGATGACTGCGAACATTTTTTGCCTTTCGCTGTTCGGTCGGCCTCGATGAACCGCGTCAGGCGGTTCGGCCGTCTTTTTGTCAGTCTGCGGGTTCAAAAAACAAGCGGCGCGGAAGAGCCTCCACGCCGAATGCGGGCTGTCCCTAACCGAAGGTTGCGCCGGAGTCAAGGCAAGCAGGCCTGCCCTTGAAGATGCATGAGCGACGTTGCCGGCAAATTTCAGCCCGTAACGTCGCAATCGCTTTTCGCGGAAGCTGGAAATCGGGCGAATAGGGCCTTGTAACTCTAACGGTCAGCCGTTATCTAGTGCGCCGCGCCGGCAACGGCCGACCATGATCTCGCGGAGAGGTGGCAGAGTGGTCGAATGCACCGCACTCGAAATGCGGCATACTCGCAAGGGTATCGGGGGTTCGAATCCCTCCCTCTCCGCCACCCTGCTTCGCTCTTCGAGCTTCGCAGGATAAGCACGATCCTTCGTGCGAAGCAGGATGCCCTCCGAGGCTTTAGCGAAGGAGGGCTGGGATCGCCCGACTTATAACGCCTCGAGTCCAGACCACGTTTCGATCGATCCATACCCGGGTCGTGAAGCGGCACACATACGCGTGACAGAAATCCGACCATGGTCGATAACAATATGATCTCAGGGGATCGTCCTGCGGAGGATCGTTCGACATGCGCTCTGGGCGTAATCCAACGGTGTCCGGTCGCTCTTCGGATCGGCTGTTGACTGGCCGAGCCATCGCGATCGCCCTTGCAATTGCGTTTTCCGTTTCGCCTTCGCATGCGGCACAGCATCGTCTACCAAGCGGTTATAAATGGGGCCGCTGCCTGCTCGTCGTTCACGGTCAGACCCGGATATCCGGAAGATGCTCCTACCAAATCGAACAGGGCGGCGATTTCAACATCCAGGGGCCCCGGCAGGTCTTTGCGGGTATCGACTATCCCGACACGCATAGCGGGGCCGGTGAAATGTCGAAAGATTACTGGGCGGTTGTCTACAAGGACGGCGATCTTTGGGCAGGCTATGCGAACGCAGACATTCGCGACACGCACGGCGAGGCAGGCGATTGGGGAGAGCTTCGCCGTGAAGGCGCCTGCTATGTCGGCAAGGACGTCCGGGTGTGCCTTTGGCGTTGAGCAATTCCAGGAAAGGCGGTTGGGCTCGGCGATTTCGCCGCAGCCTTCCGTCCGGAATCGCGTAAGAACAAAGGGATAGAGTGGTTCGCCGTTCCTGTGAAGAACCACTCTAGCCGGCTCAACCGATTGCAGGGTCGAGTCAAGCAGATCGATTGGCGAATAGGCTGGTCGCCACCCGTTGACCGGGCGGCTGAAGGATCGATAGCATGCCGGGCCGGGGCTCCATCGACGCGACTGGACGCGATGAAAAAACAAGATCTGGAAAAGCTGCTCTCCAACGACAGCGGTGACTTCGAGTTGTATCCGATAGACCGCTATCTCCATGCCGTGGCGACCGAACGCGAGGTGCCGAATCTCGCAATCGCGGTCTGCACGATCAGGATAGAAGAATCAGCGCCTGCGCTGCGCGCTGTCCTTGAACGCGCCGCCAACGGACAGCCCTTGTCGGACGATGAAGAGATGCTGCTCTTCAGGGGCGTGTATATCCTCGGCGGCGCCCGCGACACCCAGGCATGCCAACCCTTGCTGCGTCTGCTGCGCCGCCCTGGGAAGGAAGCCGACCGGCTGCTTGGCGACGCCATAACCGAAACCCTGTCGCGCATCATCGTAGGCGTGTTCGACGGCGACGCCGGCGCGCTGTTCGACATCATTGCCGACCGCTCCGCCGACGAATTCATCCGTGACGCGGCATTTGGCGCGGTGACCTTCTTGACCTGGGAAGGTCGCATCGAGCGCGACCGGACAAGGGATTTCGTGGAACGGTTCTACAAAGAGAGGCTGGCCGACGACTGGGATTACGCGTGGGTCGGCTGGCTGCAAGCCATCGCGATGCTTGCCCTGCGAGACCTCGTTCCGCTTGCCTACAGCGCCTGGGATGAGGGCCTTATCCCGGAAGATGTGCTTGAGCGCAGTGATTTCGAAAGCGACCTGCGGGAAGCCGAGCAGCAACCCGGCGACATCGGCCGGTTCGATCGCGCCAGTCTGAGTTATATCGAGGATGTCCTTGTGGCGCTGGATTGGACCCGCGGCCTTGACGACGACGACTTCGAGTTCGGCGACGACGATTTCGATCTTGACGAGGACGAGGATGGGCAAGCCTCACGGCTGGACCTGGCCTTCACCAGCGTCACACCGGCCACCAACCCCTGGCGCGACGTCGGGCGCAACGATCCGTGCCCTTGTGGAAGCGGCAAGAAATTCAAGAAATGCTGCTTGGCAAACGCGGAATGACGGGGTGACGCGTCAAGGAAAGCCCGTTCCTCAGTTCGACCCGCTCGCCTCTTGCGCCGCGATCGCGCTCACGAAGATCTCGCCGAACTCCTTGAGCTTGGCGGCGCCCACGCCGTTGACTTCGGCGAAATCGTCGAGGTCGCGCGGACGGCGCTCGGCCATGTCGATCAGGGTGCGGTCGGAGAACACCACATAGGCCGGCACCTGGCGTTCCTTGGCGAGCCGCAGCCGCAGCGTCTTGAGCGCGGCCAGTAGGGACGTGTCCACGCCCTCGCCGCCCATGGCGGAACCCTGCGCGGCACGCTTCCTGCCGCGCGCGAGACGGTCCCGGCCTTCGACACGATACTCGAACGTAACCTCTCCGCGCCCGAGCGCGCGGCCGCCTTCCGAGATGGCGAGGCCGCCATGACCGTCGGGGTCCGGCACCAGGAAGCCGCCGGCGACAAGTTGCCGGATGAGCGACAGCCAGACCGGTTTCCGGTGCATGATGCCGATCCTGAAGCTGGCGAGCTTCTGATGGCCTCTAGCCTGCACCTTTTCGATCTCATGGCCGAGCAGGATGTCGATGACATGGGCGGCGCCGAAGCGCTCGCCGCTCTGCGCGACGGCCGCGAGGATGATGCGCGCCTCCACCCCGCCATCGGCGCGCGGCGCCTGGTCGAGGCAGTTGTCGCAATTGCCGCAGGCTTGCGCCTCCTCGCCGAAATAGCCGAGCAGCACCTGGCGCCGGCACTGCGCCGTCTCGCAATAGCCGATCAGCGTGTCGAGCCGGCGATGCCCCCGTCTTTTGTGCTCGGGCGCCGTATCCTCGTCGTCGATGAACATCCGCCGCGTGCGGATGTCGCCGGCGCCGTAGAGCATGTGCGCTTCCGCCGGCCGGCCGTCGCGTCCGGCACGGCCGATCTCCTGGTAATACGCCTCCAGGCTGCCGGGCAGGTCGGTGTGGAAGACATAGGCGACATCGGGCTTGTCGATGCCCATGCCGAAAGCGATTGTCGCCACCATGACGACGCCGGAGAGGCTCATGAACGCGTTCTGGTTCGCTTCCCGCGCGTCCTTGCTCATGCCGGCATGGTAGGCGAGCGCGCGCACGCCGTTCTTCTCCAGGAAAGCCGCCATTTCCTCCGTCTTGCGGCGCGACAGGCAATAGATGATGCCGCTCTTGCCTTGGTGACGCTCGATGAAGCGGAGCAGCTGGCGCTTGCTGTCCTGCTTGGGCTCTATCGCCAGCTTGATGTTGGGCCGGTCGAAGCCCAGCACCAGGGTATCGGCCCGCCCGGCAAACAGCCGCGCTTCGATATCGGCGCGGGTAGCCTCGTCCGCCGTCGCCGTGAGCGCGATGATGGGCACTTGCGGAAACAGCCCGCGCAGCCGCGACAGGTCCTCATATTCGCGCCGGAAGGCCGGGCCCCACTGCGAGATGCAATGTGCCTCGTCGATGGCGATCAGGCCGACATCGAGCCGCGACAGGGCTTCGAGCATCCGCTCCGTCATCAGCCGCTCCGGCGCCATATAGAGCAGCCGCGTCTGTCCGGACGCGACACGGCGCCAGGCCGCGACATTGGCGTCGCGGTCGAGCGAGGAATTGATCGTGTCGGCGGCCACGCCGGCAAGGCGCAAGGCGGCGACCTGGTCCTGCATTAGCGCCACCAGCGGCGACACCACGATGGTGAGCCCGCCTTTGACCAGCGCCGGAACCTGATAGCAGAGCGACTTGCCGGCACCTGTCGGCATCACCGCCAGCACATGCCGTCCGGCCAGCAACGCCTCGATCACGGTCGCCTGCCCGGGGCGAAAATCGTCGAAGCCGAACACATCCTTCAGGACGCGCCGCTTGTGGTCCTCGGCCCGCAGGCCCGCTGCCTGTACCGGCATCAGGCCGACACCGGGCAGGAGGTCGTTTTCGGGTTTATGTGAAGACCAGCCAAGTGATTCACCGCGTGATGCCTTGGAGTAGCGCAGCGCTCATCCGGCCACAACCGCGCTTGGCGGAAAACCTGCCGCCGCACGTCGATGCCGTCATCGAAAGGCCATCGCTGGCACATCGGCTGGAGAGTTCCGCCGACGCATTCTCCGATGCTATGGTTTCGAGCCGTCCGCTGCCGGCGGCCGATGCAAAAGGAACCCTCGCATGATCGACCCCGCCACGCTCGTCACCTATATCGCGGTCGTGTTCGGCTTCGTCTTCATCCCGGGGCCGGCGACGCTGCTCACGGTCGCGCGGGCGACGAGCTCGGGCACGAAGGTCGGTATCGCCACCGGCGCCGGCGTCGCCGCGGGCGATGTGATCCACACCGTCATGGCCATCGTCGGCATCTCGGCCATCATCGCCGCTTCGGCTATGCTGTTCAGCATCGTCAAATATATCGGCGCGGCCTATCTCGTTTATCTCGGCATCCGCGCCATTCTCGAAAAGGCGCCGGCAGACCTGGCGGGCAGGACGCTCCCAATTTCCGCGGGTCGGGCCTTTCGGCAGGCGATCCTGACCGAAGTGTTCAATCCTAAGACCGCGCTGTTCTTCCTGGCCTTCCTGCCGCAATTCGTGCACCCGCAAGCCGGTTTCGTGGTGCTGCAACTAATGACGCTGGGCATCATCTTTGTCCTGCTCGGGCTCTTCAGCACGGTCGTCTTCGCCGTCAGCGCGGGCGGCCTGGGTTCCTTCCTGCGCCGCAATCCGGCAGTGCTGAAATGGCAGGGCAAGGTGGTCGGCGGCATCTATTGCGCGCTCGGCATACGCCTGGCGCTGCAGCAGCGCTGAGATGCTTCATCCGGCGCCGCCGGTCCAGACAGGCATGTCATAGCCGAATTCGCGACAGAAGGCCTGCATGGGTCCAAGAACGGCCGGCGACAGCTGGCCTTGAAGATAGGCGCGATAATCTTCGTTGCGCTCCCACTTGCGCAGCGAGCGTGTGTGGATAGGGCGCTCCCCGTCCCCGGTCACCGGCACTCTCGGGCGGAGCCCGAACCGATCTGCGATTCGCTGCTGCACGGCGTCGGGGTCGGCGATCGTGTCTTCGTAGCGCACGTAGAGAATATCGCGCATCGGCTGCGCCTTTCTCAGGCTCAGCAGCGCATCGTATTCCAGCACCCAGCGGTCGGCCGTGGTGTGAAACCGACGCTCCTTCGCGGTCTGCGGATGCACGCTGGTGAGCACATCCAAAGGATGTCGAACGCAATAGACGAGACCGATGTCGGCGCGCAATTTCGCAAGGTGGGCGAAAGCCCGGGAATCGCGCTTGACGACCAGATTGTTTTCCCGGCGGTCCAGCAGATAGAATTTCGTGTGCCGCGCCTCGGGCGGCCAGACGAAAGTATCCTCGAAGCTTTTCATGACGCGTTGCGTCAGGGTCGTTCCGCTGCGCGCGCACCCGGCTATGAATATCTTGTTGGCCCGCGCGGCCCGCGCATTCGGCCTCGACCGCCAGCGAATTTTGACGGCCGTCACAAGGCGATCAAGCTCCCTGCTTGACCGGGCCATCAGAAAACCGACAGCCGCCCCGAGTGTTGGCATATCCACCCCCATCGCGCAGAACGACATGCCCCAGCCGCCACCCCCGGTTCATTGGCCGAAATGGCCGTTTGAAGCCGGAAGCGCCCGGGCCATGTCGAGCCTGACATCGCCAACCCAGCCGGCGTTGGCGGGATGACAGGATCAGGCTTTCCTTATACAAGAAACCAAGCATATTCATGCAGGATTCAGCCGGGGGCTTGCCGGTCTTTCTTGCACGAATTCTTGCGATCCCGCTTCTCCGGCATCACGCACCAATGGAATCCTCCTTCGCCATGGATTCGTCCGCGCCCGTGCTGATCTTCTATGCCCGCAACGACGCGCTTGGCGACGGCCTGCTGCGGATTCCGGCCCTGCGGGCGGCAAGGACGGCCTTTCCGCAAAGCCGTGTCGTCTACGGCGCCACGCGCGGTTCATCGCTCTCGCATGTGCTGCGCAAGCATGTCGCGCATCTCGTCGATGACTTCAGGACGAACACGCGGCTTTCCGCCATCCTGGCCGAATTCGCGCCGCGCGGCCGCAAGGCCGTCGTCGTCGATCTGCGGACCGGCGTGCCGGGCCTGATGCTCACCGCTCTGCAACTCGCGGGCCGGGGCATCCGCCACGAAGCGAATTTTGCCGGCCATCTTCTGTCGCTGCGCTGGGGCACGCGATTGACGCTGCGGCCAGAACACAATGCCTGGCGCTACCATCGGCTCATCGAGCGTCTGGCGGCGCGGCATTTGCCTTTCGACCACAGGCTCGATGTTCCGGATGCCGCGCGGACCCTGGCGCGCCAGCTGCGCGGCGGTTGCAGCCGTCCGCTCGTCCTGCTTGGCGGCAATGCCCAGGGCAGGAAGTGCATGAGCGAAAATCAGGTGGTGGCCGTTGCCGGCAATCTCATCGATGCTGGCTACCAGGTGCTGTACTTGGCGACGCCCGGCAACGGACCGACGTTGCGGGCGCTCGTCGCAAAGGAAAGCCGCCTCGAGGTAGCCAGCCCGGAACTGGCGCCAGACATCACGAGCTTCGACGATCTCCTGCTTGCGTTGGGCGAGATGGCGGTCGCCTATATCGGCATGGAGGGCGGACTGGCGCATCTCATGGCCGCCGTCATGACGCCGGCGGTGATCGTCAACAACGGCGCCAATATGGAGCGCTGGCGACCCCTTTCAAATGCGGTCGAGGTCGTCGCGGCGCCAAGGCGAGGCCGTTCGGCCTATGTCGCCGACGCGCCGGTCGAGGCCATACTCGATGCCGCGCGCCGCCTGCTCGCGGCAGGTCGCCGCGATCACGCGACGATGCCGGAACGGCGTGAAACCGCTCCGGTGCAGTTCGGCGCTCGGTAGAACCGCCGACCTGTCCTAGCCGAGGAAATCGGCCCGGTAAGGCGCGAAACTGTCCACCAGCCGCCCCGCCTCCAGCGCCTTGACGCCATGCATGAGATTGGACGGCACGATGAAGCTGCTTCCCGTTTCGAGGATCTCCGATCGGCCGTCAACGGCGACCTCGAAGCGGCCCTCGGCGACATAGCTCGCCTGGACATGCGGATGCGAATGCAGCGCCCCGACGCCACCCTTGTCGAAGGCGAACTCGACCATCATCAATTCATCGGTATGCACCAGCACGCGCCGCCTGTTGCCGTCCGCCGTCGGCTCCCAGGCTTTTTCGCCCGCATGGGAAAAGATATCAGTCATCGTTCAGCTTCCGTTCGAAATTGGCAGAAGGTTCACCGCGCCAGCCAGCCGCCATCGACCGGCACTACCGCGCCATGCATATAGTCCGACGCCCGCGCCAGCAGGAACACGGCCGCGTCGCCTATATCGTCGGGCCGGCCCCAACGCGCCGCGGGAATGCGCCCGAGGATGGCGGTGCTGCGGTCCGGGTCGGCGCGCAAGGCTTCGGTGTTGTTGGTCTCGACATAGCCCGGCGCGATGCCGTTGACATTGATGCCTTTCGCCGCCCATTCGCAGGCGAGCAGCCTTGTGAGGCCGAGCACGCCGTGCTTCGAGGCCGTATAGGAAGCAACGCGGATTCCGCCCTGGAAACTCAGCACCGAGGCGATGTTGACGATCTTGCCGCGCCGCCCGGGCTGCGCCAGCACGCGCCTGGCAAAGCTCTGGCAGAGCCGGAAGACCGTTTTCAAATTGATGTCCATCACTTCGTCCCAGTCGGCCTCGCTCAGGTCGACCGCATCGGCGCGCCGGATGATGCCGGCATTGTTGACGAGGCCGTCGAGCGGGCCGCTTTCGCTCCAGACCCGGTCGAGCATGGCGGCTGCCTCGGCCGGGTCGCCAAGATCGGTCTTTGCCGCTTCGAAGCTGCCGCCCGCGGCGGCGACTTTCCCGGCAGTGTCGTCCATCGCCGAACGGCCGATGCCGACGACCAGGCCGCCGGCGCGCGCGATCGACACGGCGATGCCTTGCCCGATGCCGGTGTTGGCGCCGGTGACCAGGATGCGCTTGCCTGTGAGGCTGAAGGCGGAAAGATCGCTCACCGCAATTGATCCATCGCCACCTGGTCGACGTCGGTATAGTCGACATTGTCGCCGGCCATAGCCCAGATGAAGGCGTAGTTGGACGTGCCGGCGCCCGAATGGATCGACCAGCCCGGCGACAGCACCGCCTCCTCGCTGCGCATGACGATGTGGCGCGTCTCGTCCGGTTCGCCCATGAAGTGGAAGACGCGCTGCCCTTCCGGCAGATCGAAATAAAGATAGGCTTCCATGCGCCGGTCATGCACATGGCAAGGCATGGTGTTCCACACCGAGCCTGGCGCCAGTTGCGTCATGCCGACGACGAGCTGGCAGGTCTTGACGCCGTCGGCGTGGATGAACTGGAAGATCGAGCGTTCGTTGCTGGTCGCCTGGCTGCCGAGGTCGAGCCGCCTGGCATCGCCGATGCGGATCAACTGGCTGGGATAGGTCCGATGCGCCGGTGCGCTAAGCAGGTAGAATTTTGCCGGCCTGTCGGGCTCCGCCGAGGCGAACGACACCTGCTCAGTGCCCATGCCGAGATAGACCATGTCGCGCGCCGCCAATTCGTAAGGCAGGCCGTCGGCCGTGACGGTGCCGGCGCCGCCGATGTTGACGGCGATCAGTTCGCGGCGGTCGAGGAAAGCCTTGGTTCCGGTCGGCTTGATCGCCTCGAGCGGCAGGACCTTGTCGACCGGCATGGCGCCGCCGACGATCATGCGGTCGTAATGCGTGTAGGTCAGGCTGACGAGGCCCGGCTGGAAAAGCCCCTCGACGTGGAAATGGTGGCGCAGCTCGTCTGTTCCCATGGCCGCGGCGGTGATTGGATCGATGGCGAAGCGCGAGGAAAATTCGGTGTGTGTCTGGTCCATTTCTAGGCCTTGTCTGACGGTCACTCGGTCGATGCGGCTTTCAGCGAATTGGCATAATAGGCCTGTCTGGCCTGCAGCCGCTCGCGGTAGCGCTGCTGGCTGTGGGCCAGATGCGTGCGCATCGCCTCGCGCGCGGCCTCGGCATCGCCCGCCGAGATGGCGTTGAGGATGACGAGGTGCTCGCGCTGCAGGCCGCGCTGGTACTCGTCCGACTGGACGAGCTCTGTCGACCATGGCGAGGTCACGTCGCAGGGAATGGCGCGGCGTCCCAGCACATCGAGCATCTCGACATAGAACGGGTTGTTGGTGGCGCTGGCGATCGCGCGGTGGAAGGCCAGGTCGGCGGGGCCGGTCGGCTGGCTGGCGAGCAGTAGCCGCTCGAACTCGAAGAAGGCCTCCTGGATCGCGGCCTCCTGGGCGGCGTTGCGGCGGATGGCGGCCAGGCCCGCCGATTCGATCTCGATCGCGAGGCGGACCTCGAGCACGTTGAGCGCGACCGAATCCTTGGCTCCCATGTCGGCGGCCAAAACGCCGAAGGTCGTCGAGATGTGCTCGCTGACGAAGACGCCGGCGCCTTGCCGCGCTTCGACCAGGCCATCGGCGGCAAGCTTGGCCAGCGCCTCGCGGATGACCGTGCGGCTGACGCCGAAAGCCTCCGTCAGCTGGCCTTCGGTTGGCAGCTTCTGTCCGGGCGGAATCTCGCCCGCCAAGAGCTGCTTGCGGATCGCCGCGACCACCGTCTCCGACAGTTTCGGCTTCCGTTCGACCCTGAGGTCGGCAACTGTTTGGGACACGTGGTGCCCTCCTAGTGGAACAGGCTCGGCAGCCACAATGAGATTTCCGGTATGTAGGTGACAAGCATCAGCACCATGAAGGCCGCTCCATAGAACGGCCAGATCGAGCGCATTGCCGTCCAGATGGGAATGCGGCCGATGGCGCAACTGACGAACAGCACCGCGCCCACTGGCGGCGTGCAGAGGCCGATGCCGAGATTGAGGATCAGGATGACGCCGAAATGCACGGGATCGACGCCATAGGCCATGACCACCGGCAGGAAGATCGGCGTGGTGATGATGATGAGCGGCGACATGTCCATGAATGTGCCGAGGATGAGCAGGACGACATTGATCAGGAGCAGTATGACCAGCTTGTTGTCGGACACGGACTGCAAAAACGCGACGAGCGCTGCCGGAACCCGGAGATAGGCCAGCAGCCAGCCGAAGGCCGCGGCGCAGCCGATAATCATCAACACCATCGCTGTCGTGCGCACCGCCGCGGTGGTCGCGGTGACGAAATCGTTCCAGCTCATCGACCGGTAGATGATCAACGTCACCAGGAAAGCATAGACGATGGCAATGCAGGAGCTTTCGGTGGCGGTGAAGATGCCGGAGCGGACGCCGCCAAAGATGATGCCGATCAGGATCAGCCCGGGAATGGCGGCGACAAGCAGCTGCAAGGCCCGGCCGAAACCGGCAAAAGGTTCCGTCGGATAGCCGCGCCGGCTTGCCACCAGATAGGCGGTGACCATCAGAGACAGGGCCAGCAACAGCCCCGGCAGAACGCCGGCGGTGAAAAGATCCGCGATCGAGATGCGGCCGCCGGCCGAGATCGAATAGATGATCATGTTGTGCGACGGCGGGATCAGCAGCGCAATGATGGCGCCGACGGAGGTGATGTTGACGGCATAGTCGACGCCGTAGCCACGCGCCTTCATCTGCGGGATCATCAGCCCGCCGACCGCTGAGGCATCGGCCACCGCCGAACCGGAAATGCCGCCGAACATGGTCGACGCGGCAATGTTGACTTGGCCCAGACCGCCGCGCAGGTGGCCGACCAGGGACCCGGCCAATGCCACCAGGCGGGCGGCGATGCCGCCGCGAACCATAAGGTCGCCGGCGAAGATGAAGAACGGGATGGCCATCAGCGAAAAGACGCTGACGCCGGAATTGAGCCGCTGGAACACCACGACGGGTGGCAGGCCGATCGTCAGGATCGTCGCGAAGCTGGCGACGCCGAGGCAGAACGCGATCGGCGTGCCGATAACCAGCAGGAAGACGAAAGTGCCGAAAAGCACGATCAGCGCCATGGTTCAAAGCTCCTCGCCGGTCGCGTAGATGTCGGCATCGACCGGCAGCCCGGCAAAGCGCCCCGCCAGCCGCTCGAGTGAAAACAGGCAGACCAGCCCGCCCCCCAGGATGACCGGCAGGAAGCTGACGCCGCCAGGCAAGGCGAGCGATGGCATCACCGTGTTCCAGGTCAGCCTGGCCAGCTGCACGCCATAGACGATCATGCCGGCGCCGAAGGCCAGCACGACGAGATCGGAAATGCTGCGCAGCACCGCCTTGGCCGAGGCAGGCAAGACATAGAGCAGCACATCGAAGCCGAGATGCGTGCGCTCGCGCACACCGACGGCGGCACCCAGGAAGATGAACCAGCCCATCAGCAGCACGGATGAGGATTCGGTCCAGCTCGGCGAACGGTTCAGCACGTAGCGCGAGAAGACCTGCCAGAAGATGATGACGGTCATCAGCGTCAACCCGGTGCCGCTGACCCATAGGGCCAATCGCGCAAGCCCGGAAAGGGTCCGCTCCACCCGCAGCCAGAACCCTTTCGGACCCGACCGGCTGGACGGCAGCGCGGAAGCCTCCGTGCCACCGGGCCCGCTGCCCATCCCGGTCATTTCGTCGCCTGGATACGGGCGGCGAGGTCCTTGAGCTCGGGCGTCGACAGATATTTGTCGTAGACCGGCTTCATCGCGTCGATCAGCGGCTGCTTGTCGATCTCGCTGATCTTGACGCCGGCCTTCTCGACGATGTCGCGCGACTTCTTCTCCTGCGCGTCCCACAGCTCGCGCATCTTGACGACGCTGTCCTTGGCCGCCTGGCGCACGATGGCCTGGTCTTCCGGCGCGAGCTTGTCCCAGCTTGCCTTCGACATAACCAGCACTTCCGGCACGATCTGGTGCTGATCCAGCGTGTAGTGCTTGGCGACCTCGTAATGCTTGGCGGATTCGAAGCTCGGCCAGTTGTTCTCGGCGCCGTCGATGACGCCGGTCTGCAGCGCCGAATAGACCTCGCCATAGGCCATCGGCGTGGCGTTGGCGCCAAGCGCGTTCACCATGTCGACAAAGACGTCTGACTGGATGACGCGGAACTTCATGCCCTTCATGTCTGCCATCGAGGCGATGTCCTTCTTGGTGTTGTAGAAGGAGCGCGCACCGGAATCGTAGAAGGCGAGTCCGACAAGGTCATGCGCTTCGAAGGCCTTCAGGATCTCGTCGCCGATCGGCCCGTCCATGACATGGCGCATATGCTCGACCGAGCGGAAGATGTAGGGCAACGACGGCACAGCGGTTTCCGGCACGATGCCGTTGAACGGCCCCATGGAGACGCGATCGAGGTCGATGACGCCGGCCTGGGTCTGCTCGATCGTGTCCTTTTCCTCGCCGAGCTGCGCCGAATGATAGACCTCGATCGAATAGCGCCCGTTGGTGCGCTGCTTGATCAGCTCGCCCATGTATTTGGCCGCCTCGACCGTCGGATAGCCGTCAGGATGGGTGTCCGAGGAGCGCAGGACGGTTTCGGCCTGCGCGGCGCCGATCATCAAGGACCCGATGGCGAATGTCGCCGCCAGCAATCTCGAAATACGCAACATGTCTTTCCTCCCTTCAAAAATCATGGATGCCCTGGCTCAGAGTCGATACGCCTTCTTAGCAAGCGAGTAGGCAAGCTGCCCCGCCAGCTCATGCGCCTCCTCCTCCCGGAGGCGATGCTCGGCGACCAGCCGCGCCAGAAAGGCGCAGTCGACACGCCGCGCGACGTCGTGGCGCGCCGGAATCGACGGGAAGGCGCGCGTGTCGTCGTTGAAGCCGACGGTGTTGTAGAAGCCCGCCGTCTCGGTGGTCATCTCGCGGAAGCGGCGCATGCCTTCCGGGCTGTCGTGGAACCACCACGCCGGTCCAAGCTTGAGCGCCGGATAGATGCCGGCGAGCGGCGCCAGCTCGCGCGCATAGCTCGTCTCGTCGAGCGTGAACAGGATGATCGTGAGGTCGCGCTCCAGCCCGACGCAGTCGAGCAGCGGCTTCAGCGCCGTCACATAATCGGTCCGGGTCGGGATATCGAAGCCCTTGTCGCGGCCGAATCTTTGGAAAACAGAAGGCGAATGATTGCGCCATGATCCAGGATGGATCTGCATCGCCAGGCCGTCTTCACGGCTCATCTTGGCCATTTCGGTCAGCATCTGGGCTCGGAACAGTTTTCGCTCACGCTCATCCTCGGAGCCGCGCCGGATGCGGTTGAACAGCTCCTGCGCCGCCGCGTCGGAGAGATTGGCGGTCTCGGCGGTCGGATGGCCGTGATCGGACGAGGTCGCCCCGAATTCCTTGAAATAGGCGCGGCGCTTTCTGTGCGCATCGAGATAACCGGCCCATGTGCCGGTATCGCATCCGGTGATCTCGCCGAGCCGATCGAGATTGGCCGAGAACCCCTCGAAATCGGGATCGACGACGGCGTCTGGCCGGTAGGCGGTGACGACGCGGCCGCTCCAGCCGCTGTCGCGGATCGTCCGGTGCCATTTGAGGTCGTCGAGCGCGCCTTCGGTCGTGGCGATCACCTCGATGTTGAAGCGCTCGAACAGCGCCCGCGGGCGATAGTCGTCGCGTTGCAGCAGCGTGGCGATCGTGTCGTAGGCGCGGTCGGCGCTGGCGGCGGTCAGCGGCTCCCCGATGCCGAACAGATGCCCGAGCACATGGTCGAGCCAAAGCCGCGTCGGGGTGCCGCGGAAGAGATAATAATGCTCGGCGAAGCGCCGCCAGATCGCCCGGCCGTCGGTTTCGACGGGTGCGCCGTCGAGCGTCGGCACGCCGAGCTCCTCCAGCCGGACGCCCTGGCTGAACAGCATGCGGAAAATGTAATGGTCCGGCACGATGAGCAGCTGTGCGGGATCCGGAAACGGCTCGTTGAGCGCGTACCAGCGCGGGTCGGTGTGACCATGCGGGCTGACGATCGGCAGCTCCTTCACATCCGCGTAAAGGTCGCGCGCCAATGATCGCGTTTCCGGCGCGAACAGCAGGTCCGGATCGGTCAATGCGGCCACGCGGCTCCTCCCAGGCTTCGCTATTGGTAGATCGGCCAGAGATAATGTCAACATACAAATATTATGTAGTTGTATGATGACTTTCGGAAGGAGCGCGGCCATTGTGCACGGTGAGAGCGGGTGTTACGTCGCTGCCGTCGTTTTCCGATCGGAGACTAGCTTCCATGAACGGCCGCCTGTCCAACGCCACCCTTGCGAAGCTGCCGGCCGAAGTTCTGGTGCCTCGCTACGACCGCAAGTCCGTCGCGCCCGGCATCGTCCATCTTGGCGTCGGCGCTTTTCACCGTGCCCACCAGGCCGCCTATGTCGATGCTTGTCTGGCGGATGGCGAGAGCGATTGGGGCATCACCGGCGTCTCGTTGCGCAGCCCTGACACGCGCGATGCGCTCAAGCCGCAGGACGGGCTCTACACGCTGGCAATCAGGGACAGCGCCGGCGAACAGCTGCAGGTCATCGGCTCGATCCAGTCCTTGCTCGTCGCCCCGGAGGACCCGGGTGCGGTGCTCGCCGCGCTGACCGACCCGCACATCCGCATCGTCACGCTCACCATCACCGAAAAGGCCTATCTCAGGGCGGCCGACGGCACGCTCGACAGCGCTCATCCCGATATTGTCCACGACCTCGCCAACCCCGGATCGCCAAAGACGGCGCATGGATTTCTCGCCGAGTCGCTCGCGCGCAGACGCGCGGCGGGCACGCCCTCTTTCACCGTGCTCTGCTGCGACAACCTGCCGGCCAACGGCGCCACCCTGCATCGGCTGTTGATCGAGTTCGCGAAATTGCGCGACGCCCAGACAGGCTCCGGCGAACAGCCGTTAGCGGGCCATATCGCCGACGAAGTGGCCTTCCCGTCTTCCATGGTCGATCGCATCGTGCCGGCGACCACGGACGCCGATCGCGCCCGCATCGCTGACGAGCTCGGCCTCGAGGACGCGTGGCCGGTGATGACCGAGCCGTTCCGCCAATGGGTGATCGAGGACCGCTTTCCCACCGGACGGCCGGCTTGGGAGAAATTCGGCGTCACCATGGTCGAGGACGTCGGCCCGTTCGAGGACATGAAGCTGAGGCTGCTCAACGGCGCGCATTCCGGCATCGCCTATCTCGGCCTGCTCAGCGGTCACGCCACCGTCGACCGCGCCTTTGCGGATCCCTCGATCCGTCAGTTCGTCGACTGGCTGTGGGCCGAAGCCATTCCAACCCTGCCGCAGGATGCCGGGCTCGACACAAGCGCCTACACGGCCGAGCTCGCCGCGCGCTTTGCCAACACCGCGCTCGCCCACCGCACCGCGCAGATCGCCAATGACGGCAGCCAGAAACTGCCGCAGCGCATCGTCGCCTCTGCCCTCGCCCGGATGGAGGCTGGCTTGCTGCCGGAGCATCTGTCGCTGGTTGTCGCCGCCTGGATCGCCGCATGCGCCGCACGCGGCGGGACCTTACCGGAGGGTCATTTCACCGATCCGCTCGACGCCGCCCTCAGCGACCTGTTCGGCCGCAATCTGCCGACGGCGGAGATGACGGCGGCCGCGTTCGATCTCGCCGGCTTTGCCAAGGGCCACGCGGAGCGGCGGAAATTGATCAAGTTTGTCGCCACCCACCTCGTCCATTTCAAGCAGGGCGGTCCGAAGCTGGCTTTCGCCGCGCTCGGCATCGGCAACGAGAGTGGAACAGCCGGATAGCGTTTGTGCCCGGTATTGCTCGACGGTGAGCCGGGACGGCTTCACACTTGTTCGCCGGCCGACCCGTTCACCACCTGCCGCGCGGCATAGAGACCCGTTCCCATTCGGGACTATCTCGCAACCGGAAGGCGGGCAAACAAAAAGCGGGGCAAGCCCCGCTTTCTCAAACGCCTGTCGGCAGCCGAAATCAGGCCGGCAGCAACGCGCCTTCCAGCGTGGTGAGCTGGCTGAGGAACTGCTCCGCCTTGCTGCGGCTCTCGTCGTCCTTGGCGTCGGCCGCGTCTTCCTTGGCCTCCTGGATGCGGCGAGCCAGATCGGCGCGATCGATGTCGTTCACATGCGTCGCCGATTCGGCAAGAAGCGTGCAGCCGGAAGGCAGGATGTCGGCGAAACCGCCGAACACGACGAAGCGCTCTTCCTTGCCGCCCGCGGTCTTTATCGTGACGACGCCCGGCTTGATGATGGTCATGACCGGCGCATGCTGCGCCATCACGGTCATCTCGCCTTCGGCGCCCGGAATGACCACGGACTCCACCTGCTCGGAAACGAGCAGCTTTTCCGGCGAGACCAGTTCGAACTTGAAAGCTTCAGCCATGATCAATTTAGCGAGTAGGGAATAGCGAGTAGCGAGTAGTGAAGAAACTCGCCAAACCCGTTGCTCCCTATTCGCTACTCCCTATTCGCTATTCGCTTTCTTATGCCGCTTCAGCCGCGAGGCGCTGCGCCTTCTCGACCGCTTCGTCGATGCCGCCGACCATGTAGAAGGCGGCTTCCGGCAGGTGGTCGTAGTCGCCGGCGCAAAGGCCCTTGAAGCCCTTGATGGTGTCGGCGAGATCGACCAGCTTGCCCGGCGATCCGGTGAACACTTCGGCGACGAAGAACGGCTGCGACAGGAAGCGCTCGATCTTGCGGGCGCGGGCAACCGTCTGCTTGTCCTCTTCGGACAGCTCGTCCATGCCCAGGATGGCGATGATGTCCTGCAGGGACTTGTAGCGCTGCAGGATCGACTGCACCTGGCGGGCGACCTGGTAGTGCTCCTCGCCGACGACCATCGGGTCGAGCATGCGCGAGGTGGAATCCAGCGGATCGACGGCCGGGTAGATGCCCTTTTCCGAGATCGCGCGGTTCAGCACGGTCGTGGCGTCGAGGTGGGCGAACGAGGTCGCCGGCGCCGGGTCGGTCAAGTCGTCGGCCGGAACGTAGATGGCCTGCACCGAGGTGATCGAGCCCTTGGTCGTCGTCGTGATGCGTTCCTGCAGCGCGCCCATATCGGTGGCCAGCGTCGGCTGGTAACCCACGGCGGAAGGAATACGGCCGAGCAGCGCCGACACTTCCGAGCCAGCCTGGGTGAAGCGGAAGATGTTGTCGACGAAGAACAGCACGTCCTGGCCCTGGTCGCGGAAATATTCGGCGACGGTGAGGCCGGTCAGGCCGACGCGGGCACGCGCGCCCGGCGGTTCGTTCATCTGGCCGTAGACAAGCGCGGCCTTCGAGCCCTGGCCGCCGCCCTTCTTGTTGACGCCCGATTCGATGAACTCGTGATAAAGGTCGTTGCCTTCGCGGGTGCGCTCGCCGACACCGGCGAACACCGAGAAGCCGCCATGCGCCTTGGCGACGTTGTTGATCAGCTCCTGGATCAGCACTGTCTTGCCGACGCCGGCACCTCCGAACAGGCCGATCTTGCCGCCGCGGGCATAAGGCGCCAAGAGGTCGAGAACCTTGATGCCGGTGACCAGGATCTGCGCTTCCGTCGACTGGTCGACATAGGCCGGAGCGGGCTGGTGGATGGCGCGCATTTCGACACCGTCGACCGGGCCTTCCTCGTCGACCGGCTCGCCGATGACGTTGATGATGCGGCCGAGCATGCCAGGGCCGACCGGGACCGAGATCGGCGCGCCGGTGTCATAGACGTTCTGGCCGCGAACAAGACCTTCGGTGGAGTCCATGGCGATGCAGCGCACGGTGTTCTCGCCGAGATGCTGGGCCACCTCGAGCACCAGGCGGTTGCCGACATTGTCGGTTTCCAGCGCGTTCAGAATGGCCGGCAGGTGATCCTCGAACTGCACGTCGACGACGGCGCCGATGACCTGGCGAACCTTGCCGGCGGCGCCGACCCGCTTCGTCGATACGCTTGCCGCCTTGGCCGGAGCGGCCGCCTTCTTCGCCGGAGCGGCGGCGGCCGGAGCCTTCGCCGCCTTGGGGGCCGGTGCCGCCTTGGCGGCGGTCTTCGGGGTAGCTGCTTTCGCCATCGTCTTTGCCCTTTTCGTCTATCCGTTGTTCACGCCGCCGCGAAGGTCTCGGACCCCGCCTGCGCGTGCCTAGAGCGCCTCGGCGCCCGAAATGATCTCGATCAGTTCCTTGGTGATCTGCGCCTGCCGCTGGCGGTTGTAGGTGATCGACAGCTTGTTGATCATGTCGCCGGCGTTGCGCGTCGCATTGTCCATCGCGCTCATCTTGGCGCCCATCTCGCCGGCCGCGTTTTCCAAAAGCGCGCGGAATATCTGCACGGCGATGTTGCGCGGGATGAGGTCGGAGAGGATCTCGCCCGGCTCCGGCTCGTATTCATAGACCGCGGTGGCGCCGTTGCCGGTCTCTGCCGTGGCCGAAGCCTGCCCCGCCGGGATGATCTGCTGCGCCGTCGGGATCTGGCTGATCACCGATTTGAACTGCGAATAGAACAGCGTGCAGATGTCGAAGCCGCCATCGTTGAAGAGGTGGATGACCTTGCGCGCGATCGCATCGGCATTGACGAAGCCGAGCGTCTTCACTTCGCGCAGGTCGACACGCTCGAGAATCATCGAAGCGTAGTCGCGGCGCAGGATGTCATAGCCCTTCTTGCCGACGCAGATGATCTTCACCTGCTTGCCGTCGGCCAGCAACCGGCGGACATGATCGCGGGCAAGGCGCGCGATCTGCGAGTTGAAGCCGCCGCAAAGGCCGCGCTCGGCCGTGCAGACGATGAGCAGATGCACATCGTCCCGGCCGGTGCCCGTCATCAGCGCCGGGGCATCGCCGCCGCCGCCGATCGCCTGGGTGATGTTGGCCAGAACCGCGCCCATGCGCTCGGAATAGGGTCTGGCTGCTTCCGCCGCTTCCTGCGCGCGACGCAGCTTCGCCGCGGCGACCATCTGCATCGCCTTGGTGATCTTCTGCGTCGCCTTGACCGAGGCGATACGGTTACGAAGGTCTTTTAACGAAGCCATGCTTCAAACCTGATCCCGTCCAGCTTCGTTCAAGCGAAGGTCTTGGCGAAGGCGTCGATCTCGGCCTTGAGCTTGGCGCGCAAATCGTCCGACAGCGCCTTCTCCTTGCGGATGCCGTCGAGCACGTCCTTGCCGGCCGAGCGCATGTGGCTGAGCAGCCCATGCTCGAACTTGCCGACCTGGTTCAGCGGCAGCTTGTCGAGATAGCCGTTGACGCCGGCGAAGATCACCGCGACCTGTTCCTCGACCTTGAGCGGCGAGAACTGCGGCTGCTTGAGCAGCTCGGTCAGGCGCGAACCGCGATTGAGCAGACGCTGCGTTGCCGCGTCGAGGTCGGAGCCGAACTGCGCGAAGGCAGCCATCTCGCGATACTGCGCGAGCTCGCCCTTGATGGAGCCGGCGACCTGCTTCATCGCCTTGATCTGCGCCGAGGAGCCGACGCGCGACACCGACAGGCCGACGTTCACCGCCGGACGGATGCCCTGGAAGAACAGGTTGGTTTCGAGGAATATCTGGCCGTCGGTGATCGAGATCACGTTGGTCGGGATGTAGGCCGACACGTCGTTGGCCTGCGTCTCGATGATCGGCAGCGCGGTCAGCGACCCGTTACCGTTGTCGTCATTGAGCTTGGCGGCGCGCTCAAGAAGGCGCGAATGCAGGTAGAAGACGTCGCCCGGATAGGCTTCGCGGCCCGGCGGGCGGCGCAGCAGGAGCGACATCTGGCGGTAGGCGACGGCCTGCTTCGACAGATCGTCATAGCTGATCAGCGCATGCATGCCGTTGTCGCGGAAATATTCGCCCATGGTGCAGGCGGTGAACGGCGCCAGGAACTGCATCGGCGCCGGATCGGACGCGGTGGCGGCGACGATGATCGAATATTCGAGCGCGCCGCGCTCTTCCAGCACCTTGACGAACTGCGCGACGGTCGAACGCTTCTGGCCGACGGCGACGTAGACGCAGTAGAGCTTTTCCTTCTCGGGGCCGTTGTCGTGCACCGACTTCTGGTTCAGCATCGTGTCGAGGATGATGGCGGTCTTGCCGGTCTGGCGGTCGCCGATGACCAGCTCGCGCTGGCCGCGACCGACCGGGATTAGCGCGTCGATGGCCTTGAGGCCGGTCGACATCGGCTCATGCACCGACTTGCGCGGGATGATGCCGGGCGCCTTGACGTCGACACGCTTGCGTTCGGTTGCCTTGATCGGGCCCTTGCCGTCGATCGGATTGCCCAGCGCGTCGACGACGCGGCCGAGCAGGCCCATGCCGACCGGCGCGTCGACGATGGCGCCGGTGCGCTTGACGGTGTCGCCTTCCTTGATGTCGCGGTCGGCACCGAAGATGACGACGCCGACATTGTCGGCTTCGAGGTTCAGCGCCATGCCGCGGATGCCGCCCGGGAACTCGACCATCTCGCCGGCCTGGACGTTGTCGAGGCCGTAGACGCGGGCGATGCCGTCACCGACGGACAGAACCTGACCGACTTCGGAGACCTCGGCCTCCTTGCCGAAATTCTTGATCTGGTCTTTCAGAATTGCGGAAATTTCCGCGGCGCGGATGTCCATCAGCCGACCTCTTTCAGTGCAAGCTTGAGCGAATTGAGTTTGGTTTTGAGCGACGTATCGATCTGGCGCGAGCCCATCTTGACGATCAGCCCGCCGAGCAGCGACGGATCGACGGTCATGGCGATGGCCACGTCCTTGCCGGCGATGCCCTTCAGCGTCGCCTTGAGCTCGGTCTGCTGCGCGGCCGTCAGCACATGCGCGGAGGTGACCTCGGCGGACGTCTCGCCGCGATGGTCGGCGGCGATCTGGCGAAACGCCTTGATCATGCCGGGCACCGCGAACAGGCGGCGGTTCTTGGCCACGACGCGCAGGAAATTGCCGACCAGGCCGGTGATCTTTGCCTTGTCGGCGATGGCGGCGATGGCCTTTGCCTGGTCCTCGCTGGAAAACACCGGGCTGTTGATCAGCCGCTTAAGATCGTCGCTGTCATTGAGCATTGACTCGAAGCTCGCGAGGTCAGCCTCGACCTTGGCGACTGAATTGTCCTGCAGCGCGAGCTCGAACAGCGAGCCTGCGTAGCGTTCTGCGACAGCTGAGATTGGCGATGACGATTGGGCCACGGACCGTCTTTTCTCTTGTCTGACAGGCCGCAGATTGTTGGCGCGAGCAAAAACTCTGGCTAAATCTTTGACCTTATTACAAATTTTCAAGCACGGAGATGCGGCTTCCGCTATCCCCTGCCGAAAGTCGATTGCCGTCTAGCACAGGCTTTTTAAGACCGCAATGCATCGTCCGGCATGGTTTTCAGGCACTTTTGTCGCATCACGCGGATAAGGCCAAGCCCAAGCGCCGAATTCACGGCACGAAGCCTAAGGCAAAGGCCAGCGGCAGCGCCGCCAACGCCAATTCAACCACGATCGAAACCCAGTTGAAAGGGGTGTTGGCGCCGTCCGACATCATCGACAAGAGCCTGCCGAAGGCGGTGAACAGCCAGGAGAAACCCAGCGCCATGTAAAGCAGCGGCTGCGCCAAAAGGATGCAGCACAGGCTGACGCCGAGATAGAAGCCCGACATGCGGCCGCGTCCCTCGGCGATCGCCGCCGCTTTCTCCGGCCTTGGCTGCAGGCGCAGCGCGCGAAACGCAAGCCCCGGCGCCAGGAACAGGAACAGGCCGAGGGCCAGGGTCACGACGGCGCTCGACCAGGCCAGCCATTCGCCCTGGCTCGCCGGCCACGGAAACGCGAAGTCCATAAAATCCCCTCTTATTTCTTGTTCTGAAACACTGGCATTCTAGCCAGGGAATGAAAGCGCGCCAGAGGATGGCGGGCACATTAGGTACAGCGCATCAAGCGAGCGCGAAATCGACCGCGGCCTCGGCATGGATGCGCGTCGTGTCGAACACCGGAACGTCGAAATCGCCCTGGCCGATCAGCATGGTGATCTCGGTGCAGCCCATGATGACGCCGTCCACGCCGTCGGTGCGCAGCATCCGGCCGACTTCATCGAGATAGGCGGATTTCGATTCGGGCCTGACGACGCCCTGGCAGAGCTCGTCATAGATCACCCGGTGCACCATGTCGCGGCCGGCCTGGTCCGGCACCACCGGTTGGAGGCCGTATTTGTCGGCAAGCCGACCCTTGTAGAAATCCTGCTCCATGGTGAAGCGCGTCGCGAGCAGCGCCGGCCGCTTCACGCCGGCATCGACGACGGCATGCGCCGTGGCGTCGGCGATATGGATGAGCGGGATCGATATGGCGGCCTGCATCGCGTCGGCGAGCTTGTGCATGGTGTTGGTGCAGATCACCAGGCCCTCGGCGCCGCCCGCCTCCAGCTTGCGCGCGGCTTCCACGAGAAGAATGCCCGCGCCTTCCCAGTCGCCGGCATGCTGCCGTTCGGCGATCTCGGCGAAATCGAACGACCACAGCAAGAGCTTCGCCGAATGCAGCCCGCCCAGCCGCTCGCGCACGATCTCGTTGAGGAGGCGATAATAGATCGCCGTCGATTCCCAGCTCATGCCGCCGATCAGGCCGAGGGTTTTCATAGCAACCACTCCGTTGGGACTGTCTCTCAGCTTATAGGAAGCTCTGCGGGTCGATGTCGACCTGCACGCGAACCGAGCCGCGCAGCTTCGGCCCATTCGCCAGCATGGCGCGGATGAAACCTTGCATGTCGGCACGCCGCTCGCCCTGGATAAGCAGGCGGAAGCGGTGACGGCCGCCGATCAGCGACAAGGGCGCCTCGGCCGGCCCGAGCACGAAAAGGTCGGCAGCCTGCGGCGCCGCCCGTCTCAGTCCCCGCGCATGGCCTTCGGCCTCGCCGCGTGTCGCGGCGCTGACGATGATGCCGGCGAGCCGGCCGAAGGGCGGCAGCGCCGCCCGCTCGCGCTCGGCGATCTCGCGCTCGTAA
Source organism: Mesorhizobium sp. B2-4-3 (assembly GCF_006442815.1). Classification (GTDB taxonomy): domain Bacteria; phylum Pseudomonadota; class Alphaproteobacteria; order Rhizobiales; family Rhizobiaceae; genus Mesorhizobium. The sequence continues at coordinate 72,108 of NZ_VFVL01000013.1, forward strand.
AAGGCTTCCGAATCGCCCGAGACGATCGCCCGCATCACCGGGTGGTCCGGCTGGTAGGTCTGCAGGAGGCCGAGGCTCTTCTTGCCGGTGCGGCCGGCGCGCCCCGTCACCTGGCTGAGCAGCTGGAAAGTGCGCTCGGCGGCGCGCGGATCGCCATTGGCCAATCCCAGATCCGCATCGACCACGCCGACCAGCGTCATGCCGGGGAAATTGTGACCCTTGGCGACCAGTTGCGTGCCGATGACGATATCGGCTTCGCCGTTGGCGACGGCCTCGAGCTCGAGCCTGAGCCGGCGCACGCCGCCCAGAAGGTCCGAGGAAAGCACGATGGTGCGGGCTTCGGGAAAACGCCCGACCACTTCCTCGGCGATGCGCTCGACGCCGGGGCCGCAGGCCACCAGATGGTCGAGCGTGCCGCATTCCGGGCAGGCCTCCGGCCGCCGCTCATTGTGGCCGCAATGATGGCAGACGAGCTGGCCGCGAAACCGGTGCTCGACCAGCCAGGCCGAACAGACCGGACAGCCGAAGCGATGGCCGCAGACCCGGCAGAGCGTCAGCGGCGCATAGCCGCGCCGGTTGAGGAAGAGCAGCGACTGCTCCTTCCTCTCCAGCGTGCGCTGCATCTGCTCCAGCAAGATCGGCGACAGGAAGCCGCCGCGCGCCGGCGGCGAGCGCCGCATGTCGATCGACTTCAGGTCGGGGAGTGCCGCCTCGGCGAAGCGCGACGACAGCACGGCCCGGTCGTAGCGGCCCTGGCTGGCGTTGACCCGGCTTTCCACCGACGGCGTCGCCGAGGCGAGCACGATAGGGAAAGTACCGATATGGCCGCGCACCACCGCCATGTCGCGCGCATTATAAAAGACGCGGTCTTCCTGCTTGTAGGCGGGATCGTGCTCCTCATCGACGACGATCAGGCCGAGTTCCTTGAACGGCAGGAACAGCGCCGAGCGCGCGCCGGCGACGACGCGCACGCCGCCTTCCGCAATCTGGCGCCAGACGCGTTCGCGCATCCGCGGCGGCAGGTCGGAGTGCCACTCCGCCGGCTTGGCGCCGAACCTGTCCTGGAAACGTTCGAGGAAGGCATGCGTCAGCGCGATTTCAGGCAGAAGGATCAGCACCTGCCTGCCCTTGTCGAGCGCCGCCGCTATCGCCTCGAAATAGACTTCCGTCTTGCCCGATCCGGTGACGCCGTCGAGAAGGGTGACATTGAAAGTGTCGGCCGCGATTGCCGCGCGCAGCTTCTCCGCCGCAACATTCTGATCCGGCATCAGCTCCGGCACGGCATGGCCGGGATCGGGCGCCACCACCACCGGACGCGGCGGGATCATCACCGTCTCGAACACGCCCTGTGCCCGCAACCCGTCGATGACGGTCGAGGACACGCCGGCGGCATGCGCCAGCCCGGAGCGCGTCCAGGCAAGTCCGCCCTCCGCGATCTCGAGCACCCGCCGCCGCGCATCCGTCAACCGGTCCGGTTCGGCCAGCGTGCGCTGCAGCCCCTCGATCCACGGCTCGGGGTCGAAAGCCTCGGGGGCTCTGAGCAGCATGCGCGCCACCATGCCGGGGGCCGACAGGGTGTATTGCGCGATCCAGTCGACGAAGCGGCGCATCGCCTTGTCGATCGGCGGGCAGTCGAATACCTCCTCGATCGGCCGCAGTTTCTTCGCATCGACGGTTTCGACGGCGCCGTCCCAGACGATGCCCGCGACCTGGCGCGGCCCGAGCGGCACGCGCACGATCGAGCCCGGCACCACGCGCATGCCAGGCGGCACGGCATAGGTGTAGGGCCGTTCGGCTGGCATCGGCACCAGCACGGGCGCGGCTGCGACAAAGGGCGAATCTTCCATCATCAGACGTGACCTTGCCCTGACTTTGGTCTAGATCAAAGGGGACCCTCGCATCTGCCTGGCTGGCGCCCGGCAATCCCCAAGGAGACCGCCATGAAATTTTTTGTCGACACCGCTGACATCAAGGAAATCAAGGAACTCAACGATCTGGGGCTGCTCGATGGCGTCACCACCAACCCGTCTCTGATCCTGAAATCGGGTGGCAAGATCATCGACGTCACCAAGCAGATCTGCGACATCGTCGAAGGTCCGGTTTCGTCCGAGGTCGTGGCGACCGAGTACAAGGACATGATGGCGGAAGCCAAGGTGCTGGCCAAGATCGCGCCGAATATCGCCATCAAGGTACCGCTGACGCTGGACGGCCTGAAGGCCTGCAAGACCATCCGCACCGAGATGAACCGCATGGTCAACGTGACGCTCTGCTTCTCGGCCAACCAGGCGTTGCTGGCCGCCAAGGCCGGCGCCTCCTTCATCTCGCCCTTCGTCGGCCGCATCGACGACACCGGCTCGGACGGCATGGAGCTGATCCAGGAGATCCGGCAGATCTACGACAATTACGATTTCAAGACCGAGATCCTGACGGCGTCGGTGCGCACGGTGAACCACGTCAAGCAGGCCGCCCTGATCGGCGCCGATATCGTCACCGCGCCGCCGGCGACGCTGAAGGCGCTGGTCAATCACCCGCTGACCGACAAGGGCCTCGCCGCCTTCCTCGCCGACTGGGCCAAGACCGGCCAGAAGATCGGCTGAGGCCGGAGCAACTCCAGGAGAAGTGTGTAACGATTTTCCGTCCGGAATTGCACAAGGCAAAAAGTAGCGAAGAAGGCCGGGCGACCGGCCTTTTTTCGTGGCAAAGTGTCTATGCCTTGGCAGGTCACATGCCTTGGCAGGTCACATGCCTTGGCGATTGGCCGAAACGCCCATCGTGATCGTCATCCACGGGCGGAGCAAGGAGCGAAGCGACGCGCGCAGACCCGAGGATCCATTCCGCGACATACGAGCGCTGCTGCGGTGCAGATTCTGCTCCGATGCACTCCACGGCTCAGGTCACGGAATGGATTCCAGGGTCTGCGCGCGTCGCTTCGCTCCTTGCTCCGCCCTGGAATGACGAAGTTCGGAGGCTTCAGCCAATCCCCGACGAGGAACTAGGCTTTCTTGCCGTGCTTGGCTAGATCCTGCGCGATCGACAGCCGCAGCAGATCGGCAAGCTCCCGCGCTGCGCGGTTCTCGGCGTCGATCTGTGCCCGGTAGGCCGCGAATTCCTGGCGCGGCCGGTCGAAGGACGACGGGATGGAGCGCTTGCCGACGGCAATCACCGTGTTGGTCGCGGTGTCCCTGAGCACGTAGTTGGCCGTCAGCGTGACCGTGCCGGCCGTCGGCTCGTCTTCCTGGGTCTGCACCTGCACGATGGCCGCCGATTCGACGAGCTCGGTGACGCCGAGATCGAGCGTGTAGGCCGGCGAAGCCGGCTCGCCCGAGCCTTGCCCGAAGGCGAAGATCAGATTGTTGCGCACTTGCTGCGCGTAGCGGGTGTTGACCGGCTTTATCGAGATCGAGCCAAGCTCGGCGGACGCGCTGAGCTGCGATCCGGGCGACAGCGGCTGGTTGGAATAGAGCGGCCGCACGGTGCAGGCCGAGACCAGCGCCAGCGCGGCGGCCATACCGCAGACCGCCAGGCGGCCGCGCAGGCGGGCCGGTTGTGACTTCACCGGATCAGGCAACGACATTGACGATCCTCTGCGGCACGATGATCACCTTGCGCGGAGCCTTACCTTCCAGTGCTTTTTGCACGAAGTCGAGAGCCAGCACCGCTTTTTCGACGGCACCTTGATCCGCGTCGCGGGCAATTGTCAAATCCCCGCGCTTCTTGCCGTTGACCTGCACCGGCAGCACGATCTCGTTGTCGACGACGAGCGCCGGGTCGTAGGCCGGCCAGGGCCGTTCGGCGACCATCTCGGCGCCGCCGAGCTCCTGCCAGCATTCCTCCGCCAGATGCGGCATCACCGGCGCGATGATGTGCACCAGGATCTCCACCGCCTCGCGGCAGGCGCCCTTCAGCGCGTCGTCGGCCTTGCCCTCGGCAACGTCGGCGAGGGGCGCGGCGAGCACATTGGCGAGCTCGTAGATGCGGGCGATCGCCCGGTTGAAGCCGAGCTTCTCGATGTCCTCGCCGACCGCCCTCAGGATCTTGTGCGAGGCCTTGGAAACGGCTCCCGCATCGCCATCCTTCGCCGCCGCCGGCTTCACGCCGGGCAGTTGCTCGGCCGCGATCTGCACCAGGCGCCAGACGCGCTGCACGAAGCGGTGAGCGCCGGCCGCGCCATCGTCGGTCCATTCGACGTCGCGCTCCGGCGGCGAGTCCGACAGCATGAACCAGCGTGCCGTGTCGGCGCCGTAGCCATCGGTGATCTCTTCCGGGCTCACCGTGTTCTTCTTCGACTTCGACATCTTCTCCAGCGCGCCGACCGTCGCCTCCTCGCCGGTGGCGATCTCGACGGCGCGGCGCTTGCCGCCGGCGTCCTCGAGCCTGACCTCGCTCGGCGACAGCCAGCGTCCATTGTTGGACGGGCCGCCGACGCGGTAGGTCTCGTGCACGACCATGCCTTGCGTGAACAGGCCCTTGAACGGCTCGGCCAGATCGAGGTGACCGGTCTCGCGCATGGCGCGGGTGAAGAAGCGCGAATAGAGCAGATGCAGGATCGCGTGCTCGATGCCGCCGATATACTGGTCGACCGCCAGCCATTCGTCGGCCGCTTTCGGCTCGGTCGGCTCGTTCGCCCAGGGCGCGGTGAAGCGCGCGAAATACCAGGACGAATCGACGAACGTGTCCATCGTGTCGGTCTCGCGCCGCGCATCGCGGCCGCATTGCGGGCACTTGACATGCCGCCAGGTCGGATGACGGTCGAGCGGGTTGCCCGGACGGTCGAACTCGATGTCGTCGGGCAGCCTCACCGGCAGGTCGGCCTTCGGCACCGGCACCACGCCGCAGGCCTCGCAATGGATCATCGGGATCGGGCAGCCCCAGTAGCGCTGGCGCGAGATGCCCCAGTCGCGCAGGCGGAAATTCACCTTGCGCTCCGCCATCGGCCGGCCGCCGATCGTCTTTTCTTCCAACAGCTTCGCAACTTCGTTGAAGGCCTTCTGCGGCTTCATGCCGTCGAGGAAGCGCGAATTGATCATCACGCCGTCGTCGACATAAGCCTCCTCGGTGATCTGGAAGGTCTTTGCGTCGGCGTCTTCGGGCATCACCACCGGGATTACCGGCAGTCCGTATTTGTTGGCGAAGTCGAGGTCGCGCTGATCGCCCGACGGGCAGCCGAAAATGGCGCCGGTGCCGTATTCCATCAGCACGAAATTGGCGACATAGACCGGCAGCGTCCAGTTCTCGTCGAACGGATGGACGACACGGATGCCGGTGTCGAAACCCTTCTTCTCGGCCGTCTCGAGCGCCGCCACCGAGGTGCCCATGTGGCGGACCTCGTCGATGAACTTCGCCAGCTCGACATTGTTCTCGGCGGCCTTCCTGGCCAGCGGATGGTCGGCGGCGACCGCCATGAAGGAGGCGCCGAAGATGGTGTCGGGCCGGGTCGTGTAGACTTCCAGCTCATGCATATCGCCAACCGGCTTTGCCAGCGGCCAGCGGATCAGCAGCCCTTCCGAGCGGCCGATCCAGTTGTGCTGCATCAGCTTGACCTTCTCCGGCCACTCTTCGAGTCCGTTGAGCGAGTCCAAGAGGTCCTGCGCGAAGTCGGTGATCTTGAAGAACCACTGCGTCAGCTCGCGCTGCTCGACCAGCGCGCCCGAGCGCCAGCCGCGGCCGTCGATGACCTGCTCGTTGGCGAGCACCGTCATGTCCTCCGGATCCCAGTTGACCTTGGAGGATTTGCGCGTCACCAGCCCCTTCTCGACGAAGTCGAGGAACAGCATCTGCTGGCGGTGGTAGTAGTCGACGTCGCAGGTGGCGAACTCGCGCGCCCAGTCGAGCGACAGGCCCATCATCTTGAGCTGCTCGCGCATCGCGGCGATGTTTTCGTAGGTCCAGTCCTTGGGGTGGACCTTGTTTTGCATGGCGGCGTTTTCGGCCGGCATGCCGAAGGCGTCCCAGCCCATCGGGTGCAGCACGTTGAAACCCTTGGCGCGCTTGTAGCGCGCCACCACGTCGCCCATCGTGTAGTTGCGGGTGTGGCCGATATGGATCTTGCCCGACGGATAGGGGAACATCTCGAGCACGTAATATTTCGGCTTCGGGTCGTCGTTCCTGGCCTCGAACAGCTTCTTTTCGGCCCAGGCCTTCTGCCATTTGGGCTCTGACGTGCGCGGATTGTAACGTTCGGTTGCCATCGGATGTTTTTCACTTAAAAGCAGGCACAGTCCGCCGGACAATGGCCGGCGACTGGGAAATGTCGTCGCGGTGTTCACCATGGATTGCCGGACCCGTCAACTGCGGCGAGCCGGCGCCGGCGTTAAAACTATGGGCAGGATAGTGGCATGACGAGCGCCGTAGAGCAGCTTCACGCGGTCAAGGCGAGGATCGCGAGCGCCGAACGCGAGGCGAAGCGCCCGGTTGGCGCCGTCACGCTTGTGGCGGTGTCGAAGACCTTCGCGGCCGAGGACATCCGCCCCGTCATCGAGGCAGGCCAGCGCGTCTTCGGCGAGAACCGCGTGCAGGAAGCGCAAGGCAAATGGCCGGCTCTGAGAGAGGCATTTGCCGATCTGGAGATGCATCTGATCGGCCCGCTGCAGTCCAACAAGGCCAAGGAAGCCGTCGCTCTCTTCGACGTCATCGAGACCGTCGATCGCGAGAAGATCGCCGCCGAGCTTGCAAAAGAGATGACCCGGCAGGACCGGACGCCAAAACTCTATGTCCAGGTCAACACAGGCTCCGAGCCACAAAAGGCCGGCATCGAGCCGCGCGAGGCGGTCGCCTTCGTCAAGCGCTGCCGTGAGGTCCATGGCCTCGCCATCGAAGGCCTGATGTGCATTCCGCCAGCCGAAGAAAATCCCGGCCCGCATTTCGCGCTTCTGGAAAAGCTCGCCCGCGAAGCCGGCGTCGAAAAACTCTCGATGGGCATGTCCGGCGATTACGAGACCGCCATCGCCTTCGGCGCGACCAGCGTCCGGGTGGGCTCGGCGATCTTCGGAAGTCGCTAGCCCTGCAAGCCCGGATGTTCTATCTCTAAGCAGGCGGCTGAACATCTAGCCAACCCAATCTAGGGAGCGGTCGCTTGAACTGGCATCTCAAGGACGCCCGGAACAATTTTTCGAAAGTAGTTCAGCGGGCCCGGACCAAAGGGCCGCAGACGGTGACGATTCGCGGCGAACGGGCTGCGGTTATCCTTTCCGCAGAAGACTACGACCGCTTGATCGGCCAGAAGAAATCGCTCGTCGAATATCTTATGACCGGCCCTGGCTGGGACGACAGTTTCGACAAGGAAATCAACAATCGCTCGGATACCTGATCCGCGATATCGGCCTCTGATATTCTGAGGCTCGCTCCTTGCAGCAGAAGGCGCGTCATACCACCGCATTGTCGCCTGGGATCATAGCGCTAGCTGCGTGGGCTGTACGCAAGTGGCTCCTTTCAAAGCAAAGGAGATCCTTCATGACCGCCACACGCCACCGCCAGCCAACCATGCAAAACCGGCAAGTCTCCCGCGGGCTGCACCGATGGGTGTATTTCGCGATGGTGGGTCTCGCGGCCTGCTATGCGCTGTCGGCCTGGATCGGCTTCGCGGGCAGCGGCGCCGACGACTATTTGCTGTTCGTCGTAACCGGATTCATCGTCATGTCGGTCGCGCTGCCGGCCATCGCCGGCCGTGTCTGGCGCCATCACCGGATCAGCGCTCCCGGCACGCCCACGACGCTCGCCGACTGGATGGCAGGCGAGTTCGACACAGACGACCACCCTGTGAAGGCGAGCACGGCGACGATCGAAGTCCTGCTGCCCCTTGCCGCCGTCGCCTTCGGCATGACTGCCTTCGCGATCCTCGCTTTGGTGGAAAGCTGAGCCGCCGGCAATCGTCACGATCTCGTTACCGACCTCGCCAGCGGGACAATATCGCTGCACCGGCGCTTGAAACGAAACGGCCCGTTCCTATTTCCCCCTTGTCATTCGATTCTGTCATTCACTCCTTCTCTCGGGGAATCCCACCATGCGCTACAATCAGCTTGGCAACACCGGCCTGTTCGTTTCCGAACTCTGCCTTGGCACCATGACCTTCGGCGCCGCCGGCGAGAACGCCCAATGGGGCCTGATCGCCAGCCTCGGCCAGAAAGGCGTCAACGAGATCGTCGGCCGCTCGATCGCCGCCGGCGTCAATTTCTTCGACACGGCGGACGTCTATTCCTTCGGCCAGTCCGAGCAACTGCTGGGACAGTCGCTCAAGGATCTCGGCATCAAGCGTTCGGACGTGATCATCGCCACCAAGGTGCATGGCGCCATGGGCAACGGACCCAATGAACGCGGCTCCTCGCGCGGCCATATCATGGATTCGGTCGACGGCAGCTTGGAGCGGCTGCAGACCGACCATATCGACCTCTACCTGTTGCATGGCACCGACACGGTGGCGCCGATCGACGAGACGCTGCGCGCGCTCGACGATCTCGTCGCCAGCGGTAAGGTGCGCTATGTCGGCGTCTCCAACTGGCAGGCCTGGCGCGTCGCCAAGGCGCTGGGCATTGCGGACCGCAAGGGCTTCGCCCGCTTCGAGGCGATCCAGTCCTATTACTCGATCGCCGGCCGCGATCTCGAGCGCGAGATCGTGCCGCTGATCAACGAGGAAAAGCTTGGCTTGATGGTCTGGTCGCCGATGGCCGGCGGGCTGCTTTCCGGCAAATACGGTCCCGGCGCGCCGGGCAATGGCGAGGGCCGACGTGCTTCCTTCAACTTCCCGCCGGTCAATGAAGACCGCGCCTGGCCGGCGGTTGCGGTCATGCGCGAGGTCGCCAAGAAGCACGATGTCAGCGTCGCCACGGTGGCGTTGGGCTATGTGCTGGCAAAACCCTTCGTCATGAGCGTCATCATCGGCGCCAGCCGCATGGACCAGCTCGAGCAAAATCTTGCCGCGACCGGCTTGAAGCTCGACGCCAACGATCTCGCCAGGCTCGACGAGGTGAGCGCGCTGCCCGCCGAATATCCCGGTTGGATGCTGGAGCGGCAGAGCGCCGGCCGGCGCCCGGCGCCGTTCGTGCCGAAGGCGTAATTCAGAGCCGCGTGTCCGAGAGCAATTCCAGGAAAAGTGTGGGCGGTCTTCCGTTCGGAATTGCGTCAAAACAAGGAGATAGAGCGGTTCGCCGTTTCCGTGAAACGGTGAAACGCTCTAGGACGCGCGGCTCTTTCCTCGTTCAGAGACGAACGCTCTCCGCGAGAAAGTCGAGGAAGGCTCGCACCCGCGCCGGTAGATGCTTGCCCTGGCCGACATAGACGGCATGCGTCGGCTCCTCGTCGCCCGGGTTGAACGCTTCCAGCAACTGCACGAGCCTTCCAGCTGCGATGTCGGGCTCCACATGCCAGAGCGCCAGCCTTGCGATGCCTGCTCCCGCCAATGTCGTCAGCCGCATCGCCTCGCCGTCGCTGACCGTCGAATTGCCGATGATCGGAACCATGACCGGCGCGCCTTTCGCATCCATGAAAGGCAGGCCGTCTATATGCCGCACGAAGCCGAAAGCGAGCAGATTATGGCTGGCCAATTCGGCAGGAGTCCGCGGCGTGCCGCGCGCCTCGAGATAGGCCGGCGCCGCGACCACCACCATCCGGCTCTGGCCGAGCTTGCGCGCCACTAGCCGTGATTCGCGCAGAGGGCCGGCGCGGATCGCAACGTCGGCGCGCTCCTCCATCAGGTCGATGACGCTGTCGGTCAGCACCGCCTCGACGGAGATTTCCGGGTAGCGTTCGAGGAAGCGCGGCAACAACGGCATGAGCCGATGCTGGCCGAACGGCACATAGCAATTGACCCTGAGCCGGCCTCGCGGCGCAGCACCCGCCGCCGCTTCTCGCTCGGCTGAGTCGAGATCGGCGAGGATGCGCAGGCCGCTGTCGTAAAAGGCGGTTCCCTCGGGCGTCAGTTGCAGCCGGCGTGTCGAGCGGCTGATCAGCCGCGCTCCAAGCCGCGCCTCAAGCCGTGCGATCAGCTTGCTCACCGCCGAAGGCGTCATGCGCAACGCCCGCGCCGCAGCGGAAAAACTGCCCGCCTCGACGACGCGGACGAACACTTCGATCTCGCCGGAGCGGTTGATCTCGGGCCTCGCCATTCGTGAATCTATTTCACAGAAAATATGCCTGATGCAAGGCTGGTTCACAGCTTGGCGGATCACGATCTTGCGTGTCGGGCGCAGGACTGAGCGTCCTTCACTGATCAACCGGACCGCAGCCATGCCTCTTGCTCTTTATGCCCTTACCGCCGGCGCCTTCGGCATCGGCGTCACCGAATTCGTCATCATGGGCCTGCTGCTCGATGTCAGCGCCGATCTCGGCGTCTCGATCTCGGCGGCGGGCCTGCTCATTTCCGGCTATGCGCTGGGCGTCGTCGTCGGCGCGCCGCTGCTTGGCGCCTTGACCGGCCGCCTGCCGCGCAAGACCTTGCTGCTTGCCCTGATGGTGGTCTTCACCGTCGGCAACCTCGCCTGTGCGCTGGCCCCCGACTACTGGACGCTGATGGCGGCGCGCGTGCTCACCGCCTTCGCCCATGCCTCGTTCTTCGGCGTCGGCTCCGTCGTCGCCACGAGCCTTGTCGCGCCCAACCGGAAGGCCTCGGCCATCGCGCTGATGTTCACCGGCCTCACCGTCGCCAACATCCTCGGCGTGCCCTTCGGCACCTGGCTCGGCCAGGCCTATGGCTGGCGCTCCAGTTTCCTCGCCGTCACGCTGGTCGGCGTCATCGCCTTTGCCGTGATCGCATTGCTGGTGCCGCGCGACGAGCCGGCCGCCGCGGACGAGGCGGAAAGCGCCGAAGGCACGCTCGCCGTGCTCGGCCGCCGGCCGGTGCTGCTCGGCCTTTTGACCACGGTGCTGAGCTGGGTCGGCGTCTTTGCCGCCTTCACATATCTGGCGCCGATCCTGACCCGCGTCACCGGCTTTTCCGAGGGAGCCGTGTCGCCGATCCTGCTGGTCTTCGGCGGCGGGCTGGTGGCGGGCAACCTGCTCGGAGGGCGCCTTGCCGACCGTCATCTGGTGCCGACGGTCGTCGGCACGCTGGTCGCGCTGTCGGCGGTGCTGTTCGTCATGGCCGCCGCGATCCATCAGCCGATCACGGCGATCCTCGCCGTCGGCCTGCTGGGTGCCGCCGCCTTCGCCACCGTCGCGCCGCTGCAGATGTGGGTGCTGGAGAAAGCCGAGGGCGCCGGCCAGGGCCTTGCGTCCTCCTTCAACATCGCCGCCTTCAATCTCGGCAACGCCATCGGCGCCTGGCTCGGCGGCTTCGTCATCGACCACGGCCCCGGCCTCGGCGCCGTCCCTCTCGTTGCCGGCCTGGTGCCGCTTGCCGCGCTCGGCGTCGTGCTCATGGCGCTGCGCCTCGAACGCGGCCGCGCCATCGGCAAGCCGGTCACGGCGCAGTGCTGAGCGCTGATCCCTTCGACATCCCATCAGGAGAAAAAAGATGGACTATCGACCTCTCGGCGCCTCCGGCCTGAAAGTGCCGGCGCTTTCCTTCGGCGCCGGAACCTTCGGCGGCTCCGGCCCGCTCTTCGGCCATTGGGGCAACAGCGACGCGAAGGAAGCGCGCCGCCTGGTCGACATCTGCCTGGAAGCGGGCGTCAATCTCTTCGACACGGCCGATGTCTATTCGAACGGAGCCTCGGAAGAGGTGCTTGGCGAGGCCATCAAGGGTCGCCGCGACGCGGTGCTGATCTCGACCAAGACGTCCCTGCCGATGGGCGACGGCCCGGCCGACTGGGGCTCGTCGCGCTCGCGGCTGATCCGCTCCGTCGACGCGGCGCTGAAGCGCCTCGGCACCGACTATATCGACCTGCTCCAGCTTCACGCCTTCGACGCCTCGACGCCGGTCGAGGAGGTGCTGTCGACGCTGGATGACCTCGTTCGGGCCGGCAAGCTGCGCTATGTCGGCGTCTCAAACTTCTCCGGCTGGCAGGTGATGAAATCGCTCGGCCTGGCGGAAAAGCACGGCTACCCGCGCTACGTCGCGCATCAGGTCTACTATTCGCTGGTCGGCCGCGACTATGAGTGGGAGCTGATGCCGCTCGGCCTCGACCAGGGCGTCGGCGCCTTGGTGTGGAGCCCGCTCGGCTGGGGCCGGCTGACCGGCAAGATCCGCCGCGGCCAGCCCTTGCCGGAAAAGAGCCGGCTGCACGACACCGCCAGCTTCGGCCCGCCGGTCGAGGACGAGCATCTCTTCAAGGTGGTCGATGCGCTGGAAGCGATCGCCGCCGAGACCGGCAAGACCGTTCCGCAAATCGCCATCAACTGGCTCCTGCAGCGGCCGACCGTATCGTCGGTGATCATCGGCGCGCGCAACGAGGAGCAGTTGCGGCAGAATCTCGGCGCCGTCGGCTGGACATTGACGCCCGAGCAGATCAAGGCGCTCGATGAAGCAAGCGCGGTGACCGCGCCCTATCCCTACTTCCCGTATCGGCGCCAGGAAGGCTTCGCCAGGCTGAACCCGCCAGCGGTGTGACTAAGTCGCGGCCGTCCATATCAGGGCGGTCGTGAACGTGTGCGACTAGCTGCACCCTGCGAGCTTCGTCATCCACGGGCGGAGCAGCCGCGAAGCGGCGTCGCGAAGACCCGAGGATCCATTCCGTTACCTCGACCCTAGAGCGCGACGGAGCAGAATTCTGGATCGTCGCAACGCGTCGAAATCACGGAATGGATCCTCGGGTCTGCGCCGCGTCGCTACGCTCCTTGCTCCGCCCGTGGATGACGAAGCGATGGCGTGGTTCCGCCAATCACGCTGCGCTACTGCCCTCAGTGCACCAGAAATTCCCCATCCACCTTCCGCCATTCATTCGGCGCGATCAGCTTGTGATGCGTGTAGGTGACCGAATGCAGCGGTCCGGCGAGCTTGGTCTTCCAGAACTCGATGAAGCGGATCAGCACTGGGAACTGCGGCGCGATGTCGTAGTCCTGCCAGACATAGCTCTGCAGCAGATGCGGATGGTCCGGGAAGTGGTAGAGAATCTTGGCCGTGGTCAATCCATAGCCCCTGAGCATCAGGTCCATTTCGGAATGGTCGTGCATCGCAGCCCCCTTGAGGTCGATCTCCTTTCCTCCCAACGCTGGATTCTGCGCCCAGTTGCTTAACTGTCTATTGATTTTCGCATACTAGGCCTAAGTTTTCCATCGAAAAAACAGTCGGTTAGCAGCCTTTGACCACGAGTGCTGACAGCGCTTCGCGCTTGCCCCTGCGTCATCCCGCCACGCGAATCCAACGTCTAATGTTGCCGTCACCGCGGAACTGTTAATAATGCCCGCGAATTCGCGGCCGCTTCGCCGCGATGCCGCCGGCGATTCAAGCCGGCGGAACGGTCCTGGAGGAAAGCTGAAAAATGTCCGATGTGCATGTCCACCGCGTCCAGCCGGCGTGGAAGAAGAACGCGTTGATCGACAACGACACCTACCTCAAATGGTATGCCGACAGCGTGAAAAATCCGGACAAGTTCTGGGGCAAGCACGGCAAGCGCATTGACTGGTTCAAGCCTTTCACCAAGGTCAAGAACACCTCCTTCGACGGCAAGGTCTCGATCAAGTGGTTCGAGGACGGCCAGACCAACGTTTCCTACAATTGCATCGACCGGCATCTGAAGAAGCGCGGCGACCAGACCGCCATCATCTGGGAAGGCGACAACCCCTATGACGACCGCAAGGTCACCTATAATGAGCTCTACGCGCATGTCTGCCGCTTCGCCAACGTGCTGAAGAAGCACGGCGTCAAGAAGGGCGACCGCGTCACCATCTACATGCCGATGATCCCGGAAGCCGCCTATGCGATGCTTGCCTGCACGCGTATCGGCGCGATCCATTCGGTCGTGTTCGGCGGCTTCTCGCCCGACGCGCTGGCCGGCCGCATCGACGACTGCAAGTCGACCATCGTCATCACCGCCGACGAGGGCCTGCGCGGCGGCAAGCCGATCCCGCTCAAGGACAACACCGACAAGGCGGTCGACATCGCCGCCAAGGCCGGCACCAAGGTGGAAAAGGTCGTGGTGGTGCGCCGCACCGGCGGCAAGACCGGCTGGGTGCCGGGACGCGACGTCTGGTACCACGACGAGGCGCAGACCGTTAAGGCCGACTGCAAGCCGGAGAAGATGAAGGCGGAAGACCCGCTTTTCATCCTCTACACCTCCGGCTCGACCGGCAAGCCGAAGGGCGTTATGCACACCACGGCCGGCTATCTCGTCTACGTCTCGATGACGCATCAATATGTCTTCGACTACCACGACGGAGACATCTACTGGTGCACCGCCGATGTCGGCTGGGTCACGGGCCACAGCTATATCGTCTACGGGCCCCTGGCCAACGGCGCCACGACGCTGATGTTCGAAGGCGTGCCGAACTATCCCTCGCAGTCGCGCTTCTGGGAAGTCATCGACAAGCACCAGGTCAACATCTTCTACACCGCGCCGACGGCGCTGCGCGCGCTGATGGGTGCTGGCGACGACCCGGTGAAGAAGACATCCCGCAAATCGCTGCGCGTGCTGGGCTCGGTCGGCGAGCCGATCAATCCGGAAGCCTGGGAGTGGTATTACAACGTCGTCGGCAACGCCAAGGTGCCGATCGTCGACACCTGGTGGCAGACCGAGACCGGCGGCATCCTGATCACGCCGCTGCCCGGCGCCACCGACCTCAAGGCGGGCTCGGCGACACGGCCCTTCTTCGGCGTCAAGCCGGAACTGGTCGACGGCGACGGCAAGGTGCTGGAAGGGGCCGCCGACGGCAATCTCTGCATCACCGATTCCTGGCCCGGTCAGATGCGCACCGTCTATGGCGATCACGACCGCTTCGTGCAGACCTATTTCTCGACCTACAAGGGCAAGTACTTCACCGGCGACGGCTGCCGCCGAGACGCCGACGGCTACTACTGGATCACCGGCCGCGTCGACGACGTCATCAACGTCTCCGGCCACCGCATGGGCACGGCGGAAGTCGAATCGGCGCTGGTGAGCCACGAGAAAGTGTCGGAAGCCGCCGTCGTCGGCTACCCGCACGACATCAAGGGCCAGGGCATCTACAGCTACGTCACCCTGATGAAGGGCATGGAGCCGAGCGAGGAACTGCGCAAGGAACTGATCGCGCATGTCCGCAAGGAGATCGGCGCCATTGCTTCGCCCGACAAGATCCAGTTCGCGCCCGGCCTGCCGAAAACCCGTTCGGGCAAGATCATGCGCCGCATCCTGCGCAAGATCGCCGAGGACGATTTCGGCGCGCTCGGCGACACCTCGACGCTGGCCGATCCAGCCGTGGTCGACGACCTCGTCGCCAACCGGCAGAACAAGAAGGGCTGATGGCCGGCGAGGCAATCCTCGGCACCGTCAGCCAGCTCTGGCGCTACCCGGCCAGCTCGCTCGCCGGCGAGCGGCTCGATGCCATCTCCGTCGGGCTGAAAACCGTCGACGGCGACCGGCTGTTCGGACTGATCGATGCATCGGACGGCGAGATCGCCAGGCCCGACCGCGAGGCCAGATGGCACAAGGTGCCGCTGATCCGCACCCGGTTGAGCGAGGCCTCGATGAGCAAGGAATGGCGGCTCGAAGTGGCCGTGCCCGGTGGCGAATGGCTGCCGGCCCCCGATCCTGAAAGTGATCGCGCGGTATCCGCCTTTCTCGGCTTCGAGGCCTCGATCCGGCCGTTCGGCGCGCAGAACGCGGCGCCCTCCTATGCCGGCCCGCTGACCGAGGCCCGCTACGCCAAGGCGCCGATCCATCTGCTCACCACCGCCTCGCTGTCCCGGCTGAAGGCGCTGCATCCCGAGGGCACGCCCGATCCGCGCCGCTTCCGGCCCAACATCGTCGTCGACATGGATCCGGTCGAAGGCGCCTTTCCGGAGACGCAATGGATCGGCAGGAAGCTTGCGGTCGGCGATCTCGAGCTCACCGTCTCCGAACCCTGCCGCCGCTGCGGCTTCACCATCATCGCCCAGGACGGCTTCGATACCGATCCCGGCATCCTGCGCAATTTGGTACGCCACAACGCTCACAATCTCGGCGTCTACTGCACCGTCGACCGGCCGGCGCGGATCGAGATCGGCGCGCCGATGCGCCTGATGGACTGAAGTGGGCCGGTTTCTACCGATACAGATCCGCACGCGTTGGCGGCAGGCCGCTTGCACCCCGCGCCCGCCTGGTGGCGACGGTCTGGAAAATCTGCGCCGAGCCGCGCTCGAAGGCGATCGAGCAGCCGGTGAGATAGAGCAGCCAGAGCCGCGCCTTGGGCTCACCGACCTCGGCGACCGCCTCGTCGAAGCGTGCGTGCAGGCGCTCCGCCCACAGGCGGCAGGTGCGCGCATAGTGCTCGCGCAGGCCTTCGACGTCATGGACCAGAAAACCATGCGCCTCGAGATTGCCGAGCGTCATGCCGATCGTGTCGAGCTCGCCGCCCGGAAAAATATATTTGATCAATGCCTTGTATTCCGGCCCCTTGCGCAGGGTCTTCTTCAGGTCGCCCTTGCTGCGCCGGGCGATGGCGTGATGCAGATAGATGCCGCCGGGCTTCAGCAGGCGGTGGACAGTCGAGAAATAGGCGGCGTGGTTCGCAAGCCCGAGATGCTCGAACATGCCGATCGACGATATCTTGTCGAAGCTGCCGGAGAGCTCGGCATAGGATTTTATCTCGATGGTGATGCGATCCTCCAGCCCTTCGGCGCGGATGCGCTCGCGGGCAAGGTCGGTCTGGGCTTGCGACAGTGAGACGCCGTGGCCGACGACACCGTAATGCTTCGCCGCGTGGATCAACATCGCGCCCCAGCCGCAGCCGATGTCGAGCAACGTCTCGCCCGGCTTCAGCCTGAGCTTGCGGCAGATATGGTCGAGCTTGTCGACCTGCGCCTGGTCGATGCCGTTGGCGAAATCGTGGAAATAGCCGCAGCTGTAGACCATGCGCTCGTCGAGGAAGAGCCGATAGAAGGCGTTCGAGATGTCGTAATGATGCTGGATCGCCTCCTTGTTCGACCCGCTGACATAAGGATTGCGGCCGGACAGGTCGCTGCGCGCCGTCATCTCTCTTCGCGAGAAAAGCACCGCCGGCAGGTCGCGCAAAATCGCCAGCTTCGGCAGCGATCTGAGCTTCGTCTTGAGCTTGCCTTGCGAAGGCAGCGCGTAGAAATCGAACAGCGATCCGTCCTCGACATCGACGGTCTTGGATATCCACATCTCGACCAGCGTCGAGAAGCGCGGCCGGCGAAGCAATTGCCAGACGATATCCTGGTCGTTGATGGTGAGCACAGGACCGTTGGTCGGCCCGATCCGCTCGCCGGTCCAGAGCTTGACCGCGAAACCCGGTTTCAGCGTCTCGACGACCGTTCGTGCGATCCGCACGGCTTTGTCGGCGGCGTCCATTCTCACCTCCGGATGCGTCGAATGCCGGCCCCTCCCGGCCGCCACTGTCATCCAACTGGCCAGCGTAGCGCAATCCCGATCTGTTGCCCAAAAACACCGCGGGCAGGGATTTCCCGCCTGCCATGCCGTTGCGGCACCTTGCCATTTGCCGCGACGCACCCCATCATCTGGGTGTGTTCAACGAACTGAAAGGAGGTGATCCGATGTCGAGTGATTTCGTTTTCCATAACGTGAGCTCAGCGGATTGCACTTTCGGGAAGCAGTCTTCCCGTTAAGGCGCGAGACGCGCGGCAGGTAGCCCGATGGGGTTGCCGCCAGAAGCCGCGTCATGGACGGAAACACGGAAGGCCGCCGGCTTCGTCAAGAAGCGGCGGCCTTTTCCTTTGTGGCTCACTGCGTCAGTGCGACTTTTTCGGTGTTGCGGATGATTTCCTGGAAAGCGCCATCCAACTCCGCTCCAGTAGACGCTTCGAAATAATGCTTGTTGGCGGAGGAGGTATCCTTCGACGAACAATTCTTCAGCACCGCCTTCGCCTGGTCCCGCTCGGTTGCCGACATGTCCTTGTCGTTCAGATCGAAGCCGATGGTGAAAACCTCGATGCCGTCATCTTTCATGTTGCCGCACAGAGTTTGAGCGTTGCCGCGCGCAAGGTTGCCTTGGCCATTGTAGTTGCCCCCCGCGCTGGCGAAGGCGGTATTGAACTGGCCGTCGGTCATCAGGATCGCGACCTTGGCAATCTTCTTCGCATTGCTGTCCGAGGGGCCGCTGCCCAGGCCGGCATTCTTGATCACCGTACGCCACTGCGGGGACAGCATGTAATAGGTCCACTGGACGGCGATCGCGCCAGCCGTGTAGCCATCCGCCTGGAAGTCGTCGATCGAATCGAGCAATGCGCTGGAATCGGCGGTCAGCGGGATCACCGCCGCGGTGGGGCACTTGTTCATCCCTGAGCCGCCCAGATGATCGTCCCGGTTGACCAGCGCATAATATTTCTTGCCATTCTTGTCCGTCCGAACCGTGTCGGGGCCGTCGGCGCTGAAATCCGGATTGCCGTTTTTGTCCTTGCGCTCCGTGGCGCAATTGTCGGGACGAGGCGTCGCCGCGCCGACAATGGAGACATAGTTGCTGAACGACGGCAGCAATTTGCTGTTCGTTTTGGCGACCAGAAGTGTGCTGCCGGCAACGGGAGGCAGGTCCGAGCTTCCTTGGTTTTCGACATAGACATTTTCCGCCAGCTTGCCGGCATTCACGGCAGATGCATAGGGCACAAGCGAGACGCGGACGCGAGGGTTCTTCGGGTCCTGGTTCTGAAGCATCGTCTGGACGGCGTTTCTCGCCGCTGCTTTCAGGTCGCCGATCTTGTCGACCTTGCCTTTCTTCGCCATCGACCCCGTTATGTCGAGCATCATCGCCACCTCGACCTGCTTGTCTGAATAGAGCGCCGTGGTCGAGGCATTCACGCGGCGCATGTCGCCAGTGCTGAAGAACGGAAAATAAAGCCCGACATCGACATGCGCGTCCGCCTGTACCGTATTGGCCGTCCTGTTGACCGTAAGCTTGTCGAGCACGATCTGGTTGGCCTGCAGGATGCCGGCCGTGCTGTTGGCATCGAGAAACGCCTGCACCGTCTTGTTGGCGTCGGCTTCGGTGATGACGCCGAGGGTGAGATCGCGGGCCGTCGAGGTCACAGCGGCGTCGACGACGCCCTGCAGGCTCGATCTCGCATTGTAGAGCTGCGAGATATTGACCGCGAATCCCACCCCCAGCGCGAGGACCGATGCGGCAGCTCCGAACAGAACCGCGAAATTGCCTTCGCGATTGCGGGTAAAGCCGTCCACCCCACGAACGACACCTCTGAACTGCCGCATCTCTTCCGCCTCCACTGTTTGCGGCACCGTGCCGCACGACAAAGGCGCTGCAGGATTTCGGCCAGCCCCGGCCGTCGGCCGCCGAAAGACGCTTAACGGCAGGTTAATCCATTGTTTTTGCTGGCTTTCGGCAAATCCTAGAGTGAATGGGAAGTAAACGAAAATACGCCGGCCAAGCGACCTTCATGAAGTGCTTACCATGATCTCGAAGGCTGTCGCGGTCGTTCTCTCTTCGGCACAATCGAACTGTGCCGAAGCGGGTCAGCGGCAACCATGAAACAGCGCAGTGCAAGGTCTGTTGAGATAGAGGTCAGGCCGGCATCACCCGAATATCAAAAGAGCATCTGCGCGTTGACCGTCCGATCGATGCCATGATGCGGAGGATTGAAGCGGTTGCCTTCCTGCTCGTAGGTCCAGACCTTGAACAGGCTGAGCCGATGCGCACCGAAACTGTGCAGCAGCGGCACGTCGGTGGCGTCGCGACCGCGCGCAATGATGACGCGGCCGATGCGCGGGCAGTTGTGGCGCGGATCGAACGTGTACCATTTGCCGTCGAGGAAAACTTCCATCCAGGCCGAGAAGTCCATCGGTGCCGGATCGGCCGGCACGCCGATATCGCCGAGATAGCCGTTCACGTAGCGGGCCGGAATGTTGATGCATCGGCAGAGCGCGATCGCCAGATGCGCGAAGTCGCGGCAGACGCCGACGCGCTCCTCATGCGCCTGGGCCGCCGTGCGCGTGGCGCGCGCATAGCCGTAGCCGAAGGAAAGCCTGCTGTTGACATAGTCGACGATCGCCTGCACCCGCGCCCAGCCAAGCGGCAAATGGCCGAAAAGCTGCCAGGCGACGGTGCTGAGGTGGTCGGTCTCGCAGTAGCGGCTGCCGAGCAGATAGACCAGCACGTCGTCGGGCAGTTCCGCGACCGGCGTTTCGCGCGCCAATGTATTGACTTCGTCGGTCTCGCCGCTGTCCTCGATCGCCGCATCGTAGAGGATGCGGAAGCTTCCGGCGGGCGCCGTGAAGCGACGGCAGGTATTGCCGTGGCGGTCGCGATAGGTCCGGGTCGGCACCGAGGGCGAGGTCAGAACCCGCGTCTGCCGCTTGATGTCGGCATGCCGTTCGGCATGGATGTCGAGAAGCGAGATGATCGGCGTCGCCGCCGCGCATTCGATGGCGATTTCATAGCCGAGCCGGATCAGCATCGCATGCCCCCCTTCGTGATTTTGGAAAGACTGCCTGTTCAACGCCGCGAGCCGGAGCTGGTTCCGGCGCAGAGTCGAAATGGCGGCGTCTGGAGCAATTCAGGAAAAGTGCGCAGCGGTTGGGCTCGGCGACTTCGCCGTAGCCTTCCGTCCGCAATTGCGTAAAACAAGGAGTGAGGGCAGGTCAGCGTTCTATCAACGCTGACCTGTTCCCTTCTCAGGCGGTCCTGCCCGGTCTAAGCTGCGCTTTGCGTTTCGCCCCTCCCCGAAAACGATTTTCCAGGACAACCGATGTTTGCAGGCTCAAAATTCGCCGCCTTCCTATTCGACATGGACGGCACGGTGCTCAACTCGATCGCCGCGGCGGAACGGGTGTGGACGGCATGGGCAAACAGGCATGGCCTCGATGTGGCGGCTTTCCTGCCCACGATCCATGGCAGGCGCGCGAGAGAGACGATCGCCGCGCTGAAGCTTCCGGGCGTCGATCCGCTGGCAGAGGCGGATTTGCTGCTCAAGGCCGAGGCGGATGACCTCGAAGGCATCGTCCCGATCCCCGGCGCCGTTGCGTTTTTGCAATCGCTGCCGCCAGAGCGCTGGGCGATCGTCACCTCGGCGCCGCGCGAGCTGGCGCTGCTGCGCATCAAGGCGGCCGGCATCCCGGTTCCCGCCATGATGGTGACCGCGGAAGACGTGACCCATGGCAAGCCGGCGCCGGACTGCTTCCTTCTGGCGGCAAGGCGTCTCGGCGTCGAGGCGCGCGACTGCCTGGTCTTCGAGGATGCGCCGGCGGGCATAGCGGCGGGCGAGGCTTCCGGCGCCTCGGTGATGGTGATCAGCGCCACCCATGTCCACCCGCTCGTCACGCCGCACCCGGCAATCCGTTCCTATGACGAAATCGCCATTGCGACGGACGATACCGGTTTCATCGCGTTGTCGCCGACACGGGCGGCGGCCTGATCCCTCGCCAAACCTTCGAGATTGGCCGAAGCTTCCGAGCTTCGTCATCCACGGGCGGAGCGACGCGCAGCGGAGCGCAGACCCGAGGATCCATTCCGTGACCTTGGCCGAGGAATGCAGCGGCGCAGAATTCTGCACTGTGGCAACGCCTCGACGTCACGGAATGGATCCTATGGTCTGCGCGCGTCGCTTCGCTCCTTGCTCCGCCATAGGATGACAAAGCGATGGGCCTTCGACCAATCGTCAACGCATGCAATCCGCCTGACCACTATTCGGCAGATTCCGCTCGGGAACCCGTTCTTGTCAGAAGTCGCTCGCCAGCCCCTTCACTTCCCAATCACCGTAGCGCCCGGGTTCGTTACCGCCGCGGCCGCCGATTTCCTTCGGCAATTTTGCCTCGGCCTCGCGATATTCCCTGCGCCTGGCCTCGGCCTCAGCCAGCGCGCGGCTCGCGGCCGGCGTCAGCATCTTTCGCGGGCCGTCGCCTTCGCCCGCGGTTTCGGTCTTGTTGGTCAGTTCAGTCATGCGATATTCCCTGCCGATTGAAACGGGACCCGGCCTTTCCCATCATATAGCCATGACCACGAAAGGATCGACCCCAATTCTTTATCGCCCCGGACGGATGAAACGATGAACACGCTTCGCACCACCATGCTTCTTGCCGCGATGACGGCGCTGTTCATGGGCGTCGGCTATCTGATCGGCGGCTCGGGCGGCATGGTCATCGCGCTTCTGATCGCCGCCGGCATGAATCTGTTCAGCTATTGGAACGCCGACAAGATGGTGCTGTCGATGAACCGCGCCGTCGAGGTCGACGAGAAGAACGCGCCGGAATATTACGCGATCGTCCAGGCGCTGGCCAAGCAGGCCGGGCTGCCCATGCCGAAGACCTATCTGATCGACAACCCGCAGCCCAACGCCTTCGCCACCGGCCGCAACCCCGAGAATGCCGCGGTGGCGGCGTCCACCGGCCTGCTCGAGCGCCTCTCCCACGAGGAGGTCGCGGCGGTGATGGCGCATGAGCTTGCCCATGTGCAGCATCGCGACACGCTGACCATGACGATCGTGGCGACGCTTGCCGGCGCCATCTCGATGCTCGGCAATTTCGCCTTCTTCTTCGGCGGCAGCCGCGAGAACAACAACCCGTTCGGCTTTGTCGGCGTGCTTGTCGCCATGCTGGTCGCGCCCTTCGCCGCCATGATCGTGCAGATGGCGGTGAGCCGCACGCGCGAATACGAGGCCGACCGGCGCGGCGCCGAGATCTGCGGCCATCCGCTATGGCTGGCTTCGGCGCTCAACAAGATCGCGCGCGGCGCCGAACAGATCCCCAATGAGGATGCCGAGCGCAATCCGGCGATGGCGCATCTTTTCATCATCAACCCTCTGCATGGCGAGCGCATGGACAATCTGTTCTCGACCCACCCTAGCACCGAGAACCGCATCGCCGCGCTGCAGGAGATGGCGCGCGCGACGGACGGCGCCGCGCCGGCCAATCGGCGCCAAGCTTCTGCGCCACCCATCCAGCCCGAGGAGCCGCCGGCGGGGCCATGGGGCAAGCCGGCAGACCCGCCGCCGGAGGAGGCCGAGCCGCCGCCACCAAAGCCCAATCCCTGGGGCCGCAACCCGACCGGGCCGCGCAATGTCCGGCCGAAGGGTCCCCGGTCGTGACGCCACCGAGGCGCGGACAGCCGGGCAATCCGCAACGCCAGGCCGGTGACGAGAACGTTGCCGGCCTTGCCGCGCGCAAGGCGGCGGCGCGCCTGCTTGCCGCCGTTATCGATGCCCGCACGCCGCTCGACGGTTTGACCGACAACGAGCATGGCCATCCGCAATACAGGGCGCTGGACAGCCGCGACCGGGCGCTGGTGCGCGCCATCCTGGTCACGGCGCTGCGCCATCGCATGACCATTGCCGGACTGCTGTCGAAGCGACTGGAAAAGCCGCTGCCGCCCAATGCCACCGCGCTCTCGCATATCCTCAACGTCGCCGCCGCGCAGATCCTGTTCCTCGATGTTCCCGACAGCGCCGCCGTCGACCTTGCCGTGACCCACGCCAAGTCCGATCCGCGAACCCTGCGCTTCTCCGGCCTCGTCAACGGCGTGCTGCGCTCGCTGGCGCGCGCCAAGGAGGCCGAGCTTGCCCCGGCGCTTGCTGCCACCAGCGAGGCGCCGCAATGGTTTTCGCAGCGCCTGACCGCCGCCTACGGAGCCGACAAGGCACGCGCCATTCTTGCCGCGCATCGCCACGAGGCGCCGGTCGACTTCACCGTCAAGGCCGATCCGGCGCTCTGGGCCGAGCGCCTGAGCGGAATCGTGCTGCCGACCGGCACGGTGCGTGTCGAAAAGCTCTCCGCCAATGTCATCGACCTGCCCGGTTTCGCCGACGGTGCATGGTGGGTGCAGGATGCCGCGGCAAGCCTGCCGGCGCGCCTGTTCGGCGACATAAGTGGACAGCGCGTCGCCGACCTGTGCGCCGCGCCCGGCGGCAAGACGGCGCAGCTTATCCTGGCCGGCGCCGAGGTGACCGCTGTCGACACCTCGAAGAGCCGGCTGGCGCGGCTGAAGCAGAATCTCGACCGCCTCGGCCTGACCGCCGAACTCGTCCAGACCGACCTCCTGGATTACCGGCCGGCGCAATTGTTCGACGCCGTGCTGCTCGACGCGCCCTGCTCCTCGACCGGCACGGTGCGCCGCCATCCCGACGTGCCGTGGACCAAGACCATGGCGGATGTCGAGAAGCTCGCCGATCTCCAGCGCCGGCTGCTTGCCCATGCCGTTACCCTCGTCAGGCCCGGCGGCCGCATCGTCTTTTCCAACTGCTCGCTCGACCCGATCGAAGGCGAGGAGCTCTATCGCGATTTCCTTACGGGCAGCCCAGACATCGCCGCCGACTCAATCCGACCGGGAGAGTTCGCCGATATCGATCCGTTCCTGACGCCGGACGGGACATTGCGCACCACGCCCGCGGACCTTCCGCTCGGATCACCCGGGCTATCGGGGCTCGACGGCTTCTTCGCCGCGCGCATGCGGCGGACTGGATAGGATCTTCCTGGCACCGATGGCGGAAGGTCTGCTGTGCTCACATGAACCGATCGCACGCTTCGACGATTGGCAGAGGCTTTCGAACCTCGTCATTCTATGGCGGAGCAAGGAGCGAAGCGACGCGCGCAGACCATAGAATCCATTCCGTGACTTCGAAGCGGTGCGACGGTGCGGAATTCTGCTCCGCCACGCTTTTCGGCGAAGGTCACGGAATGGATCCTCGGGTCTGCGCTCCGCTTCGCGTCGCTCCGCCCGTGGATGACGACGTCACGCAGGCTTCGGCCAATCGCGAGGCTCAGCATCGGAACGAGAGGTGAGATCTGACGTGCGGATCGTTCCAGGAAACCCTCGTCCATGCTCCCACCTCACCTGAATACCAGCCCGCCTTAAAGCATGTCGTCGAGGCTCCAGTGCTTCCCCCAGCGGGCGTCGATTTCGTCGTCGACATTCTGGTAGCGGATGTCCGTCGACAGCCTGATGAGACCATCGACGCTCCGGTTGGTCGTGGAGGCATGGATCATGTAGGGCGAGTGCAGCACGACGTCGCCCGCCTCGTAATCCGCCATGAGCCAGCGCGTATCGAACCGATCCGCCATCGCGGGCAGGTCCTTCGACACCCAGCCGCCTTCGCTCATATTGCGATTGTAGGCGCTGACGCGCTCCTCCGGGTCGAGCCCGGCATTGTCGCTGCTGAAGCGAGCCTCCATCGCGGCGCCGACGGCGTGCGACCCCTCCAGGTAGACCAGCCCGCCCATGTCGATGGGCGTGTCGCCGATCGGGATCCAGGCCGTCACCACGCGGTTTGTGCCGCCGCGCAGATAGACGAGGTCGTAATGCGCCGGCGTGGCGGTGGTTGTCCCGGGCATGGTGAAGCGCATGATCTTTCGCTTGTGCAGATAGGACAGGCCTCCGACAAACGCATCCATCAGGCGTGACAGGCGAGGCTGCGCACAAAAGCCTTCATAGGCGCTCGAGCGGACCAACGACATCAGCCGGCGATCGGCGAGCTTACGATCGAACGCGCCGGTGGACGCGATGCCCCGCGAAGGATCGGTCTCCGGTTTCAGCAACCCGCTTGATGCAAGATACGAAATCGCGAAACCGCGGAAATCGATCACGTCGCGGCGCCGCAAGAGCCCCTTCAGCCAGACATAGCCCTGCGTCGCGTAGAGACGGCCAATGGCCTCGACGCCGACCGACGGATCGGTCGGCGAGAGATATCCCAGCCTGTCCGGCGCCGTGGACAGTGCCTTGCCGTTGGCCGCCAGGGCGACCGTGGACGCATCATTCGCGGAAATGTCCCCTAGAGAAGATATCGACATTTCGATCATCCGGCATTCTTCAATTGCCCCGGACAATGGCTTAGTCTCACTACATCTCCCATGGACAGAAATCTCAGCCTGGACTTTTCGCTCATGCATGCTTCGCCCTATGCGCTGTACCGATCGCCGCCGGCCGCGATGGGCGGGCTGTCGATGAGGGGAACAGGCCGGCATCGCGTCAGCCGGGCCATCATCCAGCGAAAGCTGCCGGACTTCGCCGTCGTCCTGGTGGAAGAAGGCCGGGGCTGGCTGGAAACCAGGGCCGCCGGCAGGCAGGCGATCGTGGCGCCCAGCCTTTTCTGGCTGTTCCCGGACACGGCCCATTCCTATGGGCCCGACGGCGCGGGCTGGAGCGAGCGCTGGGCGCTTTTCGGCGGCTCCCTGACGCGGGACTTCACGCGCATGCGGCTCATCGTCGAGCAGGCTCCGGTCGTTCCCTTGTCCGACCTCGGCGGCATGCGCCTTCTGTTCGACCGGCTCCATGCCGAACTCTCCCCGGACACGCCGCTAGGCCAGGCGGAGGCCGCCGCCACTCTGTATCGGCTGGTCGTGCAGGCTGCCCGGCAGGAAGCGGGCCGAAGCGGCGGCGACCTCCATCCGGATTTCCGCGAGGTCGTCGACGACTTGCGCGACCACGCTTGCGAGCCGATCGACTTCAACGCGCTTGCCTCGAGGTTCGGCATGTCGCCGGCGACGTTGCGGCGCAGGTTCGCGCTGCACACCGGCCTGTCGCCGAAATCGTTCCAGTTGCGCATCCGCCTCGACCGCGCCAAGCAGCTGCTGGCGGCGACCGATTCGCCCGTCGAGGCGGTGGCGCAGGCCGTGGGCTTTGTCGACGCCTTCTACTTTTCCCGGCTTTTCCGGAGCCGGGAGGATTGTTCGCCGAGCGAGTTCCGCCGCCGCCACAGGAGGGCATAAGCCGCCGCGCCGCCGGCGATATGCCCCGGAAACCCCTGACTTTTTTAGGGAAGACCCGGCCGCGGCCGCGTGAATTGGTTCACTTCGGCGAAATCCGCCTTCGCATAAGTTCTTGAATCGCATAAGCTTGTGCTTGGGTTACGGGGACATCAGGAGGGCTATTGGCACTTGTTGCCGGCAACACGACGCGTCTATGGACGCTTGTCGCGAAGGAGTTCTGGCGCAAAACGCGCCGGCGTTTGCGCGCCGGCCCGGTCTATCGCTGGCGCTATTCCGGCCGCACACCTGAACGTGTCCTGATCGCCCCGCCGGATCTGCGGCTCGCCGATCCGCAGATCGCGCTGGAGATCTATTACGGCCGCTACCCGCTGTCCGGCCATCTGGTCGAGACCGGCGGCACCTCGCCCTTTCAGCTCGACGTGCCAAGTCGCGGCTGGCAGAAATCGCTGCATGGCTTCCGCTGGCTGCGCCATATGCGCGCCGCCGGCACCGAGCTCGCTGCCGCCAATGCCAGAGCGCTGGTGACCGACTGGATCGCCATGCACGGCAACCAGATTTCCGGCGTCGCCTGGGAGCCGGGAACGACGGCCAAGCGCGTGATCGCCTGGCTGCAGCATTCCTCGGTGGTGCTGCAAGGCGCCGAATTCCCCTTCTACCGCGCCTTCCTCAAATCGCTTGCCGTGCAGATCCGCTATCTGCGCTCGATGGCGCGCGAGATGCCGGATGGCGAGGCCAGGCTGCGCGCACGCATCGCGCTTGCCTTCGCCGCGCTGTCCCTGCCGGCGCCGGCCTCGGCGCTGCGTTCCGCGACACGCAACCTGGCCGAGGAGCTCGAGCATCAGATCCTGCCCGATGGCGGCCACATCTCGCGCAAGCCGATGGCGGTTCTGGAGCTGCTCGCCGATCTCCTGCCGCTGCGCCAGACCTATGCCAACCAGGCCGAGGCGCCGCCGGCGGCCTTGATCGGCGCCATCGACCGCATGTTGCCGGCGCTGCGCTTCTTCCGCCACCAGGACGGCAGCCTGGCCCGCTTCAACGGCATGGGCGCCACCATCCACGACCGCATCGCCACCATCATGCGCCATGACGACACGGCGGGCGCACCGCTGCTGCACGCGCCGCATTCCGGCTATGAGCGCCTTTCGATGGGCGGCGTGACGGTGATTGCCGACACCGGTCTGCCGCCGCCGGTCGATGTCTCCAACGCCGCGCATGCCGGCTGCCTCGCCTTCGAACTCTCGTCCGGGCGCCAGCACTTCATCGTCAATGCCGGCATCGACACTTACGGCGCCCCGGAATTCCGGCCGCTGGCGCGTGCCACCGCCGCGCATTCGACCGCAACGATCAACGACACGTCGTCGGCGCGCTTCAGCCACTCGCTGCGCGTCAGCGACCTTTTGGGCTCGCCGCTGATCGGCGGTCCGCAGCACGTGCCCTGCAAGCGCCTCGACCAGAAGGGCATGCAAGGCTTCGTCGCGCGCCACGACGGCTATATCGCGCAATTCGGTTTCCTGCATGAGCGCGAGCTGAAGCTCGGCACAAACGGCAACGTGCTTGCCGGCCGCGACCGTTTCCTGCGCCCGGGCAATGCCGCGATCCGCAACAACGGCCGCGACTTCGTCACGGTGCGCTTCCACGTCCACCCCGACATCAGCCTGCTGCAGGACGACCACGACCGCCTGACGCTCGCAGCCGCGCAGGGAGACACCTGGGTCTTCACCTGCGCCGAAGTGGCGCCGGAGGTGGAGGAATCGATCTACTTCGCCGGACTGAGCGGCCCGCGCCGCAGCCGGCAGATCGTGCTCGCCTTCAAGGCCTCGGAGGTCGCCGAGGTCCACTGGCAGCTGACCCGCACCGATATCGCGGGCTATCCCGAGAACAACTGAATTCCGGACAATCCGGCCGCGCGCTTGATTTCCAAGACTCACTTGATTTCCGGGACTCATATGCTAGGGCCGGCCAACGTCCCTTCCAACAGCTCCGAAAGGCCGCCCGTCCATGGCCGTGCCCACAAAAAACATTCCGGCGCCCGACCTTGTTCCGGTGCGCCGGGCGCTGCTTTCCGTCTTCGACAAGACGGGCCTGGTCGATTTCGCCAGGGCGCTCGCCGCCGCCGGCGTCGAGCTGGTCTCGACGGGCGGCACGGCGAAGGCAATCGCCGAGGCGGGCCTGGCGGTCCGCGACGTCTCCGAGCTCACCGGCTTTCCCGAGATCATGGACGGCCGGGTGAAGACCTTGCATCCGTCGGTGCATGGCGCGCTGCTCGGCATCCGCGACGACGCCGAGCATGCCAAGGCCATGCGCGACCATCGCATCGAGCCGATCGACCTTGTCGTCTCGAACCTCTACCCGTTCGAGGAGGTCCGTCAGTCCGG
The DNA here is from genome assembly GCF_006442815.1 of Mesorhizobium sp. B2-4-3. Classification (GTDB taxonomy): domain Bacteria; phylum Pseudomonadota; class Alphaproteobacteria; order Rhizobiales; family Rhizobiaceae; genus Mesorhizobium. The sequence goes on from NZ_VFVL01000013.1 coordinate 101,146, forward strand.
CGCCGGCTATGCCTCGATCGTCGAGAACATCGACATCGGCGGACCGGCGATGATCCGCGCCTCGGCCAAGAACCACGCCTATGTCGCCATCGTCACCGATCCGGCCGACTATGCGTCCGTCGTCAACGCGCTGGAGATGAATCTTGGCTCGCTGTCGCTCGACTTCCGCAAGATGCTGGCGGCCAAGGCCTTTGCCCGCACCGCCACCTATGACGCCGCGATCTCCGGCTGGTTCGCCGAGGCGCTGCAGATCGAGCACCCGACCTGGCGCGCCTTCGGCGGCCGTCTCGACCAGGTGATGCGCTATGGCGAGAACCCGCATCAGGGCGCCGGTTTCTACCTGTCGGGCGACAGGCGGCCGGGCGTGGCAACGGCAAAGCAGTTGCAGGGCAAACAGCTCTCCTACAACAACATCAACGACACCGACGCGGCTTTCGAGCTGGTCGGCGAGTTCGATCCCGCCCGCTCGGCGGCGATCGCCATCATCAAGCATGCCAACCCCTGCGGAGTCGCCGAGGGTGAGACGTTGAAGGCGGCCTATGCCAAGGCGCTGGCCTGCGACCCGGTTTCGGCCTTTGGCGGCATCGTCGCCATGAACCGCATCCTCGATGCCGAGGCGGCGCAGGAGATCGTGAAAACCTTCACCGAGGTCATCATCGCGCCCGACGCGACCGACGAGGCAGCCGCGATCGTCGCCGCGAAGAAGAACCTGCGCCTGCTGGTCACCGGCGGCCTGCCCGACCCGCGCGCCGCCGGCACAACAGCGAAGTCGGTCGCCGGCGGGCTGCTGGTGCAAAGCCGCGACAACGCCGTGGTCGACGACCTCGAGCTCAAGGTGGTGACGAAGCGTGCCCCGACGCCGGCCGAGCTGGCCGACCTCAAATTCGCCTTCCGCGTCGCCAAGCACGTCAAATCCAACGCCATCGTTTATGCGAAGGACGGCGCCACTGTCGGCATCGGCGCCGGCCAGATGAGCCGCGTCGATTCCTCGCGCATCGCCGCCCGCAAGGCACTGGACGCGGCGGAAGCCGCCGGCCTCGCCGAACCGCTGACCAAGGGCTCCGTCGTTGCCTCCGACGCCTTCTTCCCCTTCGCCGACGGCCTTCTCTCGGCGATCGAGGCCGGCGCCACGGCCGTCATCCAGCCTGGCGGCTCGATGCGCGACGAGGACGTCATCGCCGCCGCCGACGAGCACGGCATCGCCATGGTGTTCACGGGCGTACGGCATTTCCGGCATTAGCGCTTCTCTCCTTCTCCCCTTGTGGGAGAAGGTGGATCGGCGCGTAGCGCCGAGACGGATGAGGGGTGTTCCAGGAAACACCAGCGCCTCACTCCGCTGGAACACCCCTCATCCGTCGCCTTCGACGACACCTTCTCCCGCAAGGGGAGAAGGGAAGTGCGCTACCGCTTGTCCGCCGGATAGGGTGTCCCGACCAGGATCACCATGCCGATGCCGAGGAACAGGATGATCGCCGCCATGCCGAGGCGTGGTGAATCGCTCATGGTGGTGATGGTCGCTACCATGAACGGCGCCAGGAAGCTGGTCGCGCGTCCCGCCAGCGCGTAGATGCCGAAATAGCGGCCCGACTCGGCGGCAGTCACGCTGCGCGCCATGTAGGAACGCGACGAGGCCTGCACCGGCCCGAAAGCGAGCCCGATCAGCAAGCCATAGAGGATATAGGCCTTTTCGGCCGCGGTGCCGAACAGACCGCCGGAATCGGCGGTCGGCAGCGGGATCAGGCCGAGCAGCGTGAAGCCCGGACCGGTCGAGACGACGCCAATCGTGGCGACCGACAACATCACCAGCGCGATCATCACCACGTGCTTCGAGCCGAGCGCGGTATCGAGCCGCGCCGCGATCCAGCAGCCGAAGATGGCGACGACGTTGAGGATGATGCCGAACAGGCCGATCTCGGTGATCGACCAGTGGAACATGCCGGCCGCGAAGGTGCCGCCGAGCGCCAGCAGCGCATTGACACCGTCCTGATAGATCATGCGCGCCAGCAGGAAGCGCAGGATGCCGCTGCGCTGGCGCACTTCCACCAGAGTAGACTTCAATTCGGACAGGCCCTCGCGCACCGCCGGGCCGATCGGGATTCCCTTGGTGGCGTCCGGCGTGAAGAAGAACATCGGCAGGATGAACAGGAAATACCAGCCGGCGGACATCGGCCCGGTGAAGCGCGCATCCTCGCCGAGTTTCGGATCGAGTCCGAACAACGGATCGAGGCCGATGAGCGTCTTGCCGGTTTCGAGATTGCCCGCCAGGAACAGCACCACGAAGATCAGCGCGATCATGCCGCCGAGATAGCCGAGCCCCCAGGCCATGTTGGATACCCGGCCGATCTCTTCCTTCGGCACCAGCCGCGGCATCATGGAATCGTTGAACACGGTGGAGAATTCGGCCGCCACCGAAGCCAGCGAGAACAAGAGCACGACCAGGAAAAGGTTCGAGCCCGGCGCCGCGAACCACAAAAGCGTGAGGCTGACGATCTTGATCGTCGCGAAGAAGGCGATCCACGGCTTGCGCGGCCCGGTCTGGTCGGCGATCGAGCCGAGCACCGGGGACAGCACCGCGATGACCAGGCCCGCGGCGGCGATGCCATAGCCCCAGGCCGCCTGACCGGCGGTCGGATCGCTCGCCATGCGCGAGACGAAATAGGGCCCGAAGATGAAGGTGGTGACGAGGGTGAAGAAAGGCTGCGCCGCCCAGTCGAAGAACATCCAGCCCCAGATGCCGCGCCCCGATGCCCGCTGCACTGTCTCTACTGCCGCCATGCTGATTCCCCTGGCATCGCTCGCGTCGCGCGCCATGTCTGCATGTTTTCAGGCAGCGATGCAAATGAACAAGCATGACGCCAATTCCCCGCCCCACGAGTGGGCTACGCTATGCACACATCTGGCGCGACTGATCGACCTGAGGCTTGATTGCCACGTGGTTCCCCCAATCCGTCGCCGCTTCGCAGCGCCACCTTTCCCCCTCCAGAGGGAAAGGAAGGGAGTGTTGCAAAAGGCTTGGCCTTTCCTCTACCCCGTCGATCGCGGGAGAGGTGGCTCGGGCGAAGCCCGAGACGGAGTGGGGGTCGACCAGCGCCACATCAGATAATGCATGCACCAAGCTACCGTGCACGCTATCGTCGAAGAGCCCTCTACGCCTCGCTCCGCTCGGCGCCTCTCCCCACTTCGCGGGGCGAGGAACTTCACATCCCCGTCAGGTCGCTCATCAGGCCCGACGCCACCGAGAGCCGCGACACGGTGATGTCGCCGCCTTCGGTCAGCGCCTGCAGCCGCTCGCGGGTGCGCGCGACGCGTTCGCCGCCGGCCTCGAGCCACGCCGCCACCGGATCCGCCACCGTGCCGTGCGCGGTGAGCGCCGCCACCGCGATGCCGCGCCGCGCCACGCCGATCGTGTCGGTCGCGCGCGACAGCGCCAGCTGGTCGTAATAGTCGGGCGGCATGATCGAGCGCGCCGCTTCCTCGACGCGCGGGATGCGGAAGGCATCGCTGACGGCGAAGAACGCCTTGGCCGCGCTGACGATGTCGGCATTGGCCGTGCGCGCGGTGAGCGCGACGTCGGGGATCAGCTCGGCCACTTCGGCCTGAGCGAGCTGCCCGGCGAGCTTCTCCGGCGCGCCGCCCTTGAACAGGCCGTGCCGCCGCTCCTCGACGCGCTCGCGCGAGAAGGCCGGCAGCAGCGAGAGAAGCTTCGGCTCGAGCGCCTTGCGCGCCTCCTGCAATTCGGCGATGCGCTGGCCAAGCGGCACGGAACCCGCTTCGTGCTTCAGGTACCAGCCGCTGGTCACAAAGATAAGCCGGCTAATCGCTTGATAGAGATCGAGCTGGACCTGCCCGTCGATCTGGTTGTCGAGCGCATCTATCTCGTGATAGAGCGCCGGCAGCGCAAAGCCGTCGCGCACCATGGCAAAGATGCGCACCACATCGGCCGCCGTGCGGCCGGTCGCTTCCTGCAGCCGGTTGACGAAGGACGGCCCGCCGCGATTGACCAGATCGTTGGCGACGACGCGCGCGATGATCTCGCGCCGCAGCCGGTGGTCGCGGATCTCGCCGGCGAATTTCTTCGCCATGCGTTCCGGGAAATAGCCCATCAGGTCGCGATCGAAATGTTGCTCGTCCGGCACGTCGCTGGCGACGATGTCGGAGAACAGCACGATCTTGGCATAGGCGAGCAGCACGCCGAGCTCGGCCCTGGTCAGCGGCTCGCCGCGCGCCTCGCGCTCGGCAAGCGCCGCCGGCGAAGGCAGCGTCTCGACCGCGCGGTCGAGCAGGCCGCGCGCTTCCAGCGCCGACATGAAGCGCGCCTGGTGCGCGATGTCGGCCAGCCCGCGCTTGCGCGCCAGCGACAGCGCCAGTGTCTGCTGATAGTTGTTGGAGAGCACCAGCGCGCCCACCTCGTCGGTCATCTCGGCGAGCAGCTTGTTGCGCGCCGGCCGCGTCAGCGAGCCCTTGCGCATGGCGGAAGCCAGCGCGATCTTGATGTTGACCTCGACGTCGGAGCAGTTGACGCCGCCCGAATTGTCGATGGCGTCCGAGTTGCAGCGGCCGCCATTCATGCCGAACTCGATGCGCGCCCGTTGCGTGACGCCGAGATTGGCGCCCTCGCCGATGACTTTCGCCCGGACATCGAGCGCGGTGACGCGGACGGCGTCGTTTGCTCGGTCGCCGACATCGGCGTTGCTCTCGCCCGAAGCCCGCACATAGGTGCCGATGCCGCCGAACCACAAAAGGTCGACCGGCGCCCTGAGGATGGCGTTCATGATCTCGACCGGCGTCGCCGTCGTCTTGGCGAGGCCGATGGCGGCGGCGGCGGCAGGCGGCAGCGTGATCGATTTCTGGTTGCGCGAGACGATGACGCCGCCGTCCGACAGCTTCGACTTGTCGTAGTCCTGCCAGGACGAGCGCGGCAGCGCGAACATGCGCGCCCGCTCGGCCATCGACGCGGCCATGTCCGGATCGGGATCGATGAAGATGTCGCGATGGTCGAAGGCGGCGATCAGCCTGGTGGCCAGCGAGAGCAGCATGCCGTTGCCGAACACGTCGCCCGACATGTCGCCGACGCCGACCACGGTGAAGGACGAGGTCTGGATGTCGCGGTTGATCTCGCGGAAATGCCGTTTCACCGCTTCCCAGGCGCCCTTGGCGGTGATGCCCATCTTCTTGTGGTCGTAGCCGGCCGAACCGCCGCTGGCGAAAGCGTCGTCCAACCAGAAATGGTGTTTTTCGGAAATGGCGTTGGCGGTGTCGGAGAAGGTCGCCGTGCCCTTGTCGGCGGCGACGACGAAATAGGGATCGTCAGGATCGCGCCGCACCACGCCGGCCGGCGGGATGACGCCGTCGACGCCGATATTGTCGGTGATCGAGAGCAGGCTGGAGACGAAGTTCTTGTAGGCCGAGGTCCCGGCTTCGAAGATGGCGTCGCGCCCGGCGCTCATCGGCAGCTTCTTCGGGTAGAAGCCGCCCTTGGCGCCGACCGGCACGATGACCGCGTTCTTGACCTGCTGCGCCTTCACCAGCCCCAACACCTCGGTGCGGTAGTCCTGGGCGCGGTCCGACCAGCGCAGGCCGCCGCGCGCCACCGGGCCGAAGCGCAGATGCACGCCTTCGACCTCCGAGCCATAGACGAAGATTTCGCGCCATGGCCGCGGCGCCGGCAGGCCCTCGACCACTTGCGAGTCCAGCTTGATCGCCAGCGATTGTCCCTTCGCTTTTGTATCGGCTACGAAATGATTGGTGCGCAGCGAGGCTTCAATGAGATTGAGGTAGCGGCGGATGATGGTGTCGTCATCGATGTTGGGCACCTCTTCCAGCGCGTCCTTGATCTTGGCCTTGAGGTGCTTGGCGGCGACCGCGCCGTCGCCTTCCGCCGCCGGGCCGAGCCGGGCGACGAACAGCGCATGCAGGCCGCGCGCGATCTCCGGATAGCGGTTGAGCGCCGCGGCGATGAAATCCTGGCTCTGTGGAATGCCGGCCTGCTGCAGATAGCGGCCATAGGCGCGCAGTATGGTGATCTCGCCCGACCACAGGCCGGCGGTCTGGGCCAGGCCGTTATAGCCGTCATTGTCGACGTCGCCGCGCCAGACCGACAGGAAGGCGTCCTCGAACAACGCGCCGCCATCCGTAAGATCGATCGGTTTGTCGTAGGTGTTCTCCAGCTCCATGTCGTGGATGAAGACCTTGCCTGAGCCGGTGTCGGCGACCTCGAAGGTGCGCTCGCTGATGACGCGGAAGCCGATGTTTTCCAGCACCGGCACGCGCCGCGACAGCGCCACCGGGCTGCCGAAATGATAGATTTTCAAAGCCGCCTGTTGCGGCTTCTGGTCGGCATGGCGGTAATAATCGATGGCGATCGGGTTGACGGCGCTGATCTTCGCGATGCGCCCGGCATCGGCCAACGCCACGGCGGCCGAGAAGCTATCGCGATAGCTTTCGGGGAACCGCGCCGCGATCGCCTTCAGCGCCGGATCGCTGCCGGCGGCTTCCGCGGCTTCGGAGAGCGCGTCCTCCCAGGTGCGCACGATGTCGCGGATCGCCGCCTCGATCGTCGACTGCTCGACCTTCGGCGTCCTGCCGCCGGAACGGCCGATGATGAAATGCACGCGCGCCAGTCCGCCTTCCGGAAAGGCCGGGTAATAGGCCGACAACCGGCCTTCGAACGCCGTCTTGAGATAGGTGCCGACCTTCTCGCGCACGACGCTGTCGTAGCGGTCGCGCGGCACGAAAACGATGATCGAGACGAAGCGGTCGAACTGGTCGACGCGCACCAGCGCCCGCACGCGCGGCCGCTCGATCAGCCCGAGTATGGCGCTGGCATGCTTGCGCAGGATGGGAATAGGAACCTGGAACAGCTCGTCGCGCGGATAGCTCTCCAGGATGTTGATCAGCGCCTTGCCGGAATGATCGTGCGGATCGAAGCCGGATTTCGCAATCACGGTCTCGGCCTTGGAGCGCAGATAGGGGATCTTCATCACCGAGCGCGTGTAGGCGGTCGAGGTGAACAGGCCGACGATGCGCAACTCGCCCGCGAGCGCGCCTTTCGCCGTGTAGGTCTTGATGCCGATGTAATCAAGATAGATGCGGCGATGCACCGACGACTTGGCGTTGGCCTTGGTGACGATCAGCGGCTCCGGCCCGTGCAGGAAGGCGCGGATCTCCGGCGTCGTCGTCACCGCCTCGGTGCCGCGCCGCAACACCAGCACATCGGGATCCGAAAGGATGCCGAGGCCAGGCTTTTCGGCGCGCTCCAGCGAGCCGCTTTCCTCGCCGCCGACATATTTGAACTCGCGCATGCCGAGGAAGGTGAAATTGTCGTCGCGCAGCCATTCGAGGAAGGCGATCGCCTCGGCGACGCTCTTCTTGTCGAGCGGCACCGCCGAATAGCGGAATTCGGAAATCGCCTGGTCCAGGCGGGCAAGCATGCGCTTCCAGTCGACGACGGCGGCGCGGACCTGGGAAAGCATCTTGCGCAGCCGCTCGGTGAGGCTCTTGGCCTGCTCGGCGTTCAGCCTTGGAATGTGGACATGGACGACACTCAGCCTGTCGTCATCGTCCTTGCCGCTATCGCCAAGCACCTCGACCACACCATTCTTGCCGTGGCGTACGGTGACGATCGGATGGGTGACCAGCGTCGGCTCGCCGCTGATCTCGGTGATCTCGCCGAGGATGGAATCGAACAGGAACGGCATGTTGTCGTTGACGACGGTGATGACCGTGACCGGCCGGCCGTCGCAGGCGACGCCCGAATCCGCCTCGACGGCGACGACGCTTTCGCCTTTCCTGTGGCTGGCGACCGCTTGGGCGGCGAGCTCGCCGGCGCGTTCGAGGTCGGCCACGTCATAGGACGCGATGTCTTCGGCGGGCGCTCGTGCCAGCAGATAGTCGGCAAGCCTTGCGGGTTTCTCCTCCGCTTTCACGGCGGCGACTTTCTTCTTCGGCTTGGATTTAACGCTGGCCATGACGCTTATTGCCTCCCGTGGCATGCTTTTGCGACTATGGTAGCCAGATGAGCGCTGTTTGGCGACAAAGGTTTGACGACGCTTTAAAAAATTCGAACCGACGCCATCGCCGCGCGAGGAGAACGACCATGGCAGGCAAAATAACCGAGCTCGACCTTGTCCAGGCGGAGCTCAGCGAGGCGACGAAAGCCTATTTCGACAAATGCCGGGAGAAGCTCGGCCTCGTGCCCAACGTGCTCGCCGCCTACGCCTTCGACGAGAAGAAGCTGCGCGCCTTCACCGATATGTACAACGATCTGATGCTGGGCGATTCCGGTCTTTCGAAGCTGGAGCGCGAGATGATCGCCGTGGTCGTCTCCTCGATCAACCACTGCTTCTATTGCCTGACCGCGCATGGCGCGGCGGTGCGCCAGCTGTCGGGCGAACCGGCGCTCGGCGAGATGATGGTGATGAATTTCCGCGCCGCCGAGCTGTCGCCGAAACAGACAACGATGCTCGAATTCGCGGTCAAGCTGACCGAGGAGCCGGCAAAAATCGTCGAGGCCGACCGCGCGGCCTTGCGCCAGGCCGGCTTCACCGATCGCGATATCTGGGACATCGCCTCGACCGCCGCCTTCTTCAACATGTCGAACCGGGTGGCCGCGGCGGTCGACATGCGGCCCAACCCCGAATACCACGCCATGGCAAGGTAGCGGCAGCGGGCTTTATATTAGCAATATCGAATTTTTTATTGCCCACCCCGCCATTTGGTCCGATGATCCGGATTTGCAGCATCGCTGCATATCGCAAGCGGCGTGGCCGCATGCCGGTTCGACGCCGCCGACAAGGGAGGAGAACATGGCGAAATTTCTCTATGTCTATCACGGCTCCGGCAAGATGCCGACCGACGAAGCCGAACGGAAAGCGGCTATGGATGCCTGGACCGGCTGGTACGACAAGCTCGGCTCGGCCGTGGTCGACGGCGGCAATCCGGTCGGCATGTCGAGGACGGTGCTGCCCAGCGGCAAGATCGAGAACAATGGCGGCAGCAATCCGACGGCCGGCTACACAATCGTCGAAGCCAAGGATATCGAGGATGCCGTCGCCAAAGCCAAGGACTGCCCGATCCTGATGGACCCGGCTTTCAGCGTCGAGATCGCGCCGATCATCGAGATGATGTAACGCTTAGAGTCCGCGCTGCATCGCACGAGGCCGGATTTCGGCCGCGACTTCCTTGCTATCGTCTTCGTGGCCGCCTTCTTCGACAGGTCGAACCGGCGGCCACCGCGATCGGCTTGCGGCCGAACCGACCACGCCGTCGCCCGCTAGGCCACGCCGGTCCCATCATCGGTCCTGCGGCCTTCCTTCGTTGACAGGCCGACGCTTGCGGCTAGTCTTTGGGAAACAAAATTTCCATTGGGTGAACTCGTTCCTGAACCTGTCTCGAATGGGAGCCGTCATGCTGGACCGAATCGCCAAGCCCAAACTTCTCCTTTGCACCCTCACCGTCATGGCCGGCCTCGCCGCGCCGCCTGCCCAGGCCTTCGAGGCGGCAACCGTCTATCAACCTATTTTCGAGGCAGCCGCCGACAAGACGGTAACGCTGACCGGCCATGACCTGACCATCGATCAGGTCATCGCCATCGCGCGCAACGGCGCCAAGGTCGAGCTCAGCCCGGAGGCGCTGCAGCGTTCGGCGGATGCTTATGGCTTGCTGCTCGAGGGTGCGGCCGAAGGCGTCACGATCTACTGGTTCAACCGCGGCGCCGGCGACCAGCGCGAAACCGTGATCTTTTCAGGCGATCCGACCACGCCGGAAAATACCAAGCTGCTCAAGGACCAGCAGCTCGCGCGCTTCAAGGGCGGCGTGAACCGCGGCTACGGGCCGGAGCTGCAGGAGGAAGCGCTGGTGCGCGCGATCATGGCCATCCGCGCCAACACCATGTCCTACGAGGCTGCCAGCCCGCAGCTGACGCATATGCTTGTCGATATGCTGAACAAGCGCGTCACGCCGGTCGTGCAATCGCGCGGCACGCTCGGCGAGGGCGACCTGGCGACGCTTGGCAATATCGGCGCCGCCATGGTCGGCGAAGGCGATGCCTATCTCAAAGGCGTTCGCATGCCGGCCGCGCAGGCGCTCGAGCAGGCCGGCCTGAAGCCGCTCGAACCCTTCGCCGCCGACCAGGCGGCGCTGATCAGCACCAACGCCTATGCGCAGGCGCAGGCCGTCCTCTTGCTGGAGGACACGCGAAAACTGCTGGAATGGACTGACCTCAGCTACGCCATGGGGCTGAACGGCATGAATTCCAGCGTGACGCCGATCTCCGCGCCGGTGCAGTCGATGCGGCCTTATCCGTGGCTGACCTGGGACGCCGCCCGCGTCATGGACATGATCAAGGGCAGCTATCTCTTCGATGACGATCCGGCCCGCATCATCCAGGATCCGGAAAGCATGCGCGCCTCCAGCCAGCGCCAGGGCTCGGCCTGGCAGGCCTGGGCGGATTTGCGCGATTCCGTGCTGCTCTCCATCAATTCCTCGGATCATAATCCGGCGATCCTGCCCGGCCTGACGCCGCAGAGCTCGCCGGAACTCAGCACGCCGCAGTTCATGAAATACTACATCAAGGGCGGGCCGCTCAGTAACGGCAAGTCCGGCTACATCTTCTCCAACGCCAATTGGGATCCCTACCCGATGGCCAACCAGGTCGAGGCGCTCACCAACGCCTTGACCAATCTCGGTGTAGCGGTGGCGCAGCGCATCGAGCGCTTCCGCAACCCTTTCTTCACCGTGGTCAAGCCCGCCGACGTGTTGAAGCCGGACGAGCGCAAGGACATTCCGGGCTTCGACGGCTATCTGCCCACCGATCTATGGCAGGAGCTGGCCGATCTCGGCTCGCCGGTGACGCCGAACGGCCAGGCGATCGTCGCCACCGTCGAGGACCTGGAAGCGCAGACCCGCATCAAGACGCAACGCGCCCGCGAGGCGGTCGACGTATCGTTCCATCTGCTGGCGCAAGACCTGTTGACGGCAAGCTACTGGATGGAGATCCGCAAGGCGCAGAACCCGCAGCGGAAATTCGGTGAAGCACCGACCGCGGCTCTCGCCGCGCTGCGCCAGGCGATCCCATGGCATCAACCGGCGTCGGAACGGCAGAAGCGGCCGCTCGGCATGGTCGCCTACGACTTCATGCAGGAGAACCCGGCCTCGAAATTCTATTCGGGCGGACCGCAGCCGCCGGCTGCGGCGGCGCTGCCTTCGGCCGGCGTGCTGCCAAAGTAGCTCAGAGCAATTCCAGGAAAAGTGTGACGCGGTTAGGCTCGGCTCCTTCGCCGTAGCCTTCCGTCCGGAATTGCTCCACACAAAGAGATGGCGTGGTCGTCGTTTTCAAGAAACGATGAACAGCTCTATCGCGCGGCGATAGCGGCGGCGGCGCCCGCCATCGTCGTGGCGCTGACGCGGTTGGCGATCTTCATGGCGCGCTTGCTCTTCAGGAGCCGGCGCGCCTGGGAAGCGGCCAGCACCCAGGCGAGGTCAATGACGATCAGCACGATAGCCATGGTCAGCGTTAGCTCGACCCAGCCGACAAGGCTGACCGAGGCAAGATCGATGATGGTCGGCAGCAGCGCCAGATAGAACATCATGATCTTCGGGTTGCCGAGCGTCACCGCCATGCCGGCAAGGAAAAGTTTCAGGGGCGAGTCCTCGCGCGGCATCTCGCCCTCCTTGGCCTCGACCGGCGCCGTCCACATCTTGAACGCGAGATAAGCAAGGTAGGCGACGCCCACCCATTTCACGACGACGAAGGCGTAGTGGAAGGTCTGCGCCACGACGGCGAGCCCGAACACCGCCAGCGACAGCCAGACGGCTTCACCGATCCACATCGCCAGCAGGAACGGGAAGACATCGCGGAACCCCTTCGAGATCACCCGTGCCACGAGTGCTGCGATCGACGGGCCGGGCGAGCCGGCGGCGACGAACAGCGCGGCGGCGAAGATCAGCAGCGAGGCGAGATGCATGGGGTCGATTCCTATAAGATAGAAAGAACGATAGCCGATCGGAGTAGATTTGGCACGCCCGGCAAGGCGCGACCGTTGATCAAGGCGACAATAACTGCCAGCGCCGGCGTCTCGATCAGCCTCTTTCCTCCCGTTCACGGCAGTGCAAGCGCATATGGGTTTATCGAAGGCCAACGAAACGCCGTCATCCTCGGGCTTGTTCCGAGGATCTGCTGTCGCACGCGGATATAGGGCGACCAGTTCAGGGAGGCCGGTAGATCCTCGGGACAAGCCCGAGGATGACGCCGTCAAGGCATGCCGATTATCCGAAATGCCCGGCAGGGCAATGAGGGGCAGCGCCAACCTCGGCCCCTAACCCTTGCTCCTTCGTCACCCTCCCGCTAGAAGACCCAGCCCGACACCCATTTTCGAGCATCACTTTGCCTCAGTAACCGCCGGTCTCGCCAACTCCTCTGAATGCACCGCAGGCGCAGCTTTAGCGACCCCTGCATCTATTCACGTGTTCTTCAGGCGGCGGTTCGAGACCGGTTTGGCATTGCTGAGCCGCCGTCGCGTGCAATCCGCGCCGACGCCTGACTTTCAAACACGCAGTCTTCGCCACGCCGTGCCCGCACGAGCATGATCCCGAAAAGTGGTACCCGGTTTTCGGAAAGGATCATGCTCAACAAAAAAGGGGCATCTCGGACATCGCCGGCCTGACGGACTTCCCGACGGGAAGGGCCTATCGGCATGTCTACCTTGCGTGTCCACTGGACGATCGCGCCCGCAATCGCGCCTCGACCTCTCATCAGCTGCAACCGCTGCGGCGGCGCCAAACCGTATCGATGCGGCGGGAAATTCCGCGTCAATGCCAACGGCAAGCGTATCGACGTCTGGCTGATCTATCGCTGCGTCGGCTGCGACAACGCCTGGAACTTCACTATCCTGGAACGGCGAAACCGCCGCGACATCGAGCCGGTGCTGCTTGCGGCGCTCGAAAGCAACGACCCGGCGCTTGTGCGCCGCTTTGCTTTCGATGCCGCCGCGCTGCGCGACCGGGCCGGACGAATCGAGGAATCCCCCGACGTGACGGTCCGTAGGGAGCCGCTGGACGGCGAGCTTGGACGCGCGACCGCGCTCGCGCTCGAACTTCGTCTGGAGGGCACGACACCTTTGCGGCTTGACCGCCTGCTTGCCGGCGAGCTCGGCCTTTCGCGGTCAAGGCTTCAGGCCCTGGACAACCGAAGGCGACTGACCATCGAACCGGATGGCGCCAAAGCCTTGCGCAAGCCGGTTCGCGACGGCTTGGCGGTGCGCATCGATCTGGCCGGAGAGGCGGATTACCGCGCTATCCTCTCGGCCGCGTGTCGCTAGATCCAGATGGCATTCGTTGAATCGCCATCTGGATCCAGCTCTTTGTTGGAGCATGATCTTTCTCCGAAAACCGGTTCCCACTTTTCGGGATCATGCTCTGAAACAAAAAGAGGGAGCACCGGCTCCCTCTTTGAACTTCGTCTGGAAAGCTTACGCCGCGCCCATCACCTTGGCGGCCTTTTCGAAACGCTTGCGCTCGTTCGGGTCGAGATAGAGCTTGCGCAGCCGAATGGTCTTCGGCGTCACCTCGACCAGCTCGTCGTCCTGGATCCAGGCCAGCGCCCGCTCCAGCGTCATGCGGATCGGCGGCGTCAGCTTCACCGCTTCGTCCTTGCCGGCGGCGCGGATGTTGGTGAGCTTCTTGCCTTTGAGCACGTTCACTTCGAGGTCGTTGTCGCGCGAATGGACGCCGATGATCATGCCCTGGTAGACCTTGACGCCCGGATCGATGATCATCGGGCCGCGGTCTTCCAGGTTCCACATCGCATAGGCGACCGATTCGCCCTGTTCGTTGGAGATCAGCACGCCGTTGGTGCGGCCGGGCAGCTCGCCCTTATACGGCTCATAGGCGAAGAACAGGCGGTTCATCACGGCGGTGCCGCGCGTGTCGGTCAAGAGTTCCGACTGATAGCCGATCAGGCCGCGCGTCGGGGCGTGGAAGACAAGGCGCTGGCGGTTGCCGCCGGACGGACGCAGCTCGACCATCTCGGCCTTGCGTTCCGACATCTTCTGCACGACGACGCCGGCATGCTCCTCGTCGACGTCGATGACGACTTCCTCGACGGGCTCCAGCAGCTGGCCGTCGTCGCCCTTCTGCATGACGACGCGCGGACGCGACACAGCAAGCTCGAAACCTTCGCGGCGCATCGTCTCGATCAGCACGGCAAGCTGCAATTCGCCGCGGCCGGAGACGAAGAAGGAGTCCTTTTCCGCCGATTCCTCGATCTTGAGCGCGACATTGCCTTCGGCCTCGCGCAGCAGCCTGTCGCGAATGACGCGGCTGGTCACCTTGTCGCCCTCGGTGCCGGCAAGCGGCGAGTCATTGACCAGGAAGGACATGGTGACGGTCGGCGGGTCGATCGGCTGCGCATGCAGCGGCTCGCTCACCGCCAGGTCGCAGAACGTGTCGGCGACCGTGCCCTTCGACAGGCCGGCGATGGCCACGATGTCGCCCGCCTGGGCTTCGTCGATCGGCTGGCGCTCGAGGCCGCGGAAGGCGAGGATCTTGGAGACGCGGCCGGTCTCGATCTGCGTGCCGTCGTGATGCAGCACCTTGACCGCCTGGTTGGCCTTCAGCGTGCCGGACTCGATGCGGCCGGTGATGATGCGGCCGAGGAACGGGTTGGCTTCGAGGATGGTGCCGATCATGCGGAACGGGCCGGGATGGACGGTCGGTGCCGGCACATGCTTGACGACCAGGTCGAACAGCGGCGCCAGGCCCTGATCCTTCGGGCCCTCGGGATTTTCCGAAACCCAGCCGTCGCGGCCCGAGCCGTAGAGGATCGGGAAATCGAGCTGCTCGTCGGTGGCGTCGAGCGCGGCAAACAGGTCGAACACCTCGTTGACCACCTCGATGTGGCGAGCGTCCGGTCGGTCGATCTTGTTGATGACGACGATCGGTCGCAGGCCGACCTTGAGCGCCTTGCCGACCACGAACTTGGTCTGCGGCATCGGGCCTTCGGCGGCGTCGACGAGCACGATCGCGGAGTCCACCATCGACAGGATGCGCTCGACCTCGCCGCCAAAATCGGCGTGTCCGGGCGTGTCGACGATGTTGATGCGGGTGCCGTGCCAGTCGACCGAGGTCGCCTTGGCCAGGATGGTGATGCCCCGTTCCTTTTCGAGGTCGTTGGAATCCATGGCGCGCTCGGCGACGCGCTGGTTGTCGCGGAAGGCGCCGGACTGTTTCAGAAGCTGGTCGACCAGCGTGGTCTTGCCATGGTCGACATGCGCGATGATCGCGATATTGCGGAGGTTCATTTTTCTGGTCTCGGGAACGTTGCAGGCAGCAGGCCCAAAAGCGCCGCCTTTTTCGGTTGCGCGGCTCATACAAGGTTTTTCGCAATTGCGAAAGGGGCGGCTCGACCCCAAATAAATGGTCACTGATTCTTAAACGTCTTGGTGTGAAATGATTCTGTTAACCAAGGCGGAACCTTTGAGGGGCCGGACAGTTCGATGTTCATGACCGATCATATGCCCAGATTGCGTCCGGTTTTTGCGTGGGCAGCGCTTGGCGTGCTCGTCGCGGCAGGCGCCGCGCAGTCGGCGGCCGCGCTACGGGAAGCCGACCCGATCGCACGGCCCGACGCCAGGACAGTACAGCAGATGTTCGCCGACGCCCCCGACGGCGTCGACCCGATCGTCACCGGCCCGGTCAGCGCCGCCTTCAAGCAGCGCCAGAAGGATGCCGACTGCGACACCGCGGTCTGGCCCAACGTTCCGAAGGTTTGCTACCCGGATTGACGATTGCTGCGCTTAACGCGGCAAATGTAGCGATCCTTCGCGCCCCCCCTCTGGCCTGCCGGCCATCTCCCCCACTTGGGAGGAGATCAGCAGCTTCAGCGCCTTGCTCATTCCTGCAGCGTCGAAGACTGGCGAAAACAAAGGCGACGGCCAATCTCCCCCCAAGTGGGGGAGATGCCCGGTAGGGCAGAGGGGGGGCGCTGTCCCGCCGGCGTTTCCGATTTTCACCTCAAGCCGATCGCACGGGGTCGAGTGTCACCTTGTAAAGCTCATTGTCGTCGCGATCCATCAGCCGCACGGTGAGCTGCTCCGTGGCGCCGGAGATATCGACCAGCCCAAAGAACTGCAGTCCGGCCGACGGCGGCAGGTTCTGGCCCTGCTCGGCGGTCGGCGCCTTGATGAATTTCAGCTCCGGCCCGAAGGTCATGTCGAGGTCGTTGGGGCCGAATGTGCCGGCGTGGATCGGGCCGGAGACGAATTCCCAGAACGGATTGAAATCCTGGAACTGCGCCTTGTCGGGGTTGTAGTAATGCGCCGCGGTGTAGTGCACGTCGGCGGTGAGCCACACCGTGTTGGTGATGCCGGCATTCTTGATGAAGCGCAGCACATCGGCGAATTCCAGCTCACGGCCCTTCGGCGCGCCATTGTCGCTGTTGGCGACCGCCTCGGCGCCGGCCTTCTTCACCGCATCGTCCCAGACGATCAAGCTGAGCGGCATGTCGGCGGCGATGATCTTCCAGGTCGCCTTGGAATTGGCGAGTTCGCGCTTCAGCCATTTGGACTGCTCCTCGCCGATCATGCGCGACTTCGGCGTCAGCGTCTCTTCCATGTCGGGGCCGTTCGGGCCGCGATAGGAGCGCATGTCGAGGAAGAACACGTCGAGCAGCGGCCCATGCGAGACCTTGCGGTAGACACGGCCGGGTTCCGACGGCTCGTAGCGGATGGTGGTCATTTCGTGGAAGGCGCGGGCCGCACGCGCCGCCAGCACATGGATCGACTTTTCCTTATAACGGTCGTCGGCGGTCAGGTCCTTCGAATCCGACCAGTTGTTGAGCACCTCGTGGTCGTCCCACTGGTAGAAGGTCGGGCAGATGGCGGAGAGGCCAAGCACATGCTTGTCCATCATGTTGTACTTCCACTGGTCGCGGTACTCGTCCAGCGTCTCGGCGACCTTGCGCTTGCCGTCGAGCATGACGACGTTCTTCCACTTGCCACCGCCGGGCAGGTCGACCTCGTCCTTCAAGGCGCCGTCGGCATAGATCGTGTCGCCGGAATGCAGGAAGAAGTCGGGTGTGTGCTTGGCGATGGTCGAATAGGTCTTCATGCCGGTCTCGTCGATGCCCCAGCCCTGGCCGGCCGTGTCGCCCGACCAGGCGAAGCGCACGTCGCGCTTCGAAGACGGCGCGGTGCGGAAGCGGCCGACGATCGGCTCGGAGACGGCGTTGATATCGGAGAGGTCGGCAGCAGTCATGCGGTAGAAGATGTCCTGGTCGGAGGCGAGATCGGTAAGCAGCCGCTTCACCGTGTAATCACTTGCCGGCGAGGTATCGAGCGCAGCCAGCCGCGTCGCATTGGCGAAGCTTTCGGTGGTCGACACTTCATACATCACGCGCGCCGGCCGGTCGGTGCGGGTCCACACCATGCCGGAGGTGGCGTCGACATCGCCGGACTGAACGCCATGCGTGAAGGCCGGGCGCTGGCTGGCGCGAGAATAATAAGGCAGCGCGAGACCGGAGGCGCCGACAAGGCCGAAGGCGCTGGCCGAGGTGACGAAAGCGCGGCGGGTCAACGAAAGCTTGTTCATGGCTGTCTCCGGATGGCGTTGAACGGGACCGCCAAGCTCTCGCCTCAATGTTTCAGGCACATTTCGGAACCATGAAGTTTTGATAACAGTGAACAGCGGAACTGCTGATCTCCCCCCTCGTGGGGGAGATGGCCGGCAGGCCAGAGGGGGGCGCGAAGGATTGCCAGCGTCTCAGGCACGGCCTGTCCGAGCCTCTGCTCAACGCCTTTGTTAGCTGCAATCAACTGACAAGTCGGCGGGACAGCGCCCCCCTCTGCCCTGCCGGGCATCTCCCCCACGAGGGGGGAGATTGGCTGTTCAAGCCGCCTGCGGTTCCGGCTCGAAGGCCGGCCTGCTCGTGTTGATCAGCAGCGAGATACAAGCCGCCGCAATACCCGTCATGCCGGCAATCAGGAAGGCCAGCTCGTAATTGCCCTGCAGCTCGCGCATCGTGCCGCCGAAGGCGGCGGCCGCCGCGGCGCCGATCTGGTGTCCGGCGACGATCCAGCCGAACACGATCGGTCCGCTGCGGTCGCCGAAAGCCTCGTTGGCAAGCCTCAGCGTCGGCGGCACGGTGGCGATCCAGTCGAGCCCGTAGAGCACGGCGAAAATGACCAGGCTGGTGGCCGAGAAGCCGGAATAGGGCAGGTAGATCAGCGACAGCCCGCGCACCGCGTAGTAGACGCCGAGCAGCTTGCGCGGATCGAAACGGTCGGTGAGCCAGCCGGACAGCGTGGTGCCGATCAGGTCGAAAATGCCCATCATCGACAAGAGCCCGGCCGCCTGCACCTCGCCGATGCCCATATCGCCGCAAAACGCGATGAGATGCGTGCCGACGAGGCCGTTGGTGGTGAAGCCGCAGACGAAGAAGGTGGCGAACAGGTACCAGAACACCCGCGTGCCGGCGGCGCGGCGCAGCGTGTTCAGCGTATGCGCCAGGAAATTGCCCTGCGATGCCGGCGACACCGGCGGCACGTCATTCGCATCGGCGCCGTAGCGCACCTGGCCGATCGAAGCGGGGCGCTCCGGCACCAGCAGCAAGACAAAGGGTATCAGCGCCGCTGTCGCCAGCGCCACGGCGATCGCCACCGGCTTCCAGCCGCCGCTCTGCGCCAGCGAGGCGATGAGCGGCAGGAACACCAGCATGCCGGTGGCGCTGGAGGCCGACATCAGCCCCATCATCAGGCCTCGATTGGTCTTGAACCAGCGGTTGACGATGGTGGCGCCGAGCACGCTCGCCACCGCGCCCGAACCGATGCCGGAAAACACGCCCCAAGTGAGGAAAAGATGCCAGGGCTCAGTCATCAACAGGCTGAGCGCGGTCGATCCCGACATCACCAGCAGCGCGCCGAGCAACGTGCGGCGCAGCCCGATGCGCTCCATCAGCGCCGCCGCGAACGGACCGGTCAAGCCGTAAAGCAGGATGCCGACGCTGGCGGCCCAGGAGGTCACGTCGCGACGCCAGCCGAAGCTTTCTTCCAGCGGCACCATCATCACCGACGGCGCGGAACGAAGCCCGGCCGCGATCAAAAGGCAGAAGAAGATGACGGCAACGACGACGAAAGCGTAGCGCTGGCCAAACGGACGGGACTGGGCTATCATGTTACTGACCGGTACGTTGCAATGGGATGAGGCCCTACATACGTACCGGTCAGTAACATTGTCAAGCGAGTTGTTTGCATGCCATCGGACGATAAAATTGATGCGTCATTGAGCGGAGCTCCGGCGCCGAAGGCTGCGGACAAGATCCTGGACGCGGCGCGCGACCTGTTTTATCGCGAAGGCATCCGGGCGATCGGCGTCGACGAGATCGTCAGGCGCGCCGGCGTGACCAAGCCGAGCCTTTATCGCAGCTTCCCGTCCAAGGACGAGCTTGCCGCCTCCTATCTGCGCAAATACGACCTCGAATTCTGGGAGCGGTTCGACGAGGCCGTCGACGCGCATCCAGGCAAGCCGCGCGCGCAGATCATCGCTTTCCTGACCCGCGTCGGCAAACGCACGCAAAAGCCGGATTATCGAGGCTGCGGCATGACCAACGCGGCGGTGGAATATCCCGAGCGCGGCCATCCCGCGCGGGTGGTGAGCGAGAACAACAAAGTCGAATTGCGCCGCCGCCTGCGCGCCATGGCCACCGCGATGGGTGCCGCCGATTCCGATACGCTGGGCGACGGCCTGCTGCTCCTCATCGAGGGCGCCTATATCAGCGGCCAGCTCTTCGGCCTCGGCGGACCGGCGGCGGCCGTCGCCCGCAACGCCGACCTCTTGATCGAAGCCAGCTTGAAGAAATAGCAATTGAAGCTACGCTTTCGGCAACTCGAACGGAGTTGTCAGCCATGCGCGCTCTTCTGATCCCGCTTGCCCTCGCCGGTTTCTGCCAGGCGGCCCAGGCCGGCGACATCTCCAGCGCCTACACCGATCTCGACTGGAAGAAGGACTGCGTGACCTACGCCCAGGCCGCGGAAGGCGACGGCGATTGGGCAAGCCTCGTCTGCTCGGGCTATCGCGGCTACCCGGTGCTGATCGGCTACGACGACGCGCGGGAGTCTCTCTATTACGGCTTTCCGTCCGACGACATGACCGCGGTCTGGGAGAGCTTCACTGCCTTCAACGGCTCGGGCCCGAAGGTCGAGTGGCGCATCGAGACCAGTGGCGATGTCGCCATCCCCTTCGCCGCCATCCATCGCCGCTCGATCAGCGACCCGCAGGACGAGAAGAAATCGACCGACGTGCTGGTCGTCGCCAAGGTGGCGCAACCGGAAGAACATCAGGGATGCACGATCGGCCTGGTTTTAGCCACCGGCAACGCACAGGCCAACGACCAGGCGCGCAAGCTCGCCGACGACAAGGCGAAAACCTTCGCCTGCGGTAAGGACAAGCGCGAAGTGATCGGCGACGTGCCGCCCTTCGGCCGCGTGGATAACTAACCGGGCTCGCCAACCGTTAGGCCAGCGCTGCATCGGGTTCCCATTCGCCTCGCTGCCGAGTAAACCCTTGCGCGATTGCAGCCGGTCTCGGGAGGTTCCGCTTGTCCAGTTTTGTCAGCGTCGCGAACGAGAACGGCGTGGCGGTGGTCACCATCGACAACCCGCCGGTCAATGCGCTGAGCTTTCACGTCCGCAAGCCGCTTTACGAGGCGCTCGACGCGCTACGCGACGATCCCACCGCGAGCGCGATCGTCATTGCCTGCGCCGGGCGCACCTTTGTCGCCGGCGCCGACATCACCGAATTCGGCAAGCCGGTCGAGCAGCCGGAACTGCGCGCCATCATCGCCTTGCTGGAAACCATCGCCAAGCCGACGGTGGCCGCCATTCACGGCACAGCGCTGGGCGGCGGCCTGGAGCTGGCATTGGGCTGCCATTTCCGCGTCGCCGACAAGGGCGCCAAGCTTGGCCTGCCCGAAGTGAAGCTCGGCCTCTTGCCGGGCGGCGGCGGCACGGTGCGCCTGCCACGCCTTGTGGGTGCCGCGAAAGCGCTCGGCATGATCGTTTCCGGAACGCCGGTTTCGGCCAGCGAGGCCAAGGCCACCGGCGTCGTTGATGCGGTGTTCGATGGCGATCTGCTTGCTCAGGCCATTCGTTTCGCTCGCGAAATGGTCGAGCGGGGCGGACCGTTCGTACCGGTGCGCGACCGCAACGACCGCCTTGCCGGGACCGATCTCGCCGCCTTCGACGCCCAGAGGACGGAACTGGCCAGGAAGGCCCGTGGGCTTGAAGCGCCGCTTGCCTGCGCCGAAGCCGTGCGCAACGCGATCACCTTGCCGTTCGACGCGGCGCTTGCGGCCGAGCGGCAACTTTTCCTGAAACTCGTTTCCGGCGACCAGTCGCGGGCGCAGCGGCATCTGTTCTTCGCCGAGCGCGAGGCGGCCAAGATTCCCGGCAAGGACCTGCGGAAGCGCCGGATCGAACGCGTCGGCATTATCGGCGCCGGCACCATGGGCGGCGGCATCGCCATGGCCTTTGCCAATGGCGGCCTTGCGGTGACTTTGCTCGAGACGAGCGAAGAAGCGCTGCGGCGCGGGCTGGCGACAATCGACAAGAACTATGCCGTTTCGGTCAGCCGCGGCACGTTGACGGACGAGGCCAGGCAGAAGCGGCTCGGACTGTTCAAGGGCAGCACCGACTATGCCGACCTTGCCCATTGCGATCTGATCATCGAGGCCGTGTTCGAGGACATGGCGGTGAAGAAGGAGGTGTTCGGCAAGCTTGACGCCATCGCCAGGCCCGGCGCCATCCTCGCCACCAACACCTCCTATCTCGACGTGAACGAAATCGCCGCCTCGACCTCGCGTCCAGGGGACATGCTCGGCATGCATTTCTTTTCGCCGGCAAACGTCATGAAGCTCCTGGAGATCGTGCGGGCTGAAAAGACCGCGCCCGACGTGCTGGCGACGGTCACCGATCTCGCCCGGCGCATCGGCAAGGTCGCGGTCGTCGTCGGCGTCTGCCACGGCTTCGTCGGCAACCGCATGCTGGCCGCGCGCGGCGCGGAGAACGAAGCGCTGTTGCTCGAAGGTGCAACGCCCGCCCAGGTCGACAAGGCGTTCACCGATTTCGGCTGGCCGATGGGGCCGTTCCAGATGGGCGATCTCGCCGGCCTCGACATCGGCTGGCGCAACCGCAAGGCGCGAGGCCAGACGGCGGTGATCGCCGATACGCTGTGCGAGCAGGGCCATTTCGGCCAGAAGACCAGGCGCGGGTGGTACCGCTATGAGGCTGGCGCGCGCGAGCCGGTCGCCGATCCGGAGGTCGAGGCGCTGATCCGCGCGAAGGCGGAAGAATTGAGCATAGCGCAGCGCGAGATCGGCGCCGACGAGATTATCGAACGCACGCTTTATCCCCTGGTCAACGAGGGCGCGAATATCCTGGAGGAACGCGTCGCGGCACGCGCATCCGACATCGATGTCGTCTGGGTCAATGGCTACGGCTTCCCGATCGGCAAGGGCGGGCCGATGTTCTGGGCCGGGCTCGAAGGCGCGGCGAAGATCGTCGAGCGGTTGGAGCATTGGCATGGGCGGACCGGCCGGGCGATCTTCGAGCCGGCGCCGGTGCTGAGAAAGTTTGCCGAGACGGGGGCTTGGGAAGGTGCGGGCGGCGCCCTGTAACTTCGTCATTCCAGGGCGAAGCGAAGCGTAGACCCTGGAATCCATGCCGTTCCATCAAACGAGGAATGCGACGGTGCAGAAGAGGGCATGGCACAGCCGTCGATCGTTCTGCACTGTCGAGGCTCTCGGACGTCACGGCATGGATTCTATGGTCTGGGCGCGTCGCTTCGCTCCTTGCTCCGCCATAGAATGACAAAGGAGAGGATCGCCCCCTCTATTGCCGTCACCAAATTTGACCATGTGGACAAATCTCGGGCGCCGTTCCATAGTCCTGGGCGTCTGACATTTTTGAACGGCCGGCTCGACACGGCTGTCGAACAGAGGGGCACTTCAATGGAAAACGACCGTAGAAAATCGCAACGCGCCGGCCTGTCGCGGCGCAACGTGCTGGAACTCGGCGCACTCGGCCTCGCGGCGACCGTGCTGCCCGGCGCGGCCTTCGCCAAGGACAAGAAGCTGAAGGTGGCGGCGATCTTCGCCACGCCGATCGAGGAGCCGTGGGACAACCAGATCCATGTCGCCCTGCAGAAGGCCGAGAAGGAGCTGGGCATCGAATACAAATGGTCGGAAAAGGTGCAGACCGCCGACTTCAGCCGCGTGATGCGCGAATATGCGCAGGGCGGCTACCAGCTGGTGCTGGGCGACGCTTTCGCCGCCGAGCGTGAATCGCGCCGCACGGCAAAGCAATTCCCGAAGACGGCGTGGCTGTTCGGCTCGGGTGCCGGGCCGGCCGAGCCCAATTTCGGCGTCTTCGACAACTGGATCCATGAGCCGGCCTATCTCTCCGGCATGATCGCCGGAAAAATGTCGAAGTCGGGCACGGTGGGCGCCGTCGCGGCGATGGGCATCCCGGAAGTGAACCGGCTGGTCAACGCCTTCTTCGCCGGCGCCAAGGAGGTCAATCCGAACGTCAAGAAGAAGGTCGCCTTCATCGGCTCGTTCTTCGACCCGCCCAAGGCCAAGGAAGCGGCCGTGGCGCAGATCGATGCCGGCGTCGACGTCATCTATGCCGAGCGCTTCGGCGTCATCGAGGCGGCGGTCGAGAAGAAGATTTTTGCCATCTCCAACATGTCCGACCAGTCCAGCCTCGGGCCGGACACGGTCATCACCGGCCCGGTGTGGGACATGTACCCGACGGTCGAGCAGGCGATCAAGCTGGTCAAGGCCGGCGTCTTCACCGCGCAGGACTATGGCGACTTCTCGCGCATGGCCAAGGGCGGTTCCTACCTCGCGCCCTTCCACAAGTTCGACAAGACGCTGCCGGCGGAGGTGAAGGACCTGGTCGAGAAGAAGAAAGCCGAGATCCTCGAAGGCAATTTCCGCGTCGACGTCGACGAGAACACGCCGGTTTCGGATTGACGCCTGGTTGAGGGGCGGCGCGAGGCCCCCCTCTCTGTCCTGCCGGACATCTCCCCGTTGGAAGGGGGAGATTGGCAGTTCCGTCGACGCTCAATCTTTCAACATTGAAAGTTGGCGAAGGCCGCCGTGATGGCCGGCAGGCCAGAGAGGGGGGTGCAGCGCAGCCCTCCGTGGTTGGCCGGATCGCAAATCCAGGGAGCCCCCTTGTCCGCCCCACTCATCGAAATGCGCGGCATCACCAAGAGCTTCGGCGCCGTCAAGGCGAACGAGGCCGTCGACCTCAGCGTGGCGCCGGGCGAGATCCTCGGCCTGCTTGGCGAGAACGGCGCCGGCAAGACGACGCTGATGAACGTGCTGTTCGGCGCCTATGCGCCGGACGCCGGCGAGATCCTGGTCGAAGGCAGGGCCGTCGCCATCCACAATTCGGCCGATGCGCTGGCCGCCGGCATCGGCATGGTGCATCAGCATTTTCACCTCGCGCCACGCCTCACGGTGCTTGAGAATCTTCTGATCGGCATTCCCGGCAAGTCCGGCCGCATCGACCGCGCCGGTGGACTGGCGCGATTGAAGGAGATCGGCCGCCAGCATGGGCTCAACCTCGATCCGAACCTGCCGGTCTCGGCGCTGTCGGTCGGCGAGCAGCAGCGGCTGGAGATCATCAAGGCGCTGTTCCGCGGCGCCAAGCTTTTGATCCTCGACGAGCCGACGGCGGTGCTGGCGCCGAGCGAGGTCGACGGCCTGTTTGCCGCCCTGCGCTCGATGGCGGCGCAAGGTCTCGGCATCATCTTCATCTCGCACAAGCTGAATGAAGTTCGCGCCCTCACCCATCGCTGCGTGGTGCTGCGCCACGGCAAGATCGCCGGCCGCGTCGACCATCCGGCAAGCACCACATCGGCGGAAATGGCCAAGCTGATGTGCGGCCATGAAATCGTGCCGCCGGTCAAACAGGCTTCGACGCCCGGCGCTTCCGTGCTGACGCTCGACGGCATTTCCACCGCCAGCCATGCCGGCACGCCGCTGCGCGAGATCTCGCTTTTCGTCCGCGCGGGCGAGATCCTCGGCATTGCCGGCGTCTCCGGCAACGGCCAGCGGGCGCTCGCCGATGTGATTTCCGGCATGCTGGCGCCCAAGGCCGGAGCAATGACGATAGCCGGCAAAGCGGTTGCGCAATTTTCGCCGCGCGAATTGCAGGCGCTCGGCCTCGGCCGCATCCCGGAGGACCGGATGACGACCGGCCTCGTCACCAACCTGCCTTTAGCCGACTCCATGGTGCTGCCGCGTATCGGCACCGAGGCCTTCAGCCGCAGGGGGCTGCTCAATCCAACCGCGATCCGTGCCTTCGCAGAAGCGCAGATCAAGGCCTACGACATTCGCTGCCCCGGCCCGATGGTGCGCGCCGGCGCGTTGTCAGGCGGCAATCTGCAGAAGGCGCTTCTTGCGCGCGAGCTCGCGTTCGACCCCAAGGTGCTGATCGTCTCGCAGCCGACGCGCGGCCTCGACATCGGTGCCGCCCGCTTCATCCACGAGAAATTCCTGGCCATGCGCGTCAAGGGCTGCGGCATCATCGTCATCGGCGAGGACCTCGAGGAATTGCTGATGCTCTCGGACCGCATCGCGGTGATGTATGAGGGCCGCATCGCCGGCACGCTTCCCAGCGCGCATGCCACCGTCGCTAGGCTCGGCCTGATGATGACCGGTGCGGAGGGGCACGCCTGATGTTTCGCCTCGAAGCCCGCACGTCCACACCGGCCTGGTTCAATCTCGCCCTGCCGCTGGTCGCCATCGCCACCACACTAATCCTGTGCAGCGGCCTCATTGCTGTGACCGGCGCCGGCGTGATTGAGGCCTATGGCGTCATGCTGTCTGCATCGCTCGGCGACAGCTACGCCATCACGGAAACCCTGGTGCGCGCCGCACCCATGATCTTCACCGGCCTTGCCGTGGCCATCGCCTTCCGCGCCAAATTCTGGAACATCGGCGCCGAAGGCCAGCTACTGGCAGGTGCTGTGGCAAGCTGCTTCGTCGGCGCCATCCCGATGCCGGGCTATCTCGCCATGCTGTTGATGGCGCTGGCGGGCGCCGCGGCAGGCGCGCTCGTCGCGCTGGTTCCCGCCACTTTGCGCGTAAAATTCAAGGTCGACGACGTGGTGAGCTCGCTGCTGCTCAACTCGGTCATCTATTACGCGCTGATGGCGCTGATCGAGGGACCGTGGAAGGACACGTTCAGCGGCTACCCGATCTCGCCGCCGATCGAGGACTCCGCCAATTTCCCGGTGCTGATCGAAGGCACGCGCCTGCATCTCGGCGTCGTCGTGGCGTTGATCGCGGCGCCTCTTTGCTGGTTCCTGATCGCGCGCACCACGCTCGGCTTCCGCATCCGCGTCACCGGCGAGAATCCGGAAGCCGCCCGCTATGGCGGCATCAACGTGCAGCGCGTGCTGCTTTCGACAGCTTTGCTCTCCGGCGCGTTGGCCGGGCTCGCCGGCGTCGGCGAGGTCGGCGGCGTGCATTTCCAGGTGATGAGCGACATCTCGCCCGGCTACGGCTATTCCGGCATCGTCGTCGCGATGCTCGCCAGGCTCAATCCGCTCGGCGTGATGCCGGCGGCGATCTTCCTTGCCGCGGTCATGACCGGCGCCGAGGCGATGTCGCGCGCCACCGGCGTGCCGGCTTTCCTGAGCGACGTCATCCAGGGCACGGCGTTGCTTGCGATGCTGGTGGCGCTGCTCTTCACCGCTTACCGCATCCGCCGCGTGGGGGCGTCGTCATGAGCGCGGTGTTCGAGCAGATTTTCCAGGTCGGCTTCCTCGCCGCCATCATCCGCATCGCCACGCCGCTCGCCTTCGCCACGCTCGGCGAAATGTTTTCCGAGCGCGCCGGCGTGCTCAATCTCGGCATCGAAGGCATCATGCTGCTCTCGGCGATGGCCGGATTCACCGCCGCCAGCCTGAGCGGCAGCCTGTGGCTGGGCGTGCTGGTGGCCGTGCTCACCGGCGCGTTGATGGGCGCGCTGCATGCGCTGTTCACGGTGGCACTGGGCCTCAGCCAGCATGTCTGCGGCATCGGCGTGACATTGTTCTCATCCGGCCTTGCCTATTTCCTCTACCGGCTGATTTTCGGCCAGCAATCGGTGCCGCCGAGCATTACCGGCTTCAAGCCGGTGCCGATCCCGCTGCTCGCCGACATACCGGTTCTCGGTCCGGCCGTGTTCAACCAGTTCACGCTGGTCTATCTGGCTATCATCGCCGTCCCGCTCGCCGCCTTCGTGCTCTACCGCACGCCCTGGGGACTTTCGGTGCGCATGGTCGGCGAGAACCCGCGCGCGGTGGACTCGGCGGGCGTCAGCGTGATCGCCACGCGCTTCCAGGCGGTGATCCTCGGCGGCGCGCTGATGGGTCTTGCCGGCGCCTTCCTCACCATGGCGCAGTTCAACGCCTTCACCTTCGGCGTGGTCTCCGGGCGCGGCTGGGTGGCGATTGCGCTGGTGGTGTTCGGCCGCTGGGATCCCTGGCGCTCGGCGGGCGCCGCGCTGCTCTTCGCCTTCGTCGACGCGCTGCAGCTCAGGATGCAGGCAAGCGGCCTCGGCCACGTCCCTTATGAAGCGTTCCTGATGCTGCCCTTCATCTTCACCATCGTCGCCATGGCCGTCATGTCGCGCAACGCCGTGGCGCCATCGGCGCTGCTGAAGCCGTTCAGAAGGGAAGAGCGGTAGACGAGTAGGACTCGGCGTCCTTTCCTCTCCCTCCAGAGGGGGGAGAGGAAAGGCGCCAAGCCGTTCTGGGACGAAGACCTGAAACCGGCTACACCGCGCAGGCAATGAGAATGAAAACCCACAGATTGCATCCTCCTGAAAAATTTTTTCCAGAAATCGCCCGAAAATAACAATCGACAAAGTCTACTAACTTTATAGATTAATGGTCGCGACGGAGGATCGACCATGTCCTACATTCAGAACGCCCAGCGCAAAGGCCAGAGGCTTGCCGCCGATCAGAGCTGGAGGCCCGCCTATGGCGGCACCTTCGCCTATCTCGTCTTCGCGCTTGCGTTCGTGTTCACCGGCGCGGTGATCCTGGGGCTGATCCCCTGATCCAAGGCGGGCCGAGACCCGCCGTCAAACAATCTGAGTCGAGTGATCGGAGTGGAAAACTGACCGCGCGCCAGGGCGGCGTCGCACGCCTGCGTCTCAGGTCCGGTTCGAAGGCTTTGAAGCGGGGCAAGCCAACGTGATGGAGGAGATGGCAATGCCGATCGAGTTCACGCATGTTCCAGGTAAGCCTGCCAATGGCAGCTTCTTCTACGACTTTGCCGAAACCGCGACCAGATTGTCGCTGATCGAGGACGCCGGTTTCCGCAGGCTGGTGGTGGACGATCCGGCCGGACTCCTCACCAATATGGACATCGCCGCGCAGACGCTCGACCGCACCGGCTCGCTCGAAGTGGTGCTGACGCATTGGGCCGGTGTGATCGAGCCGACTGTGGCGGCAAGGCAGCTCGCGGCGCTCGACCGCAAAAGCGGCCGCCGCCTGTCGCTCCGCATGCTGAGCGAACCGCTGGAAGACAGCGACGCCGAGGCCCGGCCGGTCGGCCACAGCGTCGTGTGGCAGCGCATCGACGAATATCTGGTGCTATTGAAGCGGCTGTGGTCGAACGACAGGCCCTTCGACCATGAAGGCGCCTTCTACAGCGTCCGCGGCGGCTTCGTGCCGCGCAAGGGCCCGCATGGCGCCGACCTCGCCATCCGTCTCGGCGGACAGTCCGGCACGGCCTTGAAGGTCGCCGGCAAGCATGCCGATGTCTTCGAGCTGGCCGCCGGCTCCCCGGATGAGGTCGCGCAACTGATGCAGCGCGTGCGCGGCGCCGCGGCGGAACATGGCCGCGCCGGCAAATTGCGCTTCGCGCTGCCTGTCCGCATTCACCCGGACGGCTGGACGAGCACTCCGGATCACAAGGCGGTCGGGCTTGCCGGGCCGCCGGCGCGGATCGCCCTGGCGCTGCTGCCCTACGCTGCGCTTGGCATCGAGGAATTCATGATCGGCGGCATCGACCGCCCAAGCGAGATCGCCCGTATCGGACGCGAGACGATCACGCTGGTCGCGAATTCTCTGGCGCGGCGCGAGGTGGAAGTTCCGCAACCGGGGATGCTTGCGTCCCAGACCTTTGCGGAGCACTGCGCGTCCTAGACTAGGGTCGCTGCGCAGGGATTCTGACGGGTCGGCTCTGTTTGCGTTGGCACGTGGCATGCGTTGGAGATTGGCCGAAACGCGCAATCGCGATCGTCATTCCAGGGCGGAGCAGGAGCGAAGCTCCGTCGCGAAGACCCTGGAATCCATGCCGTTACCTTCGCCAAGGAATGCAACGGAGCAGAATTCCGCACCGTGGCGGCGCTTCCAAGTCACGGAATGGATTCTATGGTCTGCGCCGCGTCGCTTCGCTCCTTGCTTCGCCATAGAATGACGAAGTTGGGGCGGCTTCACCCAGTCCCCGGCGTTTGCGCCGATTTCACGGAAAGAACGGAAATCTTGCACCAAGACAAACGGCAACCTTTCAAAATCCCTGTGTCGGGGAACTAGGGTCGCTCCGCGTTCGAATAATCCAGGCCGTCCATGACGTAATCCGCGAACAGGAAGTCGCGGATGCCGGCGATCCGGCCGTTCTCCCAATCGATGAGGATGAAGTAGCGCGGCGGCCCGTCCGGACGCTCCGGGCTGGTGACCAGGATGGCGGGCCGGCCTTCGACAAGGCCGGTCGTGAAATGCCAATGCGTCTCGTCGGCATAGCGGCCGAAATAATTGCCGACATATTCCTTGCCGTCGGCGCGCAGGCGGTTGACCAGCTCCAGCTTGACATCCTCGGCCAACAGGCCGCGCAAGGCATCGAAGTCCCTGGCGTTGAAGGCGGCCACATAGTCGCCGAGGCGCCGCATGTCCTGTTGGTCGAGCTCCGGGCGGGGCGGCGCGATGCGCGGCGCGGCCGCCAGCTTGCGCAAGCTCTCGCGACCCCGCTGCAGCGCGCCCTTGATCGCCGTGTCGGAGGTTTCGAGGATTTCGCCGATCTCCTCCAGGCTGTGTCCCAGCACATCCTTCAGCACGACCGCGCATCTTTGCGCCGGCGGCAGCTGCATCAGCTGGGCCAGGCTTGCCTCGGCGGCGATGCGCGCATCCAGCGCCGAATTCTCGTCGGCGATCGTGTCGAGTTCGACCTCGCTTTCGCGCCCCCGCGACCGGGCGCGCTTGCGCAGGAAATCGAGGGCCGCGTTGTGCGCGATGCGAAACAGCCAGGGCTCGGTCTTGTCGGGCATGTCGCCATTCCTGATCGCCACGAAGCCTTTGGCCAAAGCCTCCTGGACGACGTCTTCCCCATCGATGACCGATCCGACCATGCGTGAAGCGTAGCGGTGCAGCTTGGCCCTCAGGCCGGCGGCTTCGCGCTCGAAGGCGCGAAGCCTGGTTTCGGTCGCCGCAACGGACTGATCGTGCGAACCGGTCACGCGTGCTCTACCTCTTTGTTTGACGCAATTCCGGACGGAAGCTCGGCGAAGGCGCCGAACCTAACCGTTTCACACTTTTCCTGGAATTGCTTCAGTTCTCCACCCCGCCCGTGTGGGAATAGGTGGTGTGGCCCATCATGGTCTCGCCGGCGGCCAGCTCGACGATGCTCTTCATGTACTCGGCGAAGCGGGGATCGCCGCGGAAGGCCGCGATGTCCTCGGCCGAACGCCATTGCGAGATGTTGGCGACCTTGCTGCCGTCGCCGCCGACGACCACGGACGACGACAGCGAGCCCGGCTGCTTGCTGAAGAAGTTTCTCGTGCCTTCGGCAAGAGTGTTGGCGAGTTCCTGCTGCTTGCCCGGCTTGGCGGTGAAGACGTTGATCAGGGTCACTGTGGTCGTCGACATGGCTTGGCTCCGTTTGTCCTGATGGCGGAGGCCGTCGCGGCTCTCGCACCCGTTACGACCCTCAAGACGAAGCCGGAACCGAGAACGGAACGGCGGGCGAAAGAAATTTCGTTGAAACCCAAAAACCTTCAGCGCGCCGCGTCCGCGAGCTGCCGCAACGCGGCAATGACGGCCTCCGAGTCCGCCAGCGCGCCGAAGATCCCGTCTTCGACCGTCACCATATGCAGCGCTGCTTCGTGCGCATACTGGTCGCCGCTGGCGCAGGCGTCCGAAATCGTCAGGCACTGGAAGTTGCGGTCGCAGGCCTCGCGCAATGTGGTGTGCACGCAGACATCCGTCGTGCAGCCGGTGAACAGGAGATGCGTGATGCCGCGCGCCCGCAAGACAAGCTCCAGATCCGTATAGGTGAAGGCGCTGTTGCAGGTCTTGTCGATGATGATGTCTCCAGGTGCCACCTCGATGTCGGAAACGATCTGGAAACCCGGGCCGGAGCGCAGCAGGACGTCCGTGCCGTCGAGGCCGGCCCGCTTGCGGCGCCATTTTTCGTAAGACGTCATATCGGCCATGTCGGCGCGATAGCCCTGCCTGGTGTGGATGATGGTTAGGCCCGCGGTTCGAGCGGCTCCGATCAGCCGGTTGACCGCCGGCAGGATGGCTCTTAGCGGCGATGGATCGTAGCCCTTCCTGGCGAAGTAGCCGTTCGGCGAGAGGAAATCCTCCTGCAGGTCGATCACCAGCAGCGCCGTGTGCTGCGGCACCAGCCTGCCGTCATAGGGAAAGTCGAAGGGTATCGCCTTGATCATCGGTCGTCTTGCTTTGGTTGCGGTGCGCATCGTGCCCAGCAAAGGCCTTGGCGTCCGGACCTTACCTGGCCAGCTCGGGCCGGCGCCAGGAAGTTGTTGCAAATTGTTGATGACGATAGTCACCTTTAGAGTTGACTCGGAAAGTCATGTTTCATAGTCAACCGGCACTGGCCGCCTGGCATCTGCCTGGATGGCGGCCGCCGCATCGGAGGCGGATATTGGCCGGAGCTGGGACAGCCTTTCATGTCGACGCCGTGCGCTTTGCGGTCGGCGGGCGCACGCTGCTCGGTCCGGTCTCGCTCGAGCTGCGCCGTTCCCGCGTCTACGGGCTTGTCGGCCACAACGGTTCGGGCAAGTCCACCCTGGTCAAGCTGCTGGCGCGGCAGCAGCAGGCGAGCTCCGGCGACATCCGCTTCGCCGAACGTCCGCTTGCCGGCTGGGGCGCGCGCGAGCTGGCGCGGGCGCTGGCCTATCTGCCGCAGACGACGCCGGTGGCCACGGGGCTCACGGTGCGCGAGCTGGCGGCGCTCGGGCGCTATCCCTGGCACGGCGCGCTCGGTCGTTTCGGCTCGCAGGACAAAAGCCATGTCGAGGAGGCGCTTGCGCTGACCGACATGAGCGCCTTCGCCGACCGCCTGGTCGACGAGCTTTCCGGTGGCGAGCGGCAGCGCGCCTGGCTTGCCATGCTGGTGGCGCAGAATGCCGGCGTCATGCTGCTCGACGAGCCGATCTCGGCGCTCGATATCGCGCATCAGGTCGAGGTGCTGGCGCTGGTGAAGGAGCTCAGCCGCAAGCGCGACCTGTGCGTCGTGGTGGTGCTGCACGACCCCAACATGGCGGCGCGCTATTGCGACGAGCTGATCGCGCTGAAGCAAGGCCGGCTGCTCAGCCGCGGCACGCCGGACGAGATCATGCGAGGGCCCGTGCTCAAGGAGATTTTCGGCGTCGAGATGGGCGTGCTCAAGCATCCCGTCTCCGGCCAGCCGATCGGATATGTGCAATGATGAAGCGAGGACGAGCCTTGTCCCGAAACGGTCTTTTCGCGGCGCTGGCCGCCTCCCTCATTCTGTCGGCCGGCCTCGCCAAGGCGCAGGAATCGGCGGCGCCCACCGTGCAGGCCCCCCTCGAGCAGGCGCCGGCGGCGCAGGCGCCAGCCGCCACACCGGTGGAACCGGGCATCCAGCCGGCCCCGAACGGCGCCACGGGCGAAGAGCCCTCCATCTCGCTGGCGCTGCCGCATGACCTTTCGCCCTGGGGCATGTTCATGAATGCCGACATCGTCGTGAAGGCGGTGATGGTGGGGCTGGCCTTCGCTTCCCTCGTCACTTGGACGATCTGGCTCGCCAAGTCGTTGGAGGTCTTAGGCGGCAAGCTGCGGGCGCGACGCGCCGCCGATGCGATCGGCAATGCCGCGACGCTGATGCAGGCCGGCCGCGCGCTTGGCCACAGCGGCGGTCCGGGCGCGCTTCTGGTGCGGGCGGCGGAGGAAGAACGGGCGCTTTCAGCCGGCGCGCTCGACCATGCCTCCGGCGACGGCCTGAAGGAACGCGTCGCCTCCCGGCTTTCGCGCATCGAGGCGGCGGCCTCCCGGCGCATGTCGCGCGGCACCGGTCTGCTCGCCACCATCGGCTCGACGGCGCCCTTCGTCGGCCTGTTCGGCACCGTCTGGGGCATCATGAACGCCTTCATCGGCATCTCGCAGGCGCAGACCACCAATCTGGCCGTCGTGGCGCCCGGCATCGCCGAGGCGCTGCTTGCGACCGCCATGGGCCTTGTCGCGGCCATTCCGGCGGTCGTCATCTACAACGTCTTCGCGCGCTCGATAGCCGGCTACAGGCAGATCCTCGCCGACGCCTCCGCCGGCGTCGAGCGGCTGGTGAGCCGTGACCTCGATTTCCGCACCGTGCCGCCGGCAACAGCCATGGCGGCGGAGTAACGGCGATGGCGGCGCGGATTCGCGAGACTGCCGGCGACGATCTCGAGGAAAGCCACGACATCAACGTCACGCCGTTCATCGACGTCATCCTGGTGCTGTTGATCATCTTCATGGTCGCGGCGCCGCTCGCGACCGTCGACGTCAATGTCGACCTGCCCGGATCGACGGCGACGCCGGCGCCGCGGCCCGAGACACCGCTGTTCCTGACTCTGAAAACCGATCTCACGCTGGCGATCGGCAATGACAGCGTGCCCCGTCCGGCCTTTGCCGGCGTGCTCGACAGCCGCACCAAGGGCGACAAGCAGACGCGCATCTTCCTGCGCGCCGACAGAAAAGTCGGCTATGGCGACCTGATGGAAGTCATGAACCTGCTGCGCCGCGCCGGCTATCTCAAGGTCGCGCTGGTCGGCCTTGAAACAGCTGGCGATGCCGGCGGCCAGGCCGCGCCCGAAATGCCCGTGGCCGGCGCGAACCCCTCCCCCGCGCCGGGCGGAAGCGCGGCGCCATGACGGTCGCCGCTCTTTCCCGTATCTCCCAGCCGCGCTTCGGCGCGCGTGAGGCCGGCCTGTGGACGAGCGCCGCCGCGATCATTCTGGCCGCGCATGTGGCGGTCGCCTATGCGGTACAGAATTTGAGTTTCGCCGACATGCCCGATGGCGGCCCGCCGCCGGCGCTGGCGGTCGAGATGGCGCCGCTGGTCGTCGCGCCCGCCGTGCCGGAAGAGACGGCGATGCTGGACACGCTGGCACCGGAGCCGCCCGATGCGACGGACACGGAAAAGCCTGTCGAGGTAAAACCGGTGACCGATCCGGTGCCGGCGGTGGAACAGGCCGAGCCGGTCACCGAACAGCCATCCGAGGCCGACGACACGCAAGAGGCTGAGCAGGCGGAACAGGCCGTTGCCGCGCAGAGCGAGCAGCCGCCGCTGGACGAGGTCGTGCCCGACCCTGTCGAGGCGATCGCGCCCGATGTCGTCATTCCGCTGCCGCAACCGAAACCGGCGGAGGTGAAGGTGCGAAAGCCGGCCGAACCCAGGAAGAAAGCCGAGAAGAAACCGGCCGAAAAACCGAAAGAACGGGTGAGGAAGGAAAAGGCGCCCCCACCCAAGGCGACGACCACCGCCAGCATCGACGCCAAGGCAGCGGCGAAGGCGGCCGCGCCACTGTCCTCGAATGCGGCGCCGCGCTCGAGCGTCAGCCCGTCGCGCTGGAATTCCAGCCTGGCGGCATGGATCAGGCGGCACACCCGCTATCCGAGCGCGGCGCGCTCCAGGCGGGCCGAGGGCACGCCGAGCGTGACCTTCACGGTCGACACCTCCGGCAGGGTGGTCTCGGCCCGACTGGCGCGATCCTCGGGCGACGGCGATCTCGACCGCGCGGCCCTCGGCGCCTTGCAGGGAGCCTCGGTGCCGGCGCCGCCGGCGGAGCTCGGCGCGCGCGTCACCCGCACCGCGCCCTTCGTGTTCAGCCTGCGGGACTAGTTCCGAGATCATAACCGATCGGGTAACTCTGTGTTCGCCGACGCAAACCTTGGCGGTTGGCCGGAACGCCCGTCGCGATCGTCATTCTAGGGCGGAGCGGGAAGCGAAGCGTACCGCGTAGACCCTCTTATGACCGTGGTCAAGAGTGATGGATGAACTTTTCCGCCCCATGTCGTTTGTCACAGGTTTGTTCTTC
>NZ_VFVL01000014.1 GCF_006442815.1 Mesorhizobium sp. B2-4-3
CAGTTCCAGCGCTAGCATGGGAAACTGTTCGCGATGTCTTCGCACACCTGTTCGCGATGTCCCCAGTCCATACACCCACAAGTGGGGGAGATGTCCGGCAGGACAGAGGGAGGCGCCGTAGAGCACCCACTTATCCTGAAATCTCCTCCGGAAGGAGCGCCCCATGAACATCCTCGAACGCTACCACGCCATGGAATACGGCCCGGCGCCGGAAGCCCGCAACGAGGCAGATGCCTGGCTTGCTGGGCGCGATTTCTCAAAGGCGCTGTTCATCGACGGCGCCTGGAAAGCGGCGGCCAGCGGCAAGACTTTTGAGACCAGCGAACCGTCCTCAGGCAAGCTGCTTGCCAAGGTCTCGGATGCGGGCGCCGCCGATATCGACGCCGCGGTCGCGGCCGCCGCCAAGGCGCTGCCGAAATGGAGCGCCAGTTCAGGCTACGCCAGAGCAAAAATGCTCTACGCCATCGGTCGCGCCATGCAACGCCATCAGCGCCTGTTCGCGGTGCTGGAATCGATCGACAACGGCAAGCCGATCCGCGAAAGCCGCGATATCGACGTGCCGCTGGCCATCCGCCACTTCATCCATCATGCTGGCTGGGCGCAGACGCTCGAGAAGGATTTTCCCGACCACAAGCCGGTCGGCGTCGTCGGCCAGGTCATCCCGTGGAACTTCCCGCTGCTGATGCTGGCCTGGAAGATCGCGCCGGCTCTTGCCGCCGGCTGCACGGTGGTGCTGAAGCCAGCCGAATTCACGCCGCTCACCGCCATCCTGTTTGCCGAAATCTGCGAGCGGGCGGGCGTGCCGAAAGGCGTCGTCAACATCGTCCAGGGCGGTCCTGAAGCGGGCGCCGCCATCGTCAATCATCCCGGCGTCCAGAAGATCGCCTTCACCGGCTCGTCCGAGGTCGGCAAGATCATCCGCAAGGCGACGGCAGGCTCGGGCAAGAAACTGTCGCTGGAGCTTGGCGGCAAGTCGGCCTTCATCGTCTTCGAGGATGCCGATCTCGACAGCGCCGTCGAGGGTCTGGTCGACGGCATCTGGTTCAACCAGGGCCAGGTCTGCTGCGCCGGCTCGCGCCTCCTGGTGCAGGAGGGCATTGCGGAAGCCCTTATCGCCAAGGTCAAGGTCAGGATGAGCCGGCTGCGCGTCGGCAGCCCGCTCGACAAGAACACCGATATCGGCCCGCTGGTCGACCGCACCCAGCTCGATCGCGTCAAGGGCCTGATCGCCGAGGGCGCGAAACAGGGCGCCGTCTGCTGGCAGCCCGACGCCGCGTTGCCGACAACCGGCTATTATCATCTGCCCACGCTTGCGACGTCTGTTTCGCCGGCTAATATTCTGGCGCAGGAAGAGGTCTTCGGGCCGGTTCTGGCGACGATGAGCTTCCGCAACACCGAGGAAGCGATCGAGCTTGCCAACAACACGCGCTACGGCCTCGCCGCTTCGGTGTGGAGCGAGAACGTCAACCTCGCCTTGCATGTCGCGCCGCAATTGAAGGCCGGCGTCGTCTGGGTCAATGGCACCAACATGTTCGACGCCGCCTGCGGCTTCGGCGGTTATCGCGAGAGCGGCTTCGGCCGCGAAGGCGGCCGCGAAGGCATGTTCGAATATCTCACCGCCAAGCTGCCGGTCGGCCCGGCCATCAAGCCGGCCGCGGCCGGATCGGCCCAGCCCGTCGAGCAGGCCGACGGCACGGCCATCGACCGCACCGCAAAACTGTTCATCGGCGGCAAGCAGGTGCGGCCGGACGGCAACTATTCTCTGGCTGTTGCGACCGCCAAGGGCAAGCTGGCCGGTGAAGTCGGCCTCGGCAACCGCAAGGACATCCGCGACGCCGTCGCCGCCGCGCGTGCCTGCAAGGCCTGGCCGGATGCGACCGCCTATAACCGCAGCCAGGTGCTCTATTATCTTGCCGAAAATCTTTCCGGCCGCGCCGACGAGTTCGCCGCGCGCCTTGTCCAGTTGACCGGCGTGACGGCGAAGGCCGCGCGCGAAGAGGTCGAGCAGTCGATCGAGCGGCTGTTCCTCTATGCCGGCCTCGCCGACAAGTTGGAGGGCCGTGTTCACCAGCCGCCGGCCCGCGTCGTCACCTTGGCGCTGCATGAGCCTGTCGGCGTCGTCGGCATCGTCGCGCCGGACAATCAGCCGCTGCTCGGCTTCATCTCGTTGGTGGCGCCGGCGCTCGCCATGGGCAACGCCGTGGTCGCCGTCCCATCTGAGCGCCACCCGCTTTTGGTGACCGATCTCTACCAGCTGATCGAATATTCCGACATTCCGGCCGGCGCCATCAACATCGTCACCGGCCGCAGCGCCGAGCTCGCCGGCGTGCTGGCCAAGCATGACGATGTCGATGGGTTCTGGGTGTTCGTCGATGCCGACACCTGCGCCAAGGCGGAAGCCGACTCCATCGGCAACTTGAAGCGCGTCTGGACCGGCAATGGCCGCACGCTCGACTGGGCGTCGGGCGAAGCCGCCGGCGAGGCTTTTCTGCGCCGCGCCATCGAGGTCAAGAACGTCTGGGTTCCCTATGGCGACTGAAGCCCCTTCGCACGAGGCGCGTCCGCAACCTTGCGGCAACGATAGTCGGCGCGCCGGAGCCGGTCTGGCTGCTGCCGCGAAGGTGATGGCGTTCGGGCTTGACGCTCGCGCACGTGTTCTTTAACGAGAAAAAACATCTTTATCTGTGAAGCAGGGACTTAGGCCGCACGATGCTGGCGGTCTGGCACACGACGCAGGGGCTGGCCATCGATAGACGCGGACGCACGAAAGCAATTTCAGGAAAAGTGTGAGCGGCTTTCCGTCCGGAACTGCGTCAAGACAAAGAGATAGAGCGGTTCGCCGTTTCCGTGAAACGGTGAAGGCTCCAGGCAGGCGAGGAGAAGAACATGGCGGATTTGGCAGGCAAGGTGGTCGTCGTCACCGCGGCGGCGCAAGGCATCGGCCGGGCGAGCGCGCTGGCCTTCGCCAAGGCGGGCGCCACCGTTTATGCCACTGACATCAACGAGACGGTCCTGGCCGAGCTTGCAAAGACCCCCGACATCAAGACCCGCAAGCTCGATGTGCTGAACGACGCGGCCGTCGCTTCCGCCTTCGCCGAGATCGGCCGGGTCGATATGCTGTTCAACTGCGCCGGCTTCGTCCATGGCGGCTCGATCCTCGAGATGAAGGACGAGGATCTCGACTTCGCGCTCAACCTCAACGTCCGTTCCATGATCCGCACCATCCGTGCCGTGCTGCCCGGCATGCTGGAGCGTGGCGACGGCTCGATCATCAACATGGCGTCGCTTGCCAGCTCGCAGAAAGGCGTGCCGAACCGCTTCGTCTACGGTCTGACCAAAGCAGCCGTGGTGGGCCTGACCAAAGCGGTCGCCGCGGACTACGTCGCCAGGGGCATACGCTGCAACGCCATCTGCCCGGGCACGGTCGAAAGCCCGTCGCTGCAGGACCGCATGCATGCGCAGGGCGACTACGAGGCGGCCCGAGCGGCCTTCATCGCCCGCCAGCCCATGGGCAGGCTTGGCACGCCGGAGGAAATCGCCGATCTCGCCGTCTATCTTGCCGGCGCCACCTACACCTCGGGGCAGGCCTATAACATCGACGGCGGCTGGTCGATCTGAGGGATCGGAAAGGGCTGGCGGGAGATCGGGTCCTGCATCGATCAGTCTGAAAATCCCTTTCGCCAGATCGCCCGATGCGGCGTTCGCGCTTGCCGGGGATCAGGTCGATGGCTACGGTCCGCCCGGCTCTCGCAACGTCGCCCCAAGCGAAACGAATTTTGCAAAATGGCTTTAGGCCGCACCTTAGGAGAAGAATGATGAAGTTGTTGCGCTATGGCGAAGTCGGCAGCGAAAAGCCCGGCCTGCTCGATGCGGATGGGACGATCCGCGACCTTTCGGCTCATGTCGCCGACATCGCCGGCACGACGCTCCATCCGGCTTCGCTGGAGATGCTGTCGAAGCTCGATCCGAAGTCGCTGCCGGTGGTTTCCGGCAAGCCGCGCCTGGGCGCCTGCGTCGCCGGCACCGGCAAATTCATCTGCATCGGCCTCAACTATTCCGACCATGCCGCCGAGACCGGCGCGACGGTGCCGCCCGAGCCGATCATCTTCATGAAGGCAAGCTCGGCGATCGTCGGGCCGGATGACGACGTGCTGATCCCGCGCGGCTCGGAAAAGACCGACTGGGAAGTCGAGCTCGGCGTGATCATCGGCAAGACGGCGAAATATGTCTCGGAAGACGACGCGCTGGATTACGTCGCCGGCTACGCCGTCGCGCATGACGTGTCCGAGCGCGCCTTCCAGGCCGAGCGCCAGGGCCAGTGGACCAAGGGCAAGTCCTGCGACACCTTCGGCCCGACCGGCCCGTGGCTGGTCACCAAGGACGAGGTCGCCGACCCGCAGAACCTGAAGATGTGGCTGACCGTCAACGGCAAGACCATGCAGAACGGCTCGACCAGGACCATGGTCTACGGCGTGAAGTATCTGGTCTCCTATCTCAGCCAGTTCATGTCGCTGCATCCGGGCGACATCATCTCCACCGGCACCCCGCCCGGCGTTGGCCTGGGCATGAAGCCGCCGATGTTCCTGAAGGCCGGCGACGTCGTGGAGCTGGGCATCGAGGGGCTCGGCCAGCAGAAGCAGACGTTCAAGGCGGACGTGTAAGGCGCAGACCTCCCCTTCCCCCCTTGTGGGGGAAGGTGGCCGCGAAGCGGCCGGATGAGGGGTGTTGGAAGGATCTCGGCGCGGCAGGACCAAGCGGCTCGGGTCCTTCGATTTTGAGGGCGCACTCCGCTGGATCACCCCTCATCCGTCTCGGCGCTGCGCGTCGATCCACCTTCTCCCACAAGGGGAGAAGGGGAAGCTGCCGCTACTTCAACACCTTCCCATCCGCCCCAAAGCGATACGTCTTCGCGGCGTCCGGCGTCGCGTAGAGCGTCGAGCCCGGCTCGGCATTGTAGACGCCGAAGATGCGTACGGTGATCAGTCCGGCCGTCTCGCAGTCGAGATAGAGGTTGGTGTCGGCGCCGAGATGCTCGGCGTGCACGACGGTGCCTTTCCAGGCGCCGGACTTCGTGTCGACCGTCAGATGCTCAGGCCGCACGCCGATGGTCTTGGCCGTTTCGCCGAGCCTGGCGCCGTCGATGAAATTCATCTTCGGCGAGCCGATGAAGCCGGCGACGAATTCGTTGGCCGGCGCATTGTAGAGCTCCATCGGGCTGCCTATCTGCTCGATGCGACCGGCATTGAGCACGACGATCTTGTCGGCCAGCGTCATCGCCTCGACCTGGTCGTGGGTGACGTAGATCATCGTCGCCTTGAGGCGGCGGTGCAGCTGCGCGATCTCAAGCCTGGTGTTGACGCGCAAGGCGGCATCGAGGTTGGACAACGGTTCGTCGAAGAGGAACAGCTTCGGCTCGCGCACCACGGCGCGGCCGATGGCGACGCGCTGGCGCTGGCCGCCCGACAGCTCCGCCGGCCGGCGCTCGAGATAGGGCTCGAGCGACAGCATGGCGGAAGCGATCTTGATGCGCCGCTCGATCTCGGCCGCCGGGGTGCCGGCCTGCTTCAGGCCCAGCGCCATGTTGTTCTTCACCGTCAGATGCGGGTAGAGCGCATAGGTCTGGAACACCATGGCGATGCCGCGTTTCGCGGGCGGCGTGACGGAAACGTCCGCGCCGTCGATCAGCACGCGGCCGGAGGTCGAGTCCTCCAGCCCGGCGATGACGCGCAGCAGCGTCGATTTTCCGCAACCGGACGGGCCGACGAAGACGACGAATTCGCCGTCCGTCACCTCGAGGTCGATGCCCTTCAGCACCTCGACCGGCCCGAAAGCCTTCTTCACATTCTCGATCTTCAGCGAGCCCACGGCTTCGTTCCTGTTCTAGAGTTTGACGGCGTTGCCGGTGCGCACGCTCTCGTCGGCGGCAAGGCAGACGGCGAGCGATTTCACGGCATCGTCCATGTGGCGGGTGAGGTCGATATTTTCGCGGATGGCCTTGAGCAGGAAGGCCTGCTCCAGGTCGCAGAGCTCCTGGTGGCCGGGCTCGCCTTCCATCGACAGCAGCTGATCTTCCTTGGCGAATTTGCCGTCTGGCCCGGTCGCCGCGCTGTGCAGCCGGATGGTCGAGGTCTTGGTATGGGTGTCGATGTCGTCGGACTTGACGCCCTCCTTCATCACGATCGACACGCAGCCCTTGGGCG
Source organism: Mesorhizobium sp. B2-4-3 (assembly GCF_006442815.1). GTDB lineage: Bacteria > Pseudomonadota > Alphaproteobacteria > Rhizobiales > Rhizobiaceae > Mesorhizobium. Next base: position 6,201 of record NZ_VFVL01000014.1, read on the forward strand.
ACATGACGTCCTTCACGAAGAAGGCCGTCTCCGAGATCATCGGCCCCCAGCCGGCCTCGTACCAGCCGACCGAGCCGTCCTCGAACAGCACCTGCAGGTGTCCGTAATTGTACATCGAGGGCGCCACCTCGTCGCTCAGCCGCACTCCCATGCCGCGCACCTCGACGGGTCTCGAGTCGGTGATCTGCAGCATCACGTCGAGATAATGCACGCCGCAGTCGACGATCGGCGACGTCGTCTGCATCAATTGCTTGTGCGTCCCCCAGGTGGGCCCGGAGGATTGCTGGTTGAGGTTCATGCGGAAAACGTATGGACCGCCGAGCTTGCGCGCCTCGGCGATCAGCCGCACCCAGGAGGGATGGTGGCGCAGGATATAGCCGATCACCAGTTTTTTGCCGTTGGCCTTGGCGGCATCGACGACGCGTTGCGCGTCGGCAACCGTCGTCGCCAGCGGCTTCTCGACGAAGACATGGCAGCCGGCCTCGAAGGCCCTGACCGCATAGTCGGCATGGCTGTCGGAATAGGTGGCGATCGCCGCGACATCCGGCTTCTCGTCGCGCAGCGCGTCCTCGAAGGAGCGTCTGATGCCGTAGCTCCCGAGCCCGTCCGGCAACGGCACGTCGGAACGGTTGACGAGTGCGGCGATCTCGAAGCCCGGATTGGTGTGATAGGCGAGCGCATGGCTGCGGCCCATGTTGCCGAGCCCGGCGACAACAACGCGAAGGGGTTTTTCCGAACTCACTTGACGGCTCCCGACGTGATGCCGCGGATCAGCTGCCGCGAGAAGATGACATAGAGGATCAGCACCGGCAGGATCGCCAGCGACAGCGCCGCCAGGATCGCGTTCCAGTTGGTGACGAACTGGCCGAGGAACAGCTGCGCGCCGAGCGTCACGGTCTTGGTCTCTTCCGAAGGCGCCAGGATCAGCGGGAACCACAGATCGTTCCAGATCGGGATCATTGTGAAGACGGCGACGGTCGCCATCGCCGGCCGCACCAGCGGCAGCACAAGGCGGAAGAAGATCGTGTATTCCGAGAGCCCGTCTATGCGGCCTGCGTTCTTCAGGTCGCTGGACACCTGCCTCATGAATTCCGACAGGATGAAGATCGCCAGCGGCAGCCCTTGCGCCGTGTAGACCAGGATCAGCGCCGTCAGCGTGTTGACCAGCCCGCTCGCCACCATCAATTGCAGAATGGCGACGGTGCCGAGCCTGATCGGGATCATGATGCCGAGCGCCAGGTAAAGACCCATCAGCGTGTTGCCGCGGAAGCGGTATTCCGACAGCGCGAAGGCGGCCATCGCCCCGAACAGCAGCACGAAGAACAGCGAGGCGACGGTGACGACGAGGCTGTTCTGGAAATAGTGGAAGAAATCGCCCTGGCCGAACACCGTGGTGTAGCCGATCAGATCGAAGGTCTTCGTCGTCGGCGGCGTCAGCGGCGCGCCGAAAATGCCCGCGCGAGACTTGAACGAATTCATCACCACCAGGATCACCGGAAACAGCGCGATCGCCGTATAGGTCAGAAGGATCGCATGCGCGCCGATGGTGCGGGGAAGCGAACGGGTGGCTGTGCTCATGGCGCGCCTCAGAACTGGTAGCGACGCAGGCGCGTCTGCACGAGGAACAGGTAGACGCAGACGCCGGCGAGGATGATCAGGAACATGATGGTGGCGATCGCGGCGCCCATGTTGGGGTCGCCGACCTGCAGTTGGAAGCCGAAGAAAGCGCGGTAGAGGAAGGTGCCGAGGATGTCGGTCGAATAGTTCGGTCCGGCGAGCGCGCCTTGCGCCGTGTAGATCAGGTCGAAAGCGTTGAAATTGCCGACGAAGGTCAAGATCGAGATGATGCCGATCGAGGGCAGGATCAGCGGCAGCTTGATCTTCCAAAACTGCGCCATGCCGGTGACGCCGTCGCATTCGGCCGCCTCGATCACCTCGTCGGGGATCGACAGAAGCGCCGCGTAGATCAGCATCATCGGGATGCCGACGAACTGCCAGACCGAGACCAGGCTGAGCGCGGTGAGCGCATATTGCTCCTTGCCGAGCCATGGCGTGAACAGGCTCTTCAGGCCGACGAAATCGAGCAGATGCGGCGCCACGCCCCACAGCGGCGACAGGATCAGCTTCCAGGCAAAGCCGACGATGACGAAGGACAGGATCGTCGGCACGAAGATCGCCGTGCGGTAGAAGGCCGCGAAGCGCAGCCTGGGGCTGGAAAGCAGCGCCGCCAGGAGCACACCGATCGGGTTCTGCACCAGCATGTGGATGATGAAGAACCAGACATTGTTCCTGAGCGCATTCCAGAAATTCACCGACCAGTTCGGATCGCCGAACAGCGTGCGGAAATTGCCCAATCCGACAAACACCTGGGATTGTTCGATGTTGCGGAACAGCGAGAGCTGGAGGGTGCCGAACAGCGGCAGGATCATGAAGGCGGTGTAGACCAGCACCGCCGGCGCCAGGAAGACGCCGACATGCCACCGGATCGGTCTTTTCGCTCGCGTTTCTGCAGCCATGAGTTCGGTAGCCATGAGTTCGGTTCCCCGCCGTCTCTGGGTTCCAGTTCGGTTGATGCTAGCTGATGCCTCGATGCACGGCTTGGCTGTCCCCTTCGAGGAGAAAGACAAGGCCAGCGACAGATCGGCTCCGTCTTCCCCGCAAGGTGAGGGTAAGACCGGGAGGCTGCGCCGACAATCGCTATCTGGAACTCGTTTGAATACCGGCCGGGCATATGCCCGGCCGGTCCGTTGCCTGAGCTTGTTACTTCGCCGGCTTGTACCAGCTGTCGAGACCGGTCTGCAGCTTCTTGGCCGCGGCCTCCGGCGTGTCGGTGCCGTTGATCACATTGGCCGATTCAACCCAGGTCTCGTTCTCGAGGTTCGGCGTGCCGCGCGACAGGATCTGGTAGGTCGAGCGGATCGTCGACTTGCACTTGCCGCGCCAGGAGACGAATTCCTGAGCCAGCGGGTCTTCCATCTTCACCGGCGAGGAGTTCAGGCTGAAGAAGCCCGGCAGCGCGTTGGCGTAGATGGTGGCGAAATCCGGCGAGGCGACCCAGGACAGGAACTTCTTGGCCTCTTCCGCATGCTTCGATGCCGCATTCAGACCCATGCCGATGTCGGTGTGGTCGGAGATGTAGCAGGTGTCGCCGGCCTTCTCGACCGGCGGCGGGAAGGCGCCCATCTTGAACTGCGCCTGGGTGTTGAACAGGCCGATTTCCCACGAGCCGGCCGGGTAGATGGCGGCGCGGCCGAGCGTGAACAGGTTCTGGCTGTCCGGATAGGTCTGCGCCTCGAAGCCGTCGCCGAGATAAGGCTTCCACTTGGCCAGTTCCTCATACGGCGCGACCCAGTCCTTGTCGGTCAGCTTCTGCTCGCCCTTGATCAGCGCCGCGCGGCCGTCCTCGCCCTTCCAGTAGTTCGGGCCGATGTTCTGGTAGCCCATGGTCGCGGCTTCCCAGAGGTCCTTGGTGCCCATCGCCATCGGGATGTAGGTGCCGTCTGCCTTGATCTTGTCGAGCACGGCGAAGAACTCGTCGCGGGTCGTCGGCACCTTGAGGCCGAGCTTGTCGAAGGCATCCTTGTTATAGATGAAGCCGTGGATGACCGAGGCCATCGGCACGCAGAAGCTCGACTTGCCGTCGTCGGTCTGCCAGGCGGACTTGGCGACGGGCGAGAAGTTCTCCATGCCCGGCAGCGAGCTCAGGTCGGCGAGGTTGCCCTTCTTGAACAACTCAAGCGACTTGTCGAAGGGGCGGCAGGTGATCAGGTCGCCCGCCGAGCCGGCGGCGAGCTTGGCGCCGAGGGCCGCGTCATACTCAGTCGGGGCCGAAGGCGCGAACACCACCTTGATGCCGGGGTTCTTGGCTTCGAAGGCCGGGATCAGCTTGTCCTTCCAGATGGTCAGGTCGTCGCCGCGCCAGCTTTCGATGTTGAGCGTCACGTCCTCGGCCAGCGCCATCCCGGTCGTGCCGAGGATGCTTGTGCCGAGCAGAAGGGCCGTCAGTAGTTTGGTCGTCATCTTCAGTCTCCCTGTTGACCTTTTTCAGGTTCCGTTTTGAGAACAGGGGCTCAGCGCCCCTTGCTCCCCTCGCAAGCCCGTTTCACCTCGATGGAAATCGGGATGAAACAGGCCCTACTTCTTTGTTAGGGCAAGATCTTTTCCGAAAAGCGGGTTCCACTTTTCGGGATCATGCCCCAGCGCGGAAAGCGCCGGCCGAAGCTTCTGGCCGGTTCCTTCCAGTATCTTCTCGGCCGCGTCGGCGTTGGCGGCGCCGGCGGCGAGCAGAATGGCGGTCTTGACGACGCCACCGCTTTCCTCGAGCAGGCGGGCGGCGTCGTCGCGGCTCTTGCCGCTGATGGCGGCGACCATGCGCACGGCGCGGTCGCGCAGCTTGATGTTGTCGGCGGTGAGATTGACCATGTAGCCGTCATGGACATGGCCGAGATGGATGGCGGCGAGCGTCGACAGCATGTTGAGCGCGATCTTCTGCGCGGTGCCCGCGCCCATGCGCGTCGAGCCGGCGATCAGCTCCGGCGGCGTTTCGAGCAGGATGGCGACATCGGCTCGGCTGAACAGCGCGGCGCCGCGGTTGTTGGCGATGGCGATGGTGGCGGCGCCCCGGCGCCGCGCGTCCTGCAGCGCCTGGACCGCATAAGGGGTCGAGCCGCTGGCTGAAATGGCGATCAGGCAGTCGCCCTTGCCGATATCGGCCGCTGCGACGGCCGCCGCCGCTTCCCCGGTGTCGTCCTCCGGGCCGCCTGCCAGCGTGCGGAAGGCCTCGTCGCCACCGGCGATCAGGATGGCGATGCGGTCGCGCGCAATGCCGAAGGTGCCGGGCAGTTCCAGCGCATCGGCAACCGCCATCAGGCCGGAGCTGCCGGCGGCCGCATAGGCGAGCCTGCCGCCGCTCTTCAACTGCTTCGCGATGAGTTCGGCGGCAACGGCGATTGCCGGGATGGCGCCGTGCACGGCCTTGCTGGCCTCGATCTGGGCATTGGCCAGGAACGCCAGAATGGCTTCTGGAGCCTGGACATCCAGCCCCTCGGCATTCTGGTGGAGCGCTTCCGTGCGCGTCTCGGCCATCCATTTTCCTCCAACTGAGCGAACAATACCAAAAAAATACCACTTGTCCACACGCATTAACGAATTTCAGGTACGGGAACTTGCTTTCCGGCAAATTACCGTGAGTTTTCAATAAAATACGGGTTAATCTTTTTGAACCGAAATTAACTCTTGGCTATTGGTACTTTATTGGTATTATCTCGACCGAGGAGAAAATCGCGTGAAATTCGTGCTTGGCATCGATGGCGGCGGCACCAGCTGCAGGGCGGCCCTTGCGACCGTCGACGGCGCTGTCGTCGGCCGCGCCAAAAGCGGCGCCGCCAACATCCGCACCGACCTTACCGGCGCTCGCGCCAACATCGTCGAGGCGGCCAGGCAGGCATTCCTCGCCGCCGGCCATGATCCGGAGCTGATCCCGCAAACGCCGGCGATACTCGGTCTCGCCGGCGCCAATGTCGGCACCTACCGGCAGCAGCTCGAAGCGATCCTGCCTTTCAGCCGGAGTCGCGTCGAAACCGACGCCGAGATCGCGCTCGAGGGCGCGGTCGGCTCTGGTGACGGCGCCATGGCCATCCTCGGCACCGGCACCGCCTATATGGCGCGTAAAGCGGGCAAGTCGCGCGCCATCGGCGGCTGGGGTTTCCAGGTAGGCGACCAGGGTAGCGGCGCCCGCATCGGCCGCGACCTGCTCGAGCAGACGCTGCTTGCCTATGACGGCATCCGTCCCGGCTCGCCCTTGACGGACGCCATGCTCGCCGTGTTCCGCAACGATCCGGAAGACGTGGTCGAATTCACCACCAACGCCAAGCCGGGCGATTTCGGCGGCTTCGCGCCGAAGGTCTTCGAGCATGCCGAAAAGGGCGATCTCGTCGCCAACTGGATCCTCGGCAAGGCGGTGGCCGATGTCGAGGCTTCGCTCGGCGCGCTCGATCTCGCCGAAGATGCCCCGCTCTGCCTGCTCGGCGGCCTGGCGCCGCTTTACGCGCCGCGCCTGTCGGCGCGCTATCAGGCGCTGCTGAAAGCTCCGCTCGACGACGCGCTCGGCGGCGCCGTGCAGATGGCCTTGCGCATCTTCGCCAGGGGTTCGGAGGTCGGCCAATGAGCGCCGCCGATAAGATATTCGCCATGCTGCCGGAGGCGCCGCGATGAGCGCCGCCGACCAGATCTTCGCCATGCTGCCGGAGGCGCCGCGATGAGCGCCGCCGACCAGATCTTCGCCATGCTGAAAGAATCCTCCCAGAGCGGTGCGCCGCTCTATTTGCAGCTGAGGAGAAGCATCGAGGAAGCGGTCAATCGCGGCCTGATCGGCCCCGGCGACGCGCTGCCGTCCGAGCGCGACATCGCCAGCAAGGCCGATATCTCGCGCGTCACCGTGCGCAAGGCGGTGCAGGACCTGGTCAAGGGCGGCATCCTCGTGCAGCGCCACGGCTCGGGCACCTTCGTGGCGCCGCGCATGGAGCGCGTCGAGCAGTCGCTGTCGCGGCTCACCTCCTTTACCGAGGACATGGCGCGCCGCGGCATGAACGTGCGCTCCGTCTGGCTCGATCGCGGCCTCTATGCGCCGTCGCCGGACGAGATGATGGTGCTGGGCCTGTCCTCGACGGAACTGGTGGCGCGCGTGGCGCGCCTGCGCATCGCCAACGACACGCCGCTGGCGATCGAGCGCGCGGCGCTCTCGGCCAGCGTCCTGCCCGACCCCGAGGCGATCGGCTCCTCGCTCTATGCGGCGCTGGGCACGACCGGCAATCGCCCGGTACGCGCCGTGCAGCGCATCTCGGCCACCAATCTTGGCGACGCCGATGCGCGCATGCTGGAAGTGCCGCCGGGGGTTGCCGGACTGCAGATCGAGCGCATTTCCTATCTGGCGAGCGGCAAGGTGATCGAGTTCACCCGCTCGGTCTACAGGGGCGACGCCTATGATTTCGTCGCGGAACTCCGGCTGACCGGGCCGGGAGAGGAGATCCGGCCATGATGGCAAACACCACTCATATGCGACGCGAGATCGACGAGATCCCGGAAGCCGCCGCCCGCCTTCTCGACGGCTCGGCTTCGGCGCTGGCCGAGGCCGGTCGCGGCCTGCGCGAGCGGGACCCCCATTTCGTCGTCACCGTGGCACGCGGCTCGTCCGACCATGCGGCGACCTTCATGAAATATGCCGTCGAGCTGACTGCCGGCCTGGCGGTCGCCTCGGTAGGCCCCTCGATCGCGTCCATTTATGGCGCGAAGCTCAGGCTGCGCGGCTCCGCATGCCTGGCGGTCTCGCAGTCGGGCAAAAGCCCCGATATCGTCGCCATGGCCGAAACGGCAAGAGCCGGAGGAGCGCTTACTGTCGCCATCACCAACACGGCCGACTCGCCGCTGGCGCGCGCCTCGGACTATGCCATCGACATTCTGGCGGGGCCGGAACGCTCCGTCGCGGCCACCAAGACCTTCGTCAATTCGGCCGTCGCCGGCCTTGCGCTGATGGCGCATGCCACCGATGACCAAGCACTGCTTAAGGCGCTCGCCGGCCTGCCCGGCCATTTCGAGAAGGCGATTGCCTGCGACTGGATGGCGCTCGCCGGCGCTCTGGAGAACCCGCAATCGCTGTTCATCCTCGGCCGCGGCCCGTCCTTCGCGATCGCCAGCGAGGCGGCGCTGAAATTCAAGGAAACCTGCGCCATGCATGCCGAGGCCTACAGCGCCGCCGAGGTCATGCATGGGCCGCTGGCGCTGGTCGGACCGGGGTTCCCGGTCCTGGCGCTTGCCGCGCGCGATGCGTCCGAACCCTCGGTCGCCGAGGCGGCCGACGGCCTGATGGCCAAGGGCGCCGCCGCCTTCATCACCTCCGACAAGGCGAAGGCCGCGCGGTTGTTGCCGCATGTCGCAACTGGCCATCCGCTGACCGATCCGCTGCCGCTGATCGTGTCCTTCTACGGCTTCGTCGAGGCCTTCGCGCGCCATCGCGGCCTCGACCCCGACACACCGCGCAACCTGCGCAAAGTGACGGAAACCGTATGAACGACCGTTTCGCACTCACCGGCGCCCGCATCTTCGACGGTGCCGACTGGCACGACAACGCCGCCCTTGTCGTCAAGGGCGACACGGTCGAGGCCATCCTGCCCGCAGGCGCGATTCCGTCCGGCGTTCCGGCGGTCGAGACCGGTGGTGGCCTGCTGGTGCCTGGTTTCGTCGACATCCAGGTCAATGGCGGCGGCGGCGTGATGCTCAACGACCATCCCGACGTCGCCTCGATCGAGACCATCTGCCGGGCGCACGCGCCCTTCGGCACCACCGCGCTGCTGGTGACGCTGATCACCGACACGCCGGCGATCACCGCCGCCGCCATCGCCGCCGGCGCCGAGGCGGCCAAGAAGAGGGTACCGGGCTTCTTCGGCCTGCATCTGGAAGGGCCGCATCTCTCCGTGGCCCGTAAGGGCGCGCATGATCCAGCGCTGATCCGGCCGATGACCGACACCGACCAGGCCGCGCTCATTGCGGCGCGCAAAGAGCTTCCAGTGCTGCTTACCACGATCGCCCCGGAATCGGTCGAACCGGCCCGTGTCACGGCGCTGGCCAAGGCCGGCGTCGTCGTCAGCCTCGGCCATAGCGATACCGACTATTCGACCGCCAGCGCCTTTGCCGCCGCGGGTGCCACGGTGGTGACGCATCTGTTCAACGCCATGAGCCAGATCGGCAACCGCGAGCCGGGTCTGGCGGGTGCCGCGATCGACGCCGGCGGCTTGTATGCCGGCATCATCGCCGACGGCATCCATGTCCATCCCGCGACGATGGTCCTCGCGCTGCGCGGCAAGCAGGGACCAGGCAAGATCGTGCTGGTCACCGACGCCATGGCGACCATCGGCACCGACATGACATCGTTCACGCTCAACGGCCGCACCATCTACCGCAAGGACGGCAGCCTCAGGCTTGCCGACGGAACGCTGGCCGGCGCCGACCTGGACATGATTTCCGCCGTCCGCTTCGTCCACCGCGTCGTCGGCCTCGACCTCGACGAGGCTCTGCGCATGGCCTCGCTCTATCCGGCCGAGGCAATCGGCCAGGCGCATCGCCTCGGCCGTTTCGCCAACGGCACCGCCGCCGACATTGTCGGCCTGTCGGAGGGGCTGGATGTCAGGAACGTCTGGATCGGCGGCAAGAAGGTCTTTGGCGTGTAACCTCCGCGATTTTCGTCATCCTCGGGCTTGACCCGAGGATCCATTCCGTGACCTTCGCCGAAGAATACAGCGGGAGCAGAATTCTGCAACGTTAGCAGTGCTTTAGCGTCACGGAATGGATTCTAGGGTCTGCGCGCGTCGCTGCGCTCCTTGCTCCGCCCTAGAATGACGAGGCGATGGGCGTCTTGGCTAATCTCCGAGGTCCGCCATCCCTCGCTGGCAAGCCAGTCGAGGTTCGGCCAACCGGTCATCCATTAACCGGCTTTGGCGTAGATATCGTTATACGCCTCGCGCAGGACGTTCTTCTGCACCTTGCCCATGGTGTTGCGCGGCAGCTCGTCGACGAAGATCACCTGCTTCGGATGCTTGTATTTCGCCAGCCGGCCGGCGATGGCGCCGGCAATGTCGGCAGCGCCGATCGTCGATCCCGGCTTGCGCACCACGACCGCGGTGACGCCTTCGCCGAAATCCGGATGGGCGACGCCGATCACCGCGCTTTCGCCAACGCCGTCGAGCGCGTCGATCTCGCTTTCGATCTCCTTCGGATAGACATTGTAGCCGCCCGAGATGATCAGGTCCTTGCCGCGCCCGACGATGTGGACATAGCCGTCGGCATCGATCAGGCCGAGATCGCCGGTGATGAAGAAGCCGTCGTCGCGGAACTCGGCCCTGGTCTTCTCGGGCATGCGCCAATAGCCGGCAAAGACGTTTGGGCCCTTGACCTCGATCATGCCGATCTCGCCTTGCGAGAGAGGATTGCCCGTGTCGGGATCGGCGATGCGCAGCGAGACCCCGGGCAAGGGGAAACCGACCGTGCCGGCGCGCCGCTCGCCGTCATAGGGATTGGACGTGTTCATGTTGGTCTCGGTCATGCCGTAGCGCTCGAGGATGGCGTGGCCGGTGCGCTCGCGCCAGGCCTTGTGCGTCTCGGCCAGCAGCGGCGCCGAGCCGGAGATGAAGACCCGGATGGCGCTGGCCGCCTCCCGCGTCAGGCCGACCTGCTGCAACAGCCGTACATAGAAGGTCGGCACGCCCATCAAAGCCGTCGCGCGCGGCATCAGCGACAGGATGCGCGCCGGGTCGAATTTCTGCTCGAAGAACATTTTCGCGCCGGCCATCAGGATGACGTTGGTGGCCACGAACAGGCCGTGCGTATGGAAGATCGGCAGCGCATGGATCAGCACGTCGTCGGCGCCGAAGCGCCACTGCTCCACCAGCACGAGGGCATTGGAAGCAAGGTTCTCGTGGCTGAGCATCGCGCCCTTGGAACGGCCGGTCGTGCCGGACGTATAGAGGATGGCGGCAAGATCGTCCGGCCCGCGCGCGACATCGCTGAAATCCGTCGCCTGCCGCGAAGCCTGGCTGGCGAGCGTTCCCTGCCCGTCGCGGCTGAGCGTGAGCACCGTCGCGCCGATCGATGCGGCAAGCGGCTCGACGCCCGAAAGTCGGTCCGGATCGCACACGATCAGCCTCGGCTCGGCGTCGCGGAAGAAATAGTCGAGCTCCGGCAGCGTGTAGGCGGTGTTGAGCGGCAGGAAGACCGCGCCGGCGCGCACGGTGGCGAGATAGAGCAGCGCCGCCTCCGGGCTCTTCTCGACCTGGACGGCGACACGGTTCCCGGGCTCGATGCCTGCCTGCACCAGCGCATGCGCCAGTTGCGCCGACTTTGCCAGCATGTCGCCATAGGTGATCGAACGGCCGTCATCCGTCTCCATCAGCAGCCGGCCCGACGCCGGCATATGGGAACGGAAAGCGCCGAAGAGATGATTGGTCATAAAGCGTCCTCGGGGCGTGTCGAAGCCCAATGGCAAAGGCGTTGGCCCGTCTGCGATTATCAGATTTGGCGCCCAGAGCAATTCCAGAAGCCGCACAGCAGTGTTCCGGTCACTATTTGCGGCTGCGCGTGGCCTTGCCGGCGCCGGCCCTCGGATCATAACCCTGGGCGAGGCGTTCCATGCACATCGCGGCGGTGAGGCGGTAATGGTTGAGAAGCGCCTCGACCGCGCCGTCGGCGTCGCCATCCAGCGTGCGCTCGGCAATCATGCGGTGCTCGCCAAGATCGTCGCGCCCCATGCCCGGCGTGTTTTGCGAGATCAGGCGGTAGCGCGAAGCCTGATCGGAAAGCTGATCGCAAAAGCCGATCAGCCAGTGCGACCGGCACGCCGCGATCAGCGCGCGATGGAAGGAGCGGTGCAGCTTCTCCCATTCCGGATTGTTGCTTGCCGGGTCTTCCGGCAGGCGGCGCTCGGCGCGCGCAAGGCGGTGCAGGGCCAGCACCAGCTGCTCTTCCCATTCGGCGGTGCGGTGCGCAATGGATTCGCGCAGCGCTCGCTCCTCCAGCCAGCAGCGCGTACGCGTCAACTCCTCCAGCTCCGCGGCGCTGACCGGCATCAGGAAGAAGCCGCGTTGGTCGTGACGGCCGAGCAGGCCCTCGGCGGCCAGGCGGTTGAGCGCCTCGCGCACCGGCGAGGCGCCGGCGCCATAGCGGGAAACGACCCATTCGACACGCAGTTTCGTCTCGGACTCCAGAGCTCCGCGCAGCAAGTCGTCGCGGAGTTGCTGGTAGACCGAACTGGCAAGCGTGCTTTTGGCGCCCTTGCTCTCGCCCGGCTCGGTGTTTCCGTTTGTCAATCGAACTCCTGTTGCTTTGCCCCTGGTTTGCCAGGGCCCCGCGGCGAAGCAATTCCCGTACATGTATCATACAGCCGGGCAATGAGGTGTCTCAAGCGGAAGATGACGATATTCGACTTTAAGACAAGGCTGGCCGTCTATTTATTTAACAAAGTAGAATCTCGGGAAAAAACGAGGTTCCTGCATCGCTCCATATATTGAACAGTCGTTCAATCGCTGCCGCGGTTGTGCAACTCCCGCGAGAGTTCGGGCCGTTATACGTTTAACTGGCGACCCTGTCGGCAGCCGCTCGAATTGCTTCGATATTTGCCCTATAGGCTTCGACGTTGCCGCCCTTGAAGACTGCGGCGCCCGCTACCAACACATTGGCGCCGGCCGCGGTCACCAGCGGCGCCGTTTCGGCCGAAACACCGCCGTCTATCTCGATGTGGATCGGCCGGCCGCCGATCAGCGCCTTGACCCGTTTCACCTTGTCGACGATCGCCGGGATGAAGGCCTGCCCGCCGAAGCCCGGATTGACGGTCATGATCAGGATGAGGTCGAGCCGGTCGAGCACATACTCGATCGCCGTTTCCGGCGTCGCCGGGTTGAGCGAGACGCCGGCCTTCTTGCCAAGGTTCTTGATGGTTTGCAGCGAACGGTCGAGATGCGGCCCGGCCTCGGCGTGAACAGTCATGCCGTCGCAGCCGGCTTCGGCGAAGGCCTCCAGGTAAGGATCGGCCGGCGCAATCATCAGATGGCAGTCGAAGAAGGCCTTGGTGCGATTGCGGATCGCCTTGATCACCGGCGGGCCGAAGGTGATGTTGGGCACGAAATGGCCGTCCATCACGTCGAGATGGATCCAGTCGGCACCGGCCGCCGCTACGGCCTCGACCTCGTCGCCGAGCTTGGAGAAATCCGAAGCCAGCACCGACGGCGCGATCAGGATCTTTTTGGTCATGGCTCGCCTTTGTCTCGGACGCGAATGCCAGATGCCTAGAGGAAGATGCCGAAAAGGGGAAGCAGCGGATAAGAAAAACCCGCCGGATCGCTCCGGCGGGTTCGTCTTCATCCGTAAGACCGTTACGGCTTGAAGTTCTGGATGTTGGCGCCGTTCGGGTCCTGAATGATCCGCCGCGGCTGGCGCTGCGGCACCAGTTGCTGCAGCACGTTCGGGTTGAGCAGGATGCCGGGGTTGATCTCGACGCCCGGCCGCCTGCGGATCGGCGTGCAGTCCGGGAACCGTCCGGTCGTGCCGACCGGGCAGCGCCGCTTGGTCAGCACCGGCTGGCACTGGCCGTCGACGAGGCGCGAGCCCGGCGCGCATTCCTGCTGCGGCTTGCGGCAGGCGCCGTCGCGGATTTCGGTCCCGCGCGGGCAGACACAGTCGCCCCGCTTGTTGTGGACCTGACCGCGAATGGTGCACTGCTCTTGGCTGGGCTTTGGCGGCCTGCAGGCTTTGCCCTGCACCTCCAGGCCATCCGGGCAGGCGCAGTTGCCGTTGGCGTCGCGCACCTGGCCGCGAATCGGGCATTGCCTCGACACGACCGGCCGGCAGGCGCCGTCACGTACCTCCGTGCCGCGCGGGCAGACGCAATCGCCATCGGCGTTGCGGGACTGGCCACGGATGCGGCACTGGGCGGGCGGCTGCCTGTCGGACACGCAGGCCTTGGCCACCCGGTCGAGATGCGTGCCGTCCGGGCAGGTGCAGCCATTGCCGTTCGAAGTCGGCACGGCGCCGCGGATCGCGCATTTCGGCGGAATGACCTGGCAGACGCCGTTCACCAGCTCGCCGCGGCGGCACACGCAGTTGCCGTCCTGGTCGCGGTACTGGCCCGGACGCAGCGTGCACTGCGGCTCCTGCGGCTCTTCGCCCCGCGCGCACTTGCCGTTCTCCAGATCGGTGCCGCGCGGGCAGACGCAACGTCCGTCCGCAGTCCGGATCTGGCCTTGCAGCAGCACGCAGCGCGGCGGCACGGGCAGTGGCAAGAGCTTGGTTCCGCCGCCTGAGCACTGGCCGTTGCGGAAGGTGGTGCCGTCCGGGCAGGCGCAACGGCCGGCCGAGTTCAGCACCAGCCCATCCGAGCACTGGTTCTTCACCTCATGCCTGATGGTGAAGGGGTGGCACGCATAGGCCTTGCCGCGATCGCCCTGGTTGGTGGTCAGGTCGCGCGACAGCACGTCGCCGCCGCCTTGCACCGGCGTGTTCGGAGGAAGCACGCCGACGCAGTTCTGTCCGTTGACCGAACCCTGCAGATCGGCGAGACGCCCATCCTCGGGAAGGATCACGGTGACGTGGTGGGTGTGGCTTTCGCCGGCGCCCAGCGTCAGGTTGGCGATGCAGGATAGAGGCAGTGTCGTCGGCTCCGGCGAGCAGCCGAAGGGCGGGTCGATCGAGGTGATCTGAACGCCTTCCAGCCGGCCGAGACCCTCCACGCCGATCGCATCGCCGATGCGGACCGGACCGGAGAAGGGGTTCGGCCCATCATTCGCGATGGTGATCTCGAACGAGCAGGGTTCTCCCGGCTGGCACTCGGCATCGCCGGTCTTCTCGACGCGGATGGCGGAAGCGCCGCCGCCCTTCGCGCAAGCCTGTCCGATCGGGTAGACGATGTCGTCGCCGGGCGCCGGCCCGTAGGCGCCGCGCGCGCAGTTCTCGAACGCGCCATTGCCGCTCACCGTCACGTCGAAGTGCCTGGAGGTTCCGGGCGTCATCACGGCGCCGGGAATCTGGCACGGCAGCGTGTTGGCAGGCACCGGTCCGCAGTTCCATTCCGGGCCGTCCGGGGCCAGAGTCTGGATTTGCACCGGCGCGCCCCCCGACACCAGGGCGGCGGCATCGCTGACCCGCACCGGTCCGGTGGGAGCCGCGGTGCCGGCGTTGCTGACGGTGATGCGGCAAGCGACCATTCCGGCGCGCACGAGCTGATCGCCGCCGCAGGTCTTGGTGATGCGCAGGCCAGGCTGGCCGCCATTCGGATGGCGGATGCGCTCGGTCGCGCAGGCCCTGTTGTTGGCGAGGTCGACCTCGCCGGGAATAGCCTTCACCTCGGCGCAGTTCTCTACCGTATCCGGCCGGTAGTTTGCCGGCATCACCGCCTTGACGACGATCGGCGTCGAGGCGCCCGGAGGCAGCGAGATGCCGGCATTGTCGCAGCGGAACTGTCCGGGCCCGTTCGGGCCGCAGGTCCAGGGCGGGCTCGGCCCGAAGGTCGAGGAGGTGGGCGCGCCGCCGGGGTAGTTGTCGATCACCGTCAGCGGCCCGTTATAGGTGTTGGTGCCGTTGTTGATGATGTCGATCACGAAATAGCAGACGCCGTCGGCCGTGCAGACCGGGATGCGGGCGCGCTTCTTCAGGATCAGGTCGACCTTCTTCTCCACCGGAGGCTGGCACTGCGGATCGCGGTCGCCACGGCGGCAGATCGGGATCGAGGCGCAGCCGCGGTCGTTGAGCTGGCTGCCGAACAGCGGCTTGCCGCTGGCCTGGTAGTCATAGGCGGCGCAGTTGCGCAGCACGCTGCCCTGCCAGCCGCCGGCCGGCTTGAAGCCGAGCTTGAGGTTGACGGAAGCGCCGGGGTTGAGCGTGGTCGGCGGATAGGTGCAGGTCATCGGCGTCGTGCCGGGCACGCAGACCCAGGGCGGATTCGGTCCCGATGTCAGCACGGAGCCTGCCGGCAGCGTCACTTCGTCGAGCACGATCTTGCCGTTATAGGGCGCGTCGCCGACATTGGTGACGGTGATGG
This sequence comes from Mesorhizobium sp. B2-4-3, assembly GCF_006442815.1. Classification (GTDB taxonomy): domain Bacteria; phylum Pseudomonadota; class Alphaproteobacteria; order Rhizobiales; family Rhizobiaceae; genus Mesorhizobium. Next base: position 21,775 of record NZ_VFVL01000014.1, read on the forward strand.
TGAAGTCGCAGCCGCCGGCCATCGTGCAACGCGGCACGTCGGCATCCTTCTCGACCTTGAGGTCCGGCTCCTTGTCCTTCGGCGGGCATCTGAGGTCACGCGGGATGACGATGTCGATCACCTGCGTGCAGCAGAGCCCCCAGCCCTCCTTCGGCCCGGCATAGGTCTCGATGCCGGTGACGATGAGGTGGATGGCTTCGCCGGGCGAAGCGCCGACGATCTTCCAGTTCAGCACGCCGCCGCCGACCGGCACCTTCTGCGTGTCGGGAACGATGAAGATGCCGGGCGTGGTCGTCGACACCTGCACCCACTTGCCGCCCATCTCCGGGCCGACCGGCATGTGGTAGATGAAGGCGCCGCCGCCGGGCACGCAGTCGATCGTGCCGCGCTCGACCTTGAAGCATTCCTTGCCGGGAGGTGGCGGCGGGTTGCACTTGGTGACGTCGATGTGGATCGTCGTCTTGGCGCCGGTCAGGAAGTCGCCGTCATCCGGCTTGCTCGGATCCTGCGACGGGATGAGGGTCCCCGGGCCGCCTCCCATCGACACCTTGATCTGGCCCTGGTTGTCGACATTGGCCGGCGCGGGAAACGCCGCCTGGTCGATCTTGGCCAGGATCCGGAAGGTGATGGTTCGTTCGTTCGGCGCGCCCGAACCGTCGAGATCGGAGGCGGAAATCCGGAAATCGGACACCGTCGCCGTGTCGTCGGGATTGGCCGAGCTGCTGATCGCAGCCGCCGACAGCGGTCCGCCGGAAGCGTCCGTGCCGTCGCCGGTCACCTGCGCGCTGACGATCTTCAGCCCATGCGCAAGCTGGTCCTTGAAGTCGATCCTGGCGTTCTTCAGCGCGTTGGCCAAAGCCGGGTTGGCGAAGGCTTGCGCATTGCCGCGCAGGCCGAAGGTCAGCGTGTAGTAGACATAGTCGCAGCCGCGCTGGCCGCCCGTCTTGGTGAAGAAAGGCACGATGCGGCCGGGTTCGGGATTGATGACCCGCGGGTTGTCTAGGTCGAGCCTGGGCTCCGGTCCGGCGACTTCGGTGAGCTTGGCCGGAGCGGTGTCTTCGGCAAGCGCCGGCAGCGCCGGCAGCATGGCGACCGCGATACCGGCCGCCATCAGCCAGCGCGCGCCGCGCCTGGCGTATGACAGGGGTTTCATGATCGTCTCCATGACGGTTTTCGTGTTGCGCGAAGCGAGGTGGGAAAGGGCGAGATTTGTCATCTGTCCCTCCCTCAACGTTCGCAGCTGACGGCTGGCGTTCTGAGCGGCAGCGTCATCTTGCAGCAAGGGTAGTAGCCACCCTTGTCCTGGTCGGATTTGCGATAGAAGCAGAGCCCGACATTGACGGTGTCGCCCGGATCATGGCCGGTGATGTCGACCGTGTAGGGCTTGCCCGGGACATGCGACATAGGGGTCGATACCCCGACACCGGGCGTCCTGGACTGCGCCTTGATCGAATCGCCGCCGAAGCCGGCGTGGTCATGGAGAGTGAGTTCGGCCTGAAGCCCGCGCGGCGTGCAATAATAGTGCACGTCCACGATATCGATGCAGGGTGGCAGGTTGCCGGGCGGTGGGAAGTCCGGCGGATAGAACGGAGGCAGATAGCCGCCGCCGGGGATTTCCTCATAGTAGCCGGCGCGGCCCTCACAGGGGCGCCAGACCCTTACGTCGCCGACATGGCCTTCGACCTCCGGGTCTTCGAAATAGCCGTCGAAGTCGACGAACCATGAGCCGAAGGGCGGCACGTTCGCCGGCTTGACCAGCGCGCTCGGCGTCAATTGCACGCCATGCACGGCAAGCGGCCCGCCGGCGGCGAGCCGCTCGGCCAATTCAGGATTGTCGCGCAATTTGTCGCCGGTATTGACGACCGTGTCGGTGCAGACGCTGGTGTCGATATTGCCGTCGGCATCATAGCCATATTGCAGGTCGACGCCGCCGGCCGACTGCCGGCTGCCTTGCGGAAAGCCTACTGCATATTCCTGCGGCACCTCGACCCAGGCCGATTCCGTCGCCGGATCATCCGGGTCCTCCTGCCAGTAGCGGATCAGCTCGCCTTTGCCGGAATCGGCGAAGCGGCTGTAATCGTAACGGTTTTCGACCGGGCCGCGCTGGGCGAGATACATGAAGCCCTTGTTGTCGAAGGCGATGTCGGTGACGGCGTAATCCTTGTCGGCCTTGACCGTCAGTTCCCAACGCGGATCGCCGGCGAACGTGCCGTCGCGCGCAATGCCGACCGACCAGATCTCGGATTTTTCGCCGACCGAATAATACAGCCGGCCGCCATGATAGGAGACCGCCCAGACACGGCGCTCGCCCTGCGTATAGCCCCAGGTCTCGGGGTCTTCGGTATCGAAGGCCGCGCCCTGTATGTCCATGACCGCGCCATCGTCGGCGACGGGGCCAAGCCCATGCGCCGGGCGGCCGGCGACACCATGGTCGAACGTGTCGATCGGATGGCCGGTGGCGTCGATGCGGTGGATCAGGCCGGTGTCGAGATCCGAGGCGAAGAACTGGCGGTGGATGGGGTCGAAGGCGAGGTTGCCGATGCCCGGCCCGCTGTTGGTGTCGATGTCGGCGAATTTCGAGACGGCGCCCGTGATGCCGTCGATCTTCCAGATCGTGCCTGGACCGCCGCCATTCTCGGTGCCGAACTGGCCGTCCATGAAGGCAGCACCCGCGGCGCCGCGGCGCTGCCGCTCCGGACGCCCGTCGTCGTCGGCGTCCGGCGTGACGATCTCGACACCATGCAGCGAGGTCGCGGCGGCATAAAGGTTGGGAATGCCCGACGGCACGCCATCACGCACGCCGTCGTCATAGGTCAGGCCGAACACCTCGCCGATCTGCCCGGCGCTTACCTCGAAGGGCGGCGGCGTGTTGACGAGCTGGCCGGAGGCCGGCCCGCCGAGATGCGAGACGTCGAAAATGCGCAAGGATGCCCGCGAGGTGTCGATGAAGGTCTCGTCGACCAGATCGGCGCCGGGCGGCAAGCCCTGATCGAAATTGGGGATCACGGTGCCGGGGAAGCCGGTGACCGCCATCGAGCCGGGATAGATGATCTGGGTTTCCTGCGCATTCGCCACGCCGCCAAGCCAGAGGCCGGCGGACAGCGCCACGGCAAGAATTCCGCTGGTGGATGCTATTGCGCGGCACAAACGGCCACTACGGGAACGCAGGAACGAGCCGCGAACGCCAGACATTGAACTCCCCCCGAAGCCGCTGGGAGGAACGTCTGGCTCTACCGCGCCAACCAGGGCAAGGCGCGGCGTTGCGGCACGTTCTTCCCCGATCAAGTTGTCTGCTTTCCTCGTCGTGACGATACGCCTGCTCCTATGCAGGGTCAACGGAATCAGCCGGAAGCCCAGCGCGTCGACCCCTTCCCGAAGGCGGTGATCGCGCTGGACTCCCGTTGTTCCCGGAGACCGAGGAGCCTCTGGGTTTCTGGTCATGGGGCTTTCCCTTTCCGGGCCGCACCATTGCGGCGCCTGGCCATCAGTCGCTGGCCGGCGTGGAAAGGTTCATGGGCGGAGCGGAAAGCGCTCGCGGCCGTCAGGCGCTACCAGATCCAGTCGCCTCGGCCGAGCGCCGATACCGCCTCGACGATGCGGGTGAAGCTCGTCCGTGCCCGGCCGACCATGTGGCGGGCTCTGAGATAGCCATGCACCAGGCCCGGCTCCTCGAACCAGGTGGCGCGTCCGCCGGCCGCGACGATGCGATCGCGATAGGCCTCGCCGTCGGACGACAGCGGGTCGCATTCGGCGGTGATCAGCACCGTCGGCGGCAAATAGGCGAAATCGGCGTCGGCGAGCGGGTAGAGCGTGATGTCGCCGGTCCGGTCGACGCCGCCGGTGCGGATATGCTTGTAGAAATCGAGGTCGCGCACGGTCAGCATCGGCGCCTCGGCATGGGTCAGATAGGAGCCTTTCGAGTGGTCGCCGCCGAGGCCAGGATAGATCAGCATCTGGCCGGCCGGCTTCTTTTCATGGCCGCGCGTCGCATGCGCTATCGCTGCGCAGAGATTGCCGCCGGCGCTGTCGCCGCAAAGCACCACCGGGCAGTCATAGGTCTCGGCGGCCCATTCGAAGGCGTCCATGGCGTCGTCGAAGGCGGCCGGATGCAGATGCTCCGGCGACAGCCGGTAGTCGACCGAAACCACCTCGTAGCGGGTGCGGGCACAAAGCTCGGCGCAGACATCGTCATGGCTGTCCAGCCCGCCCAGGATGAAGCCGCCGCCATGGAGATAGAGCACCATCGCGCCATTGTTCGGCTCCGCGTTACGGTAGATGCGGATCGGGATGCCGTCGGCGATGCTTGTCGTCTCGGCGGTCACGCCTTGCGGATAGCCGGCAAAGAACTCCCGGCACATCCGGTCGTAGATCGCGCGCTGCTCTTCGATCGTGTAGTCGATCGTGTCCGGCGGATAATAGGAGTTGGTCTTCTCGATGAAGGCCCAGGTTTCCGCATCGATGAGGGTTTTGTAGTCGGTCATCGTGTCTGGGCTACTTGTGAAAGTTGAGCCCAGGCACCCCCCTCTGTCCTGCCGGACATCTCCCCCGCAAGGGGGGAGATTGGCAGCGTCGGGCTCGGCGCCATTCTTGCAGCGTGGGAGATTGGCGAAAGCCTTCGCGGCATCCGATCTCCCCCCTTGCGGGGGAGATGCCCGGCAGGGCAGAGGGGGGTGCGAAGGAACGCCATCGTCTCGGGTTTATCTGCCCTTCCAAACCGGGTCGCGCTTCTCCGCGAACGCCCGGAACCCCTCCATATTGTCTTCCGACCCGTAAAGCGTATCCACCGTCGGCAACTGCCGGCGTGTCACCTTGTTCATGGCGTCCTGGAAGGTCAGCGCCTCCGCCACCCGCGCCGTCTCCTTGATCGACGCGAAGACCAGCGGCGGACCGCTGGCCAAGAGCCTTGCGATCTCCCAGACGCGCTCTTCCAGCTTGTCCTTCGGCAGCACCTCGTTGACCAGGCCCCAGCGATGCGCCTCGGCGACATCCATCCAGCGACCGGTGAACAGAAGGTCCATGGCGATATGGTAGGGAATGCGCTTCGGCAGCTTGATGGTCGCCGCGTCGGCCAGCGTGCCGGCGCGGATCTCCGGCAGCGCGAAGGAGGAATGGTCCGAGGCGTAGATGAGGTCGCAGGACAGCGCCAGCTCGAAGCCGCCGCCCACCGCCATGCCGTTGACACAGGCGATCACCGGCTTGTTCAGGTCGCGCAACTCCTGCAGCCCGGCAAAACCGCCGACGCCATAGTCGCCGTCGACCGCGTCGCCGGCGGCGGCTGCCTTCAGGTCCCAGCCGGCGCTGAAGAACTTGTCGCCTGCGGTCTTGACGATGGCGACGCGCAGGCCCGGATCGTCGCGGAACGCCTTGAAGGTCTCACCCATCAGCCGCGATGTCTTCAGGTCGATCGCGTTGGCCTTCGGCCGGTCGAGCGTGACCTCGAGGATCGTGCCTTCGCGGCGGGTGGTGATGATTTCAGCCATTCTTCTTTTCTCCAAGCACCAGCAAGGCATCCGCGATCCAGGCGCCCTTGCCTTTGGCGCAGACAATCAGCGGGTTAATGTCGAGTTCCTCGATCTCGCCTTCGTTCTTCTGGACGAAGTCGGCAATGCCGGCGATGGCGTCGATGGCCGCATGGACATCGGCCTTCGGCCGGCCGCGATAGCCTTCGAGCAGCGGATAGAGCTTCAATCCACGCAATGCCGCCTCGATGTCGTCGCGCGTCGCCGGCAACATCAAGGTCACGCTGTCGCGCAGCAGCTCGACCAGCACGCCGCCGGTGCCGAGCGTCATCACCACGCCGAACATCGGGTCGCGGGTGAAGCCGACGATCAGCTCGGCGACGCCGTCGCGGACCATTCGCTCGGCATAGAGCCCGGTGCCGAGCGGCAGAAGGTCATGCGCGGCGGCGCTGACCGACTCGGCGTCCTTGAGATTCAGCCTGACAGCGCCGACTTCCGACTTGTGCGTGACGCCGAGCGCCTTCAGCGCCACCGGGAAGCCCAGCGTCATCGACGAGATCACCGCCTCGACCGCGTTGGAGGCGCGCTCGCCCTTCGGCACCGGCAGGCCGGCCTTGATCAGCCTTTCCTTGGCTTCGGCCTCGTCCGGCGTCACGTGTCTGGCTTCCGACGCGCCCGCGGCCGTGGTGTCGACAGGTTGCGCCTGCGGTTCGCGCCAGGCCCAGCCGATGAAGGCGGCGGCTTGCGCGGCGTCCATCGCTTCCGAGATGCCGAACAACGGCACCATTCCGCGCGCCATCAGCCCGGCGGTGTATTCCTCCGGCAGGTTTTCCGGCAGCGAGGAGACGATCGCGCCCTGCGCCTTGTTGGTCTTCAATGCCGCCTCGAAGGCGCGCAGCGTCGCCCACCAGTCGACGTCCGAGCAGCGGTCGGGGCGCGGGAAGTCGAGCACCAGCATGTTGAGGTCGAAGCCGCCCGACACCATCGCGGTGAAGGTGGCGGTCATCGCCGGCTCGTTGTTCCAGATGAAGGTGTGGTAGTCGAGCGGATTGGCGACCGCGACCAGAGGTCCGAGCGTCGATTTGACATGCGCGCGGTGCTGATCGGCAAGCGCCGGAAAATGCACCCAGCGGCCCTCGGCGCTGTCGGCCATCACCGAAGCCTCGCCGCCCGAGCAGCTCATCGACGAAAGCCTGTAGCCGGGCAAAGGACCGGTGACGTGCAGCAGCTTCAGCGCCTCGATGAAGGCGGGAATCGAATCGACACGCGCAATGCCGAGCCGCTTCAGGAACGCGCCGGAGGCGGCGTCCGAGCCGGCCAGCGAGGCGGTATGCGAGACGGTCGCCTGCCGCGCCTGCTCCGAGCGGCCGACCTTCATGGCGATGATCGGCTTCTCCAGCTCGCGGGCGCGCGCCGCCAGCCTTTCGAAGCCGGCTACGGAGTCGAAAGCCTCGATATGCAGGCCGAGCGAGGTGACGCGCTCGTCCTCGATCAGGCCGAGCGCCATTTCCGACAGGCCGGTCTGCGCCTGGTTGCCGGCCGTCATCAGGAAGGCGATCGGCAGGCCGCGCTTCTGCATCGTCATGTTGATGGCGATGTTGGACGACTGGGTGATGATGGCGACGCCCTTGCCGCCCTCGACCAGGCGGATGCCGCCATGCTGGTCGGGCCACAACAACGCGCCGTCGGCATAATTGATCAGGCCGTAACAGTTCGGGCCGATGATCGGCATCTGGCCGGCGGCGGCAACGAGCTCGGCCTGCAGCCGCTCGCCGTCCTCGTCATAGGCCTCGGTCTCGAGGAAGCCGGCGGCGAAGCAGACGGCGCCGCCGGCGCCGCGCTCGGCCAGCGCCTTGATCACCTCGATGGTGAGATGCCGGTTGACGCCGACAAAGGCGGCGTCCGGTGCTCCGGGCAGGTCGGCGACGGAGCGGTAGGCCTTGCGGCCGGCGACCTCGTCCTTGGTCGGATGCACCGGCCAGATTTCGCCGGCAAAGCCCATCTTGATCGACTGCGCCACGACGGCGGCGGCCTGCGCCCCACCGAACACGGCGATCGATTTTGGGCGCAGGAGACGTTCGAGTTTATGCATGGCCATCTTTTCGTTTGAGCCTGATCTTTCCCCAAAACCGGTCCCCGGTTGAGGTAATCATGCTCTAAGCTCCGAACGGACGCAGCAGCGCCCGCGAAATAATATGTCGCTGAATCTCCGATGTGCCTTCCCAGATGCGCTCGACGCGGGCATCGCGCCAGATGCGCTCCAGCGGCAGGTCGTCCATCAGACCCATGCCGCCATGGATCTGGATGGCTTCGTCGGCGACAAAGGCCAGCATCTCGGTGGCCTTCAGCTTGGCCATCGCCATGTCCTGGTCGGTGACGGTGCCCTGATCGTACTTCCAGCCGGCTTCGAAGACCATCAGGTCGGCGGCCTTCAGTTCCGTCGCCATGTCGGCGAGCTTGAAGGAGACGCCCTGGAACTTGCCGATCTGCTGGCCGAACTGCTGGCGCTGCGCGGCATATTCGATGGCGTGCGACAGCGCGCGCTCGGCGCGGCCGAGGCAGGTTGCGCCGACCTGTAGCCGCGTGGCCCCCAGCCACGAATTCGCGACATCAAAACCCTTGTGCACCTCCCCGAGCACCTGGGACGCCGGCAGCCGGCAATCGTCGAATTCGAGGATCGAATTGGTGTAGCCGCGATGCGAGACATTGCGGTAGCCGTCGCGCACCGAAAAACCCTTGGTGCCCTTGTCGACGAAGAAGGCGGTGATCTTCTTGCGCTTGCCGCGCGGCGAATCCTCTTCGCCCGAGGCCATGAAGACGATGGCGAAGTCGGCGATGTCGGCATGCGAGATGAAATGCTTGGTGCCGTTGAGCACCCAGTCCGAGCCGTCCTGCACCGCGGTCGCCTTCATGCCGCGCAAGTCGGAGCCAGCGCCCGGCTCGGTCATCGCCAAGCAGTCCCACTTCTCACCGCGAATGCAGGGGAAGAGGTATTTCTCGCGCTGCTCCGGCGTGCCGGCAAGCAGGATGTTGGACGGACGCGCCACGCAGGTCCAGTGCAGCGCGTAGTTGGCGCGGCCGAGCTCCTTCTCGTAGAGCAGCCAGCTCACCGTATCGAGGCCGGCGCCGCCGACATCGGCCGACATGTTGGCGGCGTAGAGCCCGGCACCGATCGCCTTGGCCTTCAATTCGTCGATCAGCTCGCGGCGCAGCACGCCGGTGCGCTCCACCTCGCGCTCATGCGGATAAAGCTCGTTCTCGACGAAGGCGCGCGTCGTCTCGACGATGAGCTTCTGTTCTTCCGAAAGACCGAAATGCATCGCCTCAGCCCTTCTTCTTGCTCTTCTTCGCCTTGTCGGCCTTCCCAGCTTTTGTCGGCTTTTCAGCCTTTGCCGGCTTCGCGGCTTTCTTCGCCGGCTTGGTCGCCTTGGCCTTTGCGACGGCCTTGGCTGGGGTCTTCTTCGCCGCCAGCTTGGCGAGCTGCCTGGTATAGTCCTTGTGCAGCGCGCCGGCGCCCCAGCCCTTGCCCTTGTTCTGTTTCGACAGTGCTTCCATGATCGCGACCAGATTGTCGTCGCGGATCTTCTCCAATTCGCGGATCGAAAGGCCATGCGCCTGCTCGTCCGACTGCGTGGCGATGAGGTCGACCAGCTCGTCGTTGAATTCCGGCACGTCCATCAGCTTGGTCCACGGCCATTTCAGGCAGGGTCCGAACTGCGCCATGAAGTGGCGCATGCCGGCCTCGCCGCCGGCGACGCGATAGACCTGGAACATGCCCATCTGCGCCCAGCGCAGGCCGAAGGAATAGCGCATGATGTCGTCGAGTTCCTCGACGGTGCAGATGCCGTCCTTGACCAGCCACAGCGCCTCGCGCCAGGCGGCTTCGAGCAGGCGGTCGCCGACGAAAGCCTCGATCTCCTTGCGCACCACCACCGGCTTCATGCCGATCGAGGCGTAGAGCTCCTTGGCCACCTCGATCGCCTCGGGGAACGTCTGCTCGCCGCCGACGATCTCGACCAGCGGCAGGAGATAGACCGGGTTGAACGGATGGCCGACCACCAGCCGCTCCGGGTGCTTCTTCATCGCCACCTGCATGTCGGTCGGCTTGATGCCGGAGGTCGAGGAACCCACAATCGCATTGGCCGGCGCATGCGCGTCGATCTCGGCCAGCACCTTGTGCTTGAGGTCGAGCCGCTCCGGCACGCTCTCCTGGATGAAATCGGCGTCGGCCACCGCCTCGGCGATGGTCTTGGCGAAGGTGAGCTTGCCTTCCTTGGGCAGGCCGCCGGCCAGCATCTGCTTGTAGGCGCGGCGCGCGCCTTTCATGACCTCGCCCACCTTGCGCGACGCTTCCGGATCCGGATCGAAGATCGACACGTCGATGCCGTTCAAGAGCAGCCGCGCCACCCAGCCAGCGCCGATGACACCGCCGCCGATGGCGGCCGCCTTGTTGATGATGCTCATGCTCGTCAGGCTCCGGTTCTCGTCTTGGCTGTTTCGGGATCTGTGAGGGCCACGCGCTCGCCGGCACGGATCACCGCCGGGTCGTAGGCCTTGCGGGCGAAGACTTCGAGCACGAAGGGCCGGAAGAACTCGACCGGCAGCGTCTCGTAGTCGGGGTCGAAGCTCGACTGGTCCCAGCGCTCGCAGAACCGGTCGCAGTCGTCGAAATAGAGGTGGCCGGCGAAGCGGTCGCGCGCGTGCGGGTTGCCGCCCAGATGATGCGCGTAATAGAGCCGCTGGAAGTCGCCGTGCTTTTCCACCACCCAGGTGCATTGCTCGCGCACGAAGGGTTTCAGGATCGCAGCCGCATATTCGTCATGATTGTAGGGCGCGTAGATGTCGCCGATGTCGTGCAGGACAGCGCAGGCGATCCAGTCGGTGTCGGCGCCGTCGCGCCAGGCGCGCGTCGCCGCCTGCAGCGAGTGGCCGAGCCGGGTGATCTTGTAGCCCGACAGGCCTTCATCGAGCTGCACAAGCGCGTCGAGCAGCCGGTCGCCGGTCTTGGCGGCGTAGTCGATCTCATGGGCGGTCAGGAATTCATAGTCTTCCTTGTCGCCATCCTTCATCGCGGTGAACTTGACGGTTGTCATCTGCGACTCCCTCCAATCACGCTGCGATCGGTGCCCGCTTGGTGAGGTTCAGCTTCTTGCGCACTTCCTCCGGCCCGAGCACGCGCGCGCCGAGATTGGTGACGATGCTCGCCGCGCGCTCGACCAACTGCGCGTTGGTCGCCAGAACGCCCTTGTCGAGCCACAGATTGTCTTCCAGGCCGACGCGGACATTGCCGCCGGCAAGCACGGCCGCCGCCGCATAGGCCATCTGGTTGCGGCCGATCGAGAAGGCCGACCAGTTCCAGGTCGAGGGCACGTTGTTGACCATCGCCATGAAGGTGTTGAGGTCGTCCGGCGCACCCCACGGCACGCCCATGCAGAGCTGCACCAGCGCATCCGGGTTGAGGACCTTTTCCTCGACCAACTGCTTGGCGAACCACAGATGCCCGGTATCGAAGGCCTCGATCTCCGGCTTGACGCCCAGCGCCGTCATCATGCCGCCCATGGCGCGCAGCATGCCGGGCGTGTTGGTCATCACATAGTCGGCCTCGGCGAAATTCATCGTGCCGCAATCCAGTGTGCAGATCTCCGGCAGGCACTGGCGCACATGCTCAATGCGGTTGGTGGCGCCGCCCATGTCGGTGCCCTTCTCGTTGAGCGGCAGCGGCGCTTCCGGCGAGCCGAACACCATGTCGCCGCCCATGCCGGCGGTGAGGTTCAGCACGACGTCTACGTTCGCCGCGCGGATGCGCTCGGTCACTTCGCGGTAGAGATGCACGTCGCGCCTGGGCTTGCCGGTCTCGGGGTCGCGCACATGGCAATGGACGATCGCCGCACCCGCCTTGGCCGCGTCGATCGCCGAATCGGCGATCTGCTTGGGCGAGCGCGGCACGTGCGGGCTGCGGTCCTGCGTGCCGCCGGAACCGGTCACGGCACAGGTAATGAAGACCTCGCGGTTCATCGCAAGCGGCATCTTGATCCTCCCAGATTCGATCGGCCGTGCATGCCACCCAGAAGCGGGAGCCGACAACGGCACGGCATGCGCGGGGAATTCATCAAGAATGCCCGACTTGCCGAAAACTGTTTTGCGTTTTACGAAGCTCTCATGATCAAAAGCGAAAAGCCGTCCATCTTTCGCTCCGAGCCGGAGAAGCTCAAGGTGACGTTCCTGGTGTTCTCGGGCTCGTCCATCATGTGTGTCGCCTCGGCCGTCGACCCGTTGCGCGCCGCCAACCGCATCTCGGGCGAGACGCTGTTCGACTTCAAGCTGGTGTCGGTCACGGGCGAGGCGCCGGTCACGACATGCGGCCTTCCGGTGGCGGTCAGCGGGCGCTTCGACGCGGCCGAGCCGACCGATATGCTGGTCGTCGTCGCCGGCTTCGGCACGCAGAACTACGCCACTTCGGCGTTGCTCGCCGGCCTTCGCCGCGCTGCTCGCGCCGCCCGCGCCTGCGGCGGCGTCGAGGCCGGCACCTGGCTAGTAGCGCGCGCCGGCCTGCTCGAGGGGCGCAGCGCCACCACGCACTGGGAGGACATGGAGGACTTTTCCGCCGCCTTCCCGGGCGTCGACGTGCGGCCGGACCGCTATGTCATCGACGGGCCGGTCTTCACCTCCGGCGGCGCTTCGCCGACCTTCGACCTGATGCTGCATCTCATCCGCACCCGGCTCGGCATGGCCGCCGCGCTCGATGTGGCGAGCGTCTTCATCTACGACCAGGCGCGCGCAGCGACCGACGCGCAGCCGCTGGTCTCGCTCGGCCGGCTCGACGGCTACGATCCGCGGCTTGCCCAGGCGATCCGGCTGATGGAAGCGCATGTCGACCAGCCGCTCACCATCGACGCGGTGGCCAGGCGCGCCGGCGTGACGGCGCGGACGCTGGAAAGCATTTTTCGCAAATCGATCGGCGAGACGCCGGGCGCTTATTATCTGAGACTGCGCCTCAGCGCCGCCCGCCGTCTCGTCGTCGACACGCGCATTGCCATGGCCGATATTGCCGGGCGTACAGGCTTTTCGTCCGCCGCGGCATTTTCCAGGGCATTTTCGAGAGCGTTCGGCGAGGCGCCGGTCAGGCTGAGGCGCGGCTGATTATCCAGTCGGTCGCTGCCGCCAGATCGTCGACCAACGCCGTGGGCGCCGGATCGAAGCGCGTTTCGTCGCCGGGGCGGTATTTGCCCGTCCGCACGAGCAGCGCCGCGCCAAGCCCGGCGCTGAACGCGCCGGCGACATCGCTCTCCGCGTCGTCGCCGACCATGACCGCATCGGCAGCCGGGCAGTTCAAATCGGCAAGCGCCGAATGGAAGAAATCCGGCGACGGCTTGCCGAGCACGACAGGGCTTCGGCCGCTGGAGAATTCGAGGGCCGCGACGAACGCGCCGGCGTCGAGGCTGAGCTGGCCGTCGGCATCCTTGAAGGTGCGGTTGGTGGCCAAAGCCACAAAATCGGCGCCGGCGATCAGCTCGCGGAAAGCCCGGTTGAGGCTGGCGTGGTCGAAGGACTCCCCGGCATCGCCGACGACGACAGCGCGGCCGTTACCGCCCTCCAGGCCCGAAAACTCGGCTTCGAGGTCGGGATGGACGAGCAGATGCGGCTGGCGCCCATGCCTGCGCAACCATTCGATCGCAGCGCGCGCCGGCGTCAGCAATTCTTCATCCGCAACTTTGATGCCCATTGCGGCAAGTTGCGCGACGATCTTGCTGCGCGGCGAGCGTGTCGTGTTGCTGACAAAGCGGAGCGGCAGCCCGGCCTTGCGCAAACGCTCGACCGCAGTCACAGCACCTGCGATCGGGGTATCGCCATCATAGACGACACCCACAAGATCAAGCAGCACCGCGCGTATCATCGGTGCAGGATGGAGAAGCCACCTCTTTTCGTCAAATCGTGGGGATTGTCAGGCGGCGTCGCGGCCTTCGCCGACGATGCGCGTGCGCATGCTCTTGGCCAGCGCCGTTTCCAACCGCGCGGCGACCGCGCGGTCCCATTCATTTGTCTTGTGTCCGCCGTCTTTCGAATGCGGCAACGCCATCAGCCGGTCGATGATCGATCCGGTTTCGCCGGACGAAAGCAGGGCGTCGATTTCGCGTTCATGCTGCATATCGGTTCGCCTCCTTCTTCTTCACCCGCCACAGGAGCCACGTTTATACGAGTTCCGTGACGGCTGTTTGAAGGCAAGAGCGGGGCGATTAAGGGGCGGCTCAGGGCAAAACCTTGTCGTGAAGTTCTGCCCCGCGCCAATGCAATACGGTCGGGCATCCCGCCTGAGCGATCAGACGTAGCGGTTGACGATGTTTTCGAGCAGTTCCTGCCGGCCGGAGCGCGGCTGCGGCTCGATCTTCTCCTTCACCACGCGCGCGGCGATCTCCTCCAGCGTGCGCTCGCCCGAAAGCATCGCCTTGCCTTCGGCGGCGCTCCAGCCGGCATAGCGCTCGGCGAGCGGGCCGGACAGCGCCTTGTCCTCGATCATCTTGGCCGCAGCTTTCAGACCGCGCGCGCAAGAATCCATGCCGCCGATATGACCGATCAGGAGGTCGTCCGGGTCGAGCGACTGGCGCCTGAGCTTGGCGTCGAAATTGGTGCCGCCGGTCTTGAAGCCGCCGGCCTGCAGCACCTGGTAATAGGCCAGGGCCATTTCCGGCACGTTGTTGGGGAACTGGTCGGTGTCCCAGCCCGATTGGTAGTCGTTGCGGTTCATGTCGATCGAACCGAAGACGCCGAGCGCATTGGCCAGCGCCAGCTCATGCTCGAAGGAGTGGCCGGCCAGAATCGCGTGGCCTTGCTCGATGTTGAGCTTGACCTCCTTCTCCAGCCCGAAGCGCTTGAGGAAGCCGTAGACGGTGGCGACGTCGTAATCATACTGATGCTTGGTCGGCTCCTGCGGCTTCGGCTCGATCAAGATCGTGCCCGTGAAGCCTATTTTGTGCTTGTAGTCGACGACGAGGTTGAGGAAGCGGCCGGCCTGCTCCTGCTCGCGGGCAAGGTCGGTGTTGAGCAGCGTCTCGTAGCCCTCGCGCCCGCCCCACAGCACGTAGTTCTCGCCTTTCAGCTTCTTGGTGACGTCGATGCACTTCTTCACCGTCGCCGCCGCATAGGCGAATACGTCCGGATCGGGATTGGTGGCCGCACCCGACATGAAGCGGCGGTGCGAGAAGAGGTTCGCCGTGCCCCAGAGCAGCTTGACGCCGGTCTGCTTCATCTTGCCGGCAAAATAGTCGGCGATCTCGTCGAGGCGCGCGGCGCTCTCCGAAAAATCCTTGCCTTCAGGGCGCACGTCGGCGTCGTGGAAGCAGAAATAGGGCGCGCCGAGCAGCGAGAACATCTCGAAGGCGACGTCGGCCTTGAGCTTGGCCAATTCCATCGTGTCGAAGCCGCCCGGCTTGGCGAACCATGGCCGGTCGAAGGTCTGGCCGCCGAACGGGTCGCCGCCCGGCCAGGCGAAGGAATGCCAATAGGCGACGGCGAAGCGCAGATGGTCTTCCAGCCGCTTGCCGGCCACCACCTCATCGGGGTTGTAATAGCGATAGGCCAGCGGATTGGTCGAATCCGGCCCTTCATATTTGATTGTCTTGATGTCGCCGAAAAATCCGCTGCTCATGGTTTCCTTCCTCTCCAAGTGCTTTTCCCGATTACCTCAGGCGTAATTGGTTTCACTCTTTTGCGGGGCGAAAAGCGTCAGGTCGAAACGATCCAACGAAGGATGATGACCATGACCGACCTCAACACGATCGCCCGCAACTACATCACCGCCTGGAACGAGAGCGATGCGACGCGCCGCAAGGCGCTGCTCGACGCGGCCTTCACCAAGGATGTCAGCTATCGCGACCCGGTCATGCAGGGCGACGGCCATGCCGGCGTCGCGGCGCTGATCGACGGCGTGCAGCAGCGCTTTGCCGGCTTTCGTTTCTCGCTGAAGGGTGAGCCGGACGGTTTCGCCGACCGCATCCGTTTCTCGTGGAATCTTGGACCCGAAGGCACGGAATCCGTCATCGAGGGCACCGACATCGGCGTCATCGAGAACGGTCGCCTGAAGAGCGTCACCGGGTTCTTGGACAAGGTGCCGGCGCAGTGAGGTTAAATGGGTAAGAGGGGCGCGAGGCACCCCCCTCTGCCCCGCCGGGCATCTCCCCCGCAAGGGGGGAGATTGGCAGCTTCGGCGCTGCCACGCTTTTTTCAATGCTGGCGATTGGCGAAGGTCCGCGTGACAGTCAATCTCCCCCCTTGCGGGGGAGATGGCCGGCAGGCCAGAGGGGGGTGCCTCGCGCCGACTCACGCAGTTACCGCCCTTATTGCCGGATAGAGCGCACGATACCTCTGATAAGCATCGGCAAAAGCGCCACCAAGCCCGGCGTCCGGCTCGATCGTCGCATCCGTCGCCGGCGCGGTGCAGACGGCGATTGGATCGGCGCCGGTCGCGGCAATCAAACCGAGCCTTGCCGCGCCGAAGGCGGCGCCGAAATCGCCGTCGGCGGGGATGTCGACCGGCACCTGCAGCGCGGTGGCGATCGCCTTCAGCCAATAGCGCGAGCGCGAGCCGCCGCCGATCGCGGTCACCCGGGTCAGCTCTGTGCCGGCTTTCTTCAGTGCCTCGAGACTGTCGCGGAAAGCGAAGGCGACGCCTTCGAGCACCGCCTGCGTCAGCACGGCCTGGTTCGATTCATGCGCGATACCGGTGAAGGAGCCGCGGATGGCGGAATCATTGTGCGGCGTGCGCTCACCCGAAAGATAGGGCAGGAAGGTGACGCCCGTCGGCGCCTTCAGCGCATCGCCGAGTTCACGCGTCAGATCGCCGGCGCCCTTTCCGGTGATTTCCGATAGCCAGTTGAGCGAATCGGTGGCCGACAGGATGACGCCCATCTGGTGCCATGTGTCGGGCAGCGCATGGCAGAACGTGTGCACCGCGCTTTCCGGGTTGGGCAAATAGGAGGCATTCGCCGCGAACAACACGCCCGACGTCCCGAGCGAGACGAAGGCGTGGCCGGCGCCGACAGTGCCCATGCCGCAGGCCGAGGCCGCGTTGTCGCCGGCGCCGCCGGCAACCGGAATGCCGGCCGCGATGCCCCATTTCGAGGCGAGCTCGCCGCGCAAGGCGCCGGCCTTCGCGGTGCCTTCGACCAGCAAGGGCATGTGCTTTTCGTCAAGCGACGTCGCCGCCAGCAATTCGGCCGACCAGCTGCGCTTGCCGACATCGAGCCACGAGGTGCCGGCCGAATCCGACATTTCGGATATATGCTCGCCAGTCAGCCAGAGCCGCAGATAATCTTTGGGCAGCAGCACCTTGGCGACGGCGGCGAAGATCTTGGCTTCGTGTTCCTTCACCCAGGCAAGCTTCGGCGCGGTGAAGCCCGGGAAAACGATGTTGCCGGTGAGCTTGCGGAAGCGCGGATCGGCATCGAGCGCGGCCGCCTCGACATGGCTGCGCGTGTCGTTCCACAGGATGCAGGGGCGCAGCACCTTGTCCGATGCATCGAGCAGGGTGGCGCCATGCATCTGGCCGGAAAGGCCGATGCCCTTGACCGCGGCCAGCTCTTTCGGATGCGAAGCCTTGAGTTCGGCAATCGCCGCCTCGCAGGCCTCGATCCAATGCGCCGGATCCTGTTCCGACCAGCCCGGATGCGGCCGCGAGACATCGAGCGATCCGTGGCCGGAGCCGATGACCTTCTGGCCGCCGTCGATCAGCAGCGCCTTGACGCCCGATGTGCCCAGGTCGAGGCCGAGATACATGATTTCCTCCCAATGCCGTTAATTTTTTCGGATCTCGAAAAAATCTGGCTTGGCCAGTTTTTAGGGCAAGATCCGTCCCGGGTCAATTCTCTGACAAGTCGGCGGCGCGCCGCGTGAACAGCGCCGACAGCGGGCTTTCCGGCCGCGTCAGCTGGCGCTCGGCGGTCAACGCCCGCGCGAGCGCCGTATCGCCGGCGCGCAGAGCGGCCTCGATCAGCGTCAGGTCGATCACGTCGCGCTGCGCATGGCTGCCGCCGAAACGATGCGCGATCGAGCGGATCGGCCGGATCAGGCGCACTGCCTCGTCGTGATTGCCGTCGCCGAAGGCCTTGATCGCAAGCGTCAGCGGATGTCCGACATCGCGCGTGAAGGCGGCGTTGTCATCGCTGCCGCGCATCGCTTCGCGCTGCGCCTCGAGCAGCGTCTTGGCCGGCGCTTCCAGTCCGGCGCCGACAAAGGCCATCATCGCATGCGCGTCGTTGAAGGCGTAATTGCTGGCGGCGGCTTTCGGGATCCAGTTGGCGGCGAGCGCCGCCCAGCGGTCGCCGACATCGGCGCCGCCCAGAGTGAGGCGCCACAGGATCGCCGAGGCATCGACCATGTTGAGCGCCAAGGTCGAGCGGTCGCCATAGATCGGTCCGTCATAGAGCCTGAGCACCTCGTCGGTTTCGCCGAGATCGTAATGGAACAGCGCTAGGTGCCACCAATTGTGGATCTGGAGAAAACTCTCCTTCGTCCATGCTTCCGGGTCGGCGCGCATCCAGGCGATGCCGTCTCGTTGCCGGCTTTGCATTTCCATGACATGCGCGACCGCATGCTGCGCCCAGCCATCGCGCGGTTCGATCTCCACAGCCTGTCGGCCCAGGGTTTCGGCACGGGCGTAGTCGCCCATTTCCTCGAGCCCGAAGGCCTGCATGCCGAGAATGGCGTGGTAGCCCGGCATGTCTTTGTGCCAGGCCGGCAGCGCCCGGCCGATGCGGTCGCGCAGCATGCGCGCATTGCCGGTGAAGAAATCGATCTGATGCCCGACCTGCAAAGCCAGCGCATCGTGCGGGCTGTCGATCGCGATGTCCTCGAGGATGCGCGCGGCCTCATGCCATCGCCCTTCGGCGAGATGGCCGAGCGCCGCGACATGCGCCTGTTCGCGCGTGGTGCCGGCAAGCGGCTGGGCCGCCGCATGACAGGATCGCACGACGGCCATCGCCTCCCGCTCCGTGGCAAGGCCGAACAGATAGCCTTTGAACACATGCGCCATCACGAAGCCGGGATCGTCGGCGATGGCACGGTCGATTGCAGCGACCGGGTCGCCGATGAAGCATTGCAATTCATGCACGGCGCGGGCGTAGGACGAGAACCCGGCTTCGGTCGCGCCCGAGCAAGTCAGGCCGAATGCGTCCTTCAGCGCCATTGGGTGCCCTTCGACGATCGCGAATTTGCTGTTCGGAGCCCGATCCTAAAGCATCGGCGCGGAGCGTGCCAACGGGTGCCTCGATCAATCAATACTCAGGTCTATCCGCCCAAGATTGCAGTTCATCAACCATAGAGCGCAGAATAGGCTTTGAAAACCGAGACAAATTATGGCCTTATTGCGGCCGGGACGGGGCGGCTTGAATCGCGAATTGCGAGGACGCGATGCGGCGCTTTGGAAATTCTCTCCCGAGACTGTTCTCGGAAGATAAAGTTATATCAGCAAATGCTGATCGACAGATGAGAGGCCTGGATCATCCTTGGATGCTTGGCCTTCTGGCGTCGACTGCACTTACATTGCTGCCAGGCTCCCAGGCTTTTGCCGCATGCGTGCTGAGCCCGCCCGCCGGCAATACCGCCTATGTCTGCGACAGCGGCGATTCCGGCGGCAGCCTCACCGACACCAGCGGCGACAACACGCTGACCTTCCCCTCCGGCGGCACCGGCCAGCTCAGCGGCAACGTCACTTTCGGTCCCGGAACGGACCGCATCGACATGCAATCCGGCACCATCACCGGCGCGGTCGACCAGGGCGACGGTACCGATTTCTTCACCATTGGCGCCGGCACCGTTGCCGGCAATGTCCAGCAGGGTGCCGGCATCGACGATTTCAACATGAGCGGCGGCCAGATCGGCTCGCTCAACCAAGGCGATGGGCTCGACACCTTTACCATGAGCGGCGGCCGCATCGTCGATTTCTTCGACGATGGCGACCGCGCGGTGATGACCGGCGGCCGCATCGGCCGGGTCAACATGAAGCTCGACAAGAACTACTTCAACATGTCGGGCGGCGTCATCGACCGCAATCTTGTCACCGGCTTCGACACCGATACCATCATCCTCTCCGGGGGCACGATCGGCGGCAACATCAGCGTCAGCGGCGGCAACGACAGTGTCACGATCACCGGCGGCACGGTCGGCGGCGACGTGCTGATGAGCTTCGGGTCCGACAATTTCGTCTGGGACGGCGGCGGCATCATCTATGGCAGTGTCGACCTTGGCGCCGACAACGACACCGCCAAGCTCAGCAACCTCACCAAGGCCAATCTCGGCGGCGCCGACGCCTTGAATGGCGGCCTTGGCACCGACACGCTCACCTTCGACAACGTCAAGCTCGACGGCATCGCCAGGGTGCAGAACTGGGAAACGATCGACGCCACCAACGACACGCAGCTGATCCTCGACGGCAACCTCGTGCTGGGCGACTCCGGCACGGGCACCGGCACGCTCAATGTCGACCAGGCGAGCACGCTTTATGGCGGTGGCTTCAACGCTTCGATCCAGGCCTTCACGTCCGGCCAACTGGCCAACGTATTCAACGCCGGGCGCATCGACCTGACCAACGGCAATACGGGCGCCACCGACCGGCTGACGATCAACGGCAATTATACCGGGCTGGGCGGCCTGTTGCTGATCCAGACCGAGCTTGGCGACGATTCCTCCGCTTCCGATCGGCTCGTCCTGTCGGGCGGTACCGCCTCCGGCTCGACCGGCATTGCCGTCATCAATGACGGCGGCGCCGGCGCCGAGACCACGGCAGACGGCATCATGGTGGTGCAGGCGGTCAACGGCGCCACCTCCAGCGCCAACGCCTTTGCGCTCGACGCGCCGGTCGCGGCCGGTGCCTTTGAATATTATCTCTTCAAGGGTGGCGTCAGCGCCGGCAGCGGCGAGAACTGGTACCTGCGCTCGACGCTGATCACGCCGACATCCCCGGCTGCGGCTCCGTCCGCGTCCGAACCCACGCCAGCGCTGGAGCCGGAGCCGCCGGCCACCGAGCCGCCACCGCCGCCCTCCGACCTGCCGCCTGTGCCGGTGCCGACCGAAGGCGACGTCAACAATCCGCCGGTCGATCCGACGCCGCCGGTGCAGGCGAGCGATCCGGAACCCGAGCCGCCGCCGCCACCGCTGGAGGCGCCGCCGGCCGACCCGCCGCCGCCGCCGCCCCCGGTGCCGACCGCCGTGCCGGATCTGCCCACGCCAGCGCCCGGGCAGGAAATCCTGCTCTACCGCATCGAGGTGCCGGTCTATTCGGCCGTACCGCCGGTGGCCGAGCATCTGGCGATGGCGACGCTCGGCACCTTCCACGAACGCCGCGGCGAGCAGAGCCTGTTGTCGTCCGACACCGATTTGCAGCCGGTCTGGGGCCGTATCTTCGGTCAGGACGCCAAGATGGGCTGGTCGGGAACGGTCTCGCCCTCCTTCGACGGCACTTTGTTCGGCCTTCAGGCCGGTTTCGATCTTTTCGGCCGTGAAACCGCCTCCGGCTCGGTCGACCGCGCCGGTCTGTTCCTCGCCTATGGCAGCATGAACGGCGACCTGCGCGGCCAGGCGCTGGGTCAGGATGGGCTCGCGGTCGGCAGCCTCGACGTCAGCGGCACCAGCGTCGGCGGCTACTGGACACGGCTAGGCAAGTCCGGCTGGTACCTGGACGGCGTGCTGATGGCGACCTTCTTCGGCGGCTCGGCCTCATCGTCCCGCGACATCGGTATCGATGTCGGCGGAACCGGCGTCACCGCGTCGCTCGAAGGCGGCTATCCGGTCGCACTCGGACAAGGCTGGACGTTGGAGCCGCAGGCGCAACTGGTCTGGCAGCATTTGTCGCTCGACGACGCCAGGGACCGGTTCTCCTCGGTATCGTTCGATTCCGACGATGACGTCACCGGCAGGATCGGGCTGAGGCTGCAAGGCGAGACCGTCCTCAACGGCACGCCGCTGCAACCCTACCTCAAGGCCAATCTCTGGCATAATTTCGGCGGCACCGACCGCGTCGATTTCGAGGGCACCGACATCTCGACCGAGAGCCGGTCCACCTCCTTCGAATTCGGCGGCGGCGTGGTCGCCAAGGTGACCGACAAGGTCAGCGTTTTCGCCACCGGCGACTACACGACCAATCTCGGCGGCGACAAGCGCCGCGTGCTGGAAGGCAATCTGGGCGTCAGCGTGAAATGGTGAAGGTGTGTCGATATTCAGGTGAGGCCGGCCTGCAAATGGCGGCTTCCTGCGCTTCCGGTGCTCACGTACTTTAAGTACGCTCCGCTCCGGTTCTCGGAAGTCACCATTTTCGGCTCAGCCTGACCTGAATCTCGACACACCTTAGGGCAGATCAGTTCCCCGACCGCATCGCCACCGTGGCGATGCCGGCGCCGACCAGCAGCGTGCCGCCGGTGCGGTTGAAGATGCAGATCGCCTTCGGGTTGCGCACGATCGCCCGGGCCCTGGATGCGATCAGCGCATAGCCGAACGCGTTGGCGAAAGCCAAGGTCAGGAAGGTCGTCTCGAAGATCAGCATCTGCGGCCAGAAGTCGGCGTGCCGGTCGAGGAACTGCGGCAGGAAGGCGACGAAGAAGGTGATGCTCTTCGGGTTGAGCGCCGTCACCAGCCAGGCATGCGCCATCATCCTTGCCGCCGAGACCGCGTCGGTGCGCGGCTCGGCCTTCAGCGCGCCGCCGGCACGGAACAGTTTTATGCCGAGATAGATGAGGTAGCCGGCGCCGATCACTTTGAGCACGGTGAACACGGTGGCCGAAGCCGCCAGCAGCGCGCCGATGCCCAGCATCGACAGCGTCATGGCGGTGAAGTCGCCGAGCGCGACGCCGACCGCCATCGGCAGCGCGGTGCGCCAGCCTTGCCCCAGCGCGTAGGAGACGACCAGCAGGATCGTCGGGCCTGGAATGACGAGAAGGATGGACGAGGCGGCGGCGAAGGCGGCCCAGTTTTCGAAGGACATTTCCCTGCTCCTTGAGCGCAAAGAAAAGGATAAATCCTGGGGTCGCCGGGAATGTAAAGGGGCCGTTGGAAAAATCTTCGGCGCCCGTGCCGTAGGCCCATCCGCCGCAACGATCCGTTAGGGTTAAGCCGTACTCTCGCGCTTTCACCATTTTTCAACCATGAGTGGCGAAAATGCCTGCGATCCGGCCGGACCGTGCTTCCCGCCGGCAGCGTAGGGTTTGGTGCATGCGCGAGTTGCCGCAAAGTCTGACGCCGCCTTCTAGCGGCGCCGCAATCGATACTGAAATTCAGCTTTCCCGCCGCGCCGTGCTTTCCGGTGCCGGCGCCATGGCGCTGCTCGGCCTGGCCGGCTGCAGCACCACCGACACGCTCGACCTGCCGCAAATGCAGCTCGACAACACTGTCACCGGTTCCGTGCCGCCCATGCGCCCGGCGATCAGCGTCGACAAGAACATCACCGGCCCCGACGTCATGTACGCCTCGCTCACCGATGACGGTTTCCAGGTGCCGGAGGTGCCGTGGCAGAAGGTCAAGCCGCAGTTCCGCCGCCAGATCGTGGTCGACAAGACCGGCGAGGCTCCCGGCACCATCGTCGTCCATCTTGAGGAGCGCATGCTCTATCTGGTCCAGCCGGGCGGCGACGCCATCCGCTATGGCGTCGGCATCGGCAAGGACGGCTTCCGCTGGTCGGGCCGCGCCAACATCCAGTATGGCCGCGAATGGCCGGTCTGGACGCCGCCGCCGGAAATGATCCAGCGCAAGCCGGAACTGGTGAAATGGCAGGGCGGCCAGCCCGGCGGCCTCACCAATCCGCTGGGCGCCCGGGCGCTCTACATCTACCAGGACGGCAAGGACACCGGCTACCGCATCCACGGCTCGCCCGAATGGTGGAGCATCGGCCAGGCGATGTCGTCGGGCTGCGTGCGCCTGATCAACCAGGACATCATCGACCTCTACAGCCGCGTTTCCAAGAAGAACCCGGTCGTCGTCGTCTAATCTCGCCCTCCATCCACTCCCCCGTTGCGCGATGCCGCAAGACAGGCGAAGGTGCTCTGAAAACCTTCGCCCCGGGAGAGAAAAAGCATGGCTGGAACCTTCGTCATCGCGCAGGGTGGCGGTCCGACCGCCGTCATCAACCAGACGGTCGTCGGCGCCACGCTGGAAATCCGCAAGCGTCATCCCGGTGCCAAGGTGCTGGGCTCGATCCATGGCGTGCGCGGCATCCGCGACGGCAACTATGTCGACCTCTCCGCCATCCCCCAGGACCGGCTGCGGCTGATCGCCGGCACGCCGAGCGCCGCCCTTGGCTCGACCCGCGACAAGCCGGACGCCGCCTATTGCGAGGTCATCCTCAACGGCCTGAAGAAGGCCGGCGCCGACGCCTTCATCTATATCGGCGGCAACGACACCTCGGGCACCCAGCAGATCCTGACCGATGCCGCCGGCGGCTCGATCGCTTTCGTCCATGCCCCGAAAACCATCGACAACGACCTCGAGGAGAACGACCACACGCCGGGCTTCATCTCGGCGGCCGAGTTCGTCGCGGGCGCCTTCCTGTCCGTCGACCTCGATTTCCGCGCGCTGCCCGGCATCTATGTCGGCATCGTCATGGGCCGTCACGCCGGCTTCCTCACCGCCGCCGCGGCCGCCTGGCAGCTCGATTCCGACAGCGGCCCGCATCTGGTCTACGTGCCGGAGCGCGCCTTCTCGGCGAAGCGCTTCATCGATGAAGTGCGCGAAAAGCTGGACCGCCACAAACGCTGCATCGTCGCCGTCTCGGAAGGCGTCAGCACCGCCGACGGCAAGGCGCTGGTCGAAAGCCTGGTGCCGCCGGACAAGCTCGAGCGCGACCAGCACGGCAACGTCAAATTGTCGGGCAGCGACCTGCCGGCGGCGCTCGAACGGGCCTTGGCCGAAGGCCTGCCGGGCAAGCGCGCGCGGGTCGACGCGCTGGGCTACATGCCGCGCGGCTATATCGGCGCGATCAGCGCCGTCGACGCCAAGGAAGCCTTCGATGCCGGCGCCTTCGCGGTTGCCGTCGCCGGCGAAGGCGGCGGTTCGGTCGCGATCCAGTATGACGGGTCGAAGACGGTATTGAAGAAAGTGCCGCTGAAGGCGGTTGCCGGCAAGACGCGCCATATGCCCGACGATTTCATGATGCCGGACGCCAACCAGCTTTCGGAAGCCGGCATGGCCTATCTGAAGCGGCTGGTGCCGGAAAAATACAAGGTCGGGAAGCCGTTCGTCTGATGGGTGGCGGCTCGATGCCAGAGCTTGCGGTTGGCGACTGGTTCGGCAAGGCCGTCATCGATGCCGGGACGACGATGCTGACCGAACCCTTCGTGCATGATTTCGTGCGCGCCAATATCTGGCATTTGAAGGGCCGCGACGCGGATCTGCTGGTCGATACCGGCATGGGCATTCGCCCGCTGGCGCCTGAGATCGACACCCCGCCCGGCAAGCCGCTCATCGTCGTCGCCACCCACATCCATCTCGACCATGTTGGCTCGCTGCACGAATTCCCGCTGCGCATGGGGCCGAAGACGAGCGCGGCGCGCTTCGACGCCATGGATGATGCCGTCACCTACGCTTATATGTTCCACAATCTCGACGGCGCCGTCTCGAAGCTGCCGGCGCCGGACTGGAAGGCGGCTGACTATCGCATTCCTCCCGCCCCGCTGACCCGCGCGCTCGACGAGGGCGATATCGTCGATCTCGGCGACCGGAAATTCCGCGTGTTGCATCTGCCTGGACATTCGCCGGATTCGATCGCGCTTTTCGACGAGACCGATGGCCTCTTCTTCGCCGGCGACGCCATCTATGACGGCATGCTGATCGACGACCTGCCGGATTCGGACCGGACGGCCTATTGCCGCACCATGCAGCGCCTGCTCGACCTGCCGATCCGCATCGGCCTGGGCGGCCACGGCCCGATCTTCGATGCCGCCCGCATGCGCGAAATGGCCTCGTCCTACTTGCGCCGCCGAGAGCGGTTCGTAAGCGCTTCCTGAATTAAATCTTCGTAAGGTCGTCCAAAAACCCTAATTCGGGCCATTCGGCGACCTAGATGCTTGTCTGTCGAGACGGCCGGCTGCCATGCACGGCGAGACAGGCAGATCCGACCATCGGCACGTCGACGGACAATCCATTGGGAGTGCCCGCGACGCCGGATCAACTCTCGCCCGGACAGAACGACCATGTCACCCTCAAGCATTCTTCGCAGACATCGCGTCGCCGCCCTGCTGGGCGCCGCGCTGATCATTTCGCCCGTCGTCGTTTCCTTCGCCCAGAACAATGCCGGCCTGAGCACCGTGGCCGCGACGACCCAGACGCCTGTCGCCGGCATCACCGCTCCGAACGGCTCCTTCGCGCCGGTCATCGCCGTCACCAAGCCGGCCGTCGTCACCATCACTTCGGTCATGAAGGCACAGGCCCAGGACGAGGGCTCGCCGCTTGGCGGCAATGTGCCTTTCGACCAGTTCTTCCAGCAGTTCTTCGGCGACCAGGGCATGCCT
This sequence comes from Mesorhizobium sp. B2-4-3, assembly GCF_006442815.1. Classification (GTDB taxonomy): domain Bacteria; phylum Pseudomonadota; class Alphaproteobacteria; order Rhizobiales; family Rhizobiaceae; genus Mesorhizobium. The sequence continues at coordinate 47,717 of NZ_VFVL01000014.1, forward strand.
ATGCCGAAAGCGCCACCGCAGCAGCAGTCGCAGCGGCAGGAGGCCCTCGGCTCCGGCTTCATCGTCGGCGCGGACGGCACGATCGTCACCAACAACCATGTCGTCGACGGCGCGAGCTCGATCAAGGTGACGCTCGACGACGGTACCGAGCTTCCCGCCAGGCTCGTCGGTCACGACGCCAAGAACGACCTTGCGGTGCTCAAGATCAAGGCCGACAAGGCATTGCCGACTGTCAAATGGGGCGATTCCAGCAAGTTGATGACCGGCGACCAGGTGCTGGCGATCGGCAATCCGTTCGGCATCGGCACCACGGTCACCGCCGGCATCGTTTCAGCGCGCGGCCGCGACCTGCATAGCGGGCCGTTCGACGACTTCATCCAGATCGACGCGCCGATCAACCACGGCAATTCCGGCGGCCCGCTGGTCGACGTCAACGGCAATGTCATCGGCATCAACACCGCCATTTTTTCGCCCAATGGCGGCAGCGTCGGCGTCGGCTTCGCCATCCCGTCGGACCAGGCTGAGAAGGTCGTCGCCAAGCTGATGAAGGGCGGCGACATCGAATACGGCTATCTCGGCGTGCAGATCCAGCCGGTCACCCAGGACGTCGCCAGCGCCATCGGCCTCGACCATCCGGGTGGCGCGCTGGTCTCGGCGGTCACGCAAGGCTCGCCCGCCGCCAAGGCGGGCATCGAGACCGGCGACGTCATCACCGGCTTCGCCGGCCACGAGGTCAAGGACCCGAAGGATCTGTCGCGGGCCGTTGCCGACGTGTCGCCGGGCGCCAAGGAAACGCTCGATGTCTGGCGCAAGGGCAAGGCGATGCAGATTTCAGCCGATGTCGGCCGCAACGCCGAGGATCAGAAGACCGCCTCGAACGGCAATGAAGGCGCCAACCCTTCGGCCGGGCAGGGCCTGCGCGTGCCGTCTCTCGGCCTCGGCCTGACCGACCTTACGCCCGACATCCGCGACCAGCTCAACCTTGCCGGCAACCAGCGCGGCGCGGTGGTCGAGCGGGTCAATCCGGACAAGGCGGCGTCGGTGGCCGGCATCCAGCCCGGCGATGTCATCGTCGGCGTTGACCAGATGCCGGTGAAGACGGCCCGGCAGGCCAACCAGGCGATCGCCGAGGCTGGCAAGTCCGGCAAGAAGTCGGTGCTTTTACTGATCGATCGCGGCGACGCGCAGATATTCGTCGCCGTGCCCTTCGCCGCCGGCTGACAACGCGTGGCGACCCGCCGCTATCCGGCGGGTCGCCGAGATTCCTGTTGCCCGTGGCGATATCTTCGAGAACACTGCGTCGATCGTTTCTGCCGGCGCAGGAGGCGTCTCGATGGTGACCCGTGGTTTCTTTTCCGGACGGCGTCCTCCTTCCGACACCGACGCGCGCATTCCGCCCGGCCAGTATCTGGAGCAGGGTTTCCCGGTTCTGTCGGCTGGGCCGACGCCGCGGGTGCGCGTCGAGGACTGGTCCTTCACCCTCAAGCAGGGGCCGCGGCCGCTCAAGACATGGAACTGGGCCGAATTCAACGCCCTGCCGCAAAGCAAGATGACGCGCGACATCCATTGCGTCACGGCCTGGACCAAGTTCAACACGCCCTGGCAGGGCGTGATGATCGACGACATCCTCGCCGATGCCGGCATCGAGCCGCCGACCGCCTATACGCTGGCGCTGTCCTTTGACGGCTATTCCACCAATGTGCCGACCAAGGACCTCGTCACCGGCAAGGCGATGGTGGCGCTGCTCTACGAAGGCAAGCCGATCACGCCCGATCATGGCGGGCCGGCGCGGCTGTTGGTGCCGCATCTCTATTTCTGGAAATCGGCCAAATGGGTGAACGGCCTGCAGTTCACCGAGCGCGACGAGCCGGGCTTCTGGGAGCTGCGCGGCTACCACATATATGGCGATCCCTGGCGCGAGCAGCGCTATTCCAGTGACCCGTGAGGGGCGATCTGTGAGCAGCAATCGATGACAGCCGAGCCGTCGCCGCAATCGCCCTGGCAGGCAGCCACGATCACCCGCATCGTAAAGCGCACGCCGCGCGTCACCAGCTTCTGGTTCCAGCCGTCGCGGCCCCTAGCCCATCTTGCGGGGCAGCATGTCGACATCAGGCTGACGGCGCCGGACGGCTATCAGGCGCGCCGCTCCTATTCCATCGCTTCGGCGCCGGAAGCAGGTGGCGGCATCGAGCTCGCGATCGAACGGCTCGACGACGGCGAGGTCTCGCCCTTCTTCCACGACGTGGCTGCCGTCGGCGACGAGATCGAGCTGCGCGGGCCGCTGGGCGGCCATTTCATCTGGGAGGAGAGCGACGGCGGGCCGATCCTTCTGGTCGGCGGCGGCTCGGGCGTCGTGCCGCTGATGGCGATGCTGCGCCATCGCACGCTGCGCAACAATGCGGTGCCCGTCGCGCTGGTGTTCTCGGCGCGGGTCTGGGAAGAGGTGATTTTCCGCGACGAGCTGATCGGCCTCGACGATCGTCGCGACGGATTCGATCTGGTGCTGACGCTGACCCGCGAGCCGGCCAGGCGACCGTCCGACTATTCCCGGCGCGTCGACGCCCGCATGATGGCGCAGGCCATCGAGCGCCTGCCGAAGACGCCGAGGCTCGCCTATGTCTGCGGCTCGAACGCATTCGTGTCGGCCGCCGCCGACGCGCTGATCGGTGCCGGCGTTCCGGCGGGATTGATCCGCACCGAGCGCTACGGCGTTTGATTGAAGCTCCGTTGAAATTTGACCCAAGAGGTAATACCTTTCTTACAATTGGTATTACCGAGAGGCGAAGATGGCCACCACCGTTACAGCAAAAGGGCAAGTGACCATTCCCAAACCGGTCCGCGATCTGCTGGGGATCGTCCCGGGAAGCAAAGTCGATTTCCGGCGCGCCGCCGATGGGAGCGTAGTGCTGGCTCGTGTTGACAGAAAGCAGACGGTGAGCCGCTTCGCCAAGTTGCGCGGTCATGCCGGCGATGGGCTTACGACCGACGCAATCATGGCGCTGACACGTGGTGAAGCGTGACGCTCATCGACACCAACGTCCTGCTTGACCTTGTTACGGACGATCCAAACTGGGCAGATTGGTCGGTTGCCCAGCTTGAGGCGGCGAGCCTCAATGGACCATTGTTGATCAACGATGCGGTCTATGCCGAGCTCGCCGTACGCTACGCCCGCATCGAGGATATTGACGCGTTCCTCGATGCTGCCGGTCTTGAAATGGCTCCCATGCCGAGGGCAGCTCTTTTCCTTGCCGGAAAGGTATTTACACAGTACCGCCGGTCGGGAGGACAAAAGACTGGCGTTTTGCCGGACTTCTTCATTGGTGCCCACGCTGCAGTCGGCCGTCTTCCACTTCTGACCCGCGATGTCGGCCGATACCGAACCTATTTCCCCTCCTTGAAGCTGATCACCCCAGGCTCTTGAACCGTCCCGCTGACGAATTTGATCGAGTGCCATTGTCAGCCGGTCGGAGAAAATCTTGCCGAAACGAGCTGGAAAGGCAGCGCGCCATAGGTGGCGACGGCCTGCTCGTTGTCCCAGACGCGAAACTGCCGTGACGGCCGCGCCTCCAGCACCAGGGACCGTCCCGTCCGCTCAAGCTTCACCTTGCCGCGAAAGTGCAGCATCCGCTCGCCACCGGAACGGCTGATCGCCATCGAGCGCAGCCGGGCCACATGCCGGTCGCCCGCATTGATCTCCATTTCGATGCGTCGCCTCACCGGCGGAACGACGATGCGCACGACGAGATCGAGCATCATCTCGCCGGCTTCGCCCTGCGGCTCGTCCAACGCCTGCGAAAGCACGAACGGCGCCGGCCCGCCGGCTGCCTTTGCCGTCATCGACTTGCCGCGCCACACGATGTTCGGCTCGGTCTGCTTCAGTCGGCCTTTCTTGCGCCGCAGGCGCAGCTGCTTCGCAAATCCCCGCGACAGCCAGGTCAGCGCCCCGAAATCGGTGCGCGGCTTGGCCTGCAGGACGGATGACAGGCGCGCCGCGCCGCGCCGGTCGGCCATGTCCACCACCTGCGCCAGGACGGTTTCCGGCACCGCGATGCCGATCTCCAGCGCGAGGTAGGAAAGCGCCACCGCCGCGGCGACGGCGAGGCCGCGCCTGGCGATGACATCGAGCAATAGCGCCCAGTCGACATCGCCGCCTTCGATGGCCACGGTGCAGTCGACCAGCCAGTCGCTATGCGTATGCGCGTCGAGGCCGCCATGCGCGATGGCGAGCGCGATGCGGTCGGCGGGCGAGGGGACGACCACGCTGACGTCGCTGAACCTGGCAGCGATCGCGCGGCGCCAGATCGCCAGGTCGTCCTCGGCGTTCTGCTGCGAGCCGTCATAGGCGAGTTGATGCAGGTCGATGTCGCCGTAATTGCCCTTGAAGAAATTCATCGAGCGCAGCGATGCCAGCCTTGTGCGCAGATATTGCGGAGAAACGCCGGTGGCGATCTGCCAGCCGCGGTCGCGCAGCACATCGAAAGCCGGCTGCATATCGTCGGGTCGCACCAGTATGTCGATGTCATGCGCCACGCGCCCGCGCTGCGCGGCGGCGTCGAGCGCGATGCGGCTGGCGCCCTTGATCAGCATGACCGCGCAGCCGGCATCGGCCATCGCCTTCAACGCCGGCTCAGCCTCGCGCATGGCCATGCGCGACTTGGTCCACAGCATCTTCTGCAGGCCGACCAGGCGCGGATAGACGGCGTGGCCGGCAAGCTTGCGTCCGAACCTGTCGGAAATCGCGGCAAGCAGGCGGTGCTCCCGGAAGGAGACACGGTCGATGTCGTTCTCGTCCAGCCACCTTTCGGCGCAAAAGCGCGCCGCCTCTTCGTCGGGCAGAAGCGCTGCCTTGAGCAATTGGTCGAGCGAGCCGGTCGGCCAGGACCAGCCATAGTCTGGAAAACGCTTGCCGATGCGACGGATCTTCGCCATCAGCTGGAGCTGGCCTTGCTTTGCGCCCGTCGCAGCATGGCGAGCCGCGCCACTTCCAGGTAGCCGCGGTCGCGTGCCGCATCGCGCCCGTAGGATAGGCTTCCCGGCCTGATGCGTCGCAGCGCCAGCATGTCAGGCATCATGTCGAGGACAAAACCGCTTTCCCGCGCCCGGGCGATCCAGTCGATCATCTCGCCACGGCCGCCCGGCGGATCGATCATCGGTCCGACGCTCTCCACGGCCGCTCGGCGCATCAGCATCGTCGAGCGCGACCAGCCGGGCGTTGCGGTCGGGGCCATCGCATCGGGCTCTCCGTCGCGAAAACTGCGTATATGGGTGAAGACCCCCGATGTCCCGGGAAGCCGTTCGAGATGGGCAAGCTGCGCCGCTATCTTTCCGGGCAGCCAAAGGTCGTCGGCGTCGAGCGTGGCGATGAAGGGCGTCGACAGCGCGGCGATGCCGCGGGTAGTCGCGCTGCCCGGCCCGGCATTGCCCTGGCGCAAAAGTTCGAGCGGCAGGTCGATGCCGCGAACCGCGGCGGCGAGATCGTCGGTCGAGCCGTCATCGACCACCACGACCAGCTCGGGCCGCGTCGTCTGCGCCGCCACCGATCGCAGCGTCTCGGCGATCGTGGCGCTGGCGTTGTAGGCCGGAATGACGACGCCGTATCCGCTCATCACATGAACCGCCAGTCCGCGAGTTTCTTCAGTTCGAAAATGCCTTCGATCGGCTTGAGCGACGGGTTGGCCCTGCGGCGCTTCATCGACTTGTAGATCGCGCGCATGAACTCGCGCGACTGGACGTCTTCCTGCCTCGTCATGTTGCCGGCGTGCCGCCGGTAATAAAGCGCCAGCGTGTCCGGGAGCAGGTATCGGGGGCCGACCTCGAAGCTGCGCAGCAGAAAGTCCGTATCTTCGGCCTGGACGAAGTCCTCGTCGAAACCGCCGATCCGGTCGACCAAACGGCGCGAGAAGATCGCAGCCGACAGATGAATGCCGCGAACGGTGATGCTGTTGCAGTCTGGTGCCGGCTCCAGCGTCTGGTCATCGATCCTGTCGACCAGCATCATCCTGGAATAGGTAAGATCGAGAGCGGGATCCTTCCGGAAAAGCTCTATGTCGGCGGCGAAGCGCCCGGCTGGCGAGATGTCGTCGGAATCCAGAAAGGACACCAGCTCCGCCTCCGGCTCGAGCTGTCTCAGTCCGCTGTTGCGCGCCCGGGTCACGCCCATGTTCTCCTGCTGAAACAGCCGGATGCAGGATGCTTCGTCCATCATCGCGCGCACGGCTTGAGCCGAACCGTCGGTCGAGCCATCGTCGATCACGACGATATCGAGATCGGCGGCGTCGCGCTGCCTGAGCAGCGAGCGGAGCGCCGCGCCGACGTAAGTCTCGCGGTTGTGAACCGGCATGATCACGGAGAGCTTCATCCGTGATCCCCGAACTGTGTTGTGTGGTCCTGCCCCCCGGCGTCCATCACATACCTTGCCAGCCGGGTGGGCTCTTATACTCGAAAATGCCCGGAGCCTCGAGCAGCGACGGATCCGCCCTGCGCCGCCGCATCGCTTTGTGGATCGCCCGCAGATGGTCGCGGAGCCTGCCATCATGCCGCCGTGTCGCGTTCCCTGCATGACGCCGGTAGTAGATCGCAACTTTGTCCAGCAGCTCGTAACGGGGACCCGTTTCGAAGACGCGCAGCAGATAGTCTGTGTCCTCTGACAACTCGAACTCCTCGTCGAACCAGCCGATGCGATCGACAAGCGCCCGGCCGAACAGGGCGGCGCACAGCGAAAGCCCGCGAAGCGTCATGATACGGCTGTTCGCGGCCGGCTCCAACGTCTCGTTGTCGATCCGGTCGACCAGCGTCATCAGCGAGTAGGTCAGATCGAGGCCGGGATGCGTTTCGAAATGAGCGAGGTCGGCCTTGAACCGGCCGGGAAGGGAAATGTCGTCGGAATCGAGGAAGGACACGAAGCCGGCGTCCGCCGGCAATTGCCGCAGCCCGGCATTGCGGGCTCCGGCAACACCCATATGAACGTGTTGGAACAGGCGTATGCAGGTGCTCTCGTCCATCATCGCGCGAACCGCTTCGGCCGACCCGTCTGTCGAGCCGTCGTCGATGACGATGATGTCGAGGTCGGCGGCGTCGCGTTGCCTGAGCAGCGAGCGCAGGGCCGGGACGACGAAGCGCTCGCGGTTATAGACCGGCATGATCACGCTCAGCTTCATCGGGGCGCCCGCGCAAGGAAATCCGCAATCGTGCCGGCGATCTCCTCCGGTTGCGTCCCGAGGTAAAGCCGGTAGCATGGCAGCAAGCGTGTGAGATCGCTGAAGAAGCGAAAACCGCTTTCCCGCTCGCCAGGCATCTGGGCAATGCCGGAGGGCGCCAGCGCGATGAGGGCATCCTTGCGCGAAATCGGTGCGATCGAACTCGTCTTTCCGCCACTGACATGTGGCACCATCAACGCAGAAATGTCCAGACTCGAGCGTACTGGCCGAGACGCGATCTCGTTAATGTGAAAGGCATGCTTGCCTTGCCAGTTGAGCGGTCCGTCGGTTCCCAGCCGCCTTCCCAGCCCGAGCCGGGCGAAACCCTGCGGATCCTGTTTCAGGATCGAAAACAGTGGTCGCGCGGTCACGCCGCCGGAAAGGTCGATCAGCACATAGTCGTCGCCGACGCTGTCCAGCCCGTTGAGCAGTCCCGCAACGACGGTTCCGGATTTTCCCGCGCCCCCGGCACCTGCCAGCAGCACGCCCTTGCCGTCGAAGCCCAGCGTGCCGGCATGGGCAAGGCGCATGCCGCGCGCCGCGTATTCCCAGTGCAGGAAGGCGCGCAGCGGCGTCCCTTGCTCCCAGGGCGGAAACGCGTCGGGGGACCGCATCAGCTGGACGCCGATCCGTCGGTCGGGGTCGTAGACCTGCCAGAAATCCAGATCGTGGTAATGATGGCCGCGCAACCCCGCCTCGGCGAGTTTCTGGGCAAAGCCGTGTTCGGTGAAATGCGCATCGCCCCAGCTTGCCGGCACCGGCATGTCGCCGACGCCTGGATGGCCGATGAAGACATGGCATTGGCGGGAGTCCCGCGGATCGCCGCCGGCTTCGATGAAAGCCTGGCCAAGGGCATCCGCGAGCGCGCCGGGATCGAGATGCGCGATCAATTCCAGCCCTGGCAGGCGGACAGTCCGCTGGACCGGGAACTGCGTGGCCGCGCTCTCGGCGGCGGCGAGGAGGAAGCGGGCGTAGTCAGGCAGGGTCTCGAGTGTCACGCGTGGCATGGTCTATTCCGGCCTGGCCTCGCCCTTCGCCGGTCGCTCAGGAAACCTGCTTGACGGCCGGCCAGCCGAGCGGCTCCTCGACTTCGTGGATCGGATCGACGGTGATGAGGTCAGCAAGATCGTCATGGACGCTGACATTGAGCGGCTCGCGCGCCGCCGCCAGTGCCGCCGGCAAATCGTCGGAAGAGGGCAGCGGCGTTGCGCCGGAAGGCGCCAGCAGCGCAAACTCGACCAACTGCCCAATGAAGCACTCGAGCGCGGCGACGTCGATCCTGGCAGCGCCCGCCGCCGATCGGATCAGCGCCTCGGTACCGACACCCGAGACCAGCGCCTGCCACACCTTGCTGCCGGAATCGGAGAAGCCGAAATACTTGCCGTTGGAGAGGTCGAGCACGACAGCTTCGCCGTCGAAGGATTCGAAGACGATGTCCTTGCTCGCAACGGCATAGACGTCGGAAAGAGGCATGTCGCTGACCCCGCTGCGATTCCAGCCGGCGGCTGCGCCGGTCGTATCGTTGCCTGACCCCTGGACAACGCCTGTAAACACTCGGTCCCTGCTTGGCAAGGCAAGGTGTGCTGGCGCCATCTCCGCCATCTTGGGGTTTAGTTCGCGGTTCGCGTCTCGATCTCGAGCGCCGACAAGGGGGCAGCCGCGGCGCTTTCGGCACGAACGCCGCTTTTGGCCTTCGGTCGGAACACGGTCCCCATGCTGGCCGAATCGGCCCTCGGAACGGGGGTAGAATGGTTAATAGTATCGAAAAGTGACTATTAGGAGATTCTAAAATCGAACTGAACGGTTCGTTTCTGTTGACGGTGCGTGCAGGACGGTGTGAACGCCGGTGCTCCGATACATTTGGTGAGCCAACCGTCAAATTGGAATAAGATGTTGACTTAATTCAATAAAAATAAAGTCATAGGCATGCTTATCAAAACTTCAAGATGTGGATTCATGGTCCAGACGGAAAAACTTCGTGATTGGAATCCGGCAGTCGGCTCACCCAAATCAGCGTTGTCCGAACGACGCGATTTCATTCCCAAGACACGCCGCTAGACGGACTGAATAAAGATACTGGAGTAGCAAAAATGAAAAAGATTGTTCTCACTGCCGCAGCCCTTCTGGCAATTTCTGGCAGCGCCTTCGCTGGTAGCGACCATTACAACCCGAACGAAGCCAATCAGGCGGCCGCCAAGGTCGACTCGTCCTACACGGCTTCGGTCCACCAGTCTGCGCCGGCCACTCAGCAGCCTGCCACGTCGGGCGCCGACCGCAACCTGTTCGGCAACAACTAACAACCGACCTTGAACCGGCGGCGGACTCGCCCGCCGCATCGGTCGGATCACAAGATTCAGGAGCACTGAAATGAAGAAGATCGTTCTTGCCACGGCCGCTCTGTTGGCCGTTTCCGGCGCTGCTTTTGCCGCGGAGAGTGGCCATACCGGTGACGTAGGCGCCAGCCAGCCGGCTCCCGCCGTCGACACCACGCGCACGTCGTCGGTCAATGCCGACTCGACCGTCTACAAGCTGTTGAACTCGTCGAACGACGTTCACAAGTCCGCCCCTCAGGGCAGCGACCGTAACCTCTACGGCCGCTAACAACTTTAGACGATATACGAACAAAGAACGGCGGGCCAAGGCCCGCCGTTTTTCTTTTCCGCAACGGCTAATGCATGTCGCCCGGAAGTGCGCAGCGGTTCTGGGACAACGACATGCATCAAAACAAAAACTTAAAGCGCGTCGCCTGAATCCGTTTCAGCGCGACGCGCTTTATGCGTCAGCCGGAGTGGTTGAGCGTCAGGCAGCCTTCGCTTCCTCGCGATGCAGCGTGAAGGAATGGCCGTCGGCGTCGAAGATGTGCAGATCGCCGCCGCCGGCGTTGAGCCGCAGCGTCTCGCCGCGCTTGACCTCGACATTGCCCGGTAGCTTGGCCACCAGCGGCAGGTCGGTGCGGCCGATATCGACATAGACGAGCTGAACCTCGCCGAGCTGCTCGATATAGTCGACCTTGCCTTCGAACAGATAGTCCGCGCCTGTGGCGATCGCGAGATCCTCCGGCCGCACGCCGAAGCTGACCGCGGCGCCATTCGCCGAGGCCGGCGTCGCGATCGGTACCGTCGCCTTGCGGCCCCCGACATGGCTGACCACGGTCGGATTTCCGGCCTTCTCGATCTTTGCCGGCAATATGTTCATTGCCGGCGAGCCGATGAACTGGGCGACGAACAAATTGCCCGGACGCTTGTAGAGCTCCATCGGCGTGCCGACCTGTTCGATATAACCTTCCTTCAGCACCACGATGCGGTCCGCCAGCGTCATCGCCTCGACCTGGTCGTGCGTGACGTAGATCATGGTGGTGTTCGGCATCGATTCCTTGAGCTTGGCGATCTCGATGCGGGTGGCGACGCGAAGCGCGGCGTCGAGGTTCGACAGCGGTTCGTCGAACAGGAACACCTTCGGGTTGCGCACGATGGCGCGGCCGATGGCGACGCGCTGGCGCTGGCCGCCCGACATCGCCTTGGGCAGGCGGTCGAGATATTTGGTCAGCTGCAGGATCTCCGCCGCCTGGCGCACGCGCTTGTCGATCTCGGCCTTGCTTTCCTTGCCGATCTTCATCGAGAAGGCCATGTTGTCGTAGACCGTCATATGCGGATAGAGCGCATAGGACTGGAACACCATGGCGATGCCCCGCTTCGACGGCGGCACGTCGTTCACCACCTCGCCGTCGATCTTCAGCTCGCCCGAGGTGATCTCCTCGAGGCCGGCGATCGACCGCAGCAAGGTGGATTTGCCGCAACCCGACGGCCCGACGAAGACGATGAACTCACCCGATTTGATGTCGAGGTCGATGCCGTGGAGAATGTTGAGGTTGCCGTATGATTTCTTCACTTGGTTCAGCGTGACATCGGCCATGTTTTCCTCTCCGTTGATCTCTGTTTTAGAAGTTCAGTCGATGCGCCCGAACCAGGCGCCGTAGCCGCCGAGGCGGACCGGCCCGGTGCCAGTCTGTCCCGAAAAGCCATGCCCGGGCAAGGGTTGCAGCGCGCCTTTCCCGAGATCGACCTCGGCCGGCTTGCCGCCGAGGTTGAAGGCGCAGACGATCCGCTCGTTACCTTCGCGGCGCGTGAACGCGACGGTGTCGCCGTCGCTTTCGATGAAGTCGATGTCGCCCTTGGCCAGCGCCGGATGCTGGCGCCGGAACGCGAGGAAGCGGCGGTAATGTTCGAGCAGCGAGCTTGCGTCGCCCTGTTGCACGTTGACGGCCTGCGATAGGTGCTTGCCCGGCACCGGCAGCCACGGCTTGGCGGTCGAGAAACCGCCATTCGGGGTGGCCGCGTCCCACACCATCGGCGTGCGGCAGCCGTCGCGGCCCTTGAACTCCGGCCAGAACCTTATCCCATAGGGATCCTGCAGGTCCTCGAACTTCAGCTCCGCCTCGCCAAGGCCGAGCTCTTCGCCTTGATAGATGCACACCGAGCCGCGCAGCGACATCAAAAGCGCCGAGATCACCTTCAGATAGGCGGTCGGGTCTGCCTCGTTGGCGGCCCAGCGCGAGGCGACCCGCATCACGTCATGGTTGGAGAAGGCCCAGCACGACCAGCCGTCGCTGGCGACCGTGCCGAACGCCTCCAGCACCGCGCGCGCTTTCGCCGCGCTGATCTTCTCCGGCGCCAGGAAGTCGAAGGAATAGCACATATGCACGCGCTTGCCGTCGGCGGTGTAGGCGGCGACCACTTCCAGGCCGCGCTGGGAATCGCCCACCTCGCCGACGGCGGCCTGCGCCGGATATTCGTCGAGAAGCGCGCGGAAGCGCTCCAGGAAGCCGAGGTTCTCCGGTCGGCTCTTGTCGTAGAGATGGTCCTGGTAGTTGTAGGGGTTGACCGCCGGCGCCGTCTGGTCGTTGCGCTGTTCCGGCGGCAGCGGCGGATTGTCCTCCAGCCCCTGGCTGTGGAAATAGAAATTGATCGTGTCGAGGCGAAAGCCGTCGACGCCGCGCTCCAGCCAGAAGCGGGTGATATCGAGCAGCGCGTCCTGGACTTGCCGGTTGTGGAAGTTGAGGTCCGGCTGCTCGGCCAGGAAATTGTGCATGTAATATTGCTGGCGGCTGGTGTCCCACTGCCAGGCAGAGCCGCCGAAGATCGACAGCCAGTTGTTGGGCGGCGTGCCGTCGGGTTTTGCGTCCGCCCACACATACCAGTCGGCTTTCGGATTGTTACGGCCGGAGCGGCTTTCCTTGAACCAGGGGTGGATGTCGGCGGTGTGCGACAACACCTCGTCGATCATCACCTTGAGGCCCAGCCGATGGGCTTCCGTCACCAGCGCGTCGAAATCGGCGAGCGTGCCGAACATCGGGTCGACGTCGCAATAATCCGACACGTCGTAGCCGAAATCCTTCATTGGCGATTTGAAGAAGGGCGAGATCCAGATGGCGTCGACGCCGAGCGAAGCGATGTAGGGCAGGCGCCGCACGATGCCCTTCAGGTCGCCGATGCCGTCGTCGTTGGAGTCCTGGTAGGAACGCGGATAGATCTGGTAGATCACCGCGCCCCGCCACCAGTCGCGGTCGATGGCGGGGTCTGGTCTCGAAGTCGCCTTCAAAGCCGATTGCATGTCTTCAACCTCCTTTCACCGAGCCGGCAAGCAGCCCGCGGACGAAATAGCGCTGCAGCGAGAAGAAGACGATCAGCGGCACGATGATGGTGATGAACGCCGATGTCGTCAGGATCTCCCAGTTGCCGCCGCGCGAGCCGAGCAGCGCGTTGAGCTTGGCCGTCAGCACGATCTGATCGGGCGCCGTGCCGAGGAAAACCATCGCCACCAGCAGATCGTTCCATACCCACAGGAACTGGAAGATGGCGAAGGACGCAAGCACCGGGAAGGACAGCGGCAGCACGATCTTGACGAAGATCTCGAAGTCGCTGGCGCCGTCGATGCGCGCCGATTCCATGATCTCGCGCGGCAGGCCGGCAATGTAGCTCCTGAGCAGGTAGATGGCGAAAGGCAGGCCGAAGCCGGTATGCGCCAGCCAGATGCCGAGATAGGTCTTGGATGGCACGCCGAAGAAGGTGCCGACGCCGTTGTAGAGCTTGAGCAGCGGGATCAGCGACATCTGCAGCGGCACCACCAGCAGGCCGATGATGACGGCAATCAGCAGCGCCCGGCCCGGAAAGCGCATCCAGGCCAATGCATAGGCCGCGAAGGCTGCGATGAGGATGGGGATGATCGTTGCCGGGATGGTCACCGTCAGCGAGTTCATGAACGAGCGGCCGATGCCTTCGGAAAATAGCACGGCATCGTAGTTGTCCGTGGTGAATTTCGGCGGCGCCGAGGAGGCGTAATAGACGCGTTGGCCGCGGTCGCCCTCGAAGGCTTTCGCGGAGGACAGGACGAACGTGCCGTCGGCGTTCATCTGCAAGGTGGCGCCATCATTGAGCTCGGCAACCGTCCCGGCCTTGTACTGCGTCGGCGCGGACGACTTCACGCCGAAGGCGCTGATGTCGCGCTTGGGCCCGTCGCCGAAGATGTTGCCCTCGATGACGTATTTGCCGTCTTTCTGGGTTTGCGCCGACGCCGCGGGAAGCCGCCCGGCCTCGCTCTGGCTGGAACTGGCGAAGGAGTTCCACCAGCCGGACGCGACGATCTGGTCCTTGTCGCGCAGCGACGAGACCAGGATGCCGAGCGTGGGGATGGTCCAGATCACCACGAAGACGAGCACGGCGATGTGGGCACCGAAGCGGCCGGCGAAGGACTTTCCGGTGGACGCAGCCATCTCAATGCCCTCCCGTCTCTTTGTTGGCCTGGCGGATGTTCCAGACCATGATCGGGATGACCGCGATCATGATGATGATGGCTATCGTCGCGCCGCGGCCGAAATCGCCGCCGCCGCGGAACATCCAGTCGAACATCAGATTGGCGAGCACCTGGCTGTTCCATTGGCCGTTGGTCATGGTCAGCACGATGTCGAACACTTTCAGCACCAGGATGGTGATGGTGGTCCACACCACTGCGATCGTGCCCCAGATTTGCGGCACCATGATCTTCCAGAAGATCTGGAACGGGTTGGCGCCATCGATCACCGCGGCCTCTAGCGTTTCTTCGGGGATGCCGCGCAGCGCTGACGACAGGATGACCATGGCAAAGCCGGTCTGGATCCAGACCAGGATGATCATCAGGAAGAAGTTGTTCCAGAACGGCAGCGATATCCACACCTGCGGCTGGCCACCGAAATACTGGATAATGGCGTTGAGCAGGCCGATCTGCACCTGGCCCTCGCCGCGATACTCGTAGATGAACTTCCAGATCACGCTGGCGCCGACGAAGGAGATCGCGAGAGGCAGGAAGATCAGGCTCTTGGCGATCGTGCCCCACCAGATCTTGTCGGTGAGCACGGCGATGATCAGCCCAAGGAAGGTGCAGGCCGCCGGCACCACCGCCAGCCAAAGCACATTGTTCAGGATCGAATTGCGGAAATCGTGATCGCCGAGCGCCCATTCATAATTGGCGAGGCCGACGAAATTCTCGCCGCCGCGATCGAGGAAGGAGAGCCTCAACGTCTCGATGACCGGGTAGATCAGATAGATGGTGAGGATGATCATCGCCGGGCCGACGAACAGCCAGGGCCGCACCAGTCCCTGCCGGCGCAAATTGTCGACGGCGGCGGCGCCCGAGACGCCGCGCGACGGGAAGACGAGATCGAGCAGTTTGTTGGCGCCCCAGAAATAGGCGACACAGCCGCCGACGCCGATGATGATGACGAATATGGCCGAGAAAATCTGAGTCGCCATGGGTCCCTCTCCCTGCGCATGACCGGCCAGCCGAGGCTGGCGATCGGATGCACCGACTTTCGGTTATTCGGAACAATCGAAACGCGAAGGTTTCCGGCGTTGACCGCCGGTCGGATCCGGGCCGTGGCCCGGATCCAGGTGGAGGATCAGGAGGATTTCAGGATGCTTACTTGATGGCATCCCAGCTTTTCTGGATGTCGGCGGCGACGTCCTGGGCGGACTTGCCGCCGACCAGGTCGATCATGCCGGTCCAGAACGAGCCCGCGCCGACCTTGCCGGGCATCAGGTCGGATCCGTCGAAGCGGACAGTCGTGGCGCCGACCAGGATCTCGCCCTGCTTCTTCAGCGCGTCGCTGCCATAGGCGTCCTTGTTGGCCGACTTGAACGGCGTGACGAAGCTCTTCTGCGCCATCCACAATTCATGCGCGAGCGGCATCTCGAGGAACTTGATGAACTCGCGCGAGGCCTTGGAATCCTTGGTGATCATCACCAGCGTGCCGGCCACTTCCAGCGGCGTGCCCAGTTCCGGCTTGGAGGCGTAAGGTGGGTAGGGGAAGAAGTCCGCGTCCTGGCCGAGCTTCACGTTTTCCGGGAAGAAGGAGGGGATGAACGATGCCTGGTGGTGCATGTAGCACTTGGGCGGCACGGTGAAGAGGCCCTTCGGGCTGTCGCGGAAGTCGGTCGCCGCGACCGCCTTGGCGCCGCCGTCCACCATCTTGTCGTCGGTGGCGATCTTGCCGAAGATGTCGATGGCGTTGACCACGGCCGGGTCGGTGAACGGAATCTCGTTCTTCACCCACTTGTCGTAGACTTCCGGCGGCTGGGTTCTCAGCATGATGTCCTCGACCCAGTCGGTCGCCGGCCACCCGGTGGCGCCGCCGGAACCGAGCCCGATGCACCAGGGCTTGCCGCCGTCGGCGATGATCTTCTTTTCGAGGTCGGCGAGTTCTTCCTGGGTTTTCGGCACCTTGTAGCCGGCCTCGTCGAAATTGTCGGGCGAGTACCAGACCAGCCCCTTCACGTCGATCTTGTAGGGGAAGGCGTAGAAGCCGGGCTTGCCGTCCTTGCCATTATAGGTGCCGAGCTTGGCCCAGGAGTCGCCGGCGGCGTAATTTTCCTTGATCCAGGCGGCGACGTCGTCGCCCAGCGGGGTCAGCACGCCCTTGGAAGCGAGATCCTGGATGAGGCCGGGCTGCGGCAGGACGGCGATGTTGGGCGGGCTGCCGGCCTGGGTGTCGATGACGATCTGCTGCTCATAGTTCTCGGACGAGGAATATTTGACCTCGGCGCCGGTCGCTTCCTGGAAATAGTCGAGAACCGAACGCACAAGCGTCTCGTCCTCGCCGCGCCACGGCCCGAAGATCGTCAGCGTCTCGCCCTTGAGATCGACCTTCTTGAGATCGTCGTAGTTCGCCCAGTGAAACTTCGGATCCTCGCCCGGCTTGAACTTCAGTTCGGCTTGCGCCGGCAGGCTGAGGGTGAGTGCCGCGAACGCCGCACCCAAGAGAAGCATTTTCTTCATCGCAAGTCCTCCCAGTGGTCACAAACAGGACGAAACCTCCATTTCGTCCGCCGACGCCCGCGGAACTGTGACTCAGCGAAAGGGCAACCGCAACCTTTCGAAGAGGCTTCCAAAGCGCTTTGGCTATTTTGATCTCGCCATTGAATCGCCTGGGAGTCAAGGGGGAGAGTTCATCAATCGATTTAAATCTGGCCGGATTGGGCGAAGAAAAGTGCACTGCAGCAAGCTTTTTCGGCGCTGCAGCAGCAATTCCGCTTCAAACGGCGCCGATCGCCCTCTAAGCTCGCCATGCTTGCCGATCTCGCCAACAATCGTCGGATCGATTGAAATTTGAAAGCGCTTTGAGGCTGGAGGCCTCCGATGAACCTCAAGCAACTCTCGCATATGCTGTCGCTCTCGCAGACCACGGTGAGCCGGGCGCTGAACGGCTACCCCGAGGTCAACGAGGAAACCCGGCGCCGGGTGATGGATGCCGCCAAGCGCCATGGCTACCGGCCGAACCCCAGCGCGCGCCGGCTCGCCACCGGCAAGTCGGGAATGATCGGTTATGTGCTGCCGACCGGGGCCGCCGTCGACATCGATCCGCACTTCGTCGAATTCCTCTCCGGCCTCGGCGACTATGCCCGCGCGCACGAGCTCGACCTCGTGCTTTCGCCCGCCGATGCCGACGACGAGGAAACGACCTACCGGCGCATCGTCGCCAACCGCCAGGTCGACGCCGTCTACCTGTCGTCGCCGCGGCCGGCCGACAAGCGGCTGGCGCTGGTCAACACGCTGGGCATCCCTTTCCTCGTCCATGGCCGCAGCGAAGGCTTCGACTTCGACTATCCCTATCTCGACATCGACAATGAGGGCGCCTTCCACGAAGCGTCGAGACTGCTGATCCAGCTCGGTCACAAGCGCCTGGCGCTGATCAACGGCAACGACCGCGAGACCTTCGCCATCCACCGCGAGCGCGGCATGCGCCGGGCGCTTGCCGCGAGCGGGCTGACGCTGGGCGAGCGCCACATCCGTTCGGTGGCGATGACCGAGGAGAACGGCTATCGCGCCGCCCGCCGCCTGCTCGAGGAAGATGAGCGCCCGACGGCGATCGTCTGCTCCAGTCTGATCATGGCGCTCGGCGTCGTGCGCGCCGTGCGCGATCTGGGTCTCGCCATTCCGGGCGACCTGTCGCTGGTCGCCCATGACGACGTCTTTCCCTGGCTGCGGCCGGAGAATTTCCCGGTGCCGCTGTCGACGACGCGCTCCTCGATCCGCCTCGCCGGCGCGCGCGTCGCCGAACGGCTGGCGGCGCGGATATCGGGGCTTGAAGAGGGTGCGCGCGGCGAGGTCTGGCCGGTGGATCTGGTGGTGCGGGGATCGGTGGCGGGGGCGCCGGTATAGGGAGCGAATTCAAACGCTCGAATGACGCAAGCGAGCCGACGTCCGCTCCGAGCTGCGAGCGGCAGCTTTGCGCCTCATTTCAGTCGTCGGGTCGCTTTCGCGACGTTCTTTTTCTCCGTTTCGCGAGAGCAAGGCCATCCTACATGCCAATCAGCTCTCGAACGAGCGTCCCCCGGGGCGGCCTATAGTGCCGATCAGGGCGGACCCCCATTTCTTCGAATTTGGGATGTAACGAAATTTCTCTGCCGACGAAGTAAGCTGGACGGCCCTCAAGAGCCGGCAGCTTGCCAAGCCCACGGCCGGCTGCCGCTCCTTGGTATGACATATCGCTTCCGGCAAAGGACATAGCATGCATAGAGAGTTCAATATCGCTGAGACAGGCTTCGGCTCTTATTGGCCGCTCGCCATCCTCAGATGGGTAATGGTGCTGATTTTCGTGTCGTTCGGGATCCAGAAGTTCACACCGCAGTCGGCGCAAGGAATCGCTCTATTCATCTCACACAGTCCGTTCGTTTCTTGGCTGCAGATTTTCGGAATTAGAGGCGAGGCTTACCTTCTGGGCTGCATCGAGTTGGCGACAGCCGTTCTTCTGGCTTTGGGGGCTTTTGTGCCCGTCCTGTCTGCCCTGGGCGCATTGATCGGGATCGGCACGTTTTTTATCACTTGGTCATTTTTCTTTACGACACCCGGTGTTGTAGTATGGAGCATCTCCACAGATCCCATTGCGTGGAATCTAGCGGGGGAGTTTCTCTACAAAGACATAGTGCTTCTCTGTGTTTGTCTGGTTTTATTTATAAACTCTCTTCCAACGTCTTTGGCTCGCCTACGAGGGAAACCACAATAGATGTGGTATTCATTGGCGTCTAACATCGAGGTGCGCTTAGGGTTGAGCGCTCTGCCTTTTGCTGTCGTGGGACAACGGTCGGCCTTCGGCTGCTCCTGATCCTGGAAGGCGACAACCGGTAAGCCAGGACCGTCAACCGGTTCTTCAGGGTGCGCGATTTGCCCACATTCCCGTTCACCGAAGCGGATCGAATCCAACATCCTGGCCCACCGCCGAAGACGTCGCAGGTGGTGATCGTCGGTGGCGGCATCATCGGCGTAACGACGGCCCTATTCCTTGCCTCCCGAAACATTCCGGTGACGCTGCTGGAAAAGGGCCGCGTCGCCGCCGAACAGTCCTCGCGGAATTGGGGCTGGATCAGAAAGCAGGGACGGGACGCGGATGAACTGCCGATCGTCATCGAGGCTATTCGCTTGTGGCGGCAGCTGGCCGAGGAATGCGGCGAGGACATCGGGCTGAACCAGACCGGCGTGACCTACCTGGCGAACGCCGACAAGGACATGGCCAAGTTCGAAGAGTTCATGAAGGTCGCCGCGATCCATCAGCTCGACACACGCCTCCTGGACGCCGACGAAACCGCAAAACTCATCAGCGGCATGTCGCGCAGGTTCAGGGGCGCGATGACGACGCCTTCCGATATGCGTGCGGAACCTTGGCTGGCGGTGCCTGCGCTGGCCCGGCTTGCCGTGCGAAAAGGCGCCAGGATCGTCGAGAACTGCGCGGCGCGAACCCTCGACATCGCGGCCGGCAGGATCAAGGGCGTGTGGACCGAGGCCGGATATATCGAGACCTCCATTGTGCTGGTCGCAGGCGGCGCCTGGTCTTCCCTGTTCCTGGCGAGACACGGCGTGTCCATCCCCCAACTCAGCGTCCGGGTGACCGTGGCCGCGACGGAGCCCTTGCCTGAAATCTATGCGGGCGCGGCCGCCGACGATCACATCGCCTTCAGACGCAGACAGGATGGCGGATACACGCTTGCCGGCGGCGGCAGCCACCTGCTTTACCTGGGGCCCGACGCATTCCGGCACGCCACCAAGTATGTTCCCGCTCTCAGGGACAATCCGTTCGGAACGCGCTATTTCCCGTTCGCTCCGTCAGGCTACCCGGATGGCTGGTCGACACCGCGCGATTGGGCGCCGGATTCCCCGAGCCCTTTCGAGAGAATGCGGGTGCTCAACCCAGCCCCTGAGCCGGCCCGGCTTCGTTCGATCGAGCGCAATTTCAAACAGCTTTTTCCACAGCTCGATAAGGTTCGCTTGAAGGTCGGCTGGGGCGGCATGATCGACGCCATGCCCGACGTCGTCCCCGTCGTGGATCAGGTGCGGGCAGTCGGCGGTCTTTTCGTCGCGACCGGCATGAGCGGCCACGGATTCGGCATCGGGCCCGGCATAGGCCGCGTCGTCTCCGACATGATCCAGGGAAACGAAACCGGGCACGATATCGGCCGCTTTCGGCTGCCGCGTTTCTATGATGGAAGCCCGATACGGTTGGGTCCGGCGCTTTAAATGGCCGCCCGAAGTCCATTCTTGATCGCTATGCGATGGGCAATTGGTCGGTCGCGGTCACAGCGATCCGCCATCAAGGGCCGCCGGATGGCGACGCAAATGACAGCCGATCTTCCCGAACTTCGGGGCGCTCGCCTCATCCTTCGCAGACCAATTCCCAAAGATGTGGAAACGCGGCTAGCGCTCGGTCGGCATCGCGAGATCGTTGAAGCCTACGGAGGGATATTCGACCCAAACACAACCTTTACCCGAGGAGAAGCCGAGGCCGCCATTCGCTTCATCGAGCAACAGAACTGTGCCTGGGTGATTGATGCCGGTTGCTTTGTCGGCCATGTCCGCCTCCACAACATAGATTGGCAGGACAAGAGGGCGGCCTTGGCCATCGGCATCGACGACCAAGCATATCTCGGCAAAGGGTATGGCACCGAAGCGATCCGACTCGTCCTCGGGTACGCGTTCAGTCATGGCCTGCATCGCGTTTCGCTACGGGTCTTATCGAGCAATTCCCGCGCGATCGCTTGCTATCGCAAATGCGGATTTGCGGAGGAGGGGCGCGAGCGCGAAGCCGCATTCGTCGGCGGGGCTTGGCAGGACGACATCATTATGGGGCTGCTGGACAGAGAATTTGATCCGCTCTGACAATCAACCTGGTTTCCCGACACAGGGATTTTGAAACGTTGCCGTTTGTCTTGGTGCAAGATCTTCCGTTCATTTCCGTGAAATCAGCGCAAACGCCGGGGATTGGTTGAAGCTGCCCCAACGTCGTCATTCTATGGCGGAGCAAGGAGCGAAGCGACGCGGCGCAGACCATAGAATCCATGCCGTGACTTGGAAGCGCCGCCACGGTTGCAGAATTCTGCTCCGTTGCACGCCTTGGCGAAGGTAACGGCATGGATTCTAGGGTCTTCGCGACGGAGCTTCGCTCCTGCTTCGCCCTAGAATGACGATCGCGGTGGGCGTTTCGGCCAATCTCCAACGCATGCCACCTGCCAACGCAAACAGAGCCGACCGATGAAAATCCCTGTGCAGTGCCACTAGTTGCTTCAGAAGAATTGTGGTTTGACCTATCCCGGCGAAAGCTAAGATGTTCGTGCCTATTTGTCGAATGGCCGGCTCCGCTCATCGCGGCCATTGCGATAACCATTTGATTGAGTTTCAACATCAAAGGCATCAAGGCATGAGCCTCAAACGCGAGACTCACTCCTTCGCCGCTCCGGCGGCCTTGATATCGAGCAGCCCATAGCCGAAATCATTGTCCCGGCCCTTCGGGCCGAGATCCTTGGCGGTTGCGGCCAGCGCCTTCTCGATCTCGTCGGCCGAGCGGTCGGGCGCCGCGTGGATCAAATTGGCGATGGCGCCGGATACGATCGCCGCGGCGAAGGACGTGCCGGTCACTACGTCGGAGCCGGCGCCGCTCGGCGCCACCATCTCGACCCCCGGCGCCGAGATGAAGACATAGCCGCCGCGATTGGCCTGCGGCATCAGCCCGTCCTTGGCGTCGGTGGCGGTCACGGCGATGACGCCGTCGAAGGCGGCCGGATAGCCATAGGGCGCCTTCGGCCCGTTGTTGCCGGCGGCCGCGACCAGCACGATACCGAGCTCCCGGGCGTTACGGCAGGCGGTGCCGAGCAGATCGTTCTTCGGGCCGACGAAGCTCATATTGATGATGCGCACATTTTGCTCGGCCGCCCAGTCGAGCGCCGACAGGATGACGTCCATGGTCGACTTGCCGCCTTCGAAGGCCCGCGCGTGATAGATCTTAGCGCCCGGCGCCATACCTTCCAGCGGACCGACGCCGGCGATCAGCCCGTCGACCGAGGTGCCGTGGTCGCGCTTTTCGATCGGCACGTTGGGCATGGCGTCATACTGGTCGGCGATGACGCCGGCGAGCGCCGGGTTGGTGTCGTCGATGCCGGTGTCGATGACGGCGACGCGCACATTCTCGCCGCTCGCCTGTTTTGAATCGAGCGCGATGCGGTCGAAGGCATAGTTCACGACGCCGGCCGCCTGCTGCAGCGTGTAGATGTGGTTCGGTTCGCGGCGCTGCGTGCGCCCGTCCGCGGCAAGCTGCGCCAGCACCACGCCGACCGGCCGCCCGTCGGTGATGCCGAAGCGCACCAGCGTGCTGCCGAGCAGCCGCGACTGGCGCTGCGAGCGCACCTGCAGGCCGAAGGAGGTCGCGATCTGCCGCACGACGCCGGCATCGCCGTCGACGGTCACCAGCACCTCGTCGGGCACGAACTCGCCGGCAATCGCGCGCGGCGGCTCGGCCAGATTGAGGCCCTGAGGCACCGTGACGGGTCCGCTCGGCGCCGGAGCGGGTGGCGGCGTGTTGCCGGAACCGTTCGACGACGACGTTCCGTTCGAGGGTGGCGTCGGCGGAGCGGCACCTGCCGGCGCGTTCGGGAACAGGTCGACGATCAGCGCCGGCAGGAACACCGCGGCGCCTGTGGTGTCGCCAGCTCCCGGTTTCTCGCCATTATTCGCGGTGCCGCCGTTCTTGTCGCAGCCGGCGCCCGCCGCTGTCGTGCGGTTCAGGCAGTCGACCTGGGTCTGTGAAAGATTCGGATCGTTGGTCTGCGCAAACGCAGGCGCGGCGGCAAAGGCCGCCGCCGCGAGGAGTGCCGCATGCAGAATGACCGCCTTAGCCGCCATCGACCGGTTTCCTTCCCTGGATCACAGTATCGGCGAAGGGCTGGGCCGCAATAAGGCCGACGAGCTTGTCGTAGTCGGCCGCGCTGCTCGCCGGAATGGTCAGGCGGAAGACGCCGTCGGCCGTCGGCCCGCCGGCGATCTTCAGCCCGTTCTGGCCGAGGAAGGCGGCGATATCGGCCATTTTGGCATCCGGCTTGAACTTCACCAGCGCGAAAGGCAGCTTCGCCAGATCATCCTGCGCGCCAGCCACCTCGAAGTCGTTGCCCTTGCCGCCCGGCTGTTCGAACGACTGAACGATGACCAGCGCAAGCAGCGCCGCGGCCGCGGCCCAGGCGATGCCGGCCGGCATCGCCGTCACCCGGCCGAAAACCTTGGCGAGCCACGACTGGCCGGCCGGCGCGGGCGCCGGGCCGGCCTCGGCGTCGAGCGCCCTGGCGAAGCGGGAGAGCGCGTCGGCCGGCGGCCTGATCGCCTCGTTGGCGGCGGCGGTACCGGAGAACTCGGCCTCCGCTTCGCCAAGCGCATTCATCGCTGCCGGATCGGTGGCCAGCCATTCCTCGACGGCCTCCAGCTCGGCGCCTTCCAGCGAGCCGTTCAGGTAGAACGGCAGCAGCGTTTCCATCTCGTCGCGGCGCGACATCTTTTCAGCGGCACTCATGGCCACCCCCTGTCGTAACCGGCGGCCTTGAGGGCTTCGCCGAGTTTCTTGCGGGCGTAGAACATTCTGGTCTTGACGGTGGCGACCGGGATGTCGAGCACCTCGCCGATCTCGGTCACCGACTGGCCATGGTAATAGGCAAGGTCGATCACCGCGCGGTGTTCTTCAGGCAGGGCGTCGATCATGCGGCGCAAGGCGGCGGCCTTGTCCTCCTTCATGGTCACGACTTCCGGCGTGTCGGCGCCGTCGGGAACTTGCGCTGCGTCGTCGTCGTCGATCCAGTCTTCCTTCTTCTTGCGCAGCATGGACAGCCCCTTGAAGCGGGCGATGCCGAGCAGCCACGTGGAAACTTCAGAGCGCCCCTCGAAGCTGGGCGCCTTTTTCCACAGCTCCAGAAAGACCTCGTTCGCGATATCGTCGGCCATCATTTCCGATCCCATCTGGCGCGCCACGAAGCGGTAGATCCGCGCGTGATGACGCATGAACAGGAGCCGAACGGCGGCCCGGTCGCCCTTCGCGACCCGGTCCACAAGCGCGCGATCGGTTTCCGTCGCCGCATTCATAGCCGGTCGAGCCGCCTGGCTCCTCGAAGCTCTGTCGCTGATCGGTCCAAAAAGGTTCACCCTCCGCCAAGGATTTTTCGGAGGCTAACCGAAGAGCGGGGAGGTTGCCAGTAGGGGCACTTCTCCTATCTCTTGCGGGCGATAGGCCGAGACGCCTATCGCTTCGTCATCCTATGGCGAAGCAAGGAGCGAAGCGACGCAGCGCAGACCATAGGATCCATTCCGTGACCTACGAGCGTCACCGCGATGCAGAACAATCTCTGTTCTGCACCGCCTTCATTCTTCGCGTGAGGTTACGGAATGTATCCTCGGGTCTTCGCGACGCTGCTTCGCGGCTGCTCCGCCCGTGGATGACGAAGTTGCTTGGCCTTCGCCAATCTCCAACGTTGCAACGGGAGAAGGGGAAACTAAACCAAGAACACCTTCGCCTTCATCGTCTCGGGTATCGCCACGCCGAGCCGGCTCAGCACCGTCGGCGCGAGCTGCAGCTGATCGAGCAGCGTCTCGGCTTGAGGCCCCTTGGCCGGGCCGAAATAATAGAGCGCGAAATCCTGCATCTCATCGTCGTGGCCGCCATGATGGCCGCGGTCGGTCTGGCCGTGGTCGGCCGTCACGATCACTTCATAGCCGGCTGCGCGCCATTGCGGCAGGAAGGCTGCCAACATCGCGTCCATCGCGTAGCAGGCATGGTCCATCTCGTGGCAGTCATGGCCGAAGCGATGGCCCATCGAGTCCAGCGTGCAGGTGTGCAGGATGCCGTAGTCGATGCCGTGGCGCTTCGCCAGCATGGTCAGCGTCGCGAACAGGTCGACGTCGCTCGGCGTCATCTGGTTCTTGAGATTGTAGCCGGTCATGGTGTGGAAGCGGCCATGCGTGATCGGCCCGCTTGGCTCGTCGAACTCCATGTCCTCGACAAGGTCGAACGGGTACGAACGGAAGAATTCCGACCAGTAGGAATGGGTCACGGCGCCGGTCTTGCCGCCGGCCTTGCTGACTTCCGAGAAGATATCCGGCGGCGTGACGCGAAAGCGGTTCTCGTTGGAAAGGATGCCGTGCACCTGCGGCGAAACACCGGTGTGGATCGAGGCGTAGCAGCAGGCGGACGTCGACGGCAGCACCGAGCGCATCTTCCAGACCTGCGCCTCGCCGGACTGCGCCCAGCCTTCGAGATTGCCCATCAGCCGGCGCCAGTTCCGGTAGGGCACGCCGTCGAGGATGATGAGCAGCAGTTTGGATTTGAGCGCCACGGCGGTTCCCATGCATCGAAAACAGAAGCGCCGCGTATCGCGCGGACACGCAGCGCTGCTTTGGATAGCTTGATATCAGGCGTTCAGCCAGCACTCGTTGAGCGCATAACCGTCCATCATCTCGCCATTCGGGTTCTTCACCCAGCCGCTGACTTTCTTGGTGTTGGCGGCGTCGACGAACTGGTTGAAGAACGGCACGATCAGGCCGCCTTCGTCGCGCATCAGCATTGCCATGTCGCGGTAGATCGCCTTGCGCTTGGCCTGGTCCAGCTCGGCGCGCGCCGCGTAGAGCATCTTGTCGAATTCGGGCCGCTTGAAGCGCGTGTCGTTCCAGTCGGCGGTCGATAGATAGCCGGTGGAATACATCTGACCCTGCGTCGGCCGGCCGCCCCAGTAGGAGAGCGAGAAGGGCTGCTTGTTCCACACTTCCGACCAGTAACCGTCGCCCGGCTCGCGCTTGATCTCTATTTTGATGCCGGCCTTGGCGCAGCTCTGCTGGTAGAGCTGGGCGGCGTCCACGGCGCCCGGGAAGGCGACGTCCGAGGTGCGCAGCAGGATCGAGCCGCTATGGCCGGACTTCTTGTAGGCCGCGGCCGCCTTTTCGGGGTCGAACGTGCGCTGCTCGATGTCGGCGGAAAACAGCGGGTAGGCCTCGTTGATCGGGAAGTCGTTGCCCACCGAGCCGTAGCCGCGCAGGATCTTGTCCAGCATCTCCTCGCGATCCATGGCGAGCTTCAACGCCATCCTGAGGTCATTGTTGTCGAAGGGCGCGGTGTCGCAGAACATGTTGAATGGGTAATAGCCGCGCCCGGCGACGTTCTCGATGCTGACGCCCGGCATGCGCTTCACAAGGTCGACCACCTTGGGCTCGACGCGGTTGATGAGATGCACCTGGCCGCCCTGCAGCGCGGCAAGCCGGGCCGTCGGGTCGTTGATGACGACGATCTCGATCTGGTCGGCATGGCCGGCCTTGTCGCCGCGCCAGTAATTGGCGAAGCGCTCGCCGCCATGCTTCACGCCGGGCTGGTTGACGGTGACCTTGTAAGGACCGGCGCTGATGCCGGCATTCGGGTTGTCCTTGCCGCCATTCGGCTGGATGACCAGGTGGTAGTCGGCCATCAGATAGGGGAAGTCGGCATCGGCGTCGCCGAGCGTCACCACCACGTCCTTGCCGTCGGCCTTGATGGTCTTGATGTTCTTCAGAACGCCGAGCGCGCCGGATTTCGACTTCTCGTCGGCGTGGCGCTCGAGCGTCGCGACGACGTCTTGCGCCGTCACCGTCTTGCCGTGGTGGAATTCGATGCCCTCGCGGATCTTCATCGTCCAGGTCTTGGCGTCGGCCGAAGCGCCGATCTCCTCGGCAATCAGGTTCTCGACGCCGCCTTCCGGGGTCAGGCGGACGAGGAATTCACCCCACTGCTTGCAGAAATTGTAGGTCACCTGGCTGAGGTTCAGCGCCGGATCGAGGCTGTTGGTCGATTCACCGCCCTGCAGGCCGGCCTTGATGATGCCGCCCTTCACCGGCGTCGCGGCAAAAGCCTTGCCGGCCAGCGTCGTCGCCAGCGCCGCCGAGGCGCCAAGTGCTGCCGCGCGGCCGAGGAAATCGCGCCGCGAGATCCTGCCCTTGCCGGCGAGCGCGGCGAGATGGTCGAGTTCGGTCTGCATGTTCTGCCCCCTTTTCGGAAATTGATTTCGGTGCGGGCTCTATCTGCCCGCGGCCGATCTTTTCCGTTCCCCATTGCAGCCGCATGACAGCGGCCGCATTGGGAGCCGACTTTTCCGCGGACTATCTCTTTGTTTTGACGCAATTACGGGCGGAAGGCCACGGCGAAGCCGCCGAGCCTAGCCGCTTCACGCTTTTCCAGGAATTGCTTCAGTTTCCGGCGCTCGCCATGCGCCGGCCCTTGATCGCCTTCTCCAGCCAGCCGATCTCCATTTCGGGCACGGAGGAGAGCAGCAGGTCCGTATAGGCGTCGAAGGGCGGCGTCAGCACCTTGCTCTTGGAGCCGTAGCGCACCACCTCGCCGCGATACATCACCGCGACGGAATCGGCGATCGACTTCACCGTCGCAAGATCATGGGTGATGAAGAGGTAGGCGACCTTTTCGACCTGCTGCAGGTTCAAGAGCAGCTTGAGGATGCCGTGGGCGACCAGCGGATCGAGCGCCGAGGTCACCTCGTCGCAGATGATCAGCTTCGGCTTGGCGGCGAGCGAGCGCGCGATGCAGACGCGCTGCTTCTGCCCGCCGGACAGCTCGGCCGGGTAGCGGTCGATAAAACCCTTGCCCATCTCGATCTCGTCGAGCAGCTCGGCCACGCGTTTGTCGCGCTCGCGTCCCTTCATGCCGAAATAGAACTCCAGCGGCCGGCCGATGATGGTGCCCACCGTCTGGCGCGGGTTCATCGCCACGTCGGCCATCTGGTAGATCATCTGCAGCTGGCGCAGATCCTCCTTCGGCCGGTCGGCCAGCCTGTTGGCGAGCGGTCGGCCGTCGAAGGTGACGGTGCCTTGCTCGGGCGGCAACAGGCCGGTGATGGCGCGCGCCAGCGTCGACTTGCCGGAGCCGCTCTCGCCGACGACGGCCAGTGTCTGTGCCGGGTAGATGTCGACCGAGACGTTCTTCAGAACCTTGACATGGCCGCCGCCATAGGCGGCGGTCACATTCTTCACCGATAGGAAGGGCGTTGTGCCGGGCTGCTGTTCCTGGTGCTCGATCTCATGCACTGAAACCAGCGCGTTGGTGTATTCCTGGCGCGGTTCCTTGATGATCTGCCGCGTGCCGCCCCACTCCACCAGCCGGCCGTGGCGCAGCACCATGATCTCGTCCGAGACCTGGGCGACGACGGCAAGGTCGTGGGTGATGTAGAGGGCCGCCACGTGGGTGTCGCGGATGGCGTCCTTGATCGCCGCCAGCACGTCGATCTGCGTCGTCACGTCGAGCGCCGTGGTCGGCTCGTCGAAGACGATGAGGTCGGGCTCCGAGCAGAGCGCCATCGCCGTCATCACGCGCTGCAACTGGCCGCCGGAAACCTGGTGCGGGTAGCGCTCGCCGATCGTCTCGGGATTGGGCAGGCTGAGCTTCTTGAACAACGCAACGGCCCGCTTCTCGGCCTCGGCACGGTTCGCGGTGCCGTGCAGGAGGGTGGCCTCGACCACCTGGTCGATCAGCTTGTGCGCCGGATTGAACGCCGCCGCCGCCGACTGCGCGACATAGCACACCTCGCGTCCGCGCAGCGCCCGCACGCCTCTTGGTCCGGCCTTCATGATGTCGCGGCCGTTGAGGATCACCTCGCCGCCAGTGATGCGCACGCCGCCGCGGCCATAGGCCATGGACGACAGGCCGATGGTCGACTTGCCGGCGCCTGACTCGCCGATGAGACCGAGCACCTTGCCCTTTTCGAGCGTCAGCGAGACATCGTGGACCAGCGTGATGGTCTTCGGCGCCTCGCCCGGCGGATAGACAGTCGCCTCGATGCGCAGGTTGCGGATGTCGAGGAGCTTGCCTGAGCTTGCCTGCCCGTCGGCCATCGGCCGCGTCTTCGCCTGCTTGCCAGCCATCAGCCGCGTCCTCCCTTCAGGCTCGTCGTGCGGTTGAGCACCCAGTCGGCGACGAGGTTGACCGAGATCGCCAGCACCGCGATCGCCGCCGCCGGGATCAGCGCCGCCGGAATGCCGAACACGATGCCGTCCTTGTTTTCCTTGACCATGCCGCCCCAGTCCGAATCCGGCGGCTGCACGCCGAGGCCGAGGAAGGACAGCGCCGACAGGAAGAGCACGGCGAAGATGAAGCGCACGCCAAGCTCCGCCACCAGCGGCGACAGCGCATTGGGCAGGATCTCACGAAAGATGATCCAGGCCTTGCCTTCGCCGCGCAGCTTGGCCGCCTCGACGAAGTCCATGACGTTGATGTCGACGGCCACCGCGCGCGACAGCCGGTAGACGCGGGTCGAATCGAGGATGCCCATGACGAGGATCAGGGTCAGCGCGTTGGTCGGCAGCACGGAAAGCACGACGAGGCCGAAGATCAGCGTCGGGATCGACATCAAAAGGTCGACGAAGCGCGACATCAGCGTGTCGAACCAGCCGCCGAACACCGCGGCCGAGAAGCCGAGGATCGAGCCCAGCGAGAAGGACAGCGCCGTCGCCGCCACCGCAATCTCCATGGTGATGCGCGCGCCGTAGATCATGCGCGAGATAAGGTCGCGACCGAGATTGTCGGTACCAAGCCAATGGGCGGCCGACATCGGCTCCCACACGTCGCCGACGATCTCGCCATTGCCGTGTGGCGCGACCCAGGGCGCGAAGATGGCGCAGAACGCGAAAGCGCCGGTCAGGATCAGCCCGATCCAGGCGGTGACTGGGATTTGTCGTAGCGCCATTCGCCTCAGTTCCCCTTTTGGTCGTCTTGCATCCGGCCCGTCATTTCGGATGCCTAAGCCGCGGATTGGCCACGATGGCGGCGATATCGGCGACGATATTGAGCGTGATGTAGACCGCGGCGAAGATCAGGCCGACCGCCTGCACCACCGGCACGTCGCGCTTGGCGACATGGTCGACCAGATACTGTCCCATGCCCGGATAGACGAAGATCACCTCCACCACCACGACGCCGACGATGAGATAGGCGAGGTTGAGCATGACGACGTTGACGACCGGCGCTATCGCGTTCGGGAAAGCATGCTTGCGGATGATGTCGAAGGCCTTCAGCCCCTTCAATTCTGCCGTCTCGATATAGGCCGACTGCATGACGTTGAGGATCGCCGCGCGCGTCATGCGCATCATATGGGCGAGCACCACCAGCGTCAGCGCGGTCGCGGGCAGCACGACGGCCTGCAGCCTTTCGAGGAAGGGAGTTGAGTCATCAACCGTCGAGATGCTGGGGAAGATCTGCCATTTCACGGCGAAGAAATAGATCAGCACATAGCCGATGAAGAATTCCGGGAAGGAGGTCGAAGCCAGCGCCAGTCCGGAGATAAGCTTGTCGACGAAGCCGTTGCGGTAGCGCACCGCGATCAGACCGAGGACGATTGCCAGCGGCACGGCGACGATCGCGGCGCAAGCCGCCAGGAACAGTGTGTTCTTCAGCCGGGTGCCGATCGAGGTCGCGATGTCCAGTCCGCTCGACTGCGCCGTGCCGAAGTCGCCATGCAGGATGCCCCACAGCCAGTGCACGTAGCGCAGCCATGCCGGGTCGTTCAGCCCGAGCTGCTCGCGCAGGTTCGCCAGCGCCTCCGGAGTCGCCGATTGGCCGAGAATCGCCTGGGCGACGTCGCCCGGCAGTATCTGCGTGCCGGCGAAGATCAGCACCGAAACGGCCAAAAGAAGAACCAGGCCCAGCAAGATACGCTGAGCGACCAATCTCAGAATCGGAGACGACATCGGCAACCCGCAATGGTGAAGAAGGGACGACGCCCGCCTTTCGGGCGGGTCATGAAAACGGGGAAGGGCCGGCTTGCGCCAGCCCCTCCCTTATCCTTCATCAGGCCTGCAGCCAGCACTCGATCAGCGCATGGCCGTTGCTGAGTTCCTGCGCCGGGTTGTCGACCCAGCCTTCGACGCCCTTGCCGGTCGCGTCGACGAACTGGTTGAAGAACGGCACGATCAGGCCGCCTTCGTCGCGCATGATCTCGCCCATGTCGCGGTAGATCTTCTTGCGCTTGGCTTCGTCGAGCTCGCCGCGCGCCGCAAGCACCATCTTGTCGAATTCAGGACGCTTCCAGCGGGTGTCGTTCCAATCGGCGGTCGACAGATAGGCGGTCGAGTACATCTGGTCCTGGGTCGGACGGCCGCCCCAGTAGGAGAGCGAGAAGGGCTGCTTGTTCCAGACTTCCGTCCAGTAGCCGTCGCCCGGCTCGCGCTTGATCTCGATCTTGATGCCGGCCTTGGCGCAGCTCTGCTGGTAGAGCTGGGCGGCGTCAACCGCGCCCGGGAAGGCGACGTCGGAGGTGCGCAGCAGGATCGAGCCGCTATGGCCCGACTTCTTGTAAGCCGCGGCCGCCTTTTCCGGATCGAACTTGCGCTGCTCGAAGTCTCCCGCGAACAGCGGGTAGGCCTTGTTGACCGGCATGTCGTTGCCAACTTCGCCATAACCGCGCAGGATCTTGGTCAGCATCTCCTCGCGGTCCATGGCGAGCTTCAGCGCCATCCTGAGATCGTTGTTGTCGAAGGGCGCGGTGTCGCAGAACATGTTGAAGGGATAGAACCCGCGGCCCGAAGCGGCGCGGATGGTGACACCGGGCAGCCGCTTGACCAGATCGACGATCTTCGGCTCGACGCGGTTGATCATGTTGACCTGGCCGCCCTGGAGCGCCGCCATGCGCGCCGTCGGGTCGTTGACGACGACGATCTCGACCTGGTCGGCATGGCCGTATTTGTCGGACTGCCAGTAATTCGCGAAGCGCTCGGCGGTGTGCTTCACGCCGGGCTGATTGCCGGTGATCTTGTACGGGCCGGTGCCGATGCCGGCGTCCGGTTTGTCCATGCCGCCATTCGGCTGGATGATGATATGATAATCCGCCATCAGGTAAGGCATGTCGGCGTTCGGGTCCTTCAGCGTGACCACGACATTGCCGCCATCGGCCTTGATGGTGTCGATGCTCTTCAGCACGCCAAGCGCGCCCGACTTGGACTTCTCGTCGCTGTGGCGCTTCAGCGTCGCCACCACGTCGTCCGGCGTTACTTCCTTGCCGTTGTGGAACTGAACGCCCTTGCGGATCTTCATCGTCCAGGTCTTGGCGTCGTCCGAGGAGCCGATCTCCTCGGCGATGAGATATTCGACGCCGCCGCCCGGAGCGAGCTCGACCAGCGTTTCGCCCCAGCATTTGCCGAAGGCGAACGGAACCTGGCTAAGGAAGGTCGCCGGATCGAGGCTGTTGGTGGATTCGCCGCCTTGCAGGCCGGCCTTCAGCGTGCCGCCCTTAACCGGGCCGGCGGCGCGCACGGCGCTGGCGAGCAGCGAGTTGGCGACGGTCGCGGCGACGCCGAGCGCCGCGGCGCGCCCGAGAAAATCGCGACGGCTAAGTTTTCCGGCCGCGACTCGCCGGCTGAGATAGTCGAGTTCGTTGGACATTAAGGTTCCTCACTCTGGATATCCGACCTTAGGGTCGTTTCTTGCTATTGGAGGAGATAATGACCGTAAGGGAAAGCGGCAGGCAAGACCGAATGCGACATGCGGTGGCGTAAATCGCACGTCGCATTTGGACCAATCTTGCTTCGGCTCAAACCAGCGAGCGGGGAATCGCCTGCTCGAAGTCGCGTTCGAAGACCAGCTTTTCGCCTTCATAGGCTTCGATTCTGGCGCTGACGATGAAGTTGCCGGCGTCCGATCGCATCTCGGCAAAAGTTTCGGTCCGCACCGACCATTCATCGCGCGACAGTGTCTGCGTCCAATGCGTGGCTCCGGTGGCCGACAGCGGGTCGTCGGGATGGATCGTCCATGTCTCGCGCACGATGCTGCCATTGGCCAGCCCATGGTCGAGGTCGCGCACCTCGCCGAAATCGTCGGTTATGGAGAGTGTGACCAGACCGGTCTTCTCGTCGCGATCGACATGGCGTTCGGAATTCGCCTGCCTGATTGTCTCGGTCGCCCATGGCGTCGCGCCTTCCGGCTCAGGGAACGAAACCTCATTGCCCTTCGCTGGCGGGCGCAGCGGCAGCCTCAGCTTGGCCTTGGCGAGATCAAGCCGCACCGGTTCCGGCGAGGGCCAGATCATCGGCCAGTAGGCGGTCGAAACGGCGATGCGCAATCTATGGCCGGCCGGCACCCGGTAGGCGCATTGGTCGAGCACGACGCGCGCCGAAACCGTCTCCCGGGGAACCAACGCTTCGGGGAATTCATGCGAGTTGCGGTGGGTCAGATTGAGCACGCCATAGGAGATCAGCTCCGAGGCGCCGTCCGGATGCACGTCGCAGAGCCGCACCGCGATGTTGGCCTGGGGCCGGTCGGAAGCAACCCGGACCTCGAGCTCCGGCGCCCCGACGATGTCGATCGCCGCGCCGAGTTCAGGCTGGTCGAAACAAACCGAAAGCGCGTCATCGTGGCGTTGGTCGCCCGGCAGTTCCGGCCCGAAGGTGAAGGGAAAATATTCGCCGCCGGCAAGTCCGCAGGTCTGCGGCGACGCGACGATTGAGGGCTTGGCGCCTGCGGAAAGCAGTTCGATCGCCTCGATCTTGATGTTCGGCGACGGCCATTCCTGTTCCGCCACCCAGCGGCCCGGCCGCTCCGGATGCCAGCGCGCCGGCCGCACGCTGTCCATGACATAGGCGCGGTAGTTCGGATCGGCCTCGACGCGGGTTTCCGCGCCCTTCAGCCAGCGGTCCCACCAGCGCAACGCCTCCTGCAGGAAGCCGATGGCCGGTTTGGGTCCGGCGTAATGCGGGTATTTGTGGATCCAGGGACCGACGATACCTTTGACCGGCGATTGGATGTTGGTGACGAGATTGGAGATGGTGTTGCGGTAGCCGTCATGCCAGCCGCCGATCGACAGCACGGCCGCTTTCACCGCCGAAAAATCCTCGCAGATCGAGCCGCGCTTCCAATAGGCGTCGCGATGCTGGTGGCTGAGCCAGAGCGAGAGGAGAAAAGACTGGTTCTCCAGCCGGCTGAGCCACAGGTCGCGCCAGCGATTGCCGCCGGCGATCGCCGGATCCGGCGGCCGCGACGAATAGGACAGCATCGTCGAGGCCCAGCCGAAATTTTCCAAGAGCAGGCAGCCGCCCTTGTAATGGATGTCGTCGGCATAGCGGTCGACGGTCGAGCACAGGCTGATCGCCGCCTTCAGCGCCGGCGGTTGTTTCGCGGCCACCTGCAGGCAGTTGAAGCCGCCCCAGGAAATGCCCATCATGCCGACATTGCCGTTGCACCAGGGCTGCGCCGCCGCCCAGGCGATGACGTCGCAGGCGTCCTGCAATTCCTGCTCGGAATATTCGTCGTCCATCAGCCCTTCGGAATCGCCATTGCCGCGCATGTCGACGCGGATCGACGCGTAGCCGTGCCCGGCGAAATAGGGATGGGTGAGCTGGTCGCGGAAGATAGTGCCGTCGCGCTTGCGATAGGGCAGGTGCTCGAGGATCGCCGGCACCGGATTGTCGGTTGCGTCCTCCGGCATCCAGACGCGCGCCGACAGCCGGCAACCGTCCGGCATGACGATGCCCATATCGGGAAATTCGACGACCTTGCGGGGAAATTCGGTGGCGGTTTTCATGGGGCGCATAACGCTCCGCGGCGTGGCGACTTTCAATCGCCAATCGCGACTGGAGCATTAAAAAACGCGACCTGGGTCGTTAGCGAACGCACCCTCCGATCATCCCGCTTCCTCTTGTATTTCTCGATCAATTTGTGTATTACGTTTATTCACGTGGCCCTGATGTAGACAGACTGGACGATCTCGCCTGAAAATCGTTTGGGATGAGCCAAAACGGGTGACGAACCTCGCAAGCCAGGGTCTCGACTTCGCCGATCTCGATATCGAGTTTTTTGCCACGTCAATCGTCCTCCCGGCCAAGGCCAGTCGGCTGAAGGCGATTGGAGAATTTGGAGAGATCATTCTCGCTGTGATCTTCAAGCCGCTTGGTTCCGAAGCGATCTCGGTGATCTCGATGCGTCATGCCAGCCGAAAGGAAAGGTCCGTGTATGAGCAACACTAAGTCACACATTCGGCGGCTTACCGATGCCGAGGAAGCCGAAATTCAAAGACAGATTGCTGCCGATCCCGAGGACGGGGAGGCGACCGACGAACAGCTGGCACAAGCCAAGCCTTTCGCGGAAGCGCTCCCGGAGCTTTTCGAGAGCATAAGGCGTTCCCGTGGCCGACCGGCCCTGGAGAAACCAAAGCAAGTCGTCTCCATCCGCCTGGACCAGGACGTTGTCAGAAAATTCAAGGCGACCGGCAAGGGTTGGCAGGCAAGGATAAATGAAGTGCTGAAAAACGCGAAGGTAAGGTAGGCTATACGCGTCAGTTCAGCGGAATGTCGTTCTCGGCCTTGCTGGCCTGATAGGCGCCTGACAGCTCGTCATAGCGCGCCGCAATCCTGCCGATCCTTGCCTCCAGCCGGTTGCGCTCGGTCTCAGGCAACGCCCGCACCAGCCGGCGTATGGAAAAACTCTTCCAATAGGCGTTCTCGGCATTGTAACCGCCGGGGTCGAGGGTGAAGACCTCTTTCAGGATTTTCAGATCGTGCGGGATGGCAAAGCTGTCGCGCGAATCCTCGTGGCTGAACAGGTAATAGAAATTGTCGAAGCCGGTCCAGGTGATCGCCGACAGGCAGAGCGAGCAGGGCTCGTGGGTGGCCACGAACAACGCGTCCTTGGTGTCGACGCGCTCGGCCTTGGGCATCTCGTAGAAGCGCTTCAGGCAATGCACCTCGCCATGCCAGAGCGGATTTTCGATCTCGTTGTTGGTCTCGGCCAGCACCAGCGAGCGGTCGTCTTTCCGCAGGATCGCGGCGCCAAACAGCTTGTTGCCATGTGCAACGCCTTGCGCCGTCTTCGGCACGATGTCGTGTTCGATCACGTCGAGCAGGCGGTCGATCAGCGAAACGTCGGTCATGGGAAAGCTTTCAGGGGAGGTGGATCTCGTAAGGGTGCGAGAAATGGAACTCTTCGAGATTGGGGCCGTCGCCGCCCCGGTCGACGATGAGGAAATCCTGTTCCTCGCCGATCGGCGTCAGCACGCCGTGCCAGAAGTTGCGGCGGTAATTGATGCCTTGTCCTGGGCCGGCGACAAAAGCGTGCGGCTCGCTGGGTCCGTCCTTCGTGTCGTGGCAGACGACGACCAGGAACGGGCGCGGCGACAGCGGGATGAACGCCTGGCTGCCCAGCGGATGGCGCTCCACCATGGTGAGCTTCAGCGGCATCTCATAAGGCGTGCCGCGCACCATCGAGATCAGCACACGCGCATTTGGCCCGACGGCGTCTGCCGTGGCGAGGTCGTGATAGCGCATCGCCTTGCCGCCATTGATCGGGAAGCGGTTGTCGCCGCCCATGTCGATGACGTCGCCGAAGGGCGCGAAATTTTCGCGTGTCAGCGGTCGGGCGACGATGCGGCTCACCGCGCCTTGCCCCCAAGATAGCCGCCCAGCCTGGCGTGACGGTTGACGTCCTTGTACAGCAGGTAGCGGAAATTGCCGGGGCCGCCGGCATAGCAGGCCTGCGGGCAGAAGGCGCGAAGCCACATGAAATCGCCGGCCTCGACCTCGACCCAATCCTGGTTGAGGCGGTAGACCGCCTTGCCTTCCAGCACATAGAGCCCGTGCTCCATGACATGCGTCTCGGCGAAGGGGATGACCGCGCCTGGCTTCAGCGTCACGATGGTGACGTGCATGTCGTGGCGCATGTCGGCCGGGTCGACGAAGCGGGTCGTTGCCCAGCGCCCTTCCGTGCCCGGCATCGGGCTCGGCGCCACATCCCGGTCGCTCGAGAAGAAGGCTTCCGGCGCGTCGAGGCCGTCGACAGCCTCATAGGCCTTGCGGATCCAGTGGAACCGGGCAGCAGTGCCGCTTTCGTTGCGCACCGTCCAGCCACTGGATGGCGGCAGGAAGGCGAAGCCGCCGGGGGCAAGCACGTGTTCTTTGCCGCCAAGCGATACGGTGAGCTCGCCCTCGACGACGAACAGCATGCCCTCGGCGGCGGCATCGAGTTCCGGCCGCTCGCTGCCGCCGCCGGGCAGAACCTCGACGATGTATTGCGAAAAGGTCTCCGCGAAGCCCGACAGTGGCCTTGCGATGATCCAGGCCCTCGTCTTGTCCCAGAACGGCAGCGGACTGGTGACGATGTCCTGCATCACGCCCCGGGGGATGACCGCATAGGCCTCGGTGAAGACGGCGCGGCCGGTCAAAAGCTCGTTCTGGCCGGGATGGCCGCCATGCGGGGCGTAGTAGGTTCGCTCGGCAGTCTTGATCATATCCATGGGGTCCTGACCCTCAAAACATTACAAGGGAAGCATGTCTTTCAGCCGAAGCAGGGCGATGCGTTCGACCTGTCTGCAGGCGGTTTCGAGCTCGGTGCCGCGGCTGTTGCCGATCCGCGCCTCGAACTCCGCCAGGATTTCGTCCTTGGTCTTGTCCTTGACCGCGATGATGAAGGGGAAGCCGAAGGTGGTGACGTAGGCGGCGTTGAGTTTCGAGAACAGCTCGCGCTCCTTGTCGGTCAGCGCGTCGAGCCCGGCGGAGGCCTGCTCCTTGGCCGATTCCACTGTCAGGCGCTTGGCCTTGGCCAGCTTGCCGGCGAGGTCCGGGTGGGCGTTCAGCACGGAAAGTCGTTCGGCTTCGTTCGCCGCGCGGAAGACGCGGCAGAGCGCGTTGTGCAGGCCGCCGGCGCTGTCATGCGCAGGG
This sequence comes from Mesorhizobium sp. B2-4-3, assembly GCF_006442815.1. Lineage (GTDB taxonomy): Bacteria > Pseudomonadota > Alphaproteobacteria > Rhizobiales > Rhizobiaceae > Mesorhizobium. The sequence goes on from NZ_VFVL01000014.1 coordinate 85,405, forward strand.
CCGAGCTCCAATTCGTAGGCGCGCTCGGCGATCCAGGGCGAATGCTCGAACACGCCGCCGAAGGCGTGCACGAATTCCTCGAATTCCATCCGCGACGGACGCAGCGCCGGCGCCTCGTAAGGGTGCGTCTCGCGCCAATGCCTGGCGATGTCGATGCGCCGCGTCAGCCAAACCTTGTCGTGCGACTTCACATAGTCGACGAAGCGCTTCAAGGCCGCCACACGGCCCGGCCGGCCGACCAGCCGGCAGTGCAGGCCGATATTCATCATGCGCGGCCGGCCTGCCTTGCCCTCGGCATAGAGCGTGTCGAAACTGTCCTTCAGATAGGCGAAGAACTGGTCGCCCGAGTTGAAGCCCTGCGGGGTCGCAAAGCGCATGTCGTTGGCGTCGAGCGTGTAGGGGATGATGAGCTGCGGTTTCTCCAGCCCGTCGCGGTCGAACCAATAGGGCAGTTCGTCGTCATAGGTGTCGGAGACATAGTCGAAGCCGCCTTCCTCGGCGACGAGCCGCACCGTGTTGACCGAGGTCCGGCCGGTGTACCAGCCGGTCGGGCGCGCGCCGGTGATCTCGTAATGCAGCTTGATCGCCTCTTCGAGATCGCGCCGCTCGTCCTCGGCCGCATGGTCGCGATAGTCGATCCATTTCAGCCCGTGCGAAGCGATCTCCCAACCAGCCTCCTGCATGGCGACCACTTGGTCGGGCGAGCGCGCCAACGCCGTGGCGACGCCATAGCAGGTCACCGGCACCTGCGCTTCGGTGAACAGCCGATAGAGCCGCCAGAAGCCCGCCCGCGCGCCATACTCGTAGATCGATTCCATGTTCCAGTGGCGCTGACCGACCCAGGGCGCGGCGCCGACGATCTCGGACAGGAAGGCTTCGGAAGCCTTGTCGCCGTGCAGCACGCAGTTCTCGCCGCCTTCTTCATAGTTGACGACGAACTGCACCGCGACATGCGCGCCGCCGGGCCATTTCGGGTCCGGTGGATTGACCCCATAACCGCGCATGTCCCTATCGTAACGCATTGCTACTCCTGCCCGATGGTTGAGATGAAGATATCGAAAGGAGTGCGCATGCATTCCCCCGAAAATTTTTGAAAGTGCTTTTTGCCGCACTCCGCTCGACCGGGGCTTATGCATCGCCTTTAATAGGCGCACAATCGACCTGAAACGTACCGGGATGGGAGGCGGCCAGTGGCAGAAACGTCGAAAGCCGATGGCGGGCGCCTGACGACCCACGTGCTCGACACCGCGACCGGCCGGCCGGCAAAAGGCCTGTCGATCGGCCTTTTCCGCATCGAGGGCCAGAGCCGCGCGCATCTCAAGACGGTCGCCACCAACGATGACGGGCGCTGCGACGCGCCGCTGCTCGCCGGCGCCGATTTCCGCACCGGCGAATATGAGCTGGTCTTCGCCGCTGGCGACTATCTGCGCGGCCAGGGTATCGACCTGCCGCAACCCGCTTTCCTGGACATCGTGCCGATCCGCTTCGGTATGGCGGAGCAGCGGCATTATCACGTCCCGCTCTTGATTTCGCCCTATGGCTACTCGACCTATCGGGGGAGCTGAGGTCATGGCTGAGACCCGCAATCAGATACGCTTTATCCTGAACGGCTCCGACGTGGCGCTGAAAGACGTCGCACCCGATGCGACCTTGCTCGACTGGCTGCGGCTCAACCGTTCGCTGCGCGGCACCAAGGAAGGCTGCGCCGAGGGCGACTGCGGCGCCTGCACGGTGCTGGTCGGTAAGCTCTCCGCCGAAGGTCTCGTCTACGAAAGCGTGAATGCCTGCATCCGCTTCATGGGCTCGCTCGACGGCACCCACGTCGTCACCGTGGAGCATCTACGCGGCGACGGCGAAAAGCTGCATCCGGTGCAGCAGGCGATGGTCGATTTCCACGGCTCGCAATGCGGCTTCTGCACGCCGGGCTTCATCATGTCGCTCTATGGGCTGTGGATGAAGACCCCCGATCCGTCCAACGCCGCGATCGAGAAGGCGCTGCAGGGCAATCTCTGCCGCTGCACCGGCTATGAGGCGATCATGCGCGCCGCGCACGCCATTTCGAGCTACGGCAAGGCGTCGAAGGATCCGCTGGCTTTGGAGCGCAAGGAGATCACCGCGCGGCTGAAGGCCTTGCGCGATGGCGCCAGGGTCGAGGTCGGGTCGGGCAAGGCGCGATTGATCGTGCCGGCCAGCGTCGACGATTTCGCCGCCATGCTCGAGAAGGAGCCGGGTGCCACCATCGTCGCCGGCTCGACCGATGTCGGCCTCTGGGTCACCAAGCATATGCGCGACATCTCGCCGGCGATCTTCATCGGCGGCCTCGACGGCTTGCGGACGACCTCGGAGAATGACGGCGTCATCACCATCGGCGCCGGCGTCACCTACAGCGAAGCCTTCGAGATGCTGTCGAAGCGCATCCCGGCACTGGGACCGCTGGTCGACCGCATCGGCGGCGCGCAGGTGCGCAACATGGGCACGATCGGCGGCAATATCGCCAACGGCTCGCCGATCGGCGACACGCCGCCGCCGCTGATCGCGCTCGGCGCGCAGCTGACGCTCCGCAAGGGCAAGGCCCGCCGCACGATACCGCTCGAAACCTTCTTCATCGCCTATGGCAAGCAGGACCGTCAGCCCGGCGAATTCGTCGAATCCGTGCATGTTCCGGTGCCGGCGCGGGGCGAAAAGTTTGCCGTCTATAAGGTCACCAAGCGCCGTGACGAGGATATCACGGCGACGCTCGGGGCATTCTGCCTGACCTTGGCCAAGGATGGCACGGTGGCCGACATCCGCATCGCTTATGGCGGCATGGCGGCGACACCGAAGCGCGCCGGCGCGGTCGAGAAGGCGCTGATCGGCAAGGCCTGGAACGAGGCGACGGTGGAGGCTGCGATGGCCGAATACGCCAAGGATTTCACGCCGTTGACCGACATGCGGGCGACCGCCGAATACCGGGCGCTGGCAGCGAAGAACCTGCTGTTGCGCTTTTATATCGAGACGACCGGAACGAAGGCGCCGTTCCAGGTCTCGCGCGACGAGGCGGCCTGATGAACAAGCACGCCACTCCCAATTCGAAGGCGGAAAAGATCCTCGGCGGCGTCGCCACCGACCAGCGACACGATTCCGCACACAAGCATGTCAGCGGCGCCGCAGTCTATATCGACGACATGACGGAGCCTGCCGGCACGCTGCATGTCGGCCTTGGCCTGTCGAAGGTCGCGCACGGCACGCTGAAAAGCGTCGACCTGTCGGCGGTGCGCTCGGCGACCGGCGTCGTCGATGTGCTGACCTATGCGGACGTTCCCGGCGAGAACGATGTTTCGCCGAGCAACATGCATGACGACCCGGTGCTCGCCGAAGGCAAGGTGCAGTTTTACGGACAGCCGATCTTCGCCGTCATCGCCGAGACGCGCGAGGAAGCGCGTCGCGCCGCGCGGCTGGCGAGGATCGAGTATGACGAGCTTCCGGCCGTCGTCGACATCTGGAACCTCGATCCGGTCAAGGACAAGCAGGTCACCACGCCGCTCATCCTGAAGCGTGGCGACGCGGCGGCGGCGATCGCGGCGGCTCCCCGCCGCATCAAGAACCGCATGTGGCTCGGCGGCCAGGACCACTTCTATCTCGAAGGCCAGGTGTCGCTCGCGATCCCCGGCGAGGACGACGAAGTCATCGTCTATTGCTCGACGCAGGGCCCGAGCGAGACGCAGCACTTGGTCGCCCATGCGCTCGGCGTGCCGAGCCATGCTGTCACGGTCGAAGTGCGCCGCATGGGCGGCGGCTTCGGCGGCAAGGAGACCCAGGCCAACCAATGCGCGGCGATCGCCGCCATTGCGGCCAAGAAATTGAAGCGCACGGTCAAGATCAGGCTCGACCGCGATGAGGACATGACCGCCACCGGCAAGCGGCATGATTTCGCCATCGATTACGAGGTAGGCTTCGACGACGAGGGCAACATCCTCGGCGTCGACTTCACCTATGCCTTGCGCTGCGGCTTTTCCGCCGATCTGTCAGGTCCGGTCGGCGACCGCGCGCTGTTCCACTGCGACAACGCCTATTTCTATCCGGCGGTGCACGCCAAGTCGGCGCCGCTCTACACCAACACCGTCTCCAACACCGCCTTCCGCGGCTTTGGCGGCCCGCAAGGCATGGTCGGCGCCGAGCGCGTCATCGACGAGGTGGCCTTCGCCGTCGGCAAGGACTCGCTCGAAATCCGCAAGCTGAACTTTTACGATCCCATGGAGGCGATCGGCGAGCGCAGCGTCACGCCCTACCACCAGAAGGTCGAGGACTGCATCATCCAGCGCATTGTGGCCGAGCTGGAGGAAAGCGCGAACTATGCGCGGCGCCGCCGCGAGATCAGCGCGTTCAACAACAACAGCCGGTTCGTGAAGCGCGGGTTGGCGATGACGCCGGTAAAGTTCGGCATCTCCTTCACCAAGACGGAGGCCAACCAGGCCGGCGCGCTGGTGCATGTCTATGCCGACGGTTCGGTCCATATGAACCATGGCGGCACCGAGATGGGCCAGGGCCTGCATCTCAAGGTGGCCCAGGTCGTGGCGGAAGAATTCCAGATCGATCTCGACCGGGTCAAGATCACCGCGACCACCACCGCCAAGGTGCCGAACACCTCGCCGACGGCTGCTTCCTCCGGCGCCGACCTCAACGGCATGGCGGCGCAGGACGCCGCCCGCCAGATCCGCAAGCGACTGACCGATTTCGCCGCTGACAAATATCAGGTGCCCCACGACCAGGTCGTGTTCCTGCCCAACCGGGTGCGCGTCGGCAACCAGGAAGTGGCCTTCAACGATCTGGTCAAGCAGGCCTATATCAACCGCATCCAGCTCTCGGCGGCCGGTTTCTACAAGACGCCCAAAATCCATTGGGACCGTAGCAAGGGCCGCGGCCACGCCTTCTACTATTATGCCTATGGCGCGGCCTGCTCGGAGGTTTCGGTCGACACGCTGACCGGCGAGTATGTCGTCGAGCGCACCGATATCCTGCATGATGCCGGCCGCTCGCTGAACCGGGCGATCGACCTCGGCCAGATCGAAGGCGGGTTCATCCAGGGCATGGGCTGGCTGACGACGGAGGAATTGTGGTGGGACGACAGCGGCCGGCTGCGCACGCATGCGCCGTCGACCTACAAGATCCCGCTCGCGTCCGACCGCCCAAAGATCTTCAACGTCAAGCTGACCGACTGGTCGTCGGCCTATGAGCCGACCATCCATCGCTCAAAGGCGGTCGGCGAGCCGCCGCTGCCGCATGGCATGTCGGTGCTGCATGCGCTCTCCGACGCGGTGGCAAGCGTCGCCGACCACAAGATCTGCCCGCGCCTCGACGCGCCGGCAACGCCGGAACGGGTGCTGATGGCGATCGAGCGATTGAGGCAGGAAGCCGAAAGGCCGGCCTAAAACGTGCAATTCGGGCCGAAAAACCTTATATTTCGGCAACAGGAATGCAGACGATGAACTCGAAAGCTCAAGAGTTGAAGGAATTCTTCGGCCGGGTCGGCCGGGCTGCATTGGTTGAAGTGGCGGCGACAAAGGGTTCGACGCCGCGCGAAGCCGGTGCTTTCATGCTTGTCTCGGCATCGTCGATTTTCGGCACCATCGGCGGCGGCCAGCTCGAATATATGGCGATCGACAAGGCGCGACAGATATTGAATGCAGGGCAGCGGTCGCGATCTCCAGCCAGTGAAGCCCGTATCGAGGTCGATGAGGTCTGCGCCACGCTTGACGTTCCGCTCGGGCCGGAGATCGGCCAATGCTGCGGCGGCCGCGTCGAGGTGTCGATCCGTCTCGTCGATGCTTCGCTGGAGCAGCAACTGATCGCCAAGGCTGAATCGGAAGAGGCGCATCTTCCGCATGTCTATCTCTTCGGCGGCGGCCATGTCGGCCAGGCGCTGGCCGCGTCGCTGGCATTGCTGCCGATCCACGTGGTAGTCGTCGAAACCCGATCCGAGGCGTTGGAAGGCATGCCGGAAACGGTGGCGACGCGGCTGACGCCGATGCCTGAAGCCGTCGTGCGCGAAGCGCCGGCGGGATCGGCCTTCGCCATCCTCACCCACGACCATGCGCTGGATTTCCTGATCGTTGCCGAGGCGCTGAAGCGCGACGACACCGCCTATGTCGGCATGATCGGTTCCAGGACCAAGAAAGCCACTTTCAGGAACTGGTTCCTGAAATCGGCCGAGGGCAGCGAAGCCCAGTTCGGCCGGCTTATCTTGCCGATCGGTGGCAATGCCGTGAAGGACAAGCGCCCGCCGGTGATCGCCGCGCTTGCCGCCGCCGAGATCATGACCGCGCTGGTGTCGCATGCCTTGGATACGCCAAGCTCCGCCGGCGCTGAAAAGGCGATGGCCGGCTGATCCGGCCAAGCAAGAACAGTCCCGCTTATTCCTTTTCCTGCGTGTGCGCCTCGAGGAACCACAGCAATTTATCGAGCGAGCGCGAATAGGCGGTGAAGATGTCCGCCGTATCGCGATCGCCGGCATCGTCCGCCTCGTCGATCGCTTCACGGGTCAGCTTGGCGGCCGTGGCATAGCGGTCGATCAACGCCGCCAGGTGATCCTTGGTCTTGTGGATGTCGGTCGGATAGGGTTTTAGCCTCGTCGCCTTCGACACGTCCTGCGAGGTGCCATGCGCGGTGCCGCCGAGCTGGACGGCGCGCTCGGCGACGATGTCGACATGGCCGTCGATCTCCTCGCGGAATTCATCGAGCATCTCATGGATGGCGATGAATTGCGGGCCTTTGACGTTCCAGTGCGCCTGCTTTGTGATCAGGGCCAGATCGATGGCGTCGGCAAGCCTGGCGTTGAGCAGGTCGATCGATTCCTTCTTGGCATCGGATTTGAGGTCGTTCTTGGTGACGATGGCGTCCATGGTTGGCTCCTGTCGCGCTGCATCGATGGCTGGGGGGCGGCCTTGCGCACCGCCAATCGCCAAACGGCGATGAAGCAAGTTCGTTCCGTCACCAAGAGCACCGAGGATACCGGGAGATATGACTGGCACTCACAGCTGCTCGTCGCTTTCGTCGTTTCCCAAACGGGGTTGAACCGTGTTTTCTGCGCGCCTGACGAATACGAATTTTGATCATGGGGCGAGCGACATGGACGTTTTGCGGATTGCGGCATTTTCGGACGGGAACACCGGCGGTAATCCGGCCGGCGTGGTGATTGGCGAAGCCTTGCCCGATGTCATGGAGATGCAGCGTGTCGCTGCCGAAGTCGGCTTCTCGGAAACCGCCTTCGCCGCGCCCGAGGGTGAAAGCTGGCGCGTGCGCTATTTCTCGCCGGAATCGGAAGTACCGTTCTGCGGCCATGCCACGATCGCGTTGGGCGCGGCGCTGGTCGGAAAGTTCGGCGACGGCGTCTTCAAGCTTACCCTCAACCAGGCCGACATCACCGTCGAAGGCTTTCGCGATGGCGCCAACTTTGCCGCCGCTTTGCAGTCGCCGCCGACGCGCAGCCGGTCGGCTTCGTCGGAACTAGCCGGCGAGGCGCTCGCCTTGTTCGGCTATGAGCCGGGCGATCTCGATCCCGCCATTCCGCCGGCGCTCGCCCATGGCGGCGCCGATCATCTCGTGCTGGCGCTGAAGTCGCGCGAGGCGTTGGCCGCCATGGTCTATGATCTGAAGCAAGGCCAGTCCTTCATGCGGCGCGAAGGCCTGGTCACGATCCTGCTCGCCCATGCCGAGACGCCGCGCCTCTTCCACACCCGCAATCCCTTCGCTTCCGGCGGCGTCTATGAGGATCCGGCGACAGGCGCCGCGACCGCGGCCTTTGCCGGCTATCTGCGCGACCTCGGCTGGCCGCATGGCGGCTCGATCGACATCGTCCAGGGCGAGGACATGGGCATGCGCTCGCGCCTCCACGCCGATATTCCGCCGACCGCCGGCAGCTCGATCAGGGTGTCCGGAGCCGCCCGGCTGATGGACTGAGCAAACTTATATCGGTCGCTTCAGACCAAGATGTTCGCGCAGCGTGCGGCCTTCATAGTCCCTGCGGAACAGCCCGCGCCGCTGCAATTCCGGCACAACCAGCGTCGCGAAGGCGTCGAGCTCGCCCGGGAACCAGGACGGCATCACGTTGAAGCCGTCGGCGGCGCCGCCTTCGAAGCGCGCCTGCAATTCGTCGGCAATCTGTTCGGCGGTTCCGACCACGCGCCAATGACCGCGCGCGCCGGCAAAATATCGCGCGAGCTCGCGGATCGATAGCCCGTCGCGGCGAGCCTGCTCGATGACCAACGCTTGCCGGCTCTTCATGCCTTCGCTTTCCGGCAGTTCGGGCAACTGCCCATCGATCGGGTAGCGGCCGAGATCGGAGATGCTGAGATAGCTGGAGAGCAGCGCCACGCCGACATCGTCGGGGATCAATTCCTGCAACGCATCGTATTTGGCCTGCGCCTCGGCTTTCGTCGCGGCCACGATCGGCGCCACGCCGGGCATGATCTTCACATCGTCCGGCTGTCGTCCATAGGCGGCGAGCCGTCCTTTGAGGTCGTCATAGAAGGCTTTGGCGTCCTCGAAAGTCTGCGCCGCCGAGAACACGACATCGGCGGTCCGGGCGGCCAGATCCTTGCCGTCGTCGGAGGCGCCCGCCTGCACCATCACCGGCGCGCCTTGCGGCGAGGGCGGAATGTCGAGCGGATCGCGCACCGAAAAGCTCTCGCCGTCATGGCCGGCCGCGCGCCGGTTCCACAAGCCGATGATCACCGTGGCGAATTCCCGCGCCCGCGCATAACGGTCGGCATGCGGCCGCAAACCGGTCGCGCCGAAATTCGCGGCCTCGATCGGACTGGCCGAGGTGACGAGGTTCCAGCCGGCCCGCCCGCCGCTCAGATTGTCGAGTGAGGCGAACATGCGCGCCAAGCCGTAGGGCTCGTTGTAGCTGGTCGATGCCGTGGACACGAGGCCGATGCGCTCGGTCTGCGCGGCCAACGCCGAAAGCAGGCTGATCGGCTCGAAGCCGATCGAGCGCGAGGTCTGGCTGGCGATATTGACATTGGCCTCGCGCAGGCCGGCGGCGTCCTCGCAGAACACCATGTCGAACTTCGCCGCTTCGGCCGTCTGCGCCAGTGCGATGTAATGGTCGATGTCGATACCGGCCGTCACATGCGCATCCGGATGACGCCAGGCGGCGATGTGATGGCCGGTCGCCCACAAAAACAGGCCGAGCTTCATCTGACGCGCGCTCATGGCTTGCTGTCCTCACTCAACCCAAGGCGATCGCGCAGCGTCTTGCCCGGCTTTGCCTTGGCAAATCCGTGTCGCTTGAGATCCGGCAGCAATCGCTCGACTAAAGCCTCCAGGGCGGCGGCCCGAGGCTGCACAGTCAGAACGATACCGTCGCAGCCGGATGAGAGGCATAGATCCTCCAGACCACGGCCATCGTGTTCCGGCCCCGCATCGGCCATCGCCAGCACCTTGATCGTCACCGGGTCGCGCCCCGCCTCGTGCGCCCTGCGCTTGATCTCATCGCAGGTCGCTCTCGCGCCCGACGGTTCAAGCTTGTCCAGCAGCACGACATCGGCGCGGCGGCTGGCGAAATCGAGCTCGGTCCCTGCCAAGCCGGACATCACCAGCACTGGCACGTCTTGGGGCGAGCGTGCGACATTGAGCGGCCCGCGCACCGAGAAGAATTCACCGGTGAAGTCCGCCGGGTGCATCTTGTCCGGATCGTGGAAGCGGCCTGATGCCTTGTCGAACAACAAGGCGTCATGTTCCCAACCGATCCACAAGAGTCGCACAATGTCGATGAACTCCCTGGCGCGGCGGCGAAAATCATCGTCGGAGAAACCTTCCGGCCGGCTGAAATTCGCAGCTTCGCGAGGGTTCTGCGCCGTCGTGGCGTTCCAGCCGATGCGGCCATGGCTGATGATGTCGAGCGAGGCAAAGCGGCGCGCCAGGTTGTAGGGCTGATGCGCGAGCGTCGAGGCGCCGGCGACGAGCCCGATCTTGTCGGTCACCGTCGCCAAAGCGGCCAGCAGCGTGGTCGCTTCGAACGGGCTGCTCGACGGCTTATCGGCGGAGTCGGAAATGATGACCATGTCGACGCCCGCCGCTTCCGTCTTGCGCACGAAGGCGCTGATTTGGCCGAAGTCCAGGACGTCCTGTCCGTCGGTGGCGGCGATGTTGAGCGAAATGGCCAGATGCATGGTGCTGCCCATTCGGCTGCCAGAAATCGGCAGCCGTTCTGGCTACCAACCTAGGCTCGCCTTCGCGCAAGGCAACGGGATAGAGTGGGCCACCAGACCGTCACTTGCCGGCCAGCCATATACCTTGGCGATTGGCCTGAACGCTTCTCGCATCGTCATTCTATGGCGGAGCAAGGAGCAAGGAGCGAAGCGGCGCGACGCAGACCATAGAATCCATTCCGTGACGTCGAAGCGTTGCGATGGTGCAGAATTCTGCTCCGCAGCACCTTACGATTAAAGTCACGGAATGGATCCTATGGTCTGCGTCGCGTCGCGTCGCGTCGCTTCGCTCCGCCCGTGGATGACGACGTCACGGACGCTTCGGCCAATCGCGACACAGCGCTACCAGCTCTTACTTTCCGGCCAAGATATCCTTGATCAGCCGCTGGCAGCGCTCAGCCATGAAGTCGAGCAACAGCCGCACCTTCGGATCCTGCAGCTTTTTGTGCGGATAGACGGCGGCGAACTGCACCGGCGTCGGCGGCGCCTGGGGCAGGATCACTTTCAGCCGCCGGTCGCGGATGAATGGCTCGACCTCGAAACGAGGCTTGTTGATGATGCCGCGCCCCGACAAGGCCCAGCCGGTCAGCACGTCGCCGTCGTCGGTGTCATAAGGGCCGTGCACCTCGAATTTGTGCGGTCCGCTCGGCGTCTGCAGCGTCCAGACATATTCGCGCGCGCCGGCATAGCGCAGCATCAGGCAGTCGTGCTTCTTGCCGATCAGCTCCTGAGCCTCGGCCGGTTCGCCGCGCGCTTCGAGATATTTCGGCGCCGCCACCAGCACGCGCTCGCATTCCATGATGCCGCGCATCCTGAGGCTTGAATCCTCGATGATGCCGAGCCGGAAGGCGACGTCGATGCCTTCCTTCATGATATCGACATTGTGGTCGGAAAGCCTGAGCCGCACCTCGATATCGGGGTATTTGTCGTGGAAATCCGGAATGCCGGACGCGATCAGCCGCCGGCCGAGGCCGAGCGGCGCCGTGACCCTGATGGTGCCGCGCGGCTGGCCGGAAAGTGCCGCGACCGCGGCTTCCGCTTCGGTGATCGCGTCCAGCACCTGCTTGGCGCCGGCGTAGAACACCGTGCCGTGCTCGGTCGGCATCAACTGCCTTGTCGTGCGATTGAACAGCCTGACCCCAAGATGCTTCTCCAGTTCCTTGATGCGGTTGGAGGCGACGGCCGGCGAAATGCGCATGTCGCGCCCCGCCGCCGACAGATTGCCGAGCTCGACGACACGGACGAAGACGGCGATGTTGTCGAGATAGGCCATGCGGCGGCTTCCGTGGCTCTTAGACGGCTGCGCGAAGGTGTGTGGAGATTCAGGTGATGCCGGCCTGCAAACGCCGGGTTCCTGCGCTTCCGGTGCTCACGTACTTCAAGTACGCTCCGCTCCGGTTCTCGAAACCCGCCGTTTTCGGCTCGGCCTGATCTGAATCCTCACACACCTTAGGCAACCCTAGTATTTTCCATTTTTTTTTGAAAGTCATCGCGCACCTCGCCTCTTTTCGTTTGCGCGCCAGCCCGTAAAGTCCCTCTCATCGGCAAGGACGAGTTCCCAGGGGCCACTCGATGACGGATTTCGCGATTTTCTGGGACTGGCTGAGTTTTGCGGTCCGCTGGCTGCATGTCATCACTGGCATCGCCTGGATCGGCTCATCCTTCTATTTCGTCGCCCTCGACCTTGGCCTGCGCCAGCGTCCCAGCCTGCCCGCCGGCGCCTTCGGCGAGGAATGGCAGGTCCATGGCGGCGGCTTCTACCATATCCAGAAATATCTGGTGGCGCCGGCCGAGATGCCGGAACACCTCACCTGGTTCAAATGGGAATCCTACGCCACCTGGCTGTCGGGCTTCGCCATGCTCTGCGTGGTCTACTATGCCGGCGCCGATCTCTTCCTGATCGACCCCAACGTGCTCAACATCTCGGTGCCGGTCGGCATCCTTCTGTCGCTCGCCACCATCGGTGTCGGCTGGATCGTCTACGATCTGCTCTGCCGCTCACCGTTGGGTAAAAGCGATACCGGGCTGATGCTGGTGCTCTACTGTGTGCTGGTGTTCATCGCCTGGGGGCTTACACACCTCTTCACCGGCCGCGCCGCCTTCCTGCATCTCGGCGCCATCACCGCCACGATCATGTCGGCCAATGTCTTCATGGTCATCATCCCCAACCAGAAGATCGTCGTCGCCGACCTGATCGCCGGCCGCAAGCCCGACCCGAAATACGGCAAGATCGCCAAGCAGCGCTCGCTGCACAACAACTACCTGACCTTGCCGGTCCTGTTCCTGATGCTGTCGAACCACTACCCGCTGGCCTTCGGCACTGAGTTCAACTGGATCATCGCCTCGCTGGTGTTCATCATCGGCGTGCTGATCCGGCACTATTTCAACACCGTGCATGCAAGGAAGGGCAACCCGACCTGGACCTGGCTGGGTGCTGCCGTGCTGTTCGTGATCATCATCTGGCTGTCAACCGTGCCAAAGGTGCTGACCGGCGAGCCGAAGACCTCCGCCGCCTCCGCCGCCGCGCAGGTCTACATCGCCTCGGCGCATTTCCCGGCCGTGCGCGACACAGTGCTTGGCCGCTGCTCCATGTGCCATACGGAGGAGCCGGTCTATGAAGGCATCTACCATGCGCCGAAGGGCGTGCTGCTCGACACCGATGAGCGCATCGCCGAGCATGCGCGCGAGATCTACATCCAGGCCGGCCGGGCGCATGCCATGCCGCCCGCCAATGTCAGCCAAATAACCGACCAGGAACGGGCCCTTCTGGTCGCCTGGTTCGAAGGCGCCGGAAAGTGAGCATGACATCGAAACTTCTGCGCGGCCGCACGCTGTCCTTCCTGCGTTGGCCCGAAACGATAGACGATCATTCCGCCTGGCGTTACGAGGAGGATGGCGGTCTGCTGATCGAAAACGGCAGGATCGTTGCCGCCGGCTCCTATGCGGAGGTCTTGAAGAAGGCGGGTGCCGGTGTCGAGACGATCGACCATCGTCCGCATCTCATCTTGCCCGGCTTCATCGACGCGCATGTGCATTTTCCGCAAATGCAGATCATCGCTTCCTATGGCGCCGAACTGCTCGACTGGCTGAACAAATACACCTTTCCGGAAGAGTCGAAGTTCCAGAACGCGCAGCACGGACGCCGCATCGCGCGGCTGTTCCTCGACGAAATGCTGCGCCACGGCACGACGACGGTCGCCGCCTATTGCTCGGTGCACAGATCGTCCGCCGAAGCCTTCTTCGCCGAGTCGCATGAACGCAACATGCTCAACATCGCCGGCAAGGTGATGATGGACCGCAATGCGCCCGACGGCGTGCTCGACACGCCCCAGACCGGCTATGACGATACCAAGGCGCTCATCGCCGAATGGCACGGCAAGGGCCGCCAGCTCTATGCCATCACGCCGCGCTTTGCCATCACCTCCTCGCCCGAGCAGCTGGAGATGGCCGGCGCGCTATGCCGCGAATATCCCGATTTCCACATGCAGACGCATCTGTCGGAAAACCACGCCGAGATCGCCTTCACCCAGGAGCTCTATCCCTGGTCGCGCGACTACACCGACGTCTATGAGCATTACGGCCTGCTCGGTAAGAAAAGCCTGTTCGGCCACTGCATCCACCTGTCGGAACGCGAGGCAGACGCGCTGTCGCAGTCGGGTTCGGTGGCGGTATTCTGCCCGACATCCAATCTTTTCCTGGGCTCCGGCCTGTTCGACTACCAGCGCTATCGCCGGCGCGAGAAGCCGCTCAGGATCGCAGCCGCGACCGATGTCGGCGGCGGCACCAACTATTCGATGCTGCGCACCATGGACGAAGGCTACAAGGTGATCGCTTTGAACGGCGAGAAGCTCAACCCGTTCCAATCTTTCTGGCAACTGACGCGCGGCAATGCCGAGGCGCTCTCGGTGGCCGACAAGGTCGGCACGCTGGACGAAGGCACCGATGCCGATATCGTCGTGCTCGACGCCCACGCCACGCCGGGCATGCGGCTCAGGATGGAGACGGTGGAAACGCTGGCCGAAGAGCTCTTCCTGCTGCAGACGCTGGGCGACGATCGCGCCGTGCGCGAGGTCTATGTGGCGGGGCGGCCGGCGAAGAGCGCCATTACGGCGTGAACCCCGTCACCCGGATTGCCAACCGAATTGCGAAGGGCAATTCGGGGCAATCCGACCTCTCCCCGAGGGGAGAGGAGCGAGCCGGCGCTGGCGCCAGCCTCTTCTCCCCACCGGGAAGAAGGTGGCCGCGAAGCGGCCGGATGAGGGGGCCTCCGCGACGGACGCTTGACCGGGCAGAGGTTGTCGTACAAACGACGGTGTCGATTTTCGGAGAAAGAGATATGGCCACCGCCGACGACATCGCTCTGATCAAGAAACAGGAAGCCACGCTGGTTTTCCCGGCCTTCGACGAGGCCGTCGCTTTCAAGATCGGCTCTGCCATCAGGGACCGGGCGCTGAAGGAAAACCTGCCTGTTATCGTCGACATCAGGACCTTCGACCGGCCGATCTTCTATGCCGCGATGCCTGGCTCCAACGCCTCCAATCCCGATTGGGCGCGGCGCAAGATCAATGTCGTGAAGCGCTATCTGAGAAGCACCTATCGCTTGGTGCTGGAACAGCAGCGGCCCGACCGCACTTTCAAGGTCGGTGAGGGCCTGGACATCGCCGACTATGTGCTGGCCGGCGGCGGCTTTCCGGTCACGGTGAAAGGTGCCGGCGTCATCGGCGTCATCGCGGTCTCGGGCCTGCCCGAGCGCGAGGACCATGGCGTCGTCGTCGATGCGCTCTGCGCTCATCTTGGCATCGATGCGAGCGGGCTCGCGCTGCCGCCGGAAGAAAAATGACCGACCCGAAAACCTTTCTGACGTCGATCTTCAATGCCGCCGTCGCCGCGGCCGATCCGGAAAAGACGATCCGCAATCATTTGCCGGCGAAGCCGAAGGGCCGCACCATCGTCATAGGCGCGGGAAAAGGCTCGGCGCAGATGGCGGCAGCCTTCGAGAAGGTCTGGGACGGCCCCATCGATGGCCTTGTCGTCACCCGCTACGGTTACGGCGCCAGATGCGAGCGTATCGAAATCATCGAGGCGGCGCATCCGGTGCCGGACGCCGCCGGTCTCGAGGCATCGCGCCGGCTGCTGGAGAAAGTTCGGGGCCTGACCGCTGACGATCTGGTGGTCGCGCTGATTTCCGGCGGCGGCTCGGCCCTGCTGCCATCGCCCGCTCCCGGGCTGACGCTTGCCGATGAGATCGCCGTCAACGAGGCGCTGCTTGCCTCCGGAGCCCCGATCGCGGCGATGAACACCATCCGCAAGCATGTCTCGACCATCAAGGGCGGACGCCTGGCCGCGGTCGCTCATCCGGCGCGCGTGGTGTCGCTGGTCGTTTCCGACATTCCCGGCGACAATCCGGCGCTGGTCGCATCGGGACCGACCGTTCCCGACACCGGCAACCGCGCGGATGCGCTGGCCTCGATCGCCGCCTATGGCATGAAGCTGCCGGTTTCGGTGATGGCGCATATCCAGTCGCCGGCCGCCGCCGCGCCGCGTCCCGACGATCCGCGCTTTGCCGGCAACGAGGTGCATCTGACCGCCTCGGCCGGCGTCTCGCTGGAAGCGGCTGCCGCCGAAGCGAAGCGGCAAGGCATCGATGCCGTCATCCTGTCGGATGCGATCGAAGGCGAGGCGCGCGAGGTCGGCGGCGTCCACGCGGCGATCACGCGCGAAGTGGCGACGCGCAACCGTCCCTTCAAGAAGCCGGTGCTGATCCTGTCCGGCGGCGAAACGACCGTGACGCTGCGCGCCAAAGGCAAGGGCGGCCGCAACTCCGAATTCCTGCTCGCCTTCGCTATCGGCATCGACGGCGTGAACGGCATACATGCGTTGGCCGCCGACACCGACGGCATCGACGGCTCCGAGAACAATGCCGGCGCCTTCGCCGACGGCTCGACGGTCTCGCGCATGCGTGCGGCAGGTGCCGACGCCAAGGCGATGCTCGCCGGCAACAACGCCTGGACGGCCTTCAACGCGGTTGGGGATCTGTTCGTGCCAGGTCCGACCGGTACCAACGTGAATGATCTGAGGGCGATTCTGGTTCGGTAGCGCAATAAGCGCTGACGTCGTCATTCCAGGGCGAAGCAGGAGCGCAGCTCCGTCGCGGAGATATTGAATTCCTTTGCTCTGCTGCGGTGGAAAAGCTTTGAGACGCCGGCGGGACAGCGCCCCCCTCTGTCCTGCCGGACATCTCCCCCACAACGGGGGAGATTGGCAGCGTCGCGCTCTCGCTTACTCCTGCAACGCTGGAGATTGGCGCGGCGTAGGAGATTGGCGAAAGCAGCGGCGACGGCCGATCTCCCCCCAAGTGGGGGAGATGTCCGGCAGGACAGAGGGGGGCGTGAAGAAACGCTACGGATCTTGCTTTGCGGTCCGTCCGGATTAAGCCCCCATCAGCCCCTTCACCTTCCGCATATCCTGCAAAAACCGGTCCCGCGCCGCCGCCTTGTCCTCCTGCTCGCGGATGCGCAGGATGAAGGAGGGGTGGATGGTCACAAACACGCGCAAGCCATCCTCGCGCTCGATCACATCGCCGCGCATCTTGGTGATCGGCACGGCCTTGCCGAGCAGCGACTGCGCCGCCGTCGCGCCGAGCGCCACCACGAGGTTCGGCTTGACGAGGTCGAGCTCCTTGTCCAGCCACCAGCGGCAGGCCTGGATTTCGCCGGCATTGGGCTTCGAATGGATGCGCCTCTTGCCGCGCGGCTCGAATTTGAAGTGTTTGACCGCATTGGTCACATAGACCTTGCGGCGATCGATTTCGGCGTCGTCCAGGATGCTGTCGAATATTCTGCCGGCCGGGCCGACAAATGGCTTGCCGGCCAGATCCTCCTGATCGCCGGGCTGTTCGCCGACGAAGACCACGTCCGCGCTTTCCGGTCCTTCGCCGAACACGGTCTGCGTTGCGTCATGCCAAAGCGGGCAGCGGCGGCAGCCTTTCGCCTCTTCGCGCAACTCCGGAATGTCTTCGGCTTCAGGCGCCACCACATCAGCCGGCTCGGGCGTCGGCCAATGCTTGGTCTTCACCTTGGCATGGTGCGGTACTGGGGTGGTTGGCATCCGGTCGATCATCTCTGACGCGGCTCTGTCTGCTCCTGCTATCAAATCTGGAATGAGCGAGGCCACGGGAAGGTTCCGCCAATATTTCTTCGGCATCTCCTGCCGTCGCCAAAACGTGATCGCCGCGCCGGTCAGGCCTGTGCTCAAACCTCATGCAGGTAGAGATGATAGTCCAGCTCGCTGACGGTGCGGGCGACACGCAGATATTCCGCTTGCTTGATCGCCACGAAGGTCCGGTGCAGATCGGGGCCGAGCGCCGATTTCAGGAAATCGGAGCCTCTGGCCGCCTCGATCGCGGCGCGCCAGTCGGCCGGCATGGTCGACTTCTCCGGTGCCTGCTCGTAGCCATTCCCGGTCGTCTCGAGCCCGGGGTCCAGACCCTCATCCAGGCCTTTGACGATGCCGGCCAGCACCGTTGCGGCGACAAGGTAGGGATTGGCGTCGACGCCGGACGGCCGGTGCTCGATGCGGCGGTTCCTGGCGTCGCCCGCCGGCACGCGCAGCGCCACCGAGCGGTTGTTGACGCCCCATGTCGGCGCCACCGGCGCGTAGGACTGCGAGACGAAACGCCGCCACGAATTGGCGTGCGGCGCGAACACCAGCATCGATTCCGCCATGGTGTGGATGAGGCCGCCAAGCGCATTGAGCAGTGTTGGCGACCATTTTTCGCCGGCTGCCTCGGTGAAGACGTTGCGGCCGGCATCGTCCTGCAGCGAGACGTGGAAATGCATGCCGGAGCCGGCATAGGCCTCGATCGGCTTGGCCATGAAGCATGCGGTGACGCCGTGCCGGCGCGCCTGCGCCCGCACCAGCCGCTTCAGCATGACGAGGTCGTCGGCCGCCCGCATCACGTCCTTGCGGTAGTTGAGCGTCAGCTCGTACTGGCCGGGGGCGTATTCGGAGATCACCGTCTCGGCCGGAATGCCTTGCGCCTTGGCGGCCGCGTAGATGTCGGAAAACAGCGGCTCCATGCCGTGCAGATGATCGACCGAATAGACCTCGGTCTTGGCCGAGCGGCGGCCGTCGAGCACCGCGCGGGCGGCTTGCACCTTGCCGTCCGCGTCGCGTTCGTTGGCAAGGAGAAAAAATTCGAGTTCGAAGGCGCCGGCCGGATGCAGGCCGCGTGCCGCCAGCAGTTCCACCTGCCTTGCCAGCACCAGCCGCGGGTCGGAGGTCATCGGCTGGCCGTCGAGATGGTGCATCGACATCAGCACCTGGCCACGCGGCGGGTTGGTGCCGAAGAGCGGCGCCAGCGTGCCGGGGATCGGCCATGCCCTGAGGTCGCCGTCGCCGGTGTCCCACACCAGTCCGGTTTCGTGCACGTCCTCGCCGGTGATGTCGAGGCCGAGGATCGAGATCGGCAGATGCCGGCCATTCTCGAAAATGCCCATCAGCTCGTGCCGGCGCACGATCTTGCCGCGGCCGATGCCATTGGCGTCGGTCAGCACGATGTCGAACGCCTCGATCTCGGGATGCGCGTCGAGAAAGGCCTTCGCCTCGGCGGGCGTCGAGCCGGAAGGAGAGGTGGTAACGGCGTTCGGATTGTCCATCGCCGCTTTTCTCATGCCGTAAGCCTCGCCGCAACCGCGGCGAAGGCGGCGATCAGCCGGCTCACTTGCGCTGAAGTCGTTGCCGGCGAGATCAGCATCATGTTGTGGAACGGCGCGATCAGCACGCCGCGATTGACCAGCGCCACATGGATTGCGGCTTCCAGCTCAGGCGCATGCGCCTTTTCAGCCGCGCCGCCGTTTCGCAGCGGTCCGGGCGCGCAGATGAACTCGACGCGGGCGCCGACCCGCGCGACATGCCAGGGCAGCTTGTTTCGATCGATGACGGCGGTCAGCCCGGCGTCGAGGCGGCGCGCCAGCCGGTCCATATGGGCATAGGCCTCCTCGGTCATCACCTCTTCCAGCGTGGCCCGCATCGCCGCGAATTGCAGCGGGTTGGCAGACAGCGTCGTGCCCATGCCGGAATAGCCGGGCTCCTTCACCCGGTTGTAGGCGCCATAGCGGGTGGCGACCTCCTCGCTCATGCCCCAGATGCTCGCCGGCACGCCGCCGGCCACCGGTTTGCCGAGCACGAACAGGTCCGGCTCCAGCCCGTGCTTGCGCGTATAGCCGCCGAGGCCGGTCGAAATCGTGTGCGTCTCGTCGATCAGAAGCAGCGTGCCGGCCGCACGGGTCAGGCGTCGCAGCGCGTCGTGAAAGCCGGGTTCCGGCAGCACCATGCAGGAATTGGTCAGCACCGGCTCGGTGATGACGCAGGCGACGTCACGGTCAGCCAGCGCTGCCTCGAGCGCGGCAATGTCGTTGAACTCGACGATCTTGGTCGCCCGCGTCAGGTCGCGGAATTCGCCAGCCAAGCCCGGCCGGTTCACCGGCTTGCCGTCGATCAGCCGCACCATCGTCTCGTCGACCGAGCCATGATAGCAGCCGTTGAAGACTAGGATCTTCTCGCGCCCGGTCACGGCGCGGGCGACGCGCAGCGCGAAGCGGTTGGCATCGGTGGCGGTGGTGGCGATCTGCCAGTAGGGCAAGCCGAAGCGCTGCTGCAGGAGCGGGCCGATCGCCAGCGCATCTTCGCTGGGCAGCATATAGGTCAGCCCCCGCCCGGACTGGCGGCGGATGGCGCGGGCGACCGCCGGCGGCGAATGGCCGAGCATCGAGCCGGTGTCGCCAAGGCAGAAATCGTCGAGCTTGTTGCCGTCGATGTCGGTGATGGTGGCGCCTTTCGCGCCGTCGACCAGGATCGGGAACGGCGTCGGCCAGTCGCTCATCCAGTGCATCGGCACGCCGCCGAGGAAGCCGGCGATGCCGTTGCCGAGCTTCGCCTCGGATTTCGGCCGTGCCTTACGGAAGGCGGCCGCTTCCGCTTCGCGCAACTCGGCGACGCGGGCGATGTCGATGCCGCCTATGGAAGTCCCGTCGATTGAATGCATGAAGCCCCCTTCAGGCAGTAGGCAGTAGGCAGTAGGCAGTAGGCAGTAGGCAGTAGGCAGTAGGCAGTAGGCAGTAGGCAGTAGGTGTCTTCTTCCTATTGCCTAATCCCTACTGCCCAATCCCTAACCTGTGATATCGATTACGCCGCAGTCGCCGGCGGCGCTTCCGAAGACGATGCGGCGTTCTTCCTTGTCCCACATCATCGCGGTGATGGCGCCCTTGCCGGGGCGGCGCAGCAGCACTTCCTTGGCGTCGGCGAAGCGCGCCGCGATCACCATGCCGTCCTCATAGCCGATGGCCGTGACGTCCTGGCTCGGATGGCAGGCGACGCACGTCACCATGGTGTTGCCGCGCGTGCCGAGCTCCAGCGGCGCCTTGCCCATCGGTCCGTCTTTGCTGGCGAACGGCCAGACGATCGCCGCCGGCGCGCCCGAACTCGCCAGCCATTTGCCCTTGACGCTCCAGGACAGGCTTTTCACCTTGCCGGGATAGCCGCTCATGCGCATGTGCTTGCCGTCGGCGAGCTTCCAGCCATGCAGCGCGTTTTCCTGCATGGTGGTGACGAGGAAGGCGCCATCCGGCGAAAAGGTTATGCCGGTATGGGCGCCGGCCCACTCAAGCTCCACCGGCTTGCCCTCGGCCGCCGGGAAATGCAGCGTCGCGCCATTGTAGCGGGCGACGCCGAAACGCATGCCCTTGGGCGAGAAAGCGAGCCCTTCCACCGAACGTGGATGGGCAAATTCCTTGATCTTGCCGTCGGCGAAACGCACGAAGGCGGTCTTGCCCGAGGCATAGGCGATCGCGCCCTGCGGCCCCGAGGCGACGCTGGTGATCCACTTTTTTCCGGCGCTGGCCAACTCGTCCACCTCGCCGCCGGCCTTCACGGCAAACACCTTTCCGTCCTCGCCGCCGGTGATCAGCCGGTCGTTGGCCGCGTCGTGGAAGGTGGCAAGCAGACCGTCATTGGCCTGAACCGTCTTGTGCCCATTGTCCAACCGGTGGATCGCGCCATCGGCCAAAGCGAAATGCGGCACGTCGTTGAGGAACACGGCGGCAACGCAATGGCCTTCGAGATCAAGCGGGGCGACTGTGGGCATGAGGAGCTAATCCATTTGAGATTCCTGCCCTTCCCCATAAGCGGTTGGGCTAAGGGTCTCAACCCGCTTCGGATTGCGATAAGGGAAGGGCGCAGGCATTGCGACTTCCCTTCTCCCCTTGTGGGAGAAGGCGGCCGAGCGAAGCTCGGTCGGATGAGGGGTGTTCCAGGGAACGCCGTCGTCCTCACTCCGCTGGAACACCCCTCAACCGTCTCGGCGCTGCGCGCCGATCCACCGCCCGGGGCGAGCCACGGGTCTCGCCCGTCCTTCGGATCCCACAAGGGGAGAAGGGAAGAGGGCGCGAAAATCAAGCCGCCTGACAGGCCTCGAAACTCTTCCTGAGCCGCTCGGCGTCGAGATCGCGGCCGATGAAGACCAGCCGGCTCTCGTGTTTCTCGCCGTCCTTCCAGGCGCGCTGGTGATCGCCCTCGAGGATCATGTGCACGCCCTGCAGCACGTAGCGGTCCTCGTCGCCCTTCAGCGCGATGATCCCCTTCAGCCGCAGGATGTTCGGTCCTTCCATCTGGGTCACTTTCTCGATCCAGGGGAAGAATTTCTTGGGGTCCATCTCGCCGCCGCGCAGCGACACTGACTTCACCGTCACGTCATGGATGTCGGAAGCATGGTCGTGATGGTGATGATCGTGACCGTCATGATCGTGATCATGATCATGGTCGTGATCGTGCGCATCGAGGAAATGCGGATCGTTCTCCAGCGCCCGCGACAGGTCGAAAGCGCCGCGGTCGAGCACTTCGTCCAGCGCCACGCCGGCGCGCTGCGTGCGATGGATCCTGGCCGCCGGGTTGATGGCGCGGATCGTCGCTTCGACCTTTTCGAGCTCCTCCGTCGTGACGAGGTCGGTCTTGTTCAGCACCACCACGTCGGCGAAGGCGATCTGGTCCTCGGCCTCCTTGGAATCCTTCAGGCGCAGCGGCAGGTGCTTGGCGTCTACCAGCGCCACAACCGCGTCGAGCTTGGTCTTGGTGCGCACGTCGTCGTCCATGAAGAAGGTCTGCGCCACCGGCACCGGGTCGGCGAGGCCCGTGGTCTCGACGACGATGGCGTCGAAGCGGCCGGGTCGCCGCATCAGGCCTTCGACGACACGGATCAGGTCGCCGCGCACCGTGCAGCACACGCAGCCATTGTTCATCTCGTAGATTTCCTCGTCGGATTCGACGATCAGGTCGTTGTCGATGCCGATCTCGCCGAACTCGTTGACGATGACGGCGTAGCGCCTGCCGTGGTTCTCCGACAGGATGCGGTTGAGCAGCGTCGTCTTGCCCGCGCCGAGATAGCCGGTGAGAACGGTTACGGGGATTTGCGTCTGTGCATCGCTCATGGCTTGCCTCGAAATCTTGGCCTCGAAAATCTTGGGTGGTCGGCCTCATATAGGATGGGTGCCGCGCTTTTGCACGCGCCAAACCGATGGGCCAAGCGGCCGCTTCAGCCGGGATGGCGCCGAGGACCGATCGGTGGCGGCCGAGGCAGGCCAAACGGAGGTGCCGCGTGAGCGTCCAATGGCTCTGGCCAGCCTCCGCTGTGAATCTCGCCGGCGCAAAAGTCGTTTGTCATCTAACTGAAATAAACATCTGGCATCACCTGCGCGGGCACCGCAATGCTTGCCGGCAAAGCGTTCTGCAAGCCGGACTCTTTAAATCGTCATTTGCCAGCCGTCGGACAGCCTCCATGCTTGCCCGCGCCGGTTCGGCCGAAGAGGGAACGACCATGGCCAAGGCGGACAAGACAGCGACAATGAGCCGGCTGCATTCGGCGGCAAGGCTGGCGCGCACGGCGCTCGCTGCGCGGCTTCTGGCGCACGGCTTCTATGCCGGCCAGGACCAGATCATGCTGGCGCTCGACCGCGAGGACGGCCAGACCCCAGGCAATCTCGCCGGCCGGCTCGGCGTGCGCCCGCCGACCATCACCAAGACCATCAACCGGCTGCAGGCCCAGGGTTTTCTGGAAAAGCGCGCCTCCAACGCCGACGCCCGCCAGGCCCACATCTTCCTCACCGAGTCCGGCCGCGAAACCATCCGCGCCATCGAGAAGTCGGTCAAGAAGACCGAGAAGCAGGCGCTGAAGGGCCTCGACAAGAAGGACCAGAAAGCGCTGTTCAAGCTGCTCGCCCGCATCGAGGCGAACCTGTCGAACGAAGACTTGGTGCTCATGGACGACGACGCGGAGCTGGATGAATAAGCGCGATGCGCAGCATCGTCGCTCCACGCACCGTGTTGGCATTGTGAGCGTGACGCGCAGCGTCATCGCTTAACCGCGAGACGTTCCCATTAACGAGCGACGCGAAGCGTCGTCTCGAGCGCGATGCGCAGCATCGTCGCTCCACGCACCGGCGTCGGCATTATAAGCGCGACGCGTAAGCGTCGTCGCTTCACGCACACCCATGCATCGGCGGCTTAGCGGAAAGGGCGACGATGCTGCGCATCGCGCCTGGGCGACGATGCTGCGCATCGCGCCTGAACGCCATCACCGGACATCTCGCGGTTTCGCGACGACGCTGCGCGTCGCGCTTACGCGTCGCTCACCAGCGCCGCCCAGCGTCCTGGCGTCAATCCAAACGCCTTCTTGAAATGCCGGTTGAAATGGCTCTGGTCGCTGAAACCGGCGGCAGCGGCGATCTCCGCCAGCGACTCTCCCTCGGCAATCATGCGTCGCGCCCTTTGCAGTCTCCGCATCAGCAGGAAGCGATGCGGGCTGGTCGAATAGGTGGCGCGAAAATGGCGCGACAGCGCGTAGCGGTCGAGGCCTGTAACGGCCTCCAGTTCATCGGAGCGCACCGGCCGCTCGGCATTTTCCTCCAGATAGTCGCGGGCAAGCGCGGCGACGCGCCATGCGGTCTTGCCCGTTGATTTCGCCGGCTTTCCGGCGTGGCGTCTCAGCTGTTGCGCCAGTTGCGCGACGAAATCCGCTACGAACAGGTCGCCGAGTGCCTCGTCCAGCGGTGCGAGCGCCGACAACAACGTGTCGCGCAAGCACGGATCGTCGACCACGGCGTCGCGGACGAAAGGCAGCGGCTCGCCATCGAGGCAATCGAGCAGCAGGGACGGCTCCAGATACAGGATCCTGTAGCGCAGGCCGTCTTCCGTTCCGGCGCCGCCATCGTGCAATTCATCCGGGTGCAGCACGATCGCCTGGCCGGGCAGGCTGTGTCGCAGCGCGCCGCGATAATGGAAGCGCTGCACGCCGTTCAACGTCACGCCGATGGCATAGGTGTCGTGCCGATGCAGCTCGAAGGGGTTGCCGTGGAAGCGCGCCTCGATGCGTTCGAGACCCGAGCCGCCCGGCGCCGAAACGATGCGATCGCCGTTGGCTGCGTCCGCGCACGAACGTTCAAGACCTTCTTTCGCTTCTTCGCCTAGAGCCTGCGCCATCGCCTTTCCCGCCCGTCACGGGCCATCTCGGAGTCTCAATCTTGGTGTTCGATACGAAAATTGCAATTGTCCTGAGAGAGGACCTGCCGGTGTGGCAGAAGCTCAACGTCACCGCGTTCCTGACCAGCGGCATCGTCGCGCAATTCCCCGAGATCATCGGCGAGCCCTATCGCGACCGAGCCGGCAACCTCTACAACCCGATGTCGATCCAGCCGGTCATCGTCCTGTCCGCCGATGCGGCGACGCTGGGCACGATCCATCGCCGGGCATTAGAGCGTGGCGTGACGACGTCAGCCTATGTCGAGGAGATGTTCGCGACCGGCCACGACCTCGCCAACCGCGCCGTCTTCGCGGAATTCACCCCGGACGACGCCAAGATCGTCGGCATCGCCTTGCGCGCCGAAAAGAAGCTCATCGACAAGATCACCAAGGGTGCCCGCATGCATGCCTGAACGGACGGAAAGGGCGGCGTGTCCCTTCGTCCGAAGGGCTATTTGGAACGCTTGGGGTTAGCCGCGGCCTCCCAGCTTCATCATCCTCGGGCTTGACCCGAGGATCCATTCCGTGACCTTCGCCGAAGAGCGCGGCGGAGCAGAATTCTGCGCCGTCGCAAAGCATCGTAGTCACGGAATGGATTCTATGGTCTGCGCCGCGTCGCTTCGCTCCTTGCTCCGCCATAGAATGACGACCGCGCGAACTGTTCAGGCCAAATCGCGAACAGCAATGCGCTCTAAGCCTGACCGAAGCGCTTGTTGGGCCAGTCGCTTTCGGCTTGCTGGCAAGCGGCGATTGCCGCAGAAGGGTAACGTCCATCTTCCTTCGGCCGGCCCTTGACCATTTCCAAAAACAACGACGACAGCGCGACGCCGCCCGCGGCGATGCTTCTGATGCTTTGCGTCTATGTCTGCTTCACCTTTCTCGACACCTCCAGCAAATATCTGGTGCTGGCCGGCGTCTCGGCGCTGATCGTCGCCTGGACCCGCTTCACCGTCCATGTGCTGCTGGTCGGCCTCTTCTTGCGCGGCTGGCGCGAGCCGGCACGTTTTCGCGCCAACAACCTGCCGGCTCATATCCTGCGCGGCTGCATGCTTTTCGGCTCGACCATGTTCAACATCCTGGCGCTCAGGACGCTGCAGCTCGCCGAGACCACGTCGATCTATTTCTTCGGCCCGATGGTCATCACCGCGCTTGCCGGCCCGCTGCTCGGCGAATGGGCCGGCTGGCGGCGCTGGCTGGCGATCCTTGCCGGCTTCGTCGGTGTTTTGATCATCACCCGGCCCGGCGTCGGCGTGTTCGGCATCGGCCATCTCTTCGCGCTGGGCTCGATGCTGTCGAACAGTTTTTACGTGATCATGACGCGGCGCATGTCGTCGACGGAGACCTCGGAGAGCTTGATTCTCTTTTCGGCGCTGACGCCGGCCGTGCTGCTCCTGCCGCTGCTGCCTTTCTCGCTGTCATTGTCGCAGGATGGCTGGCACTGGGTCATCCTGTTGATGCTCGGCGTCTTCGGCGCCGGCGGCCACTATTTGCTGGTCCGGGCCTATCGCTTGGCGACCACGACGCAGCTGGCGCCTTATCCTTATTCGCAGATGGTGTGGATGATCATTTCCGGACTGCTGATCTTCCACCAGTTCCCCGATCGCTGGACGTTGCTGGGTGCTGCCATCATCGTTGCCAGCGGGCTCTACATCATCCATCGCGAGCACAGGCTTCGCGTGCGCAACTCCGCCTCGCTCGACACGGAGGCCGAGGCGCTGGCGAAAAAACTTTGATTTGCTCCGGATCAGATGGCATAACGCCGCATTTAAAAAATTTAAAGACCCTGGGGAGCGAAGGGCACTGGCACAGAAGATCAAGCTTTCGACGATCGCGGATGCGCTCGGCGTCTCCACGGCAACGGTATCGCTGGCGCTGCGCGACAGCCCGCTGGTCGCCGGCACGACGCGCGAGCGCATCAAGGAACACGCCCGCGCCATCGGCTATATCTACAACCGCCGCGCCGCCTCGCTGCGCACCTCGCGCTCCGGCATCGTCGGCGTCGTCGTGCACGACATCATGAATCCGTTCTTCGCCGAGATCCTGCGCTCGATCGAAAGCGAGCTCGACCGCAGCCGCCAGACCTTCATCCTGTCAAACCACTACGACCAACTCGAAAAGCAACGCACCTTCATCGACACGCTGTTGCAGCTCGGCGCCGACGGCGTCATCATGTCGCCGGCCATCGGCACGCCGGCCGAGGACATCATCATGGCCGAGGAAAACGGCCTGCCGGCGGTGCTGATCGCGCGCACCGTCGCCGGCGCCGACGTGCCGGTGTTCCGCGGCGACGATGCCTATGGCACCGCACTTGCCACCAATCATCTGATCTCGCTCGGCCACAAGCGCATCGCCATGGTCGGCGGTACCGACCAGACCTCGACCGGCCGCGACCGCTACCAGGGCTATCTCAACGCGATGGAGGCGGCTGGCCTGGAGGTGAAGCCGTCCTGGCGCATTCCCGGGCCGCGCACCAAGCAGGCGGGTTTCGAGGCCGCGGGGCAGTTTCTGGCGCTGAAGGACAGGCCCACCGCGGCTTGCTGCTGGAACGATCTGGTCGCGATCGGGTTGATGAACGGCATCGCGCGCGCCGGCCTCGTGCCGGGCGTCGATATCTCGGTCACCGGCTATGACGATCTCGAGGAGGCGGCAATCGCGACACCGGCCCTGACCACGGTCTGGAACGGCCAGCGCGAGGTCGGCCGCCGCGCCGCCAGCGCCCTGCTCGACAAATTGAACGGGCAGGCGGTGCGGCCATCGCAGGAGCTGATCAAGCCGGAACTACATGTGCGGCAGTCGACCGGCAAGCCGGTGGAGCGTGCATGAGCAAGGCCGAAGGAAAACTGCCGGTCGCCATCCTGGTGCCGGGCGATTTCAACGGCCATGCCCTCGGCCGCATCGACGAGGCGTTCAAGCTTGTGCGGATCGAACGCGCCGATCCGTCTTTGGTCACGGACGAGATGCGCGCCACGGTGCGCGGCATCGCCTCCTATGCAGGCATCGACGCGGCGATGATCGATGCGCTGCCCAATCTTGAGATCATCGCCAGCTTCGGCGTCGGCTATGATTCTGTCGACGCCGGTCACGCGGCGAAGCGCGGCGTCATGGTCACCAACACGCCCGACGTCTTGACCGAGGAGGTCGCCGACACCGCCATCGGCCTTTTGATCAATACCGTGCGCGAGCTCTACGCCGCCGAGAAATGGCTGCGCGACGGCGACTGGGTGGAGAAGGGCAATTATCGCCTGAGCCGGCTTACCTTGCGCGGCCGCAGCATTGGCATTTTCGGCATGGGCCGCATCGGCCGTGCCGTCGCCCGTCGCCTTGAAGCCTTCGGCCTGCCGATCGCTTACCACAACCGCCGCAAGGTCGAAGGCCTGCCTTACGCATATCATGCCACGCTGAAAGGCCTCGCCGAAGCCGTCGACACGCTGATCTGCATTGCGCCGGGCGGCGCTGCCACGGAGAAAGCGATCAATGCCGGGATCCTGTCGGCGCTGGGTACGGACGGCGTCTTGGTCAACATCGGCCGCGGCTCGACGGTGGATGAGACAGCACTTGCCGCTGCCCTCGAGAGCGGCACCATCGCGGCCGCCGGGCTCGACGTCTTTGCCGACGAACCGAACGTGCCGCAGGCCCTGCTCGATGCTCCCAACACCTCGCTTCTGCCGCATGTCGGCTCGGCGTCGGATCACACCCGCCGCGCCATGGCCGATCTATGCGTCGACAACCTCGTCGCCTGGTTCGCCGAGCGCCGGCCGCTGACGCCCGTGCCCGAGACGCTCAACGTCAAGGCGCGAGCCTGAAGCACGTCGCCACATCCGTTAACACCCACTTAACCCTTTGGAATCATTCTGCATACTTGGTTATGTGCGGAGAGACAGGGTGAAGCTGTTCGTTGGCTTGGTGGCGTCGGTCGCGTTGTTCGGGGGCGCTCGGTTCCTGCCTAGCGGCAACGACCAAATCGGTGCCACGGAAGTCACTCCGGCAAACGTTTACCGGCTGATCGCCAATGGCGATGAAGCGGCCTGCGCCATCCACCGCGGCGCCGAAGTCTCGGAGGGCCTGTCGTTGCTTTCCGTCGCCCCGAACTGCCGCAAGCTGATGCCTGGCATCGAGCGCGTCAAATTCTGGAGGGAGCAGCCGGACGGCTCGGTCGCCTTCAGCGAGAACGGCGTCGATCCGATCGTCACCTTCGGCGTTGCCGATGGCGACGGCTACGAATCCTACGCGCCGGCCGCGCCGTTGCTCGCGCTGACAGGCAATGACCAGTAAACCGCAAGGCGTGGTCTTTTTGCAACTTCCGATAGGAAAACATCTCCAAGGTGCCTGCCTATCTTTGCAACGCATCCAAAGCCGAATAAATTAGGCTTGGCTTTGGGGTGCTTCGATGAAGTCCTTTCTTCTTGCTTCGACCATTCTCGCCTTGTTCCCGGCCGGTGCGTTCGCCGCCGACGCGCTTTCGCCTGCTGCTCCCGCGACTTATGAGTGGAGCGGCTTCTATGCCGGTGTCCAGCTTGGCCATGGCTGGGGAAAAGTCGACAGTCACGATTCTTCGATAGCCAGTGGCTTTTCCGATTGGGCCGATTCCTGGAACAGCGATGGGGTCCTGGGCGGTATTCATATCGGCTACAATCAGGCTTACGATCAATTCGTTCTTGGCGCCGAAGCCGATATCGAAGCCTCGGGAATGAGCGGTTCGGTTGACTCGGAATTTGCCGGCACGATCAAAACCAAGATCGACGTGCAAGGCTCCCTGCGCGCACGCCTTGGTTATGCGATGGGGCCAGCCCTGCTCTACGCGACAGGCGGTTTGGCGGTTGCTCATTTCGATACCCACTATGACGAGGGCGGAACGAGCGACAGCTCTTCGCATACGAAAGCTGGCTGGACATTGGGCGCTGGCGTCGAATATGCATTCGCACCGAATTGGACGACGCGCGTAGAGTATCGCTATAGCGACTTCGGCAAGTTCACCGACAATCCGGCGACCGATAGCAGCTTCCTATACCCGACCCATGTGACTACAAACGCCGTGCGCGTCGGCTTCAGCTACAAGTTCTGATCTCAATTGGCGAAAGGCGGCGCTTGAAGCGCCGCTATTTCTACTCCGCCGCGGCGCGTACGCCAGCCTTTGCCGCCGCATGCAGGCGCACCGCATCGCCGAACGCGCGAAAAATCTTGGCGGAATTGCTGTCCGACTTCACCCAATATTCGGGGTGCCATTGCACGCCGACCGCGAAGGCGCGGGCATCCTTGACGGAAACCGCTTCGATCGTGCCGTCGCTTGCCAAAGCCTCGACCTGGAGCCTGGAGCCGAGCCGGTCGATCCCCTGCCGGTGCAGCGAGTTGACCTTGATGTCGCCGGCGCCGAAGACGCCTGCAAGGCAGCTGCCCGGCTTGATCGAGATCGTCTGATGGATGGCGAAGCGCTCATCCTGATTGTCGCTCACCGGCGCGCGGTGGTCGAGCGAGCCCTCGCGTTCCTGGATTTCGGTGCCCAGCGTGCCGCCGAGGGCCACGTTGAGCTCCTGGATGCCGCGGCAGATGGCTAAAAGCGGCACGCCGCGCTCGAGTGCCTTGCGGATCAGCGGCAGCGTCGTGGCATCGCGCGCCGGATCGTAAGGACCGTTGGCCTCGCTCGGGTCGCCGTCGTAAAGCGAGGGATGGACGTTGGATTTCGAACCCGTCAGCATGACGCCGTCGACCGAGGACAGCAATTCGTTGAGGTCGAGCCGATCGCCGAAGGACGGCACCAGCAAGGGGAACACGCCGGCGCCCGCGACGGCGGCTTCCAGATATTGCTGGGGGGCTGCGTGCCAGGTGTAATTGTCGAACTGGCGGACGTCGGTCGAGACGGCGACGAGCGGCTGCAGCATTTTGGGTTTGGTTTCCATCAGGCCAAGGATTTATTCTGCCTATAAAATAAGCGATCCGTCGCGGCTTTTCCATGGCAAGTTTGGCCGCCTCGCATAGGCCAGCGAAGGGAATGTTAGACTATAGTTGCAGGCGGTTGCGGAATGGCGGCAACGTCGGCCCGCGGCGCTGGACTCGACTTCTTGCCTGTGTATGTTTCTCCCCCAACCGATCCGGGCGCCGAGGATGCCCTCGCATCGGTCAGCTGATCCGCAAGGGAGGAAACTTAATGGATCGTCGTTCATTCATTCGCAAGGCCGGCACGTCCGGCGTGGGCGCCGCCGCAGCGGCTGCGGCACTCGCCACGCCGGCCATTGCCCAGTCCAATCCGAAGGTGACCTGGCGGCTTGCGTCGTCCTTCCCGAAGTCGCTCGACACGATCTATGGCGGCGCCGAAGTCTTCTCCAAGATGCTGTCCGAGGCGACCGACGGCAATTTCCAGATCCAGGTCTTCGCTTCGGGCGAGCTGGTGCCCGGCCTGCAGGCCGCCGACGCCGCCGCCGCCGGCACCGTCGAAGCGGCGCACACCGTGGCATATTATTACTGGGGCAAGGATCCCACCTGGGCGCTCGGCGCCGCCGTCCCCTTCTCGCTCAACGCGCGCGGCATGAACGCCTGGCACTACCATGGCGGCGGCATCGACCTGTTCAACGAATTCCTTGGAACGCAAGGGTTGTACGGCCTGCCGGGCGGCAACACCGGCGTCCAGATGGGCGGCTGGTTCCGCAAGGAAATCAACAGTGTCGCCGATCTCTCCGGCCTCAAGATGCGCATCGGCGGCTTTGCCGGCAAGGTCGTCCAAAAGCTCGGCGTGGTGCCGCAGCAGATCGCCGGCGGCGACATCTACCCGGCGCTGGAAAAGGGTACCATCGACGCCGCCGAATGGGTCGGTCCCTATGACGACGAGAAGCTCGGCTTCTACAAGGTCGCACCCTATTACTACTATCCCGGCTGGTGGGAAGGCGGCCCGACCGTCCACCTCTTGTTCAACAAGGCGAAATATGAAGAGCTCTCGCCGACCTACAAATCGCTGGTGCGCACCGCGGCGCAGGCCGCGGATGCAAACATGCTGCAGAAATACGACTATGTGAATCCGCCGGCGGTGCGGCGGCTGGCGGCCGGCGGCGCCAAGCTCAGGCCATTCAGCCAGGAGATCATGGCGGCCTGCTTCGAGAAGGCCAACGAGGTCTATGCCGAGATGGAATCCAACAACGCGCCGTTCAAGAAGATCTGGGAATCGATCAAGGCCTTCCGCAAGGAGCACTACCTCTGGGCCCAGGTCGCCGAGTACAATTACGACACCTTCATGATGGTGCAGCAGCGCAACGGCAAGCTGTAAGGATTAGGCAGTTGTCTTAACCTGGGAGGCCCTGGCTAGTCCGGGGCCTTTGCATTGTGCGTCAGCGGTTCGGCACCACCAGCACCTTGACCTCGCCCGGCGCCGGCGGATTGGCGATCACCTCCGGCGCTTCTTCGAGACTGACTTGCCTCGAGATCAGCCGGTCGATCTCGATCGCGCCGGAGGCGATCAGCTGGGCCGCCCGGCCATGCGTGAACGGGTTGAGGAAGGAGCCCAGCACCTTCAACTCCCGGAACAGAAGGTCGAACGGCTCGATCCCCACCTTCATGCCTTGCGGCACCACGCCGACGACCACCACCGTGCCGCCGGCACGGGCCATCCGCATCGATTGCTCCACCGTGTCGCGCACCCCGGCGCATTCCAGCACCACGTCGACGCCGCCGGGCGCCAGGCCGTTCGGCCCGGCGACGGCCGCGATGGGGTCGCCGGCGCTTGGATCGATCGTCGCGGTCGCGCCGAGTTCTTGCGCCAGTGCGCGGCGCGAAGCCTGCCTGGTCGACAGGATGATGGTCGCCGCGCCCGCAAGCTTGGCCAGTTGCACGACGAGCAGGCCGATGACACCGCCGCCGAGCACCACCACTGACGCGCCCGGCCTGATCGCGGCCAGGTCGACGCCGTGCAGGCAGCAGGCGAGCGGCTCGCAGAAGGCGCCATGCGTCGGCTTGAGGTTCGCGGGCAGCCGGAAGGCCTGCCTGTGCGGCATCAGCACATAGTCGGCGAAGCCGCCGTCGCGGTGGATGCCGATGGCGCTCAGATTGCTGCAGAGATTGACGCGGCCGGCATGGCAGTGGGCGCAACGTCCGCAGGCGATGTTCGGATCGCCGGTGACCCGGTCGCCGACGGCAATGCCTGATACCGTCTCGCCGACGGCTTCGACAATGCCGGAAAATTCATGGCCGAGCGTCACCGGCGGCGTGCAGGGAAACTCGCCATGGAAAAGGTGCCGGTCGGTACCGCAGATGCCGCAGGCCTCGATCTTAACGAGAACGTCCTCCGGCCCGGGAACGGGCTTTGGAACCTTGCGCAGCGCGATGCCGCCCACTTTCTCCAGCCGCACGGCTCTCATGGGGGTCACCTCAATTGAATTTGGGCGGCTGCGAGAGATCGGGCGCGGGGGCCGGCTTGGCCGGCGCGTCGCCGAAATTCGGCGGCTGCGACAGGTCGGGCGTGCCGGGCGCAACTGGTGCGGCGCCGCCGTTGGCCGGCGCCGCGCCATTGTCCCCGGGCGGCGTGCCGAGCGGCGACAGCGAAGGCATGTCGGGCAGCTTGAGGTCGATCGTGCTGGGCTCCACCGCGGCGCCCTTATAGCGCATGACCATCTGCGGGAAGGCGATGGTGAGCCCGATCATGATCACCTGGATCAGGACGAACGGCACGGCGCCCCAATAGATCTGCCCGGTGCTGACCGGGGCGATCTGCTTGCCGGTGATCCTGTCGAGGTAAGGCACGCGGGCCGCGACCGAGCGCAGGTAGAATAGCGCGAAGCCGAAGGGCGGATGCATGAAGCTCGTCTGCATGTTGACGCCGAGCAGCACGCCGAACCAGATCAGGTCGATGCCGAGCTTGTCGGCGGCCGGCGCGAGCAGCGGCACGATGATGAAGGCAAGCTCGAAGAAATCGAGGAAGAAGGCGAGCACGAAGACCAGGATGTTGACGCCGATCAGGAAGCCGGTCTCGCCGCCGGGCAGCGAGGTCAGCAGGTGCTCGACCCAGACATGGCCGTTGACGCCGTAGAAGGTCAGCGAAAAGACGCGCGCGCCGATCAGGATGAACAGCACGAAGGCGGAAAGCCGGGTCGTCGAGGCCAGCGCCTGATTGATGACGTCCATCGTCAGGCGGCTCTTCATCGCCGCCATGATGAGCGCGCCGACGGCGCCCATGGCGCCGCCTTCGGTCGGCGTGGCGATGCCGAGGAAGATCGTGCCCAGCACCAGGAAGATCAGCGCCAGCGGCGGGATCAGCACGATCACCACCTGCTGCGCCAGTTTCGACATCATGTTCAGTCCGAGCCGCTGATCGAGGATGGCGACGACATAGATGACGACGACGCCGACGGCGAAGCCGAGGATATCGGCATTGTCGCCGTGGGTCGGCGCAAGGTAGCGATAGGCCGCGTAGGAAATCGCGCCCGTCACCACGAGTGCCACCAGCAGAGATATCACGCCGTGGCCGAGCGTACGCGCCTCGAGCGGCAGCGCCGGCATCGAGTTCGGCCGGACGATCGACATGATCAGGATGTAGAGCATGTAGAGGCTGGTGAGCACGAGGCCGGGGATCAGGGCGCCGGCATACATGTCGCCGACCGAGCGTCCCAACTGGTCGGCAAGCACGATCAGCACCAGCGACGGCGGGATGATCTGCGCCAGCGTGCCGGAGGCCGCGATGACGCCGGAAGCCACGCGGCGGTCATAGCCGTAGCGCAGCATGATCGGCAGCGAGATCAGCCCCATGGCGATGACGGAGGCGGCGACCACGCCGGTCGTTGCGGCAAGCAGCGCGCCGACGAAGATGACCGCATAGGCAAGGCCGCCGCGGATCGGCCCGAACAGCTGGCCGATCGTATCGAGCAGGTCCTCGGCCATGCCGGACCGTTCGAGCACAATGCCCATGAAGGTGAAGAAGGGTATCGCCAGCAGCGTGTCGTTGGACATCACCCTGGTGCCGTAGAAATTGTCGGGCAGCGCATGCAGCAGCGGCCAGGCGAGGTTGATCGACCCGCCGGAATAGGGCGACAGCACGACGCCGATGAAGAAGAACATCAGCCCGTTGGCGGCGAGCGAGAAGGCGACGGGGTAGCCGATCAACAGAAAGATGACCAGCGAGGCGAACATGATCGGCGCCATGTTCTGCGCGATGAATTCGATCACGGGCGGACCTCGCCGGCGAGCGCCTTGGCCTCTTCGGCCAGCGCTTCCGCCTCGAGCTTGGCCTGGTCGTGCGCCGACACGAAAGGATTGGGATCGTCCATGTCGCCGCGGATGATGGCGATCTTCTTGATGATCTCGGAAACCCCTTGCAGCGCGAGCAGAAAGAAACCGACCAGCAGGATGGCCTTTGCCGGCCACACGATCAGCCCGCCGGCATTGGTCGACATCTCGCCGCTGCGGAAGGACAGCGACACATAGGGCACGAAATAGATCACCATCAGCACCACGAAGGGCATCAGGAAGAACAGGTGGCCGAAGAGGTCGATCCAGTGCTGCACGCGCCGCGAGAACATGCCGTAGACAATGTCGATGCGGATATGGTCGTTCTGCTTCAGCGTGTAGGCGGCGGCCAGCATGAAGGCGGCGCCGAACAGGTACCACTGCAGCTCCAGCCACGCGTTGGAGGACGTGTCGAACACCTTGCGGATGACCGCATTGCCGGCGCTCACCAGGATCGCGAGCAGGATCAGCCAGGAGACCCAGCGGCCGATGAACTCGTTGATGCGGTCGATCGTCCTGGATAGAGCGAGCAGCCCTGCCATGCATATCCTCCCTGGCCATGCGGCGCGCCCGATTCCCCCTCCGGTGTCGCGTCGCTTGGCCCAACGGTATGCAGTGCGTGGTCCGGCAGGTCAACATGACAGGCAGGACGAAACGGGCACGGCGGCGGAAACCCCCACGGGCTCACCGAACGTCATGCAACCAAAGTCTGAAGGTTCAGGCGATCTTGGCCTGGTCGCGCCCGGCGCCGATCAGCACCAGCATGGCGACGAGGAAGAGATAGATCCAGGCGTCGCGCCATTCGAGCGGGAAATAGCCGGCCCAGAGCGATTCCGCC
Organism: Mesorhizobium sp. B2-4-3; assembly: GCF_006442815.1. Lineage (GTDB taxonomy): Bacteria > Pseudomonadota > Alphaproteobacteria > Rhizobiales > Rhizobiaceae > Mesorhizobium. Next base: position 121,201 of record NZ_VFVL01000014.1, read on the forward strand.
ATGCCGAAAGCCGCGGCGCCCAGCGCGGCCTTGAGCGGTGACAGATAGCCTCCGACCGCCGTCACGAACAGGATCTTGAGGCCGTAGATCAGCCCGGTGCCGAAGGAGACATTGCCGTAATAGAGGCCGGCAAGCACGCCGGCCAGGGCAGCGCATAAGCCGCCGAACAGCACGGCAAGGCGGAACACAGCGCGCACATCGACACCGCACATCGCCGCCGCTTTCGGATCGTCGGAGACGGCGCGCCAGGCGCGGCCGAAGCGCGAATGCGAAAACAGCCAGGCCGCCAGCGCCACCACCGCGATCACGCCCGCGCAATCGAGCAGCTGGATGACGGTGAGCGTGACCTTGAAGCCGTCGCCCTCAGCGAAGATCACGGGGTTGGCGAGCATCGGCGGCAGCCAGAGATCGTGCGTGTCGGCGGCGATGCGGCTCGCCTCCGACAGGAAGATGAGAATGCCGAGCGTCGTCACCACGATGGCGTTGGGCGAGCGGTCGGCGAGCCTCTCGAAAACGCTGCGCGACAACACGTGGCTGATCAGCGCCGCATAAAGAACAGCCGCGACCACGCCGAGCGCTACTGCGGCGGCCAGCGTCAGCCACAGCGCCTGGTAGCCGAAAGCGGCCGTCAGGATCATCGTCTGGCCGCAAAAGGCGAACAGCGCGCCATAGGCGAGGTTGGTCCGATGCAGGATGCCGTTGGTCAGCACATAGCCGAAGGCGAGCAGCGCATAGAGCGCGCCCGAATGCAGCCCGTTCAGCACCTGCTGGAAGAAATAGAGCATGCGATATCCTACAGGTCGTATGACGCGACCTCGCCGGACCGTTGCATTCGGAATCTAACTTGTCAAATGCGTTTTATCGGTTAGATTCCCGCGCATGACAGTCTCCTGGACCCCGCACCGTTTCACCGGTGGTATCCTTGCGCTCGATACGACAAACACCGTCGTATTGCGCAACGATCCGGAAAAAACCTTCGACCGTTTCGACGACCCGGCCGAGATCGCCCGTTTCGCCGAGGCGGCGAGCGGCTTTCGCGCCGCCGAGCTCGGCGGCCGGCGGCTGCGGGCGCCGGATCCGGGCGAGATAAAGCCAGCCGTCGTCTCGATCCGCGAAGCGACCGACCGCCTGTTTCGCCATGCCGTATCGAACGGCGCGCTCGCGACCAGCCACCTGCCTGGCTTCCTCACGGCCTGCGCAGGCGGCCTCTCCGGCAGCGAGACCGAGATCGGAACGCCTGGCCAGCCTTTCGGCGATCCGCAAACACCGATCGCCTTCGAGGCGGCTTTGGCCGTTTCGGCCCTGTCGCTGCTGCGCGACGAAACGGTGGCGAGGCTGAGGATCTGTCCCAATTGCAGCTGGCTGTTCGTCGACCGCAGCCGCAACGCCAGCCGCCTCTGGTGCGACATGGCCGTTTGCGGCAACCGCCAGAAGGCAAACCGCTATTACCGCCGCCGTACAGCGGCCAGGGAGGTCAGCAATGCTTAGGAAATTGTCGCGTTCGGCTCTGGTCGGCGCCGCCTTGATCGCGGCATTCGCGCTCGGCGCCTGCCGCGACACCGGCAACGACCAGCTATTTGCCATCTCCGGCAAGCTGTTCGAGTTCAATTACCGGCTGGCCATCGCCACCTATGTCATCACGCTGAAGCCGCTGCGCCCGATGGTCGACGGCCAGGTCGCGGTGGTGAGCTTCCAGAACCCGGCCGGCGGCGACCCGCTCATCGTCAACCAGAAGATCTGGCCGAAGCTGCCCCACATCACGCTCACCAGTCCGCCGCTCTCCTGCGTGGTCAAGGACAAGCCCTACAGCGTCTCGATCCGCATCGAGGATGCGAGCGGCACGTTGCTGCAGAGCATCGACACCACCATGACCTCGTCGGAGGACCAGACCATGCTGCCGGACCGGCCGCTGGTGATCGGGCCGAACTACGAGCTGAATTCCGATCTGGCCGGCCATCCCGACGGCAAGCTGCCGGGCGAACCGAAGCCGGATTGCTCGAAAGCGACCTGAAACGCCGGCGCCCATGCGAAATTTTTGTTCCTCAGGAAGCGGTTAGCATGATCTTGCATGCGCCGCCGGCCACTCGCCAGACTGTTTGTTGCGTGTTATCTGGCTCCTGCGATTTTGTTTGACCTCTCCGCCAAGGGAAGAAAGACTGCGGCGTCCCACTCCGACGTTGGCTGCCTGATTTGAGGCGCCTCCGCAGAGGAAATACCTGATGACGCTGCACGACGTCGCGCTCGACGACAAGTTCGACCTTGGCAAGGAGAGCGTCTTCCTGTCCGGCGCGCAGGCGGTCGTGCGCATGCTTCTGATGCAGCGCGAGCGTGACCGCCGCGCCGGCCTCAACACGGCAGGCTTCGTCTCCGGCTATCGCGGCTCGCCGCTTGGTGGCCTCGACATGCAGCTGTGGCGGGCCAAGAAGCAGCTCGCGCAAGCCGACATCGTCTTCCAGCCCGGCCTCAACGAGGAGCTCGCCGCCACCGCCTGCTGGGGCTCGCAGCAGACCGAATTGCTGGGCGAGGGCACGCATGACGGCGTCTTTTCGGTCTGGTACGGCAAGGGGCCGGGCGTCGACCGTTCCGGCGACGTCTTCCGCCACGCCAATCTAGCCGGCTCGTCGAGAAATGGCGGCGTGCTCGCCCTGATGGGCGACGACCATATGGCCGAATCCTCGACCAACGCGCATGCCACCGAATTCCTGTTCGTCGACACCATGGTGCCGATCCTCAATCCGGCCGGCGTCCAGGAGATCGTCGACTACGGCCTCTACGGCTTTGCCATGTCGCGCTTCGCCGGCACCTGGGCGGCGATCAAATGCGTCAAGGACAACATCGAATCGACGGCCTCGGTCGACGCCTCGATCGAGCGTCTGGGCATCGTCATTCCCGAATTCGACATGCCGCCGGGCGGCCTGAACATCCGCCACGAGATCGACATGCTCGGCCAGGAAGAGCGGCTGCATGAGTATAAACGCGCCGCCGCTTCCGCCTTCATCCAGGCCAACGGTCTCAACCGCATCGTCTATTCCGGCGGCCGCAATCCCAAGCTCGGCGTCATCACCATCGGCAAGAGCTATCTCGATGTCCGCCAGGCGCTTGAGGATATCGGCATCGACGAACAGGCCGCCAACCGCATCGGCATCCGCCTGTTCAAGGTCGGCTGCCCGTGGCCGCTCGATTTCCAGCACATCGCCGAGTTCGCCCGCGGCCTCGACACCATCGTCGTCGTCGAGGAAAAGCGCTCGCTGATCGAGGTGCAGCTGCGCGAGAACCTCTACGGCGCCGCCACGCAGCCGGTGATCGTCGGCAAGAAGGACGAGCGCGGCGACTGGCTGTTTCCGGCCAAGGGCGCGCTCGACCCGAACGAGATCGCCATCGCGCTCGGCGAGCGGATCTTGCGCACCATCGGCCCGTCGGAAGAAATCGCCGCGCGGCTGGCGAAGCTGCGCCAGTTCCAGGCGATGCTTGCCGACACCGTCAATATCGGTTCGCGCACGCCTTTCTTCTGCTCGGGCTGCCCGCACAATTCCTCGACCAAGGTGCCGGACGGCTCGATCGCCGCCGCCGGCATCGGCTGCCATTTCATGGCGCTGTGGATGGACAGGAACACCGTCGGCTTCACCGCCATGGGCGGCGAGGGCGCGCAATGGGTCGGCCAGGCGCCGTTCTCGAAGCGCGACCACATCTTCCAGAACCTCGGCGACGGCACCTACAACCATTCCGGCGTGCTGGCGATCCGCTTCGCGCTGTCCTCAGCCGCCAACATCACCTACAAGATTCTCTACAACGACGCGGTGGCGATGACCGGCGGCCAGCCGCATGAGGGCGGCCTGACCGTCGACATGATCGCGAGACAAGTTCGCGCGGAGGGCGTCGACCGCATCGCCGTCGTCACCGACGAGCCGGACAAATATGCCGGCAAGGCCGATTTCCCGGCCGGCATCAGCATCCATCACCGTGACGACCTCGATCTCGTCCAGCGCGAGTTGCGTGGGCTCAAAGGCGTTTCCGTTCTCATCTACGATCAGACCTGCGCCGCCGAAAAGCGCCGGCGCCGCAAGCGCGGCACCTTTCCCGATCCCGACAAGCGCGTCTTCATCAACGAACTGGTCTGCGAAGGCTGCGGCGATTGCGGCGTGCAGTCGAACTGCGTCTCCATCCAGCCGGTCGAGACCGAATTCGGCCGCAAGCGCCGGATCGACCAGTCGAGCTGCAACAAGGATTTTTCCTGCCTCAACGGTTTCTGCCCGTCCTTCGTCACCGTGCATGGCGGCAAGATCAGGAAGGCCGAAGGCATTGCCGGCAGGGCCGACCCTCTCGACGGCGTGCCAGCGCCGGCCGAGTTCCGCATGGGCAGCCAGGGCTGGGCGGCGATCATCGACGGGGTCGGCGGCACCGGCGTCGTCACCGTCGGCGCCGTGCTTGGCATGGCCGCGCATCTGGAAGGCAAGGGCTGCGGCATGATCGACATGGCCGGCCTCGCCCAGAAGGGCGGCTCGGTCTTCACCCATGTCCGCATCGCCCCGACGCCCGAGGACATCCACGCCATTCGCGTTTCAGCCGGCAAGGCAGACCTCGTGCTCGGCTGCGACCTCGTCGTCTCCGGCGCCAAGAAGGTGTTGGGCGCGGTGCGCGAGGGCCACACGATCTTCCTCGCCAATACCGCCGAGATCATGCCTGGCGAATTCACCCGTTCCGCCGACTTCTCGCTGCCGGTCGAGCGGCTGAAGAAGGCGATCCGGGCGGCTGCCGGCGACGACAAGGCCCACTTCTTCGACGCAACCCGCACCGCGACCGCGCTGTTCGGCAATTCGCTCGGCGCCAATATGTTCATGCTCGGCTTCGCCTTCCAGCATGGCGGCCTGCCGCTTTCAGCGGAAGCGGTTGAAAAGGCGATAGAATTGAACGGCGAGGCGGTGGCGATGAATATCGCCGCTTTCCGCTGGGGCCGCCGTGCCGCGCATCAGCCCGATTTCGTGCGCGGCCTGGTCGCCCAGACCGGAAAGCCGGCGTCAAAACCGGCCGAGACGCTGGACGATGTGATCGCCCGCCGCGTCGCCTTCCTTACCGCCTATCAGAATGCCGCCTATGCCAGGCGTTACGCCGACCGCGTGGCGTCGTTGCGCGCCGCCGAAGCCAAGGCCGTGCCCGGCTCGTCCGTGGTGACCGAGGCCGTCGCCAGGAACCTCTTCAAGCTGATGGCGATCAAGGACGAGTATGAGGTGGCGCGGCTCTACACCGACGGCACTTTCGCCGCCGACCTCGCCAAGCAGTTCCAGAGCTACGAGAAGCTCGAGTTCCATCTCGCGCCGCCGATCCTCGGGCGGCGCGGCAGTGACGGCAAACCCCGGAAATCGAGCTTCGGCCCATGGATGATGAAGGGTTTTCGGCTGCTGGCGGCGATGAAGGGCCTGCGTGGAACCGCCTGCGACCTTTTCGGCTACACGGCCGAGCGGCGCATCGAGCGGCAATCGTTGAGGCAGTACGAGGCCGATCTTGACCTGATCGCCGGCGCGCTGGCGCCGGGCAGGGTGGAAGCCGCGACGGCTCTGGCCTCCGTGCCGGCGCTCATCCGCGGCTACGGCCACGTCCGGCAGGCCAGCGCCGACAAGGCGGCGGGCGAGCGCTCGCGCTTGATCGAGCGTTTGAATCAAGCCCCCGCTGAGCCTGCGCTTCGGGCAGCGGAATGAATGCGCCGGCGCGTTGACGCCGCGCCAACCCCCCTAATCCCTTATCCGCCCTGCTTATAGCAACCCTCTGCAACCGTCGCCGCGCGCCGTTCTAAGCCTTTCTTAAGGCGGGGTGTGGCATGACAAGGCGTAGTGTTGGGCCGAGTATATGGGCAGAGCAAAGACCGAGAGCATCCCGGCAGACGTCTATATCCAGTTCGTGCGGGCATTGTTCGACAACGCCGGCATGGTGGCGATCGGCGGCGTATGCTACTGGATTATCGGGTTCATGGTCTACCTGCGCACGCAGGATCTGCTTTATCTGGCGTTGGCTTTCGTTCTGCTATCGGCCAGCCTCTGGCGGTACTTCAGCATCCAAGGCTTCCATAGAGCAGGCGGCACCATAGCAAGTGTCGCAGAGGCAGAAGCGATAGAGCGCAACTACATTCTCAAAGGCAGCGCGCAGGGCCTCGCATTGGGGTCATTCTGCTTCGTGTCGATCTATCTGCGTCCCGATCAATTTGGTGAACTGGCATCGGTGTCGTTGTCGTTGACGACCCTGGTAACGGTTGTCGGGCGAAGCTACGGGTCCATGCGCATGGTCCAGATTTTTTCCTTGACCCTCGTCGGGCCGGCGGCTCTTGCGCTCATCCTGCGCATGGATATGGCTTCTGTCGTCCTCGGCTTGATGATCATCCCGCTGACGTTCGTCACGGTCAGCAGCGCTGATCATGTCCGCAACGTGCTTTTCTCCGCGGTCATCGGCCACAAGCAGGCGAGGAACCTGACGCGCAGGTTCGACCGCGCGCTCAACACCATGTCGCATGGCCTGGTCATGCTGGGCCCGGACGGGCGCGTCGCGGTGGCCAATGCCGAGGCTGCCCATCTGATGTCGCTGAAATCGGGCGATGCCTTGCTTGGACGCTCGATCCACGGTCTTTTGATGCGCGGCGTCGCCGGCGGCATGCTGGCGCCGAAAGACTGCCGCTACATCGAGGCGCAGCTGACACGCGCCTTGCGCGAAGGCCGCGACCGCAAGGTGCTGGTTTCGCTTGCCAATGGCCAGCACTATGAGTTTTCCGCGCGCGAAGGCAGCCAGGAATTGGGCGTCATCACCTTCGAGGACGTGACGGCCCGCGTCGAGGCGGAGGAAAAGATCCGCTTCATGGCGCGCTACGACAATTTGACGGGGCTGCCGAACCGCGCCTATTTCCACGAACTGGTCGGCGAAGCCATGGCGTCCGGCGACCGCGACCGGCTCTGCGGCCTCGCCGTGCTCGACCTCGACGATTTCAAGAGCGTCAACGACACACTCGGCCATCCGGTCGGCGATGGGCTGATCTATGCCTTGGCCGAGCGGCTGGCTGCGGTCGCCGGGCCAGGCATCAATGTCAGCCGTTTCGGCGGCGACGAGTTCATGGTCTTCTTTGACCGCATCGAGGACGAGAGCCATCTGAACGATTTGCTCGACGAGATCTTCGTCAACCTGCAGGGGGAGGTGGATGTCGCCGGTCACAGCCTACGCATCCAGGCCAGCGGCGGCGCCGTGTTGTCCAGGGTCGAAGACACTGATGTCGACGCCATGATCGTCAAGGCCGACCTTGCCCTCTACAAGGCCAAGGAGCTCGGCAAGAATAGCTGGCGGCTGTTCGAGGCATCAATGGATGCCGCGTTCCGCAATCGCCAGCTGATGAAGGCCGATCTGCGCACAGCCGTGCAAAACAAGGAGTTGCGCGTCGTCTACCAGCCGATCGTGGCGATGAGCACCATGCGCATAGCTGGCTGCGAGGCGCTCTGCCGCTGGGATCACGCCGATCTCGGGCCGATCTCGCCCAGCGTCTTCATCCCGCTCGCCGAGGAGATGGGCATCATTGCCGACATCAGTACTTTCGTGTTGCAGGCGGCCTGCGCCGAATGCGCCAAATGGCCGGCGCAGACCAGCGTATCGGTCAACCTTTCGGCCAAGGATTTCCGCAACCGCGACGTCGTGCAGAAGGTTCGCGAGGCGCTGGCGGCGTCAGGCCTTGCGCCGCACAGGCTCGAAATCGAGGTCACCGAGACCGCCTTGCTCGACGACAAATCGCTCACGCGCGAGCTGATCGAAGAGATGAAGACGCTTGGCGTCCGCATTGCGCTTGACGATTTCGGCACCGGCTACTCCAGCCTGAGCTATCTCCACAAGCTGCCGCTCGACAAGATCAAGATCGACCGCTCTTTCCTGGTCGATGTGAACCAGAACCGGCAGTCGCTCGATCTGCTGAAGGGCATCGTCAGCCTGTCCAGGACGTTGGGTCTTTCCGTCACCATCGAAGGGGTCGAGACCTTTGAGCAGCTGAAGACGCTGGTCCATCTGGTCAAGCCGGACTTCGTGCAGGGCTTTCTCTTCGGCGCCGCGCTCAGCGCGTCGGGCATCGAGACGATGTCGAGCGTCACATGGCCATTTGCCGCTGACCTGCATATCGCCGGCAAACGGACAGCCGGCTAAACGCTATTTGCGCAAAAAGTGTGAAGCGGTTTTCTGTCGGCAGTCGCTCCGGGCAATGCAATTCCAGGAGGCAGTGAACGGTTCTCCACCCTGGAATCGCACATACACCACGCAACGACTGTTCATCCGATGAAATGATGACCGCTCAGGCGTCGTCTAAACCGTGATGGCGTTTCGTTGAATCGCCATCACGGTCTAACTCTTTGTTGGAGCATGATCTTTCTCCGAAAACCGGTTCCCACTTTTCCGGATCATGCTCTAAACCTCCGACATCTTGGCTCTCAAGGTCTGACCTCAGAATAATTTTGATGACCGCCGCCGGAACGGGCCAGCCAACCGTCGGCTGGCCGATTTGCTTTATTCACGCGCAAGATCGGGCGAAACGACCGCGGTCATTAAGGTTAACAAGCGGTAAATCAGCAATATCGAATTTTCAGCTTGTGTCTCATTTCAACTCGAATAGCCTACTTCCAGGCGGAATTCGAGGACTGACAATGGATACAGCGAGGAAGAGTGCGTCGGCTGAGGCCAGCGCGAGGATCGACTCGGCGCTCAACCGATCCATGATGCAACTGCTGGATCATGTCGAATATCGTCTCATCACCGGGGGTGAAGATCAGGAGGCGATTTACCGGCTCCGCTACAATTCCTATCGGCGCTCAGGTATGTGTGGTCCGATCGAGAGCGGTATGTTCGAGGATCGTTGGGATAATCTGCCCAACTCCTACCGGTTCGGTGTCTATTGCTATGACCAATTGGTCAGCACACTGCGCTTCCATTATATTACCAGCGAGTGTCCGTGCTCGCCCTCCGTCGATGCCTATCCGGAAATATTGAAGGAACGGCTTGCGCGCGGAGAAACCTTCATCGATGGAACTCGGTTCGCAGCCGATCCTGCCAGCGCACCGTCGCCCGGAGTGATACCTTTCCTGACACTCAGGATTGCCATGGTCGCCTCCTGTTATTTTGGCCAAGACTCGGTGCTGACGCCGGTCAGGATGGAGCATTCCGCTTTTTACGTTCGTTACTTTCAGGCCGTGCAGAGGACAGAAGCTAAAGTATTCCCGGGCGTTCTTCCCCCACTCGCACTGTTCGAAATCCCGGCCGGCGAAAACATGCGCCTGACGCTCAAACGGTTGCCGTTCTTCAAATCCACGCCGACGGAACAACGGCTGATGTTCGGCAATCCGGCCATCAACCGACTGACGCCCCTCTCCATCGTGCCGACGGCGAAATATTTGCAAGAAGCCGCCTGAATAGGCGTCCGTCCTCGTCTCATGGATCTTTCCGGCAGTTGCGCCGTTTTAAGGCTGGCGCAGTGACCAGCCTTGGCTGCCGTCCTGCCTGACGATCGTTTGCTCCGAGCTGTTTAAAGGACACGCCATGACCATACACTCGCTCGCGCTGACGCCGCTGATCTCGCTGATCGCCGGCGTGCTGATCCTGGTGATGCCGCGGCTCCTCAACTACATCGTCGCGCTTTACCTGATCGTCGTCGGTGTGCTCGGCCTTTTTCCCCACCTCGCCAGCTGAAATCCCGCGCCGGCCGCGTGGACACAGCCGCGGCATTCAATTTCAACTTTCGTTTGAGGCTGTTGTCGCCGGTTGTGCGGCAATAGCGCCATTGCTCTTGGTTCGGCTTTTCGCTATGTGCCTCAAAGGCATTTTCGAAGGGGTACTTCCATGGCTGATCACACGCCGACCGGTCCTGTCGAGCTGGGCGCGAAAATGGACTATGCCGAGCACGATCGTACCTACAAGGGCTTCCTCGGTCTTGCCAAATACGGCTCGCTGTTCTGTGCCGCCATCCTTATCGCAATGGCCTTCGGCTTCTTCGTCGGCGGCTTCTTCTCGGCGACCATCCTGTTCATCCTGATCATGGCCGTCGGCACTCTCATTCTGCGGTAGATTTCCCAAGCCCATTGCCCTCGACGTCGCCGGACGTCCGGCTGACGCCTTGCGCAATCAAGGTTCCAGCCGAAAGGATCATCCGGTGGGACAAATCGTATTCATCCCTCGTGAGCTTGACCCGAACGAGCCGCGCGTCGCGGCCTCGCCGGAGACGGTCAAGCGCCTGGCGGGTCTCGGCTTCGACGTGATCGTGGAGAAGGACGCCGGCTTCGGCTCCCGCATCCCCGACCAGGATTTCACTGCGGCCGGCGGCGCGATCGGAGCGGCGGCCGACGCCAAAAAGGCCGATGTCGTGCTGAAAGTGCGCCGGCCGACGGATGCGGAGCTCAAGGGCTACAAGTCCGGCGCCGTCGTCATCGCCATCATGGATCCCTACGGCAACGACGCCGCCGTCGCTGCCATGGCCAAGGCCGGCATCACCGCCTTTTCCATGGAATTCATGCCGCGCATCACCCGTGCGCAATCGATGGACGTGCTTTCCTCGCAGGCCAATCTCGCCGGCTACCAGGCGGTGATCGACGCGGCCGCCGAATATGATCGCGCGCTGCCGATGATGATGACGGCGGCCGGCACGGTGCCGGCGGCGAAAATCTTCATCATGGGCGTCGGCGTCGCCGGCCTGCAGGCGATCGCCACGGCGCGTCGCCTCGGCGCCGTCGTCACCGCCACCGACGTGCGCCCTGCGGTGAAGGAGCAGGTGCAGTCGCTCGGCGCGAAATTCCTGGCGGTCGAGGACGAGGAGTTCAAGGCAGCCGAAACGGCCGGCGGCTATGCCAAGGAAATGTCGAAGGAATACCAGGCCAAGCAGGCGGCGCTCACCGCCGAGCACATCGCCAAGCAGGACATCGTCATCACCACCGCGCTGATACCGGGCCGTCCGGCGCCGAAGCTGGTCTCGGCCGCCATGGTCGCCTCGATGAAGCCGGGCTCGGTGATCGTCGACCTCGCCGTCGAGCGCGGCGGCAATGTCGAGGGCGCGGTGCCGGGCAAGGTCGTGACGACGGAAAACGGCGTCAAGATCGTCGGCCACCTCAACGTGCCGGGCCGTGTCGCCGCATCCGCCTCGCTGCTCTACGCCAAGAACCTCTACGCTTTCCTCGAGACGATGGTCGACAAGGCGGCGAAGCAGCTTGCCATCAGGCGCGACGACGATCTGGTCAAGGCGACGATGCTGACCGACGCTGGCCAAGTCGTGCATCCGAACTTCGCCAAGGCGGTCGAGCAGCCGCGCACCGAGCCGGCGGCCATTCCGGCGACGAGCATGGTCGCCGACGCCAGACCGGCGCCGAAGAAGAAGTCCGCAGCCAAGCCTAAGGGGACCGCGTGATGGACGCCTTGCAGAAAGCCCTCGACCAACTCGATCAGGCGACCGCCGCCGTTCGCCTTGCGGTGCAGGATCTTGCCAACCCGCCCGCAGGCGAGGCTGCCGGTAACGCGGCGCACGCGCTGTCCGGTGGCGCCGTCGATCCCTTCGTCTTCCAACTCGCCATCTTCATGCTGGCGATCTTCGTCGGCTATTATGTCGTCTGGTCGGTGACGCCGGCGCTGCACACGCCGCTGATGGCTGTCACCAACGCCATTTCTTCGGTCATTGTCGTCGGCGCGCTGCTGGCCGTCGGCATCTCGGCCTCCGGGCTCGCCGCCGGCTTCGGTTTCGTCGCCCTAGTGCTGGTCTCGGTCAACATCTTCGGCGGCTTCCTGGTCACCCAGCGCATGCTCGCCATGTACAAGAAGAAGGAAAAGTGACGTGACCGTCAATCTGGCTTCCTTCCTCTATCTCGTCTCGGGCATCCTGTTCATCCTGGCGCTGCGCGGCCTGTCGCATCCCACCACCAGCCGGCGAGGCAATCTCTTCGGCATGATCGGTATGGCGATCGCTATCGCCACCACGCTGGCATTGGCTTTGCCTTTGGCTCCCTCGGTCGGCCGCTTCGGCCTGATCGTGCTCGGGCTGGCCATCGGCGGCGGCATCGGCGCGGTCACCGCGCGCCGCATCGCCATGACCTCGATGCCGCAACTGGTCGCCGCCTTCCACTCTCTCGTCGGCTTCGCCGCCGTCATGGTGGCCGCGGCCGCCATGTATGCGCCGGAGAGCTTCGGCATCGGCACGGCGGGCGACATCCATGCCCAGGCGCTGGTCGAGATGAGCCTGGGCGTAGCCATCGGCGCCATCACCTTCACCGGCTCGGTCATCGCCTTCCTGAAGCTCGACGGGCGCATGTCAGGCAAGCCGATCATGATCGGCGGCCGGCATCTCATCAACATCGCGCTCGGTATCGCGTTGGTGATGCTGATCGTGCTGCTCGTCACCACCGAGGCCAAGCTGGTGTTCTGGCTGATCGTCGCCGCGTCGCTTCTGCTCGGCGTGCTGCTCATCATCCCGATCGGCGGCGCCGACATGCCGGTTGTCGTCTCGATGCTGAATTCCTATTCCGGCTGGGCGGCTGCGGCGCTTGGTTTCACGCTCGGCAATTTGGCGCTGATCATCACCGGCGCGCTGGTCGGCTCGTCCGGCGCGATCCTGTCCTACATCATGTGCAAGGGCATGAATCGCTCCTTCATCTCGGTCATCCTCGGCGGCTTCGGCGGCGAGACGGCCGCGGTTGCCGACGACGGCATCGAGCGCACCGTCAAGCAGGGCTCGGCCGATGACGCCGCCTATCTGATGATGAACGCGCAGAAGGTCATCATCGTGCCCGGCTACGGCATGGCGGTCGCCCAGGCGCAGCACGCGCTGCGCGAGATGGCCGACAAGCTCAAGGCCGCCGGCGTCGAGGTGAAATACGCCATTCACCCGGTCGCCGGCCGCATGCCCGGCCACATGAACGTGCTCTTGGCCGAGGCCAACGTGCCTTACGACGAGGTGTTCGAGCTGGAGGACATCAACTCCGAGTTCGCGCAGGCCGACGTCGCCTATGTCATCGGCGCCAACGACGTCACCAACCCGTCCGCGCGCGACGACAAGTCCTCACCGATCTACGGCATGCCGATCCTCGACGTCGACAAGGCCCGCACCTGCCTGTTCGTCAAGCGCTCGCTCGGCTCCGGCTATGCCGGCATCGACAACACGCTGTTCTACAAGGATGGCACCATGATGCTGCTCGGCGACGCCAAGAAGATGACCGAGGAAATCGTCAAGGCCATGGATCACTGAGCCGCAAGAACGCTATGCGATAGGCGGTGCGGTCGCCGCCTACAACTATATCGAACCTGGACTCACCGAGGATCTGGATATCTTGGTATCGTTCGAGACGATCCCAGGGAGCGCTAAGTCCGGGCTGACGGTGTTGACACCGATTCTGGCCTTTCTGGCGCAGCGAGGTTATACCGAATTTCGAGATGTCGGCGTGGTGGTTGAAGGGTGGCCTGTTCAATTCATCCCAGTAGCGAATGATCTCGACAAGGAAGCGCTTGATCAGGCATTGGACATCGATTTTGCCACCGATCCCGATGAGCTAGGCGTTCCAACTAGGGTCCTCCGCGCCGAGCATATTGTCGCAACGGCATTAAAGTTGGGACGCCCCAAGGATCACATGCGAATGGCCGCTTTTGTCGAAAGCCAAGCCTATGACAGCGATGCGTTAGACGACGTCCTGACGCGCTAGCAGGCGCCGACGTCCACTCGCGAAAATACGGGGTCGAATAACTTCTCCGCTACGCCTAGAGCATGATGCCGAAAAGTGTGGAGCGGTTTTCGGACGACATCATGCTCTATCTCTTTGATTTAGAGCCGGA